>CALRUK020000003.1:0-306773 GCA_943371335.1 Synechococcus sp. UW140 | reverse complement strand
TGGTACCACTCCTTCCCATCCCGAACAGGACAGTGAAACGCCTTTGCGCCGATGATAGTGCGGGTTCCCGTGTGAAAGTAGGTCATCGTCAGGCTCTTACAAGCCCCCACACCCCCTCGTACCAACAGGTACTTGGGGGTTTGGTGTTTCTGGGGCTCTCGTATGAAAACCGGGTGCGACGCACCGGTGTGCATTCTTCTTCGGCACTGGCGCCCGATTAGATAGACGCGCCCTTAGGCATTGAAAACGGTGGCGCCTTCTCGCTTCAATGCGCGGCTCCGCTCCAATTCACACAGAATTTCTTCAAGCCAATCCATTGAGGACGCGCGATCAGCGCTGGCTAAGGCAGGCATCGCGAGCTTGAAGTACGCGGTACTCATGACCCATTCGAACAATGCGGGCACCGATATGACCTGCCATTCGAGCAGTTTGAACTTGATGAGCACCTTGAGTGCGTGCCGGCGGTGTCTTTCGGGCTGCTTAACAAATTGGTCGAGTCGGCTGCGTGCGCGTGAGAGTGAGGCGCTAACGTCTGTAAACAGGGCTCCATGCCCGGGCAACACAATTGCCGGCTCCAGTTCTTCGATCAGCTCCAGGGTGTTTGCGACTTCGTCAAACGCCGAATGGCCTTCCAACTCTGGGAAGACGATGCCGAAGCCGTTTTCCCAGAGTGCATCTGCCGATATCAGAACGCGGTGCTGCGGCTCAAAAAGGATGATGGAGTGGGGATCATGACCCTTGGCGGCGTGTACTTCCCATGAAAGTGCACCCAGCTGCACCGATGTACCGGGCACGAGAACCGACTGGTGTGCAAATCGCGGGCAATGCTGCCCAGTGGGCTCAAATGTGAGCGCTACAGGATCCCAGTCTTCGACCATAGCCGCCTGCCCCGGTGGGATGAGGGTCACCAGTTCGGGATACGCGGCCTGTAGTGCTGCGTTGCCCCCGCAATGATCGCTGTGCAGATGGGTGTTGAGCAGCAGCTCGAGCCGCCGATCCTGCAGCGCTGTCGCCACCAGTTCAACGGTCTGATCAGCGTGTGTCGCGTAGCCCGAGTCAACCAGGGCGGAGGGACCATCGCCCTGCACCAGGATGTTGTTCGATGACAGCCAGCCGCGTTCAATGCAAGTGACGCCGATGTTGGCAAGCAAAGAAGCCGCTTCGAATTCTGCTGGTGGGGTCATGCGAACGTTGGGCAAGGAGCGGAAAAGCCTACTGCGTTGCTGGCGTTCGCAGCGCCCTTCGCAAGATTTTCCCTACATTGCTCTTGGGCAGCTCGTCGCGGAACTCGATGAGCTTAGGGCGCTTGTAACCCGTGAGGTTCTCTTGGCAGAAACGAGCGACATCCTCTTCGCGCAGCGTTGGATCTGATCGCACCACAAACACTTTCACTGCTTCTCCCTGCTTGTCATCCTCGATGCCAATGGCGGCGCATTCGAGCACACCAGGGCACAGCGAGATCACATTCTCCAGCTCGCTGGGGAACACATTGAACCCGGACACGAGGATCATGTCCTTCTTTCTGTCCACGATTCGGGTAAATCCAGTGGCATCCATCACACCGACGTCGCCAGTTCGCATGAAGCCGTCGTCGGTAAACGCGCGGGCAGTTTCCTCAGGCTGGTTGTAATAGCCCGTCATCACGTTGGGCCCTCGGATACAGATTTCTCCTGTCTCGCCTTGTGCCACGCTTTGGCCTTCCTCATTCTTGATAGCGATCTCGATGCCTGGCAAAGGGAGACCAATGGTGCCGCTGAATGACGCGCTGGTGACCGGATTGTTAGTGCCGATGGCGCAGGTTTCGCTCATGCCCCAGCCTTCAATCATGGTGCAGCCCGTGACGGCCTGCCATTGTTTGGCCGTGCCCTCGGATGCCGCCATGCCCCCCGCTTGCGAGAGCGCAAGGGACGAGAAGTCCAGCTGCCGAAATTGTGGGTTCTGCAGCAGGGCGTTGAAGAGCGTGTTGACCGCCGGCAGTACATGAAAGGGCCGACGTTTGAGTGTGTTGACCAGCTGGGGGATATCGCGCGGGTTGGGCACCAGCGTCATGTGCGCACCCCACCGGATGGTGAGCAGGCTGAGTGTGAGCGCGAAGATGTGATACAGCGGCAGCGCAGCAATGCCATTGACCTCTCGCAAGTCGCCCACCCGATTGAGCGCCGGTTTGAACCACGCTTCGGCCTGCAAAATGGCTGCAATGATGTTACGGTGCGTGAGAACTGCGCCCTTGGAGAGCCCCGTGGTGCCGCCGGTGTATTGGAGAAAAGCCACGCTGTCGAGGTTGCTGTCGACAGGCTTGAGTGGCTTGCTGCTGCCTTCGGACACGGCCTGCCGGAAATTCACGATGGTGCGTTCGCCCAGGGGCCCAGAGCGTGGCAACTTGTAGGCAGGCACCATTTTGGCCAGATGCCTGACCGCAAAGGTGATCCACCGGCCGTACCAGAACCCCAACTCGTCGCCCAGGCTGGCCACCACCACATGCTCGACGGAGGTGCGATCGATGACCTCTTCCAACGTATGGCAGAAGTTTTCCAGGATGACGATGGCTTGCGCTCCGGAGTCCTTGAGCTGGTGTTCCAGCTCGCGTGCGGTGTAGAGCGGGTTGACATTCACCACCGTGTAGCCCGCGCGAACCACCGCAGCCATGGTTATCAGGAACTGAGGCACGTTGGGCAGCATGATGGCGACGCGAGCGCCAGGCACAAGGCCCCGCCCCTGCAACCACGCCCCCAGTGCCGCGCTCAGCCCGTCGAGTTCGCCGTAACTCATCCACTGCTCCATGCAGACACTGACAGGTTCACGAGCGTGTTGTTTGAAAGACTCCTCCAGCAGTGCGGAGAGAGAGCGGTAGCGCTCGGGTGTCACGTTGTGTGGCACGCCTGCAGGGTATTGATCGAGCCAGGGTCGGGTCATGGGAGTCGCCAATGCAGATGAGAGGCAACCATTCTGGCAAGGCCGCACAACACTGGGTACCGGGCGACCCCTAAGGGGCTGTCACGCAAAGCACAGACCCGAGCGTGCCTGCTCACTCACTGGCGCTCGCGCGGGCCAGTTCGGCCGCCAGCGCCTGGCCGACATCGTCTTCCGGCGCATCGAACAGCAGATCGATCCAGCGCACCTCTCGCGAACTGATGGTGTCCAGAAAGGTTCGCGCATCGCGCATGGACGCAAACGCGTCAAAACCACTTTCCAGAAAATGCTGCAGGGCGTCCAGCCCGGCAGCGCGCGCGGGGTTGCGCATCATGCGCAACGCCAGGCGCAAAGGGCGCATGCGTGTCAGCCGTTGCAGCTCAAGACCCATGTGCTGGACCACCGCCAATTGCCGGGCGCGCGCCTCCCGATCACCGGTCAACCGCCATGCCCGGGTGTACCGAACGCCGGGTGGGAGGGCTGCGTCCTGCGTGAGCCAGTGCGTGGCCATGGCGTGGTCGAGCACCTCGGTGAGCGCGTGCGTCTCTGCCAAGTCCACCGCCAGCTGCGCCACCGCCTCGGGAAACAGCCGCTCAAGCGCGCCCGCGATGCGGGCAAACTGCGCATCTCTCAGTGCGAAGTCATGAACGCCGTAGAGCTCTTCAAGAAAAAAATGCGTGGCGGGGGCATAGGCGGGATGCTTCAGAAAGTCGGCGTAGGTGGCGCGAAAGCGCTGCGCCTGAAGCCGCTTGACGTCGTCAACCGCACGGTCCAGACCGGCGGAGCGAGCCTGCTGGCGCAGCTGGGCAACGCGGTCCAAGTGAGTGCGAATGCGATCTGCGGCGTTGGGCGTGTGGGTCATGGCATGTTCACGCGGGTTGAAACACCAGTCTAATTCGAGGCTGTCATCGCCGTGCGATAGTTCGCCGATGTCCGACCACTCCTCAAAACCCGAACGCTTCGGGCGCCCTTCCAGGCTGGCGCGGCTGCAACAGGTCCTGGTGCTGGGATCGCTGCTCTTCGCCACCGCCTGGTTTTTGTTCTGGTGGCCTCGCTCTGCCTGGCTGGCGGTTGTGGGCGCTGCGCTGTGTCTGCTGGGTTACGCCCTGGTGCTGGGTTTGGAAGGCTTGGCTGCCGCGCGTTTGAACAAGACAGACGAGGCTCCGCAGGCTGGCTGGTCTGGCGTGGCGGGGGCATGGTGGCAAGAGGTGCGGGTGGCGCCGCAGGTGTTTGCATGGCGTCAGCCCTTCCGCTGGGCGAGCCTGCCCGATGACATCGACCCGTGCGATGGGACCGCGCCAGCCGTGGTCTTCGTGCACGGCTTCGTCTGCAATCGAGGGCTGTGGCTGCCTTGGATGGCGCGCATGCGCCGCGAGGGCTTGCCGTATGTATCCGTGAATCTGGAGCCGGTGTTTGGCGACATCGATGCCTACATCCCTCTTATGAGCGATGCCGTGCACCGCGCCCACCAGCTCACGGGCCGCCCGCCCGTGCTGATTTGCCACAGCATGGGCGGGTTGGTGGCACGCGCCTGGATGGCGGCCGAGCCCGACATGCCGGTGCACCGCGTGGTGACCATCGGCAGCCCGCATCGAGGCACCTGGCTGGGGCGCTTCAGCCGGGTGGCCAACGGCCGTCAGATGCGCCAGGAGGGTGAATGGTTGGCGGCGCTGCATGGGCGCGAAGCGCAACTCAGGCCTGACGGGCCCTACGCCAACTTTGTGTGCTGGTACTCCAATGCGGACAACATCGTCTTCCCGGCGTCCACCGCGACCCTGCCGGGCGCAGACAACCGGCTCGTACCCGGCGCGGCGCACGTGGCGCTGGCGTTTCACCCCACGGTGATGGATGAGTCGCTGGCAATCGTGACGTCGGCGGCCAGTTCGCCCAGTGAGCGGACCGCAGCATAAAGCGGTGCGAAGTCGGGCGCGGTCATCTCGAACAGCTCGTCGAAGCCCTTGATGACGAAGTACGTGGCCTGGTAGTCGTCGATCTTGTAGCGCGTGCGCATGCAGCGAAGCAGATCAAGCGCAATGCGGCGCGGCTTTGGGCTGGTGACGCTGTGGCGCAGCTCGCCCGACGAACTGAGGATGCCTGCGCCATAGGCGCGCAGACCATCAGCTTGCTGGATCAAGCCGAACTCGATCGTGTACCAGTACAGGCGCGACAGCAACTCGCCCGCTCCCAGCGCATGCGCCTTCAGGCCACCCTCGCCATAGCGCTGCACGTAGTCCGCGAACACCGGATTGAAGAGGAGCGGCACGTGTCCGAACAGGTCGTGGAACACGTCGGGCTCCACCACGTAGTCGAATTCTTCGGGCCGGCGAATCCAGTCCGTCACGGGAAACCGCCGGTGGGCCAGAAGATCAAAAAAAGGACGCTCGGGAATGAGGCCGGGCACGGCCACGATCTCCCAGCCCGTCGCCGGCTTCAGCCTCTCGTTGATTTCCTCGAATCGCGGAATGCGGTCGCGCACACCCAGCGACGGGAGGGCGTCGATGAAGGCGTCGCAGGCGAGGCCGGGCAGCAGCGCGGTCTGCCGCTCGTAGAGGCGGCGGTAGGTGTCGTGGTCGGCGGCGGTGTACGACGCCCAATCCTGTTCGCAGGTGTAGTCCTGGTGCGCGCGCGAATAGTCGCCGCGCGGTGGGCGCTCGCTGGCGCCATAGACCACCGGTTCAACGGCCATGGCGCGCTCAGGCCTTCAGCACGCCGCGGCGCACCTGGTCGAGCTCCATGGTCTCGAAGAGCGCCTTGAAGTTGCCCTCGCCAAACCCCTGGTTGCCCTTGCGCTGAATGAACTCGAAGAAGATCGGCCCCAGCTGGTTTTCGCTGAAGATCTGCAGCAGCAGCTCACCCGGCGCACCGTCGACCAGGATGTTGCGCTGCTTGAGCGCCTCCAGGTTCTCGCCGTGGTTCGGAATGCGGCGGGGCAGCAGCTCGTAGTAGGTCTCGCTGGTGTTGAGGAGCTTGACGCCGCTGAGCTCCAGCGCATCCACCGTGTCGTACAGGTTGGTCGAGCCCATGGCAATGTGCTGAATGCCCTCGCCCTGGTAGCGGTCCAGGTATTCCTGGATCTGACCGGACTTTTCGTTGCCCTCTTCGTTGATCGGGATGCGGATCTTGCCGCACGGGCTGGTCATGGCCTTGCTCTTGACCCCCGTGGCCTGGCCTTCAATGTCGAAGTAACGCACCTCGCGGAAGTTGAACAGGCGCTCATAGAAGCCTGCCCACTCGTCCATGCGGCCGCGGTGCACGTTGTGCGTGAGGTGATCGATGTACGTCAGGCCGTGCCCTGCCGGGTTGAGTTCGGCGCCGGGCAGCGGCTCGAAGTCCACATCAAAGAAACCGATGTTGCCGATGTCGCCGGTCTGGGCGCCGTTTTTGCCGCGCCACTTGTCGATGAAATAAATGATGGAGTCGCCAATGCCCTTGATGGCCGGGATGTTCAGCTCGCCCGGGCCGGCCGATTGCGCATAGCCCCAGGCGCCCAGGGCGATGGCACGCTCGTAGGCCGCCTTCGCATCGGCCACGCGGAACGCAATGGCGCACACGCTGGGGCCATGCAGCCGTGCAAAGCGCTGCGCAAAGCTGTCGGGTTCGGCGTTGATGATGAAGTTGATCTCGCCCTGGCGGTAGAGCGTCACGGCCTTGTGGCGGTGCTTCGCGATCGGCTTGAAGCCCATGCGCTCGAACAGCGCGCCCATGGCCACCGGGTCGGGTGCGGCGTATTCGATGAATTCGAAGCCATCGGTTCCCATGGGGTTGTCCGAGGTGGCGGCGGCGGGCAGGGCGGTGTTCATCGGTGTCTCCTTGGGCGGGTGAAAGAGCCACTGTATCGGCGCAGGGTGTCACGATTCCAGCGTTTCAGGGCGCCTTTCTCGTTGAATTTGCAGGAATCTTGCACAATGCGACGCATGGAAGCACTCGATAAGCTCGATCGACACATCTTGAGCAGCCTGCAGGCCGATGGGCGCGCTACCTACGACCAGATCGCCGAGGCGGTGGGGTTGTCGCCCAGCGCGGTGCTGCGCCGGGTGCGGCGGCTGGAAGAGGCGCATGTGATCGACCGCTATGTGGCCCTGGTTCGGCCAGAAGCCGTGGGCTTGGGGCTGACGGCCCATGTGAGCGTGCGCCTGGAGAAGCACTTCGACAGCGCCAAACGCAATCCCATGGACCTGTTTCGCGCCAGCGTGCAGTCGTGGCCAGAGGTGGTGGAATGTGCCGCGCTCACCGGCGACATGGACTTTCACCTGCGCCTGGTCGTGGCGGACATGGCGGCCTACTCGCGGTTCATCATGGACACGCTGCTCAAGCACCCCAGCGTGCAGGACTGCAAAACCAGCTTTGTGATGGACCGCGTGAAAAGCACCACGGCTTTGCCGCTGTAGTTCTCGGTTTGAGGCCCGTCCGTCGGGTTCCCACGGCTTTAGGTGCAGGCGTCCTTGTCGATGTAGGGATAACCCGTACAGTCCTGCCCATGGTCGATCCCACCCGCTGGTTCCAATCCACACCGCTGCAGGCGCAGGCAGTGGCTCGCACCGCTTCGTCTGCGGGCGATGCGTCGGGACGCTCCGAGCGGCCCAACACCCCGAGCTCGATGGTGGTGCCGATTCGCTCGATTGGCCCCGGCCAGATCGACCGCATCGAGGCGCACCTGCTTGAACTCGATGCGCACGACCGCTACCTGCGCTTTGGCTATGCGGCCAACGACGAGCAGATCCGCCGCTACGTGGCCCAGCTCAACTTCGAGCGCGACGAACTCTTCGGCATCTTCAACCGCCGGCTCGAACTGATCGCCATGGCGCATCTGGCCTTCTCGCTGGACCCGAAGTACACCAGCTGCGCCGAATTTGGCGTGTCGGTATCCAAGTCTGCGCGTGGCCGTGGTTACGGTGGGCGTTTGTTCGAGCGCGCGGTCATGCACGCGCGCAACGAAGGCGTGCAGATGCTGTTCATCCATGCGCTGTCTGAAAACACCGCGATGCTGAAGATCGCCCGCCGCGCTGGCGCCGTGATCGAGCGCGACGGTTCGGAGTCCGAAGCGCACCTGCGCCTGCCGCCTGCCGACTTCGACTCGCGGGTCACCGAGATGGTGAACGAGCAGGTGGCCATCACCGATTACCACCTCAAGGCCCAGGCCAAACAGTTCTGGGGCTTTCTTTCGGTGCTGCAGGAGATCCGGCGCGGGGTGCGGGAGGCGCGCGAGCGCGTGCGGGGCTGAGCCAGGCCGAGCGCCGCGGCCGCTCTTGCTTTGCGCATGAATACCCGCTTGGGGTATCCTTTCGCCCTGTTACAACCTCCCCGATCCTTCAGTGGCCGACTCCCCTCCCAGTAGCGGGCCGCAGCGCAGCCTGCGGCATGCCGACAAACGTGGTTTTCTGCAAAAGCTAGCCGAGTTCATCCATCCCGGGCCGGACTCCAAGGACGAGCTGATCGAAACCCTCGCCGAGGCCGAGGACAACGACATCATCAACGCCGAATCGCGCGTCATGCTCGAGGGCGTGATCCGCATTGCCGACATGACTGCGGGCGATGTCATGGTGGCCACGCCGCGCATGGATGTGCTGGACATCGACGCGCCTTACGACGAGCTCTTGCACCTTGTCATCGACACCGCCCACTCGCGCTTTCCGGTGTTCGAAGGGGAGCGCGAGAACATCATCGGCATTCTTCTGGCCAAAGACCTGCTCAAGCTGCAGCGCGCGCCGGAGCTCAACATTCGCGCGCTGTTGCGTCCCGCCACCTTCGTGCCAGAAAGCAAGGGGCTCAACGACCTGCTGCGCGAGTTCCGGGGCAACCGCAACCACCTCGCCATCGTGATCGACGAGTTCGGGCGCGTGGCGGGCCTGATCACGATCGAGGACGTGCTGGAAGAGATCGTGGGCGAGATTGAAGACGAGTTCGATGTCGCCGAAGACGACGGCGACATCTTCGCCCTGGCCGACAGCACCTGGCGTGTGAGCGGCGACACGGCCATTGAGCGCATCAACGAATCGTTTGGCCTGCGGCTTTCCGAGGAAGACTTCGACACGATCGGCGGCATGATCGCGCACGCCATGGGGCATGTGCCCAAAAGGGGTGAAGTGCATGAGCTCGACGGCCTGCGCTTCACCGTGCTGCACACCAAAGGTGGCGCGGTGAAGTGGTTCAAGGTCCTGCCCGTGCCGGGCGAAGCCTGAGGCCCGCCCCACCCATGCGAAGCCTGTTCGGTTCACTGCACACGCCGTCGAGCTTCAATCCGATGAGCCGTCGCCCGCCCGGGCGCCACGCGCGCGGCAGCGGATTGGCGTGGTTCCTGCTGTGTGTGCTGGGCGGGTTGCTGCAGGCGGCGTCCATGGCCTGGCCTTTGAGTGGCTGGAGTCTGCCGGGGACCACGGTCGGTCAACCCAACGGGTGGTGGCAGATCGTTTCGCTGGCGTTGCTCGTGCTCGCGTTGCAGTACGCCACCCTCGTAGGCCAGGCCGCGTGGCGCGGTTGGGTTTTCTCCACCGTGTGGCTCTCGGGCACGTTCTGGTGGCTGTTCATCTCGCTGCACACGTATGGCGGATTGCAGGCCTGGCTGGCCGTGCTGGCCGTGCTGGCCTTGGCGGGTCTGCTGTCGCTGTATTACGCGGTGGCGGTGGGGTTGCTGTGTGCCTGGGCGCCGGTATCACGAACCGCGCAGGGGCTCATGTTTGCGTCGCTCTGGACATTGGCGGAGCTCTCGCGCGGCCACTGGTTCACCGGCTTTCCCTGGGGCGCGGGCGGTTACGCGCAGGTCGATCTGATGGCTGCCTGGGCCCCGTTGGTCGGGGTGTACGGCATGGGTTTCCTGTCGGCCGTGCTGGCGTATTGCCTGGCATCGTTGCTCTCCGGGGTGTGGCGGCGCGTGACGGTTTGGATGCAGTCGCCGGTCACTCCCCCATCGACGCGCGCGGCGGCGGGCGCGCGCATTTCGACGCCGACACCTCGTGTGCAGGCGCGGCTGGTGCCTGGCCTGACCGATGGCTGGCCGGGTGCGCTGCGCTCGCTGGCCCTGTTCGCCGTGGTTGGCGCACTGCTGGCAAGCCTGTTGGGCGGTGGATCGGCCTGGCGCGGCTGGGGCCATCGCGAGACGGCCAGCGCCGGCGAGATGAGGGTGTGGCTGTTGCAAGGCAATATTGCGCAAGACCAGAAGTTCGAACCCGGAACCGGTGTGGCACAGGCATTGGACTGGTACCCGAAACAGATCAATGAAGCCGTGCAGGCCGCGCGCAGCTCTGCCACGGGTCCGCAGCTGGTCGTGGCGCCCGAGACGGCCATTCCCCTTCTGCCTGGCCAGCTTGGCCCCGAGTTCTGGCAGCCACTGCTGGGTCACCTGGCGCAGCAGCCTGCCGGCACCGGCGTGAGCGCCTTGCTGGGCCTGCCGCTGGGCAGCCTGGAGCAGGGCTACACGAATTCGGTCTGGGGGCTTTCTTCGGGTTCGGCAGGACGGCTGCAAGGCCAGACCCGCCTGGACACGCCTGACAACGGCCTTTACCGCTACGACAAACACCACCTGGTGCCCTTCGGTGAGTTCATTCCGCCGCTGTTCCGCTGGTTCACCGACCTCATGAAGATTCCGCTGGGCGACTTCAACCGTGGCGCCCTTGGGCAGCCCGCGTGGGCGGTGGCTGGGCAACGCGTGGCCGCGAACATCTGCTACGAGGACCTGTTTGGCGAAGAACTCGCGGCATCGTTCCGCGAGCCGTCGGGGGCGCCCACCGTGCTGGTCAACCTGAGCAACATTGCGTGGTTCGGCGACAGCGTTGCCATCGACCAGCATTTGCAGATTTCGCGCCTGCGCGCGATCGAGCTGGGGCGGCCCATGCTGCGCGCCACCAACACGGGCGCCACCGCCGTCATCGACCACGAGGGAACAGTCACCCACCAGCTGCAGCGCCTGACCACCGGGCGCCTGGAGGCCACGGTGCAGGGCCGCAGTGGCCTCACGCCCTACGCCCGCTGGACGTCTCAATGGGGCCTGATGCCCTTGTGGGTCGCCTGCCTGGGGCTCGTGCTGCTGATTGCCACGGCGCGCCACCTGGGCCGCCGCGGTGGGCGTACCCGGCGCCGCTGAACCACCTGCATCGCCGCGCTCGGCACCCTAGCCGCTTCGCACGAGCGCGGCCAATGCTCATGATTTCGTCATGAGTCCAACGGCACCCGCCGCTATAAAAAGCGCATGGCTGCCTCCATCCCCTTCGATCATCCGTCCCTGGTGCTGGGGCATGTCGTCAACACCGACCTGCTTCAGCTGCTGGAGAAAATCGCGGCCCTGCAGGCCAGGACCGATGCGGCGTTCGAGCGCATGAACTCGTTCATTGCCATGCGGCGCGGGCTGAGCATGACCATCAATGAGCTCGTGGGGCTGGGGGTCGACATTGGCGATCTCAAAACCAAGATTGCCGAGCTGAACCAGGCGGTGAGCCAGGCCGCGAGCGACTACATGGTGGCGCGCATCGCCAACGACACCGGCGTGCAGCAGCTGCGCGAGGAGGTGGCTGCGATCGAAAACGTGTCGGGGCTGGAGAGCCCGCTGGACTTCTCCGGCGTGACGGTGGAGCGGCTGGCGCTGGCGTCCGACTCGATCAAGATCGATGTGCAGTACTTCTCGTACGGGGGCAACGAAGAGGCCGATGCCGCCGCCATCGCTGCGCTCGAGGGCGCGATTCGCGAAACGGTGGCGCCGCTCGGTGCTGCCGCCAAAGACGTCCCCAAGGCGGCTGCAGCGCAGGTGCATCAGCAGCTGCGCCATCACAGCGTGGCCGGCACGCTGGTGATCACCGCCAGTGCCACGCACCGCGCCTCGGCCATGCTGCAACCGCTCAAGCTGGATGCGGACAAGGCGGTAGACGTGTGGAACAGCCTGCATGGGCGGTCGGGAGACGGCATCGACACCAGCAACCTGTCGGCGGTGATCGAGGCCGCCGAGGCGCCGGAAGGCGCGGCCGACGCCCACCGGCTGACCTTGCTCACGGGGGCGAACTACGGCTCCAGCTTCATCGGCATGGTGCACATGGTCAACCACGAAATGACCGGCACGGGCCTGGCGGCGGAGCAGGAAGCGGCCTTGCAGGATCAGCTTCGCCTGGGCGGGTGGGTGAAGGCCGCCAGCGGCGGCTTTGGTGTGGACGAGGCGGTGCTGGAGAACGTGCGCAAGTTGTTGAGCACACAGAACGTGTCCACGCACGCCAACCTCATCGTGCTGGGCGCGGTGCCTTCGCTGGCCTCGGCGCACCTGCGCACGGGCGTGGCCACCTTGCTCAGCGACAGGCATCGGGGTGGGGACGCGCATGGCGAGTCCTACGACTCGCGCCCGACACCCAGCAGCATCGCCGATGGCTCCGTGAAGGGTGGCCAGCGCATGGCCATGCAAAACGGCCTCATGCAGAGCGTCATCGAAGGCCTGGGCACCATCGATCAGGGCAGCAACAAGGTGGTGGACCTCAACACCCTGATGAACGCGTTCGACAACTACATCACCGAGGTGTCGAGCGCCGATTCGGTCGGCATCCCGATCAGCTTCTTCTTCAAGCGAATCTCCAAAAACCGCATCGCGCGGCTTTGGCTGGACAAGTATTTCGCGCTGGCCAAGGCCAAAGGCGATCCCGACGCCAGGAAGAATGCCCCACAGGGCTGACCGGGGCCCGAGCAGACGGGGCGCGCCCGTAAAATCGAGGGCTTGCGAAAGCGCTGACCGCGCCTTCGCGTCTCCTCAATCGCCACGTCCGGGCCGCGCCGGCCAGCTCCATGTTGACCTTCCAGCACATCATTCTGAAACTGCAGTCCTACTGGGACGCCCAAGGCTGCGCGCTGCTGCAGCCGTATGACATGGAGGTGGGTGCCGGCACCAGCCACACCGCCACTTTCTTGCGCGCACTCGGCCCCGAGCCCTGGAAGGCCGCCTACGTGCAGCCCAGCCGCCGCCCCAAAGACGGCCGCTACGGTGAGAACCCCAACCGCCTGCAGCACTACTACCAGTACCAGGTGGTCCTGAAGCCTGCGCCCAGCAACATCCTGGAGCTGTACCTCGGCAGTCTGGAGGCTCTGGGTTTCGACCTCAAGAAGAACGACATCCGCTTTGTGGAAGACGACTGGGAAAACCCCACGCTGGGCGCCTGGGGCCTGGGCTGGGAAGTCTGGCTCAACGGCATGGAGGTGACGCAGTTCACCTACTTCCAGCAGGTCGGCGGCATCGACTGCAAGCCCATCACCGGCGAGATCACCTACGGCCTGGAGCGCCTGGCCATGTACCTGCAAGGCGTGGACAACGTCTACAACCTCAAGTGGACCGACACACTGAGCTACGGCGACGTGTACCTGCAGAACGAAAAGGAACAGTCCGCCTACAACTTCGAGCACAGCGACGCCGACTTTCTCTTCACCGCGTTCAACGCGCACGAGAAGCAGGCCAGGCACCTCATGGAGCAACAGCTCGCCTTGCCGGCCTACGAGCAGGTGCTCAAGTGCGCCCACAGTTTCAACCTGCTGGATGCGCGCGGCGCCATCAGCGTGACCGAGCGCGCCGCCTACATCGGCCGCATCCGCGACCTGGCGCGCAAAGTGGCGCGCAGCTACCTCGACAGTCGGGCCCGCCTGGGTTTCCCCATGGCGCCCATGGCCTGGAGCGAAGAAGTGCTCGCCGAATTGAGCAAAGCCGAACAGAAGAAGGCCGCCTGAGCGGGAGCCACAACAATGACAACAAAGAACCTCCTCGTCGAACTGTTCGTGGAAGAGCTGCCGCCCAAGGCATTGAAGAAACTCGGGGACGCCTTCGCCACCGTGCTGGCCGACCAGCTCAAGGCCCAGGGCCTGGCCCCGGCGGATGCGCCAGTGAGCGCCTTCGCCTCGCCCCGCCGGTTGGCCGCACACGTCACCGGTGTGCTCGCTCGTGCTGCGGACAAAGCCGTGTCGCAAAAGCTCATGCCCGTGAGCGTGGGGCTCACCGCCGATGGCCAGCCCACGCCGGCCCTGCTCAAGCGCCTGGGTGCACTCGGTGCCGACGCATCCGCCGTGGCGGGCCTCAAGCGTGCGCCCGATGGCAAGGCCGAAGCGCTGTTCTACGACAGCGTGGCGCCCGGGGCCGAGCTGGCCGCCGGCCTGCAGAAGGCGCTGGACGAAGCGATTGCAAAGCTCCCCATTCCCAAGGTCATGAGCTACCAGCTCGAAACCGACTGCGAACTCCCCGGCTGGAGCAGTGTGAACTTCGTGCGCCCGGCGCACGGCCTCGTGGCCTTGCACGGCAGCAGCGTGGTGCCGGTCAAGGCATTGGGCTTGACGTCTGGCGACAGCACGCAAGGCCACCGCTTTGAAGCCGCGGTGTCGCCCGTGGTGTTGAAAGACGCCGACAGCTACGCCGCCACGCTGGCGAAAGACGGTGCGGTGATCGCGTCGTTCAGCGAGCGCAAGGCCGAGATCGCGCGCCAGCTGGCCGCTGCCGCTGCGAAGGTGGGCGGTGGCTGCCGGCCGATTGAAGACGATGCGCTGCTGGACGAGGTGACGGCGCTGGTCGAGCGACCCAACGTGCTCATCTGCGCATTCGAGCCGCAGTTCCTCGACGTGCCGCAGGAATGCCTGATTCTCACGATGAAGGCCAACCAGAAGTACTTCCCGCTGCTGGACGCGCAGGGCAAGTTGACGAACCAGTTCCTTGTGGTCAGCAACATCAGCCCGGCAGACGCGAGCGCGGTGATTGGCGGCAACGAGCGCGTGGTGCGCCCGCGCCTGGCCGATGCGAAGTTCTTCTTCGACCAGGACCGCAAGAAAACGCTGGCCTCGCGCGTTGAAGGCCTGGGCAAGGTGGTCTATCACAACAAGCTGGGCACGCAGGGCGAGCGCACCGAGCGCGTGCGCGCCATCGCGCGGGCCATTGGCCAGGCACTCGGTGGCGATGTGCTGGCGAAGAGCGCCGACACCGCCGCGCAGCTCGCCAAGACCGACCTGCTCACCGACATGGTGGGCGAGTTCCCGGAGCTGCAAGGGATCATGGGCGGCTACTACGCGCGCCACGATGGGTTGACGGAAGACATTGCCTTCGCGATCGAAGACCACTACCGCCCCCGCTTTGCCGGCGACGAGTTGCCGCGCAACACCACCGGCGTGGTGGTGGCGCTGGCCGACAAGCTCGAGACGCTGGTGGGCATGTTCGGCATCGGCAATTTGCCGACCGGCGACAAGGACCCGTTTGCGTTGCGCCGGCATGCGCTGGGGGTGATCCGGTTGTTGATCGAAAAAGACCTGCCGCTTGGCTTGGATGAGCTGCTCAGAAATGCGTTTGAGGATGCTCAATGGGGTGCCGCTTTTAAAGCTACCCGAGATAAAGGAGGTGCTAGCTCCTCCGTGTATCTGAACTTCGAAGCGGCTTCGCAGCTGGCCGAATTCATCCTCGACCGCCTCGCTGGCAACCTGCGAGAACAGGGTGCCAGCGCGCATGAGGTCGACGCGGTGCTGGCGTTGCGGCCTCAACGCCTGGGTGATGTGTCCAAACGATTGACTGCCGTGCGCGCTTTCGCCGCCCTGCCCGAAGCCCCTGCGCTGGCCGCCGCCAACAAGCGCATCGGCAACATCCTCAAGAAGTCCGAGGGCGAAGTGGCGGCGACGGTGAACGAGGGCGCGCTGGTTGAGCCAGCGGAACAAGCGCTCTTCGCCGCCATGCAGGCCACCGTGCCCGCCGCCAACGCCCGGTTCGACGCGGGCGACTACACGGCCTCGCTGCAAGCACTCGCGGCCCTGCGCGCGCCGGTGGATGCCTTCTTCGACGGTGTGATGGTCAATGCCGAAGACCCCGCGCTCAAGGCCAACCGCCTCGGCTTGCTCAAGCAATTGCATGAAGCCATGAACCGCGTGGCCGACCTCTCACGCCTCGCCACCTGAGACCACCCATGAAGCTCCTCATCCTCGACCGCGACGGCACGCTCAACCGCAGCCGCGACGACTACGTCGCCTCGCCGGACGAGTGGGAGGCGCTGCCCGGTGCGCTCGAGGCAGTGGCGCGGCTCAATCACGAGGGCTGGCGCGTTGTGCTGGCCACCAACCAGTCCGGCATCGGGCGGGGGCTGTTCGACATGGCGTCGCTCAACGCCATCCACGCCAAGATGCACCGCCAGCTGGCGGCCGCCGGTGCGCGCGTGGAGGCCGTGTTCTTTTGCCCCCACGCGCCCGAAGACGCCTGCGCCTGCCGCAAGCCCGCCCCAGGCCTGTTTGTGCAGATCGGCGCGCGCTTTGGCGTGCCCATGGCCTCGGTGCATGCGGCCGGCAATGCCATGCGCCACGTGCGCGCTGCCGCAGCAGCGGGCTGCCGCACCCATCTGCTGATGACGGGCAAGTCCGAACACCTGCGGGGCCGCCTCGGCCAGGGTTCCGACGCCGACCTGGCCGCGCTCGCGCCCGACGTGCCACCCGGCACCCACGCCCATGAAGACCTCGGCGCGTTTGCCGACTGGCTGCTCGCGCAGCCCACCACCTCCTGACCTTCCGACACCATGATCCTCATCAACCTGCTGCGCTCCGTCCTGCACACCCTGTTCATGGCGGTGACCGTGGTGCCCTGGGCGATCGCCGTGCTGGTGGCCGCGCCCTTTCTCAACAGCACGCAGATCTACTGGATGTGCGCGGGCTGGCTCAAGCTGGCGGTGAGCAGCGGCAAGCTCATGCTGGGCATCCGCAACGAGGTCATTGGTTACGAGAACCTGCCGGTGGGCAGCACCGCACCGGCCATCCTGCTGCTCAAGCACCAGTCCACCTGGGAAACGTTTTGCATGCCCACACTGATGCCGCACCCGCTGGCCTATGTGTTCAAGAAGGAGCTGCTCTACGTGCCCTTCTTCGGCTGGGCCATGGGCCGCATGGACATGATCCACATTGACCGCAGCAAGCGCGCGCAGGCGTTCAGCAAGGTGGTCGAGCAAGGGCAGCGGCTGCTCAACCAGGGCACCTGGGTGATCATGTTTCCCGAAGGCACGCGCATCCCGCGTGGGCAAAAGGGCACCTACAAGAGCGGTGGCACGCGGCTGGCTTGTGAAACCGGCGCACCGGTGATCCCGATCGCGGTGACCTCGGCCAAGTGCTGGCCGCGCAAGGCCTTCATCAAGAAGCCGGGCACGGTCGAGTTCTCGATCGGCAAGCCGATCCCGAGCCAGGGCCGCGAGCCCGACGAGCTCATGCGCGAAGTCGAGGCCTGGATCGAGGCAGAAATGCGCCGGCTCGACCCTGGGGCTTACCCTGCCGCCTGAGCACCGCCATGCAGCGCTTCGTGCAACTGGCGCTCGATTTTCTAGGCGGACCCACGCCCGAGCAGCCGCGGCCCATGCCCACGCCTGCCCCCGCGCCTTCTGCGGTGGTGGTGGCCGCGCCGCCTGCGTTGCCCATGAGCCAGGTGTTCCAGCCCGCCGCGTGGCACCACCCGCGCGCCAACCGCATGCTGCGGCTGGGCGCCTGCGATGTGGCCTACGAATTCAAGCGCGGCAAGCGCCGCACCATCGGCCTGTCGGTCAGCACCGATGGCCTGAGCGTGAGCGCACCGCGCTGGACGCCGGTGGGCGAGGTGGAGGCCCTGCTGCACGACAAGTCGGCCTGGGTGCTGGAGAAACTGCAGAACGCGCGAACCCGCGCCGGTGAGATGGAGCAGGCGCGCATCCGTTGGGCCGATGGCGTCGAGTTCGACTACCTCGGCGAGCGCATCCGCCTGGTGCTGGACCCTGCCCACACCTTCAAGCAGGTGGGGGCTGTGATCCAGCCCGCCACGCCGGCCACGGGCCTGGCCACCTTGCACCTGGGGCTGGCGCGCAACGCGCTGGAGCCGCAGATTCGCGATGCGGCCCAAGCCTGGTTGATGAAGCAGGCCAAGGCGCTCTTCACCGAGCGGCTGGACCACTTTGCGCCGCAGCTGGGCGTGCGCTACAGCAAGCTGCGCCTGTCCAGCGCGGGCACGCGCTGGGGCAGCGCGAGCGCAGACGGCTCGATCCGCCTGAACTGGCGGCTGATCCACCTCAAGCTGGACATGATCGACTACGTGGTGGTGCACGAGCTCAGCCACCTGCACCACATGGACCACAGCCCGCAATTCTGGGATGTGGTCGCCAGCGTCATGCCCGATCACGCGCAGCGCCGCCGCGCCCTGCGCCGGGCCGCGGTTCCGCTGGACGTCTGAGCCGCCAGCCCCCGCGGCTCGACGGGGTGATTCCGCTAAGATCGCCCGGTGACGTTGACGTAAACGTCAATAACAGGGCATGAACCCATGGCGACGAACCCGACTTACACCATCAGCGATCTGGCGCGCGAGTTCGACCTGACCACCCGTGCCATCCGCTTCTATGAAGACATGGGCTTGCTGCAGCCGCTGCGCGAAGGCCCGGGCGGCCGCAACCGCGTGTACAGCGCGCGCGACCGCACACGCCTGAAGCTCACCTTGCGCGCCAAGCGCCTGGGGTTGTCGCTGACCGAGGCCAAGGACATCATCGACACCTACGACAGCCCGCGCGACACCGGGCCGCAGCTGCGCAAGTTCCTGACCGTGCTCGGCGACCACCGCCGCCAGCTCGAAGAGCAGATGGCCGACCTCGTGGCCAACCTTGACGAGGTCAAGACCCATGAGAAAGAGGCTCGCGCCCTGCTGGGCAAGATCGAAAAAGGCGCCAAGGGCTGACGGGCGCGGTTAAGCTGGCCGCCTTCTTGAAAGGGCTTGCTCATGTCGCTTGTTGCCAGTGTCGTCGTCGCGCTCGTCGCCCTGTTGCACTTTTACTTTCTCGTGCTGGAAATGTTCCTGTGGGACAAACCGGCGGGCATGCGGGCCTTTGGCCAGACGCCCCAATCGGCCGCGGCCACGAAGGTGCTGGCGGCCAACCAAGGGCTTTACAACGGCTTTCTGGCCGCGGGCTTGCTCTGGGGTCTCTGGCTGGGCCCGGCCGGCTTCGGCGTGAAGGTGTTCTTCCTGCTGTGTGTGCTGGTCGCCGGCCTGTATGGCGCGGCCACGGCCAGCCGCAAGATCCTGTTCGTGCAGGCGCTGCCCGCCGCCGTGGGGTTGGTGCTGGTGTTTCTCAGTCGGGGTGCTGTGGCGTGAGGGGCCAGACGACGCGGCCCTGGCCTACGTCGTTCAGGCGCGCCACCAGGGCATCGGCCTGGGTCTCGGGCAGCCGAAGCGTGACGCTCACACCGTCGCCGTGGGTGGCTTCCAGCAACACGGCGCTGTGGGCATCGAGTTCGCGGCGCAGCCAGCCTTCCAGCGCGTAAGGCAGCACACAGCGCAGCTCGCGCCAGCGGATCACGGGCACCTTGTGCGCCTGCAACAGCGCCTGGGCCACGCTGTCGGTGTAGGCGCGCACGAGGCCGCCAGCGCCAAGCGGCGTGCCGCCGTAATAGCGCACCACCGTGGCCAGCACCCCGTCCAGCTCTTGGTGGCGCAGCACTTCCAGCATGGGCCGCCCGGCGGTGCCGCCGGGCTCGCCGTCGTCGTTGGCGGCGGAATGCCCGCCGGCCATCAGGGCCCAGCAGACGTGGGTGGCACCCGGGTGCCGGGCGCGCAGCCCGGCCACGCGTTGCAGCGCCGCGGCGCGATCGGCCATGGGCTCCACACAGCCGATGAAGCGGCTCTTCTTGATGACGCTTTCGCTGTGAACCGGCGCAGACAGGGTGAAGGGCATGGGCTCTGGAGCATAGCCGTGCCACCCGCCGGGTTGGCCATGTCCTGAATTGACGTTTACGTAAACGTCAACGTAGAATCGCGGGGCTTCGCTTACACCGGAACTCCCCTTGAACCCACCCGCTTTCGAGCCGCGCCATCCCGGCTTTGACACCCGCACGCGCGAGAGCTTTGCGCGTCAGGCCGCCATGCGCACGCTGGGCGCCACGCTCGCGTCGGTGGCGCCTGGGCGTGTGACCATCGAGTTGCCTTGGTCGGAGCCCCTCACGCAGCAGCATGGCTTTTTGCACGCGGGCATGGTGGCCACGGCGCTCGATTCGGCGTGCGGCTATGCCGGTTTCACGCTCATGGCCGAAGAGGCGGCCGTGCTCACCATCGAATTCAACATCAACCTGCTCGCCCCGGCCCAGGGCGAGCGCTTCCGCATGGTCGGCACCGTGATCAAGCCGGGGCGCACCGTCACGGTGTGCGAAGGCCATGCCTATGCCCTCGAAGGCGGGCGCGAAAAGCTGATCGCCACCATGGGCTGCACGCTGATGGCCGTGGTCGGCCGCGACAATATCCAGGGCTGAGCGAACTCGGCCCCCCACACCACTCGGAGACTTGACCCATGAACAACCTGCCCGGCCTCAACTTCCAGCTCGGGGAAGACATCGACGCGTTGCGCGACGCCGTGCGCGATTTTGCGCAAGCCGAAATCGCGCCGCGCGCGGCCGAGATCGACCGCACCGACCAGTTCCCCATGGACACCTGGCGCAAGATGGGTGAGCTTGGCGTGCTGGGCATCACCGTGCCCGAGCAGTACGGCGGCGCCAACATGGGCTACCTGGCGCACATGATCGCGATGGAAGAAATCTCGCGCGCCTCGGCCAGCGTGGGGCTGTCTTACGGCGCGCACAGCAACCTGTGCGTGAACCAGATCAACCGCAACGGCACCGACGCGCAAAAGGCCAAGTACCTGCCCAAGCTCATCAGCGGTGAACACGTGGGCGCGCTGGCCATGAGCGAACCGGGCGCCGGCTCGGACGTCATCAGCATGAAGCTCAAGGCCGAAGACAAGGGTGGCTACTACCTGCTCAACGGCAACAAGATGTGGATCACCAACGGCCCGGACGCCGACACGCTCGTGGTGTACGCCAAGACCGAGCCCGAGCTGGGCGCGCGCGGCGTCACCGCCTTCCTGATCGAGAAGGGCATGAAGGGCTTCTCGATCGCGCAGAAGCTCGACAAGCTGGGCATGCGCGGCAGCCATACCGGCGAGCTGGTGTTCCAGAACGTCGAGGTGCCCGAGGCGCACATCCTGGGGGGCCTGAACAACGGTGCCAAGGTGCTCATGAGCGGGCTGGACTACGAGCGCGCCGTGCTCACCGGCGGGCCGCTGGGCATCATGCAGTCGGTCATGGACAACGTGATCCCCTACATCCACGACCGCAAGCAGTTTGGCCAGAGCATTGGCGAGTTCCAGCTCATCCAGGGCAAGGTGGCCGACATGTACACCGTGCTGCAGGCCGCGCGCAGTTTTGCCTACACCGTGGCCAAAAACCTCGACCTGCTGGGCAGCGAACACGTGCGCCAGGTGCGCAAGGACTGCGCCTCCGTGATTCTCTGGACCGCCGAGAAGGCCACCTGGATGGCGGGCGAGGGCGTGCAGATTTTCGGCGGCAACGGCTACATCAACGAGTACCCGCTGGGCCGCCTCTGGCGCGACGCCAAGCTCTACGAAATCGGCGCCGGCACGAGCGAGATTCGCCGCATGCTGATCGGCCGCGAACTGTTTGCCGAAACCTGCTGAAGCGCCCTCTAAGATCGCGACATGACCTCCGAACTCAAAGACCTCTTCGAGCGCAACCGTGTCTGGGCGGCCGACATGGTGGCCACGCGCCCCTCGTTTTTCACCGACCTGCTCGCCCAGCAAAGTCCGCAATACATGTGGATCGGCTGCTCCGACAGCCGCGTGCCCGCCAACCAGATCACGGGTCTGGCGCCCGGTGAGGTGTTTGTGCACCGCAACGTGGCCAACGTGGTGGTGCCCACCGACCTGAACTGCCTCTCCACCATCCAGTACGCGGTGGACATGCTCAAGGTGCAGCACCTCATGGTGGTGGGGCATTACGGCTGCGGGGGTGTGCAGGCCGCGCTGCGGGACGTGCGTGTGGGCCTGGCCGACAACTGGTTGCGCCACATCAAGGACGTGCGCGACCGCCACTCCGCCCTGTTGGCGGCCACGCCAGAGCAGCACCGCGCCGACGTGCTGTGCGAGCTCAATGCCATCGAGCAGGTGATGAACGTGGCGCAAACCACCGTGGTGCAGGACGCCTGGGCACGCGGCCAGCCGCTCACGCTGCACGGCTGGGTGTACGGCCTGCGCGACGGCTTGCTGCACGACATGCACATGACGGTGGACAGCAAGGCGCAGATCGATGCCGTGTACCGCGCGGCCGTGGCCGGCGTGGGCGCGGTGCGCCAGAACTGAACCACCCAGGCTGCGTTGCGCGACAACGCGGCCCCACGGTGTCTGTCTGATGTTTCCCCAGCGACTCGACTCCACCCTGGCCTACGGCATTGCCAAGGCCATGATGGACGGCTTCAACCGGCACTACCGGTTGTTCCGCACCGAGTCGGCCCGCGCCAAACACCGCTTCGAAACGCGCGACTGGCAGGGCCAGCAACGCGCGCAACGCGAGCGCATCGAGTTCTACGACCTGCGTGTCAAGGAATGCGTGATGCGCCTGATGAAAGAGTTCGGCGCGGACACCCAGCCCATGGACGTGTGGCAACAGGTGAAGCTGCACTACATCGGGCTGCTGGTGAACCACCATCAGCCCGAGCTGGCCGAGACCTTCTTCAACTCGGTGACCACCAAGATCCTGCAGCGCGCGCACTTCCAGAACGACTTCATCTTCGTGCGCCCGGCGGTCTCCACCGAGTTCATTGAAAACGGCGAGACGAGCGCCCGCCCCACCTACCGCTGCTATTACCCGAACGCGCACACCATGCAGGCCGAGCTGCAGCGCCTCGTGCAGGACTTCGACCTGCGCGTGCCGTTCGAAGACCTGGGGCGCGACACCGCGCTCGTGCTCGCCGCCCTCAAGCCGCACTTCGACCACGTCAAGCTGCGCGCCAATTTCCAGTTCCAGGCGCTCTCCAGCCTGTTCTTTCGCAACAAGGGCGCCTACATCGTCGGCCGCATCCTCAATGGCTTTCAGGACGTGCCGTTTGCGCTGCCCGTGCTGCACAACGCCCGCGGCGAGCTGGTGATTGACGCCGCGCTGTTTGGCGAAGACGACCTGCTGATGCTGTTCAGCTTCGCGCGTGCCTACTTCATGGTGGACATGGAAATCCCCAGCGCGTATGTGCAGTTCCTGCGCAACCTCATGCCGCGCAAGCCACGCGCCGAGTTCTACAACGCGCTCGGCCTGGCCAAGCAGGGCAAGACGATGTTCTACCGCGACTTCCTCTTCCACATGCGCCACAGCACGGACCAGTTCCGCATTGCGCCGGGCATCAAGGGCATGGTCATGCTGGTGTTTGACCTGCCGAGCTTTCCCTTTGTGTTCAAGGTCATCAAGGACTTTTACCCGCCCCCGAAAGACACCACGCGCGAGCAGATCCGCGACAAGTACCTGCTGGTGAAGCAACACGACCGCGTGGGCCGCATGGCCGACACGCTGGAGTTCACCGAGGTGGGTTTTCCGCGCAACCGCTTCAGCGACGAGCTCATTGCCGAAATCCAGCGCTTTGCGCCGAGCCAGCTCGAGATCAGCGACCGCGACGGCGACGGGGACATCGAAGTGATCATCAAGCACCTCTACATCGAGCGGCGCATGATCCCGCTCAACATGGTTCTGCAGGAAGCGATCGACGCCAACGCGCAGGCACAGATCGAGCACACCGTCGTCGAGTACGGCAACGCCATCAAGGACCTGGTGGCCGCCAACATCTTCCCTGGCGACATGCTCTGGAAGAACTTCGGCATCACGCGCCACGGCAAGGTGGTGTTCTACGACTACGACGAGATCGAATACCTCACCGCCTGCCAGTTCCGCCATGTGCCGAAGCCGCGCACCGAAGAGGAAGAAATGTCGGGCGAGGTCTGGTACACGGTGCGCAAGAACGACGTGTTCCCCGAAACCTTCGGCCCCTTCCTGCTGGGCAACGAGCGCGTGCGCGAGGTGTTCATGCGCCACCACGCCGACCTGCTCGACCCCGCGTTCTGGCAGCAGCACAAGGCGCGCATTGCCGCAGGCCATGTGCAGGACGTTTTTCCGTACGAGCGCGAGCGCCGCTTCATGGCGCACGCGCTCGCCTGATTCCTTTTCACCCTTCACAGGAGATTGACCATGTCCCTCGCAGATCCCATCGTCATCGTCGGCGCCGCGCGCACCCCCATGGGCGCCTTTCAGGGCGACTTCGCCAGCCAGTCGGCCCACGACCTCGGTGGTGCGGCCATCCAGGCCGCCGTGCAACGCGCGGGCGTGGACCCCGCGCAGGTCGACGAAGTGCTGTTTGGCAACTGCCTGATGGCGGGCCAGGGCCAGGCGCCCGCACGCCAGGCGGCGTTCAAGGGTGGGCTGCCGAAGTCGGCCGGCGCGGTCACGCTCTCCAAGATGTGCGGCTCGGGCATGAAGGCCACCATGCTCGCGCACGACATGCTCGCTGCCGGCAGCGCCACCGTGATGGTGGCCGGCGGCATGGAGAGCATGACCAACGCGCCCTACCTGCTGCAAAAGGGCCGTGGCGGCTACCGCATGGGCCACGACAAGGTGTACGACCACATGATGCTCGACGGCCTGGAAGACGCCTACGAGCCCGGCCGCTCCATGGGCACCTTTGGCGAAGACTGCGCTGCCAAGTACAGCTTCACCCGCGAGCAGCAGGATGCGTTCGCCATTGCATCGGTCACGCGCGCCAAGGCCGCCACCGAGAGCGGTGCCTTCGCTGCCGAGATCACGCCGGTGACGGTGAAGGATCGCAGCGGTGAGCGCGTGGTCTCCACCGACGAAGGCCCGGGCAAGGTCAAGCTCGACAAGATCCCGGGCCTCAAGCCTGCGTTCAAGAAAGACGGCACCATCACCGCCGCCTCCAGCTCGTCCATCAACGACGGCGCCGCCGCGCTGGTGCTGATGCGCGAGTCCACCGCGAAGCAGCTCGGTGCGAAGCCACTGGCGCGCATCGTCGGCCACGCCACGCACGCGCAGGAACCCAACTGGTTCGCCACCGCCCCCGTGGGCGCCACGCAGAAGCTGCTGGCCAAGACCGGCTGGGCGGTGGGCGACGTGGACCTGTGGGAAATCAACGAAGCCTTTGCCGTGGTGCCCATGGCCCTCATGGCCGAGCTGAGCATTGCGCACGACAAGGTGAACGTGAACGGCGGTGCTTGCGCCCTGGGCCATCCCATTGGTGCCAGCGGCGCGCGCATTCTGGTCACGCTGTTGCATGCGCTGCAGGCGCGTGGCGGCAAGAAGGGCGTGGCCACCCTGTGCATTGGCGGTGGTGAGGCCACGGCCATGGCCATCGAGCTGGTGTAAGCCGAGGCGCCCATGAACACCGTGCTCGTGATCGGCGCGTCCCGGGGCATTGGCCTCGAATTCGTGCGCCAGTACCTGGAGGCGGGCGAGCGCGTGATCGCCACCGCGCGCGATGAAGCCGGGCTGGAGCGCCTGCGCGCGCTCGGCGCCGAGCCGCTGCGCCTGGACGTGGCCGACCCGGCCAGTGTGAGCGGCCTGGCGTGGGCGCTCGATGGTGAAGAGCTGAACGTGGCGCTTTACGTGGCCGGTGTGATCGAGCGCCCCGATGCCCTCACGCCGCCCACGCGCGAGGCCTTTGACCGCGTGATGCACACCAACGTGCTGGGCGCCATGCAGGCCATGCCCCAGGTGCTGCCGGGCGTGGAGGCCGCTGCCGGCGTGTGGGGCGTGCTCTCCAGCGCCATGAGCCAGATCGGCGCGGTGTCGGCCAGCAACGCCTGGCTCTACCGCGTGAGCAAGGCCGCGCTGAACATGGCCGTGGCCAGTGCCCGCCACAGTTACCCCAAAGCCACCTGCGTCGCGCTCGATCCCGGCTGGGTGCAGACCGACATGGGCGGCCAGGCCGCGCCCGTGACGGTGGAGGACAGCGTGAACGGCTTGCGCCGCGCGCTGCAGTCGCTCACGCGCGAAGACAACGGCCGGCTCATCCACCACGACGGGCGCCGCGCCGCCACCTGGTGAACCCCCAAGGACACAACCCATGCCACTGAACCAAGACCAACTCATGATCCGCGACGCGGTGCGCAGCTTTGCCCAGGAGCAGCTGTGGCCGCACGCCGCCCGCTGGGACAAGGAGCACCACTTTCCCAAAGACGTGCACCAGGGCCTGGCCGAGCTGGGCGCCTACGGCATCTGTGTGCCCGAGGCGCTGGGGGGCGCGGGGCTTGATTACGTGACGCTGGCGGTGGTGCTGGAGGAAATCGCCGCTGGCGACGGTGGCACCAGCACGGCGATCTCGGTCACCAACTGCCCGGTCAACGCCATCCTCATGCGCTACGGCAACGCGGCGCAGCAGGAACAGTGGCTGCGCCCGCTGGCCGCTGGCCAGATGCTCGGTGCGTTCTGCCTGACCGAGCCGCACGTGGGCAGCGACGCCTCGGCCCTGCGCACCACCGCCGTCAAACAGGGCGGGGACTACGTGATCAACGGCGTCAAGCAGTTCATCACCAGCGGCAAGAATGGCCACGTGGCGATCGTGATCGCGGTGACGGACAAGGGCGCCGGTAAGAAGGGCATGAGTGCGTTCATCGTGCCCACCGAAACGCCGGGCTATCTGGTGGCGCGGCTGGAAGACAAGCTGGGCCAGCACAGCAGCGACACGGCACAGATCAATTTCGAGAACTGCCGCGTTCCGGCAGAGAACCTGATCGGCGCGGAGGGTGAGGGCTACAAGATCGCGCTCTCGGCGCTGGAAGGCGGGCGCATCGGCATAGCCGCGCAAAGCGTGGGCATGGCGCGCAGCGCTTTTGACTGCGCGCTCACCTACGCCAAGCAGCGCGAGAGCTTTGGACAGCCCATCTTCAACCACCAAGCCGTGGGCTTTCGGCTGGCCGAGATGGCCACGCAGATCGAGGTGGCGCGCGCCATGGTGCACCACGCGGCCGCGCTGCGCGATGCCGGCGAACCCTGCCTGAAAGAAGCCGCCATGGCCAAGCTGTTCGCCAGCGAAATGGCCGAAAAAGTGTGCTCCGACGCGATCCAGGTGCACGGCGGCTACGGCTATGTGAGCGACTTCCCGGTGGAGCGCATCTACCGCGACGTGCGGGTGTGCCAGATTTACGAGGGCACGTCGGACGTGCAGAAAATACTGATCCAGCGCGCGCTGGCCTGAGGCCTTCCCAGGCGGCGCGGGGGCGGTACATTCCACCTCCATGAACATCATCATCCTGGGCGCAGGGCGCGTTGGCGAGAGCGTGGCGGAGAGCCTGGTCTCCGAGCAGAACGACATCACCGTCATCGACATGGACCCGGCCCGGCTGCGCAGCCTGGAGGAGCGGCTGGACCTGCGCGGCGTGGTGGGCAACGGCATCCAGCCCTCGGTGCTGCGCGAAGCCGGCGTGAAGGACGCGGACATGGTGATTGCCTGCGCGGCCGCCGACGAAACCAACCTCGTGGTGTGCAACGTGGCCCACGACGTGTTCAACGTGCCCACCACCATCGCGCGCCTGCGCTCGCCCGAGTTCACCGAAGGCGAAGAAGAGGGCGAACACCTCGCGCGCACCAGCTTTTCGGTCAGCCACGTGATCTGCCCCGAAGAGTCGGTGATGCGCTACATCCACCAGCTCATCAGTTACCCCGAGGCCTTGCAAGTGCTCGAATTCGCCGATGGCCGGGCCAGCCTGATCGCGGTGCGGGCCGCGCGCGGCGGCGCGCTGGTGGGCCACACCATTGGCGAGATTCGCGAGCGCTTTCCGCAGGCCGAGATGCGCGTGGTGGCGCTCTACCGGCTCGACACCGAAGTGGAGGCCACGCCGCAGACGCGCATTCTGGAGGGCGACGAGGTGTTCGTGCTGGCCGACACGCAGAAGATCCGGCAGGTGCTCGGCGCGGTGCACAACATCGACAAACCGGTGCGCCGGCTCATGATCGCGGGCGGCGGCAAGGTTGGCCTGCGCCTGGCGCGCAGTCTGGAAGGGCAGTGCGAGGTCAAGATCATCGAGCGCGACATCAAGCGCTGCGAGTACCTGGCCAGCCAGCTGCCGTCGAACCTGCTGATCTTGAACGGCGACGGCGCCGATGAAGACCTGCTGCTGGACGAGAACGTGGGCGAGATGGACATGTTTCTTGCGCTGACCAGCGACGACGAGGACAACATCATGTCGGCCATGCTGGCCAAGCGCCTGGGCGCCGGGCGGGTGATGTCGCTCATCAATCGCCGGGCCTATGCCGACATGATGCAGGGCAGCACCATCGACATCGCCATCTCGCCGTCGCAAACGGTGATTGGCGAGCTGCTCACCCACCTGCGGCGCGGCGACGTGGCGGCCGTGCACAGCTTGCGCCGTGGCGCGGCCGAGGCGCTTGAAGGCATTGCGCGCGGCGACGTGAAAACCAGCAAGCTGGTTGGCCGCAAGGTGCAGGAGGTCAAGCTGCCCAAGGGCACGCGCATTGGCGCCATCGTGCGCGGCGAGGGGCGCAGGTCAGAAGTGCTCATGCCGCACCACGGCACCGTGATCGAAGCCGACGACCACATCATCATCTTCATCCCCCACAAGCGCCTGGTGCGCGATGTGGAGAAGCTGTTCCAGGTCAGCGCCACCTATTTTGGTTGAGGCCTCTCGTGCACAGTCTGCTGCCCGTCCTCGCGGTTTTCTCGCGCATCCTGCTGGCGTTTGCCCCGGCCTTTCTGGTGCCGCTGGCGTGGGCCTGGTTCCTCGACGCACACCACCACGCGCTGGTGTGGGCCTACGGCTTTGCGTTCACCACCGCCTGTGGCGCGGCGCTCTGGCGCTTCACGCGCCAGTTCCGGCGCGAGCTGCAGGCCAAAGACGGGTTTCTGCTCGTCAACCTGGTGTGGACGGTGCTGCCGGCGTTTGCCGCGTTGCCGCTGATGTTCACCGTGCCCGGCATCGACTGGACCAAGGCCTACTTCGAGTCCATGAGCGCACTCACCGCCACCGGCGCCACGGCCCTGGTGGGGCTGGACGACCTGCCGGTGTCCGTGAATGTGTGGCGGTGCTTTTTGCAGCTGCTCGGTGGCCTGGGCATCATGCTGCTGGTGGTGGCGGTGCTGCCCCTGCTGGGGCTGGGCGGCGTGCAGCTGTACCGCGCCGAAACCCCGGGCCCCATGAAAGACACCAAGTTCACACCGCGCATCTCCGAGACGGCACGCGGCTTGTGGGGGGTGTACGTGTTGTTTTCCGTGGCGTGCATGCTGGCCTACCGCTGGGCCGGCATGAGCTGGCCCGACGCCTTCATGCACATGTGCACCACCATGGGCCTGGGCGGGTTTTCGTCGCACGACGCGAGCTTTGGCTACTGGGACTCGCACGCGATCGAAGGCGTGGCCACGGTCTTCATGGCGCTGGCCGGGGTGAGCTTCATGCGCTATTTCATCGTGCTGCGCCACCGAACCTTGCGCCCGCTCATCAACGACCGCGAGATCCGCACCTATGTGGTGGTGCTGGTGGTGTCCATCGTGGTGGTCGCGCTGCTGCTGGCGGCGCACAACGTCGTCGACAGTTTCCCCGAGGCGCTGCGCACCGCCGCATTCCATGTGGTGTCGGTGGCCACCACCACCGGTTACGCCTCCACCGACTACGCACAGTGGCCGGTATTTGCGCCGGTGCTGCTGCTGTTTCTGGGGTGCTTCGTGTCGTGCGCCGGCTCCACGGGCGGAGGCATCAAGCTGGTTCGCATGGTGCTGCTGGTCAAGCAGGCGCGGCGCGAGCTGGTGCGCATCATCCACCCGCGCGTGGTCAACCCCGTGACGCTCAGCGGCGTGGTCATGCCCACATCGGTCATGACCGCCGTGCTGGGCTACATGCTGATCTACGGCGCCGCCACCATGGGCCTGACCATGGTGCTGCTGTTCACGGGGCTGGACATCGTCACCGCGTTTTCGGCGGTGGTGGCCACCGTCAACAACATCGGGCCGGGCCTGGGCGAGGTCGGGCCGGCGAGCAACTTCGGCGTGCTCAGCACCGTGCAGATCTGGGTGCTGTCGTTCGCCATGCTGCTGGGCCGGCTGGAGCTGCTCACGGTGCTGGTGCTCTTCACCGGCCACTTCTGGAGGAAGTAGGCCCACCCCTGCGCCGCGCTTTCAGCGCGTCACCCCCTCAAGGCCCCTCAAGGGGGCGGTGACTTGGACCGGCGTAGCCGGATCCTTGTCACCCCTGGATGGCGCCCCGTGGTGCGTGGCGTTTCGGCGTTCCCCTCAGCTGCGCGCGGGGATGTTCAGGCCGCGTTGCACGGCGGGGCGTTTTTCGAAGGCTTCGATCACGCGCGCCAGGTTCGGGAAGTCGGCAAAGCCCACGAGCTCGCCGGCGCCGTAGAAGCCGACGAGGTTGCGCACCCAGGGCCAGGTGGCGATGTCGGCGATGGTGTAGTCCTCGCCCATGAGCCAGCTGCGGCCTTCCAGGCGCTGGTTGAGCACGCCGAGCAGGCGGCGGGTCTCGCTCGCGTAGCGGTCGCGCGGGCGCTTGTCCTCAAAGTCCTTGCCGGCGAACTTGTGGAAGAAGCCGAGCTGGCCGAACATGGGGCCCACGCCGCCCATCTGGAACATCAGCCACTGCAGGGTTTCGTAGCGGGCGGCCGGGTCTTGGGGCAGGAACTGCCCGGTCTTTTCGGCCAGGTAGATCAGGATCGCGCCCGACTCGAACAGCGCGAGCGGCTGGCCGTTGGGGCCGTTCGGGTCGAGGATCGCCGGGATCTTGTTGTTGGGGTTGAGCGAGAGGAAGGCGGGCGACATCTGGTCGTTGCGCTCGAAGCTCACCAGGTGCGGCTCGTAGGGCAGGCCGGTTTCCTCCAGCAGGATCGAGACCTTCACGCCGTTGGGCGTGGGCAGCGAATACAGCTGCAGGCGATCGGGGTGCGTGGCGGGCCACTTCTGGGTGATGGGGAAGGTGTCAAGCGTGCTCATGGGCGGTCCTTGAAGTCGGGGCGGAAGCGGCCATTGGAACACCGCACCGGCATGCCCCCACCCTTGCAAGGGACTCGATAATCGCTGCGCCATGCCCTCGATCAAAGACCCTTGCCCCTGTGGCCGTGCCCTGGACTTCACCGCCTGTTGTGGGCGCTACCTCGGCACCGGCGTGCCCGCGCCGGATGCCGAGTCGCTCATGCGCTCGCGCTACACCGCGTTTGTGCGCGGCGACGTGGCGCACCTGCTGGCCACCTGGCATGCCAGCCGCCGTCCCGCGTCGCTCGACCTGGATGCCGGCGTGAAGTGGCTGGGGCTGGACGTGAAGCGGCACCGCGCGCTGGATGCCGACCACGCCGAGGTGGCGTTCGTGGCCCGCTCCCGCGTGCAGGGGCGCGGCCAGCGCCTGCAAGAGCGCAGCCGCTTCGTGCGCGAGGACGGCTGGTGGTTCTATGTGGATGGCGACGTGGACGCCTGACCCCGATCGAGCCACAGCGACAGGATCGCATGCAGCTCGGCCACGTTCAGGGGCTTGTGCATCACCAGGTAGCCTTCGTTTTCGGCTTGCAGCAGATCGGGTGAGTGGAACTCGCCGCTGACCATGGCGCCGCCCGCGTGCGGGCAGCGTTGCAGCAGCGCCTGCAGGATGTCGAAGCCGCTCTCGCCCGAGCGCAGGCGCTGGTCGCAGAAGATGGCGTCGGGCACAAAGCCGTCGTCCAGGTGCTGCAGGGCTTCCGTGGCGTTGGTGGCGTAGCGCCCCGTCACGCCCCAGCCATCCAGCAGCACTTGCCAGGCCGTGATCACCTGCAGGTCGTCGTCGAGCACGAGGCAGCGGCCCGAGAGCTGGCGCAAGAGGGGCGCCTGCGTGGGCGCATCGGCTGGCTCCGGGACGCTCTGCGGTTCTTCGGTGGGTGGGCACACGGGCAGGCGCAGCCAGAAGCGCGAACCCTGTCCCAGCCGAGATGAAAACCCCAACGGTGCGTCCATGAGCTTGGCGCAGCGCGCCACCACCGCCAGCCCCAGGCCGTGGCCGGCGGTGTCCAGGCGCCAGGCGTGCTGGTTGCGAAAGTAGGGCGAGAAGATCTGCACGCTTTCTTCCGCGGCAATGCCCACGCCGGTGTCCCACACTTCCAGCTGCCAGTGCGCCCCGCGGCGCCGCCAGCCGATCAGGATGCCGCCGCGCTCGGTGTAGCGCAGGGCGTTGTGCACGAGGTTGACCAGGGCTTGCCGCAGTAGGGCGGTGTCAGCCCACACCACGGCGTCGGCCTGTGTCTGGTGCATGCGCAGCTGCAAGCCGCGCTGGCTGGCCTGTTCGCGGAACATCACCACGGTGTCGCGCACCAGCTGCCGCAGCGACACCGGTGCGGCGCGCTGCGTGATGATGCCCGCCTCCAGTTTGGTGAGGTCGAGCAGCGAGGTGAACATCAGGTTCATCGAACCCATGCCGTTGCGCAGATCGCCCAGCAGCGGCGCGATGGCTTCGTCGCGGTTGCGCTGGGCAATCGCCTCCACCAGCATCGACATCGCATGGATGGGTTGGCGCAGGTCGTGGCTGGCGGTGGAGAGAAAGAGGTTTTTCTCTTGCAGGGCGGTCTCGGCGTTTTCCCGTGCGACTTTCAACTGCGCGATCAGCTGGCGGCTGCGTTCTTCCAGCCGCACCTGGTGGACGAAGAAGTGGTGGGCGGCCAGCGCATCGCGGTAGATGGCCAGGGCGAACAGCAGCGCGAGCGGGATCACGTAGTGCCAGTGCTCGGGAAACGCCCAGATGCTCAGGAAGGTGCAGGTGAGCCAGCCGCTGCAGAAAAAGCGCATGAAGACACTGAGCGAGGCGTTCTGGTGGGTGGCATTGCCCGCGGTGATGGCCGCGATCGAAACGTAGAGCAGCAGCTGGAATTCGTAGGAAGCGCGCCCGGCGGTCAGCACCACGGCGGTGCTCAGGCCCGCGCCATGCAGCAGCGCCATGAGCTCCATGCGCGGCAGCCATTTGCGCACCAGCTGCGGTGCGTCCAGTGCTTGCAGGTCATGCGCGTGGCTGCGCCGCGCCCACTGCAGCACCACGGCAAACACCAGAAAAAACACCGTCCAGAGGATCAGGCCGGTGGCGTCGTGGGTGCGCGAGAAGAACCACACCAGCGGCACACCCACCGCCGGCATCACCGTCACGCCGAATCGGTGGCGCTCGAAGGTCAGGTTCATCAGCGGCGCGAGGCTCTCGGCCGACAGGTCGCTCGTGTCGGGCCGTCGCAACGAGGCGAACCACGAGGCGTTCCTGGCGTTCTGGGGGGCGTCGCTCATGGGTCTTGCGGCAGCACCAGCCGGCGCCCGCGCAACTGGGTGAGTGCTTCCATGCGCGTCTTCACGCCGAGCCGCTCAAGGATGCCGGTGAGGTGTTCCTTCACCGTGCTTTCCGACACGCCCAGCATCAGCGCAATGCGCTTGTTGGGCAGGCCGCGCATCACCAGCGCGAGGATTTCGCCCTGCCGCAGGGTGAGGCCCAGTTCGGTCGGGGTCACGTCCCACTCGCGAGGGTGCGATCCCGGCGCGTGCGTTTCCTCGGGCACCGGATACCACTGGCCGCCCGCCAGCACCGCCACAAACGCCTGCCCGAATACGTCTGGCGAGGCCTGCTTGTGCACGAAGCCCTGCGCCCCGGCGAGTCGCACCCGCTCTGGAATCGACGGGTCGTCGTCGCCACTGATGGCCAGCCAGGGCGTGTGCGGGCATTGGGCGCGCCACTGCGTGAGCGTCTTGAGGATGCTGCCCTCGGACAGCCACACATCGGCCACCAGCATCTGCGGGCAACCTTGCGCGTGCATGCACTGCTGCGCCTCTGCCCAGCGGGTGGCCACACGCACCGCGAGGTCGGGTCGCAGGGCTTGCAGGTACTGCGCCATGCCATGGCCCACCAGCGGATGGTCGTCCAGAACGAGGGCGTAGGCAGGGGCGGTGCTCATGGTGTGCAGAAGGTGCCAGGCCATCGTAATGCCCGGTGGCCGCGCGCAGTGAGGGGGAACACCCCGACTCCGGTAGGGTTCACGCACCTCTTGCCGGTGACCAGAATCCGCCCCTTCACACATTCAGAAAGGACGGTCGCATGTTCCATCAGAGCCGGTTGTGGGCGGGGGTTTCATGGGCGTTGTGCAGCTGGGCGTTGAGCGCCTGTGGCGGCAGCAGCAACGATGGCGGTGGTGGCGTCACGCCACCGCCGCCCCAAGGCGGCACGCCGCTGACGGTGGGTGTGCCCGGCCTGGTGGGCGACTGGCTGGAGAACGGCTGTGTGGTGTCGGGCGCGCAGTCGTTCAAACGGCTCACGCGCGCCACCGACCTCAGCGCCAACAGCATCCGCTACCTCTCGGGGGTGTTCACCTACGGCAACACCACCTGCACCGGCGTGGGCAGCCTGGCGGGGCCTTCCAACCTGGGCACCGTGGTGTTCTCGCGCGCCGAGTCCAACGCGAGCGTGGCCGCCAGCTGGGGCGAGTTCACCACGGTCACCAACACGCGCTCGCAGGTCATCTGGGCCAAGAAGAGCGAGACCGTGCTGTGCCTGTTGGGCGACCAGAGCCCATCGATCTTGCCCACGCTCAACGACGTGGCCGCCAGCCTCGTCACGCTGCCGGACTCTGCCTGCTTCACCCAACAGTGAGGCCTTCATGGTCCAATGCGGGCCATGAAATTTGAAGCGGTTCTGTTCGATTGCGACGGCGTGCTCGTGGACAGCGAGCCCATCACCAACGGCGTCTTGCGCGAGGTGCTCAACGAAAGCGGCTGGGCGCTGACGCAGGCCGAGTGCATGGCCATCTTCATTGGCAAGGCCGTGCGCGACGAGCGCGCGCGCATCGAGGCCGAAACGGGCCAGCCGCTCACCGAAGCCTGGATGAAAGCCTTCTACGACCGCCGCAACGCGCGCCTGCTGGCCGAGCTCAAGGCAGTGCGGGGCGCGGTGGAGGCGGTGGCCACCATCCACCAGCGCGTGCAGGGGCGCATTGCCTGCGCCTCCGGGGCCGACCGGCCCAAGGTGGTGATGCAGCTTGACCTGGTGGGGTTGCTGCCGCTGTTTGGCGAGCGCGTGTTCAGCGGCCATGACCTGCCACGCTCCAAGCCCGCGCCCGACGTGTACCTGGCCGCCGCCGCCCACCTGGATGTGGACCCCGCGCGCTGCCTGGTGGTGGAAGACACGGCCACCGGCGCGCAAGCCGGGCTGGCGGCGGGCGCCACCGTGTGGGGCTATTGCCCGGACGGCCATGGCCGCGCGTTTGCAGGCCTGCCCGTGGCCCGCGTGTTCTCGCACATGGACGAGCTACGCGGTGTGTTCGCTGCGCCACTCGCCGGGTGAGCGCCCGGTCCAGCCGCGGAACGCGCGGATGAAGCTCTTCTCGTTCTGAAACCCGCTGGCCTGCGCCACCTGCTTGATGGGGCGGCGCGTGCGCAGCAGCAGCTCGGTGGCGCGCTGGCGGCGCACCTCGTCCTTGAGCGCCTGCAGCGAGGCGCCTTCGTCCTTGAGCTGGCGGTGCAGCGTGCGCGCCGACACGTTGAGCAGCGCGGCCAGGTCTTCGGCGTTGTGCGCGTCCAGCGGCTGTGAAGCCAGCACTTGCCGCACGCGCTGCACCAGCAACCGGTCGCGCCGGTAGGAACGCACGGTGAGCGGCAGGGCGCGCTGCAGCAGCTGGTTCATCGCCGTCTCGTCGCGCTGGAGTGGCAGGGCCAGGTAGCGCGCATCGAAGGCCAGGGTGGCGTGCCCGGCCTCGAAGGTGGCGGGGCCGTCGAACAGCACCGGGTAGGCGTCGAGGTGGGGCGGGGGGCTGTACGGGAACTGCGCGCCTTGCAGTGGAATGCGCGAATCCACGTACCAGCTGGCCAGGCCGTGGATGTTGCGCAGCACCGAGACCACGCAGAACTCGGTGAGCGCCCCCGGGCGGCGGTGCGCCCGCATGACGAGGCGTGCGCTGTCCCCCGCCGTTTCCAGCGAGAGGGCCACGTCGTCGGTGATCAGGCCATGGTGGCGGCACCAGCGCTTGAGCGCGGTGCCCAGCGTGGGTGCCGAGAGCGAGGCGCGCGCGAGCATGCCGTAGCTGCCCCAGGGCAGTGGCCGGCTGAAGCAACCCAGGGCTTCGTCGTCCAGCTCGCGCATGGCCGCGTCCGACACCGCCTCCATCTGCGCCGCGGTGATGCGAGCCCTGGGCTGGCTCACTTCCTCTGGCGCAATTTGTGCCAGCCGGAGCGCTTGCGCCGGGTCCATGCCACGCGCTGCGTAGGCCAGCACCATTGCCCGCACAAACGCCATGGGCGTGACCGCAGGGCCGATTCGCAGCGAGACGGAATCCTCTGCGACGGGTGGGCGGTGTGGGGAGGTTTGGGGCATGCCGCGAGTTTCCCTGTCTTTGGCGGCATTTGCAACCTGCTTGGCCGGCATGGCCCGCCCCGCGTGTCTATCCTCCACAATGACCCGAAACACCACAACGGATGACGCCATGCCGATCCTGGAGACACAACTCAACGCCCGTTCCGCCGACTTTCAGGCCAACGCCCAGGCCATGCAGGCGGTGGTCGACGACCTCAAGGCGCAGATCGCCAAATCGGCACTGGGTGGCGGAGAGGCCGCCCGCGCCAAGCACACCGCCCGCGGCAAGCTGCTGCCCCGCGACCGCGTGCAGATGCTGCTGGACCCGGGCACGCCTTTCCTGGAGCTCAGCCCGCTGGCCGCACTGAACATGTACCCCGACCGCGACGGCACCGACAGCGCGCCCTGCGCCGGTGTGATCACCGGCATTGGCCGCGTCAGCGGTGTGGACTGCATGATCGTCTGCAACGACGCCACGGTGAAGGGCGGCACTTACTACCCCATGACGGTGAAGAAGCACCTGCGCGCACAGGAAGTGGCGATGCAGAACCGCCTGATGTGCATCTACATGGTGGACTCCGGCGGCGCCAACCTGCCCAACCAGGACGACGTGTTTCCGGACCGCGACCACTTTGGCCGCATCTTCTACAACCAGGCCAACATGAGTGCCAACGGCATCGCGCAGATCGCGGTGGTCATGGGCTCGTGCACCGCCGGCGGTGCGTATGTGCCGGCCATGAGCGACGAGACCATCATCGTCAAGAACCAGGGCACCATCTTCCTGGGCGGCCCGCCGCTGGTGAAGGCGGCCATTGGCGAGATCGTGAGCGCCGAAGACCTGGGCGGCGGCGACGTGCACACGCGCCTCTCCGGCGTGGCCGACCACCTGGCGCAAAACGACGCACACGCCATCGCACTGGCCCGCCAGGCCGTGGCCACGCTCAACCACCGCAAGGAAGTGACGCAGGCACTGCGCGAACCGCGCGCCCCCCGTTACGACACCCAGGAGCTGTACGGCGTGATCCCGGTGGACACGCGCAAGCCCTACGACGTGCGCGAGATCATTGCGCGCATCGTCGACGGCAGCGAGTTTCATGAGTTCAAGGCGCGTTTCGGTGCCACGCTGGTGTGTGGCTTTGCGCACATCGAAGGCATGCCCATCGGCATCGTGGCCAACAACGGCGTGCTGTTTTCCGAGAGCGCGCAAAAGGGCGCCCACTTCATCGAGCTGTGCTGCCAGCGCAAGGTGCCGCTGCTGTTCCTGCAGAACATCACCGGCTTCATGGTCGGCAAGAAATACGAAAGCGAAGGCATTGCGCGCCACGGCGCCAAGATGGTCACCGCCGTGGCCACCGCCCAGGTGCCCAAGTTCACCGTGATCATTGGCGGCAGCTATGGCGCCGGCAACTACGGCATGTGCGGCCGCGCGTACAGCCCGCGCTTCCTCTGGATGTGGCCCAACGCGCGCATCTGCGTCATGGGCGGCGAGCAGGCCGCCGGCGTGCTGGCCACCGTCAAGCGCGACGGCATTGAAGCCAAGGGCGGCAGCTGGAGCGCCGAGGAAGAAGCCAAGTTCAAGCAACCCGTGCTCGACCAGTTTGCGCACCAGTCGCACCCGTACTACTCCAGCGCGCGCCTGTGGGACGACGGCGTGATCGACCCCGCCGACACACGCCGCGTGCTCGGCCTGGCGCTCTCCGCCGCCCTCAACACGCCGATTGGTGAGCCCAAGTTTGGTGTGTTCCGGATGTAGGTATGAGCACCCCCCGCGTCGCCTTCAGCACCACCCCCCCTGAAGGGGGGCAACACCTGCGGCCCGGCGAAGCCGGTTCCGCGGTGTTTCTGGAGCAGGCATGGCGCAGCGATCGCATAACAACAGGAGACATGGGCATGACAAAGACGATCTACGACAACCCCGACCACGAGCTGCTGCGCGAGCAGGTGGCCCGCTTTCTGGCCCGCGAGGTCGAGCCGCACGCCGCGGCCTGGGAAGAAGCCGGCATGGTGCCACGCGACGTGTTGCGCCGCATGGGCCAGGCGGGTTTGCTGGGCATTGCGTTTGAAGGTGAGTACGGCGGGGGGGATGCCGACGCGCTCACCAACCTCGTGTTCGCCGAGGCGCTGTCGCAAAGCACCTTTGCCGGTTTCATCATCACCGTGCTTGTGCACACCGACATGGCCGGCCCGCACCTGCACCACGCGGGCAATGCGGCGCAGAAGGCCAGGTACCTGAGCAAGGTCACGGCCGGCGAACTGATCACGGCGGTGGGCATCACCGAACCCGGCGCGGGCTCCGATGTGGCGGGCATCCGCACCTCGGCGCGCCTGGAGGGCGATGAATGGGTGCTCAACGGCACCAAGATGTTCATCACCAACGGCGTGCACGCCGACCTTTACTTCGTGGCCGCCAAGACCGGCACCGCGCGCCACGACATGACCATGTTCATCGTCGAAAAGGGCACGCCGGGTTTCAGCGTGGGGCGCGCGCTCCACAAGACCGGCTGGCTCTCCAGCGACACGGCCGAGCTCATCCTGGACAACGTGCGCATTCCGCAGGAGAACCTGCTGGGCGAGGTGGGCAAGGGCTTCTATTCGGTGATGAAGAACTTCCAGACCGAGCGCATTGCATTGGGCGCGATGGCCATCGGCCATTGCACGCAGGCGCTCCAGCTCACGCTGGACCACGTGCGCCAGCGCCAGGCCTTTGGCGGCACCTTGTGGGACAAGCAGACCATCCGCCACCGCATTTCCATGCTGGACGCCAAGGTGCGCGCCGCACGCCAGTTCATGTACCACTGCGCCTGGAGCGTCACGCAGGGCCACGACATCGTGCAGGAGGTCTCCATGCTGAAGGCGCTCACCGGCGAGCTGGTCAACGAGGTGGTGCAGACCTGCCAGCAGTTCCATGGCGGCATGGGCTTCATCCGCGAAACCGCCATTGAGCGGCTCTGGCGCGATGCGCGTGTGCTGGCCATTGGTGGTGGCGCCACCGAGGTGATGCTGGAAGAAGTGGCCAAGAGGTATTGATCATGAGCAATGTGCTTGACGTTTCCCGCCCCAGCGCCCACGTGGCGCGCGTGTGGCTCAACCGCCCCGATGTGCGCAACGCCTTCAACGACGACGTGATCGCCGCGCTCACCGCGACCTTCACCGAGCTGTCGAAAGACGAAGACCTGCGCGTGGTCGTGCTCGGTGCGCACGGCAAGGCCTTCTGCGCCGGTGCCGACCTGAACTGGATGAAGACCATGGCCGGCTACGACTGGGAGCAGAACCGCGCCGACGCGCAGAAGCTCGCCGACATGCTCTGGACGCTGGACCAGTGCCCGGTGCCGGTGGTGGGCCGCATCCAGGGCGACTGCTATGCGGGCGGCATGGGGCTGGCCGCCATCTGCGACGTGCTGGTGGCGGTGGAAGGCGCGACCTTCTGCCTGTCGGAGGCGCGCCTGGGCTTGCTGCCCGCCACCATCAGCCCATATGTGGCGCGCGCCCTGGGCGTGCAGGCCTCGCGGCGCTACATGGTCACGGCCGAGCGCTTTGGCGCGGTGCGCGCGCACGCGCTGGGCATGGTGCACGAGCTCGCCACGCCCGAAACGCTGGACGCCACGGTGGACGGCATCGTGGCCACGCTGGTGGCCAACGGCCCCCGCGCTTCGCGCGAATGCAAACGCTTGGTGCGCGACGTGAGCCACGCCCCCATCACCGAGGCCCTGCGCAGCGAAACTGCGCGCCGCATTGCCGATGTGCGCGCCAGCGACGAAGGCCGCGAAGGCCTGCAGTCGTTCCTGGGCAAGCGCGCGCCCGGCTGGTTGCCTGCCGCCTGAACGCAAGCCCAGACCATGGCCGACTGGTTCACCACCCTGGGCACCCCCGAGCTGCTGGCGCTGGCCGGTGCGCTCGGCTGGGCCAGCGGTTTTCGCCTGTACGCGGTGGTGTTCATCGTCGGCCTGGCCGGCGCAATGGGCTGGATGCCGCTGCCCGCCGGCCTGCAGGCGCTGCAGCACCCGGTGCTGCTGGGCACCGCCGGCTTCATGCTGTTTGTGGAGTTCTTTGCCGACAAGATCCCGGTGGTCGACTCACTGTGGGACATGGTCAACAGCGTGGTGCGCATCCCGGCAGGCGCGGCGCTCGCCGCAGGTGTGTTCGGCGCCGACAGCGGCACGCTGGCGCTGGCCGCCGCACTGCTGGGCGGTTCGCTGGCCGCCACCAGCCAGGCCGCCAAAACCACCGCGCGCGCGGCCATCAACGCGTCGCCCGAACCGTTTTCCAACGTCGCCATGAGCCTGGTCGAAGACGGGCTGGTGGTGGGCGCCGTCTGGCTCGCCACGAACCACCCGCTGGTGTTTGGCGTGCTGCTGGCCATCACCGTGGTGCTGATGTGGATCGTCACCTGGATGCTCTTCAAGTTCCTGCGCGCGGTGTTTCGCCGCGCGCGCTCCTTTTTCACCGCCACCGCCTAGGAAGTTCCCATGTTCACCAAGATCCTGATTGCCAACCGGGGCGAGATCGCCTGCCGCGTGGCCGCCACCGCACGCCGCCTCGGTGTGCGCACCGTGGCCGTGTATTCCGACGCCGACGCCCGCGCCAAGCACGTGGCGGCCTGCGATGAAGCGGTGCATGTGGGCGGCAGCGCGCCCAAGGACAGCTACCTGCGCTGGGAGCGCATCATCGAGGCGGCCAAGGCCACCGGCGCACAGGCCATCCACCCGGGCTACGGCTTCCTGAGCGAGAACGACGCTTTTGCCAACGCCTGCGCCGAAGCCGGCCTCGTGTTCATCGGCCCGCCGGCCTCCGCCATCCTGGCCATGGGGCTCAAGGCCGAGTCCAAGCAGCTCATGGAACAGGCGGGCGTGCCCCTGGTGCCGGGCTACCACGGCAGCGACCAGGACCCGGCGTTGCTGCAGCGCGAGGCCGACCGCATTGGCTACCCGGTGCTGATCAAGGCCAGCGCCGGCGGTGGCGGCAAAGGCATGCGCGCGGTGGACAAGAGCGAAGATTTCGCCGCCGCGCTGGCCAGCTGCCAGCGCGAGGCGCGCAACAGCTTTGGCAGCGACGCGGTGCTGATCGAAAAGTACGTGCAACGCCCGCGCCACATCGAGATCCAGGTGTTTGGTGACTCGCACGGCGACTGCGTGTACCTGTTCGAGCGCGACTGCTCGGTGCAGCGCCGCCACCAGAAGGTGCTGGAAGAAGCGCCTGCACCCGGCATGACGCCCGAGCTGCGTGCGCAGATGGGCGCAGCCGCGGTGGCCGCCGCCCAGGCGGTGAACTACGTGGGCGCGGGCACGGTGGAGTTCATCGTCGAGCAGCCGCCCGAAGGCGGCATGCGCTTCTATTTCATGGAAATGAACACGCGCCTGCAGGTGGAGCACCCGGTCACGGAGGCCATCACCGGGCTCGACCTGGTCGAGTGGCAGCTGCGCGTGGCCAGCGGTGAGCCGCTGCCGCTGAAGCAGCAAGACCTGTGCATCCAGGGCCATGCGATCGAGGCGCGCATCTGCGCCGAAACGCCCGACAACAACTTCCTGCCCGCCACCGGCACGCTCACCGTGTACCGCAAGCCCGACTGCGCCGCCTTCGAGCGCAGCACCGTGCGGGTGGACGACGGCGTGCGCGAGGGCGACACCATCAGCCCGTTTTACGACTCGATGGTCGCCAAGCTCATCGTGCACGGCGCCACGCGCGAAGAAGCGCTGTCCCGCCTGGACGCGGCGCTGGCCGAAACGCGCATCGTGGGCCTGTCGACCAACGTGCAGTTCCTGCGCCACGTGGTGGGCAGCCGCTCGTTCGCGCAGGCCGACCTGGACACCGCGCTGATCCCGCGCGAAGCTGCGGCGCTGTTCCACCAGGACAAGGTGGGCCGGCCGCTGGCCGTGGCCGCTGCCGTGGCGCAGACCTTGCTGGCCGAGCGCGCGAGCGAGAGCGCCGACCCGTTTTCGCGCCGCGACGGCTGGCGCGCCCACGGCATCACCGTGCGCCGCTTTGACTTCGAGTACCAGGGCGAGCCCTTGCTGGCCCACCTGAGCTACTTGCACGACGGCGCCTTGCAGCTCGCGCTGGGCGAGGTGAGCGGCGTGCTGGCCTTCGATGCGCTGCCCGCCGATACCGGCACGCGCATCGACTTGCACTTCAACGGCCAGCGCCAGACCGTGCAGACCTGGCAGGTCGAAGAGACCGTGCATGTGTTCTGCGCACTGGGCGCCACGCAGATCGTGGCGATCGACGCACTGGCGCACGCCGGCGTGGCCGCGGCCGAAGGCGGTCGCCTCACCGCGCCCATGCCGGGCAAGGTGGTGTCGTTCGCGGTGAAAGCTGGCGATGCCGTGAAGAAGGGCCAGCCGCTGGCGGTCATGGAGGCCATGAAGATGGAGCACACCATTGCCGCACCGGCCGACGGCACGGTGGCCGAGCTGCTGTATGCCCCGGGCGACCAGGTGAACGAGGGCGCGGAGCTGCTCAAGCTGTCGGTGGGGTGACGCCTGTGGAGGCGATGACCGCTTAAGCTTGGCCGCATGAACGTCACCTTCTGCTGCACCGACACCAAAGCCGAACCCTGGCTCGCCGGCCTTCGAATGGCCCTGCCCCACGCCAGCGTGTCCGAATGGCAACCCGGCGCGCCGCCCGCCGACCACGCGGTGGTGTGGGCGCCGCCCCAGCAATTTCTGGACGAGCAAACCCGGCTCAAGGGCCTGTTCAACATCGGCGCCGGGGTTGACGCGCTGCTCAAGCTGCGCCTGCCGCCCCACGCCAAGGTGGTGCGGCTGGACGACGCGGGCATGTCGGTGCAGATGGCCGAATACGTGTGCCACGCGGTGATCCGCCACTTCCGGGAGTTCGATGGCTACGAGGCCGATGTGGCGCACGGCAAGTGGTCGTACCGCAAGCCGCGCATGCGGGCCGACTTCCCCATCGGTGTGATGGGCCTGGGCGTGCTGGGCGAGCGCGTGGCCCGTGCGCTGCACCAGTTCGACTTTCCTGTGCACGGCTGGAGCCGTTCGCCCAAGGCGATCGATGGCGTGGTGAGCCACACAGGCGCCGCGCAGTTCGACAGCTTTCTGGCCTCGTGCCGCGTGCTGGTCAACCTGCTGCCCCTCACGCCCGACACGCGCGACATCCTGAACCACGGCACGCTCTCGCGGCTGCGGCCCGGTGGCTACGTGATCAATGTGGCCCGCGGCGCGCACCTGGTGGACGACGACCTGCTCGCGCTCCTGGACAGCGGCCACCTGGCCGGTGCCACGCTCGATGTGTTCCGCACCGAGCCGCTGCCCGCCGCGCACCCGTTCTGGACCCACCCGCTCATCACCGTCACACCCCACACTTCGGCCCGCACGCTGCGCGAAGAAAGCATCGCGCAGATCGCCGGCAAGATGCTCGCGCTGGAACGCGGTGAGCCCATTGCCGGCCTGGTCGACCCCGTGCGTGGGTATTAACAAGGAGTTTCCATGAGCGCCATTCCCTCCCGCGTTCGCCTGATCGACGTTGGCCCGCGCGACGGCCTGCAGAACGAGAAGCAGCCCGTGCCCGCCGGCACCAAGATCGAGCTGGTGCACCGCCTGCAGGCCGCTGGCCTGCGCGAGGTCGAGGTCACCAGCTACGTGAGCCCGAAGTGGGTGCCGCAGATGGCCGACAACCACGACGTGATGAGCGGCCTGCAGCGGCAGGCCGGCGTGCGGTACTCGGTGCTCACGCCCAACCTCAAGGGTTTCGAGGCGGCCGTGCTCGACCGGCCCGACGAGATCGTCGTGTTCGGCGCGGCCAGCGAGGCCTTCAGCCAGAAGAACATCAACTGCTCCATCGCCGAGAGCATCGAGCGCTTCGCGCCCGTGGTGGAAGCGGCGCGTGCGGCCGGCATCGCGGTGCGTGGTGCCATGAGCTGCACCGTGGGCTGCCCCTACGAAGGCGAGATCGCGCCCGAGCGGGTGGCCTACCTCGCCGGGCTCATGAAAGGCATTGGCGTGCAGCGCGTCGATGTGGCCGACACCATTGGCGTGGGCACGCCGCGCAAGGTGCAGGCCGCCATTGAAGCGACGCTGCAGCACTTCGGCATCGACGCGGTGTCTGGCCATTTCCACGACACCTACGGCCAGGCGCTGTCCAACACGCTGGCCGCGCTGGAGCTGGGCGTGTGGAACTTCCAGTCGTCCGTGGCGGGGCTGGGCGGCTGCCCCTACGCCAAGGGCGCCACCGGCAACGTGGCCACCGAAGACGTGGTTTACCTGCTGCACGGCATGGGCATCGACACCGGCATCGACCTGGACGCGCTGGTGGACACCGGTGCCTGGATCAGCGAACAGCTGGGCCGACCCACCAGCTCGCGCGTGGCGCGGGCCCTGCTGGCCAAACGCGCTGGCTGAACACGCTGGCAGAACACGCTGGCTGAACGCGACCTCCCCTGCATGCCCCATATTTCCGCTCCCGACCTTCTCGACACCGCCCGGCGCGCCCTCGCCGGCGCCGGCGCCAACGACACCATGGCCCGGCTCACGGCCCAGGCGCTCGTTCAGGCCGACCTGCAAGGGCTGGCGTCGCACGGCGTCACGCGCATCCCGGCCTACGCGGCCCACCTGCGCAACGGGCGCGCCGATGGCAGCGCCGAGCCGCTCGTGCTGCGCGAGCACGGCGCCGTGCTGCTCATCGACGCGCGCCAGGGCCTGGCCTATCCCGCTTGCCACCTGGCGGTGCAGCGCGGCATCGCGCTGGCGCGGCAGCAGGGCGTGGCCTTTGCGGCCATCGCCAACAGCCACCACTTCGGCGCGGCCGCCCACCACCTGCAGCCGGTGGCCGAGGCCGGCATGGTGGGCCTGGCGCTGGGCAACGCACCGGCGGCCATGCCCGCCTGGGGTGGCAAGCGGCCCCTGTTTGGCACCAACCCGATTGCCGCCGCGTTCCCGCGCCCGGGCCACGACCCGCTGCTCATCGACCTGTCGCTGTCGGCCGTGGCGCGCGGCAAGCTGGTGGTGGCCGCGCGCGAAGGCCGGCCCATTCCGCTGGGCTGGGCGCTGGATGCGCAGGGCCAGCCCACCACCGATCCGAAGGCCGGCCTGGCCGGCTCCATGGTGCCCGCCGGTGGCGTCAAGGGCACCATGCTCTCGCTCATGGTCGATCTGCTGGTGGCCACGCTCACGGGCTCGCATTTCGGCTTCGAGGCCGACTCCCTGCTCGACGACGAAGGCCGGCCACCCCGCGTGGCGCAGGTGTTTCTGATCATCGACCCGGCCGCCCTGGCCGGCAGCGCGGTGTATGCCTCGCGCATCGAGTGCCTGGTGCAGGCGATGCTGGAGGAAGAGGGCGTGCGCCTGCCCGGTGCCCAGCGCTTCGCCCGCCAGCGCGAGACCACCGCCGTGGAACTGCCCGACGCGCTGTGGCACAAGCTGCAGGCCCTGGCCCGCACCGCACCACCCGACGCCACTTGAGGGCATGGCCGCGCGCGGCTCCGTGGTCCCGCGCGAACAGGCATCATTCAGGCCCCGCTGAAGACCCACGACCCCCATGGACCTGCACATCTGGTTTGCCTATTTCGCCGCCTCCTGGGCCATTGCCCTCTCACCCGGCTCGGGTGCCGTGCTCTCGATGACGCACGGCCTGGCCTACGGCGTGAAGAAGACCAGCGCCACCATCGCCGGCCTGCAGCTGGGTTTGTCGGTGATCCTGCTGGTGGCTGGGGTGGGCGTGGGTGCGTTGCTGCTGGCGTCGGCCACGGCCTTCACGGTGGTGAAGTTCGCCGGCGCCGGCTACCTCATCTGGCTGGGCATCAAGCAGTGGCGTTCGCGCGTGGAGGCGTCGGTGTCGTCGGGCGACGCGGCGCAGTCACCGGCCGGCGTGCCGTCGACGCGCGAACGGTTCACCACCGGCTTCCTCACCAACGTCACCAACCCCAAGGGCATCGTGTTCATGGTGGCGGTGCTGCCGCAGTTCATCGACCCCGCGCGCGCCCTGTGGCTGCAGCTGCTGATCTTGCTGGTGACCACCGTGGCGGTGGATCTGGTGGTGATGCACGGCTACGCTTTCCTGGCCTCCCGCGCCCAGGCGTGGCTGGCCACGGCCCGCGCCCGCCGCGCACAGAACCGCGTGTTCGGCGGGGTGCTCATGGCCATGGGGGCCAGCCTGCTGCTGGTCAAGCGCGCCGCCTGAGGGCCGTGTTGCAGGCCCTTGGCGGGGCCGCTCATTTCGCCGGAATGTGCAGCACACAGCACGTCGTTCGCGTGTCGAACCATTCGGCCGTGTTCATCGGCGGCAGCGGGCCACTCTCCGTGCTGGGCTTGCTCTGGCTGGTGCGGTAGCGCTGCCAGAGGTGCACGGACACGTCGAACGCGTAGCCACTCAGGCTGCTGCCCGTCACGTACAGCGCCACCGCCTGGTTGGGGGCCAACAGGGTGGGTGCGCCATTCACCAGAATGTCCTTGACGTGGGGCAACCACCGGTTGTGGAAGTTCTCGCTCACGAAGCTCCAGTCTTCGACCTGCGCGCGGAACGCCACCTGACCGCCGTGGCGTTTGCCCAGCTCCAGGGGCTCGGCGTGCAGGGCCACGGTCAGTGCGTTGCGAAAATCCTGCTGCAGCTTGGCGGACGACGCCGCTGACTTGATGCCCTCGCGCAGCTGAATCACCGCTTCTTCGGCCTGGCCCAGCAGCGCCATGGTGGCGTCTTCCTGCAGGGTCTTTTTGCCATCGGCCACCTCTTGCAGCGCCGGCTGCAGCTGGGTGCAATGGGTGATGCGTTCGAGGTCGGCCTGGAGCAGCTTGGCGGGCGCCAGCAGGTCGCTGATTTCACCGAGCAGAAAGCTCGCCGTGGCCGAGAGGGCTTCCCGGATCGCCTGATCCACATCGGCCGCCGTCAGCGCGTCGGGCGGAGCCTTCTGTGGGGCCTGTGGCTTTTTGGCAGAAGAGCCGGTGGGCTTTTGCTGCGCTTGCAGGATGGCCTTGCGGTCGATGGGCACGGGCTTGGCCTTGGGCGGTGCAATGGGCCCCTCGATCCACTGCGCCACTTGTTGCAGCGACCACGCCTGGATCACAGCCGTTTGTGCCTTCTCTTGTTCGGTTTGCTGGCCCGGCGCGGTGTTCTTGCGCGAGCGCGCAAGCTGCAGGGTGTTGCGCGTGCGCATGCGGTTGCTGAGCTCGCGGTCTCGGTAAAACGCCAGCAAAGCCTCAACGCTGGAGGTTGTCTTGTCCCCCAGGTTCACACCCGCCGCCACCGCTTCCATGGTGGCGCGCCTGGCGGCGTTCAGTGCCGTGTTGTAGAGATCGCCGGCCTGGTCCGAGTGGGTGTCGATGATCTCGTCCAGCGGGCGTGCATCGGGTTCGATGGCCTCCTTCACCATGAGGCAGAGCGCGTCGTAGAACAGGGGCGCGGGCAGCATGAATTTCAAGCGTGCGGCACACCGTTTGGGCGCGTCGAGCAGCAAGCGGCCCTTGCCCTGCGCGATGAGCGCGCGAAAGGGCGCGAGCGCCGCCGCGCGCTGGCCGGCCGGCCGTGAACAGACCACGTCCCACAGCACGGCCTGGATGATGGGTTGCTGGGGCTTGAGACCGGGGGGCAGGGAAACCAGGATCTGCGACAGCGGCGCATTCAGCGTTTTGGCGAAGACCGAATGTTGCTGCAGCATGTTGAGCAGCATCTGGGCGGTGTACTTGCGGATGTCCATGGCCAGCGTGGCATCGGGGATGAGCGTCGCCATGGCCTTCATGTCGTCCTGCATGCGTTGCAGGTCGGCGGTGAGGTCCAGGTCGCTGAGCTGATCGCTGACCAAGGCCTCCAGGGTGACCGTGCGAACCTTGAGTTCGAGCGGCTGCAGCCGATGGTGCGCCAGCCACACCGCCATGCCGAACGACAGCAAGCCGGGTTCCACGCGCGAGAACAGGGCCAGCATGCTTTGCGGGTTCAGTTGCTTGCTCAAAGGGTCTTGCGAGGGGCAGGCTTTCGCGAAGGCCTTGCGGGCGTTGTCTTCCGCCAGCTTCACCTGGGCCGCCGAGCCCTTCGGCTGAAGAAGGTGGCCGAGCCATTGCGGCATGGCGGCATCGAGGCCGCCGTTCTGGGTCCAGATCAAATAACCGTACATCGCTGTCTCCTGTGGTGGTCGGGTTTCGGGGCGCAACTGCTGGGGTGTTCAGTGGGCTTGCGGCACGTGCAGCACGCAGCAAGGCACCAGGGTGTCGAACCAGTCTGTGGTGTTCATCAGCGGGTACTCGCCCGCCTCGCTGCTCGGTGGGCTGGTGCGCCCGGCGCGGCGGCGCCAGAGGTGCACCGACACGTCGAAGGCGTAGCCGCTCTGGCTGCTGCCGGTCACGTAGAGCGCCAGCGCGCGGCTGCTGTCCAGGGGCATGGGGGTGCCGTCCACCGTGATGCCCGCCATCGAGGGCAGCCACCGGTTGTGGAAATGGGCCACCACGTGGGACCAGTCGGACGGGCGCGCGGGGCACTGGATCACGCCGCCGTGGCGCTTGCCCATCACCAGCGCTTCGGCGCGCAGCGCGAGGGCCAGCTGGCCTTGAAAGCGGCGCTGCACCTGCGCCGTGGCCTGCGCCTTCTGCAGGCCCAGGCGCATCCGCGCGACCGACTGCTCTGCGGTGGTGAGCAGCTTGCGGGCCTCCGCTTCGGTGAGCTGGCTCGGGTGGTTGGCCAGCACAAACAATGGCTTCACCAGCGCCTGGCAGTCCGCCTGCAGCGCCGGTTCGGCCTTCAGCGGGGTGGCCAGTGCCAGCAGGTCCTGGATGTCGTCGAGGAAGAAGCGCGCGGTGGCCGACAGTGCATCGAGCACCATGCCATCCACATCCTTCAGGCTGAGCGGCGTCTGCACCGGGACGTTCGTGGAAGGCGTGAGGGTCTGGCCCTTGACCGGTGAGGGCGCTGGTTTGCCCGGTGTGATCCTGGGCCCGCCCTGCACGCGACGGGACTGCCCCACGATGCCCGAGCGGTCGACCGGCTTGGCCGAAGGGCCGGTCACGGGGCCGTCGATCCAGCTCACCAGTTGGTCGAGGGACCAGGCCTGCATGGTTTCCAGGTCGGGCTTTTCCTGCGCGGGCGAAGTGAGCTCGGACGGGGCACGGGCCGCGCGCTCGGCCTCGGCGCGTGCGGGCGTCATGCGCTGCTGCACGGCCAGCGTGCTTTGCGCCACGTGGGCCATCACGATCCCGTTGCTGGCCATCGCCATGGGGCCCATGTCGACGCCGCTGCGCAGGGCGTCCACCGTGGTCCTGAACAACTGCCCTTCCTGGCTGGCGTGTTCGTAGCGGGCGCGGTGCAGATGGGGCAGCACGATCTCGCTGCGGCTCGACGGCGCGTCGCCCGCCAGGGCGTCGCGCAGGATGCGCTCCCATGCATCCAGGGCGTGTATGGGAGGCAGGTCGCTGAAGGCGCCCTTGAGCTGTGTCACCGTCTCTGCCATCACGTCCACACGCGACGACTGCAAGACATCCAGCACCAGCTTCGTGCAGGTGTCGAGCTCGCTGTGTGGGCGGGTGAGCAACAGGTTGGAGACCGTCACCGACACCGTGGCGGGGTCTGGCAGGCCGAGCACGATGGCGATCTTGTTGGCCATCGCCAGGACCATGGGCAGGCGCGCGAGGTGCGGCACGGGCGCCATGCCTTTCTCGCCGACCGACATGTAGGCGCGCCAGTTGGCACACATGCGCCGCAGCTGGCCGTCCACCATCACATCGGGTATCAGGATGGCCAAGGTCTTGGCCTGTGCCATGCGCGTCAGCAACAAGGCGCCGGGGTTGGCCACATCGCCGAGCTGGCGTTCCATGATCCGGTCGATGGTGGCGGTGCGTTGCTGCCGCACGCCGTCGGGCAGGAGGTGATGCGCCCGACACATGTACATGGAGAACTCCAGGGTGTTGTCCGGCACGTGCCGGATGATCTCCATGAGGTCTTTCTGAATCCGGGTCCGGGCGGCCGCCGGATCGGGCTTGCAGACGGTGTTGATGAAGTTCGCGGCGGCTTTGGCGCGCACCGCCAGCGCGGCGGTCGGCAGGTCGTTTTCGCCGGGCACCACGGTGGAGGCGTACAGGATGTGGATGCCGTCCACAGACCCTGAAGGGGGCTGCTGGTCGGTGGGGTCGTATTTGAGCCAGCCGTACATGGGGGTCCTTCCCGGGGTGTATCAAGCGTTGGGCACGTGCAGCACGCAGCACGGCACGCGGGTGTCAAACCAGTCCGTGGTGTTCATGGGCGGGTACGCGCCGGTCTCCTGGCTCGGCGGGCTGGTGCGCCCGGCGCGGCGCCGCCACAGGTGCACCGACACGTCGAAGGCGTAGCCGCTCTGGCTGCTGCCGGTCACGTACAGCGCGACGGCCTGGTGGCTGTCCAGCGGCATGAGCGCGTTGTCCACCTCGATGCTGCCCACCCAGGGGAGGCAGCGGTTGTGGAAGTTCGCCACCGCGTAAGACCAGTCGGAAGGCCGCGCCGGGCACTGGATCACGCCGCCGTGGCGCTTGCCCATCACCAGCGCCTCGGCGCGCAGCGCCAGCACCAGCTGCGTGTGAAAGCGGCGTTGCACCTGCTCGGTGGCCTGCATGTCCTTCACGCCGGTGCGCAAATCGTGGACGGCCTGCTCGGCCTGCGTGAGCAGGTCGCCCGCTGTGGTGGCCTGTGCTTTGGGGTCGACGGCCAGTGCGAGCAACTGCGACCTCAGTGCGTCGTTCCGGTTTTTGACCTGCGGCGGCCACGGCACCAGCGCCAGCAGGTCCTGCAGCTCGTCGCGCAGAAAGCGGGCCGTGGCCGACACCGAGTCGAGCAAGGCGCCGGAGACATCCGCTTCCGTGTAGCTCAGCGGCTTCGGCGGGGTCTGGGCCGGTGTCAGCGGTTGGCCTTTGACGGGCGAGGGCGCCGGTTTCTGGGGCGTGGCCTTGGGTGGCAAGGGCATCGCCTTCGGAAGCGCCCGGGTCACCGCCTTCGGGTCCAGCGTCCGGGTGGATTCGCCCGTGACGGGACCATCGATCCAGCTGGCCAGCACATCGAGCGACCAGGCCTGCGTGATGGCGATGTCGGGCCTGGTGTTGTCGGGCGCGATGTCTTGTGGCTTGACGGGTTTGGCGCGCGCCTGCGCGGCGCGCGTGGGGGTCATGCGCTGCGACACGCTCATGGCATCGGCCCGCCACCGGGCCGCCGCGGCGCGGCTTTCTTCGGTGCGCTGCTGTCCAAACGACAGGCCCTGGTCCAGCGCTTCGATCGTGGCGCACATGGCTTGCCGGGACAGGCCCGCATACAGGGCGCTGGCGGACTGAAGCTGGAGCTCGATGGCGTCGTCCCAGCGGGTGCCGTCGGGGTCCTCGCACAAGCGCTCCATCAGCTGTGACACCGCGTCCAGCCTGCAGCTTTCATGCACATCGCCGAAGGCCTCTGCGCGCTGCAGCGCCTTGAACAGCACGTCGAGGCGCTCACGCTTCACGAGCACCCGGTACCGCTGCATGGTCGTGGCCAGCTCGCTGGCCGGTCGCGTCATGAACAGGCGCAACACCGCGTCGCGGTTTTTCTCGGGGTCGCCGGGGTAACGCTTGCACTGCTGCCCCGCCTCCAGCATCAGCGCAAAGAGTTCGCTGTATGGGGGCTCCTTGGCCAGCCCGTGCGTCCCCTTCGTCATGTACTCGCGGTAGTCGGCGCAGAGCGAGCGCAGCGTGAAGTCCATGAACACATCGGGGAACACCGTGCCGATGGTCTTGAGCTGCCTCAGGCGCCACATCAGCCGTTCTTGCGGTGCTTCCAGGTCGGTGAAGTGGGCGTCGACGATGTGTGCGATCCGTTCGGTGCGCTGCTGGCGTGGGTCAGCGGGCAGCAGATGGTGCTGCCGGGCCATGTGCATCGCGAACTCCAGCCCCTCGTTGACCTCGATGTGGTTGACGAGCACCAGGAGGTCGGCCTTGAGTGCGGTGCGGACGGCCTCGTCAAGCCCGGTGAAATGCGGTGCGGTGACGAACTTCACCAGCTGGCCGGCGCCCTGCGCGCGCGCTGCGTTGCTCAGGGTGTTTTCGTCGGGGGACTGGAGGGCGGGCAGCCACATGTGGCAGGTCGAGCCTGTGCGCGCCTTCAGGTCTTGGGGTGAGTAGGTCAGCCAGCCGTACATGGTTCCTCCTTGGCGGGGCTTCACGGTGCGTGACGGCCCTCTGTGTGTTCAAACCAGTATCCTTGCGGGCTTGCCGGGTGCTCTCACCCAATCGTGAGCAATTCATGTTGAAACGCTGTCCCTTTGCCCGCTGCTGCCATGTGTGGTGCTGAACTCAAACCCCTTCCTGACACCGTGCAGCGTGTGGCCCGCGTGCTGCAGGACGCCGCCCACCCGCACACACCGGTGATGCTGGACGACGCCGCGCGCACCGCGCAGCAGGCGGCCGACGCGCTGGGCGTGGCCCTGGGCCAGATCGCCAAGAGCATCGTGTTCCGCCGCAAGAGCGACGACGTGGCGGTGCTGGTGGTCACCTCGGGCGACCTGCGGGTGGACGAGAAAAAGGTGCAGGCCATCGTCTGCGCCGACGGCGGCAAGCTGGGGCGCGCCGATGCCGACTTTGTGAAAGCGCGCACCGGCTTCTCCATCGGCGGCGTGTCGCCGCTGGCCCACGCCACGCCACCGGTGACATTGATCGACGCGCAGCTCGCGCGCTTCGACGAGATATGGGCCGCTGCCGGCCACCCCCATGCGGTGTTCCGCCTGAGCCCTGCGCAGTTGCAGTCGCTCACCGGCGCACCGGTTCACGACGTCACCCTGGACCCCTCTCCATGAGCCTGCCCCTGCCTCCCGTCACCCTGCAAGCCGCGCGCCGCCGCGCCGGCCTCGCGCCCGGCGTGCCCTCGCCCTGCATTTCGGTGTGCAAGATGGACGCCGCCCGCGGCCTGTGCCAGGGCTGCTTTCGCACCATCGACGAGATCCGCGCGTGGAGCCAGTCGGGCGACGCCGCCAAGCTGCTGGTGTGGGCGCAGGTGGAAGCCCGGCAACTGCCCTGAGCGCCACCGCGCCGGAGATCGACATGCGAGACATCACCTTCTTCTACGACCCGATCTCGCCCTACGCCCACCTGGCGTTCGAGCGCCTGCCCGAAGCGCTCATGGGGCACAGCGTGCAGGTGCGGTACCGGCCGGTGCTGTTCGCTGCCATGCTCAAGGCCAACGGGCAGCTTGGCCCGGCCGAAATTCCCGCCAAGCGCGACTGGACCTACCGCCAGGTGAGCTGGCTGGCGCACCACCACGGGGTGACGCTGGCGATGCCGGCGGCGCACCCCTTCAACCCCTTGCCCCTGCTGCGCCTGGGCCTGGCCACCACCACCGACGACGCGCCGGGCGAGACCAACCGCTACGTCACCGAACAGCTGCTGCGCCACGTGTGGCACGGCGGTCTGGATGCCGCCGACCCTGTGCGGCTGGCCGCGCTGCAGGCGCTGCTGCAGGACCACATGGCGCAGCGCGGCAAGCCCTGGGTGGCGCCCGACAGCGAGGCCGTGAAGCAGCGCCTGCGCGCCAACACCGACGAAGCGCTGGCGCTCGGCGTGTTCGGGGTGCCTTCGATGGTGCTGGACGGGCGCGTGTTCTGGGGCCAGGACGCCCTGCCCATGCTGCGCGCGTATATGGATGGCGACCGCTGGTTCGACGCCCAGTGGGACGCCGCCGCGCGCACGCCGGTGGGCGTGCAGCGGCGTTAGCCGAACGCGTCACCCAACGCCATCACCTGGCCGGTGTGCGCGGCTTCATAGCCCTTGAGCGCCGCCACCCGCGCACGAAACGCCGGTGAGCGCAGCACCGTGAGCACCGGGCGCAGTTCGGCGCGCTCCAGCGCGTCGGCGGGCAGCGCAAAGAAGTAGCGCTCCTTGAGCAAGGGAATGAAGTGCAGGCCGAAACGGTGCGCGGCGGTCTGCACCCCAAGGCCCACGTCGGCCATGCCGCTGGCCACGTACGCGGCCACGGCGGCGTGGGTGAGCTCGGTGTTGTCGTAGCCGGCCACCGCGTGCGGGGCGATGCCTTCGCGCTGCAGCAGCAGGTCGGTGAGCACGCGGGTGCCCGAGCCTTCGGGGCGGTTCACAAAGCGCAGCCCGCGCCGCGTGAGGTCGCGCAGCCCACGCAGCCCCAGCGGGTTGCCGGGCGCCACAAACAGGCCCTGCGTGCGCACCGCCAGCTGCACCAGCAGGTGCTGGTTGCGCTGCAGCCAGGGCAGGTAGCGCTGCGCGGCGGCGGCCTCGAACTCGCCCAGCGGCACATGAAAGCCCGCCAGCTCGCAGTCGCCCTGCGCCAGCGCCGCCACGGCCTCCAGGCTGCTGCGGTAGCGCAGCTCGACCGGTACCTGGCGCGCGGCCAGCTGCTCGCGCAAAGCCGCCACCGCAAAGCCGTGGCTGGCGTGCAGGCGCGGCACTGCGCGCTGGCGGCGCTGCACGCGCCCGAGCTCGCCTTCGAGTTCCGACGCCAGCGACTCCAGCAGCGGCTGCAGGCGCGCGCCAATGCGCGCGTCGGCCCAAATGAGTTTTTCACCCAGCTCGGTCAGCGCCGAGCCGCGCCCGCGCCCGCGCACCAGCAAGGGCTGGCCAAACACCTGCTCGGCCTGCTGCAGCAAACCCCAGGCGTGGCGGTACGACAGGCCCAGCTCGCGCCCGCCCTGCGAAATGCTGCCCGAGGCCTGCACCGCCGCCAGCAGGCCCAGCAGCGTGTTGGCATCGAGCGTGGCGCCCTCGCCGTGGTCGATGCGCCATTGGGGTGCCAGGGTGATGCGCAGCATGGATTCGGGTGCCAAAAGCGGGGTGGTGGAAGCCCGAGTTTATGCAGCTTCAAACATATTAAGAAACCCCATACGGTGCTACGCTGAAACCATGACCCGCACCACGGCCCCCGCGGCCCCCGACACCGCCCCACGCCCGATGAACACTGTGATTCCCATCCGCCCTCTGCAGCCCATGGGCCGTGGCGGGCCGCGCCACACGCCCAAGGGCCGCCAGACCTCGCCCGCAGCGCGCGAGCGCGTGGCGGCCTTGTGCGCCGGGCTGGCGCCGCGCGCGGATTTGTTGATCGAGCACCTGCACCGCCTGCAGGACGGCGAGGGCGCCTTGCGCCACGGCCACCTGGCCGCGCTGGCCGAGCGCTTGCGCCTGAGCCAGGTGGAGGTGTTCGAGGTCGCGAGCTTCTACCACCACTTCGAGATCGTGGACGATGCCGCCGCCGTGCCCGAGACCGTGGTGCGCGTGTGCACCAGCCTCTCGTGCGCCATGGCCGGTGGCGAGACGCTGCTGGCCGACCTGCAGCACGCGCTGGAGGGCGACACCCGCGTGCGCGCGCAAGCCGCGCCCTGCATCGGCCAGTGCCATGTGGCCCCGGCGGCCTGTGTGGGTCAGCGCCAGCTGCCGCAGGCGAGCGTGGACAGCGTGCAGGACGCGCTGGCGCGCGGTGACACCGGGCCCCGCACCCTGGCCGCACCCGAGCCCTCCCACTTCGCGCAACTGCGCCGCCTGCTCGCGGGCGAGCTGAGCGCCGAGCAGGTGCTCAACGAGCTCAAGATATCCAACCTGCGCGGCCTGGGCGGCGCGGGCTTTCCCGCGTGGCGCAAATGGGAGACCGTGCGCGCACAGCCCGGCACGCGCCACATGGTGGTGAACATCGACGAAGGCGAGGTGGGCACCTTCAAGGACTGGCAGGTGCTCAGCAGCGCCACGGAAGGCGCGCCGCAGATGCTCGAAGGCCTGCTGATCGCGGCGCAGGTGGTGGGCGTTTCGCAGGCATGGATCTACCTGCGCGACGAATACCACGACGTGCGCCAGCTCCTCACGCAGGCACTGGCCGGGCTGCAAGACAGCCTGCGCACGCTCGCCGCGCAGCACCCCGGCTACGTGCCGCCGCGCATCGAACTGCGGCGCGGCGCGGGAGCCTACATTTGCGGCGAAGAGTCGGCGCTGATCGAATCGGTGGAAGGCAAGCGCGGCCTGCCGCGCCTCAAGCCGCCCATCGTCGCCATGCATGGCGTGTTTGGCCGCCCCACGCTGGCGCACAACCCCGAAACGCTGTGGTGGTTGCCCAGAATTCTGGAGAAGGGCGGCAGCTGGCTCGCCGCCGAAGGGCTGCGCGGGCGCACCGGCCTGCGGCGCTTTTCGGTGTCGGGCCGGGTGAAGCGGCCCGGCGTGCACCTGGCGCCGGCCGGCATCACGCTGCGCGAGCTGGTGGACGAATACGCCGGCGGCATGCCGGAAGGCCACACGCTGTACGCCTACCTGCCCGGCGGCGCCTCGGGCGGCATCCTGCCGGCCTCGCTGGCGGACGTGCCGCTGGACTTCGACACGCTGGTCGACCACGGCAGCTTTATTGGTTCGATGGCGGTGGTGGTGCTCAGCCAGCACGACACGGCGCGCGGCGCGGCGCTCAACCTCATGCAGTTCTTCGAGCACGAGTCCTGCGGCCAGTGCACGCCCTGCCGCGTCGGCACCACCAAGGCCGTGCAGCTGATGCAGGCCCCGGTGTGGGACGCGCCGCTGCTCGGTGAGCTCTCCCAGGTGATGCGCGATGCGTCCATTTGCGGGCTCGGCCAGGCCGCGCCCAACCCGGTGGACAGCGTGCTGCGCTTCTTTGCCCACGAAGTGAACGGAGCGGCCGCATGAAGACCGACGACCTGCCCCAAAACGCTGCGCCGATTGCGTTCACGCTCAACGGCTGCGCGGTGGAAGCCGCGCCGGGCGAGACCCTCCTGAAAGCGGCGCAGCGCGCCGGTGTCGAGATTCCGCACCTGTGCCACAAGGACGGCCTGCGCAGCCCCGGCAACTGCCGCGCCTGCGTGGTCGACATCGAGGGCGAGCGCGTGCTGGCGCCCTCGTGCTGCCGCACACCCACCGCCGGCATGGTGGTGCACAGCGACAACCCGCGCGCGAAAGCCGCGCAGAAAACGGTGCTGGAGCTGCTGCTGTCCGACGCGCCCGACACCACCGCGCTCAAGTTCGACAGCGAGCTCGCGCACTGGGCCGAAGCGGCCGGCGCGCAGCCCGGGCGCTTCCCCACCCGGGCGGCCGCCGTGCAGGACCTCAGCCATCCGGCGATGGCCGTCAACCTCGACGCCTGCATCCAGTGCACGCGCTGCATCCGCGCCTGCCGCGAGACGCAGGGCAACGACGTGCTGGGCCTGGCCTTTCGCGGCGGCCATGCGCAGATCGTGTTCGACCAGAACGACCCCATGGGTGCGAGCACCTGCGTGGCCTGCGGCGAGTGCGTGCAGGCCTGCCCGACCGGCGCCATCGCACCCGCCAACGGCGCTTTTGCCCAGCCCTCGCAGCGGCAGGTGGATTCGGTATGTCCCTTCTGCGGCGTGGGCTGCCAGCTCACGTACCACGTCAACGACGACCGCATCGAACACGTGGAAGGCATCGACGGACCGGCCAACGAAGCGCGCCTGTGCGTCAAGGGCCGTTTTGGCTTTGACTACGCGCACAGCCCCGAGCGACTCACGCGCCCGCTGATCCGCCGCCCCGGTGCGCCGAAAGACCCCCACGGCGAACTGCGCCGCCTCACGCCCGAGCAGGTGCGCGAGCGCTTCCGCGAAGCCACCTGGGACGAAGCACTCGACGCCGCCGCCGAAGGCTTTCGCCGCGCGCTGGCCGCCACACCCGCGCGCGGGCGCCAGAGCCCGGTGGCCGGCTTCGGCTCGGCCAAAGGCACGAACGAAGAGGCCTACCTGTTCCAGAAGCTGGTGCGCACCGCGTTCGGCACGCACAACGTCGACCACTGCACGCGCCTGTGCCACGCCTCCAGCGTGGCCGCGCTCATGGAAGGCCTGGGCTCGGCGGTGGTGACCAACCCGCTGCGTGATGTGCGGCACGCCGACTTCGTGCTGCTGATCGGCGCCAACCCCGCGCAAAACCACCCGGTGGGCGCCACCTGGATCAAGAACGCGGTGAAGAAAGGCATGAAGCTGGTGCTGGCCGACCCGCGCCGCACCGAGCTCGCCCGCCACAGCTGGAAGCACCTGGGCTTCAAGTCCGGCACCGACGTGGCGCTGCTCAACGCGATGCTGCACACCATCGTGTTCGAAGGCCTCACCGACCCGGCCTACATCGAAGCCCACACGCTGGACTTCGCACAGCTCAAGGCACATCTGGTGGACTTTTCACCGGAAGCCATGGCGCCGGTCTGCGGCATCGACGCGGCCACGCTGCGCGAAGTGGCGCGCGCTTATGCCACGGCAAAAAACGCCATGATCCTCTGGGGCATGGGCATCAGCCAGCACACGCACGGCACCGACAACGCACGCTGCCTGATCGCGCTCTCGCTCATCACCGGCCAGATCGGCCGCCCCGGCACCGGCCTGCACCCCCTGCGCGGGCAAAACAACGTGCAGGGCGCCAGCGACGCGGGCCTTATTCCGATGGTGCTGCCCGACTACCAGAAGGTGAGCGATCCGCGCACCCGCGAGAAGGCCGAGCGCCTGTGGCAACTGGCGCCGGGCACGCTGGGTAGCGAACCCGGGCTCACCGTGGTGGAAATCATCGACGCCGCCCACCGCCAGGAGATTCGCGCCATGTTGATCCAGGGCGAGAACCCGGCCATGAGCGACCCCGACGCCGCCCACGCCCGCGAAGCGCTCGCCAGCCTGAGCCATCTGGTGGTGCAAGACATCTTCCTGACCGAGACCGCCAGCCTGGCCGACGTGGTGCTGCCCGCCACAGCGTGGCCCGAAAAGACCGGCAGCGTGACCAACACCGACCGCTGTGTGCAGCTGGGCCGCAAGGCCGTGCCCGCCCCCGGCGAAGCGCGCGCCGATGCCTGGATCACCGAGCAGCTCGCGCGCCGCCTGGGCCTGGCCTGGGCCTACGACGTGGCCGCCGACGGCACCGCCAGTGCCGACGCGCGCACCGGCGTGGGCGCGGTGTTCGAGGAAATGCGCGCCCTCATGCCCAGCATCGCCGGCCTGTCCTGGGCGCGGCTGCAGCGAGATGGCGCCGTCACCTACCCCGTGGCCCACGACGACGACCCCGGCCAGCCAGTGGTGTTCACCGACGGCTTTCCCACGCCCAGTGGCCGCGCTTCGCTGGTGGGCGCGGTGCTCACGCCGCCGGCCGAGCAGCCCGATGTCGAATTCCCGATGGTGCTCATCACCGGGCGCCAGCTGGAGCACTGGCACACCGGCAGCATGACGCGGCGCAGCGGCGTGCTCGATGCGCTGGAGCCCGGCCCGGTGGTGAGCCTGCACCCCGAGACCGCTGCGCGGCTGGGCCTGGGCGCGGGCGACCGCGCGCAGGTGCGTTCGCGCCGGGGCGAGGTGAGCCTGCCCGTGCGCATCGACGACGGCATGCCGCGCGAAACCGCCTTCATTCCGTTTGCCTATGCGGAAGCCGCTGCCAACCTGCTGACCAACCCGGCCCTGGACCCGGTGGGCAAGATCGCGGAATTGAAGTACTGTGCTGTGGACGTGCGCCCGCTCACCGTGGTGCCGCACGACACGGCCCGGCATTGACCTGCCTCAACGCGGCAGCGAGTCGGGGCTCCTACGATGAACCGTGCCACCCCTGCGGGTGGGCGGTTCACATCACCCATCAGGAGAACCCTCATGTTCAAGAAAATCCTCGTTCCCACCGACGGCTCCGGGCTTGCCGCCCGGGCCACCACCACGGCGGTGCAACTGGCCAGGAGCCTGAACGCGCAGATCATTGGCGTGAATGTGATCGACCCGTTTCCCTACATCGGCATTGGCGACGCTTCTGCCGTGGGCCTGCAGGCCTACCTCACCGAAGCCAAGACGGCGGCTGGCCAGGCCCTCGATGCCTCGCGGCAGGTGTGCGAGGCCGCCGGCATCGCGTTTGCGGGCGACACCATCGAGCGCAACGTGGTCTATGAAGGCATCATCGAAACCGCCGAGGCCGAAGGCTGCGACCTGATCGTGATGGGCTCACACGGCCGCCAGGGCGTGAAGGCGCTCATCCTCGGGAGCGTCGCGCAAAAAGTGCTGACGCACGCCAAGGTGCCTGTGCTCATCGTGAAGTCGTAGGAGCGCCGAAGGCTCATCCAGAAGTACCGCGGAACCGGCTTTGCCGGGCCGCTGGTGCTGCCCCCCTTCCAGGGGGGTGGCGCCGAAGGCGACGCGGGGGGTGTTTCGCCTACCGGCGAAACTTCCCAGCTGCGTCCACGATGGAGAGGTCGGCGAAATCCAGGCCGGTGTGGTTGGTGGGGCTGTAGGCCACGGTGAGGCCACCGAGGTCGAAGCTGCGCAGGTTTTCCAGCGCGTCGCGCAAGGTCACGGGGGTGGGGTTGGCGCCGGCACGGCGCAGGCCTTCGGTGAGCACCTTGGCGGCGGCATAGCCTTCCATCATGGCGGGCGACACGCCGTCCAGGCTCTTGGCCTTGGCGAACTCCTGGGCTTCCTTGATCAGCGGGTAGGCCACCGAGCGCTCGTTGGGGAACACCTGCGTCACGATCACGCCGCGCGCGTGCTCGCCCAGCAACTTGATGAAGCCGTCGGAGGCGTTGTTCGACAGCGTGACCGCCTGCGCCCGTGAGCCCGCCGCGCGCACGGCCTTGACCGCGTTGGCCGTGTTGCCCGCCGAGCCGATCACCATGATGGCCTGCGCGTTGCTCTCGTTCACCCGCTTGGACAGTTCGGTGAAGTCGGGCTTGTCGCGCGGAAACTTCTCGTGCATCACCGGCTTGAGGTTCGCCTTGGCAAAGCCCTTGAGCGCACCGGCCGCCGAGTCGGCGCCGAAGGAGTCGTCGGTTTCCAGCACCGCAATGCGCGTGATGCCGGTGCTCGCCAGGTGCTCGATGGCCTTGGCCGCTTCGCGCTGGTACGTGGCGCGCACGTTGAATACCCAGGGGTTCACCGGCTCGTGCAGCACCATGGCGCCCGTGCTCGGCCCCACCAGCGGCACCTTGAGCTCGGCCAGGAGCGGCAACAGCGCTTGCGTGTGTGGCGTGCCCCGGTTCAGGAACAGCGCCAGCACCTTTTGTTTCGTGATCAGTTCGCGCGCCACCTCGACCGTGACCTTGGGATCGAACTTGTCGTCCACCGTGATCAGTTCGATCTTCTGGCCATTGACGCCGCCGCGGGCGTTGATGGTGTCGAAGTACAGCTTGGCGCCCTCGTGGTTCTCTTTCACGCCAGCGGCCACCGACCCGGTGAAGCCCGAAGGCATGCCCACCCGCAACTGGGCCCAGGCGGGCGCCGACAGGCCGAGCAGACCGGCCAGGGTCAGGGCCATCCAGGGGCGGGGCGAGAACGTGCGGGTCAATTTCATATGAACGGGTCTCCATGAGGCGCGCCATGCCTGCGCGGCGCGTGCGGGCGCGATTTCAACCGCGTCCGGTGGCGTGGGGCAGGTCCAGCCGACAGAAGGCATCTCTGGGCTGATCCATACCCCCGTGGAGTATGCATTCAGTGCTGTTCCCGCACATGCAACACGGCACATGGCAGGTAGGTGTCGTACCAGTCTTCCTCGTTCATGGGCGCAAGGTGGGCCAGTTGGCGACCCGCAGCGCCCGTTCGTTGGGGCGAACGGCGCCACAGGTGCACCGAAATGTCGAAGGCGAAAGCGCTCAGGCTGCTGCCGGTGACGTAGAGCCCCAGCGCCTGGTCGGGCGGCAGGGTCACCTTCACACCGTCCATGTCGAGCTGCGTGAGCCCGGGCAGCCAGCGGCGGTGGAACTGCTGCACCGCCCAGCCCCAGTCGGACAGCGGCAGCGCACAGGCCACCACGCCGCCATGGCGCTTGCCCCTCACCAGGGGCTCGGTCTGCAGCAGCTGGTCCAGGCAGGTGGTGAACCGCTGGCGGTTGCGCAGCTGGCTCTGCTGGGCCTGCTGTTGCTGCAGCACCTGCTGGGTGGTCTGGCGCAAGGTGTGCACGGCGACTTCCATCGCCTGCAACAGGTTCTGTGCGGCCACCGGATCGTGGGCGCCTCTGTCGATCAGGTGCTGCAACGTGGTCAGGTGGGCTGGATAAGGCGCGAGCGTCTGCGGGCCGATGTGCAGGCGCGCACCCAGGCGCAGCAGATCGCCGATTTCGCCGGCGAAAAACTCGGCGCTGCTGCACAAGCCCCGGCGTATGACGGCCTGCACGTCCTGCTCGGAGAACAGCGATCCGGGGTCGGCCTTCGACTTTTTCGCCGGGTCGGCCGCCCCTTGCCGGGCCTGCTGCTCCTGCTGCGTGATGTGCTGGATGTTCAGGGCCTTGATGGGGGTGTCCGGTTGCGTGACCGGCCCGCCGATCCACTGCACCAGGCGGTCGATGGACCAGCTGTGCACCGGGTCCATGTCGGGTGGCGCGGTGTCGGGCTGGCGCACCACCGGTGCCACCGGCCGCTTCATGGATTGCTGGATGCGGTTCACCGTCATCACCTGCTCCAGCTGGCCCTGCGCCTGAAGGAAGGCGATCACCGCCTCCCTGTTCGACTTCGTGGTTCCGCTGTCGAAGACGACGCCGCGGTTCATGGCGGCCATGGTGTCCGTGGCGATCTGCACGGTACGCGCCGAGCGGCGGGCCACGAAGCGCTCCAATTCGATGGCGATCACATCCGCCAGCGCCGAGTCTTCGGGGTGCTGTGCGCCCAGGTCGACCCAGGTTTGCAGGGCGCCTTTCACCGCGTCGCCCACGTCGGCGGCCTGGATCTGGGCGTCGCGCGCGTGCAGGGCGGCGGTCAACTGCGTGAGCAAGGGCACGAGCACAGCGGGCGGGACCTGGCGAAACAGCGCCACCAGGGCTTGCTGCTCGGTTGGCGCCCGGCTAAAGAACGACATGAAGATGGCGTCCTTGAGCGCTTGTGTGGGGAGCGGTGCGCACACCAGGTTCAGAAAAGCCACGTTGGGCGCGTAGGCGACGGCCACCGGACTTTGCAAAAGCGACTTGACGGTCAGGTACATGACGGACCGCAAGACCACGTCCAGGGCCGCGTCGGGCACCAGCACGGCGGTGCTCTTGAGCGCCTTGACCACGTTCTGGACCCCTTCTGTCTGCAGGCCCGCAAAGGGGGTGTACAGCGCGTCATGAATGCGCTGCTCCCGCGCCAGCTTTTGCGGCGGATCCAGCCGGATGTGAGCGAGCGCCATGTGCATCTCGAAGCTGCCTGGCTTGGTCTGGGGAAGGATGTACCGGATGCTGTTCCACACCGCTTCGGCTATTGGGGCTTGCTCATTCGCGGGCAAGGCCGGGCAGGCCATCTTCACCACCATGCTGGCCCCGGCCCTTCGGGCCTTTTCTTCTGCGGCTGTCTGCTCCAGCGCAACGCCGGACATCGCGTTGTAGGTCACCTTCCAGGGGGCGGCGAGGGTGGCATCGAACTTCAGTTGGGCGTACATCGGGGGTGGCTCCTGGGCAGGCGGGTGGCTGGAAACGTCGTCAACCAGTTTTTCACCGGCCACCGCCCCGATCCATCCGGTCGACGCAGGGGATGGGCGCACCGCCCGGGCCGGGAGCTTTGCCCCGCCGTCAAGCCCCTTCGCTCGCCTTTCCGGGGCATTGCGAAGCCGCCAGCGCCGTCTGGTGGCGTCCCTAGAATGTTGGGCTTCCCTTCTGGAGCCCTGCATGTCCGATGCCTTTCCGCCCGCTGACGCTTCCGATGGCGCGACGCCTGCCGCGCCCGACACCCGAGGGCTGGAACGCCCCGCGGAAGGGGGCACCGGGCTGATCCGCATTCGGGGCGCCCGCCAGCACAACCTCAAGAACCTCGACCTGGACATCCGAACCGGTGAACTCACCGTGGTCACCGGGCCGAGCGGCTCGGGCAAGTCCAGCCTGGTGTTCGACACGCTGTTTGCCGAAGGCCAGCGCCGCTACGTCGAAACCTTCAGCGCTTATGCGCGCCAGTTTCTCGACCGCATGGACAAGCCGGCGGTGGACCGCGTGGACGGCGTGCCGCCCGCCATCGCCATCGACCAGACCAACCCGGTGCGCTCCTCGCGCTCCACCGTGGGCACCATGACGGAGCTCAACGACCACCTCAAGCTGCTGTTTGCGCGCGGGGCCGAGCTGTTCGACCGCGACACCGCCCTGCCGGTGCGCCACGACTCGCCCGAGTCGATCTATGCGGACCTGCAGAAGAGGGCGGCTGAACGCGGCGATCCACGCCTGGTGGTCACCTTCCCGGTGGAGCTGCCCGCCAGCACCACGCCCGAAGAGGTGGAGCAATGGCTTTCGGCCAGCGGCTACACGCGCGTGCAGGCCGAGCGCCTGGTGCAGCGCGAAGCCACGCAGGACACCGCGGCGGCCAAGGGCGGCAAAAAGGCGAAGGCGCCCATCGAGTCGGTGAAGCTGCTCGACGTGGTGGCGGATCGCTTCCGCATCGGCACGGCCGAGCCCGCGCGGGTGATGGAGGCGATCGAAGCGGGCTTGAAGCGCGGCGCCGGCAAGCTCATGGTGTATGTGCTGGCCGACGAAGGTGAGGCCCGCCGACCCGCCGCCGGGCCGCCCCAAGGCGGGGCAGCCCCCTCGGGGGGCAGCGAACCACGCGAAGCGGGGAGCGTGGGGGCTCCCGACATCTGGCGCTTCAGCACCGGCCTGCACTGCCCGGAAAGCGACATCCGCTACAGCGAACCTTCGCCGTCGATGTTCTCGTTCAACTCGGCGGTGGGCGCCTGCGAGGCCTGCCGGGGCTTTGGCCGCGTCATCGGGGTGGACTACGGCCTGGTCGTGCCCAACGACAAGCTCACGCTGCGCGCCGGTGCCATCAAGGTGTTCCAGACGCCGGCCTGGAAAGAAAGCCAGGACGACCTCATGCGCCACGCCGAGGCCGCCGGCATTCCGCGCGACACCCCCTGGGCCAAGCTCACACCCGAGCAGCAGGCCTGGGTGAAGGGCGGCTCACCGCAGTGGAACGGCAAGTGGAACCAGCAGTGGTACGGCGTGGACCGCTTCTTCGAGTACCTGGAGAGCAAGGCCTACAAGATGCACATCCGCGTGCTCTTGTCGAAGTACCGCAGCTACACCGAGTGCCCCACCTGCCACGGCGCGCGCCTCAAGACCGACAGCCTGCTCTGGCGCCTGGGCACCCGCGCGCAGGCCGATGCCGTGCTGCCGCCCGCGCGGCGCTACATGCCGCAGGGCGTGAAGTGGTCGCGCGAGCAGCTCGAAGCGCTGCCCGGTCTGTGCCTGCACGACCTCATGCTGATGTCGCTGGACAAGCTGCGGGTGTTTTTTGCGTCGCTCGCGCCGCCCGAGGCGGCGGGTGGCCGCGAGTCCACCAGCGGGCAGCAGCAGGCGCTCAAGCTCCTGCTCGATGAAATCAACACGCGCATCCGCTACCTGTGCGAAGTGGGCATTGGCTACCTCACGCTGGACCGCCAGAGCCGCACGCTCTCGGGCGGCGAGGTGCAGCGCATCAACCTCACCACGGCGCTGGGCACCTCGCTGGTGAACACGCTCTTTGTGCTGGACGAGCCCAGCATCGGCCTGCACCCGCGCGACATGGCGCGCATCAATGACGCCATGCTGCGCCTTCGCGATGCGGGCAACACGCTGGTGGTGGTCGAGCACGACCCGGCCGTGATGCTCGCGGCCGACCGACTGATCGACATGGGCCCGGGCCCCGGCGAGCGCGGCGGGCAGATCGTGTTCGACGGCACGCCCGAAGCCATCCGCTCGGCCGACACGCTCACCGGTGCCTACCTCGGCTCGCGCAAGACCATCGGCATGGGCTTCAAGCGCATGGTGACCGACAACACGCCGCGCCTGATTCTGGAAGGCGCGCGCGAGCACAACCTGAAAGACGTGTCGGTGGAGTTCCCGCTGCAGCGCCTGGTGGTGGTCACCGGCGTGTCGGGCTCGGGCAAGTCCAGCCTGATCCAGGACGTGCTGGCGCCGGCATTGCTGCGCCACTTCGGCAAGTCCACCGACAGCCCGGGCGCGCACGACCGGCTGCTGGGCGCCGACTTTCTCTCCGAGGTCGTGTTTGTGGACCAGTCGCCCATCGGCAAGACCGCGCGTTCCAACCCGGTGAGCTATGTCGGCGCGTGGGACGCGATCCGCGCGCTGTTTGCCGACGCACCGCTCGCGCGCCAGCGCAGCTACACGCCGGCCAAGTTCAGCTTCAACAGCGGCGACGGGCGCTGCCCCACCTGCGGTGGCTCGGGCTTCGAACACGTGGAAATGCAGTTTCTCTCCGACGTGTACCTGCGCTGCCCCGACTGCGACGGGAAACGCTACCGCCCCGAGATTCTGGAAGTGACGATCCAGCGCGGCGCTCGCTCGCTCAACGTGGCCGACGTGCTCGACCTCACCGTGAGCGAGGCCGCTGCGCTGTTTGCCGGCGACCGCGAGGTCATCCGCGTGCTGCAGCCCATCGTGGACGTGGGGCTGGAGTACGTGAAGCTGGGCCAGCCCGTGCCCACGCTCTCGGGCGGTGAGGCCCAGCGCCTGAAGCTCGCCGGCTTCCTGGCCGAGGCCTCCAAGAACACCAGCGCGAGCCGCCAGGCGATCGCGCGCAAGGGCACGCTGTTCCTGTTCGACGAACCCACCACCGGCCTGCACTTCGACGACATCGCCAAGCTCATGCGCTCCTTGCGCAAGCTGCTCGATGCCGGCCATTCGCTGGTGGTGATCGAGCACAACCTGGACGTGATCCGCGCGGCCGACTGGCTCATCGACCTCGGCCCTGAAGGCGGTGATGCCGGCGGTCTGGTGGTGGCCGAAGGCCCGCCCGAAGCGGTGCGCGAACACGCCAGCAGCCATACCGCCAAAGCCCTGCGCGACTACGCGCTGGCCATGGGCGAGGTGCATGCGGTGCGCGAAGGCCAGCCGCAGGCGTACCTCAGCCAGTCCAGCGGGCTCAAAGCCGCCGCCCAGCGCGGCGACGCGCACGGCAACGCCATTCGCATCGTCAACGCCAAGGAACACAACCTCAAGAACCTGAGCGTGAACATTCCGCGCGGGCGCTTCAACGTGATCTCGGGTGTGAGCGGCTCGGGCAAGTCCACGCTGGCCTTCGACATCCTGTTCAACGAAGGCCAGCGCCGTTACCTGGAAAGCCTCAACGCCTACGCGCGCAGCATCGTGCAGCCCGCAGGCCGCCCCGAGGTGGATGCCGTCTACGGCATTCCGCCCACCGTGGCGATCGAGCAGCGGCTCAGCCGCGGCGGGCGCAAGTCCACCGTGGGCACCACCACCGAGGTGTGGCACTTCTTGCGCCTGCTCTATGTGAAGTTGGGCACTCAGCACTGCGTGCACGACGGTGCGGCCGTGATGCCGCAGAGCGCCGACAGCATTGCGGCGGCCATCCTCAAGCGCTACAAGGGCCAGCACATCGGCCTGCTCGCGCCGCTGGTGGTCAACCGCAAGGGCGTCTACACCGAGCTGGCCGACTGGGCGCGCCCGCGCGGCCACACCCACCTGCGCGTGGACGGCGAATTCCTGCCCACCACCGGCTTTCCGCGCATCGACCGCTTCAAGGAACACACCATCGAACTGCCCGTGGCCGACTTCGTGGTGAGCGCCGAAGGCGAAGCCGCGCTGCGCCAGCAACTGGCCAAGGCACTCGAAATCGGCAAAGGGGTGGTGCATGTGCTCACGCCGCTCGACGGGCTGGCGCAGGCGCTGGCCGATGGCACGTCCACGCGCGAGCTGGGCACGCTGGAGGTGTTTTCCACCACGCGCGCCTGCCCGGTGTGCGCCACCAGCTACCCCGAGCTCGACCCGCGCCTGTTCTCCTACAACAGCAAGCACGGCTGGTGCCCCGATTGCGTGGGCACCGGCGTGAAGCTCTCGCGCGACCAGCGCAAGGCCCTCGACGACTCGGTGCGCGACGACAAGGAAAAAGGCCGCGAGCAGAGCTTTGCCGAACCCGAGGTGGACGACCTTGTGGACGAAGCCTGCCCCACCTGCGAAGGCACCCGCCTGAACGCGCAGGCCCGCGCGGTGCGCTTCGCGGGCGTCGGCATCACCGACGTGGCGCGGCTGTCGGTGCGCGAGGTTCGTCTATGGGTACGCGGTTTGATGGGGGCAGGCGAGGCTGCGGACGATCCGGCGCCGGGCCGCCCCAAGCCGGATCAGCCCCCCCGGGGGGCAGCGACCCGCGCAAGCGGCGGAGCGTGGGGGTCACTGTCGACCCGCGAGACCGACATCGCGCGCGATCTGTTGCCTGAAATCGAGGGCCGGCTCGCCTTCCTGGAAGAGGTCGGCCTGAACTACCTCACGCTGGACCGCGGTGCGCCCACCCTGTCGGGTGGCGAGGCGCAACGCATCCGCCTGGCCGCACAGCTGGGCAGCAACCTGCAGGGTGTGTGCTATGTGCTCGACGAGCCCACCATCGGCCTGCACGCGCGCGACAACGCGATTCTGCTCAACGCGCTGCACAAGCTGGGCGACATGGGCAACACGCTGGTGGTGGTCGAGCACGACGAAGACACCATCCGCCGCGCCGACCACATCATCGACATCGGCCCCAGCGCGGGCAAGCGCGGCGGGCGCGTGGTGGCGCAGGGCTCGGTGAGCGACCTCTCGGCCAACGCCGAGTCCGTCACCGGGCGCTACCTGCTGCACGCCATGAAGCACCCGCTGCAGGCGCGGCGCCCGGTGCCGCCGGTGCCGGCCGATGGCACGAACTGGTTGCAGGTGCGCGGCGCCAAGCTGCACAACCTGAACCAGCTCGATGCCGCCGTGCCGCTGCAGCGGCTGGTGGTCATCACCGGGGTGTCGGGTTCGGGCAAGTCCACGCTGGCGCGCGACGTGCTGCTGAGCAACGCCGCCACCGCCGTGGCCATGCGCACCACGCAGGCCGGGCGCACCGCATGGGACAAGGGCACGCGCCCCACCTGGACCGGGTGCGAGAAGCTCATCGGCACCGAAACAGTGGACCGCGTGCTCGAAGTCGACCAGACGCCCATCGGCAAGACGCCGCGCAGCTGCCCCGCCACCTACATCGGTTTCTGGGACACGGTGCGCAAGCTGTTTGCCGACACGCTCGAAGCCAAGGCGCGCGGCTACGGCCCGGGCCGCTTCAGCTTCAACACCGGCGAAGGCCGCTGCCCGGGCTGCGAAGGCCAGGGCATGCGCACCATCGAGATGAGCTTCCTGCCCGACGTGAAGGTGCCTTGCGAGGTCTGCCACGGCGCGCGCTTCAACCCCGAAACGCTGGCTGTCACCTGGAAGGGCAAGAGCATTGGCGACGTGCTGCAGATGGAGGTGGACGAGGCGGTGGAGTTCTTTGCCAGCATGCCCAGCATCAGCCACCCGCTGCAGCTGCTCAAAGACGTGGGGCTGGGTTATCTCACGCTGGGGCAGCCCAGTCCCACGCTCAGCGGCGGTGAGGCGCAGCGCATCAAGCTGGTCACCGAGCTCAGCAAGGTGCGCGACGACATCACGCGCCGCGGCCAGAAGCCGCCGCACACGCTCTACGTGCTCGACGAACCCACCGTGGGCCTGCACATGGCCGATGTGGAAAAGCTCATCCGCGTGCTGCACCGCCTGGTGGATGGTGGCCACAGCGTGGTGGTGATCGAGCACGACCTGGACGTGATGGCCGAGGCCGACTGGATCGTGGACCTCGGTCCCGAGGGCGGTCAGGGCGGCGGCCTCATCGTGGCCGCCGCGCCGCCCGACGAGGTGGTGCGCCTGGGCACGCACACCGGCAAGGTGCTGGGGCCGGTGCTGGCGCGGGCATGAGCGCGCACCAGGTCATCCACATCCACGCGGAAGCGCCGGCCAAGCCGGCGCTGGGTGCGCCGTGCAACGGCTGTGGGGTGTGTTGCCTGGCCGAACCGTGCCCGCTGGGGCAGCTCATTTCGCGCAAGCGGCTGGGCGCGTGCGACGCCTTGCGGTGGGACGGCGCCCTGGCGGCCTACCGCTGCGGCGTGCTCACCGACACCCGCACGGTGCTCGGCCCGCGCTGGCGCTGGGCGGCACCGCTGGTGCAGCGCCTGGCACACCGGTGGATCGCGGCGGGTGTGGGGTGCGACGCCACGCTGCAAGCCGAGCGGGGCCACGGCGGCGCGGGCTGAAGGCTCAGCGCGCGGCCAGCCAGACCAGGCCCACGGCCAGCACCACCACGGCCCCCATCAGCAAGCGGGTGCGCTTGCGCAGCAGGTCCACCGCGCCCACCAGCCGAGCGTTTTGCTCGGCGAGTTCGGCCAGGGTCAGGGTCATCTGCTCTTGCGTGGCGGCTTGCTGGTCGATCAGCTGGCGGGCCTCGATGAGGCGGTTTTTCAACTCGCCGAGCGTGGGGGGCGCGTCGCCCAGGTCCAGCGGCGCCGGCACGGCGGCGCCGGGGGTGGGCGCTTTCTGGCGGTCCATCAGTTTGCGGGCGGCGTTGAGCACCTTGGGCGCGTGTTCAATCACGTCGCCCCAGGGGATCACCTTCAGGGCAACCAGCCAGGGAATGGCCATGGGAGAGATCCTTTCGCTTTGTCGGACAACCAGGGGGCTCTGGTGGGAGCCGCTCAACCCCGCGGGGTTCCTTCAGATGGGGCCGAATCGCCCCTTCTCAACAGCCACCAGCCCAATCCGGCCACCAGCAGGAGCAGTGCAGGGAAGCCCAGGGTGGGCGCCCACTGCAGCGCGGCCGCGCCCAGTGCGGGCGCCAGCACCCCGCCGAGCGTGTACGAGAGCACCAGCACAGCGGTGCTGTTGACCAGCGTGATGCCCTCTTCGCGCGAGCCGATGTCGATCATGGCCAGCGTGTAGAGGCACCCGCCGGCGCCGCCCCAGAGAAAGGCCACCGGCGCGGCCAGCCAGGGCGTGCCGGCGACGAAGGGAATGACCAGTGTGGCGATCAAGGTGATGAGCGCGCAGACGCGCATGATCACCAGCCGCGCGGCCCGCGCGTCGCCCCAGCGCTGTTGCGGGTCGTGGGCCAGGCGGTCGGCCAGCAGGCCGGCGGGCAGCATCATGAGCGCGCTGCCCAGGCCGCTGGCCGAGACCAGCAGCGCCGCCGCGGTGGCGCCCAGCCCGAGCGCCAGGCCATACAGCGGCAGGATCGAGGTGAGCCCGCTTTCAAAGAAGCCGCCCACAAAGCCCACCGTCATGATCAGTGGGTGCGCGCGCAAGGCGTGCCACACGCCCGAGATGCCCACCTTGGCGTGGTGCGCGTCGGCCGCGCGGGGCACGCGCGGAATCAGCAGGCTCCAGCACAGGCCCAGCACCGTGAAGCCCAGCGCCAGCCACAGCGCGGTGTCGCTCTGCGCGCCGACCCAGGCCAGCATCACCGGCCCGAGCACGAAGGTGGTGCCCACCATGGTTTCGAACAGGCCCACATTGCGCCCGCGCTGGTGGGCCGGCGAGAACTCCGCCACCACCGCCTCGGCCAGCACCCAGCGCAGGCCGGCGGCCATGCCTTCGATCAGGATGCACACGAACCACAGCAGCAGCGAATCGCTGAACAGAAAGCCGGTGATGGCGAGCACCGGCACAAACGCCGCCAACCAGAGCGAGGGTCGGCGCCCCAGGCGCTGCGTGATGGCCGAGGCAAACGGCGTCATGAGGAACACACCGAGCCAGCCGGTGGCCACGAACACGCCGGCCAGCGCGGTCGACACGCCATCGCCCTTCATGCGCAGGAGCAGCAACGGCATCAGCATGAAATAGCCGACCAGCTGAAAGAACGTGGAGCCGAAGATGGCGAACAGGCCCAGGGGTGCCCGGTCGGGCACAGTGGCGGTGGCCTGCGTGCCCGTGACGGCCTGCGCGTGCTGCGGTGGCAGCGGGTGCTCGCTCATGGGGCGCGCGCGCCGAGCACGGCCTCGGCCACTTCGGCAAAGCCCGCACCGCGTTCGCCCTGCGCCACGTAGCGCGGCAGGTGGCTGAGCGCCGCCTGGAAGCGCGCCACATTGGCCACGCCCACGCTGTGCGGGAAATGGCCAAACATGCGCGCGTCGTTGGTCGAGTCGCCCACGTACACCCAGTGGTCGAGCTCATCGTCCAGCGCCTTGCCCAGGCGCGACTGCAGGATCCAGCGCGCGCCGGCGAGTTTGTCGTGCCCGCCGATCCAGCCGTTGATGTGGATCGAGCTCACGGTGGCGTTGAGGCCTTCGCCCTTCATGAGCTGGACCACGCGTTCGATGTCGGCGGCACCCAGGTGCGCAAACTCGCTGTGGTCAATGGCAATGTCGGTCTCGCGCCCTGCGCTGTCGGTGGCCAGGCGAGCGGCGGGCAGCTCACGCAGCACGCGCTGCGCGACCGCCTGCAGGCGCTCGAAGTTCGCCGCGCGCGTGGCGCTGTCCTGCAGGTGGTCTCGGCACAGATCGCCGTTTGCACCACGCCACAGCGCCACGGCACCGTTCTCGGCCACGATGGCGTCCACCGGCCATTCCAGGGCAAAGCCCTCGCTCCAGCCGGCGGGCCGGCCGGTGATGGCGAAAACCGGCAGGCCTGCAGCGCGCAGGCGGTGCAAAGCGTCCAGCGCGTCGGGCGTGATGGCGCCTTCGGTGGTGAGCGTGTCGTCGATGTCGGTGAGCACGCCCTGGATACGGGCGCGGGCCGCAGCGGGCCAGAGGGCAAGGGGGGTCATGGTGCGCATGGAAGGCGCGCAGTTTCGCACAGGGATGGGCTTTTCAAGGTGCCACCAAGGGGCTTTGGCCAGGGCCAAATCGCGCTTGCTGGGGTAGAATTCCGCGATCCGAGGAGCGTTGCAGCGCCCCCACTGAGTTTTCAGCGGCGGGGCGTGAGGCTCGGACCATCCATGCAACGACGCTCATCCACATCCCGTGTGATGAGTTCTTTTCGACTCCCTAGCGAGATGTGGTTTGTCCATCCTTTCTGGAGCAAACCATGAATGCACGTCTGAACAACCCCGCCATCACCGATTGCGCCATCGCCGACATCGGTCTGGCCGAATGGGGCCGCAAGGAAATCAAGATCGCCGAGACCGAAATGCCCGGTCTGATGGCCATCCGCGAAGAATTCGCTGCCGCCAAGCCGCTCAAGGGCGCGCGCATCACCGGCAGCATCCACATGACCATCCAGACGGCTGTGCTGGTCGAGACCCTGCAAGCCCTGGGCGCCAGCGTGCGCTGGGCGTCCTGCAACATCTTCTCCACGCAAGACCACGCCGCCGCTGCGCTGGTGGCAGAAGGCACGCCGATCTTCGCGCACAAGGGCGAGACCCTGGCCGAGTACTGGGACTTCACCCACCGCATCTTTGAATTCGGCGCCGCCGGCACCGAAGGCGAAGGCCCCAACATGATCCTGGACGACGGCGGCGACGCCACGCTGCTGATGATCCTCGGCCAGAAGGCCGAGAAAGACCTCTCGGTCATCAGCCAGCCCACCAGCGAAGAAGAAACCTGCCTGTTCGCCGCCATCAAGGCCAAGCTCGCAGAAGACCCGACCTGGTACACCCGCAAGGCCGCACAGATCATCGGCGTGACCGAAGAAACCACCACCGGTGTGCACCGCCTGAAGGAAATGAGCGCGAAGGGCACGCTGCCGTTCCGCGCCATCAACGTGAACGACTCGGTGACCAAGAGCAAGTTCGACAACCTCTACGGTTGCCGCGAGTCGCTGGTCGATGGCATCAAGCGCGCCACCGACGTGATGATCGCCGGCAAGGTCGCCGTGGTCGCCGGCTACGGTGACGTGGGCAAGGGCTCGGCCCAGGCCCTGCGCGCGCTGTCCGCACAAGTGTGGGTGACCGAGATCGACCCCATCAACGCCCTGCAGGCCGCGATGGAAGGCTACAAGGTCGTGACCATGGAGTACGCCGCCGACAAGGCCGACATCTTCGTGACCACCACGGGCAACAAGTCCATCATCACGCACGACCACATGGCCGCCATGAAGGACCAGGCCATCGTCTGCAACATCGGCCACTTCGACAACGAGATCGACATCGCCTCGATCGAGAAGTACACGTGGGAAGAAATCAAGCCGCAGGTCGATCACGTGATCTTCCCCGACGGCAAGAAGATCATCATGCTGGCCAAGGGCCGCCTGGTGAACCTGGGTTGCGGCACGGGCCACCCCAGCTTCGTGATGTCGAGCTCGTTCGCCAACCAGACCATTGCGCAGATCGAGCTGTTCACGCAGCCGCAGAAGTACAAGGTCGGCGAGGTGTATGTGTTGCCCAAGCACCTGGACGAAAAGGTGGCGCGCCTGCACCTCAAGAAGGTCGGTGCCATGCTCACGGAACTCACCGACGAGCAGGCTGCGTACATCGGCGTGAACAAGGCCGGCCCGTACAAGCCCGACACGTACCGCTATTGATCACCCCCGCCGCGCTTCGCGCGACCCCCTCAAGGGGGCGATGCCTGCGGCCCGGCAGAGCCGGTTCCGCGGCATCTCTGGGGCTCAACCATGCGTGTTGACCAATTGCTCGTGGAACGCGGCCTTGCGGCCACGCGCTCGCAGGCCCAGCGGCTGATCGCTGCCGGCGTGCAGTGGCGGCTGGCCGACGGCGACTGGAAAGCGGTCGTCAAGAACGGCGAAGAACTGCGCGACACGGCGGAGCTGCGTTTGCTCGACACCGCCGAGACGCGCTATGTGTCGCGCGGTGGTCTCAAGCTCGAAGGCGCCCTGCGCCACACCGGACTGGCGGTGGCCGGCCTGCGTTGTCTGGACGTCGGGCAGAGCAGCGGTGGCTTCACCGACTGCCTGCTGCAGCAGGGCGCCGCGCAGGTGGTGGGCGTGGACGTCGGCCAGGGCCAGTTGCACCCGAAGCTCAAGGGCGATCCCCGCGTGGTCTGCATCGAAAAGTGCAACGCGCGCGACCTGTCGGCCGATGCGCTGCTGCCAGCGGGCGGTGCTGCGCCGTTCGGGCTGATCGTGGGCGACCTGTCGTTCATCTCGCAGACGCTGGTGTGGCCTGCGCTGGTGCCCTTGCTGGCCCCGGGCGGACACCTGCTGATGCTGGTCAAGCCGCAGTTCGAGCTGCAACCGGAGCACATCGGCAAGGGCGGCCTCGTGAAAGACCCGGCCAGTTACGCGCTGGTGCGCGAGCGCATTGCGCAGGCGTGTGCCGAACACGGCCTGCAACTGCGCGACTACTTCGAGAGCCCGATCACCGGCGGTGACGGCAACCGTGAATTTTTTGTGTTGGCAAGCGAATGACGTAAGGAGGGGGCCGTGAGTCTTCCGATCAGCCTGGAATTTTTCCCGACCAAGACGCCCGAAGGCGCGGTCAAACTGCGCGCCGTGCGCCAGGAGTTGTATGCCCTGCAGCCCGAGTTCTGCTCGGTCACCTTCGGCGCCGGTGGCTCCACGCAAGACGGCACGTTGCAGGCCGTGACCGAGATCATGGGCGAGGGCGTGTCGGCTGCGCCGCACCTGAGCTGCATCGGGCAGTCGCGCGAGAGCATCCGCGAGCGCCTGTCGGCTTATCAGGCTGCGGGCATCCGCCGCCTGGTGGCCTTGCGCGGTGATTTGCCCAGCGGCTACGGCGCCGGCGGCGAGTTCCGCTATGCGAGCGATCTGGTGGCGTTCGTGCGCGCCGAGACAGGTGCCCACTTCCACATCGAGGTGGCGGCCTACCCCGAAACGCATCCGCAGGCGAAATCGCCGCAGGCCGATCTGGAAGCCTTTGCCGCGAAGGTCAAGGCCGGCGCCGATTCGGGCATCACCCAGTACTTCTTCAACAGCGACGCGTACTTCCGGTACGTCGACGACCTCCATGCCATGGGCGTCGACGTGCCCGTGGTGCCGGGCATCATGCCCATCGCCAGCTCCACGCAGCTCATGCGTTTTTCAGACGCTTGCGGTGCCGAGATCCCGCGCTGGATCCGACTGCGCCTTCAGGCCTTCGGCGACGACACGGCGTCCATCAAGGCGTTTGGACTGGACGTGGTCACCGACCTGTGCGACCAGTTGCGCCATGCCGGCGTGCCCGGCCTTCACTTCTACACGATGAACCAGAGTGGCGCGACCACCGAGATCGTGCGCCGGCTGACCGGCCGCTGAGTGTTTGCGAAAGCGCACACGAGGCCGTGTGCGCGGGTGTCAAAGTGCACACTTTGCGCGTTTGTGCGCTCGGCGCCTGAGAAATGTAAGAAGTTGTGACCTATCCTTGCGGTCAACAGAGGCCAGATGGTGTCCATTGCACTGTCCGATGAGGTCCTTTGTTTGCCAGCGCAGGCCTGCCGCGCTGGGCTCTGAAGGATTCGCGCTGACGGCGCTTCTTTGTTCTCAGTACTGCCATGAATCACATTTATTCCATCGTTCGCATCGCAGCCACCCACCAGACGAAGGTGGTCCCTGAAACCGCACGTCAAGGGCGCGGTGGCTCCTCCGGTTCCCGTGTGCGAGGGGCCAAGGCGGCTGCGGTGGCTCTGGTGGCGATGGGCGCGGTGAGTCCCGCGCTTTCGGGCTCCGGGCCTGCGCTGGGCGCCGCAGGCTCCTGCCAGGAGGTGGGGGTGTTCTCCGTGTCTGACTCTCGCACCACCATGTGCGAGCTGACCGACAACGACCACATCACGGTGACCAGTACAGGCAGCATCACCGGTGCCACCAACGCCATTCAGGTGGGTGTCCCCACGCTGGGCGTCACCCCGCCTGTGGGCATTCAGGTGGTCAACCGTGGCCAGCTGTATGGCACCACCTTCGAAGGCCTTCGCAATTACGGCTCCATCGATCTCGTCGATAACTACGCCGGCATGCGCGGCAGCAGCTTCGGCATCGTCAACTCGAATCTGATCTACGTGATCAACAACGCCAGCACCGGCACGATTTCGGGGCAGCTCGATGGCGGCATCCTGAATTTCTATGGCATTGGCGAGGTCAACAACGACGGGTTCATCGGTGGCGTGACGAGCGGCTACGGCATCGAAAACTACGGGCTCTTCCAGACCATCAACAACCGGGGTGTCATCAGCGGTGCCAGCGGAGCCATTGTGGGCACGGGCACGATCGACACGCTCAACAACAGTGGGCAGCTGTTGGGCAGCGTGACCACCAACAACACGGTGCTCAACCTCTCGGGCACGGCAGCGCGCATCTCGGGCGCCGTGATCAACACCGGTGGGTCGGTCAACCTGCTCAATGGCTCGGACTTCACCACTGAAAGCACCTTCAGCAGCGCCACGTTCGGTGTGAACAGCGGCGGCACCCTGCGCGTGGGCAGCTCCACCCACACCCTGACTGTGAGCAGCGCAGCCGCCAATGCCTTCAGCAACGCCGGTACGTTGCGCGTGGGCGAAGGCGTGGTGGCGAATGTGGTGGGTAACTACACGCAAAGCGGCGCAGTGCGCCTGGGCGCGAGCAGCGTGGCCAACTATGGCCGTGTCGCCGTGCAGGGCAATGCAGCGCTGACCTCTACCGCCACGTTCTTCGTCGATGTCAATTCCATCAATGCGCTGGCCGATGGCCAGGTGCTGGCGGGCGTCGTGTCGGCCACGGGAACGCTGACGAACAGCGCGTCCACCAACAACGTGAGCGACAGCAGCGCGCTCTTCAACTTCACCTCGGTCACCAACGGCAATGCCGTGGACCTTCGAGTGGCGGCCGCAGGTTTCTCCGGCGGATCTGGCGATGGCATCGTGCCCTCGGTGATTCAGAACGGGCTCAATACCGCTGTGCCGATAGCCACGGTTCTGGACGGCTACGTGCGCGGTGGCACCACGGGCACCGATTGGGATGCCGTGGTCACGGCCTTGGGTCAGCTCCCCACCAACCGCGATGTGGCGGCCGCCGTGGGACAGATGATGCCGTCCCTGCACGCCAACGCCGGCCTTGCGGTGCTGTTGCAAGGCGCAAGCACGGGCACGGCCATCGAGCAGCAGCGGGAACTCACCGGCCAGTCCGGTGGCTCCGAAGCCGGTAGCCGAAGCCTGTGGGTCAAGCCCATCGGCGGCTGGGTTCAGCAAGATGGGGTCGATGGCGTCAGCGGCTACAAGATGGGCACCACGGGCATCCTGGGCGGCCTGCAGAGCGACCTCAACGCAGGCACCCGACTGGGTTTTGGCGTGGGCTATCTGAAGAGCACGGTGGACGGACAGGACTTTGCCGGCAGCCACCGAAGCGGTATCGAAAGCGCGCAACTGATCGGCTACGGACGCTACGCCCTCGACAACACTGGCTGGCAATTCGACTGGCAGGGTGACTACACGCTCAGCCGCATCGAGTCACAACGCGCCATGAGCTTCATCGGCCGCACGGCCCGCGCCCAGTACGACGCTGACGCCTGGCACCTGGGTGTGGGAGTGAGCCGCGCTTATCAGGTCAACCAGATGAGCGTCAAACCGCTGGTGGCGCTTGACTGGCGGCAGTTCCGCAGCGACGGCTACGCCGAAGACGGCGCTGGCGCTCTGAACCTGCAAGTCAATTCCCAGAAGGTGCGCGAACTCATCCTGAAGGTGGGCGCACAGGTGCAAGGCGACATCAACGCGCGCACCCAATGGCTGACCCGTGCGGCAGTGGGCTACGACCTCAATGACCAGCGAAGCGCTGTCACTGGCCGCTTCAGTGGTGGTGGCGTGGCCTTCACGACCGAAGGCTTGCCCAAGGCCCGAACGGTGACCGAGTTGGGTGTGGGCGTGCGTTACCGCGCCACTGAGGGCATGGAGCTCACTGCGCGTTACGACATTCGCCTGCGCAAGGGCCTGCGCGACCAGACCGCGACCGTGCGTCTGGCCTGGGCCTTCTGACCCTGCGCATGCGTTGGCGGTGGCTGCTGCTTGCCGCTGTGGTGGGGCTCACGGGCTGCGCCACACCCTCGCCTCAGGCGCGCCGCGACAGCGCGGTGGCCTGGGCTGCGGCGCAAGGCTGGCAACCTCTGTTGCTGCCCGGATCGGCGTTTGACCTCCAGGCCTTTGTGCCGCAACGGCTGCAGCGCGCCCAGCGTTTGACGGTCTACATTGAAGGCGACGGTCTGGCCTGGCTGGACCGTCACACCCCGTCGTTTGCCCCCACACCTTCGGACCCGCTGGCCCTTCGCCTGGCGGTGGCCGACGCCCGCGCGCAAGCGGTGTACCTGGCACGGCCTTGCCAGTACACCCAGGGGGCGTCGTTCAAGGGATGTGAGTTCCGGTACTGGGGCACGCACCGCTTCGCACCCGAGGTGATCGGCGCCATGGATGACGCGCTGGGCCAGCTCAAGCGCCGGTACGGCGCCACCGATCTGGTGCTCGTGGGCTATTCGGGCGGTGGTGCTGTGGCGGCCCTGCTCGCCGCACGCCGTGACGATGTGGCCGCGCTGGTGACCGTGGCCGGCACGCTCGACACCGCGCACTGGACGCAGGTGCAGGGCGTCTCACCGCTGCTGGGCTCCCTCAACCCGCGCGACGTGGCCGCTCGACTGGTGGCCCTGCCGCAGTGGCATTTCGTCGGGCTGCGTGACAACGTGGTGCCGCGCAGCGTGTTGAACCAATTTCTGGATCGCGTGTCAGACTCGGCCAGCCCCGGTTCGATCCCGCCCACTGTGGAGGCGATCCCGGACTTTGACCACCATTGCTGCTGGGCGGCGGCGTGGCCGCAGCTGAGCCAGCGGTTCGCCTCGCCTGGCGGCGGGCGCTGACGTGGCGTGAAGGCCGCTTTGCAGAGCCCGCCCCTCGCACCACCTGCACGATGCCATGACTGCTGTTGATCACGAACCCGGTTGCACCGTCGAGCCCCCCAGGCGTGGCGCAGGGGGTCGCGCGCCACACCCGCTGCGCGCCTCCGCGGTGCTGGCCCTGGCCACCGCACTGTGGCTGGGTGGCTGCGCCACGCGAGCGCCTTCCCTGCCCGATGTGGGCTTGCCCTCCGACGGCAACACCAGCGCCCAGGAGACAGAGATCGCCCGTGGCCTGGCCTCCTGGTATGGTGAGCCTTTTCACGGCCGGCGCACCGCCAGCGGTGAGGTGTTCGACATGAACGAACTCACCGCAGCCCACAAAACCTTGCCCTTTGGCACGCGTGTGCGTGTGCGCCACGCGAGCACCGGCAAGGAAGTCACCGTGCGCATCAACGACCGTGGCCCGCATGTGCCGGGCCGCATCATTGACCTGAGCCAGGCCGCAGCCTCGTCGCTGGGCATTGTGCAAAGCGGCGTGGGCCGCGTGGTGCTGCTGCGCGATTGACGCCACGCTTCGGCCCGGTTTGACCTGCGTCAAGCCGCGTGCGCCGCAGGGCTGCAGGCGCGCGCCGATTTGACGTGGCGCAACCGGGCCTGGTGGCGCGTCTTCTGTAATGAACGCGGGGATTCTCCCGTGTCATCGAACCTCAGAAGATCATGAAAACACACCACTTCGCCCTGGCAGCCATGGCATCGGCCTGCATGCTGGCATCGGGTGCCGCGCAGGCGCAAGACTTTGCGGCGGGCTCCGTGCTGGTGCGCGCGCGCGCCGTGCACATGGACAGCGCCAACAAGGACAGCACCGGCCTGGGGCTGGCCATCAACAACAAGACCTTGCCCGAAGTCGACTTCAGCTACTTCTTCAGCAAACACATCGCGGCCGAGCTCATCTTGACGGTGCCGCAAAAACACACGCTCACCTCCAACGGCACAGCCATCGGTTCGCTGCGCCATCTGCCGCCCACGCTGACCGTGCAGTACCACTTTGATGCGCCTGGCTTCAAGCCCTATGTGGGTGCCGGCCTGAACTACACGCGCTTCAGTTCCGTGAACATTCTGGGTGGCGCGGCCGACGTCAAGCGCAACAGCTTTGGCCCCGCGCTGCAGGTGGGCGTGGACATTCCGCTCACGAACACGCTCTACCTCAACGTCGACGTGAAGAAGGTGTTGATCCGGACCGATGTGAGCGCCGGTGGCGTCAAGCTCGGCAAGTTCAAGGCCGACCCGTTGCTCGTGGGTGTGGGCCTGGGCTGGCGCTTCTGATGCGGCGGGCGCGTCAGCGCTCGTCGTAGCTCACCACCACGCGGTCGGTGGTGGGCCGGGCCTGGCAGCTCAGCACAAAGCCCTTGTCGGTCTCCCAGGGCTCCAGCGTGAAGTTCTTGTCCATCTGGACCGCGCCCTCCATGACCTTGGCGCGGCAGGTGCAACACACACCGCCCCGGCACGACCAGGGCAGGTCCAGGCCCGCATTCAGGGCCACGTCGAGCACCCGCTCGTCGCGGCCCATGCGCAGCTCGTGGGGCTTGCCATCGAGCACCACCGTCAGGGCCACCTCGCCCTCGGCGCGCACCGCGGGCTGACCCGCCGCCACCGCCTGACGTTGCGACGCCGGCAGCGCTTCCAGTGTGGGCGAGGTGAAGCGCTCGGTGTGCACGCGGTCGGGCCGCACACCGGCGTCGAGCAGGGCTTTCTCGGTGGCTTCGATCATGGCCTCGGGGCCGCAGATGAACACCTCGTCCATGCTGGCCACGGGCAGCAGCGTGCTGATCAGCGCACGCACTTTCTCGGCGTCGATGCGGCCTTCCAGCAGGGGCACTTCCTGCGCCTGGCGCGACAGGATATGGATCAGCGTGAGCCGGTTCGCGTAGCGGTCCTTGAGGTCTTGCAGCGCTTCGTTGAACATCACGCTGGCCATGCGGCGGTTGCCATACACGAGCGTGAACTTGGACGTGGGCGATTCCTCCAGCGTGCTCGCCATCAGCGAAAGGATCGGCGTGATGCCCGAGCCTGCCGCAAAACCCACCCGGTGCACGGCACGGGGCTTGTGGACAGTGAAGCGCCCGTCGGGCGGCATGGCCTTGAGCGTGTCGCCTGCCTTCAGTGCGGTGGCGGCCCAGTTGGAGAACACGCCGCCGTCAACCGGCCGGATGCCCAGCGTGAGTTCGCCGCGCTGCGTGAGCAGGCTGCGCGGGCTGCTGATCGAGTAGCTTCGCCGCACGTCCTGTCCGCCGATCGTGGCGCGCACCGTGAGGAACTGGCCGGGTTCGAAGCTGAAGGCGCTGCGATGTTCGGGCGGAATGGCCAGCGTGATCGCCACGGCGCCGGCGGCCTCGGGGCTGATGCGGGCAATGGGCAGCTCGTGGAAGCGGGCGACGGCATTCATGAGGATTCCTCGGTCTGGGGTGTGACTGGATACAGGCCACGCATCGAGCGATGTGCCTTCAACCCGCAAACACCGTGGAACCGGCTTTGCCGGGCCGCAGGTGTTGCCCCCTGGAGGGGGTGACGGCCTGAAAGGCCGGCGCGGGGGTGTTCCATCTAGTAGGGTTTGAAGTAGTCGAAGGGTTCGAGGCAGTCGAGGCAGCGGTACATCGCCTTGCAGGCCGTCGAGCCAAAGGGCGACGTTTCGGTGGTGTGCGTCGATCCACACTGCGGGCAGGGCACGGCTTCGTGGCGCAAGGCCTGTCGGGAGAACTTCAGTACGTTGGTGCTGTCGTGCTGGTGGCTGCCGCATTGCGGCGGTGCGATCCCGTAGGCGCGCAGCTTTTCGCGGGCTGCTTCGGTCATCCAGTCGGTGGTCCAGGCGGGGGCCAGTTGGGTGATCACGCGCGCGGCAATACCGGCCTGGGCCAGCGCGGCCCGCACATCATCTTCAATCTGGCCCATGGCCGGGCAGCCGCTGTAGGTCGGCGTGATCACGACCTCGGGCGTGCCGTCGGTGCCGGTGCGCACGCCGCGAAGGATGCCCAGCTCGCTCAGGCTGACCACCGGGATCTCCGGGTCGGCCAGCTCCGAGAGCGCGTGCCAGATCGCGGTGTGGTCGGCTTCAACGGCGTGCATGGCGCGGCGTCACCAGACGGCTTGGGGGTGGGCGCGCGCCAGGCTCTGCATCTCTGCCAGCAGAAAGCCCATGTGCTCGGAGTGCACGCCCTGTTTGCCCTGCGTCACGTAGCCCTTCATCGCGGGCCGCTGCAGCGTGGCTTCGTTGAGGGTGTCGTCCACCAGCGCGCTCCAGTCGGCTTGCAGGTCGGCCACATTCACACCCGTGCCGTTCTGCACGGCCGCGGTTTCGGCTTCGCTGCCGATCCAGAACTCCTGGCAGTACGGCATGAGGTGGTTGAGGGCCGCTTGTGCACGCGCGTGGGACTCTTCGGTGCCGTCGCCAAAGCGCACCAGCCAGTCGCTGGCGTGGCGCAGGTGGTAGCGCACCTCCTTCAATGACTTGGCCGCAATCGCCGCGAGCTGCGCATCGGCCGAGGCTTGCAGCCGGTCCCACACCAGCACCATCAGTGCGCTGTAGAGGAAGTTGCGCGCGATGGTGGTCGCGTAGTCGCGGTCCCCGGCGGTGGTGCCGGCCAACGGTCCGCTGTGCGGCAGTTCCAGCAGCGTGTAGTTGCGGAACTCATGCGTGTCGCGGAAGTAGGCCAGCGTGTCTTCTGTTGCTGCACCGTCGGTGCGTGCGCCTTGAAGATGGGCAAAGCGCGTGGCTTCGGCAGAGCTGGCGTTGATGAGCGAGGCCGCGTGCTGATAAAGCAGCCGCGCCTGCCCCAGCAGGTCCAGGCTGTTGTTGGCCAGGGCCAGGTCTTCTTCCAGAATGGGGCCATGGCCGCACCACTCGGCATTGCGCTGGCCCAGCACCAGCGCGTTGTCCGCCAGGTGCAGCAAATGATCCACAGGGGCGGTCGCAGCGCCGGCCATCACATGTGCCCCACTTGATCAGGGATTTCGTAGAACGTGGGGTGGCGGTACACCTTGTCGGCGGCGGGGTCGAAGAAGCTGTCCTTGCTGTCGGGCTCGCTGGCCGTGATGCCGCTCGATTGCACCACCCAAATGCTCACGCCTTCCTGGCGTCGCGTGTACACGTCGCGCGCCAGGTGCAGCGCGTGCTGTGCATCGCTGGCGTGCAGGCTGCCGCAGTGCTTGTGCTCCAGGCCCTGCTTGCTGCGCACGAACACCTCCCACAGATGCCATTCCTTCAACGCGGTGTGGGGTGTGCTCATGCGGCCTCCTTCATGGCGCGTGCCTGTTGTTTGCGGGCATGGGCCAGTGCGGCATCGCGCACCCATTGCCCGTCGTTCCAGGCCTTCACACGCGTGGCCAGGCGCTCTTTGTTGCACGGGCCATCGCCATTGACCACCGCCCAGAATTCGTCCCAGTCGATCTGGCCGTAGTCGTGGTGTCCGCGCGCCTCGTTCCATTTCAGGTCCGGGTCGGGCAGGGAGACGCCCAGCACCGCAGCCTGCGGCACGGTCGCGTCCACGAACTTCTGGCGCAGGTCGTCGTTGCTGATGCGCTTGATGCCCCAGCGCATGCCTTGCACGCTGTTGGGGCTGTCGGCATCGGGCGGGCCGAACATCGCCAGGCACTTCCACCACCAGCGGTTCACCGCGTCTTGAACCATGGCCTTTTGTTCGTCTGTGCCCTGCATCATGGTGAGCAAGGCTTCATAGCCCTGGCGCTGGTGAAAGCTCTCTTCCTTGCACACCCGGATCATGGCCCGCGCGTAGGGGCCGTAGCTGCAGCGGCACAGCGGGATCTGGTTCATGATGGCTGCGCCATCCACCAGCCAGCCGACCACACCCACATCAGCCCACGTGAGGGTGGGGTAGTTGAAGATGGAGCTGTATTTCGCCTTGCCCGAGTGCAGGGCGTCGAACATCTGGTCGCGGCTGGTGCCCAGGGTTTCCGCCGCGCTGTACAGATACAGCCCATGGCCGCCTTCGTCCTGCACCTTGGCCACCAGGATGGCTTTGCGCTTGAGGCTGGGCGCGCGCGAAATCCAGTTGCCTTCAGGCAGCATGCCGACGATTTCGCTGTGCGCGTGCTGGCTGATCTGGCGCACCAGCGTCTTGCGGTAGGCGTCGGGCATCCAGTCGCGCGGCTCGATCTTGCCGTCGGCGTCCACGGTGGCGTCAAAGTGCGCCTGGAGCGCCGCATCGTGGGGCACGGCCTTGAGTGAAGCGCCGGCTTTGGCATCGGCGTCCGGCACGTTGAAAGATTGGGTGTACATGCACGTCTCCTGCGCCGCTCAAGGGCGCGCGAACCGCAGTATAGCCAGTTAACCGACCAGGCGGTCGGCTAATTTTGCAACAACAGGAAGGGCGATCTCCGGAAGACTGGCCGCGCTGAACCGAAGAGCGGTCGTCGGCCACATTCGCTTACCAGCCTGCGCGGGCATGCCCGTAAAGTGGCTCGCATGCACACACTCAATTTTCAGCATGGTGGTCGCGCTCCTGTGGAGCGCTGGCGGAGGACGGCACTCGCGCTCGTGGTCGGCGGGTCTCTGGGCTTGGCGGCTTGCGGCGGTGGTGGCGGCGACGGGGGAAGCTCCGCCGGCGCAGCCGAGGCCACGGTGGGCACTGCGCCGTCGAGCACATCGGGCAGCGCCGGTACCGTCGGGGGTGGAACCAGCCTCGTGGCGCTGGACGCCAGCACCAGTTGCGGCTTGCCCGACTTCCGCAACAGCCTGCTCCAGCAGATCAACGCCGCTCGCGCCACGGCGCGCACCTGTGGCGCCACGACGATGCCCGCGGTGTCGGCCCTCACGTGGAACGACCGCCTGTTCTCGGCCGCCGCGCGGCATTCGCAGGACATGGCCACCAACAACTATTTCTCGCACACCGGCCTGGACGGCCGCAGCGCGGCTCAGCGGATTGCGGCCGAAGGCTACGCGTGGTCGTGGGTGGGCGAAAACATTGCCGCGGGCCAGTCGTCCGTCACGGCGGTGATGAATGGCTGGCTGGCCAGCGAGGGGCACTGCGCCAACATCATGCGGGCCGAATACCGCGACGTGGCCGTGAGCTGCGTGCAGCGCAGCGGCAACACCTATGGCCGTTACTGGACGATGGCGCTGGCGCGGCCCCAGTGAGCCTCAGCCGCCCGACTCGATCGACTGCGATTTGCCCCGGCCGCGACCCAGGTGCGTCAGCAACTGTGGCAGCGCTTCCTGCAGCACGCCCTTGAGCGTGTGCGGCGGATTGACCACGAACATGCCGCTGGCCGTCAGCCCTGGGCGGTCTTCCGGACCGTGCGTCGGGTCCTGGCCAATGGCCAGCGTGGCGTTCAACCAGGGCTTTTGTGCCTGGTTGGACAGGGTGCGCAGGCGGCGCGGCAGATCGTGGGCTTCCGGCCGGGGAATCACCGGGTACCACACCAGGTAAGTGCCGGTTGGAAACCGCCGGATGAGCTCTTGTATGCAGGCACTCACTTTGCCGTAATCGCTCTTGATCTCGTAGCTCGGGTCGATCAACACCATGGCCCGCTTGGACCCGGTGGCCGATGGCGGCGGCGGCAGCATCGGCTTGACGCTCTCAAACCCGTCCTCCCGCGCCACCGCAATTTGCCGCCCCGCTTCCAGTTGGGCGATGTTGGCGGACAGCGTCCGGCTGTCGGTGGGGTGCAGCTCAAACAGCTTGAGGCGGTCGCGCGACTCCGTTCGCAGCAGGTGGTGCATGACGAAGGGCGACCCAGGGTAGACGCGCAGCGCACCAGACGGGTTGAAGCTGGCAATCAGGTCGAGGTAGTCGTCAATGGCGGGCGCTGCCGCAGTGGCGGGGCGGTCCGCGGCGCGCAGCGCGCCCATGAGTTTGACGACACCGTCTTTGGCTTCGCCCCCGGTCTCCGTGTAGTCCCCGTCCAGCCGGTAGAGCCCAGCGCCGGCGTGGGTGTCGATCAGCGTGATCCCCGCCTCTTTCTGCATCAGGTGGCGCAGCGTGGCAATGAGGGTGATGTGCTTGAGCACATCGGCGTGGTTGCCCGCGTGGAAGGCGTGTCGGTAGCTGAACATGCCCTGATGGTAGCTGTTTGACCTCGGTGCCTGACCACCGGGGCGCGGTTGTTTGCCACGGCGACACGGAATTTCGTACAATAGCGGGCTTCGCAGCGATCAGCTGGCTCCGCGGCGAAGTCTTCAAACCCCACCTAAGAGCGTTCCGTCAGAGAACGACCGACCGTGGAAAAGAGCCGCCAAACCACCTCTTCAAGAGAAAACTCATGACCAAAACGTTCAGCGCCAAACCCGCTGACGTGACGCACGAGTGGTTTGTGATTGACGCGACCGACAAGGTCCTCGGACGAGTAGCCAGTGAAGTTGCTCTCCGTTTGCGCGGCAAACACAAGGCCATTTACACGCCTCACGTCGATACCGGTGACTTCATCGTCATCATCAACGCAGCCAAGCTCCGCGTCACGGGCAACAAAGCCCTCGACAAGGTGTACTACCGTCACTCGGGTTTCCCCGGCGGTATCTATGGCACCAACTTCCGCGACATGCAGGCCAAACACCCTGGCCGCGCGCTCGAGAAGGCCGTCAAGGGCATGCTGCCCAAGGGTCCTCTGGGCTACGCCATGATCAAGAAGCTCAAGGTGTACGGCGGTGCAGAGCATCCGCACACCGCCCAACAGCCGCAAGTGCTGGAACTCTAAAGGAGCCTTGAGATGATTGGTGAATGGAACAACGGAACCGGCCGTCGCAAATCCAGCGTCGCCCGCGTGTTTCTGAAAAAAGGCAGCGGCAAGATCACGGTCAATGGCAAGGACATCCAGGCCTACTTCGGCCGCGAGACCTCCATCATGATCGCCAAGCAGCCCCTGCTGCTGACCAACCACGCCGAGACGTTCGACATCCAGGTCAACGTGCATGGTGGTGGCGAATCCGGCCAGGCCGGCGCCGTGCGTCATGGCATCACCCGCGCCCTGATCGACTACGACGCGACCCTCAAGTCGGGTCTGTCGCAAGCCGGCTTCGTGACGCGCGATGCCCGCGAAGTGGAACGTAAAAAGGTCGGTCTGCGCTCTGCGCGCCGCCGCAAGCAGTTCAGCAAGCGCTAAGCCCGCTGTCCATGCTCCAGAAGCCGCCTTCAAGTGTCAACTTGGGGCGGTTTTTGCTTTCTGGGGCCTGGTTGCGTTTGCTTGCACTTTGAAAGGTCGGAATGCGCTTGCGCCTGTTGCGAAGAAGGCTGACGGTCAGTGCGCCGCGCGTGTCGGTGCGCAGTGCCATGCCCTGGCCTCTTCGCTGGGTGTTGTGCGCGCTGCTGCTGGGTTTTTCGGCTGCCGTGGCGGTGTGGGCCTTCGAATTCGGCAAGGACATCGCCGGGCTCGACCGCAATGCCCAGCAAGAGTTGGAACAGCTTCGGCGCGAGGTCCGGATGTTGCGCACCGACCTGAGCGAGGCCCAGTCGGTGGCCAACACATCAGACAGCCTGCTGATCGCCGAGCGCAGTGCGCAGGCACAGCTCATGATGCAGATCCGCCAGCTGCAGACCGACAACGAGGTGCTGCGCAGCGACCTGGGCTTCTTCGAGCGCCTGATTCCCGGCTCTGGCAATGACGCTTTGAGCATCCGTGGCTTGCAAGCCGAGCGCATGTCCGAGACGCAGCTGAAATGGCAGGTGCTCATGATCCAGGCCAGCAAGAATGCGCCGGATTTCAAGGGCGCTCTGGAGGTCACGTTCACCGGCACGTTGGCGGGCAAGCCATGGACGCTGCGCCAGGCCCCCACGCCGCAGTCGGTCATCATCAAGGGCTATTTGCGCATGGAAGGCGTGGTGGACGTGCCCGCCCAGGCCGTGGTGGAGAATGTCACGGCCAAGATTCTTCAGGGCAATTCGGTCCGATCCATGCAATCTTTCAACCTGTAACCGCCGCGGTCCGCCGTGAGGAGATCTCCATGTTTGCGAAAAAGAAGCAACCCCCCATCAAGAGCCTGATCGCTCAAGGCACCCGTATCGAGGGCAATGTCTTTTTTCACGACGGGTTGCGCATTGACGGCGAGGTCATTGGCGATCTGCGGGCCAGCGATGAACAGCCCAGCCTGCTGGTGGTGAGCGAGGCGGCGGTCGTCACCGGGCAGATTCATGCCGATCACGTGATCATCAATGGGCACGTCAAGGGTCCGGTGCTGGCGTTCGAGTTGCTGGAACTGCAGCCCAAGGCGCGCATTGAGGGTGATGTTTCTTACAAGGCGCTTGAAATGCACCAGGGGGCCACCATTTCCGGTCAGCTCAAGCCCATGGCCGGCAGCCTTGAGGACAAACCCACACTGAAGCTGGCGGCAAATAACGGCTGATCGCATACCCGAGCGTTTTGATTTAGTATCCAACGCTCTCCCAGGTGCCCAGCACCTCCCCCCTTTTCGTCAAGAGGTATCCCCATGAGCGCTGTCGCCGAAAACATCCCGACCGAAATGCCGGCACCGCTGGTCTTCACCGACAGCGCCGCGGCCAAAGTGGCCGAGCTGGTGGCCGAAGAAGGCAATCCCGAGTTGAAGCTGCGCGTGTTCGTGCAGGGTGGCGGGTGCTCTGGTTTTCAGTACGGTTTCACCTTCGATGAGATCGTCAACGAAGACGACACCACCATGACCAAGAACGGTGTGTCGCTCTTGATCGATGCCATGAGCTACCAGTACCTGGTGGGCGCCGAGATCGACTACAAGGAAGACCTGGAAGGCGCACAGTTCGTGATCAAGAACCCGAACGCGTCGACCACCTGCGGTTGTGGTTCCAGCTTCAGCGTCTGACGCAGAGCGGTTTCAAACACCCACAAAAAAGGGAGCCATGGGCTCCCTTTTTTTATGGCCGGACCCGAAGGCCCGGTGACTCACTGGGCGCTGGCCTGCTGGAGGCTGGCCGCCGCCTCAAGCTGCTTGCGCTGCAGTTGGGCCACCGCGTCGAAGCGCTGGCGCAGGGCGGGCGGCACAGGGATCGATTCGCTCTGGCGCGCGATCGACAGCGGATCGACGTGCACGCCGTTGTCGCGGAACTCCAGGTGCAGGTGCGGGCCGGTCGACGCGCCGGTCGAGCCCACATTGCCGATGAACTCGCCTTGCGACACGCGCTGACCCTTGCGCACACCGATGCGACTGAGGTGGGCGTACACGGTCATCTGATTGCTGCGGTGGCGGATGTAGATGACGTTGCCATAACCGCGCTGGTCGCCAGCAAACTCGACGACGCCGTCGCCAATGGTGCGCACAGGCGTACCGGTGGGCGCGGCGTAGTCCACGCCCATGTGGGCCTTGCGGTTGCCCGTGATGGGATGAAAGCGCATGCCGTAGCCGCTGCTCACGCGCGAGAATTCCAGGGGCGATGCCAGGTAGTAGCGGCGCGAGCTCGTGCCGTCGAAACCGTAGTAGCCGCCCTTGTGGCCGGGCTCTTCGAACCACACGGCTTCGCGCTTCTTGCCGTCGTTGACGAATTCGGCGCTGAGCACGCGGCCGGTGCGCATGCTCTCGCCGTCGGCTTCCAGGCTTTCGTACACCACGCTGAAGCGGTCGCCCTGGCGCAGGTCGCGGCGGAAGTCGATGTCGCTGGAGAACATTTCAGCGAGCTGAATGGCAACGGGGTCGGGAATGCCGGCTTCATCGGTGGCGGCGAAGAGCGAGCTGCGGATCACGCCGCTGGCCAGCCGGGCAGAGGCGGTGAGCGCCCCCTGTTCGAGGCGTGAGCTGAGCGCGCCTTGCGCGTTCTTCTCGATCACCAGACGCGTGAAACTGCGCTCATCTGCGGCCAACCAGCGGGCGGTCAGGCGCAGCAGGGTCTGCTGGTCAGAGGCTTCCACGCTGACCAGGCGGCCGGCTCGGCCGAGCAACTGGCGGGCAATGGTGTCGTTGCGAAGAAAGGTCTGGGCCTGGGTGTCCATGACGCCCAGGCGCTGCAGCAGGCTCTGGGCGGTGTCGTCACGGCGGGTGGTCTCGCTGCGATAGAGCACCAGCGGTGCAGCGGGTGAGTCTGCAACGAGGCTGTCGATGTCCAGGCGGGTGGGTGCGTCGAGCGCTTCGACGATCTGGCGCACGGGCAGGTCGGAGGCGTCGGGGGCCAGCGGCGCGATGCCGAAGGCGGTGACGCCCGTGCCCAGCAGCAGCACACCCAGACCTCCCATGATCCGGCGCGGGTGCCGTGCGAGGCTTTGGCTCGTGGCATCAACAAGTTGTGCCAGCGTGTGGAGTAGCGAACGGGTCAAAATCGGGGTTTCCGGTAAGGCGGGCCACAGGCAAGTGGGCCACGCGCACAAAAAAAGAGCGGTTGAGGCGGAACAAGTTCACTCAAACGCCCATGCGCAGACGAACCAGCTTGTTATCGTGCAAAAACTGCGCCAACTAAAATCCGTCCAACGCGACCGGCAGTATAGCCAGCGTGCACCTTTTTGCATCTGAAAAAACCCCTATGACAGCCCTCTCCAACGACGCCGAAAGTTCTCAAAAAACCGTGCCCCTGACGGACGGCGTCCAGCACGCCCTGAGCGTCACGCTGCGGGGGTGCGAAGAATTGATTCCTCAGGCCGACTGGGTCAAAAAATTGTCACAGTCGGAAACCAGCGGCCAGCCGCTGCGCATCAAGCTGGGGCTGGACCCCACGGCGCCCGACATCCACATTGGCCACACGGTGGTGCTCAACAAGATGCGCCAGCTGCAGGACCTCGGGCACCAGGTGATTTTTCTGATCGGGGACTTCACCAGCCTGATTGGCGATCCCTCCGGGCGCAACAACACGCGCCCGCCGCTGACCGCCGAGCAGATCAAGGCCAATGCCGAGACGTACTACAAGCAGGCCAGCCTGGTGCTGGACCCGGCGCGCACCGAGATTCGCTACAACAGCGAATGGAGCCTGCCGCTGGGCTCGATGGGCATGATCCAGCTCGCCGCCAAGTACACGGTGGCTCGCATGATGGAGCGCAACGATTTCCACGACCGCTTCAAGGCGGGCACGCCCATCAGCGTGCACGAGTTCCTCTACCCGCTGATGCAGGGCTACGACTCCGTGGCGCTCAAGAGCGACCTGGAGCTGGGCGGCACCGACCAGAAATTCAACTTGCTGATGGGCCGCCACCTTCAGCAGGAATATGGCCAGGAGCCGCAGTGCATCCTGACCATGCCGCTGCTCGAAGGGCTGGACGGTGTGGACAAGATGTCCAAGAGCAAGAACAACTACATCGGCATCACCGAAGAGGCGAACTCGATGTTTGCCAAGGTGCTGAGCATTTCCGACACGCTGATGTGGCGCTGGTACACGCTGCTGTCGTTCAAGTCGCTGGCCGAGATCGAGGCGCTGAAGAAAGAAGTGGAAGGCGGGCGCAACCCCAAAGACGCCAAGGTGATGCTCGCCAAGGAAATCACCACGCGTTTTCACAGCGCGGCGGCGGCCGATGCGGCGGAGCAGGACTTCATCAACCGCAGCAAGGGCGGCGTGCCGGATGACATTGCCGAGGTGTCGCTCTCGGGCGCACCGTTGGGCATCGCACCGCTGCTCAAGGCCGCAGGCCTGGCGCCCTCCAACAGCGAGGCCAACCGCCTGATTGAAGGGGGTGGCGTTCGCGTGGACGGCGCGGTGGTGAGCGACAAGGGGTTGAAGCTGCCCGCTGGCACCTTCGTGGTGCAAGTGGGCAAGCGCAAGTTCGCGCGCGTCACGCTGAGCTGAACCAACAGGTTCAGCGCCGTCCGGCCGCTTCCAGCATCGCCACCATCGCGGTGTAGCCCCGGGCGCGTGCCAGCGCCAGCGGCGTCTGCCCGGTGCGGTCGGCCAGTTGCAGGTTCGCGCCGGCGTCGATCAGCGCCTTGAGCGTGGCCTGGTGGCGCGTGCCGCCATCACCGAGCACGACCGCCTCGATCGCCGCGGTCCAGTGCAGGTTGTTCACATGGTCCAGCGGCGCGCCGGCCGCAATCAGCTGCCGCACCACACCGTCATGGCCCAGGTGCGCCGCGGCAATGAGCGCGGTGCCGTCGTAGCGGCTGGTGGTCTGGCGGGCGCTGGCGCCCAGTTGCAGCAGCACGCGCAGTGTGTCCTCGTCGTCGGCCACCGAGGCAATGGTCACCGCGTCGTAGCGGTCGTTTTCCAGCCGCTGGAGGTCTGCGCCCGCCTTGACGAGCGCGCGAATGGCCTCGCGTTGCCGGGCAAACGTGGCCACGTGCAGCGGCGTGCGGCCGCGCGCGTCGGTGGCGTTCACGGCGGCGCCACCCGCGACCAGGCGCGCAATCTTGGCGGCATCGCCTTGCTGGGCGGCGGCGTGCAGGCCGCTGTAGGCCGCAGCCTCGCTCGCGCTGGGCGCCACCTGGGCCCAGGCGGCAGCCAGGGGCAGCGACACCAGCGGCGCGGTGATCAAGCTGCGGCGTTTCATTTCAGCTGGTCCTTGACCTTGTCGAGCGCGGCCATGGCGCATTGCTCGTCCAGGTGGCCGCCGGGCGCGCCGCCCACACCCACCGCGCCAATCACTTCGTTGCCCACCTTCACCGGCACGCCGCCTCCCAGCAGCAGGTAACCCGGGATGTTGACCAGGTTGGCGGCGGCGGGGTTTTTCTGGGCGCCTTCCATCATGGCCAACGTGGTGTTCTTGGCCGACGCGGAGGTGTAGGCCTTCAGGCGGCTGGCTTCCAGCGTGTGCGGGCCGGCGTTGTCGGCGCGCATGACAGCGCGCACGCCACCGGCACGATCGACCACCGTGGCGGTCACGTTGTGGCCGGCGGCGCTGCAGGCGGCCACGGTGGCGCTGGCGATTTGCCCGGCGAGTTCGAGCGACATGTTCTTTTCCACGCGCACGCTCTGGGCGCTGGCGAAGGAGGCTGCGGTCAGCGAGGCGGCGAGCAGGGTGGCTTGGACGATGGTTTTCATGGGGTTCTCCGGTGGGGTGAAGCGGTTCGATCAACCGTGGGAGAACTGTAGAAATTCGCGCCCGTGTTCGCCATTCGGACGCCTACGCGCGGGCCTCCGTAGAACTACGCAGCGCCGCCGCCTGCGTCTTGTGCATCGACCAGGGCGGCGTAGTGGCGGATGAGTTGGGCGAGCGAGGGCGCCTGAAGCTTGGCGAACAGGTTGGCGCGGTGGGTCTCGACCGTTCGCGGGGACAGGCCGAGTGCGCGGCCGATCTCCTTGTTGGTCAGGCCTTCGACGATCAGGCCCAGCACCTCGCGCTCGCGATCGGAGAGCTGCGCGTAGCGTTCGCGCGCGGCGCGGTCGGCCTGGTGGCGCTGGCGCGAGCGCACGTGCTGGCGCACCGCGTTTTGCAGGGCTTCGAGCAAGGCCTCGTCGTCCACCGGCTTTTCCAGAAACTCCGCGGCGCCGGCCTTGAAGGCGCGGCGGCACATGTCCACCGTGCCGTGGCCGGTGAGCATGATCACCGGCTGGTCCACGCCTTGCGTCACGAGCGTGTCGAGCACGCTCAGCCCGCTGATGCCGGGCATGCGCACGTCGAGCACGATGGCGCCGATGCCCTCGCGGTCGAAGTCGCTGAGGAACGCCTGCGGGTCGCTCCAGGGCTGCACCCGCAAGCCCACCGTGCCGATCAGCAAGGCCAGGCTGTCGCGCACCGCCTGATCGTCGTCGATCAGGTGCACGGTGGGCGAAAGGGTGTCGGGCGATCCGTTCATGGCGTGGCGGTGGCCAGTGGCAGTTGCAGGCGGAACACCGCGCCACCCTGGGGGGCGTTGGCCGCGCTCAGCGCGCCGCCCATGCCCTGCGCCAGCGTTTCGCACAGGCTCAGGCCCAGCCCCAGGCCGCCTTCGCGCGTGGAGAAAAAGGGCTCGAACAAACGCGGCAGCACCTCCGGCGCGATGCCGGGTCCGCTGTCGGCGACCGAGATGTCGGCGCGCGCGCCCTGGCTCGACACGGTCAGGGTGAGCCGCCGTTGCGCGGGCGGCACCTGTTCCAGTGCCTGCAGCGCATTGAGGATGAGGTTGTGCACGATCTGGTCCAGCGCGACGGGGTCGGCCAGCACCGTGACGGCTTGTGTGGCGTCGAGCACGGGCACGACCTCGCGCCGCTGGCACTCGGGCTCCAGCAGGTAGAGCGCACGGCGCACGGCTTCCACCGCCGCCACGGGCTGGTGCTGGCCGCTGCGGTCGGGCCGCTCCACCGCCTGGCGCAAGCGCCCCACCACGTCGGCCGCGCGCCGCGCCTGGGCGGCGGCTTGCAGCATGGCGTCGCGCGCGGTGGTGAGTTCGGGCGGGTCTTCATGCAGCAGGCGCTGCGCCGCCTGCGTGTTGGCGAGCACGGCGGTGAGCGGCTGGTTGAGTTCGTGTGCCATGCCGGCGGCGAGTTCGCCCAGTGTGTTCAGCCGGGCCACCTGGCCCAGCCGCAGCAGTTCTTCGGCGCGGCGGCGCGCGCTGCGCTGGCGCTGCAGGTGGTGCAGTGCCGCCAGCAGCGCGGCAACGCCCAGCGTCCAGGCGAGCATCCAGCCCCAGGGCAGCTGGCCCCAGCCGACCGCCCGCGTGGCCACCACGTCAAACGGCTGGCTCTCGGCGGCCAGCAGCTTGTGGAAGTTGAACCGCCAGCCGCGCGCGGGCGCATCGGCGGCAGGCGCGCCGGCCTGCACCACATACCGTTGGCCAGCGTGTTCCAGCGTCACCCGCACGGGGCTGGTGTCGGCCTTCATTGGCCATTCCGGCCACGGCACCATGGCGCGCAGGTCGATGGTCAGTGCGTAGCTGGTGGGCGTGGCGGCGAGCACGAGCTGGTAGCGGCCTTGGGTGAGGTCGAGTCCGCCGAGGGCGGCGCGCCGTGTCTGGCGTGAGAGCGTCTCGGCCTGCGTGAGCAGGGCGTCGCTCCAGCGTTCGTCCGGATCGCGCCGCTGCACGCTCAGGATCTGCGGGTAGAGCACAGGCAGGCGCTGCTCGGGGGAGGCGGCGCCGCCCACGTTGTCGGGTGCCGGCTGGAGCAGTGCCAGGGTGGCGAGCATGGCGTCGTGCTGCACCACCTGCTGGCTGAGCAGCCGGTGCACGATGCGCGCGTCGGTTTCAAACAGCGACCGCTGTTGCTCCAGCGACTGGCGTGCGATCGCGGCCGCGCCGGCCAGGGCCACCACGGCCCCGCCGACCAACCACCAAACCGGGAATCGCCAGGGCCGTCGCATGCGGCGGATTCTGTCATGCGCAGCGGCGGAGCGTGGGGGCAGGACAGCTGCCGGGCCGCCCCAAGGCTGGCCCAGCCCCCTTGGGGGGCAGCGACCCGCGCAGCGGCGGAGCGTGGGGGCAGGACAGCTGCCGGGCCGCCCCAAGGCTGGCCCAGCCCCCTCGGGGGGCAGCGACCCGCGCAGCGGTGGAGCGTGGGGGCTACTGGAACAGCGGCTTGACGTTCCAGATCTCGCTGGCGTATTCGCGGATGGTGCGGTCCGACGAGAAGGCGCCCATGCCCGCCACGTTCATCACGGCGTGCCGGGTCCATTCGGCCGGGTTGCGGTAGAGCGCATCCACCTTGTGTTGTGTGGCCAGGTAGTCGGTGTAGTCGGCCAGCAGCAGGTAGTAGTCGGACTCCAGCAGCGTGTGCGTGATGTCGTGGAAGCGCCCGGGTTCTTCGGGGCTGAACGCGCCTTCGGCGATGCGGTCGATGGCGGTCTTGAGGTCGTAGTTGTGGTCGTAGTAGCGGCGCGGGTTGTAGCCGCTGGCGCGCAGGGCGGCCACCTGTTCGGTGCGGTGTCCGAAGATGAAGATGTGTTCCAGCCCCACGTGTTCGGCGATCTCGATGTTGGCGCCATCCCAGGTGCCGATGGTGAGCGCACCGTTGAGCGCGAACTTCATGTTGCCGGTGCCCGAGGCCTCGGTGCCGGCGGTCGAAATCTGCTCGGACAGGTCGGCCGCGGGAATGATCACCTCGGCCAATGACACGCGGTAGTTGGGGATGAACACCACCTTGAGTTTGTCGCCGATGCGCTTGTCGTGGTTGACCACGCGCGCCACGTCGTTGATGAGCTTGATCACCAGCTTGGCCATGTAGTAAGCCGAGGCCGCCTTGCCGGCAAACACCACCGTGCGTGGTACCCAGTCGGCGTGAGGGTGGGCCAGGATCTGCTGGTAGCGCGTGACCACGTGCAGCACGTTGAGCAGCTGGCGCTTGTACTCGTGCATGCGTTTGATCTGCACGTCGAACAGGCTGTTGGGGTTGACGATCACACCGGTTTCGGCACCGATGCGTTCGGCCAGCCGGCGCTTGTTCCGGGCCTTGGCGTCCTGGAAGGCGCTGACGAATTCTGGGTCGGTGGCAAACGCGCGCAGCTGCGACAGCTCGTCGAGGTTGCGCCGCCAGGTGGTGCCGATGCGCGCGTCGACCAGGGCGGCCAGCGGCCGGTTGGCCTGCGAGAGCCAGCGCCGGGGCGTGATGCCGTTGGTCTTGTTGCAGAAGCGCTCGGGGTAGAGCCGCGCGAAGTCGGCAAAGATGGTCTGCACCATGAGCTGGCTGTGCAGGGCCGACACACCATTGACCTTGTGGCTGGCCAGCACCGACAGGTAGGCCATGCGCACGCGGCGCTGGCCGCGCTCGTCGATCAGCGACACGCGGCGCAGCAGGTCGTTTTCGCCCGGAAAGCGCTCGTGCACCTCGGCCAAGAAGTTGGCGTTCAGGTCGTAAATGATGCGCAGGTGGCGCGGCAGCAGGCGGCCCATCAGGTCGACCGGCCAGGTCTCCAGGGCTTCCTGCATCAGCGTGTGGTTCGTGTAGCTGAACACGCGTTTGCAAATGTCCCAGGCGGTGTCCCATTCGAGGCCCTGCTCGTCGACCAGCAGGCGCATGAGCTCGGGCACGGCCAGCGCCGGGTGGGTGTCGTTCAGGTGGATCGCCACACGGTCGGCAAAGATCGCAAAGTCGCCCTGGTGCTTCTTGAAGCGGCGCACGATGTCTTGCAGCGAGGCACTGACGAAGAAATACTCCTGGCGCAGCCGCAGTTCCTTGCCGTGGTCGGTGCTGTCGTCGGGGTAGAGCACGCGCGAGACGTTTTCCGAGGCGTTCTTGGCCTCCACGGCGCGCATGTAGTCGCCTTTGTTGAAGGCATCGAGGTTGATGCCGCTGGTGGCGCGCGCGGTCCACAGGCGCATGGTGGCCACGCTGCTGAGCTCGTGGCCGGGCACGCCGGTGTCGTAGGCGGTGGCGATCACGTCGTCGGTCTCGACCCAGCGCACGTGGTCGGCGGACTGCACCAGGCGCCCGCCGAACTGCACCGTGTAGCTGAACTCGGGGCGCATGAATTCCCAGGGGTTGCCGTTGACCAGCCAGTAGTCGGGCTCCTCCACTTGCCGGCCGTCCACGATGCGCTGGGCGAACATGCCGTAGTCGTAGCGGATGCCGTAGCCCATGCCGGGCACACCCACCGTGGCCATGGAGTCGAGGAAACACGCCGCCAGGCGGCCCAGGCCGCCGTTGCCCAGGCCGGCATCGGTTTCCAGATCGATCAGCGCATCGAAGTCGACACCCAGCTGGGTGCAGGCGGTGCGGGCGTCGTCCAGGATGCCCACGGAGAGCAGCGCGTTGGTGAGCGCGCGGCCGGTGAGGAATTCCATCGAGAGGTAGTACACGCGCTTGGCGTCGCTGTCCTGCGCGGTGGCCAGCGTCTCGCGCCAGCGGTGCATCATGCGGTCGCGCACGGCGTGGAACAGGGCGAAGAGCCAGTCGCGCCGGGTGGCCGAGCGCGGATCGCGGCCCACCGAGTAGATCAACCGGTTGGCGATCGACTTGCGCAAGGCGTCCACGCTGTTGTCCAGGTGGTCGTATTCGAACGGGACGGAATCAGGGGTCTGCGTGGTGTCGGACATGGCGGTAGGGGATGCGGGTGGATGCTGAAGGCAGAAGCAATAAACGTGCTGACCGCTCAGGCGCCGGCCGGGGCAGGCAGCACCGAGGTGTAGACGCGCAGGTATTCGGCGGCGGCGCGCGCCCAGTCAAAGCGCAGCGCCATGCCGTGCTGCTGCACGGCGAGCCATTCGGCTGGGCGGCGCTGCAGCGCGAAGGCGCGCTTCAGGGCCGCGAGCAGGCCTGGCACGCCGAGGTCTTGAAAGACGAAACCGCTGGCGCTGCCATCGGCCAGGTTCTCCAGGCTGCAATCGACCACGGTGTCGGCCAGCCCGCCCACGGCGCGCACCAAGGGGAGCGTGCCGTAGCGCAGGCCGTAGAGCTGGGTCAGGCCGCAAGGCTCGAAGCGCGAGGGCAGCAGGATCACGTCGGCGCCGGCAATGACGCTGTGCGCCAGCGCCTCGTCGTACCCCACGGTGAGTGCCACCTGTTCGGGGTGGCGCTGGGCACAGGCGCGCAGCGCCTGTTCGATGGCCGCATCGCCCGAACCCAGCACCGCGAGTTGCCCGCCGCGCTGGACGAGCTCGTCGACCACCGCCGGTAGCAGGTGCAGGCCTTTTTGCTCGGTGAGGCGGCTCACCACCGAGAACAGCAGCGCCTCGGGCCGCACCTGCAGGCCCAGGCGTTGTTGCAGCCGGGCCTTGGCTTGCGCCTTGCCCTGCATGTGCCCGGCGTCAAAGCCCGGTTGCACCAAGGGGTCGGTGAGCGGGTTCCACACCGCGTCGTCCACGCCGTTCAGGATGCCGTGCAGGTGCGCCTGCCGCTGGCGCAGCACACCGTCGAGCCCGCAGCCCTGCTCGGTGCCGGTGATCTCGCGCGCGTAGGTCGGGCTCACGGTGGTGATGGCGTCGCTGTACTTCAGCCCTGCCTTCATGAAACTGATGTGGCCGTGGAACTCCAGCCCTTGCAGGTGGAAGAGGGTGTCTGGCAGCCCCAGGCGCGGGCGCAGGCTGGCGTTGAACACGCCCTGGTAGGCCAGGTTGTGCACCGTGAAGACGGTCGCCGGGCGGTGCTCGGCCGTGCGCGCCAGTTCGCGCAGGTAGGCAAAGGCCAGGCCGGTGTGCCAGTCGTGGCCGTGCACCACATCGGGTCGCCACGCGGCGCTCAGCCCCGTGCCGAGCAGGGCGGCGGCCCAGCCCAGCCAGGCGAACTGCTCCGCGCTGTCGGGCCAGGGCTGGCCCGAGGCGTCCAGGTAGGGGTTGCCGCCGCGCTCGTAGAGCCCAGGCGCGTGCAGCAGCCACACCGGCATGCCGCTCTCGGTGATGCGCCCGGCGCGCAGCCAGGGCGTGGGCCCGTGGGCCGACACGGCCTGCGGGCCCAGCCCGGCGGGCAGGCCCGGGCTGCCCCCGGCCGGCACCAGCAGCGTGGGGCCTTCGGGCGTGACGCCCGCCACCACGCCGGGGAAGGCGGGCAGCAACAGGCGCACATCCGCGCCCTGTGCCTGCAGGGCGGGTGGCAGGCCCGCGCTCACATCGGCCAGCCCGCCGGTCTTGAGCAGCGGGAACACTTCGGAGCAAACGTAAAGGACTTTGGGGTTCATTCCAGTTTTTCGAGCATGGCACGGGTGACCAGCACCACGCCGTTGTCGGTGCGGAAGAAACGCCGCGCGTCTTCTGCCGCATCCACGCCGATCTTCATGCCATCGGGGATCACACAGCCGTTGTCGATCACCACCTTGCGCAGTTCACAGCTGCGTCCGATGTCGACCTCGGGAAGGATGACGGATTCTTCCACTGTGGCGAACGAGTGGATCCGGACTTTGGAAAACAGCACCGAACGGCGCACCAGCGCGCCCGAAATGATGCAGCCACCCGAGACCAGCGAGTCCACCGCACAGCCCCGGCGGCCGTCGTCGTCAAACACGAACTTGGCCGGGGGCAGCTGCTCCTGGTAGGTCCAGATCGGCCATTCGCGGTCGTACATGTCGAGCTCGGGCACGGTGTTGGTGAGGTCGAGGTTGGCCGCCCAGTAGGCGTCGACCGTGCCCACGTCGCGCCAGTAGGCCGGGGCCTCGGGGGAACTCTTCACGCACGACAGGCCGAACGGGTGGGCCACCGCCTCGCCGGCGGCCACCATGGCCGGAATGATGTCCTTGCCGAAATCGCGGCTGGAGCCGGCGGTGCCCGAATCGCGCTTGAGCGCCTCGAACAGGTGCTCGGTGTTGAACACGTACACGCCCATGCTGGCCAGCGCGGTGTCGGGCTTGCCCGGCATGTGCGGCGGCTGGGCCGGCTTTTCCAGGAAACGCACGATGTTGCGGTCGGCATCGATGTCCATCACGCCGAAGGCGGTGGCCTCGGCCAGGGGCACCTCGATGCAGGCCACGGTGCATTTCTTGCCCTGCGCCACGTGGTCGGCGATCAGGTCGGCGTAGTCCATCTTGTAGATGTGGTCGCCCGCGAGCACGAGGATGTAGTCGGGCTTGTGGGCGCGCAGGATGTCCAGGTTCTGGTAGACCGCGTCGGCCGTGCCCAGGTACCAGCTCTCGTCGTCCATGCGCTGCTGGGCGGGCAGCAGGTCGATGAATTCGTTGAACTCGTTGCGCAGGAAGCTCCAGCCGCGTTGCAGGTGGCGCAGCAGGCTGTGCGACTTGTACTGCGTCAGCACGCCGATGCGGCGCACGCCCGAGTTCAGGCAGTTGGAGAGCGCGAAGTCGACGATGCGGAACTTGCCGCCGAAGTACACGGCGGGCTTGGCGCGCCGGTCGGTCAGGGCATGCAGGCGCGAGCCGCGTCCGCCCGCCAGCACCAGGGCAATGGTGCGTTTGGCCAGTTGCTGGGGCGAGTTTTTTTCCATGCGTGTCTCCGGTGGGGGTGAGGTGTGTGCGTCTTGGTGCGCACTGGAAAACGGGTGAAGGGTGGGTCGGGTGGGTTGCGGTTCAGGGTATTCGGCCGTGTGCGCGTGCCATGGCCATCAGGCGCTCGGCCGGGCGGTGGTCGATCTGGCGCCACTCGAAGCGCCATTCCCAGCAGCCGGTGGCCTGCCCCGGCGTGTTCATGCGGTGTTTGCCATCGAGGCCCACCACGTCCTGGAACGGCAGCACCACGGTGTTGGCCACCGTCTGCGACAGCGCGTTGATCAGCGTCCAGTGCGGCTCGGTGTCCACCGCCGGGCCGAGGTAGGCGCGTGCGCTGGCCTTGTCGTGGCTGGACGCGGTGCGCCACCAGCCCAGCGTGGTGTCGTTGTCGTGCGTGCCGGTGTAGGCCACGCAGTTGTGCTCGAGGTTGTGCGGCAGGTAGGGGTTGCCCGGGCCGCCGCCAAAGGCGAACTGCAGGATGCGCATGCCGGGAAAACCGCAGGCCTCGCGCAGTGCGTTCACCTCGGGCGTGATCAGGCCCAGGTCTTCCGCAATGATGGCCAGTGGCCCCAGCGCCTCCTGCAGCTCGGCAAAGAAGGGCAGGCCCGGGCCGGTCTGCCATTGGCCGGCCACGGCGGTGGGTTCACTGGCCGGAATTTCCCAGTGCGCCTCAAAGCCGCGGAAGTGGTCCAGGCGCACCACATCGACCTGCTTGAAGAGGTGCGCCACGCGGTCTTTCCACCAGCGGTAGCCGTCCTGCGCCATCGCCGGCCAGTTGTAGAGCGGGTTGCCCCAGCGCTGGCCGGTGGCACTGAAGTAGTCGGGCGGCACGCCGGCCACCACGTGGGGTTCGAAGTCGTCGTCGAGCAGGAACTGGTGGGCATGGGCCCAGACGTCGGCGCTGTGGTGCGCCACAAAGATGGGTGCGTCGCCCACGATCTGCACGCCCCGGCTGTGGGCGTAGTGGCGCAGCGCCTGCCACTGCACCCAGAAGCGCCACTGCACGAACTGCCAGAAACCGAGCGCCTTGGGCGAGTGCTGCCGCACCTCGTCCAGCGCCTGCGCATCGCGCCGGGCCAGTGGTGCGGGCCACTGTGGCCAGCTGCCGATGTGGCGTTCGCTCAGGACCATGAAGAGCGCGTAGTCGTCGAGCCAGTGGGCGTGTTCGGTGCAGAAGTCGGCGAGCGCCTCGCGGCTCTCGGGCGTGGCGCGCAGGTTGAACCCGTCCCAGGCCTTGCGCAGGTTGGCCATGCGCCAGGGCGCCACGCGCTCGAAATCGCAGCGGTGGTGGTCGAAGCCCTGGGTGGGCGTCCAGGGCAGCCATCCCATCTGCACCAGGTCTTCCAGGTCGACCAGCAGCGGGCTGCCGGCAAAGGCCGAGACGCTCTGGTACGGCGAGTTGCCCGGGCCGGCGGGCGAGAGCGGCAGGATCTGCCACATCGACTGACCGGCGGACACCAGCCAGTCCACGAAATGGCGCGCGCCCGCGCCGAAGTCGCCCGAGCCGTTGGGGCCGGGCAGGCTGGTGATGTGCAGCAGCACGCCACTGGTGCGGCGCGAAAGCAGGGGGTGGACGGTGGTGTTCATGAACGGCCGGGGGAATGACCATCGGGCACATGCAAGCCTTGGACCAGCACCCACACGCCGGTCTCGTTCAGGGTGAGCTGGCCGGCGACTTCGTCCTCGCGGCCGGGGTTCGCCACGGCGCCCGCGCTGTCCAACGCCACGCGCCAGTCGCCGTCGGGCAGTGGCAAGGTGATGGCGCCCGGGCCGGCGTGCCATGCCACCCACAGGCGTTCCGTGGGCGCGGCGCCGGTGTCGCCCACGGTGATCACCGCCGTCAGGGTGTGTCGGTCGTGGGCCTGCCAGGCGTCGGGTGCCATCGGGTGGCCATCGGTGTCGAGCCAGGCGATGTCGGGCGGGGCGGTGTGAGGGGTATTGCCCGGGCCTTCGAACCAGCGCGCGTGGCGCAGGCCGGGGTGCTGGCGCCGCAACGCCGCGAGGCCGGCCACGAAACCGGTCAGTGAGGCGTCGGCCTGTGCCCAGTCCAGCCAGGTGATGGCGTTGTCCTGGCAATACACGTTGTTGTTGCCCTGCTGGCTGTGGCCGAGCTCGTCGCCGGCCAGCAGTTGCGGCGTGCCCTGTGCGCAGAAGAGTGTGGCCAGCAGCGCGCGACGCCAGAGGGCGCGGCGGTGCAGCACCACGGGGTCGTCGGTGGCGCCTTCCACGCCGCCGTGGGCGCTCAGGTTGTGGCTGTGGCCGTCGCGGTTGTCTTCTCCGTTGGCGGCGTTGTGTTTGTGCTGGTAGGCGGTGAGGTCGGCGAGGTTGAAGCCGTCGTGCGCGGTCACCATGTTCACGCTGGCGGCGGGCAGGCGACCGTGGCGGTGGAACAGGTCGCCGCTGGCGCAGGTGCGTGTGGCGAGTTCGCCGCGCGTGCCGTGGTGGCCAAGCCAGAAGGCGCGCACGCCGTCGCGAAAGCGGTCGTTCCACTCCAGCCAGCCGGCTTCGAACCCGCCGGTGTGGTAGCCGCCCGGGCCCACGTCCCACGGCTCGGCGATCAGGCGCACGCCGCGCAGCACCGGGTCTTGCGCCATGGCGCTGAGCAAGGCGCTGCGCGGGTTGAAGGCGTGGCCGATGGCCGCGTCGCGGCCCAGCGAGACGGCGAGGTCAAACCGGAAGCCGTCCACACCGAAGGCCTGCACCCACCAGCGCAGGCTGTCCATCACCCATTGCAGCACGCGCGGTTCGCTGACCGCCAGGCTGTTGCCGGTGCCGCTGAAGTTGTGCGGCACGCCGTGTGCGCCCATGGCGTACCAGCGGTTCTGGCCCAGGCCGCGCCAGCTCAGCGTGGGGCCGTTCAGATCGCTCTCGGCCGTGTGGTTGAAGACCACGTCGAGCACCACCTCGATGCCGGCGCGGTGCAGCGTGTCGACCATGTGGCGGAACTCGGCGCGCACGGCAGCGGTGTCGTCGGCGGGGGCGGCGGCGTAGGCCGGCTCGGGGGCAAACGCGTTGAGCGTGTTGTAGCCCCAGTGGTTGCTCAAGCCCCGTTCGAGCAGGTGGCGCTCGCTGATGTGCTGGTGCACCGGGAGCAGGCACACGGTGGTGATGCCCAGGCGCTGCAGGTGCTGGACCACCGCCGGGTGGGCCAGCGCGGCGTAGGTGCCGCGCTGGTGTTCGGGCACTTCGGGGTGCAGGCGGGTGAGGGCTTTCACGTGCGCTTCGTAGATCACCACGCGCTCGGGCGCGATGGCGGGACGGGGCGCCATGCGCTGTGCGGCGTTCAGCTCGGCCTGCGCATCCACCACCACGCAGCGCGGCATGTGGGCGGCGTTGTCGGCGGCGTCGGGCTGGTGTTCGCCCCAGGGCTGCGTGGGGTGCAGCGGATCGGCGCAGGCATGCCCGGTCTGCAGGGCCAGGCGTTCGGTGTCACCCACCAGCGCCAGCGCCCAGGGGTCGAGCAGCAGGCGCGCCGGGTTGAAGCGGTGGCCTGCTTCGGGCTGCCATGGGCCGCTGGCGCGCAGGCCATATAGCTGGCCGGCGGCCAGGCCGGGCACGAAGACGGCCCAGAGGCCATCGCCTGCGGGCTGCAGGGCCACGCGCCGGCTTTCGCTTGCAGCGCCCGGCTCGAACAGGCACAGGTCGACGCCGTGGGCGTCGGGCGCCCACACCGAAAAGTGCACGCCATCCCTGCCATCCTGCCGGCGCAAATGGGCGCCCAGGGCCGGTGGTGCGCCTGCGGTCATCGCTCCACCTCCGGCTGCAGCCAGAGCACGCCAAGCGGTGGCAGTGTGAAGCTGGCCGACCAGCGCTGGCCGTGTTGCGCGTTGTCTTCAGCCTGCAGGCGGCCGTGGTTGCCCACATTGCTGCCGCCGTAGTGGCTGGAGTCGGTGTTGAGGCGTTCGCGCCAGTGCCCGCCGTGCGGCAGGCCCACGCGGTAGCCGTGGCGCACCATCGGCGTGAGGTTGGCGACCACCACCACCGTGTCTTCGAGCGCGTGGCCGTAACGCGCGAAGGCCAGCACCGAGTGGTCGGCGTCGTCCACCACCAGCCACTGGAAGCTGTGGGGGTCGGTGTCGCGCGCGTGCAGGGCCGGCGCGCTGCGGTAGACGTGGTTGAGGTCGCGCACCAGTGCCTGCATGCCGGCATGTGCCGGGTCTTGCAGCAGGTGCCAGGGCAGTTCGGCGTCGTGGTTCCACTCGGTGGCCTGGGCCAGCTCGGCGCCCATGAAGAGCAGCTTCTTGCCCGGGTGCGCGTACATCCAGGCGTACAGCGCGCGCAGGTTGGCCAGCTGTTGCCAGCGGTCGCCAGCCATCTTGTTGAGCAGGGAGCCCTTGCCGTGCACCACCTCGTCGTGCGAGAGCGGCAGCACGTAGTCTTCGGTGTGCGCGTACATCATCGCGAAGGTGAGCTTGTGGTGGTGCCAGCGGCGGTGGACCGGGTCGAGCGCGAAGTACGACAGCGTGTCGTGCATCCAGCCCATGTTCCATTTGTGGTCGAAGCCCAGGCCGCCCTCGGCCACCGTGCCGGTCACGCGCGGGAAGGCGGTGGACTCTTCGGCCGTGGTAGTGGCGCGCGGTGCTTCCTGGTGCAGCACCTCGTGCACCTCGCGCAGGAAGGCGATGGCTTCCAGGTTTTCGCGCCCGCCGTGTTCGTTGGGCACCCACTCGCCGGCCGGGCGGCTGTAGTCGCGGTAGAGCATGGAGGCCACCGCGTCCACCCGCAGGCCGTCCACGCCGTACTGCTCGACCCAGAACAGCGCGTTGCCCACCAGAAAGTTGCGCACCTCGAAGCGGCCGAAGTTGTAGATGAGGGTGTTCCAGTCGCGGTGGAAGCCTTCGCGCGGGTCGGCGTATTCATACAGCGCCGTGCCGTCGAAGCGGGCCAGGGCGTGTTCGTCGGTGGGGAAATGCGCGGGCACCCAGTCCAGGATGAGCTTCAGGCCGGCGGCGTGCGCGGTTTGCACAAAGCGGCGGAACGATTCGGGGGAGCCGTGGCGCGCAGTGGGCGCGTACAGGCCGGTGGGCTGGTAGCCCCACGAGGCGTAGAACGGGTGTTCGCTCACCGGCATCAGCTCGATGTGGGTGAAACCCATGTCCACCACATAGGGCACCAGGTGGGTGGTGAGGTCGTCCCAGGTGGGCACGGTGTGAGGCCCGTCGGGCCGGCGCCAGGAACCCGCATGCACCTCGTAGATGGCCATGGGCAGGTCCGGGCGGTCGTGGGCGGCACCGCCCCGGTCGGCCGGTGGGCGCAAGGGCTCGCACACGCGCGCTGCGTTCCCTGGCGGCAGCTCGGTTTCGCGGGCATAGGGGTCGGTCTTGAAGACGTGGCGGCCGTCGCTGCCCTGCACCTCGAATTTGTACCAGTCGCCCACCGCCGCGCCGGGCACGAACAGCTCCCACACCTCGCACTCCGGGCGCAGGCGCATGGGCTGCGCACGCCATTGGTTGAAGTCGCCCACCAGCGCGACCTGGCGCGCGTGCGGCGCCCACACGGCAAAGGCGGTGCCGCTCTGCCCGTCGAGCGTGGTGGCGTGGGCGCCCAGCTTTTGCCAGGGGCGCAGGTGCTTGCCCTCGGCCAGCAGCCAGACATCGGTCTCGCCCAGCCAGAAGCTGTGGGAGGGGCTTTCGGTGGGGTGGGGTGTGTGGGTCATGTGCGGCGTGGGTCGAAGCATTCTGGCATTGCTGGCGCCGGCACCGCGCTTTGGCCTTCAGGTTCAGGCAAGGCAGCTGCGTGACAATCCGCCCATGACACCCGCCCACGCGAGACTCCTCACCCCCCAACGGCTGCTCATGGCGTCGGTGATGGTGGCCCTTCTGACCATCGGGCTCAAGACGGGCGCGTGGCTCATCACCGACTCGGTGGGGCTGTTGTCGGACGCGATGGAGTCGCTGGTGAACCTGGCCAGCGCCATCTTCGGGCTGGTTATGGTGACGATCGCCGCCCGCCCGGCCGATGAAGACCACCCCTACGGCCACCACAAGGCGGAGTATTTCTCGTCGGGCTTCGAAGGCATCCTCATCATTGCCGCGGCGCTGGGCATCATCTGGGTGGCGGGGCACCGGCTGTTCGATCCGCAGCCCATCGAGCAGGTGGGCTGGGGCCTGGCGCTGTCGGTGCTGAGCTCCGCGCTCAACGGCGTGCTGGCCTGGGTGATGTTTCGCGCGGCGCGCGAGCACCGGTCCATCGCGCTGGAGGCCGACGCCAAGCACCTCGTCACCGACGTCTGGACCTCCGTCGGCGTGGTGGCCGGCATTGCGCTGGTGCACTTCACGGGCTGGCTCTGGCTCGATCCCCTGGTGGCCATGGGCGTGGCGGCGAACATCCTCAAGGAAGGCTTTCACCTCCTGTGGCGGTCGTCACAAGGCCTGATGGACGAGGCGCTGGAGCCCGAGGTGATGGCCACCATCCAGGAGACGCTGGACGTCTTTGCGTCGGCCGAAGGTGAAGCCAGCATCATCCGGTTTGACCACCTGAGCACGCGCAAGGCCGGCCAGCGGCGCTTTGTCGACCTGCACATGCACATGCCGGCGAGCTGGTCGCTGGGCCGCGCGGCCGCCGTGCGCGCCAGCGTGGAGCAGGCGCTCATGAGCGCGGTGCCGGGGCTGCGGGCGACCATTCAGCTGCTGCCCAGCGATGTGGAAGCGCACTTTGACGATGAAAAGGATCTGATATGAAGCCCTCACGCTCCTCACGTCGTGTGTCGCTGCCCCCCGAGGGGGCGCACCGCGGCCTTCGGGCGGCCGGGCGGTCGCGGTCATGATTTCCGTGCTGCAGCGGGTGAGTGAAGCCCGTGTCGAGATCGCGGGCGAGGTCGTGGGCTCGGTGGGCCAGGGCCTGCTGGTGCTGCTGTGCGCCGAGCCCGACGACACCGAAGCGGTGGGCGAGAAGATGCTCGCCAAGATCCTCAAGCTGCGCATCTTCGGTGACGCCGCCGGCAAGATGAACCTGAGCGTGCAGGACATCGCGGGTGGCTTGTTGATCGTGAGCCAGTTCACCCTGGCCGCCGACACGAAGAGCGGCAACCGGCCCGGCTTCACGGGGGCGGCGCCGCCGGCGCTCGGCGAATCCCTTTACGACGCCTTCGTGAGCGCAGCGCGCGCGGCGCACCCGGTGGTGCAGACGGGCCGCTTTGGTGCCGACATGAAGGTGCACCTGGTCAACGACGGTCCGGTGACCATCCCCCTGCAGATCAGGGCTCAGGCGTAAGGGTTGGGCTGGCCCAGGCCAGCCAGGATCTCGGTTTCCCGAGCTTCCATCTCTTCGGCGTCGGCCTCGCTGGTTTCGTGGTCCCAGCCCTGCGCGTGCAGGGTGCCGTGGACCAGCAGATGGGCATAGTGCTCTGCCAGCGGCTTTTTGAGCTCGGCGGCTTCGCGGGCCACCACGGGCGCGCAGAGCACCAGGTCGGCCATCACCAGCGGTTCGGTGGCGTAGTCGAAGGTGAGCACGTTGGTGGCGTAGTCGCGCTGGCGGTAGTCGCGGTTGAGCGACTGGCCTTCTTCGGCGTCGACGATGCGCACCGTGATTTCGGCGTCCGCGTCGAGTGCGTGGCGGATGCAGCGCGCAACGAAGTGGCGCGGCAGCGCGGCGCGGTGCAGGGCGGCTTCGGTGAGTTCACCGAACTGCAGGGACAGACTGAGGGCGGGCAGGGGCATCAGCGCTTGGCCGGTTGGGCAAAACAGTTGGACATCAGGATCTGGTCTTGCGTGTTCGCGTCGGCAGCGATGGCGCTCAGCTCGCCTTTCATGCCCTGGGTGTACCAGCTCAGGCGCGACTGGTCGTCCAGCGCAAAGAAGCGCACGCCGGTGGTGGCACGGCGGCCCTGCAGCAGCAGCGTGCGGTCGTTGTGGTGCAGCGCCGCGAAGGTGGTGCCGTTGCTCAGATTGAGGTAGGCCAGCTCGATCTCGCTGCCCCCGTCGCACTTGTAGCGCACGGCCTGGCTGCTGAAAACTAGCTGCGGCGCCGGTGCGGCCGAAGGCGCGGGGGCGGTGGTGACCTGGGCGGAAACTTCGAAGGCCAGCAAGGTGGCGAGACCGAGCAACAGACGGCGAGCGGGTGGGGGCATCGGCAAGGGCATGTCAGGTGGGGCTGCGGCGCGCGCGCTTGACGGGCGCCACCGCATCGTCGATGGCGGGTGAGCGGGCTTCGTAGGCGTCCACGATGCGCGCCACCAGCGGGTGGCGCACCACGTCGGCGCTGGAGAGGCGGGAAATGGCAATGCCCTGCACGCGCTTGAGCACGCGCTCGGCGTCGATCAGGCCGCTGAGCTGGGTGCGCGGCAGGTCGATCTGGCTCACGTCGCCGGTGATGACGGCCTTGGCGCCAAAGCCGATGCGCGTGAGGAACATCTTCATCTGCTCGACCGTGGTGTTCTGTGCTTCGTCAAGGATCACGAACGCGTGGTTGAGCGTGCGACCGCGCATGAAGGCCAGCGGGGCAATTTCGATCTGTTGCCGCTCGAAGGCCTTCTGCACCTTGTCGGCCCCCATCAGGTCGTAGAGCGCGTCGTACAGCGGGCGCAGGTACGGGTCCACCTTCTGGCCCAGGTCGCCGGGCAGAAAGCCCAGCTTCTCGCCGGCTTCTACCGCCGGGCGCGTGAGCACGATGCGCTGCACCGCGCTGCGCTCCAGCGCGTCCACCGCACAGGCCACGGCGAGATACGTCTTGCCCGTGCCGGCGGGGCCGATGCCGAAGGTGATGTCGTGGGTGGCCATGTTCTCCAGGTAGCGCGCCTGGTTGGGCGTGCGCCCGCGCACTTCGCCACGCCGCGTCTGCATGGCCAGGGCGCCGTCGCCCGGGTCGGCCAGCGCGGTGTCGCCGCTGAGCATGAGCTGCACCTGCTCGGCGGGGATCGGCTTCTTCGCCATTTCGTAGAGTGCCTGCAGCGCCTCCAGCGCCTGCGTGGCCTTGGCCTTGGGGCCCTTGATGCGGAATTGCTCGAAACGGTGGGCCACTTTCACCTGCAAGGCGGCCTCGATGCTGCGGATGTGGCTGTCCATCGGCCCGCAGAGGTGCGCCATGCGCGTGTTGTCGGGCGGAGAGAAGGTGTGTCTGAGAATCAAGCCGATAATTCCTCGAAAAGGATACCTCGATGATAGGCAAGTTGACCGGTACGCTGCTGGAGAAAAACCCGCCCCAGATCCTGCTGGACTGCCACGGCGTCGGTTATGAGGTGGACGTGCCCATGAGCACGTTTTACAACCTGCCCGCCACCGGTGAAAAGGTGGCCCTGCTCACCCACTTCGTGGTGCGCGAAGACGCCCAGATTCTCTATGGCTTTGGCACCGCAGCCGAACGTGAGGCCTTTCGCCAGCTCATCAAGATCAGCGGCGTGGGCCCGCGCACCGCGCTCTCCGTGCTCTCGGGCATGAGCGTGGCCGACCTGTCGCAAGCCATCAGCGCACAAGACAGCGGGCGCATCATCAAGGTGCCGGGCATCGGCAAGAAAACCGCCGAGCGCCTGCTGCTCGAACTCAAGGGCAAGCTCGGTGCCGACCTGAACCTGCCCGGCGCAGGCCCTGCGCAAAGCGATGTGCAGAGCGACATCCAGCAAGCGCTCATGGCGCTCGGTTACAGCGACAAGGACGCCGCCGCCGCGCTCAAGGCGCTGCCCAAGGACGTGGGCGTGAGCGACGGCATCAAGCTCGCGCTGAAAGCACTGGCCCGGTAAACCATGAGCATCCAGACCGACGACTTCACCCCCGCGCCGCGCATGGTGTCTGCCGCGCCCGCCTCGCCCAAGGAAGAGGCGATCGAGCGCGCGTTGCGCCCCAAGCTGCTCGACGAGTACGTGGGCCAGGTGAAAGTGCGCGAGCAGCTCGAGATCTTCATTGGCGCGGCCAAGAAGCGCAACGAAGCGCTGGACCACGTGCTGCTGTTCGGCCCCCCGGGCCTGGGCAAGACCACGCTCAGCCACATCATTGCGCAGGAGCTCGGCGTGAACCTGCGCCAGACCAGCGGGCCGGTGCTGGAGAAGCCGAAAGACCTGGCGGCGCTGCTCACCAACCTCGAAGCCAACGACGTGCTCTTCATCGACGAGATTCACCGGCTCAGCCCGGTCGTCGAGGAAATCCTGTACCCCGCGCTGGAGGACTACCAGATCGACATCATGATCGGCGAAGGGCCGGCCGCGCGCAGCATCAAGCTGGACCTGCAGCCCTTCACCCTGGTGGGCGCCACCACGCGCGCGGGCATGCTCACCAACCCGCTGCGCGACCGCTTCGGCATCGTGGCGCGGCTGGAGTTTTACACCTCGGAGGAGCTGGCGCGCATCGTCAAGCGCAGCGCCGGGTTGCTCAACGCGCCGATGGACGAAGCCGGTGGCTTCGAGATCGCGCGGCGCTCGCGCGGCACGCCCCGCATTGCCAACCGGCTGCTGCGCCGCGTGCGCGACTTCGCCGACGTGAAGGGTTCGGGCACCATCACCCAGGACATCGCCAACCGCGCGCTCGCCATGCTCGATGTGGACCCGCAAGGCTTCGACCTGATGGACCGCAAGCTGCTCGAAGCCGTGATCCACCGCTTTGACGGCGGCCCGGTGGGGCTGGACAACATCGCCGCGAGCATCGGCGAGGAGCGCGACACGATCGAAGACGTGATCGAGCCCTACCTGATCCAGCAGGGCTTTCTGCAGCGCACGCCGCGCGGTCGCATCGCCACGCTGGCGGCTTACCGGCACCTGGGCGTGGCGCCGCCTAGCAGCCAGGGCAACGAGCTGTTCGGCGACGCCACCTGATTCAGGCGACTTCGGACAACCACAAGAGGCGGCGGGATGGACGTCGGTGCGCGCAAGGGCAGCCAGGTGTTCCGCGCGTCGTGGCGCAGCAGCCTGATCTGGCTGGCGGTATTCCTGGCGCTGATGGGTGCGGGGGCTGGCGCGATGGCCCTGAACACCCCGCGCGGCGGCTGGCTGGCGGGGTTGCTGGCCCTCTTTTTCGTCGGCATGGCCTGGCTGCTCTTGCGGCCTTTCTTCAGCGCCCACCCGATCCTGCATGTCGGCGCCGAGGGCATCGGTGGCTTCCTGCTCAAGGGGCAAACGATTCCCTGGACTGACATCGCCGACATCGAACACCTGTCGGGGCAAGGGCAGGACCACATCCAGATACGGCTTCGTGAAGGCGCCATGTCCGCGGCGGCGACCCGCAGCTGGATGCACAGGGGGCTCAAGCGCGGCATCGTGCTCTCGCCCTTGCGCCGCGCCGACCGCCAGCCCGCCATACAGGCGGTGCTGCAGGCTTTCCAGCGCCACGCGAGCGGACAGGCGCGGGCAGCGTGGGGCGATCGCCTGGACGAGCTGCAGGCCCACGATGCCTTCGAGGCGCGTCTGGTCGAACTCACGCCCGTGCCGTGGGCGCTGTACACGGTGATGGGGCTCAACGCGCTGGTGTGGCTGCTCAACCTGTTCGACGGCATGAGCGCGATGAAGCCGACGCCCGCAGAGCTGTTTGCATGGGGTGCGAACTCCAGTACGGCGGTGGTGCGCGACGGCGATTACTGGCGCCTGCTCACGGCCACGTTCCTGCATGGCGGCGTGCTGCACCTGGTGCTCAACATGTTTGCGCTGTGGGATGCCGGGCGGCGCGTGTGCCGATGGTTCGGCAATGGCGAGTTTTTGCTGATCTACCTGGGCGCGGGCCTCACAGGCAGTGCGCTGAGCCTGCACTTTTCGTCGCAGCAGGCTGTGTCGGTGGGCGCGTCGGGTGCGGTCTTCGGCGTGCTGGGTGCGCTGCTGGTCGGTGTGCTTCAGCACCGCGAGCGTGTGCCCAAAGGCATGGTGCAGCAGTTGCTGACCACGCAGGGCGTGTTCGTGGTGATCATGCTGGTGCAGGGTTTCGCTCGCCCCGGCATCGACAACGCAGCGCACGTCGGTGGTCTGGTGGCCGGGGCGGTGCTGGCATGGCTGCTGATCGAGCTGGTCGACGAACAGGCTGGCATGGCGCAGCGGCGTGTGCGCCAGGTGCTGGCCCTGCTCGCCGTGGCCGTGATGGCGGGTGGCCTGACTGCCATGGCCCGCCCGGGCGTGGACCACCCGCAACTCTTTGCCGCGCAGTCGGCGCTGGCGCGGGTGCTGCCGGATTTGCAAGCGGCCGAAAAGGCACTGCAGGCAGACCTCGCTGCCCGCCGGGAAGGGCGCCTGAGCGAAGCCGCGCTGGTCGACGCGATGGAACAGCGGCACATACCGGCCTACCGCGCGGTGGACCAAGCCTTCAAGCGCATCAAGCCACCCCCGGTCGCTGACTCGATGCTGGCCGACGTGGCCGAGTTCCACGAGGCGATGCTGGAGGTGATGACGCTGGAGGTGGGGAAATTCCGCGGAGCGCAGGCCGTGGCGCCGGCGGATGCGCGCATGGCGGTGCTGGCCGATCGGATCAAAACGCTGGGCGAGCGCCTTCGGTCGCGGCGTTCTGCGGCACCGTCTTGAGGCCTTCGCGGGCGCGGCCCCGCAACACGCCCACCACAATCAGCACCTGCGCCGCGTAGTACGTGCCCAGCACCCAGACCTGCGACATGGGCAGGGGCGACACGAACCGGTGGGTGGCCAACAGGGCGTCGCTGAGCATGAAGAAGCCGGTGCCGACGGCGACCAGGGTGGCCGGGCTGTGGCGCAGCCACAGCGCGCGGCCCATGGCCTGCGCGGCCATGAGGGCGATCACCAGCACATAGGCGGCCACGGGCCCCCGCAGCCCGGCAGGCAGGCCGCCGGCCCACAGAAAGGCGTACATCGCCACACCCACGGAAAGGGTGGCGGCGAGTGCGCGCCGGCTGGGGAACCAGGGCGCGTCTTGCCGCAAGAGCGCGAGGTAGATCAGGTGTGCGATGAGGAACGCGACCAGGCCCGGGATGAAGTAGCCGCTGAGCATGAGGAACACATCGCCCGCGAGCGAGGCCGCCAGCGCGCCCAGCAGCAACACATCGGCGCGCCGCAGGCCTCCGCGACCGTTGGCGTTTGCCGCGACCACGGCCAGGGCGATCAGCATGGTCAGCGGTTTGAACACGCGGTGCAGCTCGGTGGCGCCCAGCGCGGCGGTGGCCATGGCGAGCACCCCGCTTTCGATCATCAGCGCCTCGCCCATGGAGATGCGGCCCTGCATCACCGCGCCAATGGCCCACAGCGCGACCACCAGCACGGCGAACACCACCGCGCTGCGTGACAGCGGCCAGGCGTCGGTGAACCACAGAAAGCCGGCCACGCCGGCCAGCAGCAGCGCGAACTGCACCGCAGCAAACACCTGCACGCCGCGCGTCATGCGGGGCGCGAAGCGCTGCACGTTGCCGATTTCAAAGGGGGGCGAAGGAAAGCGCGCCGCCACGTCGGCCGGGCGCCAGCCCGGCGGCTTGAACCACACGCGCAGCTTGTCGGCCCAGCGGCGCGTGTGCCAGCTGTCCTTGAGCAAGCCCCAGTACACCTCGCCGTTGGCCCAGAGCGGGTCCCAGCTGTTCAAGGGTTTGCGGGTGCCGTAGACGCAGGTTTCGTCTTCTTCCTTGAAGCTGCCGAAGAGCCGGTCCCACACGATCAGGATGCCTCCGTAGTTGCGGTCCAGGTAGCGGTCGTTCACGGCGTGGTGCACGCGGTGGTTGGACGGGCTGCAGAACCAGCGGTCAAACCAGCCCAGCTTGCCCACCTGTTGCGTGTGCACCCAGAACTGGTAGAGCAGGTCGATGAGCGCGACCACGCCGAACACCAGCGGTGGCACCCCCGCCACGGCCATGGGCAGGTAGAACACCCAGCCCAGGAGCGCGCCGGAGCTGGTCTGGCGCAGCGCGGTGGAAAGGTTGTAGTCCTGGCTCTGGTGGTGCACGACGTGCGCGGCCCAGAAGATGGCGCTCTCATGCCCGGCGCGGTGCAGCCAGTAGTAGCAGAAGTCGTAGAACACCAGCGCGGTGAGCCAGCCGGCCCAGGTGGTCCAGAAGGGGTGGTCGGGCCAGATCGCCACCACCGAATACACCGCGGTGTAAATGCCCACGCGCAGCAGCCGGGTGAACACCGCGCTGATCTGGCTCAGCATGCCCAGCCCGATGCTGTTGATGGCGTCGTCCAGCCGGTAGGTGTTGCGCTGGCGCTTGAGGCCGATGGCGTATTCCACCGCGATGAGCACAAAGAACACCGGCGTGGCCAGCACGATGATCTGGCTCGGGCTCATGGACGCACGCAAGGGGTGAAGACACGCATGCAGGCATTGTGGGCAGAACACCGGGCTTGCGCCCTTGGCAACAACCCGCATGCCCGTGCCAGAATCGCGGCCATGCCCGCCACCTCGCAGCCCGCCGCGATCGCCCCCGAGAGTGCCACCACCGCGTTGTACCGCGCGGCATTGGGCCCGGTGAACGCCGCGCACTACCTGGCGGTGTTCGAGCGCTTTGACGAAGCGGGCCGCGCCAGCCCCGCCTGGAATCCGGCTGCGGGTTTGCTCACGCTGAACTGGATGGCGTTTCGCCAGCTCTGGGGGGCGGCGCTGGTGTACCTGGCTTGTGCCGAGGGGCTGGCCTTGCTGGTGCTGGCCCTGAGCCGGCGGTTTCTGCACTGGCCGCAGTCGGTGGAATGGGGTGTGTTGCTGGCGCTGCTGCTCCTGAGCGTGGCGATCCCCGGCGCCTATGGCAATGCCTGGCTGCACGCCGACACCCGCCGCCGCATGACGCGTGCGGTGCGCGAAGCCCGCACGGTGCGCGAGGCCTGCACCACGCTGGAGCAGCAAGCCAGCTCGAAGCGGCGGCTGTGGGGGCTGGTGCTGATCAACGCATTGCTGGTGGCGGGCGCTGTGGGGCTCTACCTGGGGTTCAAGCCTGCCACGCTCGCTGCGCTGACGCCCATGCCACCCGCGGAGGTGTCCACCGAGCCTGCTGCCCGAGCGCCTGCGCCCGCCGCCGAACCTGCAGCGGCTTCGGCCACCGAGCCCGCCGCCGAAACCGCGCCACCCGCGCCGGCACAAGCTGCGGCGGAACCAGAGCCTGCGCGCGAGCCAGCACCCGTCATCGTGTCGCCCCCTGTGGTGGCGGCCCTTGAACCCGCTGCCCCGCCCACGCCTCCCACGCCGCCCGAGCCCGTCGCCCCCATCTTGCGGGAAGACCCTTCACCCCGCGCGGAGCCACCCAGTGCGGGCGAGGCGGTGCAGGCCGCACCAGCCAAGACCCGCCCACCCCGGGAGGCGCCTGCGGCAGCGCAGCAGGCGCACGGCATCAACGTGGGGTTGTTTGCCGATCCGGCCAACGCCGAGAAAGCGCATGCCCGTCTGGTCGAGGCGGGCTTTCCGGCCATTCTGCAAAAGGTGGAATCGCCCAGAGGCGAGCGCACGCGGGTGCGCGTGGGCCCGTTTGCGGGCCGTGCGCAGGCCGACGAGGCGGCGGCGCGCATTCGCGCCATGGGGCTGGACGCGGTGGTGTTCGCGCCCTGAGGCGCAGCGGATCAGCCCAGTGCGCCGCGTGTGTCCACGCGAATCAGGCGCTCCACCTTGCCACCCGACAAGCCGCCGCGCACGCCCAGCATCACATCATGCAGGTTGACCGTGGGGTCGCAGTGGCCGGGTACCAGCCACACGGTATCGCCCAGGTTGGGCAGCGGGTGGCCGGCGTGGGCGGTGCGCAGCAGGCCATGCTCGTCACCGCCGTTGGCAAACACCAGACCCGAGGGGCTCCACACCGCGGGCAGGCCGCTGTCGATGGCGTGGCTCTTGTGGCCAGCGTCGCACACGGCGTGCTGGGTGCTGCGGCTCATCACCTGCGTCTTGATGAACAGCGCGTGCTCGAACACCGGAGCGAGCGGCGCGCTCTCGTTGCGCGCGTAGTCCGCGTCCATGAACAGGTAGGAGCCCACCTGCACTTCCCCCCAGATGCGGCTGGCGGTTTCCAGTGCAAAAGTGCCCGTGCCCGCACCCGTGATCAGGGGCACGGCAAAGCCGGCGGCCTGCAGGCGTTCGCGCGTGAGCGCGGCAGCCCAGGCCGCTTCGCCGATGGCCTTGGCGCGTTCCCCCGGATCGCGCAGGTGCTGGGCACGGCCGTGGTAGGCCTGCAGGCCGGCAAAGCGCAGCACCGGGTGCAGTGCAATCAGGCGGGCCAGGTCCACCGCTGGTTCGCCCGGGGGCACGCCGCAACGGCCCTGGCCCACGTCAACCTCCACGTACACATCCAGGCGTTCTTGGCCGCCCACGCCGGCGGCCTCCAGGGCTTGTGCCAGGCGCAGCACGCCGGCCGCACTGTCCACGGCGATGCCAAAGCGCGTGTCGGGCAGCGTGCGCACCGCCTGCGCCAGACGCTGCAGCTTGGCGGGCGCGATCACTTCGTTGCTGATGTAGATGTCGGTGACGCCGGCCCGGGCCAGCACCAGCGCTTCGTCTGTCTTCTGCACGCACACACCCACCGCGCCGTGCGCCATCTGCAGGCGCGCGAGTTCGGCGCTCTTGTGCATCTTGGCGTGCGGTCGCAGGCGAAGGCCGTGCGCGCGCGCATAGGCGGCCATGTGCGCGAGGTTGCGTTCCATCGCGTCCAGGTCGACCACCAGCGCGGGTGTGTCGATGGCGGCCACGCTCTGGCCGATCAGCTCGCTGGCGCTGTGCCAGCGCGCAGGCAGTGGGGCATCAGACGCTGCGCTCATCCAGCGGTTCTCCGGTTTGCAGGTGTTGGGTGTCGGCCCAGCCCACCAGGCTCAGCCCCTCGGGCGACCACAGCAGGCGGTTGATGGCGGTGTTGGGCAGCTCCCAGCTGCGCGGTGCGTTGAGCTCCAGGCGCATGGCGGCGCGGTAAAGCATGTCCATCACCCCGCCGTGCGCCACCATCAGCACCTGTTCGCCAGGGTGGCGCGAGGCGAGTTCGATCACGGTGGGAATCACGCGGCGCTGCAACTGCTCCAGCGACTCCCCGCCTTCGGGCGCGAAGTCGGGCATGCGCTTGCGCCAGGCCAGGGCTTCGGTGGGCCAACGTTGCTCGAGCTCGGCCCAGGTGCGGCCTTCAAAGCGGCCGAAATGGCGTTCGCGCAGGCCTTTGTGCGGGGTGACCTCCATGCCCTTGACGCGGGCCACGGCCTGTGCGGTCTCGAAGGCGCGGCCCAGGTCACTCGCGTACACGGCGGCAATGGGTTCTTCGCGCAGCGCCTGGGCGAGCTGCGCCGCCTGCCAGCGGCCGCGCTCATTGAGGGCGATGTCGGTGTGGCCCTGGATGCGGGTGTCGCGGTTCCAGGCGGTTTCACCGTGGCGCACAGCCAGGATGCGGGTGACTTGCAAATCGGGTCCTTGAACACGGGCAGAAGACCGCAACTGTACCGGGGCCGCCACTCCCGCGTGTATGGGAAGGCCTCGAAACGGGGGCTTTGCGACACAATCCGACGCATGACCGCGCCGCCGTCTCCGTCCGACGGAGACTTCTCCACGCTTTTCAATTTCCTGCCGATCGGGGCTTACCGCAGCTCGTCGGAGGGGCGGATGCTGCGCGCCAACCAGGCACTGGTCAGGCTCAACGGCTATGACACCGAGGACGAACTGCTGGCGGCGGTGAACGACATTGCGCTGGAGTGGTACGTGGACCCGGCGCGTCGGGGCGAGTTCAAGCGGCTGCTGGAGAGCCAGGGCTTTGTGCGCGGCTTTGTCTCCGAGATCCACCGGCATCGCACGCGCGAGCGCGTGTGGATCAGCGAGAACGCGCACGGCGTGCGCGACGCCTCGGGGGTGTTGCGCTATTTCGAAGGCACCGTCGAGGACGTCACCGAGCGCATGCGCGACCAAAAGGCGCTGCGCGAGAGCGAGGAGCAGTTGCGCCTGATCACCGCTCACGTACCCGGTGCGGTGTTCTTGGTGTATGTGCGGCGCGACGGCCAGCGCGAATACCGTTTTCTCAGCGCGGGCATCCGCGACATCTACGGCTTCGAGGCCGAAGACCTCATGCGCACGCCCTCATTGCTGGCGCGCTACTTTCACCCGGAAGACCAGGCGTTGCTGGAGAAGGACCGCCAGGCGATTCTCGCGGGGCAGGGCAACCTGGAGACCGAATTCCGCGTCGTGCTGCCCGACGGGACCATCAAGTGGATCAGCAACCGCTCGAGCGCGGTGTCGTCCGACGCCGAGGGGTTCTTGCGCGTGGGCATGCTGCTGGACATCACCGACCGCAAGGCCGCCGAGGCCGCGCTGCATGCCAGCGAGGCGCTGTGGAAGCTGGCGCTGGAGGGCGCCGGCGACGGCGTGTGGGACTGGAACCTCGCCACCGGCGAAGAGTTCTTTTCGCGCGGCATCAAGTCCATGTTTGGCTATGACGAGGAAGACATTCCCAATCTCTCGGCCGAAATGGACGCACGCACCCACCCGGACGATGTGCCCCAGATGAACGCCGATCGGCAGGCCCACTTTGACGGGCGCGCGCCGGTGTACCGCAACGAGCACCGCATCCGCTGCAAGGACGGGCGCTGGAAGTGGGTGCTGTCGCGCGGCATGGTGATCGCGCGCGATGAAGATGGCCGGCCGTTGCGCATGGTGGGCACGCACACCGACATCACCGACCACAAGCAGGGCGAGGCGCAGCAGCGCGCACTGGAATCGCAGCTGCGGGAGTCGCAGAAGATGGAAGCCATTGGCACGCTGGCCGGCGGCGTCGCGCACGATTTCAACAACCTGCTGGCCGCCATCCTGGGCAACCTTGTGCTGGCGCGCGAAGACGTGGGTGAACAACACCCGGCTCAGGAAAGCCTGACTGAAATCAACCGCGCAGCCATTCGTGCCCGCCAGCTGGTGCAGCAGATCCTGACCTTCAGCCGCCGCCAGACGCAGGAAATGCTGCGCCAGCCGCTCACGCCGCAGGTGGAGGAGGCGCTCGGCCTGATGCGCTCCCTGCTGCCAGCCAGCATCAAGCTCAACGTGCGGCTGTCGGCGGCCTCGTTGCCGGTGCTGGCAGACGCCACCCAGATGCAGCAGGTGCTCATGAACCTGTGCACCAACGCGTGGCAGGCGATGGAAGGCCGCCCTGGCGAGATCACGGTAGCGCTGCGCGAGGTGACGCTCGACGCGTCACAGGGCCTGCAGATGGGCGGGCTGGCCAGTGGCTCTTACGCCTGTCTGAGTGTGGCGGACAACGGCCCGGGCATGGACGAGGCCACGCAGCAACGCATCTTCGAACCCTTCTTCACCACCAAGGCGCCGGGCGCCGGCACTGGCCTGGGGTTGGCGGTGGTGCATGGCATCGTCAAGGCCCACCGCGGCGCGATCGCGCTCCACAGCCGGCCCGGCGAAGGCGCGCGTTTCGACGTCTACCTGCCGCTGGCCTCCGGGCGCGACGCCATGCCACCCGCCATCGCCGAGGCGCCTGCCGCGCCGGTGGTGGCGCCGCAGGGCAAGCATGTGGTCTACATCGACGACTACGAGGCGCTGGTGTTTCTTGTCGGCCGCTTGCTGCGCAAGCAGGGCTACCGCGCCAGCACGTTCGAGTCGGGCGAGGCGGCGATGCAGTGGCTGCGCGACCACCCGCAAGAGAAGGTGGACCTGGTGGTGACCGACCAGAACATGCCCGGCATGTCGGGCGTGGACGTGGCGCGCGAGGTGCGTCAGTTGCGCCCGGGTCTGCGCGTGGCCATCGTCTCGGGCCACGTGAACGACAAGCTGATGGCCGAGGCCCACAGCGCCGGCGTGAGCGACGTGCTGGGCAAGCAGGACAGCATGGACGCGCTGGGCGAATCCATTCGCGCGCTGCTCGAGCGCGAAACGCGCTGAAACGCCGCCGCGCTCAGCGCGGCACTTCGATGTTGACCTGGCGCACGCCTTCGGGCGGTGCGGGGAAATCGCGCAATGCCGCGTCCAGCATGGCCGACCACAGACCGTTGGAGCTGTTCCAGCGGCCATCGTGCGCGGCCCGGGTCTCGTACACCACCTTGCCGCTGGCGGCATGGCGAATCACCAGGGTGACCTCGCGCTTGTAGTAGGGCGTTTCGATGCGGGGGAACACCGGCATCCAGACGATTTGCCCGTTGCCGGTCACGATGTAGTCGCGCCCGGGCATGGCGTGGCCGAAGCCCGGCCCGAAGCCGCCGTAGCCGCCCCAGAAGTTGTCGTAAGGGCTCTCCCAGGGGGCGCGTGGCAGGCGCAAGGTGCTCGCATCGACCTGCACCAGCCACGGCGAGGCGGTGCCGTCGGCCGCGCGGGTCCAGCCGACCTTGGCCAGCGCCAGCGCCGCCAGCGTTTCGAGCTGGTCCTGACCGGTGCCGCTGCGGGCGTCGCGTTGCGAGGGCAGGCGGTCAAAGCGGAAGATCTGTGGCGCCTGGGGAACCGCCACGGGTGTGCCGGGCTTGGCCGCCTGGTCGGCCCAGCGCGGAAAGCTCTGCACCTGGTTGTCGACCAGGTACACGGTGGCACAGCCGCTGAGGGCGATCGCCGCCACGGCGGCACCCAAGATGCGCGCGGAGCGCAAAAGCGTTTGAATGGTCATGAAGCCTCCTGGGTGGATTGCGGCTGCCTCACGGAGAGGGCTCAGTGGGTGGCGGCAATCGGTATGACTGCTTTGGGAGCGCTTGCGTTCCCTTCTTCTTGGGTCCAGGCCGCAGCCGCCGCCAGCGGGGCTTCGGTGCGGGGCAGGGGCTCCTCGTCAAACGCCTTGTCGCCGTCTTCGCTGGCCTCTCCGGTGGCCCGAATGGTTTCAAAAGGAAACAGCGAACGGTCCATCAAATGGCTGGGCACGACGTTTTGCAGCGCCGAAAACATGTTTTCCACGCGGCCAGGGAAGCGCTTTTCCCAGTCCTTGAGCATCAGGCCCACTTGTTTGCGCTGCAGGTTTTCCTGGCTGCCGCACAAGGTGCAGGGAATGATGGGGAACTGGCGCAGCTCGGCCCAGCGGGTGAGGTCGGTCTCGGCCACGTAGGCCATGGGGCGGATCACCACGTGTTGCCCGTCGTCGCTCACCAGCTTCGGGGGCATGCCCTTGAGTTTGGCACCGAAGAACATGTTGAGCAGCAGGGTTTGCAGGATGTCGTCGCGGTGGTGGCCCAGGGCGATCTTGGTGGCACCGAGCTCGCCGGCCACGCGGTAGAGGATGCCCCGGCGCAGCCGGCTGCACAGGCTGCACATCGTCTTGCCTTCAGGAATGACGCGCTTGACGATGGAGTAGGTGTCCTGGTTCTCGATATGGAACTTCACGCCCAGCCGGGTGAGGTAGGCAGGCAGGATATCGGCCGGAAATCCGGGCTGCTTCTGGTCGAGGTTGACCACGATCAGCTCGAAGTTGATGGGCGCGCGCGCCTGCAGCTTCTGCAGGATGTCGAGCATGCCGTAGCTGTCCTTGCCCCCCGAGAGGCAGACCATGACGCGGTCGCCTTCTTCGATCATGTTGTAGTCCACGATCGCGCGGCCGACCTCGCGGCACAGGCGCTTTTCGAGTTTGTGGTTTTCGAGTTCGATGTTCATGGAAATCTTTTGCAAACTGGCCTGAGGCCATCGTGCGGGCTCCAGGCCATGCCTTGGCAGACATGTGGGCAGCGTGGTTGACCAGTGACGACAAAGTTTCGGCCCACGCTGATTCAGCTTGTCGCGCTGGTAGACCTTGTCTTGTTTTCGCGCTGTGTTTCTCTCCAGCCGCGAGGCGGTTGGTAAAGGCAAACTTCGCGGTCGATTTTACGGATGTTCAGGGTGTCGAGGAGTTTCCTCGGTGGCGCGCACGCCCTGGGATGCGCCCGCGCCCCGCCGCCGCAGGCCTCGCAGACAAACGGTTCAGTGGGTGAACTGAAGGAGCTGCCGCCGTCCGTGGATGCCCAGTTTGGCGTAGGCGCGCTTGCGCAATGTCTGTACCGTGGAAGCCGCCACGCCGATCTCTGCGGCAATGCCGTCAACGCTGATGCCGTTGGCGATGCGAGCACAGACCTCGCGCTCGCGCCGCGACAACTGGGGAGAGCGTTGGGCGAGTGCGTGCAATGTGAGATCAATTCGGACGTCCGGTGACAGGCTCTCGCGCCGCGTGCGAAGCGCTTGCAGATGCACCTTGCGCAGGATGGGTGCAGCCACAAGCAGTCGCTCGATCTCGCCGGGCTTGAAGCTGCCTACCGATTCATCTCGGTACAGGTTGATGGCGAAGGCCGTGTGCGCCAGCGGCGCATAGAGCAGGCTGAGTCGCCCAGTCAGCCGCGCCTGTTCGAAGATCTGCTGGCGCCAGTGGGAGTCGGGGATGTCGTTCAGTCCGTAGTGCACCACCACGACTGCCGCCGGCGCCTCGGCTTCCTGCTGCACATGTTCGGCCAGGCGCGTGACCTCGTCGAGGTGGCTGAAGTGGCGCTTGTAGTGCGCAAAACATTCGCCCGTGATGTTGGGGAGCGTGGCGCGGTGGCTGCAGCCGTCGATCTGGGAGGGCACGTTGCCCTTGTACTCCACAAGCGACAGGTAGTCGATGTCAACGAAGGTGTTGACGAACGCCAACATGCCGCGCGCAGGCGCGACGTTGGCGGGCACGTCCAGCAGCGCATCGAAAGCCGCCGCATCGATGCCGTGACCAGGCGGTGGCGTGTGTACGGTCCAGGTCGAGTGCATGGCGAGGCAGTGTGGAGGGACAGCGCCGCGACACCAATAGGAAAAACCCGTGACGCCTCGCGAGGCGTCACGGGTGTTATTGCGCCACCAGTCCGAAGTCCTTGATGCGCTTGAGGATCACATCGGCTTCCGCACGGTGGCTGGCCGCGAACTCGGCTGGTGTGCTGTTGAAGATATCCAGTCCCCGCTCATTCATCAGGCGCCCCACCTCAGGATCGGCCAGGATGCGGCGAATCTCTTCCGTGAGTTTCTTTACCACCGGCTCGGGCGTGCGGGCCGGCGCAACGAAAGCGATGTAGACCGCCGCATCGAACAATGGGTCGTCGAAACCTTGCTCGCGCATGGTGGGCACCTGCGGCAAGGCTGGTGAACGCTCGCGCCCCATGATGGCCAGAGCGTTCACCTTGCCTGCGAGCACATGCTGCTTCGCCAGGCCCGCAGACGTGAGTCCAAGGCTCACGGTCTTCGAGAGCAGATCGGCCATCACGGGCGCTTCCCCGCGCTGTGGCACATGGACCATGTCGGCGTCCAGCGTTCGGCTGAGCTGTTCGCCGGCGAGGTGGCCCAGCCCGCCTGGACCCCAGGATCCGTAAGTGAGTTTGCCTCGCTGCGATGCCGCAAGGCGACGCAGGTCGGCCATGTTCTTTGCGGGCAATACCTCGGGGTTGACCGAGATCACGGCGGGACTGCGGACCGCCTGCGTGATGTAGACAAAATCCTTGAATGGGTCGTAGCCCAACGTCTTGTACATCGCCACGTTGTTGATCAGCGTGTCGCCCAGGGTCACCAGCACGGTGTAGCCGTCGGGCGCTGCGCGTGCTACCTCCGCCGCTCCGAGGGCGCCGTTGGCCCCGGCCTTGTTGTCCACCACCACAGGTTGTCCCAACGACTTGGACAGGCGTTCACCCACTGTGCGCGCCACGAAATCGCTCGCCCCACCAGCCGCTGCAGAGGCCACGATGCGGATCGGCTTGGATGGGAACGGCGCGGACTGCTGGGCCTGCGCCTGCAAGTGCATCGCAGCAACGCTAGCGACCGCTATCGCGAGGGTCAAGGATCTACGCAGCATGGGGAGTCTCCTGTTGTGGTTGGATGGAAATCGTGCGGGGCGTGGTGCCAGCATCACGGCCTGCCCGTTCGCGTGCCAGTTCAGCGTCGACCAGGCGCCGGAACTGCACCAGGGCCAAGTCCATGCCCATGGCCAGCATGGGCGCCTCCGGGGCGAGCTGGATGTTGCGGTGCTGCGCGGTGATCATGTCGCGGTCTTCCTCGAAGGCCGCGATCAGGCCACGGAAGATCGTGGCGGTGGTTTCAGGGATCGGCGCGGCAGCGTGGTACGCCTGCTGGAAGAAGTAGTGCGTTGTGGTCTCGGTCTCCGGGGTCAGTGTCTGGCAGCTGTGCAAGCGCACTGCGCCACGCATGTCGTTCGAGTCCTGTCCCGTGGGTCTTCCTCCGGAGTCCATCAGCAGCGTGCCCGGCAGCAGGAAGTCGTAGACAAACCAGCGATCAACGTGGGTGTCGAACGGGTGGAATGATTGCCAGTAGGCCGAGGCTGGTACGTCCGGCACGTGCCGTGTGACGCGAATGCCGCGCGGCACGCGCTCGACTTGGGGCTTGGACTGCGCGATGCGCGTGGAGCCGCCGAGTGTGTTCTCGTGCACGTAGGACAGGTGCGAGAAATCCAGCAAGTTGTCGCAGATGAGAAGGTACGGTGTTTCGTAGTGGAGGTAGCCAGGCTGGTAGTGCCACTCGGGGTGATCGCACGAAAAGTTGTCGGGGAGCTGGGCGGTATCGGCCAGCGCCAGATCGCCCATCCAGACGAAGACCCATTTGTTGCGCACGGCGACGGGGTAGGCACGCACGCACGCGCGGGCAGGTATGCGGTCCAGGCCGGGTGCCTCGATGCACGTACCCTGCGGATCGAATTTCAGGCCGTGGTAGCCACAACGCACGCAGTCGCCTTCGCGTCTCCCCTTGGACAGCGGCGCGAGCCTGTGGCAACAGCGGTCTTCCAGTGCCACAGTGGTGCCATCGGCCAGTCGGTAAAGCAGCAGGGGTTCACCGAGAACAGTGCGGTGAAACAGGCCCTGATCAGGGATCTCATGGGCCCAGGCGGCCACATACCAGCAATCGCGGATGAACATCGTCTTGTGCCTGCAAACGTGGGGGTGAGCGGCACTGTAGGCGTCACGCGTGCCCCTGTCTGTCCACCTAGGAGGGGACAAAAAAAATGGGGCTGGTTTGCGGCCACCGGCTCAAGGCCGGGACGGATTGGGACTCAGGGACGAGGGCGAACGGAAACTACCACTGCCCGCTTTCCATGCGGATCGCCACTTCGCAGTCGTCGAAGATCTCCAGCTTGGCGATCTTCACGCGCACGCCGATGACGCCCGGGAGCTGCATCAGCCGGCGCGTGAGCTTGCCGATCAGGCTCTCCAGCAGGTTGACGTGCTCGGCGGTGCACTCGTCAATGATGATCTGGCGCACCTTGCGGTAGTCCAGCACGTGGCCGATGTCGTCGTCGTGCGGCAGCAGCGGCTGCGTGCCCTGGTGGAGTTCGGCGTCCACCTGGATCGGCTGCGGTGCCGACTTCTCGATGTCGAGGATGCCCAGGTTGGCGTTGAAGCGCAGGCCCGTGAGGGTGAGGATCTGGTTGCCGGCGGCGGTGGCGTTCATGGTGGGCGTGCGCTGGGTCACATCAGCGAAAAATCGCGCTCGAAGCGCATCAGGTGCTGGCCGCCATCCACCAGCAGGGTGGTGCCGGTGATGGAGCGGTTGTCCAGCGCGAAGGCCACGGTGGCCGCCACATCTTGCGGGGTCGATGAACGCCCCAGGGGTGACTGGCGGTGCAGCTCGGCGAACTTTTCGTCGCTGAGCATGTGGCTGGTGAGCGTGAGGCCGGGCGCCACACCGACCACGCGCACGCGCGGCGCCAGCGCCAGTGCCAGCATGGTGTTGGCGGCTTCCAGCGCGGCCTTGGAGAGCGTGTAGCTGAAGAAGTCCGGGTTCATGTTCCAGAGCTTCTGGTCGAGCAGGTTCACCACCGCGCCGTCGGCGTCGCGGGCTTGGGCGTGGGCGTGCAGCGCCTGCGCCAGCAGCACGGCCGCGCCGGTGTTGGCGCGCAGGTGCTGTTCGAGCGCGGCAAAGCCGAAGGTGGCGGCGCTGTCGTGTTCGAAGGTGGAAGCGCTGTTGACCACCGCGTCTACCTGGCCGAAGTGCGCTGCCACGGCGGGCAGCAGGGCGCGCACGCTGGCTTCGTCGCCCAGGTCGGCAAAGAAGGGGTGGGCGCTGCCGCTGCGGCCGGTGCGGGCGTCGCAGTCGGCGGCGGTGTGCTGCGCGTCGGCCACGGAGTGGCGGTGGTGCACTGCCACATTCCAGCCCGCCTGCGCCAGCGTGAGTGCGATTTCACGGCCCAGGCGCTTGCCCGCGCCGGTGACGAGCACGGTGCGCGGGGCGCTGCGGGCGGAGGGGGAGGTGCTGGGCATGAAGGACAATCCGGGGGTGCGGACCCCCATGGCAACAGAACACGTGAGTTTAACGAGCCCCCTTCTGGCGCGGGTGGGCGAGGCCATCGCGCAGGCCGGTGGCTGGTTGCCCTTTGACCGCTTCATGGCCCTGGCCCTCTACGAGCCCGGGCTGGGGTACTACGCCAACGCCACGCCCAAATTCGGGTCTTTGCCGCAAGGCGGCAGCGACTTCGTGACCGCCCCGGAACTCACACCGCTTTTTGGCCAGGCGCTGGCGCGCCAGGTGGCGCAGGCGCTGGTGGCCACCGGCACCGACGAGGTGTGGGAGTTCGGCGCGGGCACCGGCGCGCTGGCGCTGCAGGTCATCGAGGCGCTGGCCGAGCTGGGCCAGCCGCTGCGGCGCTACACCATCGTGGACCTTTCGGGCAGCCTGCGCGAACGCCAGCGCGCCACGCTGGGCGCGCATGCGCAGCGGGTGCACTGGGCCGACGCCCTGCCAGCGCAGATGCAAGGCGTGGTGTTGGGCAACGAAGTGCTCGACGCCATGCCGGTGCAGCTGCTGGCGCGCCTGGGTGGCGTGTGGCACGAGCGCGGTGTGGCCCGGACCGATGCGGGCGCGCTGGCCTGGGCCGATCGCGCCACCGCGCTGCGCCCGCCGCTGGAGGTGGAAGGCGAACACGACTACGTGACGGAAATCCACCCGCAGGGCGAGGCCTTCGTGTGCACCCTGGCCGACCGGCTGCAGTGCGGCGCGGCTTTCCTGCTGGACTACGGTTTTCCCGAGGCCGAGTACTACCACCCGCAGCGCGCCATGGGCACGCTGATCTGCCACCGCGCGCACCGCAGCGACAGCGACCCGCTGAGCGACCTGGGCCTCAAGGACATCACCGCGCACGTCAACTTCACCGGCATCGCCCTGGCCGCGCAAGACGCCGGGCTGGAGGTGCTGGGCTACACCAGCCAGGGCCGCTTTTTGCTGAACTGCGGGTTGCTTGAGCTGGCGCAGCGCGCCGACGCGCGGCAGAACGCGATGATGCAAAAGCTCGTGAACGAGCACGAGATGGGCGAGCTGTTCAAGGTGATCGCGCTGGCGCCAGCGTCGGGCACCGCCTGGGTCCCCATGGGCTTTGCGGCGGGCGACCGCACGCACCGGCTGTAGGAGCGCGCTTGATCCGCTGGATGATCGTCATCTTCCTGGCCTTGCTGCTCATCAGCTGGTTCACGCCCATGCTGCGCAAGCTGGGTTTTGGCCGCCTGCCCGGAGACGTGCGTTTCAAGGCCTTCGGGCGCGACTGGAACCTGCCCTTTGCCACCACCATCGTGCTGAGCATGCTGGCCAGCCTGATCGGGTACCTGATCTGATCGTTTCGCGGCCGGGCCAGACCGGGTAAGGTGTGGCCGATGAGCGAGACGACCCACCCGACCCCCGCGCCCTGCACACAGGGCCGTTTGCTGGCCGACGTCGGCGGCACCCACGCCCGGCTGGCCTGGCAGGCAGGTGCCGATGCCCCCATCGAACACGTGCAGGTGCTGCCCGTGGCGGCCCACGCGAGCCTGCGCGATGCCATCCGCGTCTACCTGGCCGGCATTGGCCGGCAGCCGCGCGAAGCGGCGATTGCCATGGCCAACCCCGTCACCGGCGACCTGGTGCGCATGACCAACCACCATTGGTCGTTCTCGCAGGCGGCGCTGCGCGACGAGCTGGGCCTGACCACGCTGCGCGTGCTCAACGACTTCACCGCCCTGGCCCTGGCGCTGCCGCACCTGGGCGCCGGCGAGCGCCGTCAGGTTGGCGGCGGCGCGCCGGCGGCCGATGCCGCCATTGCCCTGCTCGGGGCGGGCACGGGCCTGGGTGTGTCGGGCTTGTTGCCCGACGGGCAGGGTGGCTGGGTGCCGATTGCCGGCGAGGGCGGGCATGTCACGCTGGCGGCCACCACCGCGCGCGAGCGGCTGGTGATGGACGCACTGACCCGCCGCCATGGCCATGCCTCGGCCGAGCGTGTGGCCAGCGGCACCGGTTTGCTCGACACCTGCCTCATCCTGTGTGAGGCCGATGGCGTGGATGCCCGCGCCTTCGACAGCGCGGCCGCCGTCAGTGAGGCCGCACTCAGCGGTGCCCACCCGCAGGCGCTGGAGGCCTTGCAGATGTTGTGTGGCGTGCTCGGCTCGGTGGCGGGCAACCTGGCGCTCACCCTGGGTGCGCGCGGCGGTGTGTACGTCGGTGGTGGCGTGGTGCCGCGGCTGGGGGCGTGGTTTGATGCCTCGCCGTTTCGTCAGCGCTTCGAGGCCAAGGGCCGTTTCGAGAGCTACCTGCGCGAGATCCCCGTGTGGGTGATTACCGCCGAGCAGTCGCCCGCGCTGATGGGCGCCGCGCACGCGCTGGACGTGCGTGCGCGCTGATCAGCCGTCTTCCAGGTTCCAGCGAAAGCCGCAGCGCTTGCAGCACACCGGCACCCAGTTCGCCTGGGGGCGGTGCAGGCCTTCTTCCAGCTTGAGCAACCCATAGGCCTTGCATTGCTGGCAGTTGGCCTGGTTGGCCATTTCTTCGGCGTGCATGAGCAGGTAGAGGTAGCGCCGCAGCGACCACAGCGCGATGACCGCGCAGACCACCACGAACGCCCCATCCATCAGCTTTTCGGTGGCGGACCCGCCGCCCAGCGCTTCCAGGCTGGCCAGCACCGCCACCACCGAGAGCAGCGCCAGCAGCATGTGCGCGTGGCTGGAGAGCAGCTCGCGCTCGTACCACTTGCGAAAACCCACCCGTCGAATGCCGTCCGCCAGCGTGCGGTTGAGGGGGTTTCTGGCGGCCATGGTGGTGGGTGGGGTGGGTGGCGCATCGTGGCACAAGCGCCAGCAGCCACCAAACCCGCGCCCTGATATCCCACGGCTGCCGTGGGATTCCTCAGTTTTCCTGCAGCTGCCGCAGGGCAAAGGCGGGTGCCTTGCCGTCCCGGTCCTGCCCGGCGTACACCGTCATGTGCGGGTACGGAATCTCGATGCCCTGGGCGTCGAAGGCCGACTTGAGGCGGCGCAGGTACTCGCGCTTCACGCCCCATTGCTCCAGCGGCAGCGTGCGAAAGCGGCAGCGGATGATGACCGCCGACTCCGCCCAGCTGTCCACGCCAGCGATCTCCATGTCGCCCAGGATGCGCGGGCTGAACGCCGGGTCGGCGCGCAGCTGGGCGCCCACGTCCTGCATGACCGCCATCACGTCCTCCACGTTTTCGCGCAGCGCCACGCGGATGTCCATCACGGCGTTGCTGAAGTCGCGCGTCATGTTGATCACGGTGTTGATGTGCCCGTTGGGCACGTAGTGCACGTTGCCGTCGTAGTCGCGCAGCTGCACGTAGCGCAACGTCACCTCTTCCACCATGCCCGCGTGGTCGCCCACCTTGACCACGTCGCCCTGGCGGATCTGGTTCTCCAGCAACAGGAAGAACCCGGTGAAGTAATCCTTGACCAGGCTTTGCGCGCCAAAGCCCACCGCCAGACCCACCACACCGGCCGCGCCCAGGATGGGCGCCACCGACACGCCGAGTTCGGCCAGCACCAACATGCCCGCCACCAGGCTGACCACCACGGCCACGAGGTAGCGGAACACGCGGCCCAGCGTCTGGGCGCGCTTGGCGGCTTCCCGGTCGTCGATGCGGCTGGCGATGCGATCGCGCAGGGTGCGCACCGTGCGCTGCAGCACCACCAGCACCAGCCAGGCCATCACGATGATCAGCACGATGCGCATGAGGCTGGCCGCAGCCCCACCGAGGCTGGTCCACCATTGGCTGGCGATGGCGATGAAGCGATCTGGCATGCGGGAATCCTCCTGAAAGAAAAGCAACGAAAAAAGCAAAGCGGGCGCCGGCCTTGCGACCGGCGCCCGCCTGGGGTGGGATTACGTGTTGGGGATGGCCGCGAGGGCGGCCAGGAAGCGCTCGCGCCACCAGTGCACGTCTTGCTCGCGGATGCCCTGCAGCAGGGTCTGGTGGCGGCGCTGGCGCTCTTCCAGCGGCATCTGCAGTGCGCGCTGCATGGTCTCGGCGGTGCGCGTCGTGTCGTAGGGGTTCACCAGCAGGGCCTCGCGCATCTGCTCGGCGGCACCGGCAAAGCGCGAGAGCACGAGCACGCCGGGGTCGTCCGGGTCTTGCGCGGCGATGAACTCCTTGGCCACCAGGTTCATGCCGTCGCGCAGCGGCGTGACCAGCGCCACGCTGGCCGCGCGGTACAGGCCCGGCAGGCGTTTGCGCGCCACGCTGCGGTGGATGTAGCGCACGGGCATCCAGTCGAGTTCTCCAAAATTGCCGTTGATGCCGCCGCACAGGCTTTCGAGCTCCTGGCGCAAGCTGGCATACGCGTCGACCGACTCCCGGCTGGGCGCGGCGATCTGGATGAGCGTCGCGCTGCCCAGGTTTTCCGGGTAGTTCTGCAACAGCTGGCGGAACGACTTGAGCCGCTGCGGCAGGCCCTTGGAATAGTCCATGCGCTCCACGCCCAGCAGCAGGCGGCGGCGCGAGTATTCGCTGCGCATCTGCTCGAACATGTCTTGCGACTCGCGGCCCTGGCCGAGCCCGATGAACTCGTCCACGTCGATGCCGATCGGGAAAGCCTGCACCTGCAGCGTCTTGCCGAAGGCGCGGAACTCGTGCTCGCCCAGAATGTCGGCCGATGTTTCGGTGCCCACGTAGCGCGCAAAGTGCGACACGTCGGCCTCGCTCTGAAAGCCCACCAGGTCGTACGCGAACAGCGAGCGGATCAGCCAGTCGTGCTCGGGCACGGCGGCCAGCATCAGGGGCGGCGGCAACGGAATGTGCAGGAAGAAGCCCATGCGCTGCTGGCAACCCATGGCGCGCAGCTCGGCGGCCAGCGGGATCAGGTGGTAGTCGTGCACCCAGATGATGTCGTCGGGCCGCAGCAGGCTGGCCAGCTTGTGCGCAAACATCTGGTTCACGCGCCGGTAGCCGCCGATGTAGCCGGCGTCGAAATCGGCCAGGTCGAGCCGGTAATGGAACACCGGCCAGAGCACGCCGTTGCTGTAGCCCAGGTAGTAGCTGTCGTGGTCCTCGCGGCTGAGGTCCACCGTGGCCAGCTGCACCTTGCCCGAGGTCTGCAGGTGCAGGTCGCCTTCGCCGGGCGTGCCGTCTTCCACGATCTTGCCGCTCCAGCCGAACCACAGCCCGCCCGAGGCTTCGAGCGCTTGCCCCAGTGCCACCGCCAGCCCGCCAGAAGCGGGCTTGCGCGGATCGGCAATGCGGTTGGAGATGACGACGAGGCGACTCATGCAAAGACCTCCGCGTGCCGGCGCGCTGTCCAGAGACACCGCTGAACCGGCTTTGCCGGGCAGCTGGTGTCGCCCCTTGAGGGGTAGCGCCGAAGGCGATGCGGGGGGAGGTTCATATGACGGAATCCCAGCGGGCCGAGAGGCGCACCGCAGCGTTGATGATGCCCACCATCGAATAGGTTTGTGGGTAGTTGCCCCACATCTCGCCGGTGGTGGCGTGGGTGTCTTCCGACAGCATGCCCAGCGGGTTGCGGGCGGCGAGCATGGTCTCGAAGATGGCGCGCGCTTCGTCCGCGCGCCCGGTGCGCGCCAGCGCATCAATGCGCCAGAAGGTGCAGATGTTGAACGCGGTTTCGGGCTTGCCGAAATCGTCGGCCGCTTCGTAGCGGCGCATGTAGGGGCCGTCGCACAGGTGCTTTTCGAGCGCGGCCAGCGTGGCAATGAAGCGCGGGTCCATCGGGTCGATCATGCCGACCTCCACCATCAGCAGCACGCTGGCGTCGAGGTCGCGCCCGCCAAAGCTCTCGGCAAAGGCCTGGCGCTCTTCGCTCCACGACTCGCGCAAGATGCGCTCGCGCATGGTGGCGGCGCGCTCGGCCCAGTGGGCGGCCCGCTCGGGCAGGTCCAGCGTGTGGGCGATCTTGGCCAGGCGGTCGCACGCGGCCCAGCACATCAGCGCGGAGCTGGTGTGCACACGTGCGCGGGTGCGCAGCTCCCACATGCCGGCATCGGGTTGGTCGTACACGCTGGCCGCGCGCTCGCCCACGGCTTCGAGCTGTTCGAACTCGGCGCGCCCGGCGCGGTGCAGCAGGCGCTGGTCGTGAAAGGCTTGCGCGGCCGCCAGCACCACGTTGCCGTACACGTCGTGCTGAAAGTGTTCCTGCGCCTGGTTGCCCACGCGCACCGGGCCCATGCCCCGGTAGCCAGGCAGGGTCTCGCAGATGCTCTCGGGCAGTTCGCGTTCCAGGCCAATGCCGTGCAGCGGCTGGATGTGGCCACCACCCGCGCCCACCACCACGTTGGCCAGCCAGCGCAGGTAGTCCTCCATGGTGCCGACTTCGGACAGGCTGTTGAGCGCACGCACCACGAAGAACGCGTCGCGCAGCCAGCAGTAACGGTAGTCCCAGTTGCGCTGGGTGCCCGGCGCCTCGGGGATGCTGGTGGTCATGGCGGCAATGATCGCGCCGGTGTCTTCAAAGAGCGAGAGCTTGAGCGTGATGGCCGCGCGGATCACCGCGTCCTGCCACTCCAGCGGCACCGCCAGGCGCTGGCTCCAGCCGCGCCAGTAGGCCAGGGTTTCCTGTTCGAAATGGCGCGCGGTGTCGCCGATGCCGCTCTCCAGCGTCTCGTCGGGGCCGAGCATGAAGTTGTGTTCGCGCACCAGCAGGAAGGGCTCGCGCGCCAGCACGTGGCTGATGGAGGCGTCGGTGTGCAGGCGCAGCGTCTGCTGGTCGCCCACAAAGCGGATGTGGTTGCTGCCGGAGGTGATGGTGGGTGCCGCGCGGCCCCAGTCAAACCGGGGCAGCACGCTCACGCGCACGCGCGGCGCGCCCTTGAGCGGGCGCACGCGGCGCACCAGCTGCGTGGGCCGGAAGTAGCGCCCGCGCGAAAGAAAACGCGGCGCGAAGTCGGTGATGGACAAGCCATTGCCGTGCCGGTCCCAGAGCTCGGTGACCAGCACCGCGGTGTTGGGTTCGTAGCGTTGGCGGGCTTCGGCGAGGTCTTCGATGTCGATGGCGAAGGCACCTTGTTCGGCATCGTCACCGCCGAGCAGCGCGTGGAACACCGGGTCGCCATCAAAGCGGGGCAGGCAGCTCCACACGACGCGGCCGTGCGGGTCGATCAAGGCACTGAAGGCGCAGTTGCCGACCACGCCCAAGGAGAGCGAGGCGGCAGCGGGCGGCGCGAAGCCGTGGGTGGGCAGGTTCATGGGGGCGAGTTGGAGAGATGCAGGGCGCTGCCGAGCCATTCGCGCAGCGCCTGGGGGTGGGCGCAGCGGTGGCGCGCGCGCGTGGCGCCTTCGCCCACCTTGATGCCGTCGCCGCCCAGGCGTTGCACCACGTCAAAGCCGGCCTCGTCGGTCACGTCGTCGCCCGCAAAAATCGGCACGCGGCCCTTGAAGGGGGCTTCCTGCATGAAGGCTTCGATGGCGGTGCCTTTGCTCACGCCGGCCGACTTCACTTCCACCACTGCTTTGCCGCGCAACAGTTGCAGACCGGGCTCTTGCGCGATGGCGCGGGCCAGGGTGTCCACACACAAGGTTTCCAGCGTGGGGGCGAGCCGGTAGTGCAGCGCGATGGAGGTTTGCTTGCGCTCGAGCAGCAGCCCGCTGTGGCGCGCCACCAGGTGCTCGGCGGCCTGTACGGCGCGCGCGAGTCCGTCGGGGCGCATGTTGGTGTTGTCGCCGTGCAGGGAGAGGCGCACCGCGCCGTGCTCGAACGCGGCGGGCCAGGGCCAAGGCGATGCCAGCAGGGGTTCCAGGTCTTCTCGCGCGCGGCCCGTGATCAGTGCCAGCGCGCCATTGAGCCGCTGGTACAGGCCGTGCAACAGGTCCACCAGCTCAGGGTGGACTTCAACCGCGTCGGGTCGTCGGGCCAGGTCGGCCAGCGTGCCGTCGAAGTCCAGAAACAGCGCAGACCGGTCGGTCAGCAGTTTTGGAAGGTTACTCATCTGCCCCTACCGTAACAGGCTGAACGCCGCCCTGGGCATCCATTTGGATTTAACCCACCTCGTGGGTGAGAGACTTCGGACCCGCTTGACGGGCGGTGCATGGGCTCAATCGCCAGCCACGGCGCGGCTTGCAGCGCCGCTGGCCTGCGCCACCGCCGCCACGCGCGCCTGGTGAATGCGCTCGCCCACCCGGGCGCCGGCCAGGCCCTCGGCCTGCGCTTGGGCGGCCACGGCGGCGGTGTCGACCGCCTGCGCCCAGCGCAGCGCTTGCGCGAGCCGCTCGCGTTGTGGGTAGGGCTGGGCCTGCAGGCCCAGCCGGCCTCGGGCGTCGCATTCGCAGGCCAGCAGCACTTCGTCGAACCGCGACGGCTTGCGCAGCGCATCGCAGCGCTCGAGCAGGCGCACCAGCGCGGCCGCGCCGAAGTCGCCGCTGCGGTGGATGTTGCCGTGCTCGCGCGCCACCACGTCGGCCAGCTCGCGGCAATCCACCGGCACGCGCAGGCGTTCGCACACGCCCTTGAGCAGTTTCGCGCTGCGTTCTTCGTGGCCAATGTGGCGCGGCAGCACGTCGGCCGGTGTGGTGCCTTTGCCCAGGTCGTGGCACAGGCAGGCAAAGCGCACGGTGAGTGGGGCTGCCAGTTGTGCGCTCATGTCCAGCACCATCAGCAGGTGCACGCCGGTGTCCACTTCGGGGTGGTAGTCGGCGCGCTGCGGCACGCCCCAGAGCCGGTTCACTTCGGGCAGCAGGCGCTGCAGCGCGCCGCATTCGCGCAGCACTTCGAGCATGCGGCTGGGGCGCTGCTCCATGAGGCCGCGCGAGAGTTCCTGCCACACGCGCTCGGCCACGAGGTGGTCGACCTCGCCGTCTTCCACCATCTGCCGCATCAGGGCCATGGTTTCGGGTGCCACCGAAAAGTCGGGGAAGCGCGCGGCAAAGCGCGCGAGCCGAAGGATGCGCACCGGGTCTTCGGCGAAGGCGCCCGTCACATGGCGCAGCACGCGTTCGCGCAGGTCGCGCTGGCCGCCGTGTGGGTCGATCACCTCGCCACGCGCCGGGTGGTCGGCCTGCTCGGCGGCCACGGCCATGGCGTTGATGGTGAGGTCGCGCCGCGCCAGATCGTCTTCGAGCGTGACGCCAGCCGCCGTGTGGAACGCAAAGCCGTGGTAGCCCGGCGCGGTTTTGCGCTCGGTGCGGGCCAGGGCGTATTCCTCGCGCGTTTGAGGGTGCAGGAACACGGGAAAGTCGCGCCCCACCGGCAGGAACCCGGCATCGGCCATCGCCTGCGGCGTGGCGCCCACCACGACCCAGTCGCGGTCCACGTGCGCAGACGCAGGCATGTCGGTGGAGAGCGCCATGAGCGCATCGCGCACCGCCCCGCCCACAAGATAGGTTTTCATGCGGACAAGTTTAGGTGCAGCGACCCGCGCAACGGCGGAGCGTGGGGGTGCTTCTACCTGCCGAGTCGGTACGGCTCGTCGAAGTCGATGAAGTCGTGCTCGGCCAGCGCATCGTTCACCCACGCCTTCACGCCCGGCAGCGCGCTGACGCGCGCCACGTAGGCGCTGAGGTCGGCGGGCAGGGGCAACTGGTAGGTGTTCAGGCGCATGCACACGGGTGCGAAGTAGGCGTCGGCGATGGTGAAGTCGCCAAACAGCAGGCTGTCGGCCGGCTGTGCGGCCAGCAGCTCGCTCCAGAGGCCACACAGGCGTGCCACGTCGGCGCGCACGTCGGGCTTGTCGCGCCACACCAGTCGGCCGATGTCGGGCAGCGAGGCCTCGATGTTCATGGGGCAGTGGCTGCGCAGTGCGCCAAAGCCGCTGTGCATCTCGGCGCACACGCTGCGCGCGCGAGCACGGGCTTTCACGTCCTGGGGCCACAGGTGGTGTTCGGGGAAGCGCTCTGCCAGGTACTCGGCAATCGCCAACGTGTCCCACACGGCAAAGCCATCGTCCACCAGCACCGGCACCTTGGCGATGGGACTGACGGTGCGCAGTTGCTTCTTGAAGACGGAGTCCGGGTTGAAGGAGTCGAACCGCACCATCACTTCTTCAAACGGGATGCCCGCCTGTTTCATGAGCACCCAGGGGCGCATGGACCACGACGAGTAGTTTTTGTTGCCGACGTAAAGCTTCAAAGCCATGGGAAATCCCTCCAGTGATGAGGGGCCCATGGTAGGGCGTTGCCCACCCTTCATTGATGCGAAAACGCTGCCGGATTGATTCGCGGCAGATGAATGCTTTAGGCGTATTTTTCGAGAATTCGCGTGGAACGCTCGACTTCACGAAAGGTGTTGATTTCGGAGTTCGATTCCGTCACGGCGTCCATCACCGAGCAGGCCATCATGCGGTAGAAAGCCTTGTCCATCGCCTTGCGTGCAGCGGCCATTTGCTGGGCCACGTCTTCACAGCCGCGGCCCGCCTCCACCATCTCGATCAGGCCGCGCACCTGGCCCTCAATGCGCTTGAGCCGGTTGACCACATCGCGCTGGTGTTCCGGGCGGTAGGTCGACGTCTGGGCTGGGGCCTCAGGGCGGCGGGTCGGGCTTTTGGGTGAGGGGGTAGTCATGGCGTGTGGTGTCGGTTAAAGGTATTCATTTTCGGCAACCGGCTGAGTGTGCCAAAAAAATACCCCCGTACCCCAAAACCGCCCGCAAAGTTGTGTCAGCGCCCGGCTTCGTGCCGGTAGTCCAGCAACTGGCTGCGTCCTCCGCGCTGCCCCAGGTAGGTGGGCGCCACGGTGTGCACGCTGGTCGGCACGATGCCCAGGGCCGAGAGGTCGGGCCACTGCCGCGTGGCCACGTTGTCCACCGACATGGCCGCGAGGTTGTCGCGGCTCATCAGCGGCTCGCCGGGCATGAGCTCCATGACGCGGGCCTGCAGCTGCCCCAGCGCCGCGGGCAGGGGCAGCACGGGCCGCTGGCGGCTGCCGTAGCGGCCAGCGATGCGCACCAGATCGGCCAGGGTGAGCACGTCCGGGCCCACGCACTCGAAGGTCTGGCCCACGCTGCTCATGGGCAGCCCGCTGTCGCGCAGGCTGGCTTCGACGGCGCTGGCCACGTCTTCCACCCACACCGGTTGAAAGCGCGCACCGGCGCTGGCCAGCGGCACCACAGGGAACACCGCCTGCAGTTGCGCAAACAGGTTGAGGAAGCGGTCTCCGCTGCCAAAGACCACGCTGGGGCGCAGGATGGTGAGGTCCAGGCCCGCACCGCGCAGCACTTCTTCGCCGCGCGCCTTGCTGCGCTGGTAGCGCGAGGGGCCGTCCAGGCTCACGCCAAGGGCGCTCACGTGCACCATGCGCCGCACACCTTCGGCCGCGCACGCCTCGGCCAGCGACAGCGGCAGCTCGACATGGGTCCGTTCAAAGGCGTCTTCGGTGCCATGAAGAATGGCCACGAGGTTGACCACCGCGTCATGCCCGTGCAGCAGGCCCAGCAGCTGGGCCGGGTCGTGCACATTGGCCTCGATCACGGTGACGCGGGGCAGGTGCTGCACGCTGGCGGCGTTACGGGCGCGTCGCGTGGGCACGGTGATGCGCCAGCCTTGCCGGTGCAGTTTTTCGCAGACATGGCGGCCAATGAAGCCGGTGCCGCCCAGAAGAAGAACGTTGTTCATGAAGCGTGGTGCCGTGTGTGGCCTGCGTCAGGGCAGGTCGGGGTTGGCGGTGGGTGCGCCGTTGGGTTTCGGGCCCACGGTGCCCAGCCGCGCGCGCAGCGACTGGGGCTGGCCCGTGATGAGGGCGGCGTAGTTGGTGGTGTTGGCGAGCACGCGCTTGACGTAGTCGCGCGTTTCCTCGAACGGAATGTTCTCGGCCCAGACTTCGCCCGGCAGCACCGGCCCGTTGCGCCACTGGCGCGAGCGGCCCGGGCCTGCGTTGTAGGCGGCGGCGGCCAGCGGCAACGAGCCCTGGAAGTCGTCCAGAGCGAACTTGAGGTAGGCGGTGCCGATCTGGATGTTGGTGTCGCGCTCGGTGATCTGGGAGGGCTTGAAGTCCGTCAGGCCGATCTTGCGCGCCGTCCAGCGCGCGGTGGCCGGCATCACCTGCATCAGGCCGGAGGCGCCCACGCCCGAGCGCGCGTCGGTGATGAAGCGGCTCTCCTGGCGGATCAGGCCGTACACATAGGCCGGGTCCAGACCGATCTCGTTCGCACGGCTAACCACCTGGGCGCGGTGCGGCGTGGGAAAGCGCTGTGCGTGGTCCATGGCGTCGGACGTGCGCAGGCTGGTGTTGATGCAGCGGTCCCACAGCTCGTGCTGGCAGGCCAGGGCGGCGGCGGCCAGCAGCTCGCGTTCGCCCAGGCCGCCGGGGTTGTGCAGAGCCACGGTGTAGTTCCATTCGCGCACGCCTTCGCTGCGCAGGCCCAGGCGGATGGCGATCAGGGCGCGGCGCAGACCCGGGTTGGACTGCGCGGCGTTGACCTCTTCGGCGGTGAGCGCAGCGGGTGCGGGCGGCACGGCGATGGGGCGGCCGAGTTCTTCGAGCGCGAGCTGCTCGTAGAAGTCGCGGGTGGACGCGATGCGCTCGAAGAGTTCGCGCGCCTGTGCCGTGGCGGCCACTGCGTCGGGCTGCTTGAGCGTCTGGATCGCGCGCGCCTTCCAGTACACCCAGGTGGGTTCTTTCTGCTGCTGCTCGCTCATGGCGTCCACCGCTTCGCGCACGGCCATCCATTGACCGGCGCGCATGCCGGCACGGGCTTTCCAGGCCAGGTGCTCGTCGTGCATGAAGCTGTCTTCACCGTTGGCGAAGTGGGTCAGCGCTTCGGGTTGCAGCTTCTGGGCGGTGCGCTTGCCGATCACGCCCCAGATCCAGCTGCGCTCTTCCTTGGTGAGCTGGGCCTTCCAGCGCGTGCGGTCCATTTCGAGCGCGGCGGCGGCCGGGTCGATGGCGGCCAGGCGCACGATCGCCAGCGTCACCAGCTCCTTGGTGCGGGGCCGGATGGCGGTGAGCTTTTCGTCGAGGTACTTCGCGGGGTCGTTGGCGATGCTCTCGACCGTGGCCGTCATGCCGGGGTCGAGCATGGCCACGGCTTGTGTGGCCACGCGCGGCCGGTTGAGGTCCATGGCCAGGCGTGCGCGCTGCCAGGCCGCCTGCGGCTTGAGGTGGCCGGTGTCCAGCAAGGCTTTGGCCGCAGATGCGCAGCCGTCGTCGGCGTCTCGCTGGGCGTGCCAGTTGGTCTGCACCAGTGGTGCGGCCCCTTCGGCCGGCATGCGGCCGGTAGTCACATCGCGCAGGAGCGCATAGCAGCGCACCTGCCGGTCGTCGTTCATGCGGTAGCGTGGCAGTTCGGCGTCGAACTGGGTCCAGTCGCGCGCCTTGCCCAGCTGCAGCAGCCAGTCGTTGCGCAGGCGGTCTTCCCAGTAACTGCCGGCCATGCGGTCGAGTGCCGCGCGGATGTCGGTGGGGCTGGCGATGTCCAGCCGCGCGCGGGCTTCCCAATACATGGCCAGCGGCTCCAGCGCATGGCCGCGCACGCTGGGCAGCAGGTTGGCCAGCTGGAAGTTGTTGCCGCGGCTGAACGCCGAGCGCATGTCGAGCAGTGCGGCGTCGCCACCGCTGCCGCCGCCAGCGCCTTGTGCGAACAACGAACCCGGCAGCACCAGCCCCGCCATAATGACCCGCAGACCGAGCCCCCGCAGCCGCCGAGCGATTCGCTGCGCGCTTGCCTGTTTCTCATCAACCAGTTTCATGTGTCGATTATGGACAACAAAGACGGTCAGAGCCCCCACAAACCCCACGCTGCGTCTGCCGAGGGATCGGCGGCAGCGCTCAAGGTTGAGTGGCGAAAATCGCTGATTGAAAAACGACAGGGGCTGGCCGACCGTGCCTGGCGCAACGACCTGCTGCAGCGCGTCATGCGCGTGTGGCTGATCGAGCGGCCCGACGCCGTGATCGGTGCGTACTGGCCCATCAAGGGCGAGTTCGATCCGCTGCCTGCGCTGTTTCGTTGGCAGGAAGCGGGGCTGGAGGAAGACGCCCAGGGCGCTCAACGGCACCGGCGCATCGGCCTGCCGGTGGTCAACAAGATCGACAAGACCCTGACCTTCTACACCTGGTACCCCGGTTGCCCAATGGAGGAAGACGCCTACGGCATTCCGAAGCCCAAAGACACCGAGATCGTCGAGCCGACCCTGATCTTCGTGCCCTGCGTGGGCTATGGCCCGGGCGGTTTCCGGCTGGGCTACGGCGGCGGCTTTTACGACCGCACGCTCGCTAGCCTCAGCCCCAAGCCCTTCACCGTGGGCCTGGGTTACGACTTCGGCTACCTGCCCGACCTCAAGCCCGAACTGCACGACGTGCCGCTGGACGCGATCCTGAGCGACACGGGTGTGATGTGGCCTGAACGGTAAAGCCTCCACGCTCCGCCGCTTTGCGGGTCGCTGCCCCCCGAGGGGGTTGGGCCTGCCTTGGGGCGGCCCGGCGGCTGGCCCTGGCTCCCACGCTCAACCGCTTTGCGGGTCGCTATGGGTGCTCGGCGTTGGCGTGGGCTTCGGTGATGCGCTTTTCGCGGCGCACGAGGTAGAGGCCGCTGCCGATGATGATGGCGGCGCCCAGCCAGGTGTGTGACTCGGGCAGGGTGTGCCAGATCAGCCAGTCCAGGCCCAGTCCCCAGGCCAGTGCGCTGTACTCGAAGGGCGCCACCGCCGAAGCCTGGCCATGGCGGAAGGCCTCGGTGATGGCCAGCTGGCCGCAGAAGCCGGTGACGGCCAGGGCGAGCAGCAGCCATGCGTCGCTGCGCTGGATGGCCACCCAGTCGGGCCAGGCCAGGGCGCCCGCGCCGACGGCCACCAGCACCATCATCGACAGCACCATGCTCTCGCTGCTGTCGGTGCGGCTCACCAGCCGCCCGGCCACGGCGGTGATGGCGTAGCACAGGGCGGCGCCCAGGGTGGCCAGGCCGCCCAGCGTGACGAAGCCGGTGGTGAGGTCTTCGCCGCTGGGTCGCAGCGCAATCAGCACGCCGATGAAGCCGATGCCGATCGCCCACCAGTGGGCCGGCGGCACGCGCTCCTTGAGCACCGGCACGGAGAGCGCCGTGATCAGCAGTGGCGAAATGAAGAACAGTGTGTAGGCGGCCGACAGCGGCAGCTCGCGCACACCCAGTGTGAACATCGCCAGCATGGCAATGCCGAGCACCCCGCGCAGCAGGTGAAGGGGCCAACGCACCTTCAGCACGGTGCCCCAGGCACCGCGCCACGTGATGTAGAGCAGCACCAGCGGCAGGGCGGTGATGCCGCGCAGGGCGGCGATCTGCAGCGCCGGGTAGCGCGCAGAGAGCGTTTTGAGCACCGCGTCCATCAGGGCGAAGAAGCCCACGGCCAGCAGCATGAAGACGATGCTGCGCAGGTTGCCGGCAGCGTTGTGGGTGTGACGATCCATGGGCAACGCGGGTTTCAGTCCATCTGGTCGATGGTGTCGGGGTCGGGCACGTCACCAATGGCTTCCCGGGTGGCGGCGGCCTGCAGCAGCAGCCAGTCGCAAAACGCCTTCACCTCGGGGCGTTGCGCGCTGCGCGGCGCCACGATCAGCCAGTACACCAGGGGCGAGTCCAGGCGGGTGTGTGGCAGTGGCTCCACCAGGGCACCGCTGGCCAGGCTCTCGGCCACCAGCGGCAGGCGCGCCAGGGCCACGCCCTGGCCGGTGAGCGCGGCCTGCACGATCTGGTTGGCGTAGTTGAAGTACATCCAGCGCTGGGGCGTGAGCTTGGCGGGTGTGCTGCGGGTGGTGCGCTTGCCGTTCGCCGGTGCGCTGCCGAAGGTGTCGAGCCAGCGCTGCCAGGTGAGCCACTCCAGATGGCGCGTGCGGTGGGCGTCTCCCGCTTCGATGAGCGCGCAGCGCGAGAGGTCTTCAATGCTCTGGATCGGGTGCGACTTGAGCAGCCAGGGGCTGGCCACGGGCGTGAGCTGCTCGCCAAAGAGCCGATGGGCGCTGGCGGGCATGGCTTGCGGCACGGCGTAGCGCAGGGCGAGGTCTACATCGGAGGTGGCGAGGTCCACCGCGTTGTCGGTCGCATCGATGCGGATGTCGATGTCGGGGTGGTCGCGCTGAAAGGCTTCGAGCCGGGGGATCAGCCACATCGAGGCGAACGACGCCCAGGTGGTGATGGCCACGCTCTTGCGCCCCGCGCTCTGGCGGATCTGCCGCACGGCGGCGTCGATGCGCTCCAGCGCCATGCTGGAGGCGCGCAGCAACTGTGAGCCCGCGCTGGTGAGCTCGACCGCGCGCGTGTGCCGCAGGAAGAGTGCGGTGCCCACCTCGTCTTCGAGGGCCTGGATCTGCCGGCTGACCGCGCTCTGCGTGAGCGACAGTTCTTCGGCGGCGGCGCGGAAATTGAGGTGGCGGGCCACCGCCTCGAAGGCACGCAGGTGCCCGGCGGCGATCGGACGGGTGCGGGGGTGGCTGCTGGTGAGCTGCATGGAGGCTCCGGGCATTGATGCGGTTATCGAATCAATAGCTTACTGCGCTTTCATTGGACGGCTAGGGGCCGCAGCCCGCAGATGCATTCCCAGGATGAGCTACTCGTCCCCTCTTCAGGAGCCTCTCATGACCACCCGTTTCGCCTCCCCTGCCGTCTCGTCCGATCGCATCGTCGCTCCCATCAGCGCGCGAGGCTGGCGGCTCGACGAGCGCCGGGCGATGACCCTGCGCCCGCAAGTGCCCAGCCGCCTGCAGATCACGCAAGGCCGCGTCTGGGTGACGCTGGGGCTGCCGCACCTGGGCCACGGCAACGAGTCGGGTGACCTGGTGCTGGAGGCGGGTCAGTGCCTGACGGTGCCCGCCGGTGCGCGCCTGGTGATGGAGCCCTGGCAGCCTGCGCAAGCCGGGCCCGTGCGCTTTGAATGGTGGATCGAGCCCGAGACGTCTGCGGCTGCGCAGCCCAGCCGGTTTGGCCGTGAGGTGGCCACGCCGTCGCGCGAACTGGCCGCGGCGCTGGGCCAGGCGGGCTGGGCGTTCATGCGGTTGCTGCGCGGCTTGTTCGGCTACAGCGAATACCTGGTGGCAGGCCGTGGCCGCGTGCTGACCCCCTTCGAATCCAACCCACCCTGAACGGGTATTGCCCCCACGCTCCACCGCTGCGCGGGTCGCTGCCCACCGAGGGGGCTGGGCCTGCCTTGGGGCGGCCCGGCGGCTGGCCCGTTGCCCCCACGCTCCGCCGCTTGCCTGGCGTTCAGTGGCGTTTTCGGCGGGGCTGGCGTGCGGCCACGGCGGCTTCCAGGGCCAGCCTGGCCCAGGGCAGCATGAGCGCGGGCGATTCCAGTGCTTCGTCGGGTGGGGTGTGGTAATTCAGGGCCATGGCCTTGCCCTTGGCTTCGTACACAAAGGGGCGCCCGCCGGCGGCCAGCCAGCGGGGCTGCGTCTCGGCGTTGGTTTTGAGGAAGAGGGTGTCCCAGGCAATGATCGCGATGTTCATGCCGTCGGTGGAAATGCCCCAGCCACCAAACATGCGCCGGGGCACGCAGGGCCCCACGCCCGACAGCAGCTCGCAGGCATGCAGTGCAAAAGGATCGACGGCTTTGACCATCGGCGCATCGTAAGCGCGTCGCGGGCGACAATCCAGCCATGGCCCGACCCAAGTCCGCTTCCCACGACCTGCGCCGAGACGAGATCCTCGACGTGGCGGCGCGCTGCTTTGCGTTGCAGAGCTTCCCCGCCGCCAGCATGAACGACATCGCCACCGCCTTCGGCACCAGCAAGGCGCGGCTCTACCACTATTACGAGAGCAAGGAAGCGATCCTGTTCGACCTGCTGGACCGGTACACGCAGCGCCTGCTGGCCCTCATTGGCGAATCGGAAGCGCGCGCGCAGCGCAAGAACCTCAGCGAGCGCGACGCCCTCAGCGAGCTGGTGCGGGCGTTCCTGGCCGAGTACGAGACCTCGGCCACGCGCCACGTGGCGCTGCTTTCAGACACCAAGTTCCTGGGCGACGTGCAGCGCGAGCTGATCCTCAACCGCCAGCGCGACGTGGTGGCCGCCTTCACCCGCTTCCTCAAGCGCGCCTACCCCGAGCGTGTGACGCCGGCCAACCAGACCGCGCTGACCATGATGGTGTTCGGCATGATCAACTGGACCTTCACCTGGCTGCGCCCGGGCGGCACCATGAGCTACAGCGCGTTTGCCGACGAGGTGGTCGACGTGCTGGAGCGGGGCCTGTCCGGCGCGCCGGTGAGGGGATTGTGATTTACGTATGCGTAACTGATTTCGTTTAGGTAAAATCCGCCGCTTCCCCACACGGAGACCCGCCATGAGCAAAGCTTTCGCCTCCCAGGCCGACCTGGACGACAAGAAAACCACCTTCGAACAGCTCAGCCCGCACTGCTGGGCCTACACCGCTGAAGGCGACCCGAACTCGGGCGTGATCATTGGCGAGAAGTTCATCATGGTGAGCGACGCCACCGCCACCCCGGCCATGGCGCAGGACCTCATCAAGCAGATCCGCAAGGTCTCCGACAAGCCTATCAAGTACGTGCTGCTGACGCACTACCACGCGGTGCGCGTGCTGGGTGCCAGCGCCTACATCGCCGAAGGCGCCACCGAAGTGATCGCCAGCCGCGGCACCTACGAGCTGATCGTGGAGCGCGGCGCGCAGGACATGCAGAGCGAAATGGAGCGTTTCCCGCGCCTGTTCCGCGGCGCCGACAGCGTGCCCGGCCTCACCTGGCCGACGCTGGTGGTGGGCGACGGCAAGCCCGGTCGCCAGGGCAGCCTGGAGGTGGACCTGGGTGGCGTGAAGGTCAGCATCTGGCACCCGGGCCCCGGCCACACGCGCGGCGACACCATCGCCTGGGTGGAAGAAGAGAAGGTGCTGTTCAGTGGCGACCTGGTGGAATACGAAGCCGGCGTGTACACCGGCGACGCGCAACTCGAAGAGTGGCCCGCCACGCTCGAAGCGCTGCGCGCCCTGGGCGCCGAGTACATCGTGCCGGGCCGCGGCGAAGCCATGAAGGGCAACGCCGACGTGAACAAGGCGCTGGACTACACCCAGCGCTGGGTGACCACGCTGTTCCAGGCCGGCAAGGAAGCCGCCGCCGCCGGCATGGACCTCAAGGCCGCCATGGCCCACACCCGCAAGAGCATGGACCCAGTGTTCGGCCACGTGTTCATCTACGAACACTGCCTGCCGTTCGACGTGAGCCGCGCCTACGACGAAGCCAAGGGCATCAAGAACCCCCGCATCTGGACCGCCGAGCGCGACAAGGAAATGTGGAGCGCCCTGCAGGCCTGATGCCGCCGCGATCCCGCTCGCCAGCCGCCTTCGGGCGGCTTTTCTTTTGGGACCGGCTACGATCCCCGCAGCCCTTCACCCCTTCCCATGCCCACGTCCTTGCTTGACCACAACGCCACCGACTGGGGCATCGTCGCGATTTTTGCCACCGTGTACCTGGGCATGTTTCTGGGCGGCTTGCCCCGGCTGAAGCTGGACCGCTCGGGTGTGGCGCTGCTGGGTGCCATCGCGGTGATCGGGCTCAGTGGCCTGCCGGTGGAAGACGCCGCGCGCGCCATCGACCTGCCCACCATCGTGCTGCTGTTTGCCTTCATGGTGGTGTCGGCGCAGATGCGGCTGGGCGGCTTCTATGGCGCGGTGACGCGCCGTGTGGGCGCCATGCCGCTGTCGCGCAACGGCCTGCTGGCCGCGCTGATCGTGGTTTCGGGCGCGCTCTCGGCGGTGTTTTCCAACGACGTCATCTGTCTGGCCATGACGCCGGTGGTGGCGCGGCTGTGCCTGCAGCGCGGCCTGAACCCGTTGCCCTTCCTCATCGGGCTGGCTTGCGCGGCCAACATCGGCTCGGCCGCCACCTTGATCGGCAACCCGCAGAACATGCTGATTGGCTCCGTGCTGCAGCTGCCCTTTGGCGGCTACGTGCGCCAAGCCTGGCCGCCGGTGGCGATCGCCCTGGTGCTGCTCTGGCTGTGGCTGGCCTACGGGCCGGGTGCGCGCACTACGCCAGCGCCCGATGCCCGCCCGGCACTGCCGGCTGCGGTGGCCGAGGCGCCCCCCGAAGAGCCGGCGTTTGACCCCTGGCAGACCGCCAAGGGCCTGCTGGTGGCCGGCGCGCTCATGATCATCTTCCTGTTCACCGACTGGCCGCGCGACGTGGCGGCCCTGGTGGGCGCGGGCGTGTTGCTGCTCAGCCGGCGCCTGCATTCGTCGCATGTGCTGGGGCTGATCGACTGGCCGCTTTTGCTGCTCTTCATGGGCCTTTTCGTGGTGAACCACGCGTTTGAAACCACGGGGCTCGCCGCGCAGGCGGTGGCCTGGCTGGGCACGCAGGGCGTACACCTGACCGACCCCGGGCCGCTGCTCGTGGCCGGTGCGGTGCTCTCCAACCTCGTGTCCAACGTGCCGGCGGTCATGCTGCTGCTGCCGCACCTGGGCGGCAGTGGCGAGCAGGCCGGCGTGATGCTGGCGCTGGTGACGACCTTTGCCGGCAACCTGTTGCTGGTGGGGTCGATTGCCAACCTCATCGTGGCCGACCTCGCGCGCCAGCAGGGGATCGTGATCGACTGGAAGCGCCACGCCGTCACCGGCATTCCCGTGACGCTGCTGACGCTGGCGGTGGTGTGGGGCTGGATGAAGCTGGCCTGACGCGGCGCCCTGGGGCGCAGCGTGGGGGCCATCTCAGTCGTTGATCGACGACAGGAACTGCTGCAGCTCCGGCGTTTCGGGCGAGCCAAACAACTTGGCCGGTGGCCCCATCTCGTGCACGCGTCCCTGGTGCATGAAGATCACGCGGTCGCTCACCTTGCGCGCAAAGCCCATTTCGTGCGTCACCATGAGCAGCGTCATGCCCTCGTCGGCGAGCGACTCCACCACGCGCAGCACCTCACCCACGAGCTCAGGGTCGAGCGCCGAGGTGATCTCGTCGCACAGCAGCACGCTGGGCTGCATGGCCAGCGCGCGCGCAATGGCTACGCGCTGCTGCTGGCCGCCCGAGAGCTGATCGGGGAAGGCATCGAACTTCTCGCCCAGGCCCACGCGCTGGAGCAGTTGGCGCGCGATCTCGGTGCCTTCAGCGGTGGCGGTTTTCTTCACCAGGCTGGGCGCGAGCATCACGTTGCGGCCCACGCTCAGGTGCGGAAACAGGTTGAAGTTCTGGAAGATCATGCCCACGCGCTGGCGCAGCTCGCGCATGGCGGTGGCGTCTTTGTGCAGCAAGGGCTTGCCGTCTACCGTAAGCGCGCCAGACTGGAACACCTCCAGCCCGTTGATGCAGCGCAGCAGCGTGCTCTTGCCCGAGCCGCTTTTGCCGATGATGGCGATCACCTCGCCCGCCTTCACCTGCAGGTCGATGCCCTTGAGCACCTCGTTGCTGCCGTAGGACTTGCGCAGTTGCTGGATGTCGACGATGGTGCGCACGGCCGCGTTGACGGGTGCTTCAGCGGTTTGCATGGAGTTTCCTTTCCAGGGTGCGCGCGTACAGGCTCACGGGGAAGCACAGCGCGAAATACATCAGGGCCACACAGCTGTAGACCAGGAAGGGCGCGAAGGTGGCGTTGGTGATCATGGTGCCGGCCTTGGTGAGCTCCACGAAGCCGATCACCGAGGCCAGCGCGGTGCCCTTGATGACCTGCACCAGAAAGCCCACCGTGGGCGCAATCGCGATGCGCGTGGCCTGCGGCAGCACCACGTAGCGCAGCTGCTCACCGAAGTTCAGCGCCAGGCTTTGCGCGGCTTCCCACTGGCCTTTGGGCACCGCCGCCACGCAGCCGCGCCAGATCTCCACCAGAAACGCGCTGGTGTACAGCGTGAGCGCCACCGAGGCCGCCGTCCATGCCGAGGTTTCGAAGCCGAACAACGCCAGCCCGAAATACGCCAGGAAGAGCTGCATGAGCAGTGGCGTGCCCTGGAAGAGTTGCACGTAGCCGCTCACGAAGGTTTCGGCGCCCGGCCACCTGGCGGTGCGCGCCACCAGCAAGGCCAGCCCGACGAGCCCGCCGCCGATGAAGGCGATGAGTGAAAGCACCACCGTCCAGCGCGCCGCCAGCAGCAGGTTGCGCACGATGTCCCACAGGGTGAAGTCAACCACGGCGGCCTCCAAACAGGTAGCGCGGGCCGACCCAGTTCAACAGAGCGCGCACGCCGATGGACAGCAGCAGGTAGATGCCGGTGGCGACGATGAAGGCTTCGAACGCGCGGAAGTTGCGGCTCTGGATCAGGTTGGCCGCGTAGCTGAGTTCCTGCGTGGAGATCTGGCCGCACACCGCCGAGCCCAGCATGACGATGATGATCTGGCTCGTGAGCGCGGGCCACACCTTCTTGAGCGCGGGCGGCAGCACCACATGCAGGAAGGTCTGCACGCGCGACAGCGCCAGGCTGGCGGCCGCCTCGAACTGCCCCTTGGGCGTGGCCTCGATGCCGGCGCGGATGATCTCGGCTGCGTAGGCGCCGAGGTTGATCACCATGGCGATCACCGAAGCCAGTTCGGGCGTGAGCTTCACGCCCGCCGCCGGAAGACCGAAGAACACGAAGAAGAGCTGCACGATGAAAGGCGTGTTGCGGATCAGCTCCACATACGTGCCCGCGATCCAGCGCAGCGCCAGTGGCCCGCTGCTGCGCGCCCAGGCGCAGGCCGTGCCCAGCAGCAGACCGATCACGGCCGAGATGGCGGTCAGGCCCAGCGTCCAGAGCACGCCCTTGGCCAGCAACGGCCATTGCGACAGCACGGCCGGGAAGTCGAGTTCGATGCCCATGGCGACAGCTGCCTGGCGTTACTCGGGGAGGGTCCCTGCGGGACGGCCCAGCCACTTCTTGGCCATGGCATCGATCTCACCGGCCTTCTTGGCCGCGAGGATCACTTCGTTGACCTTGGTGCGCAGCGCGTCTTCACCCTTGGCCACGCCGATGAAGTTCGGGCTGTCCTTGAGCAGCAGCTTGTATTCGGCGCCCAGCGCGGGGTTGCGCTTGATCATGTTGTCGGCCACCGAGACGCCGGTGGCGATGAACTGTGTTTGCCCCGAGACGAAGGCCGAGACCGTGGCGTTGTTGTCTTCGAAGCGCTTGACGTCGGTGTTGGCCGGGACCACCTTGGTCAGCTCCTGGTCTTCAATGGCGCCGCGGGTGACCGCGATGGACTTGCCACCGAGGGCGTTGAAGTCGGCCAGCGCCGCACCCTTGGGGCCATAGACGGCCTGGAAGAACGGCGAGTACGCCACGGTGAAGTCGATCACCTTCTCGCGCTCGGGGTTCTTGCCCAGCGTGGAGATGACGAGGTCGGCCTTTTTGGTTTGCAGGTAGGCGATGCGGTTCGCGCTGGTCACGGGCACCAGTTCCACCTTGACGCCCAGCTTCGCGGCGATCAGGTTGGCCGTGTCCACGTCGAGGCCCTGGGGCTTGAGGTCGATGCCCACGAACCCGTAGGGCGGGAAGTCGGTCGGCACGGCGATCTTGATGAGCTTGTTTTTCATCACGCCGTCCAGTGCGGTCTGCGCATGGGCGTGGCCCAGACCCAGGGCGGCGATGGCCAGGGTGGTGGTGATGAAAGTGCGTTTGTTGAAGGTCATAGCAGGGCTCCTAGGTAGGTGTCGCTTGGGGGGGTGGGAGGGGAGGTTTTTTTGCTGCGGCCGCGTGTGCCGCCTGCGGCAGGTTCGGCCTCTCGCACCGGCGCCAGCGCTTCGCGCAGGTCGGCCAGGGGGTCGCTGGGTGTGCCCAGCCGCAGCGCGGCCTGCACCTGGCCAATGTGCTCGGCCATCAGGCGTTCGGCGGTGGCGGTGTCGCCGCGCTCGAGCGCGCTGACGATGTTCACGTGGTCCTGGCACGACTGCACCGCGTCGTGGTTGCTCTGGTAGAGCATGGCAATGAGGGTGGTGCGCGCGGTGAAGTCGCGCAGCGTGTCGGCCAGCAGCTGGTTGCCCAGGCATTCGGCCAGACACACATGGAAGTCGCCCAGCAAATAGCTGCGCTGGCCCACGTCGTCGCCCTTGAGCGCGGCCTGCTCCTGCTTGAGGTGCTGGCGCAGGCGCTTGAGCGCGTTCTTGTCCACCGGCCCGGTGCTGCGGATCAGGCCGGTCTCGATCACGCGCCGCGCCTCGAAGGCTTCGCGCGCCTCACTGTGCGAGGGCTGCACCACGTACCAGCCGCGGCGCGAGCTCACGGTGACGATGCCGCGCGCCGCCAGGCGCACCAGGGCTTCACGCACCAGCGTGCGGCTGCAGTCAAACAGCAGGGAGAGGCTTTGCTCGCCCAGGCGCGTGCCGGGTGCCAGGCGTTGTGCCAGCACGGCTTCGATGATGCGTTGGGCGATGTCGGTGGAGCTGACCATGGGGGACCTTTGCAGTCCCTTCATGCGAATTCCGTGCCACGACCATACAAGCCTTGTATGCAAGACAGATGCACCACGCGCGTGCATCAGTGGGCGCGAACGGGCGCGCGCCGCACCAAAGCGCGCCGCGGCCGCGAAGGCGATGGGGTTTTTTGGTGCCGGCGATGGCGCCGGACCGCATCAGCGCTGGGCGCTGAGAACGCGCAGGTCGTCCTCGTAACCCTTGAGCACGCGCGCGGCGTTGGCGCGCTGTTCGGCGCTGGTGCTGTTGTGCAGCGTGGCGAACTGGGCGCAGCCCTGGCGGATCAGCTCGCGGTTGTAGGCCTCGTATTCGGGCACGGGCGAATGGCGAATGCGCTCGATGTGGTCGCGCACCAGCTGCTGGGCCTTGGCCGGTGTGGCCTGCGCCTCGCGCACGGTCTGCAAGAGGTCTGCCTGGCGGCGCAGGCGCTCGGCCTGGGTGCGCTGTGCGTCAAAGGGCGACTTGCGCAGGAGCTCGCGCAGCATGTCGCGCTGCGCGGGGTTGAGCTTGCCGTAGAAGGATTCGCTGCGCTCCAGCGCTTTGTCGAGCCGCTTGTTGAGGCGCTGCTCCGGCGTGCCGCTCACGAAGTCTTTTTCAAATTTCTCGTTGCTCTCGGCCTGCTGCTTCTTCAGGTTCTCCAGTTGCGCGGGGCTGAGCTGCACGGCCAGGCGTGCAAAGGGCTCCACCGCTTCGGCGGCGGCGCGGTCCAGCCGCTGGCGAATGTCGTCAAACTGGCTGCAGGCCTGCGCAGGCGTGACGCTGTCGCCCGACATGGCTTGCCACTGGCGCAGCAGGCTGGCATACGAAGGCAGTTCCTGGCGGCGGTGCCATTGGAAGAAGGCGTTGAGGTCTTCGCGTGTCTGTGCGGTCTGCGTGTCGCTCAGGTCGACATAGCGGTCGATCCACCAGTAGCTCACGGTCGGTGCCTGGTTGTAGGCAAAGCGCGTGGCGGTGCAGGCGGCCAGCGTGAGCGCGAGCGCCGTGGCGACTCCCAGGCGCAGCGCATGGCGGGCGATAATCCGGCGCTGTTGCTGGCTGGCAAGAACGCCGAGCCACCTGTTTTTGCAAGAGGTTTTCATGTCGTTCCCAGTGGATGTGGTGGTGATGGCGGCCGGCAAAGGCACGCGCATGAAAAGTCTGCGGCCCAAAGTGTTGCACCGTTTGGCCGGTCGTGCACTGGCGCAGCACGTCATCGACTGCGCCGCGCGGTTATCGGCGCGCTCGGTGGTGGTGATCACGGGCCACGGTGCCGAGCAGGTGGAAGCCGGTTTGATCAACCCCCTGGGCACGCCAGACAGCACCGCCCCGCGCCTGCGCTATGTGCGCCAGGAGCCCCAGCTGGGCACGGGTCACGCGGTGCAGCAGGCCGTGCCGGTGCTGCCCGATGACGGTGTGGTGCTCATCCTCAATGGCGATGTGCCGCTGATTGGCCAGGCCACGCTGCAAGCGCTGTTGCAGGCCTGCGATGGCCAGCACCTCGCGCTGCTCACGGTGGACACGGGCGGCGACGCCACCGGCTATGGCCGCATCGTGCGCTCGGTGGACGCCGACCGCTCGGTGCATGCCATCGTGGAGCACAAGGACGCCAACGAGGCGCAACGCCGTATCACCGAGTGGTACAGCGGCGTGATGGCGGCACCGGCCGCCCTGCTCAAGCCTTTGCTGCAAGGGCTCACCAACGACAACAGCCAGCACGAGTACTACCTCACCGACGTGGTCAAGCACGCGGTGGCGCAGGGGCAGGTGGTGCGCGCGGTGACCACGCGCGACGAGGTCGAGGTGGCCGGCGTCAACAGCCCGCTGCAACTGGCCGAGCTGGAGCGGGCCTACCAGCGCCGCCTGGCCCACGCGCTGATGGAGCAGGGCGTGCGCCTGGCCGACCCGGCCCGGCTGGATGTGCGCGGCGAGCTGATGTGCGGGCAGGACGTCGACATCGACGTCAACTGCGTGTTTGAAGGCCGTGTGAAGCTGGGCGACGGCGTGCGCATCGGCGCGAACTGCGTGATTGCCAACGCCGCCATCGACGCCGGCGCGGTGATCCACCCGTTCACCCACATTGATGGCGAGAAGCTGGGCGTGTCGGTGGGCCGTGGTGCGCTGGTGGGGCCGTTTGCGCGGCTGCGCCCCGGCGCGCAGCTCGGTGAAGACGTGCACATCGGCAACTTCGTGGAAGTGAAAAACAGCACTCTTGCCGCCGGTGCCAAGGCCAACCACCTGGCGTACCTGGGCGATGCCACGGTGGGCGAGCGGGTGAACTACGGCGCGGGCAGCATCACCGCCAACTACGACGGTGCCAACAAGCACCGCACCGTGATCGAGGCCGACGTGCACGTGGGCAGCAACTGCGTGCTGGTCGCACCCGTCACCCTGGGCGCGGGCGGTACGGTGGGCGGAGGCTCCACCATCACCAAGAGCACGCCGCCCGGTGCGCTGGCGGTGGCGCGGGGCAAACAGATGGTGCTGGAGAACTGGCAGCGCCCGACCAAGAAGAAGCCCTGAGAGAAAGAAGCGAAAGAAGGTTCCGGCGCGAAAGGACCCATTCCAGAGTGTCCGCGGAACCGGCTCCGCCGGGCCGCAGGACACGCCCCCTCGAGGGGGTCGCGCGAAGCGCGGCGGGGGTGCCTCTCTACCTCCCGCGCACGTCGAGCGAACTGCCGTCGAAACCGCTGTTGCCGTTGGCGCGGCTGTCGTCAAAGCCGCGGCGGCCGTTGCGGTTCAGGTCCATGAGCCCGCTCATGCCCATGATTTCCGATTCCCGGAAACCGGTGTTGCCATGCTGCTGGTCAAAGCCCGAGAACTGGCTCTCCAGCTGCTGCAGGGCGCTTTCGCGGCGCTCCTCTTTTGCTTTGGGCTTGGGCAGTTCGGCCAGGTTGAGCTGGGTGCGGAACTCGGCCGGTGAGGGCATCCGGTGGATGCCGTTCTTGAGCAGCACGAAGCGCACGCCCGCCGTCTTGAGGATGCGGTTCTTGATCTTCACCTTGTGCGCCTTGGCCTTGGCGTCGCTCAAATGGTGTTGCTCCACGTCAAACGCAAAGCTGGGCCGCCCGTCGGGGCCGCAGACCACGAAGTCGACCTTTTGATCGGCCAGCCGCTCCTGGGCGCGCTCGCGGTCTTTGGCGCGGCGCACGGTGAGCATGTCTTTGAGCGGCAGGTTGGGCAGCACGATCTGGCCGGGGAAGGTGTCTTGCAGGTAGTCCAGCATGTGGGCCTGCTCCGGCGTGAGCACGCGCTCGGGCGAATAGCGGTCTTCCCGACCTGAGGAGTCCCGGCGCTTCGTCCGGCGAGCCGCCCAGATGCCCAGCACCAGCAGCACCACGGCGGCAGCACCCAGCAGGGCGATCGTCACCACATCCATGCAATCTCCTTGAAGTCGGCAAATGCCTTTGTTTGAGGCATTTTAGAAGCGTGTTACATGTGGGTCGGCGCGTCAATCGGGTGTGCGCGATGTGTCTCCCCTTTTTGTGCGGTTTGCATCAATACGCCCGATGGGCTCCCCGCACCTTGGGTCAGGCAGCGCCTGGGCCGCGCAGGCGGTTCAGCGGGAGCCGGGGCTCAAACTTGGCGCGTTTGAGGCTGAAAAACGCCTTGATGTTGCGCACGTTGGCGTCGCTGGTGAACAGCTGCTGGGCCAGTGCCAGATACGCCGGCATGTCGGTGCAGTGCACCACCAGCATGAAATCGGGGCCGGGGCTGACGCGGTAGCACTGCTGCACTTCGGGCGTGGGCAACACGCGCGCTTCAAACGCGTCCAGATACTCGGCGCCCTGGCGCTCCAGCGTGATTTCCACCAGCGCGGTCAGGCCGCTGCCGAGCAGCGGTGCCAGCTTGTCGGTGCTGAGCAGCGCCACCTCGCGCTCGATCAAGCCCAGCTGCCGCAGCCGCTTGATGCGCCGCAGGCTCGTGGGCGGCGAAAGGTGGGCCAGCTCTGCCAGGGTCTGGTTGCTGCGTGAGGCGTCGGCCTGCAGGAGCTCCAGCAGGCGAATATCGGCGTCGTCGATGACGATGGATTCCATAGATTCTGGTTTCATGAAATTTTTCGCCTTTGTTGTGAGTTTATGAAATTATCGGCCATGAAGCCTTGATGTTTGGTGATTAATTTCTGTGTGACCTGCTTAGCATCGACGCCATCCCAATTCAAGGAGCGAGATATGTGCGGCATCGTGGCAGGGGTTTCCGGGCGTGACATCGTGCCCGTGCTGGTTCAGGGTTTGCAGCGTCTGGAATACCGCGGGTACGACTCGTGCGGCGTGGCGGTGCACCGTGGCGGCTTGCAGCGCTCGCGCAGCACCGCGCGCGTGGCCGAGCTGGCACAACAGGTGCAGCAGGAGTCGATTGCCAGTGGCACCGGCATTGCGCACACCCGCTGGGCCACGCACGGCGCGCCTGTGGTGCACAACGCCCACCCCCATTTCAGCCACGGCCCTGCAGCAGCGTCGGGTGCGGTGGGCCGGGTGGCTCTGGTGCATAACGGCATCATTGAAAACCACGACGAACTGCGCGCCGCCCTGCAGGCCAAGGGTTACGTGTTCGAGAGCCAGACCGACACCGAGGTCATTGCGCACCTGATTGACTCCCTCTACGAAGGCGACATCTTCACGGCCTTGCAGGCCGCCGTGTCGCAGCTGCACGGCGCTTACGCGCTGGCCGTGTTCCACAAGGACGAGCCGCACCGCGTGGTGGGCGCGCGCGCTGGTTCGCCGCTGGTGCTGGGCGTGGGCCAGGGCGCGGCCGAGCATTTCCTGGCCAGCGACGCCATGGCCCTGGCTGGCGTGACCGACCAGATCGTCTACCTGGAAGAAGGCGACCTGGTGGACCTGCAGCTGGGCCGCTACTGGGTGCTCGACGCCGCCGGCCGCGCGCTCAGCGCCGAGCAGCGCCCCGTGAAGACGGTGATGGCGCACAGCGGCGCGGCCGAGCTGGGCCCCTACCGCCACTACATGCAGAAAGAGATCTTCGAGCAGCCGCGCGCCATTGGCGACACGCTCGAAGGCCTGGAAGGCATCACGCCCGAGCTGTTTGGCGACGGCGCGTACGGCATCTTCAAAGAGATCGACAACGTGCTCATCCTGGCCTGCGGCACCAGCTATTACAGCGGCTGCACCGCCAAGTACTGGCTGGAAGACATCGCCAAGATCCCCACGCAAGTGGAAGTGGCCAGCGAATACCGCTACCGCACCAGCGTGCCCAACCCGCGCACCCTGGTGGTGACCATCACGCAAAGCGGTGAAACCGCCGACACCCTGGCCGCGCTGCGCCACGCACAGAGCCTGGGCATGAAGCACACGCTGACCGTGTGCAACGTGGCCACCTCAGCCATGGTGCGCGAGTGCGAGCTGGCTTACATCACCCGTGCGGGTGTGGAGATTGGTGTGGCCTCCACCAAGGCGTTCACCACGCAGCTCGCGGGCCTGTTCCTGCTCACGCTGGCGCTGGCGCAAACGCGCGGGCACCTGAGCGATGAAGCCGAAGCCAGCCACCTCAAGGCCATGCGCCACCTGCCCGTGGCGCTGCAAGCCGTGCTGGCGCTGGAGCCGCAGGTGATCAGCTGGGCCGAAGACTTTGCGCGCATGGACAACGCCCTGTTCCTGGGCCGTGGGCTGCATTACCCGATTGCACTGGAAGGCGCCCTGAAGCTCAAGGAGATCAGCTATATCCACGCCGAGGCCTACCCGGCCGGCGAGCTCAAGCACGGCCCGCTTGCGCTGGTGACCGCCGCCATGCCGGTGGTGACCGTGGCGCCCAACGACACGCTGCTGGAAAAGCTCAAGAGCAACATGCAGGAAGTGCGCGCGCGCGGTGGCGTGTTGTATGTGCTGGCCGACGCCGACACCCGCATCGCCAGCAGCGAAGGCATCCACGTGATCCGCATGCCCGAGCACTACGGCGCACTCAGCCCGCTGCTGCACGTGGTGCCGCTGCAGATGCTGGCGTATCACACGGCGCTGGCCAAGGGGACGGATGTCGACAAGCCGCGGAATCTGGCGAAGAGTGTGACGGTGGAGTGAGGGGGAATTTTTGACCGTGCGCGATATCTGTTTCGACCAGCCAATCGGTGGTCCTCTGCACAGCATCCAGTAGGTCCCTCCCTCTTACACGTCCTGCGAGCCGTGTGAACTGACTCATCGACGCAAGGCATCAATCACAAGAAACTTTGCAATTCTCTGCATCGATGCCGACTTCGACAATGCGGCATGAGCAAAGCCATACCCTGTGTCTTGATGCGCGCCGGCACGTCGCGCGGTCCTTTTTTTCTGCGTGAGTGGTTGCCCGAGGGCGACGAGGCGCGCGATCAGGCGCTGATTGGCGCCATTGGTGCTTCCGACCCGCTGCAGCTCGACGGCGTGGGCGGTGGCAGCACGCTCAACAGCAAGGTCGCCATCGTGTCGCGCTCCAGCGTGGCCGGTTGCGATCTGGACTATTTGTTTGCGCAGGTGGGGGTGGGCCACCGCTCGGTCGACACGCGGCCCAACTGCGGGAACATGTTGTCGGGCGTGGCGCCGTTTGCCATTGAACAAGGGCTGGTGCAGGCGCAGGACGGCACCACCAAGGTCCGCGTGCACAACGTCAACACCGGCGCGCGCATCGATGTGACGGTGCGCACGCCGGGCGGGCGCGTCACTTACGAGGGCGAGGCGCGCATCGACGGTGTGGCCGGTACCGCAGCGCCCATCCTGCTGGACTTTCTGGACGCGTGGGGCGCGGTGACCGGGCAGGTGTTTCCCACCGGCCAGCGCATCGACGTCATTCAGGGTGTGGAGGTGAGCTGCATCGACGCGGCCATGCCGCTGATGATCGTGCGCGCTGCCGACCTGGGCGTGACGGGCCGCGAAAAGCCCGTGGCGCTGGACGCAGACACGGCGCTGCTGGAGCGCATCGAGTCGCTGCGGCTGGAAGCCGGTTTGCGCATGGGCCTGGGCGATGTGTCCAACAGCGTGGTGCCCAAGCCGGTGCTGGTGAGCGCGGGCGATGCCGACAACAGCATCACGTCGCGCTACTTCACGCCGCGGCGCTGCCATGCGTCTCATGCCGTGACGGGCGCCATTGGTGTGGCCAGCGCGTTTGCGCTGCCCGGCACGGTGGCCAGTGGCGTGGCGCGCTCGGCCGGTTGCCACCAACTGACGGTGCTGCACCCGGCGGGGCAGATCGACATCGAGGTGGAGCTCAGCGGTGCTGGTGCCGACGTGAGCGTGCAGCGCGCCGCCCTGGTGCGCACGGCGCGCAAGATCATGCAGGGCGAGCTGCACCTGCCCGACTATGTGTTCTCCCGCCCGGAAGAAGCGAGCAAGCCCGCGCGCAAGCCGATCACGCTGATCGTGCCCACCAGCGCAGGGGGCGGCAACGACACCATGGCGCGCATCATCGCGAGCAAGCTCGCACCGCTGCTGGACCAGGAGATCCTGGTGGACAACCGCGCCGGCGCCAATGGCGCCGTGGCCAGCGAGTACGTGGCCGGAGCCGCGCCCGACGGCCAGACGCTGATGTTTGGCTATGTGGGCACCCACGCCATGAATCCGGCGCTGCAGAAGCTGGGCTACGACCCGGTGACCGACTTCGCGCCCGTGGGCCTGGTGGGCTCGTCGCCCACGCTGATGGTGGCGCACCCCGATGTGCCGGCGCACGACGTGCCTTCGCTTGTGGCCGCGCTGCGTGCCCAGCCTGGGCGCTACGGCTACGCATCGGCCGGCGACGGCACGCCACCGCATTTCGCGGCCGCCTTGTTCCAGCTGGCCAGCGGTGCGGTGCTGAGCGGCAGCACGTACCAGGGCGCCGCGCCCGCCATTGCCGACACGGCCAACGGGCGCACGCACCTCATGTTTCCCAGCCTGTTCACGGCCCATCCGTTCGTGCACGGTTCGCGCTTGCGCGCACTGGCCGTGGCGGGGCCACAGCGCCTGGCCATGCTCCCGGATGTGCCAACGCTGGCCGAAGCGGGCCTGCCCGGTGTGGACGTGACGCAGTGGTATGGCCTGTTCGCCCCTGCGCACACGCCACCTGAGCGCATCCAGGCACTCAACGCCGCACTCAACCAGGTGCTGGCAGATCCCGCGGTGGTGGAGCAGTTCGAGCGGCACGGCGCGCGGGTGGAAACCGGCACGCCGCAGATGCTGGCCGAGCGTGTGCGTTCCGACCTGGCCCGCTGGCAGGCGGTGGTGTTGCAGGGCGGGTTGACGGTGGCCGATCAGCGGGCGGTGGCGCTCGAATAACCCGCCAGAAAGCGCACATGAAAAAGGGCCCCGAGGGGCCCTTTTTGTTGTGGTGGGTGAGGTCGCTTCAGAAGCTGTGCCGCATGCCGATGCCCACGCCGGTGGCGCGCGGCTTGTTGGCCGCGCCCTGGAAGTTGCCGCCCCAGCGCGTGTGGTCCATCTCGAGGTAAGTCACGCTGCGGCGGGACAGTTTGTATTCCACAAACGCGACCGTGCGCCCGTAGCCGTCGTCGGCGCGTGCACTGCGTTCACGCGTCACGCGGTAGTGCGCCAGCGTCACGTCGACCTTCTTGCCCACCGGCACCGTGGTGCCCAGGCCCAGTGTGCGAAGACGGGTGCGGGCGGTGGCGCTGGTGTCGGCCTCGCTGCGGCCGTAGATACCGGCCAGGCGAATGTCGCCTGGCAGCACATAGGCCGCGCCCAGCACATGACCCCGCAGGTCGAGCGTGTCGGTGTTGTTGCTGAAGCTCTGGTGCGCCGCAGACAACTGCAGCTTGCCGGCCTTGTAGCCCAGGCCCACCCCGGTGGAGGTGGAGGCGCCACTGTTGCCCGTCACTTCGCCAAAGCCGTGCATGAGCCGCAGGTTGAAGCCATTGAACTCGCCGCTGTACTTCACGCTGTTGTTCAACCGGTAGGAACCCGAGCTGGAGCCCGTCTCACCGAAGCCCACGCCGAGCTGGTGCTGGCTAAGCGCTGCCACGTTGATGCTGGGGTTGAAGCTGGCCAGGCGCATGCCCAGTGGGTCCACGGGCGACACCGCATCGGCCAGCAGGGTGGTCTGGCGTCCCAGGCTGATCAGGCCCAGCGAACTGCCCAGGCCCACCCAGGACTGCCGGTCGAAGTACGCCGTGGAGCTGGCCGTCGTGCCGTTCTTGGCGTTGATGCCGGTCTCCAGCTGCGCTTGCGCGCTCAGGCCGCCACCCAGGTCTTCCTGGATGCGGATGCCCCAGCGGCTGGTGTTGTTGAGCCCGCTCACCATGGTGGTGGTGGAGGCATTGCTGGGGGTGAACTCGGTCAGGCCGCTGGCCCGCCGCACGGCCAGGTCGACGATGCCGTAGAGGCGAACGCTGCCCTGTTCCTGCGCGCATGCGCCGGCAGCGGCCAGCAGGCACAGGCTGGCCACGGCCGTTGAGGTGAGGGACTTTTGGGGTTTGACGGCTGTCAGGAAATGGCTTTGCATGGTCAGTCCGCCTTCAGCTTGGCGGCCTGCACGACCTTCTTCCACTTCACCTGCTCGGCGGCCATGAAGGTGCGCATCTGCGGCAGGGTCATCACTTCCACTTCGGCACCGTGCTCCTCCAGTCGCTTGCCAATGGCCTTGTCCGTGAGGATCTGGTTCAACACCTTGTTCAGCTGCTCGAGCACCGGGGCAGGCGTCTTGGCCGGGGCGAAGAAGGCGTACCACTGCGACACGTCCACACCGGCAATGCCTTGTTCGGCCAGCGTGGGCACGTCGGGCAACAGTTCGGAGCGCTTGCTGCCGGCCACGCCCATCGCCTTGAGCTTGCCGTTCTTCACAAACGGCATGGCGGTGAAGAGGCTCGGGAACATCACCTGGGTTTGCCCGGCAATGGTGTCGTTCACCGCGGGCGCCGAGCCCTTGTAAGGCACATGCAGCATGTCCACGCCGGTGGACAGCTTGAACATCTCTGCGGCGAAGTGGGGCGCGGTGCCGTTGCCGGCCGACGCGTACGTCAGTGGCGCCTTGCCCTTGTGCTGTGCCACCAGTTCCTTCACGTTGTTCGCGGGCACCGTCGGGCTCGTCACCATCAACGTGGCCGAGGAGCCCACCATGCCCACCGGCTCGAAATCTTCAATGGGGTCGTAGCGCAGCTTCTGCAGGGCCGGGTTCATGGCGTGCGTGGCGATGTAGCCGAGCATCAAGGTGTAGCCGTCGGGCGCCGCGCGTTTGACGAACTCGCTGGCAATGGAGCCGTTGGCCCCAGCCTTGTTCTCCACGATCACGGTCTGCTTGAGCGCCACCGCCATGGCTTGTCCGATGGTGCGGGCCAGTGCATCGTTTGCGCCGCCAGCGGATGTGGGAACGATGATGGTGATGCTCTTCTCGGGCCACGCTGCCGATGCGGCGCCGCTGGCCAGGGCGAACGCCAACGCAATGGCGCTCGCCGTGATTTTCTGGTGGAACTTCATTTGTCTACTCCGGGTGGATTTCAAGGTTGGCACAGAAGCCGGTAGCGATGGTGGTGTCTCACCGGGGTTTTGAGAATTGCATCTTTCATAACGATTGATGCACACTGTCGATCACTCGAATTTCGCTTGCGCCATGGCCATCAACTTCAATCTCAACGATCTCCAGGCATTCCGCACCGTGGCCGAGCTGGCCAGCTTTCGCAAGGCGGCCGATGCCCTTCATGTGTCGCAACCTGCGTTCAGCCGGCGCATTGAAAAGCTGGAGGAGGCGCTGGGGGTGAAGCTGCTGGAGCGCACCACCCGCAAGGTGAGCCTCACGGCCGTGGGCCGCGACTTCGACCGCAAGGTGCAGCAGTTGCTCGATGACCTCGACAACACCTTGCTGGGCATTCGCGGTGTGGCCGGCACGCGCATGGGCGAGGTCACGATCGCCTGTGTGCCGTCCACCGTGTATTACTTCCTGTCGCAGGTGGTCTCGCGGTACCACGAGCGCTACCCGAAGATTCGCGTGAAGGTGTTCGACGCCAGTGCCAACCAGGTGCTGGCCGCGGTGGCCCAGGGGGAGGCAGATTTCGGCCTCAATTTCATTGGCGGGCAGGAGCACGACATCGAGTTCAAGCCGCTCCTGGAGGAGCGCTTTGTAGCAGCCTGCCGGCGAGACCACGAGCTGGCGCGAAAGCGCAAGGTGAGCTGGACCGAGCTGGGGCAGCACGACTTCATTTCGGTCAGCAAGTCTTCGGGCAACCGGCTGCTGCTGGACCAGGCGCTGGCGGGTCTGGCAGGCCGGCCGCAGGCGATTTACGAAGCGCAGCATGTGACCACGCTGCTGGGGCTGGTGGAAGCCGGGCTGGGCGTGGCGGCCGTGCCATCGCTGGCCATGCCGGACGCCGACCACCCGCTGCTGGTGAGCGTGCCGCTGGTGGACCCCATCGTCACCCGCAAGGTCGGTTTGATCCGCCGCAAGGGCCGCTCGCTCTCGCCCGCTGCATTGCAGCTGTACGAGTTTTTTGTGGAAATGAAAGGCAAGCGGCGCACGACCCTGAAGCCCAAGGTGCCCGCCTCGCCCGTGTGAGTGGGCCGCGCATCCGTTGGCTTACGTTCAGGCCCGCGAGGCCAGCACGCGATCCACCATCACGCCGGCCTGGCCCAGGTGGTTGGAGGGCTCGCACATGGCTTCCAGCTGCGCACGGGTCACGTGCTTCGTGATCTCCGGGTGCACGGCCAGCACTTCGATCAAGGGGCGCTTGCTGGCAATCGCCTCACGGCACAGGTCGTACACGAGGTCGTGCGCGTACTCGCGGCCGATGTAGGGGCCCAAGCCCATCATGACCGCTTCGGACATCACCAGGCCGTGGGTCATGTCGATGTTGCTGCGCATGCGGTCGGCGTCCACCTCCAGCCCCTTGAGCACGAACTTGGTTTGCTTCAACGCGCCCGACATCAGGCAGAAGATTTCGGGCAACGACACCCATTCAATTTCCCAGGGGCCGGTGGAGCGCTCGTGGTCGGCCACCATGGCGTCCATGAGCGCGGCAGCGTGCTGGCGAGCCACCGAAATGTTGGCGTGGATGTAGAGGCAGGAAATGGGGTTGCGCTTCTGCGGCATGGTGGACGACGAGCCCCGGCCCGGCGCGTAGGGCTCGAACACCTCGGCCACTTCCGTCTGCATCATGAGCTTGACGTCCATGGCGATCTTGCCGAGCGAGCCACCCACCAGGCCCAGGAACGCACCGACTTCGGCGATGGTGTCCCGCACGGTGTGCCAGGAAATCAGGGGCTGCGCCAGACCGAGCTCCTTCATCAGGCCCGCCTGTGTTTCCATCGCGCCTTTTTCCAGCGACGACAGCGTGCCCGAGGCGCCACCAAACTCACCCATGAGCACGCGCGGCTTGAGCTGTTGCAGGCGCTCGCGGTGCCGGTCGATGCCCGCCAGGATGCTGGCCATCTTGTAGCCAAAGGTGATGGGCGTGGCCTGCTGCAGGTTGGAGCGGCCGATCACCGGGGTGTCGCAGTACTTCCTGGCCAGGGCCGCCAGGGCGTCGCCGATTTCGTCGAGGTCTTGCTCGACCAGGGCCAGGCCTTCGCGCATTTGCAGTACCGCCGCGGTGTCGGTGATGTCTTGCGTGGTGGCGCCCCAGTGGCAGTACTCGCCCAGCTTGTCGCGGCAGTTGGCGTTGATCTGGTTGACCACCGCAATGATGGGATAGCCAATCTGCTCGGTCTTGGCCTTGAGCTGCACCCAGTCGATCTGCGAGAGCTCGCAGTGGCGCACGATCTCGTCGGCCGCCTCCTGGGGAATGATGCCGAGCTGGCCCTGCACCTTGGCCAGCGCGCGCTCGATGTCGAGGTACTTGGCGGTGCGGTTTTCGTCGGACCACACGTCGCGCATGCGGACGTCGCTGAACATGTCGCCGAAGATGCGTGAGTCGATGATGGTGGAGGCCATGGTGTTGGGTGGTGGGGTGCAGGTGGAAAGGGGTTCAGTCGCGCGCGAGCTGGAGCGTGCGCTGGGCTTGGAGCAGGACGGGGCGGTCGACCATGCGCCCGTCCAGGCGCGCCGCACCGGGTGAGGCGGCGTTGGCCGCCACCACGCGGTGGGCCCAGTCCAGCGCCTGTGCGCTGGGCCGCAGGGCCGCATGAATGGGGGCGACCTGGCTGGGGTGAATGCACAGCTTGGCGCCAAAGCCCAGCCGCCGCGCTTGCGCAAGGTCGCTCAGCAGGCGTGCGGCGTCGTCCAGCTGCGGGGTGACGCCGGCCACCGGCGAAGGCAGCCCGGCCACGCGCGAGGCCACCGCGATACGGCTCGCGGCGTAGGCCAGGCCACTGGCGTCTTCGCTGATGTCCATGTCCAGGTCGAGCGCGAAGTCCAGGGTGCCAAACATCAAGCGGGCCACTGAAGACGTGGTGGCGATCGCATCGACACGGGCCACGCCACGAGCGCTCTCGATCAGCGCCAGCACTTGCGCACCTTGAACGGCCGCGCCCACGGCGCCCAGCTGCCACGGCTCCTCTGCCTTGGGCAGCATCAGCTGCTGGCAGCCGCAGGCCTGCATGGCCCGCAGGTCGCTGTCGAACCAGGGCGATGCCGCGTCGTTGATGCGCACGGCCACGCGGCTGCGCTCGGCCTCTGGTGCCTGGGACAGCCACTGCAGCACCGCGTCGCGGGCCTGCGGTTTGTCGGCGGGGGCCACCGCGTCCTCCAGGTCCAGCACCACGCAGTCGGCGCCGCTGGCCAGCGCCTTGCCGAAGCGGTCAGCGCGGGTGCCGGGCACAAAGAGGTACGTGCGGGGCGGCGGGGTGGACGGCGCGGCCATGGCCTGTTCCTTCACACGGCCTGCGCGGTGTGCAGGGCCTCGATGTCGGCGGCGCTGTAGCCCAGCTCGGACAGGATCGCGTCGGTGTGCTGGCCCAGGCCGGGCACGGGGTCCATGCGCGGGCCCACCGGCCAGCTGCCCGGTGGCAGCATCGCGGGCAGGGGGCCCTGGGGCGAGCCCACTTCGGTCCAGCGGCCACGCGCCTGCAGCTGCGGGTGCGCCCACACCTCGGCCATGGTGTTGACCTGCGCATTGGCGATCTGCGCCTGCTCCAGCCGCTGCACCACCTGTGCGGCGGTCAGGGTGGAGAAGGCGTCCACGATGATGCGGCGCAGCGCCTCGCGTTCGGCCACGCGTTTGAAGTTGGCGGTGAAGCGGGGGTCGGTGGCGAGTGCGGGTTGCAGGAGCACCTTCTCGCAAAAGCTCAGCCACTCGCGTTCGTTCTGCAAGCCCAGCATGACGGTGCCGCCATCGCCGGCCGGGAAGGGCCCATACGGGTAGATGGTGGCGTGGCTGGCGCCCGTGCGTGGGGGCGGTGCGGCGCCTTCGAAGGCGTAGTACAGCGGGTAGCTCGTCCACTCTGCCAGGGCTTCGAGCATCGAGATGTCGATGCGCTGGCCCTTGCCGGTCTGGCTGCGCTGCATCAGGGCCGCCAGGATGTTGGTGTAGGCGTACATGCCGGCGGCAATGTCGGCAATCGACGGCCCGGCCTTGCAGGGCTCTTCGGGCGTGCCCGTCACCGAGACAAAGCCCGCTTCGCTCTGGATCAGCAGGTCGTAGGCTTTCTTGTCGCGGTAGGGGCCGGGGTTGACCGGGTCGTCGCCGTAGCCCGAGATGTCGCACACGATCAGCCCGGGCTTGCGCCGGGACAGCTGCTCGTAGCCCATGCCCAGCCGCGCGGCGGCGCCGGGCGCGAGGTTCTGCACCACCACGTCGGCCTTCTCCAGCACCAGGCGTTCAAGCACCTTCGCGGCTTCGGGGTGTTTCACGTCCAGCGTCAGGCTTTCCTTGGAGCGGTTGGTCCATACGAAATGCGAGGCCAGGCCGCGCACGCGCTGGTCGTAGCTGCGGGCGAAGTCGCCGCTGCCCGGGCGTTCGATCTTGATGACCCGGGCACCCAGGTCGGCGAGCTGGCGGGTGGCAAACGGCGCCGCAATGGCGTGTTCGAGCGTGACCACGGTAATGCCTTTGAGCGGTTGCATGTCGGCGTTCTTTCAGCGCAGCGTGGCGGTGGCGTCCATCGTCAGCCAGCCTTCGTAGTCGGTGGCCCACAGGCGGATGGTTTTGCCGTCGGCCTGCGGTTGGCCATGGACATGGAAGGCGTTCAGGTCGAAGGTGGGGCGCACGGCCTTGAAGCGGAAGCTGGCCACGTCGGCATCGGGCATCTGGCGGCGCAGCAGATCCATCAGCAAGGTGGCGATCAGCGGGCCGTGCACGATGAGGCCCGGGTAGCCTTCCACCTGGGTCACGTATCGGCGGTCGTAGTGGATGCGGTGGCCGTTGAAGGTGAGGGCCGAGTAGCGAAACAGCAGCACGTCGTCGGGCACGATCTCGCGGCGCCAGGCGCCTTGCTCGCCCGCCTGGGGAGGTGGTGCCACGTCGTCGGGCTTCTGGGCTTCGCGGTACACGATGTCGTGAAACTCGACGAGCGCGGGGTCGCTGGCGCCATTGCAGCGCACTTCATGGCGCACCTTCACAAACACGAGCTGGCCGGTGCGCCCTTCCTTGACGCTCACGTCGTCAATGGTCGAGGTGCGCGCCACCGCGTCACCGACGCGAATGGGGGCATGAAACGTGAACTGACTGCCGGCCCACATGCGGCGGGGCAGCGGCACCGGTGGCAGAAAGCCGCCACGCCGGGCGTGGCCGTCGGCACCAATGTCGGACTGGCGGTGCAGCGGCAGGAAGTACAGCCAGTGCCAGAGCGGAGGCAGTGGCGTGCCGGTGGGGGTGGGGCTGGCGGGATGGTCCAGCGTGGCCGTGAGCGCCGCCACCGGCGTTGCGCCAATGGTGTCCAGGACAGTCTCACTGCGTCCGACCCAGCTCCTGAGGTCTTCGCTTTCGGTCTTCAAATGCGTCTCCAAGTCGGTGCCATGGCTGGCTCTTTCCTGGAGTTTGCGTCACGGTCGTTGAACTTGTAATTGCAATAACCGGATCGATCAATCGATACAACGCATCAATGGGGGTGCGTGGGCCGGGGCGCGAGGGCCCGCGCCGCCAGCCCACGGTGTCGCGTTACTTCACTTCTGTCGCAAACTGCTCCAGCGGGCGGCGCACCTTTTTCAGGTTGACCAGCCAGTCGCCTTCGCTGGCGCGGTAGCCCAGCGGAAGAATGGCCACGCTGCGAAGGCCGCGCTCGCGCAGCTTCAGGATCTCGTCCAGCTTGGCGGGGTCGAAGCCTTCCATGGGCGTGCTGTCTACTTCTTCAAAGGCGGCCGCGATCAGCGCAGCGCCCAGGCCGATGTACGCCTGGCGTGCTGCGTGGTTGAAGTTCACCTCGGCGTCGCGCTGGGGGTAGCTGTTGAGCAGCATCTGGCGGTAGTTTTCCCAGCCTTCGTTGGTGCCACCGCGCTGTTCGTTGGTCAGGTCGAACATGTGGTTGATGCGCTCGGCCGTGTAGTTGTCCCAGGCGGCGAACACCAGCAGGTGCGAGCCGTCGGTGATCTGGGCCTGGTTCCAGGCGATGGGCTTGATCTGTTCGCGAACCGCCTGGCTGGTCACGATGATGATTTCGAACGGCTGCAGGCCGCTGGAGGTGGGTGCCAGGCGCGCGGCTTCGACGATGCGGTTCACCTTGTCTTGCGGCACGGGCTTGCTGGCGTCCATTTTCTTGGCGGCGTAGCGCCACTGCAGCTTGTCCAGCAGGACGGGATGTTGGGGTTGCGAAAGGTCGCTCATGAGAAATGCTCCAAAGAATGCATGGCCTGCACGGTGCAGGCCGGCCCGGGGGATTCTGGCGCAGCGCCGCCAACCCTGCTGGCGCCGGCGCCGTTGGCGTTCTGGCCCGGGACATGCAACCGCCGCCCAGCAGGGTTGCGCCAGATCGGGCAGGAGCGCCCCGGCGGGCGGGGCAGGGCGGCCTGGCGAATTCCATTCGGTGGAATTGCAGGGGTCACAAAAACAGGCGGTGCCTCTAAGCTTCGGCCACGTATTCAAAGGCGCCCTCAGATGTGCCGTGCGTGAGAAGCCCCGCTGCTTTAGCCCTTCCGGAGACACCCATGAACCGAAACCCGATATCCATTCGCCAGCTGGGCAGCGCCCTTTTCGCTGGCCTGGCCATCCTCGCCGGCACCGCCCACGCCCAATACCCCGATCGCCCGGTGCGCATCATCGTGCCCTTTGCCCCCGGTGGCGGCACCGACCTGATTGCGCGCACCCTCGGTCAAGGCATGACCCAGGAGCTGGGGCAGTCGGTGATCATTGAAAACAAGCCCGGTGCCGGCACGGTGATCGGCACGGACCTCGCCGCCAAAAGCCCGCCCGATGGCTACACGCTGGTGATCGCCACGCTGGCGCACGCGGTCAACCCCAGCCTGCTGGCCAAGTTGCCCTACTCGAACGACACGGCGTTTGCCCCCGTCACCCTCGTGGGCCGTGGCCCCAACGTGCTGGTGGTGCGCCCGGACAGCCCCTACAAGACCGTGAAAGACATCCTGGACGCGGTGAAGGCGGGCAAGAACCTGTCTTACGCGTCGCAGGGCAACGGCACATCGGCCCACCTGGCGGGCGAGCTGTTCAACAACCTGGCCAAGACCCAGCTGCTGCACATTCCCTACCGCGGTGCCGGCCCGGCCATGACGGACCTGCGCGGTGGTCAGGTCGATCTGTTCTTTGGCACGGCCGCCGCGGTGGCAGGCTTCATTGACCAAGGCACGCTGCGCGCGATTGCCGTGACCTCGCCCGAGCCCTCGCCCGCCTTCAAGGGCGTGCCGACCCTTGCCTCCACGCTGCCCGGTTACTCGGTAGAAAGCTGGTACGGCTTCTTTGTGCCGGCGGGCACGCCGGCCCCTGTGATCGCCAAGCTCAACGCGGCCATCAAGAAGGCATCGCAAGCGCCCGAGTTCCTGCAGAAGGTGGCGCAAGAGGGCCTGACCGTGACGGCTTCCGACCCCGCCGAATTCGACCGCTACGTGAAGGCCGAGGAAGCCCGCTGGCGCAAGGTCGTCAAGGAAAACAACATCAAATCCGACTGAAAAACAGGAAGAGCAAGGCACCCCCATGGACTACTCATTGATCGAACTGCAGGTGGTGGACCGGGTCGCGACGCTGACCCTCAACCGCCCCGACAAGCGCAACGCCATGAGCGACGACATGCGCTCGGAATTCATTCATGCGCTGGAGTCGGTCACCGCCGACAAGGCCATTCGCGCGCTGGTGCTCACCGGTGCCGGCAAGGGCTTCTGTGCCGGTGGCGACATCTCGGGCATGCAAAAGCGCATGAACGCACCGGCGGGCGACGTCGGCTTCAATGGCTGGCACCGCCAGCAGCGCGTGCACCACACGCAAGCCCTGTTGCACGCCTGCCCCAAGCCGGTGATTGCCGCCGTGAATGGCGCCGCCTCCGGTCTGGGTGCCGACACCGCACTGGCCTGCGACTTCATCATCGCCAGCGAGTGGGCGAGCTTTACGTGGTCGTATGTGCTGCGCGGCATCATTCCGGACGGCGGCGGCATGTACTTCCTGCCGCGCCGCGTGGGCCTGTCCATGGCCAAGCAGCTGATCTTCACGGGCCGCCAGGTCAAGGTGGACGAAGCGCTGGCGCTGGGCATCGTGGACCGCAAGACCAGCGCCGACACCCTGGTGTCCGATGCGCAGGCCTGGGCCGCCGAGTTGAGCCAGGCGTCGAGCACCGCGCTGGCCCTCACCAAAACCATCATCAACCAGAGCTTCGAACTCGCCTCGCACGATGTGTTCGCGCAGGGCAGTCAGGCGCAGGGCATCTGCTACACCAGCAGCGAGCACCGCGCCTCCGTTGAAGCCTTTCTCGCCAAAGCCGCAGCCAAGGAATAAGCAGATGGACGCGATCTCGAAGTTGCTGGCGCCGCGCAGCGTGGCCGTCATCGGGGCCTCGGCCGACCCGGGCAAGACAGCGGGCCGCCCCGTGGCCTACCTGCAGAAGCATGGCTTTGCGGGCCGCATCATGCCGGTGAACCCCAAGGCCGAGCGCATCGGCGATCTGCCGTGCTACGCCGACATCGCGTCGCTGCCCGAAGTGCCGGACGTGGCGATCGTGCTGCTCGGTGCCGAGCGCGCGCACCTGGCCGTGAAAGAGCTCGCCGCCCGCGGATGCGCGGCCGCCATCGTGCTGGCCAGCGGGTACACGGAAACCGGCGAGGAGGGCGCGCGTCGCCAGAAGCAACTGGTGGAAGCGGCGGGCGCCATGCGCATCCTGGGCCCCAACACCATCGGCCTGGTGAACCTCACCGACAAGATCGTGCTCTCGGCCACAGGCGCACTGGAGATGGAGGAATTCCCCGTTGGCGGCATTGGTGTGGTGTCGCAGAGCGGCGGCATTCTGGGCTCGTTGCTCTCGCGGGCAGCGGCTCGCGGCATTGGTTTGAGCAAGCTCATTTCCACCAGCAACGAAGTGGACCTGGAGCTGGCGGACTTCATCGACCACCTGGCCGACGACCCCGCCACCCAGGTGATCGCCCTGTATGTCGAGACCGTGCGCAACCCCGCCCAATTTCGCGCCGCCTGCCTGAAGGCGGCCCGCGCGGGCAAACCCGTGGTGGCCTTCAAGATTGGCCGCTCCGAAGCCGGCGCCCAGGCGGCGGTGTCGCACACCGGCGCCATGGCTGGCGCAGACCGCATGTACGACGCGCTGTTCCGGCAGGTGGGCGTGATCCGCGCCAAGAGCTTCAACGACCTGCTGGACATTCCCGTTGCGCTGGCCACCGGCCGAAAGCTCAGCGGCAAACGTGTGGCCATCCTCACCAGCACCGGCGGCGCCGGCACCCTGGTGTCTGACGACCTGGGCGTGGCGGCGTTTGAAACACCCGCGCCCGATGCCGCCACCGCCGAGGCCTTGCGCGCGCTGCAAACCGGCGGGGAAGCGGTGCTCGACCGCAACCCGATCGACGTGACCCTGGCGGGCCTGCGCCCCGACCTGCTGCGCGGCGCCATTCGCGCCCTGCTGGCCAGCCCGAGCTACGACGCGCTGGTGATCATCGTGGGCTCGTCCGGCCTGGCCATGCCGGAGCTCATGGCCAGCGCCATCCGCGACTGCCTGCCCGATTCGGACAAACCCATCATGGCTTACGTGAGCCCGCACGCGCCCGAGATTGGCGCACTGCTCACGCGCCATGGCGTGCCCGCGTTTGCCGCCGCTGAGAGCTGCACGGCGGCGCTGGACGCCATGTTCAAGGTGGGCCAGTTCGTCGCCCCCGTGGATGCGCCGCCGGTGGGGGCTGCGATTGCGTTTGAGTCGGCCACCGGCTCGCTGGACGAAGCCCAGGCCAAGCAGTTGTTTGCGCAGTTTGGCGTGCCCTGCGCGGCGGAGCGCATTGTGTCGACCCCCGCCGAAGCCGAGGCGGCCGCCCAGGCGCTGGGCGGGCGTGTGGTGCTCAAGATTCTGTCGTCCACGATCACGCACAAGAGCGATGTGGGCGGTGTGGCGGTGGGCCTCACGGCCGACACCGTGGGCGCCCGACTCACCCGCATGAAGGCAGAAGTGCAAGGCCACACAGGCGTGGCGCCTGAGCGCTTTCTGGTGCAGGAAATGGTGGGCGGTGGCACCGAGCTGATCCTGGGCATGCACCGGGACGCGCTGGGCACCGCCGTGCTGTTGGGCATGGGCGGCGTCACCGCCGAACTGTTCAAGGACACCACGCTGCGCCTGCTGCCGCAAGACGAACACGGCCTGCGCGGCCTGTGCCGCGCCGAGGCCCTGGCCATGGCGAAGGACCTCAAGACCTGGCCCCTGCTCGACGGCTTCCGTGGGCGCCCCAAGGCCGATGTGGATGCGCTGGTGGACGCCATCGTGGCGTTCTCGGGCATGGCCGCCCAGCTGGGCGAGCGGCTCGTTGAAGCGGAGATCAACCCGGTGTTTGTGCGGGAGCAGGGCGAAGGCGTGAGCGCTGCAGACGGCGTCGTCGTTCTGGCTTGAGGTGGCGCGCATGACTGCACCGGTGACTGGTACCCTCGGCCACCACGCCAGCGCTTGAAACAGCAAGCGGGCTTGCACGTTGGAGGGCTTGAAGATGCAGTGGGTGGAAAACGACGAGTCCGATGCCCGGCTGGGCCGCTCGCCCACCAACCGTTCGTTGGTGCGCGGCATCGAGATCCTGCGGGCGTTTCGCCCCGGCTCCAACTGGCTGGGCAATGGCGACCTCGCGGAGCGCACCGGCTTGTCGCCCGCCACCGTGAGCCGGTTGACGCAAACGCTGGTCTTGACGGGGCTGCTGCAACACGACCCCCGCCGCCGTGCCTACGCGCTGGCCGCCCCCGTGCTGAGCCTGGCGCACGCCATGCGAACCGGCTCCACCGTGCTGGCCACCGCCGCGCCGCTCATGCGTGCGCTCGCCGAAAGCCAGCGCATCAACGTGGGCCTGGCCGCTCCCGACAAGGACGAGATGGTGTACCTGGAGTCCATTCGCTACAACCGCCGGGTGGCGCTGCGCAAGGTGTTGTCGGGGCAGCGCGTGCCGATGGAACTCACGTCGCTGGGGCGGGCTTACCTCTCCACCATTTCCGCGGCAAAACGGCGGCACCTGCAGGCGTCATTCCAGAAGCGCGCAGGCGACCACTGGCGAGACCTGTCGGCAGAGATCCAGCTGGCCATCAAGCAGGTGCAGACGCAGGGCTACTGCGCGGCCTCCTGGCAACCCGAGGTGGTGGCGCTGGCCACACCCCTCGTGACGAGTGAAGGCACGTATGTGCTCAACGTCAGCGTGTTGACCGACGAGCCCGCGCCGCGCATCACCCGGCAGTTGTCTGCGCCTTTGCTGAAGCTGGCGGCCGATATCCAGGCTTCGCTGGCGCGCTTGCCGGCTTGAGCGCCCACCCACGAAGGGTTTTCTTGTCTGCCACCCCGCCATTGCCTGCGCACGACCAACGTCCAGTTTTCACACTCGCCCTGACCACCTTCATTCAGGTGCTGGTGAGCATGGCCGCACTGGCCATGCCCGTGCTGGCCACCCTGATCGGGCCGCACCTGAACCAGTCGGCGGCATCCGTGGCCAGCTGGCTGGCGGCGCTGGTGTATGCCGGGGCCATGGTGGGCGCCATCACCTCGGGCCCGCTCATTCAGCGCTGGGGCGCCATCCGCCTCAGCCAGATCGGCCTGCTGCTGTGTGCCGGCGGGCTCCTGCTGGCTTGTGTGGGTGTGCTGCCCGTGGTGCTGTTGTCGGCCTTCGTCATTGGCCTGGGCTACGGCCCGATCACGCCGGCGAGCTCGCACCTGTTGTCGCGGTCGACACCGGCAAACCGCATGTCGCTGGTGTTTTCCGTGAAGCAGACCGGTGTGCCTCTCGGGGTGTTTCTGGTGGCGCTGGTGGCGCCCGGCATGGGCGTGGCCTTTGGTTGGCAGGTGGCGTTGGCCGTGGTGGGTGTTCCCTGCCTGGGCATGGCGTGGGGCGCGCAGCGCCTGCGCACGCGGCTCGATGTCGACACGGTGAAGGCCGCGCGCATGAACTTCGCGTCGGTGCTTGGGCCCATGCGCATGGTGCTCACCCAGCCGCTGCTGCGGCAAATGGCCCTGTGCTCGTTTCTCTTCGCCATGGCCCAGCTGCTGGTGACGGCCTACACGGTGATCTACCTGCACGAGACGCTGGGCTACGGGCTGGTGCTCGCGGGCTTGCTGCTGTCGGTCGCGCAGATGGGTGGCGTGGTCGGGCGCATTGCCTGGGGCTATGTGGCCGACCGGTGGCTGGGCGCCCTCACCACGCTCTCGCTGCTGGCCGCGGTGATGGGGTGCTGCTCCATCGCCATGACCGTGCTGCACGCCCATGTGCCGGTGGTGGCCCTGGCCGCGCTCCTGCTGGCGTTCGGCATGGCCTCCATCGGCTGGAACGGCGTGTATCTGGCCGAGGTGGCTCGGCGCGCACCGCCCGGGCAAGCGGCCACCGCCACCGGCGGCACGCTCTTCTTCACCTTCCTGGGCAATGTGGTGGGGCCAGTGCTGTTCGGCTTGTCCATCCAGCACATGGGCGGCTTCAAGGCCGCGTACCTGCTGCTGGCCCTGCCGCTGCTGGTGGCGAGTGCCTTGTTGTTCCTGGGCGCACGGCGCGTGAGGCCATAAAAAAAAGCCGACCACGGCCGTGGTCGGCTTCAAACCTTGAAGAACTTGTCAGAAGGGCCAGCGCACGTTCAGCGCCGCAACCGCGTCACCAGCCGCGCCACGGCCATCACCAGGATCAGGATGATCAGGTTCGACACGAGCCCGGCCGCAATGGCGTGGGTGAGGCTGCTGGCGCCATGGGGCATGGTGGTGGGCAGCATCACCGCGACGAACACCACGCCGCAGGCGAGCGGGATGAAGCGCCCGGTCACGGGGGAGGTCCTGAGCATGGTGATCACCAGGGCGATGATCAGGCCGATGCGGAACACGTCGGTGAGTTGCGAGAAAACGAGGTCGATCACGGGGCGGGTCCTTGGGGTCAAAAAAGAAAACCGGGCGAGGGCCTGCAGCAGACCCCGGCCCGGTCATCCGTCGGACTTTAGCGCGCGGTGTCGCCGGCGAAGATGTCCTTCTTGTGCGTACCGCCCGGCACCAGCAGCGAGCCAATCACCACGGTCATGACCGCGATCACGATGGCGTACCACAGGCCGGAGTAGATGTTGCCCGTTTGTGCCGAGATGGCAAACGCGGTGGCGGGCATCAGGCCGCCGAACCAGCCGTTGCCGATGTGGTACGGCAGGGACAGGCCCGAGTAGCGGATGCGGGTCGGGAACATTTCCACCAGCATGGCGGCGATGGGGCCGTACACCATGGTCACCAGGATCACGAGGTACGTGAGGATGACGACGATGGTGAGCTTCTGCGCGGTGAAGATGTCGAAGAAGTTCTTGGCCTTCGCGATGGAGGTGTTGTCAGCAGGCACCAGCGGGTAGCCGGCCTGCTTGAGCGCGGCGTTCAGCGAGCCGTCGAACGTGGCCTTGGCCTTCTTCAGGTCGTCGCCGGTCAGCTTGGCTGCGTCATACGATTCGATGGCCGTGTTGCCCACCTTCACGATGGCCGTCTTGGCTTCGGCGCTCACGATGGTTTCGTAGTTCACCGACGTGCGGGCCAGTTGGGCCTTGGCGATGTCGCACGACGACGTGAACTTGACCGTGCCCGTGGGGTTGAACTGGAACGAGCAGTCTTCGGCCGACACGGTCACCGTGACCGGGGTCTGGTGCGCGGCGTACAGCGCGGGGTTCGCGGTTTTGGTCAGCAGCGTGAACACCGGCAGGAAGGTGAGCGCACCCAGCAGGCAGCCCGTCAGGATGATCGGCTTGCGGCCGATGCGGTCCGACAGCGCGCCAAACACCAGGAAGCCGCCCGTGCCCAGAATGAGCGACCAGGCCACCATCACGTTGGCGGTGAAGCTGTCGACCTTGATCACGTTCTGCATGAAGAACAGCGCGTAGAACTGGCCCGTGTACCAGACCACTGCTTGACCAGCCACCAGGCCGAACAAGGCGAGGAGGGCGATCTTGCCGTTCTTCCAGTTGCCGAAGGCTTCGCTCAGCGGTGCCTTGGAGGTGCGGCCTTCTTCCTTCATCTTCTTGAAGGCGGGGCTCTCGTTCATCTGCAGGCGGATGTACAGCGAGATGGCCAGCAGGAAGATCGAGCCAATGAACGGAATGCGCCAGCCCCAGGCGTTGAACGCCTTGACCATGGTCGGGGTGCCGTCGGCCATGAGCACGGCCACGCCGTCCTTCAAGAGGGGCACGTCCGGGTAGGCGCCGTTGACGTAGCCCTGCACGGACAGGATCACGATCAGCGACAGCAGCAGACCCAGCGTGGCCGTGGTCTGGATGAAGGCCGTGAAGTAACCGCGCTGGTTGGCCGGTGCGTGTTCGGCCACATAAATGGCCGCGCCGCCGTACTCGCCACCCAGTGCCAGGCCTTGCGCCATGCGCAGGATGATCAGGATGACGGGAGCCGCCGTGCCGATGCTTTCATAGTTGGGAAGAATGCCCACCAGGAAGGTCGACAGACCCATGATGACGATGGTCATCAGGAAGGTGTACTTGCGGCCGATCATGTCGCCCAGCATGCCGAACACCAGGGCGCCAAACGGGCGCACGATGAAGCCGGCCGCGAAGGCCAGCAGCGCGAACACGTTGCGCGTGCTCTCGGGGAAGGCGGTGAAGAACTGGGCGCCGATGATGGCGGCCAGCGATCCGTACAGGTAGAAGTCGTACCACTCGAAGATCGTGCCGGCCGAGGAGGCCATGATCACTTTCTTCTCTTCGGCGGTCATCGGGCGGGAGCGTTCCCGCACGTTGTTGGTGATGTCGGCTGTCGCCATAGGTTGCTCGCTAGGTGGATGTCCGGCACGGTGGCCAGACGGTTCTCATGCGCAGTCGCCTGCGAATGAGTGCTGTGACGTCGGCGGCGAGTGTGTGGATGCTTTCTTACTGAAAAATTGCAAACGCCGAGCCACAGGCTTGACCTAGGGTAAGTCCCTAACCCACGGGAGCTCGCGCTTTCAGGCCGAGATGCGAAACACCTGCCGCAGATAAGCCAGGAAGGTCTCGTCGTCGCAGATCGTCTTGCCCGGCGAATCGGAGAGCTTTGCCACCGGCTGGCCGTTGCAGCTCACCAGCTTCATGACGATGTTGAGCGGCCGGATGCCCATGTCGTTGGTGAGGTGGGTGCCTATGCCGAAGCCGGTCTGGATGCGGTCCGCAAAGTGCCCGTAGAGCGAGAGCGCGGCGGGCAGGTCGAGCCCGTCGGAGAACACCAGGCGCTTGGTGTGCGCGTTCACCTTGAGCCGCGCGTAGTGCGCCAGCGCCTTCTCGCCCCAGGCCACCGGGTCGCCCGAGTCGTGGCGCAGGCCATCGAAGAGTTTGGCGAAGTACAGATCGAAGTCGCCCAGAAATGCGTCCATGCCCACCACGTCGGTGAGCGCCACGCCGAGGTCGCCGCGGTATTCCTGCACCCAGGTTTCCAGCGCCGCCTTTTGAAAGCCCTTGAGCTGCACGCCCGTGGCCTGAAAGGTCTGCAGGTATTCGTGCGCCATGGTGCCGATGGGCACGAGCCCGTGCTGCCGTGCCAGCTGCACGTTGGACGTGCCCTTGAAGAACTCGGGCACCTCGCGCGCGAAGGTGGCCACCACTTCGTCTTGCCAGGCGGCCGAGAAGCGCCGGCGCACGCCGAAGTCGAAGAACTCGAACGGGTGGGCGCGCTTTGCACCGTGCGCACCGAACTCGCGCAGCAGTGCAATCTTCTGTTGCAGGCGGCGGCGCCCTTCGTCGAGCGCTGCGGGTGTGGCCAGGCGGCGGAAGTGGATCTCGTTGACGATGGCGAGCACGAAGATCTCGAACAGCATCACGTGGATCTGCGGCCCTTTGGCCACGATGCCCAGCGCATCGCCCTCGGCCGACACCGTGATGTAGCGGCGCTGCAGCTGGAAGATGCGCAGGTAGTCGATGAAGTCCGACTTCATGTAGCGCAGGGCGCCCAGGTACTTGAGCTCGTCTTCGGTGAAACGCAGCGAACACAGGTGCTCGATCTGCCGCTCCACCTCGTCGCGCATTTCGCTCAGCGGGTAGGCGGGCACGTTGCGGCACACAAAACGGTACTCGGCCTGGTTGGCCGGCATCGAATGCAGCATGGGCTGCAGCATGGTGAACTTGTAGAGGTCGGTGCCCAGCAGCGAGGTGACCACCGGCACGAAGGGCTCGGCACGGCGCGCGGCGGAAGAAGGGGTGTGGGTCATGGGGTTTCCTGAACGTGGGCGGGCGTCACTGCAGGCTCGACGCGAAGGCGTCCACCGTCATCACTTGCGTGCCGGCGGCGCGGGCGCGCTCGAACAGCGCGGCTGCCAGGGGTTCGAAGCCTGTCACCGGGCTCATGGCGTCTTGCAGCAGCACCAAGCGCGGCGCCGGTGCGGCCGCGCTGGCCAGGTAGCGCATGAACTGGTCGTAGCTGGCCGCCACGCAGTGGCTGGAGGCTTCGCCTGCGATGGCAATGACGTCGGCCGCCTGGGCGAGCGAGGCGGCCAGCGCCGTGTTGAACTGGGTGCCGGGCACCGAGGGCACGGGCGCGTCGGCCTCGAACACGCCGAAGTGTTCGCTCAAGGGGTATTCGCCCTTGAGCACTTTGGTCACCGCGCGCTGGTGCGCCAGTTCCCAGGCCGCCAGGCTGCGCGCCACATCGCTGTGGATGTTGTGGCCCCAGGTGCCGGTGACGCAGTGCACCGGCCACACCACCATGCCCGGCTTGCCGGCGCCCGCGAGCTGTTCGAGCATCGCCACCACGCGTGGTGTGAGGCCGGCGTCGCGCGGCCGGTAGCGCCCGGCCACCACGTCGCTGGCCGTGATGAAGGTGAAGGGCGCCACCGGCTGGCCGGTCGCGTCCCGCCAGAACGTGGTGCGCTCCACCGCCACGCTGGCGTGCGAATCCAGCGTGACGGTGATGCCGTCCAGGCGGTCTTGCCGGTCTTCGATGAAGCGCGCGAGTCGCTGCAAGTCGGCGTGGGCGCCCGCCACGGGCAGGGCCGCGCCGTCGATGTCGCAGAAGTCGTTTTGCGGGTCGATGATCAGGAGGTGGGTGCGCATGTCAGGCCTTGGCGGTGGGGTTTTCAACGGAGCGGAAGGTGCGGGGAAACACGGCAGCGCGCTCGCGGTCGCGCACGCGGTAGCCCATGGCGGCGCGGCCCGCGTCGCCGCTGATGGACCCTTCTTCCACGAGGAACTGCGCGTCGAGCATGCGCTTGCGAAACGCGCTCTTGTCCATGGGGCGGCCCAGCACGATCTCGTAGGTGCGCTGCAGCTGCGGCAGCGTGAATGGCTCCTGCAACAGGAACGCCGGCAGTGAGGTGTATTCCACCTTGCCGCGCAGGCGTTCCACCGCACAGGCCAGGATCTCGGCGTGGTCAAAGGCCAGGCGCTTGCGCAGCGCCGCCTCCACCTCGACCCACTCCGACGCCGTGGCCTGCGCCGCCCCTTCATCGGCCGGCGCGGCCACCAGCGCGAAGTACGCATGGGTGGCGCACCAGCCCCGGGGGTCGCGTGTGGCGCTGCCCCAGCTGCCCAGCTGCTCCAGGTAGGGCGCATGAAACGCGGTTTTTTCGGCCAGCTTGCGCAGCGCGCAGTCGTACAGGCTGGCGTCGATGTCCACGTCGATGAAACCACCGGGCAGGGCCAGGCGGGCGGGGAAGGGTTCGCCAGCGGTGTCCGGGCGGCGCACGAGCAGCACCCGCAGCTGCTCGTTCATCACCGTGAAGACCGCCACGTCGACCGAGGTCAGTGGTCGGGTGAAGCGGGTTGGCGCGGCGCGGGCGGGGGTCTTTGGGGTGGCCATGCTTGACATCTCCTGTTTGAGTTGTACTATACAACCTAACAAGAGTTGTACTGTGCAACTTAAAAAGGAGCTCACCATGCTTGGCATCCAGTTCATCAAGTCGCAGCCCACCACCCACCTCATGCAGTTCCGCGGCGGCCACCTCGTGCGACAGGGGGCAGGCCTGTCTTTCTTCTACTACGCGCCCACCACCTCGCTGGTGGCCGTGCCCATCGCCAGCCGCGACGCCGGCTTCATGCTGGAGCTGGTCACCAGCGACTTCCAGGGCGTGACGGTGCAGGGCGAGGTGACGTACCGCGTGGGCGACCCCGGCCGCATCTACAAGATGATGGATTTCTCCCTCATGCCCGATGGCGCCACCTACGCTTCAGAAGACCCCGACCGGCTGCAGGGCCGTGTGGTGATGCAGGTGCGCGCCATCGTGCAGCAAGTGATCCAGGCGCTGCCGCTGCGCAATGCCATCAAGGCCACGGCCGAGGTGGCGCGTGCCGCGCAGGCGCAGCTGGGCAGCCAGGCCGAGATCCAGGCGCTGGGTCTGGAGATCCTGGGTGTGTCGGTGGTGGCCATCAAGCCCACGCCCGACATTGCCCGTGCGCTCGAAGCCGAGGCCCGCGAAGCCAACCTCAAGGCGGCGGACGACGCGATCTCGCAGCGCCGCATGGCCGGCGTGCAGAACGAGCGCGCCATCCGCCAGAACGAGCTGGACACCGAGATCGCCGTGGAAGTGAAGAAGCGCGAGATCCAGGAAACCCAGATGGAGGCGCAGGCCGCGGCCATGCGGCGCCAGAACGAGCTGCGCGCCGAACAGATGAGCGCCGACATCGTGCTGGAGAACCAGCGCAAGGCGTTTGTGACGAGCGAGGCCGAGAACGTGCGGCAGGAAGCCGAGGCGCAGGCACACAAGGTGCGCGCGGTGATGGACGCACTGGAGAAGGCCGACCCCCGCGTGGTGCAGGCGCTGGCCGCCGTGGGCATGCAGCCCGGCCAGCTCATTGCGCAGGCCTTCGGCGGCATTGCCGAGCGGGCCGAGCGCATCGGCCAGCTCAACATGTCGCCCGAGTTGCTCAACTCGCTGCTGGGCGCCGGTGGCGCCACCGCGGGCACACGGAGGCCGGTGTGAGCGCCGCAGCCACCCAGGGCGAGCGGCGCGTGGTGCTGGTGACCCGGCGCACCCGGCTGGACCAGCTCGTGGCCCGCTACAACACGCTGGGCCAGGCGAAGTTTTATGTGGAGCACCTGGGCGCCGACTTCTCTGACTACCTGCAGGAAAACGAGGCCTACGCGGCCAGCCTGCGGGTGACGGTGCAGGCCCTGCAAGCCTGGGGCCGCTACCAGATCGTGGACCGCTCGCTGCTGGCCAACTTCGTGTTTGCCCCGACAGACATCGTGGTGGCGCTGGGGCAGGACGGCCTGGTCGCCAACACCATGAAGTACCTCGAAGGCCAGCCCTTGGTGGGGCTCAACCCCGAGCCCTCGCGCTGGGACGGCGTGCTGCTGCCGTTTCAGCCGGCCGACCTGGCCGCGCTCTTGCCCGGCGTGGCCGCCGACCGGCGCGACGCCCGATCGGTGACCATGGCCGAAGCCCGGCTGAGCGACGGCCAGGTGCTGCGTGCGGTGAACGACCTCTTCATCGGGCCGCGCAGCCACACTTCGGCGCTCTACGAGTTGTCGCACGGCACAACGAGCGAGCTTCAGTCGTCATCGGGCCTGATCGTCTCCACCGGCCTGGGCTCCACCGCCTGGCTCAAGAGCATCGTGACCGGTTCGCTGGCCATCGCGCGCACGCTGGGCACCGCTTCGCCCGACGACCGCTACCAGCCCTTGCCCTGGGAGGCGCCAGCGCTTGTGTTTGCCGTGCGTGAGCCGTTTCCCACGCGCACCTCGCAGGCCACGCTGGTGTACGGGCAGGTGCAGGCCGATGCCCCGCTGCGCGTGCGCTCGCGCATGCCCGAGGGCGGCATCATCTTCTCGGACGGCATGGAGGCCGACTGCCTGCAGTTCACGGCCGGCATGGAGGCGACGATTGCGCCTTCGGCCACACGGGGGCGGCTGGTGGTGTGACCACCGGGCGATTGATCCAGAATCCGGGGTCCGCCCCTGACCTGTTGAACGCACCGCGCGCCCACCATGACCGCATCTCCCCGCCAGCGCCGCAGCCCAGCCGCCGCCGAGCCTGCCCCGAGCCCCGAAGCCACCCTGGGCCTGCACGAGCCAGGCCACCTGTTCCGCCGCGCGCACCAGCACTCAGTGTCGTGCTTCAACGCGGTGTTCGGGCGCGCCGTCACGCCGCTGCAGTACGCGGCGCTGCGCGTGTTGCAGGAGCACCCGGGCATCGACCAGGTGACGCTGGCCGCGGCCATTGCGCTGGACACCTCCACCACCGCCGAGATCGCAGTGCGCCTGGAGCGCGACGGCTGGATCGTGCGCGAGCTGGGCGCGCGCCGCCAGCGCCGGCTGGAGCTCACCGCCGAGGGCCAGCGCGTGCTGCAGGACATGCTGAAGTCGGAAGCGGTGCTGGCCGACCGCATCCTGCAGACGCTGGAACCCGCCGAGCGCGAGGTGCTCATGGCCCTCATGCACAAGCTGCTCGGCCAACCGCCCGCCTGAACCTGGTTGACCCTGTTTCAGGCTTCGGCTACCATTTGATTCAGTGTACTGAATGAAGGAGACGAAGATGAGCTGGATGCGCAATGCCTGGTATGTCGGAGCCACGTCGGACGAGGTGGGGGAGTCCCCGCTGGGCCGTCGCCTGTTGGGCTCGCGCATGGCCTTCTTTCGCGACGCAAACGGCCGCGTGCAGGCGGTGGAAGACTTCTGCCCGCACCGGGGCGCCGCGCTGTCGCTGGGCCGCGTGTGCAAGGGCGAGCTGGTGTGTGGCTACCACGGCCTGGTGATGGGCGGCGACGGCGTCACCCGCTCGATGCCGGGCCAGCGCGTGCAGGCGTTTCCGCGCATCCAGCGCTTTGCGGTGGAAGAGCGCTACGGCTTCATCTGGGTGTGGGCGGGCGAGGCCGATCAGGCCGACCCGTCCACCATTCCGGTGCTCGAATGGCACGACAACCCGGCCTGGGCCTACGGTGGCGGCATGTACCACATCAAGGCCGATTACCGCCTCATGATCGACAACCTGATGGACCTCACGCACGAGACCTACGTGCACGCCACCAGCATCGGCCAGGCCGAGATCGACGAGACCCCGTGCACCACCCGCCGCGAAGGCAAGACGGTGGTCACCAGCCGCTTCATGGAGAACATCGAGGCGCCGCCGTTCTGGCTTGATGCGCTGCGCGCCATCGGTGTGGAAGGCAACCCCAAGGTGGACCGCTGGCAGATCTGCCGCTTCTCGCCACCCAGCCATGTGCTGATTGAAGTGGGTGTGGCGCTGGCCGGCCACGGCGGTTATGAAGCGCCCGACGACAAGAAGGTCTACAGCGTGGTCACCGACTTCATCACGCCCGAGGTGGACGGCTCCATGTGGTACTTCTGGGGCATGGCGCGGCGCTTTCGCCCGCAGGACACCGAGCTCACCGACCGCATCCGCGCGGGGCAGGGCAACATCTTCTCGGAAGACCTGCAGGTGCTTGAGCGCCAGCAGCAGAACCTGGAAGCCTTTGCCCAGCGCAAGCTGCTCAAGCTCAACATCGACGCGGGCGGCGTGCAGGCGCGCCGCGTGATCGACGAGCACATGGCGCAGGAAGTGCCGGCCTGAGCGGGCGCGGGCCCGCTCAGAACACCGCGTGGTCCCCGCGCTCGGCCGGGGCCTCGCCGCGCACCACGCGGCCGTAGTAGTCCCAGAGCGTGTCATGGCCGGTGGAGGGCGTGGCCTGCGCGTCGTAGCGGCCGGCCTGTGCGTCCCACACCAGCATCGATTCGGTGGCGTAGTAGCGGCCAATGCGCGCCAGCTCGGCCTTGTCGGCCAGCGGCGGCACCACCCGGCCGAGCAGGCCGAGCACGGTGATGATGGCATCCAGCAGCGCCACCGGCACCTGCTTGAAACGCGCGGGCCGACCCAGCAGCGCAAAGAGCCGCTCGCCTTGCTCGCGCGGCGTGATCGCTTCGCCCGGCCCGCCGATCGGCAGCACCCGGTGGCGGCGCTCGGGGTCGTCCACGCACGCCGCCAGGTACTCGCCCAGGTCGTCGTCGCTGATGGGTTTGCACGCCGTGAGCGTGCCGTCGCCAAACACCAGAAAGGGCTTGCCGGCCTTGACGCGCTCGATCTGGCCGGACAAGGACTTGAAGAACGCCGTGGCGCGCACGATCGAGTAGCTCATGCCGGATTCGATCAGCGCCTTTTCGAAAGCCAGCTTGGCCTGCTGGAACGCCAGCAAGGGCTTTTGCACGCAGATGGCCGACAGCAGCACGACGTGGGTCACACCGGCGGCTTGGGCCGCCTCCAGCGCCAGCAGGTGCGCGCGGTGGTCGATGGCCCAGGCGTCCTTCGGCGTGCCGGTGCGCGAGGCCAGGCAGGAGAGCAGCACGTCGAAGCGCTCGCCACGGAAACCGTCGTTGGCCAGCGAAGCGCTGTCGCCCACATCGCCCACGCGCACGGTGGCGCCTTGCAGGAGCTTCTGGCTGTCTTGCGACGACAGCCGCCCGCCCACGCCGGCGCGCGGTCGCACGAAGCACACCACTTCGTGACCCTGGCGCAGCAGCGCGCGCACGGTGGCCTGGCCGATGGTGCCGGTGGCCCCGATGACGAAGACGCGGCGCGGCGTCATGCGCGCACCCTGCTCGCCGGCCGGGCCGTGGCCTGGCTGGCCTGCGTGATCAGCTCGGCGAACGCCGCGGCCGCAGGCGACAAGCTGCGGCCCGTGCGCTGCGTCAGGCCGATGGTGCGGCTGATCGAGGGGTGCTCCAGCCGCACACCCACCACCGACGCCGGAGGCCTTGGCAAGGTGAGCTGCGGCACGATCGCCACGCCCAGGCCGTTCTCCACGAAGCCAATCAGCGTGGAGATGTGGCGGAACTCGCAGACCGGGCGGGGCAGGGGCGCCAGCTCCGCCAGGGCCTGGTCGATCAGCACGCGGTTGCGGCTGGCGTGCGACACGAGCGCGTAGGGGTAGTCGCCGATTTCGGCCCAGCGCACCGAACGGCGCCTGGCCAGCGGGTGCCCCACCGGGCACGCCAGCACGAAGGGTTCCTTGAGCAGCGGGGTGAAAGCCACCTCCGGGTCCTGCATGCCGGTGTAGTTGAGCGCAAAGTCGGCCTCGCCGCTCTTGACGCTTTGCAGCACCTCGTCGGCACCTTCTTCAATGATGCGCACCAGCACATGGGGATGCCGCTCGCGGTAGGTGCGGATCACCGCCGGCAGAAAGTGGTGCACGGCCGAGAACACGCAGCCAATGGTCACGTCGCCCGCTTCCAGGTGCGCGACATCGTGCAGGTCCACCACCGAGCGGTCGAGGTCGGTGATGACGTTGCGCACCTGGGCCAGAAAGCGCTGGCCCAGCGGCGTGAGCTCCACACTGCGCGTGGTGCGGTCGAACAGGCGCACGTCCAGCAGATGCTCCAGGTGCGAGATGCGCCGCGAGAGCGCCGGCTGCGACAGGTGCAAGGCGCGGGCAGCGGCCGCAAAGCTTTGCAGCTCGCCCACGGTGACGAAGGCGCGCAGGTCGGCGAGGGTGGGTTTCAGGGTGCTCATGGGCGCTTTGTCATTCTTGCAGTGCTTGCATCAAGGCCTCAGAAAGATGCAATTTACAGCGGATGACCCGACTGTCAACATGCAGGCACAACAAAGGAGACAAGCCCCATGAAACGCCGCCACCTCTTGCAGGCCGCGGGCGCCACGCTGGCCGTGCCCCAGCTCGCCCTGGCCCAGTCGTATCCCGCCAAGTCCATGCGCTACATCGTGCCGGTGGCCGCCGGCGGGGGCAGCGACATGATTGCGCGCGTGGTCACCGAGCGCTGGGGCAAGGCCCTGGGGCAGGGCTTTGTGGTGGACAACCAGAGCGGCGGCGGCGGTGTGGTGGCCTGCCAGCTCACGGCGCGCGCACCGGCCGATGGCTACACGCTGCTGCAGGGCTACGTGGCCACCCACGGCACCACGCCGGCCACCCGCCGCGTGAACTACGACGCGGTGACCGACTTCACCCCCATCGGCATGATCGGCGCCACGCCCAACGTGCTCGCGATCAACGCGAACGTGCCCGCGAAGGACATCAAGGAGTTCATCGACTACGTCAAGCGCCAGCCGGGCAGGCTGAGCTACGGCTCGGCCGGGCAGGGCTCGCTCACGCACCTGACGATGGAGCTGCTCAAGCAGGAAACCGGCATGTTCCTGCTGCACATCCCGTACCGTGGCATCGCCCCCGCCATCAACGACCTGCTGGGCGGGCAGACGCAGGCGATCTTCCCTGGTCTGGCCGCCGCCCTGCCGCACCTGCGCTCGGGCCGCATGCGCGCGCTCGCCGTCACGGGCAAGCAGCGCAGCCCCCAGCTCAAGGACGTGCCCACCATGGAAGAGGTGGGCTTCAAGGGGTTTGACGCCATGCAGTGGTACGGCGTGGTGGGCCCGGCCGGCATGCCGCCCGACATCGTGCGCCGCCTCAACGAAACGCAGATCGCGGTGCTGAAGGCGCCCGAGCTGGCCGAGAAGCTCTCGGGCGAGGCGGTGGAGCCCTGGCCCATGACGCCCGATCAGTTCGGCCAGTACATCAAGGCCGACGTGGCGCGCTGGACCGCGCTGGCCAAGGCCCGCAACATCCGCCTGGACGAGTAGCCCGCCAGGCCGTCGAACCTCCCCCTTCCCAACCTCAAGGAAACGCATCCCCGTGGCCCGCAACACCCAAGTCCCTGCCGACACCTCCGCCCCGCCCATCACCGCCATCCTGGCGCGCTTTGTGGCGCAACACCCCACGCGTGGGTGGAGCGGCGCGGTGGAACACGAAGCCCACCGCACGTTCTACAACTGGCTGGGCTGTGCCATTGGCGCCGCGCAGCACGAAGCGGCCGACGCGGCCGTGGCGGCGGTGCAGCTGCTGCAGCCGGCGGCGCAGGCCAGCGTGCTCGGGCGCTCCGAGCGGGTGGACATGGCCAGCGCCGCGCTGGTCAACGGCATCACCTCGCACACCTTCGACTTCGATGACACCCACCTCAAGACCATCATCCACCCGGCCGGCCCGGTGGCGTCTGCCGTGCTGGCGCTGGCCGAGCAGCGCGGCAGCAGCGGGCGCGACGTGCTCGACGCCTTGGTGCTGGGCATTGACGTGGCCTGCCGCATCGGCAACGTGATGTACCCCGACCACTACGACCGTGGCTGGCACATCACCGGCTCCACCGGCATGCTGGGCGCGGCCGCCGGCTGCGCGCGCCTGCTGAAGCTGGACGAGCAGCAGACCACCATGGCGCTGGGCATTGCGGCCTCGCAACCGGTGGGCCTGCGCGAGCAGTTCGGCACCATGACCAAGCCGTTTCACCCGGGCGGTGCGGCGCGCGCCGGGCTGATGTCGGCGCTGCTGGCCAGCCAGGGTTTCACCGCCAGCCCGCGCGCGCTGGAGGCGCCGCGCGGTTTTGTGCAGGTGGCCTCCGACAAGCGCGCCTGGCACGAGGTGACCGACGAGCTGGCCCAGCGTTTCGAGATCTCTTTCAACTCCTACAAGCCCTTTGCCTGCGGCATCGTGATCCACCCCAGCATCGACGCCTGCGTGCAGCTGCGCGACAAAGGCGTGCGGCCCGAGCAGGTGGAGCGCATCGAGCTGCGCGTGCACTCGCTGGTGCTGGAGCTCACCGGCAAGAAGGAGCCCAAAGACGGCCTGCAGGGCAAGTTCAGCGTGTACCACGGTTGCGCGGTGGGCCTGATGTTTGGCCGCGCGGCCGAAGAAGAGTTTTCCGATGCGGTGGTGACCCACCCGGACGTGGTGGCGCTGCGCAACCGCGTGCAGGCCACGGTGGACGATTCGATTGACGAGGCGGCCGTGCACGTGGTGGCGGTGCTGCGCGACGGCCAGCGCATCGAGGTGCGCGTGGAGCACGCCATCGGCTCGCTGCAAAACCCGCTGACCGACGCGCAGCTGGAAGCCAAGTTCGGCTCGCTGGTGGCGCCGGTGCTGGGTGAAGCCAAGGCGCGTGCGATCACGGCCGCCTGCTGGACGCTGGCCGCCCAGCCCGACGTGCGCACGCTCACCGCGCTGTGCCGCCCCTGAGGCGCCCGCGCTTCAGGCGGGCAGGGGGCTCGGGTCGTCGAAGCTGGCCAGCAGACGCGAGCGGCCAGAGAGCACATGCTGCTCGGCCGCCAGGCGTGCGCGCGGCGCGTCGGCCGCCACGATCGCGTCAAAGATTTCGCGGTGCTCCACGTTGGAGCGGCGCATGTTGCCCGGCACGTTGAAGTATTTGCGCCGGAAGATGTGCAGCTGCTTCACGTACTCGTCGTACGACTGCTGCGCGCGCCGGTTGCGCGAGAGCTCCAGGATCAGCGTGTGGAAGTCGAGGTTGAGTTCGTAGTAGCGCGTGCCCTCGTCGGCTTCACAGGCCTCGTCCATGGCCTTGAGCAGCCGCTCGAAAGTCTGGCGGTGTTCGTCGGTCAGGTGCTCGCAGGCGCGGCCCGCCGCATACCCGAACACCAGCGCGCGCAGCTCGTACACCTCCAGCATGTCGCGCACCGAGAGCTGGCGCACAAACATGCCCCGGTTGGGCACGGCCGTCACCAGCCCCTGCCCGGCGAGCTCTTTCATGGCCTCCCGAATCGGGCCCCGGCTCGTGCCCATGCGCAGCGCAATGGCGGCTTCGTTCAGGCGTTCTCCCGGCTGGACTTCGCCCGAGTAAATGAGGCGCTTGACCTCGTTGACCATGGCTTCGGTCAGGTTGGCGGCGCGGGAAGGGGTCGGGGTGTTGGACATGGGGGAATGCTAGCGTCTGCCGGTGAGGTGCCGACGCAGCGCTTGTCAGTGTTAACGATAACTTCAAAGTGTTGACACTTTAAATCCAAGTGACAACAATGGCGGCGTCATAGGGAACCTCTACACATGCCTCACCAGCCCGCTTCCTCCGCCTTGCAGCGCTTTCGCGTGATCGACCTCACCCAGGTGCGCGCCGGCCCCACCGCCTGCCGCCAGCTCGCCGACTGGGGCGCCGACGTCATCCAGGTCCAGATGCCCGAGAGCATGCGTGGCGACGACACGCTCGGCGGCCAGGAAGGCTCCGACTACCAGTACACCCACCGCAACAAGCGCTCCATCACGCTCAACCTCAAGACCGACGAAGGCATTGCCACGCTCAAGCGCCTGATCGACGGGGCCGACGTGGTGGTGGAAAACTTCCGGCCCGACGTGAAGTTCCGCCTGGGCATCGACTACGCGTCGCTCTCAGCCACCAACCCCGGCCTGGTCTACGCCAGCATCTCCGGCTTTGGGCAAACCGGCCCGCTGGCCGCGCGCCCCGGCTTTGACCAGATCGCCCAGGGCATGGGCGGCCTGATGTCGGTGACCGGGCAGCAGGGCGATGGCCCCATGCGCGTGGGCATTCCCATTGCCGACCTGTGCGCCGGCATCTTTGCCGCGCAGGGCATCCTGGTGGCGCTGCTGGAGCGCGAAGCCTCGGGCAAGGGCCAGTTCCTGCACACCTCGCTGCTGGAATCCATGATCTACATGCTGGACTTCCAGACCTCGCGCTACCTCATCGACGGCGAGGTGGCCACGCAGGCGGGCAACTTCCACCCCACCAGCATTCCCACCGGCGTCTACAAGGCGCGCGACGGCTACATGAATATCGCGGTGTTCGGCTCCAAGATCTGGGAGCGCTTCTGCCACATCCTGGGCGCGCCCGAGTGGATCACCGACGAGCGCTACCACGACAAGCCCTCGCGCTCGGTGAATCGCGAGACGCTCAACGCCGAGATCAACCGCCGCCTGGCCACGCACGACCGCGCCCACTGGGTGCAGCAGTTCAACGACGGCGGCGTGGCCTGCGGCCTCATCAGCAACATGAAGGAAGCGCTGGAAGAACCGCAGGTGCAGCACCTGGGCATGGTGAAAGAAGTGGTCTCGAAATGGCAGGGCCCGCAGCGCCTCGTGGGCCAGCCCATGCAGCTCGAGCGCACGCCCAGCACCATTGCCCGCGCCGCACCGCGCCGGGGCGAACACACCGAAGAAATCCTGAGCGAACTCGGCCTGGGGGCCGACGACCTCGTCCGCATGAAAGCCGCCGGAGTCTATTGATGAGCGAAGCCACTTACACCAGCACCACCGAGCGCGTGCAGACCTGGCTGGACGGCCGCACGCTGCACATCCGCTTCAACAACCCGGCGCGGCACAACGCGCTGTCGGTCGACATGTGGGAAGCCGTGCCGCCCCTGCTGGCCCTGGCGCAGGACGACGACCGTGTGCGCCTGGTCGTGTTTTCCGGCGCGGGCGACAAGGCCTTTGTGTCGGGCGCCGACATCACGCAGTTTGAAGACATGCGCGCCGCGAAAGAAGCGGTGGCCTATTACGAGAAGATGGCCGAGACCACGCTCATGGGCATTGCCGACTTCCCCAAGCCCACGCTGGCCTGCATTCGCGGCTATTGCATTGGCGGGGGCGTGAACGTGGCCATCAGCTGCGACATCCGCATCGCCGCGACCGACTCGGTGCTCTCCATTCCCGCCGCGCGCCTGGGGCTGGGCTACCGCTACTCGGCCATGAAGAACCTGGTGGATTTGATTGGCCCGGGCGCGGCCAAAGACCTGTTCTTCACCGCCCGCCGCATCGACGCCACCGAAGCGAAGTCGCTCGGCCTTGTCTCGCGCGTGTGCGAGCCCGAAGCGCTGCCCGCGCTGCTGGCCGAATACGCCGGCGCCATGGCCGACAACGCGCCCCTGACCGTGATGGCGGGCAAGGCCATCACGCGCGAAATCCTCAAGCCTTCGCCCGAGCTGGACCACGCGCTGTGCGCCTCGCTCATTCGCGGCTGCTTCGAGAGCGCCGACTACACCGAGGGCCGCACGGCCTTCATGCAGAAACGCAAGCCCGTGTTCAATGGCCGCTGAACGTCAACAAGGAACCGAAGCCATGCAGTCCTACTGGATGCAGATGACCGACACCGACACGGTGCTGGAGTTGCGCGACAGCCCGGTGCCCACGCCCGACGCCCGCCAGCTGCTGGTGCGCATGCACGCCACCGCGCTCAACCGCGGCGAGTTCCTGCTGGGGCACGGCCTGCATGGCCAGCCCGGCAGCTGGAAAGCCATTGGCGGCGAGGGCGCCGGCGAGGTGGTGGCCGTGGGCGCCGAAGTCACCGGCTTTGCCCCGGGCGACCGCGTGATGGGGCGCTGCCCCGGCGCGTTTTCCGAATACGCGGTGATGGAAGCCGCCGAGGCGATGCACATGCCCGCCAACCTCTCGTGGGAGCAAGCCGCCAGCGTGCCGCTGACCTTCCTGGTGGCGTTCGACATGCTGGTGTTGCAGGGCCACCTGAAGGCCGGCGAGTGGCTGCTCATCAACGGCGCTTCGTCGGGCGTGGGCGTCGCTTCGCTGCAGCTGGCCAAGGCGCTGGGCGCGAACGTGATCGGCACCTCGGGCTCGGCAGAGAAGCTGGAAGCGCTCAAGCCACTGGGCCTGGACGTGGCGCTGCACACCCGCGCAGCCGACTTCGCGCCCGCCGTGAAGCAGGCCACCGGCGAGCGCGGCGCCCACCTCATCGTCAACACCGTGGGCGGCACCGTGTTCGCCGAAAACATCCGCGCGCTCGCCTTTGAAGGCCGGCTGGCCACCGTGGGCTATGTGGACGGCGTGGTGCACGCCGAGATCGACCTGGAAGCGCTGCACGCCAAACGCCTCACCTTGTTCGGTGTGTCCAACAAGCTGCGCACCAAGGCTCAGCGCGCGGCCGCCGTGCCGCGCTTCGTGGCCGAGGTGGTGCCGCTGCTGGCCGCAGGCCGCATCGAACCGCGCATTGACCAGGTGATGGACTTCGCACAACTCAAAGAAGCCAAGGCGCGCATGGAAGCCGGCGCGCACATCGGAAAGATCGTCCTGCGCATGCCGGCAGGCCAACCCTGAACTTCAACCCGCCAGAGGAGACATTCATGAAAACCCAACCCCTGTTGCTCGCGCTCGCCCTGGGCACGCTCGCTTCCACCAGCTGGGCGCAAACCGCGCCGTATCCGAACAAGCCGATCCGCCTCGTGGTGGGCTTTGCCCCCGGCGGCGCCGCCGACTACGTGGCCCGCTCCATGAGCGAGGCCTTCAGCAAGGCGCTGGGCGGCCAGACCGTGATCGTTGAAAACAAGCCGGGCAACGGCTCCAGCATTGCCGCCGACATCGTGGCCAAGGCCGCACCCGACGGCTACACCATGCTGATTGGCAGCCCCAGCGCGATCTCGGTGAACCCGGCGCTCAACCCCAAGCTCACCTACAAGCCTAGCGACCTGATGCCCATCACCAAGATGACCACCTCGCCGCTGGTGCTGGCGGTCACGCCGACCAGCCCGATCAAGTCGGTGCCCGACCTGATCGCCGCCGCGAAGAAAGACCCTGGCAAGCTCAACTACTCCTCCTCGGGCAACGGCTCTGCACCGCACCTGGGCGCCGCGCTGTTCGGCCTGCTCACCGGCACGGAAATGACGCACGTGCCCTACCGCGGCGGCTCGTTTGCCATCACCTCGGTGATGGCCGGCGAGACCCAGCTCACCTTCGGCACCTCGCCGTCGGTGCTGCCGCAGGCCAGCGCGGGCAAGCTGCGCACGCTGGCCGTGAGCACGCGCGAGCGCTCGCCCCTGGTGCCCGATGTGCCCGGCATGCGCGAAGCCGGCCTGCCCGACTACAACCTGGAGTTCTGGTACGGCATGTTCCTGCCCGCCGGCACGCCGCCCGCCGTGAGCAAGGCGGTGTACGACGCGGTGCGCACCGCCATGGAGCAGCCTTCCGTGAAAGCCGCGCTGGCGCGCGAAGGCACCGAAGTGTCGCTCTCCAGCTCGCCGGCCGACTTCAGCAAATTCCTGGTGGACGACAACAAGTTCTGGGTGAACCTGGTCAAGTCCGCCAACGTGAAGGTGGACTGACATGAACACCCTGGCCCTGACCCGTCGAAGCCTGTGTGCAGCCAGCGTGCTGGCGCTGGGCGGTTGCGCGGCCACCGCGCCGTCCCGCCAGGCGCCGTCGGCGGCGGCCGTGGCGCAGCTCTCGCCCACCGGCAAGCTGCGCGCCGCCATCAACTTCGGCAACCCGATCCTGGCCACGCGCAACGCGGCAGGCGAGCCCCAGGGCGTGTCGGTCGACCTGGCGCGCGAAGCCGCGCGCCGCCTGGGCCTGCCCATCGAGCTGGTGCTGTTCAATTCGGCGGGCAATGTGGTGGAAGGCATCAAGGCCGGCCAGGTGGACCTGGCCTTTGTGGCCATCGACCCCGTGCGCGCGGCAGACATGGAATACACCGCGCCCTATGTGGTGATCGAAGGCGCCTACCTCGTGCGCAACGAATCGCCCTTGCGGCGCAACGAAGAGGTGGACCGCGCCGGCACGCGCGTGGTGGTGGGGCGCGGCAGCGCCTACGACCTGTTCCTCACGCGCGAGATCAAGGCCGCCACGCTGGTGCGCGCGCCCACGTCGCCTGCCGTCACCGACATGTTCCTGGCCGAGAAGCTGGACGTGGCCGCCGGCGTGAAGCAGCAGCTGGAGATGGACGCCCAACGCGTGGGCGGCGTGCGCCTGTTGCCCGGGCGCTTCATGGTGATCGAGCAGTCGATGGGCGTGCCCAAGGGCCGCACCGCCGCGCAGGCCTGGCTGAGCAGCTACATCGAAGAGATGAAGGCCACGGGCTTTGTGGCCGCCGCCCTGAAGCGGCACAACATCCAGGGTGCGGCGGTGGCACCGGCCCGCTGAGCCGGGCACCGCGCACCCGCGGCATCACATCGTCTGGAACGCGTAGCCGTTGCCCTCGGCCTTGATGCGGCCAAAGCCGGGGAAGGGGAAGTGATAACCCCCCACGATGCCCTGGTCGGCCGCTGCGCGGGCCAGCGCGGCGCGGCGTGAAGCGCGGGCCGCTTCGGCGTCCATGTCGAACTGCACCTGCCAATCCGGGTTGCGCGTGAACAGCGCGGGGTAGTGGGCCGCATCGGCCAGGTAGGTGAACTGCGACTGCGTGCCGCGCAGCGTGAACAGCGTGTGGCCCGGCGAGTGGCCGAAGGCGGCGATGCTGTCCACCGCGCCGAGCAGGCGCTCACCGGGGGTGAAGCGTTGCAGCTTGTCGGCCGGGTAGTTGTCGAGCACGCGGCGAGCGTTCACGAAGCCGGGGCGCGCGCCGGGGGGCGCGGCTTCCAGGCGCTTGGGGTCCATCCAGAAGTCGTATTCGGGCGTGGGCACCAGCACCGTGGCGTTGGCAAACACCAGGCTGCCGTCCTTGCGGCGCAGGCCACTCACGTGGTCGCCGTGCAGGTGGCTGAGCAGCACCACGTCGATGTCGGCCGCGTTGAAGCCGGCGCCGCGCAGGTTCTCCAGCAGGCGACCGGTGTTGGCCGGGCCGTTGTCGGCAAAGCCGGCGTCGATGAGCCAGCGCTTGCCGCCCACCACCATCAGGAAGCTGTTGTAGGGCACATCGATGTATTCGGTGGGCAGCTGCTGCGAGGCCAGCACGGCCTTCACCTGCTCCAGCGGCGCATTGCGCACGAACTCTTCACCCAGCGGGCGGCGCACCACGCCGTCGTTGAGCGCAAACACCTCGGCCGAGCCCAGCGAAAACTGGCGCCAGCCTTGTGCCGGCAGGGCCGCGGTGCCCAGGTTGGCGGGGGCTTGGGACCAGGCGGAGCCCAGGGCCAGAGCGGTGGAGCCAGCGGTGCCCCAGAGAAGGAAATCGCGTCGGGATACGGTCATGGTGTTGCCTCAGTGGTGAAAGGGTGGAGGGACTGTAGAGGCGTTAATCGGCCTTGACGTTCCCGCGTTTGATGACCTGGCCCCACCGTGGGATTTCGCTGGCGATGAGCTGCGCAAACGCCTGCGGTGTGGTGGGCGTGGGCTCGGCACCTTCGATGGCCAGCGCGCGCGCCACCTCGGGCGAGGCCAGGGCTTTGTTGATCTCGCTGTTGTAGAGCGCCACCAGCGGCGCGGGCAGCCCGGCGGGTGCCACGATGCCGTACCACTGGTCCGCATCGAAGCCGGGGTAGCCGCTCTCGGCCACGGTGGGCACGTCGGGCAGGGCCGGCATGCGCTTGGGGCTGGACACCGCCAGCGGGCGCAGCTTGCCCCCGCGAATGTGCGAGATCAGCGCGGGCGAGCCGGTGAAGATGGCTTCCACCTGGCCCCCCAGCACGTCGCTCACTGCCGGCGCGGCGCCGCGGTAAGGGATGTGCGGCATGAAGATGCCGGTCTGTTGCTTGAGGTACTCAAAGGTGATGTGCGCTGCGCTGCCGTTGCCGCCCGATGCGTAGTTCAGCCGGCCGGGTTCGGCCTTGGCCTTGGCAATGAAGCCCTTGAAGTCGGTGGCGGGAAACTTCTCGTTGACCACCAGCACGTTGGGCACGCGGGCCACCAGCGCCAGCGGCGCGAAGCTCTTGACCGGGTCGTAGGGCAGCTTGGGGTAAATCGAGGGGTTGATCGCCAGCGTGCCGATGTGGCCCATCATGAGCGTGGCGCCATCGGGCGCCATGCGCGCCACCTCGCCCGCGCCCACCGAGCCGGCTGCGCCGCCCTTGTTCTCGATCACCACCGTGATGCCCATCTGCGTGGCCAGCCGCGCCCCGATGGCGCGCGCCAGGATGTCGGTGGAGCCACCGGGCGGGAAGGGCACCACGAGCTTGACGGTCTTGGGCGCTTGCGCCCAGGCGGGCAGCGAAGCCAGGCTGGCGGCGGTGGCGAGCACCAGTTGCCGGCGCGAGATGAGGGAGTCAGGAATGGCCATAAGAGTCTGGTTATAGGAGGGGGAACTAGCAACAGGGTGAAGTGTGTCTTGCAGCGAGCGCTGCGGCCCATGCAATATGCTCGTTCCGGATTGCAATCTGCTTATGACGGGACGACGCACCATGGCCACCGAAACCCCCGAAAAACCCCAGGACATGCGCCTGCGCATGCTGCGCACCGTGGAGGCCACGCACCAGCACGGCACGGCCGCGGCGGCGGCACAGGCGCTGCACGTGTCCACCTCGGCGGTGTCGCGCACCATCCGGCTGGCCGAGCAGTCGCTGCAGGTGCCGCTGTTCGAGCGCGGCACCCGGGGCATGGTCTGTACCGCGCCGGGGTTGGCGGTGGTGCGGGCCTGCGAAGCCATCCGGGTGGAGCTCATGTCCAGCGTGTCGGAGGGCGCGCCCCAGCCTCGGCAGGTGGAGAGCCTCCTGCGCGTGCTCACCGTGCCGCTGCTGCGCTGCTTCGTCACCTGCGCGGAGCTGGCCAACGAAACCCTGGCCGCGCGCTCGCTGGGCCTGTCGCAACCGGCGGTGAGCCAGCAGCTGCGTTCGTTGCACCAGGCCTATGGCCGTCCGCTGGTGCAGCGCACGCAGCGCGGCATTCGCCTCACGCGCGACGGGCAGCGCGTGCTCGGCGCGCTCAAGCGCGTGCTCAACGTGCTGCGCGTGCTGGCCGAGCAGCTGTCGGCCTACCGGGGCGAGACCTCCGGGCGCCTGCACCTGGGCGTGCTGCCCATGGCCAGCACCGCGCTGGCGCCGCAGGCGCTGGCCGCGCTGTTGCAGCGCATGCCGCGCATGGTGGTGACCGTGAGCGACGGCACCTACGAGGCCATGGCGCGCCAGCTCAAGACGGGCGACCTGGACCTGGTGATCGGCCCGCTGCGCGGCGAACTCGTGTCACCCGAACTGGAGGAGCACGAGCTGTTTCGCGAGTCGCTCATTGCGGTGGTGCGCCGGGGGCATGCGCTGGCGGCGGCGCCGCGCAACCGATCGCTGCGCCAGCTGCGCACGCAGGGCTGGATCGCACCGCTGCCCGACACGCCGGCCCATGCCGCGTTCGAGCGCGCCTTCCGCGCCGCCGACGCACCGCTGCCCGACGCGTCCTTTCATGCCAACAGCCCGGCGCTGGTGCGTGCGCTGCTCATGAAGAGCGACCACATTGCGCTGATGTCGCCTCTGCAGGTGGCCGAAGACCTGCAGAGCGGCGCGCTGGTGCGCGTGCCGGTGGCGCTGCGCCAGGTGGAGCGGCGCATCGGCATCACGGTGCGCCGGGGTTTTCAGTGGCCGCCGTCGTGCGTGTGCCTGCTGGAAGCGCTGCGCTCGCTCGCGCCGCTGGCAGCCTGAGGCGCCCGGCTTCAGCGCGGGCGCTGGCGGGTGCCCGCGGCCACCTGCTGCATCACGCTCAGCAGCGTGGCCAGCATCCAGGCGGCCAGGCGCTCGGGCCAGCGGGCGGTGGCCAGCGGCACCAGCAGTTCGCGCGGCGGCTGCCAGTAGACCGATTCGCGCGCGCGCCGCGGTGTGCCGCAGACGATGACGGCATGATCTGCGGTGGGCAAGGCGTCTTGCCAGGCCTCGCCGGGCACCACGGCGTCGGCCATGCGCGGCGGCATTTGCAGGAAGCGCTGCGTGGTGAGCACGGTCACACGCGCCACCTCGGCCCGGCCCAGCCAGTCTTGCAGCACCGCGCTGCCGGTGGTGCCACCTGCGCCGGCCAGCGCCACGTGCAGGGCTTCGCGGCCAGTGGTCATCGGGGGAAGGGCGCGGCCAGCGCGAACCACACGCCCAGCGCGCCGAGGCCGATCATGCGGCCCACGGCAAGGGGGAGTTGGCTGAGGTCTGACATGTGAAGCCCCTGGGGTTGCGATGGCTTCACTGTGACCGCAAGCGCGCGCGAACGCCATGACCTGCGAGGTCATGGCGCTGCGCACGCCGCTTCAGTCGATGCGGCCCAGGGCCTTGAGCAGCTTCTGTGGCGTGATGGGCTGCGAGTGCACGTGGGCATCGAACGGCGCGATCGCGTCGTTGATCGCGTTCATCACCGCTGCCGGTGCGCCGGCCGTGCCGGCCTCGCCGGCGCCCTTGGCGCCGAGCTTGGAGCTGGCGGTGGGCGTCTGCACGTGGGCCACTTCGATGTCGGGCATTTCGGCCGACATGGGCACAAGGTAGTCGGCCATGCTGGCGTTGACCATGAGGCCGCTGTCGTCGTAGAGGCACTCTTCAAACAGCGCGCCGCCAATGCCCTGCACGATGGCGCCGCGCATCTGCTCGTCCACCAGCATGGGGTTGAGCACGCGGCCGCAGTCTTCCACCGCCCAGTGCTTGAGCAGCTTCACGAAGCCGGTGTCCGGGTCCACTTCCACGTACGAGGCCTGCACGCCGTTGGTGAAGATGAAGGGGTAGTCGCGCTGCGCGTAGTGGCGCGTCACCATGAGTTCGGGCGTGAAGTCGGCCGGCAGGGTGTCGGAGCGGAAGTACGCAATGCGGCCCAGCTCGGCCAGTGGCAGCAGTTCCTCGCCGGTGCCGGCGTCGACGATGCGCCCGCGCCGCACGGCCAGGCCCGCGCCCTCGCGCTTCAGGATCACGGCCGCCACCTTCACGATGTTTTCGCGCAATGCCTGGCCGGCCAGCAGCACGGCTTCACCGCCCACGCCCGCACCGCGCGAGGCCCAGGTGCCACCGCCATAGGGGGTCACGTCGGTGTCGCCGGTGACGATGCGCACCTTGGCAATGTCCACGCCCACCGCATCGGCCGCGATCTGCGCGTAAATGCCTTCGGTGCCCTGGCCTTGTTCGCCCACGCCAATCAGCACGGTCACGTGGCCTTCGGGGTCCAGGCGCGCGGTGGCGCCGTCTTGCGAGGCGATGCGCGCGCCGCCCACGCCATAGAACGCGGCGCTGGGGTTGGTGAGCTCGATCAGCGTGGCAATGCCGATGCCGCGGTAAATGCCTTGCTGGCGCAGCGCGGCCTGCTCGGCGCGCAGTGCGTCGTAGTTCATGAGCTCGCGCAGCTTCTTCAGGCAGGCCTCGTGCGAGAGCACTTCGAGCTTGATGCCGGAGGCGCCGCTGGTGGGGTAGGCGTCGTCGGGGATCACGTTGCGCCGGCGGATCTCGAGCGGGTCCATGCCGATGCGCTGCGCCGCCAGGTCCACCAGGCCTTCGGTCACGGCGCAGGCAATCGGGTGGCCCACGCCGCGGTACTGGCAGGTGGGCGTCTTGTTCTGGAACACCACATCGAGCTTGGCGCGGTAGTGCTTGTGCTTGTAGGGGCCGCCCACCAGGTTGACCACCTGGTTGCCTTCAATGGCGCTGGTGCGCGGGAACATCGAATACGGGCCGATGCCCGTGAGGTCGTTGATCTCGAAGCCCAGGATCTCGCCGCTGCGGTTGGCCGCAATGCGCGCCTTCACGCGGTGGTGGCGCGCGTGGATGTCGCTGGTGAAGCTCTCCAGCCGGTCGGCCACGAACTTGACCGGGCGCCCGAGCAGGATCGACAGCGCCACCGTGGCGAAGTCGTCCGGGTACGCGTGCACCTTGATGCCGAAGGAGCCGCCCACGTCCTTGCAGATCACGCGGATGCTGGAGGCGGGCAGGTCGAACTGGCGGCCGTACAGGTCCTGCATCATGTGCGGCGCCTGCTGCGAGTGGTAGACCGTGAGGCGCTGCTCGGCCGGGCTCCAGTGCGCGATCTGGCAGCGCGGCTCCAGCGTCACGCCGGTGTGGCGGCCAAATTCAAAGGTGGTTTCGGCCACCACGTCGGCGGTGGCAAACGTGGCATCGACCTCGCCCACGTTCAGGCTGCGCGTGAAGCACAGGTTGTCGCCCAGCTCGGGGTGGATCAGCGGCGTGGTCTCGTCCAGCGCGGTTTCCATGTCGTTGGCGGCGGGGAGCTCTTCCCAGTCCACCTGCACATAGGCCAGCGCGTCTTCGGCCTGGGCGCGCGTTTCGGCCACCACCGCCACCACCGGCTCGCCCTGCCAGCAGGCGCGGTCCACGGCGAGGGCGTGTTGCGGTGCCGACTTCATGCCTGCCAGATGGCCCAGCGTGGCCACCCAGGGCTTGCACACCTTGGCGAGGTCGTGGCCGTCGGCCACCAGCAGCACGCCGGGCATGCCGCGCGCGAAGTCGCCATGCACCTTCAGGATGCGGGCGTGCGACACCGGGCTGCGCCAGAAAGCCACATGGGCCATGCGCGGCAGCTCGATGTCGTCGACGTACTGGCCCAGGCCCTGCGTGAGCCGCTCGATGCCGCCGCGCGGCACCGACACGCCCACGTACCGGGGGTCTTCGGTGACCGGGGCCAGCACCACCGGCTGGTCGGTACCGGGTTCGAGGTTGACGGTGTCGCGCTTCATGCCGTGGCCTCCTTGCGTTGTTTCAGGACGCTGCAGATCGCATCGACGATGGCCTGGTAGCCGGTGCAGCGGCAGTAGTTGCCGGAAATCCAGTCGCGCACTTCGGCGCGGGTGGCGTCGGGTTTTTGCTCCACGAGTTCCTTGGCCGCCATGAGCATGCCCGAGGTGCAGAAGCCGCACTGCAGCGCGTTGTGCTGCACAAAGGCTTTCTGCAGGTCGGCGATGGTGCCGCTGCGGCTCAGGCCTTCGATGGTCTGCACCTGGCCGCCGTCGGCCTGCACGGCCAGCGTGAGGCAGCCGCGCACGATGTGGCCGTTGAGCTCCACGGTGCAGGCGCCGCACACGCCGTGTTCGCAGCCCAGGTGGCTGCCCTTGAGGGCGAGGTCTTCGCGAAGAAAGTCCACCAGGTGCGTGCGCGGGGACACGCTGCACTGGTGCGTCGCGCCATTGACGGTGACGCGGATGGGATGCAGTTCTGCCATGGTTGGGTCCTCTTGGGGGCTCAGGACTGCGCCGACTGCAACAGGCGCTGCAGCAGCACACCGGCCAGGTGGCGTTTGGTCTCGGGGGTGTTGGTGAGGTCGGGGAAGGGCTCGATCTCGGACTTCAGGCTGGCCACCGCCGAGGCGATGGCCGCAGCGTCCAGGGCGCGGCCGTCGAGCAGCGCCTCGGTCTGGCGCGCGCGCAGCGGCGTGGCGCCAATGCCCAGCAGCACGATGCGCACGCCCTTGAGCACGCCCGCGTTGCGCTGTGCGCACACGGCCATGCCTGCAATGGCGTAGTCGCCGTGCCGGCGGGCCAGCTCGGAAAAGCCGGTCCACTGGCTCGGTGTGGCCAGCGGCACTTCGGCGGCCACCAGCACTTCGTCGGGTTGCAGCGCGGTGCTGTAGAGGCCCAGAAAGAAGTCGTCGGCGGCAATGCGGCGTTCGCCCTTGGGGCCGCGCGCGATCACCGTGCCGCCCAGCGCGAGCAGGCAGGTGGGCCACTCGGCGGCGGGGTCGGCGTAGGCCAGCGAACCGCCCCAGGTGCCGCTGTTGCGGATGGCGCGGTGCGCAATGTGCGGCACGGCTTCGGTGAGCATCGGCGCGTGTTGCGCCACGAGGGGGCTGGCCTCGATCTCGCTGTGCGTCACCAGCGCACCGATACGCAGCGCGGAGCCCTGCACCGAAATGCCGCGCAAGGCGGCCAGCCCGGTGATGTCGATCACCAGCGCGGGCTCGGACAGGCGCATGTTCAGCGTGGCCATGAGCGTCTGGCCCCCGGCCAGCAGGCGCGCGTCGTCGCCGTGCTGCTGCAGCAGGCTGAGCACCTGGTCCAGGGAGGTGGGTTTGATGTAGTCGAAGGCGGCGGCTTTCAAGGCGGGCTCCTCAAGTTCACAGCAGGGAAGCGATCCACACGCCAAAGCCCGTGGACAGCGCGCCCATGGCAAACCACAGCAGGCGCACGCCCTCGCTGTGGGCCGGCGCGGCGCTGGCGGGTGGGGTGTGGGTGCGCACGGGTGCGGCGCTGGCCGGGGTGGCCGATGGGTTGGCCGCAGGCGCGTCCACCGGGGCCGCTGGCTCACTGGCGGGCGCGCTCTCGGCGGGCACCAGCTGCGCGTTGAACGCCGTGAAGAACTGGTCGGCCATCTGCTTGGCGGCGGCGTCGATCATGCGGCCACCCACCTGCCCCAGCTTGCCGCCAATGGCGGCTTGCGCGGTGTAGCGCAGGCGCGTGCCATCGCCTTCGTCGGCCAGCTGCACGGTGGACTGCCCCTTGGCCATGCCCGCAGCGCCACCCGAGCCTTCGAACTGCAGCACGCAGCCTTCGCCGGGGCGCACGTCGTCCATGCGGATGCGGCCCACGAAGCGCGCGCGCACCGGGCCCACCTTCACCATCACGCGTGCCGTTTTCTCGGTGGGGCTCGTCTCTTCAACGCCCTCGCAGCCGGGAATGCAACGCGCCAGCACACCGGCATCGTTGAGTGCGGCCCAGACCTTGTCGCGCGGCGCGCCGATCAGGATGTCGCCAGTCAATTCCATGTTTTGAATCCTCGGGTTTTCACGGGTGTTTTTGTTTACCACTCGGTTAACAATGGTACAAATCATTGACCCGATGGTAAATAGCGTGCGCATCCAGACAAACCCTGATCGGTCTGAAAACGAGGAAAAGCCGGTGCTGGCACGCCGCCGCATGGGCGTGGCCGAGCGCGAGCGGCAGATCCTGGACGGCGCCATTGCCTTCTTTGCCGAACGCGGCCTGGACGGCCAGCTGCGCGACCTCGCCAAGAGCATCGGCGTGACCCACGCGCTGCTCTATCACTACTTCCCCACCAAGCAGGCGCTGGTGGACCGCGTGTACCTGGAGCTGTTTGAAGGCCGCTGGCGCGCCGAATGGGACGACCTGCTCGACGACCCCGAGACCAGCGTCGAAGACAAGTTCACCGCCTTCTACCTGGACTACGTGAACAACGCGCTCTCACGCGACTTCGTGCGCATCCTGGTGTTTTCCGGCCTCACCGACCACACCATCACCGACCGCTTCTTCGCCATGCTGCGCACGCGCCTGTTTCCGCGCCTGATCCGCGAGACGCGGCGCTTTCGCGGCGTCACCAGCCGCGCCAAGCCCAGCCCGCGCGAGCTGGAGCTGCTCATGGGTCTGCACGGCGGCTTCTTCTACATCACCATGCGCCGCTGGATCTATGGCCAGGTGGTGCACAGCGAAGCCATGCCCGGCACCTACGACGAAGCCTCGGCGCGCGACCGCGTGCGCTCTTACCTGGCGGCCAGCCGCGAGCTGTTTGCCACCCCCGAGCCCGCACCGCAGCCCGCACCTGCGGCACCCGCATCGCGCCGCGCGCGACGATGACCCCACGGTTTTCATGAAGCCAGCGCGGGGGCGCTGGCACAACCCAAGCCCGGCTGTCTGTTCAGCCATTCCACCAAAGCAGGAGACAACATGAAACTCACGAAATTCACGGTGGCGAGCCTGATCGCCCTGGGGGCCACGGCCTTCGGCGGTTCGGCCCTCGCGCAGCAGCGCGTCACGGTCAACATCGGCTCCAGCCACCCCACCACCAACATCTGGGCCTTCGCCATGAAGGAAGTGTTCCAGCCCGAGGTGGACCGCATCCTCAAGGAAGGCGGCGCCAAATACGAAGTGCGCTGGCGCGAGAACTACGGCGGCACGCTCTACAAGTTCACCGACACGCGCGCGGCCGTGCGCGACGGCATCGTCGACGTGGGCATGGTCGGCACGGTGTGGGAAAACTCCGCCATGCCGCTGCAGAACGTGACCTACTTCACCCCGTTCGCCACCACCAACCACGAGCAGCTGATCGAGATCTTCGACAAGCTCAACGCCACGGTGCCCGCGCTCAAGGACAGCTGGGCCGCCCAGAACATGGTGCCCCTGTCGTCGCTCATCACCGACAGCTACGACATCTACGCCAACTTCCCCGTCACCACCCTGGACAGCCTGAAGAACAAGCGGATCAATGCGCCGGGCACCTCGGCCAACTGGCTGCGCGACACCGGCGCCACCCCCGTGGACGGCGCACTCACCACCTACTACACCAACATCCAGACCGGCGTGACCCAGGGTGCGCTCTCGTTTGCCAGCGGCATCGGCCCGGCCCGCGTGTACGAAGTGGCCAAGCACCTCACGCGCATCGACATCGGCGCGATGTACTTCGGCAGCGTGGCGGTCAACAAGCGCTTCTTCGAGAAGCTGCCCAAGGAAGTGCAGGACGCGATGCTCCAGGCCGGCAAGGCCACCTCCAAGGCGCACGGCCAGCACGTCACCAAGTCGGCCACCACCGCGCTGGAAACCATGAAGGCCGCTGGCCTGCAGATCAGCGACCTGCCCGCCGCCGAGAAGACCAAGCTGGTCAACAGCCTGCCCAACATCGTGGCCCCCTGGCTGCAGACCACCGGCGACGGCGGCAAGCAGGTGCTCAAGGCCTACTTCGACGAACTGCGTGCGCGTGGCGTGAAGCCGCTGCGCGACTGGGAAGGCCAGAACCGCTGATGTCTTGACCTGCGCCGCCGTCTGGCCCTGGTGCCGGCGGCGGCTTTTCTGATCCATGTTTTGCGGGTGATCCGTGCACAACGAACCTGACTTTGCCAGCGAGACCCCTGCGGTCGCCGGCCTCACCAATCCCCTCCAAGGGCTGGCCAACTTTCTGGCCGCCATCGGCACCGTCTGGATCTTCGCCATGATGCTGCTGGTGGTGGCCGACGTGCTGGGCCGCAACTTCTTCGACGCGCCCATCACCGGCGTGGCCGAATTCGCCGCCCGCTCGGTGGCCTCCATCGTCTTTCTGCAGCTGGCCGCCGCCATCTGCTCCGGGCGCATGACCCGCAGCGACTTCCTGCTGCAGTTCATCGCCCGCCGGTCCACCGCCGCCGTGAAGGCGCTGGACGTGCTCAACGTGCTGGTGGGTGCGCTGCTGTTTGTGGCGCTGGCCTTCATTGCCTGGCCCGAGCTGGTCGAGGCCTACAAGACCCAGGAGTACATGGGCGTGCAGGGCGTGTTCACCGTGGTGACCTGGCCCTTCCGCGCCCTGATCGTGCTGGGCTCGGCCGTGGCTGCCGTGGCCTACCTCGGCTGCATCCCGTCGCTGCTGCGCCAGCCCACCGTTCAGGGAGCCGCAACATGAGCGAACTTGCCATGGGCGGGCTCCTGATCGGAGCCCTGGTCTTTCTGGTGTTGATCGGCCTGCACATCGCGGTGGCCCTCACCGCCGTCGGCTTTGCCGGCATCTGGCTCATGCGCGAAGACGTGGAGATGGCCATGCGCCTGCTCTACCTCTCGGCCTACAACGGCGTGGCCGACTACATCTTTGCCACCATCCCGCTGTTCGTGCTCATGGGTTTGCTGGTGTCGATCGCGAACGTCGGCAAGGACACCTTCGACGTGGCCGAAACCCTGCTGCGCCGCATCCGCGGCGGCCTGGGCGTGGCCACCGTGGCGGCCAACACCGTGTTCGCGGCGGTCACCGGTGTGTCCATTGCCTCGGCGGCGGTGTTCACCCGCGTGGCCGTGCCGGAAATGACGCGCCACGGCTACCGCACCAGCTTTGCCGCCGGCACCGTGGCCGGCAGCTCGGTGCTCGGCATGATGATTCCGCCCAGCCTGCTGATGATCATTTACGGCGTGCTGGCCGAGCAGTCCATCGGCACGCTGTTCATTGCCGGCGTCATCCCGGGCTTCCTGCTCGCGGTGGCGTTCGCCGTGATGATCATGCTCATGGCGCGCTTCACGCCGAACCTGGTGTTCGACCTCAAGCGCCAGGCCGAAATTGCCGCCGAGCGCAGCACCGCCCGCCTGCTCTCCACCGGCGAAATGCTGGGCAAGCTGGTGCCCATTGCCGCCCTGGTGGCGCTGGTGCTGGGCGGCCTGTACTCCGGCTTCTTCACCCCCACCGAGGCCGGTGGCGTGGGCGCCTTCGGTGCCTTCGTGATCGCTGTGGTGCGGCGCAAGCTGGGGGGCGGCAACCTCTGGCGCGTGCTCACCGAGACCGGCGCGGTGTCGGTCGGCATCCTGATCCTGCTCGTGGCGGCCGGCTTCTACAGCCGCATGCTGTCGGTGGCCGGTGTGCCGGTGGCCATCAGCGAGCTGGTGCAGGGCGCCGGCCTGGGGCCTTATGGCTTCCTGTTCCTGTATGTGGTGATCCTGCTGCTGCTGGGCATGATCCTGGACAGCAGCTCCATCCTGCTGATCATGACGCCGGTGGCGGTGCCGATCGCCGCCGACCTGGGCTTCAACCTGATCCAGTTCGGCGTGCTCACCGTGCTGGCGGTGGAAATCGGCCTGCTCACGCCGCCCTTCGGCATCTCGGTGTTCACCGTCAAGTCCACCCTGAACGATCCGAAGGTCTCGGTGGAAAGCATCTTTGCCGGCTCAATGCCCTTTGTGGGCGTGATGCTGCTGGTGCTGCTGCTGGTGGCGCTCTTCCCCTGGATGTCGCTGGCGCTCACCTGAGCGGGGTTGCTGGCAGCGCGCATGCGAAACGCAGCGCGCTGCCCTACACTGCGGCGAGTCGCGCCTGCAGCACGGGCACGACGAACACCCCCCGCGCCCCCCGCAGGAGCACTTCGTGACCCAAACGGTGCTGAGCTTTTTCAGCGACATCCGCATCCTGTCCGCGATCCTCATCGCGATGCTGGGTGCGACGTTTCTGTTGTATGCCAGCCAGCGGTCATGGCCCTATGTGAAGTGGCTGGCCGGTTCGGCGCTGGTGTTTGGCATCACGCAGGGCCTGCTGGTGACGGCCGACGCACTCGACTGGATCAGCGCCGAAGCCGCCGGACCCGTGGGCTCCTTGCTCGGCCTGGGCGCCATGTCTGCCCTGCTGGCCGGTTTGCAGGCCTGCTTTTCACCCGGTGGTGTGCCCCCGCGGCGCGTGTTTTGGGGCGCCGTGGTGGGCGCTCTGGCGCTGGTGGTGCTGATGAGCACCGTCATGCGGGGCTGGACCTTCGCCGGTCCGGCGGCCATCACCGTCATCTTCCTGGGTGCCTCATGCTGGCTGGTGTGGCTGTGGTCGCGCTACCGCTGGGCTGGCCAGCTGGTGCTGGCCGCGGTGTTCCTGGGGTACCCAATGCTGTTTTTTGTGGCCATGTCCACGGGCATGAGCCTGCTGCAGTTCCGCCAGGTCACGCCCTTGCCCGTGAGCATCACCTTCATGTTCGTGATGATGCTGATGCAGCAGCGCGATGCGCAGATCCTGGCGCGCGAACTGCAGGAGCGCATGAGGGCCGAGCAGGCGCTGCAGCAGCTCACCGATTCGCTGGAGGAAATCGTGCGCAGCCGCACGCGCCAGCTCGAAGAAATCATTCAAGGCCTGCGCTCCTTTGCCGGCATGGTTTCGCACGACCTGAGCGGCCCGCTGCGCAACGCCTCCAGCCTGGCCGAGCTGGCGCTGCACGACTTCCGCGCGGGTGATGTGGTCGCCTCCGAACGCTCGCTGGAGATGATCCGGCGCGAAGCACAGCGCGCCTCCACCATGGTCAACGACCTGCTCACGCTGGCCCGCGTGGACCAGGGTCCGCCCAACGCCACACCGGTCGACATGCAGGCCCTGCTGCGCGAATGCCTGCAGTCGCTGGCGCTGCAGTACCCGAGCGCGCCGAGCGTGGTGCAGGGCGCGGCGCTGCCCGTGGTGCAGGCCGACGCCAGCCTGATGCGCCATGTGCTCATGAACCTGCTGGGCAACGCCCTCAAGTTCGGCGCCGACCGCGCCGACCTGCGCATCACCGTCGAGGCCCGCAAAGACGACGGCGGTGCCTGGCGCTTTTCGGTGGTGGACAACGGGCCCGGCTTCGACCCCAGCCGCAGCGGTGAACTGTTCCAGCCCTTCTCGCGCCTGGGCGAGCGCGTGGCCGGCGGCACAGGTCTGGGCCTGACTGTGGTCAAGCGCGCCGCCGAACGGCACGGGGGCACGGTGGGCGCCGTGTCGGAGCCGGGGCAGGGCGCGTCGTTCTGGTGGACCTTGCCACAAGCCTGAGCGCCCCGTGTCTTGCGGGGGTGGTATGGTGCGGCGGCTTTTCCCCTCCCGCTGAAAGGATCACCGATGTTCGCCCGCCGATTCGCCTGGCTTTGCCTGTTGTTGCCGCTCTGGCTGGCCGGTTGCGGCAAGACCGACCCGCAGGCCGCGCTCGATGCCGCCGTGCAGCAGCTGCAAGACAACCTGGAGGCGCGCAAGACGAGCGACGTCATGGACCAGCTGCACCCGAACTTCCAGGCCGGCGGCGACGGCATGAACCGCGACTGGGCGCAGCGCACCATGACGCTGATGTTCATGCGCTACACGAACATCAAGATCGTGGCGATCACGCGCTACAACCGCATCGACACCGGCAGCTCGCAGGTGGGCCACACGCAGGCCCAGGTGCTGGTGACGGGTGCGCAGGGGCTCATTCCCGAGCGCGCCGAGCCGTATGCCATTGAGCTGCAGTGGCGGCTGGACGGCAGCCAGTGGAAGCTGATCGAGCTGCGCTGGGAATGAGGGCGGCGCAGGGCGGTGGGCGGATGCAAGCGGGTGTAAGCGGGTCGGACTGAGACTACAGACCTGCGTGGTGGGCGGGCCTAGCATGGGTTGAACAGGCGGTGCTTCTCTTGTGCCCACGCACCGCTGCGTTTCAGGAGAACTCCGCATGCATCCATCCACCCACCCCACTGTCCGCCCCCCTGTCCACCGCGTGTCTCGCGCCTGCCTCGCGGTGGCCGCCAGCCTGGCCATGGCCGCACCCGTGTGGGCCGCAGGGGCCGCCACGGCCAAGGCCCCGGCCGATGCCGCCTACCAGCGCGACCGCGCTGCGTGCCAGGCCATGACCAGCGCGCCCGAGCGCACCAACTGCCTGCGCGACGTGGCCGCCGCGCGCCAGCAGGCGCAGCGCAAGGGCGCGACGCCGTCGCCCTCACCGCAAGAGCTCGAACGCAATGCCTTGCAGCGCTGCCAGGCACAGCCCCCCGAGCAGCAGGTGATTTGTGAGCGCATGGCGCGCGGCGAAGGCTCCGCGTCGGGTTCGGTGCAGGGCGGTGGCGTGATCCGTGAGCTGGTGACGCAGGAGCCTGCGCCCATGAGCGCCCCCATGAACGCTCCCATGAACGCTCCCATGAACGCTCCTGTGGCGCCACGGGTCATGGAGCCCATGACGCCACCCATGCCAGCGCCCGCGCGCTGACCTTGGCGAAGGCTCAGGCCTTCACAGCCAGTACTCCCAGGCCCGGGCAAAGGCTTCCTTCATGCGAAGCGAGAGCCCGCGGCGTTCCCAATCTTGCAGCGTCACCTGCTTCGAGCCGGCCAGATCGGCGTCGAACAAGGTTTGCAGCTGCGCGGCGAAGTCCGCGCCCAGCACCACGGCATTGACTTCGTAGTTGTGCAGGAAGCTGCGCCAGTCGAGGTTGGTCGAGCCGATGGTGGACCACACGCCGTCGATCGACCCGGTCTTGGTGTGCAGGATCACGCCCTGGCGCTCGTAGATCTTCACGCCCGCGCGCAGCAGTTGCGCGTAGTAGTTGCGCCCGGCGTGGAACACCAGCCATGAATCGGTCTTGCCCGGCAGGATGAGCTTTACGTCCACACCGCGCCTGGCCGCGTCTTCCAGCGCAGCCAGCAGCTGCGGGTCGGGTGCGAAGTAGGCGTTGGTCAGGTACACCGTGGTCTCGGCGCTGCCAATGGCCGAGAGCAGGGTGGCGTAGATCAGGCTGTACTCGTCTTTGGGCGAGCTGCCAATGGCGCGCACCACGTCGCGGCCCACGCGCTCGGGCGCCGGGTAGTAATTGAGCGCGGCCAGTGGCTCGCCCTTTTGTGCCGCCCACGTTTCGATGAACAGCTTCTGGAATTCGGCCACCACCGGGCCCCTGATCTGCAAGTGCGTGTCGCGCCAGGGCGTGCCGTCGGTGTCGCTTTTCTTGCTGCTCTTGCCGCTGCTCGATCCGCCGGAGAGCGAGCCGCTGGAATACACGCCACTGATGTTGATGCCACCCAGAAAGGCCACGCGCCCGTCCACGATCAGCAGCTTGCGGTGGTTGCGCTCGTTGAGCTCCCAGGTCTTGCGCGCCAGCGCGGGGTTGACCGGGTTGAACTCCAGCACCTTGATGCCGCTGTCGGTGAGGCGCTGGAAGAATTCCTTGGGCGTGCTCAGGGTGCCCACGCTGTCGTGGATCAGGTGCACCTGCACCCCCTGCGCCTGCTTGGCGATCAGCGCGTCGGCAAAGCGCTGGCCCACCTCGTCGTCGTCGAGGATGTAGGTCTCCATGTGGATGTGGTTCTTCGCGCCTTCGATGGCCGCGAGCATGGCGCGGTAGGTGGCGGGGCCGTCTTCGAGCAGCTGTGCCTGGTTGCCGGCGGTGAGCGGGCTGCCCACGATGGCCTCTTCCAGGGCGAGGTGGCGCGAGAGCACGTCGGTGCCTTGGCCACCGGCGCGCAGCCGTTCCAGAATGGCCCGGCTGCGCTCGGCCGAGAGCGGGCCTTGCGAGCCTTCCAGCCGCACGGGCGGGGCCCGGCGCTCCTGGTCGGGCACCACGCGCGGCAGGCTCTTGCAGCCCACCAGCGTGAGCGCCATCAACAGGCCTGCGGCCCACCCCGGGAAACGTCGCATCTGTCCGTGCGGCTTGATCACCATGCACCACCCTTGTTTTGAAGATGGGGGCGACGATGACAGCGCGACCCGGTGCCGTCAAGCGCGGTTCGGTGAATCCCGCGCCGCGCGGCGGTCATTCGGCGTTCATTCAGGGCTCAGGTCACCGGGGCGGGGTTGAAGAGCACCAGCGCGTTGTGCAGCTTCCACTGCTCGGCCCATGTCTTCTTGCGGCCGCTGGCCACGTCGAGCATGAAGCGAAACAGCTCCCAGCCCACGTCTTCAATGCTGGCCGATCCGTCGGCGATCGTGCCGGCGTTGATGTCCATGAGGTCGTGCCAGCGCCGCGCGAGATCGCTGCGCGTGGCCACCTTGATGACGGGCACGGCGGCCAGGCCATACGGCGTGCCGCGCCCGGTGGTGAACACGTGCAGGTTCATGCCGGCGGCCAGCTGCAGCGTGCCGCAGATGAAGTCGCTCGCCGGTGTGGCGGCGTAGGTCAGGCCCTTGGCCTGGAGCTTTTCGCCGGGTGCCAGCACGTTCGAGATCGGTGCGCTGCCCGACTTCACGATCGAGCCCATGGCTTTCTCGACGATGTTGGACAGCCCGCCCTTCTTGTTGCCGGGCGTGGTGTTGGCGCTGCGGTCTACGCTGCCGCGCTGCAGGTAAGCGTCATACCAGGCCATTTCGCGCACCATGGCCTGCGCCACCTCGGGCGTGGTGGCGCGCGCGGTGAGCTGGGCAATGCCGTCGCGCACTTCGGTGGTTTCAGAAAACATCACGCTCGCACCGGCACGCACCAGCAGGTCGGTGCAGAAGCCCACCGCGGGGTTGGCGGTCACGCCGCTGAAGGCGTCGCTGCCGCCGCACTGCACGCCCACCACCAGTTCGCTGGCGGGCACGGTCTCGCGCCGGCGCGCGTTCAGGCGCAGCAGGTGCACCTCGGCCTGGCGCACGATGGAGTCGACCATGCTCATGAAGCCCACATGCGCGTCGTCCTGCAGGCAGACGGTGTCCAACCCCCCTGCGCGGGTTTCACGCGTGTCCTGGATCGGGATGGCGTTGGGCGGGAAGAGCCGCTCGGGCTGCAGCTTTTCGCAGCCCAGGCTCACCACCATCACCTCGCCACCAAAGTTCGGGTTCTGGCTGATGTGGCGCAGCGTGCGGATGGGAATGACCGCGTCGGGCGCGTCAATCGCCACGCCGCAGCCGTAGCCGTGTTCCAGTGCCACCACGTCGTCCACGTGGGGGTAGCGCGGCAGCAGCTCGGCCTTGATGCGCTGCACCGCGAAGCTGGTGACGCCGGCCACGCACTGCACGGTTTGTGTGATGGCCAGGATGTTGCGCGTGCCCACCGAGCCGTCGGCGTTGCGGTAGCCCTCGAACGTGTGGCCCTCCAGCGCGGGCTGCGCCGCCGGCCGTGCGGTGGCCATGGGCAGGTTCTCCAGGCCGCGCGCTTCGGGCATCTGCAGCAGGCGCTCGTGCACCCAGCTGCCGGCGGCAATGGCGTCGAGCGCGTGGCCAATGGGCACGCCGTAGCGCAGCACCGGCGCGCCGCGCGCCAAGTCCACCAGCGCCACCTTGTGGCCTTGCGGCACTTTCTCGCGCAGCACCAGGCCGCCGGGCAGGGCGGTGCCCGCCGGCAGGCCGCCGTCGTTGGCGACGATGGCGACGTTGTCGTCCGCGTGCATGCGGATCGTCAGCGGCGTGACGGCCGGGGCGGCAGCCGGGGGTGTGGCCAGCAGGGTGTCGGGCATGCGCATCTCCTATGATTCAGCGCGCATCGCAGCCGTTTCCGGCTACGATCGTGTTCGGATTGGTACCGGTACCATTTTATGCCTCAAACGAAAGACACCGACAACCCCCGGCGTTCGCGCCGTGGCAGCGGCGCCATCACCCTGCGCGACGTGGCGCGGCTGGCGGGGGTGGCGCCCATCACCGCTTCGCGCGTGCTCAACACGCCCGACCAGGTGTCGGCCGAGGTGCGCCAGAAGGTGCTGGAAGCCGTGCAGAAGACCGGCTACGTGCCCAACCGCATGGCTGGCGGCCTGGCGTCTTCGCGCAGCCGGCTCATTGCGGCGGTGGTGCCCAGCACGGTGATGTCGGTGTTCATGGAAACCATCGAATCGCTCAACGGCACGCTGTTTGACGCCGGCTACCAGCTCATGCTGGGGCAGTCGAGCTACTCGGCCAGCCGCGAAGAATCGCTGCTCGAAGCCATCATTGGCCGGCGGCCCGACGGCATCTTCCTGACCGGTGTGCTGCATTCGGGCAAGGGCCGCACGCGCCTGCTGGCCTCGGGCATTCCGGTGGTGGAAACCTGGGACCTCACCCCCGCGCCCATCGACATGCTGGTGGGCTTCTCGCACACCGACATTGGCCGCGAGGTGGCGAAGTTCCTCATCGGCAAAGGCCGTCGCCGCCTGGCCATGGTCCGCGCCAACGACGAGCGCGCCGACCGCCGTGCCAAGGCGTTTGCCGACGAAGCGGTGCGCAGCGGCCTGGCCAGCCCGCCCGTGATCGACGTGGGCGCTTCGCGCTCCATCAAGAGCGGGCGCGAAGCGCTGGCCCGCCTGCTGGCCCAGCACCCGGACGTGGACGCCGTCTTCTGCAGCTCCGACCTGCTCGCCGCCGGCGTGGCCACGGAGGCGCGCGTGCGCGGCATCGACATGCCGGGCCGGCTCGCGGTGATGGGGTTTGGCGACGTGCCCTTTGTGGCCGACATGGTGCCCGCGCTGAGCACGGTGCACATCAAGGGCGCGGACATCGGCCGCATGGCCGCGCGCTGCCTCATCGACCGGGCCGAAGGCCGCGAAGTGCCTTCGCCGGTGGTCGACGTGGGGTTCTCCATCGTCGAGCGCGACACCACCTGAGCCGTCTTCCCGAACCGCCGTGATGAACGGCGCGGCCACCGCCGACGGGTGGCCGAAAAAACCGTTGACGCCCGAATTTGGTACCGGTACCATTCGCTCCGACGGCATTTGGTACCGGTACCAAATGCCGTCCCTCGCCGCATGATTCCCAACGACAGGAGACAAGACACCATGAAGAAGCTGCTGTGCGCGCTCGGCGCGACCATGACCCTCACCACAGCCATGGCCTGGCCCGACAAGACCGTCACCATCGTGGTGCCCTTCCCACCCGGCGGCTCCACCGACCTGATCGCCCGCACGCTGCAACCCAAGCTCCAGGAAAAGTTTGGCGGCACCTTCGTGGTGGAAAACAAGGCCGGCGCCACCGGCACCATCGGCGCGGCACAAGTCGTGCGCTCTGCCCCCGACGGCCACACCCTGTTTGTGTCGTCCCTCGGCCCGTTCGTGATCGCGCCCCACCTCACCAAGGTGACCTACGACGCCACCAAAGACCTCGACTACATCACCGTGGCCGTGCAGGCGCCCAACGTGCTCGTGGTGCCCGCCGCCTCGCCCCACAAGTCCATGGCCGATGTGCTCGCCTTCCAGAAAGCCAACCCCGGCAAGATGACCTTCGCGTCCTCCGGCAACGGCAGCAGCGACCACCTCACCGCCGAGCTCTACTGGCAGCAAACCGGCACCAGCGGCGTGCACGTGCCCTACAAAGGTGGCGGCCCCGTCATGACCGACCTGCTGGGCAACCAGGTGGACTCGTCGTTCATGAACATCAACACCGCCATGCCGCAGATCACCGCCGGCAAGCTGCGCGCGCTCTCCATCACCAGCGCCCAGCGCTCGCCGCTGCTGCCCAACGTGCCCACGCTGGACGAGCTCGGCATCAAGGACGCCAACGTGAACTCGTGGCAAGCCGTGGCCGGCCCCAAGGGCATGCCCGCCGACCTGAAGGCCAAGCTGCAAGCCACCATAAAGGAAGCGCTGAACGACCCGGCCATCAAGCCCAAGCTGCTGGACCTGGGCTTTGAGATCGTGGCCAACACGCCCGAGCAGTTCACCGCCTTCCAGGCGACCGAATTCGCCCGCTGGAAGAAGCTGATCGAAGCCCGAAACATCAAGGCTGATTGACCCCCGCCGCGCTGCGCGCGACCCCCTTCCAGGGGGCGATGTCTGGGACCGGCGGAGCCGGATCCTCGACATCCCTGGAACGAACCCCTGCGCTTCGGAAGCGTTTTTTTAGAGTCCTTCATGTCGATCACCGCATCTTCCACGCCCCGCATCACCGAACTGCGCGTCATCCCTGTGGCGGGACGCGACAGCATGTTGCTCAACCTGAGCGGGGCGCACGCGCCGTTCTTCACGCGCAACCTGCTCATCCTCACCGACAACGCGGGGCGCACCGGTGTGGGCGAGGTGCCGGGTGGCGAGAAGATTCGCCAGACGCTGGAAGACGCGCGCGCCCTGGTGGTGGGCCAACCCATTGGCGACCACCAGCGCGTGCTGCGCGAACTGCACACCCGCTTTGCCGACCGCGATGCCGGCGGGCGCGGCTTGCAGACCTTTGACCTGCGCACCACCATCCACGCGGTGACCGCGGTGGAATCGGCCCTGCTCGACTTGCTGGGTCAGCACCTGGACGTGCCCGTGGCCGCCCTGCTGGGCGAAGGCCAGCAGCGCGACGCGGTGGAAATGCTGGGCTACCTGTTCTTTGTGGGCGACAAGGCCAAGACCGGCTTGCCCTACGCCAGCGAACCCGGCGCCGACAACGCCTGGAGCCGCCTGCGCCACGAAGAGGCCATGACCCCCGAGGCCGTGGTGCGCCTGGCCGAAGCCGCGCGCGAGCGCTACGGCTTCAACGACTTCAAGCTCAAGGGCGGCGTGCTGCGCGGCGACGAAGAGGTGGACGCCGTCATCGCCCTGCACGAGCGCTTTCCTGAAGCCCGCGTCACGCTCGACCCCAACGGCGGCTGGCTGCTGAAAGACGCGATCCGCCTGGGCCAGCGCATGCGCGGCGTGGTGGCCTATGCCGAAGACCCCTGCGGGGCCGAAGACGGCTTTTCAGGCCGCGAGGTCATGGCCGAATTCCGCCGCGCCACCGGCCTGCCCACCGCCACCAACATGGTGGCCACCGACTGGCGCCAGCTCACCCACGCGCTCTCGTTGCAGAGCGTCGACATTCCCCTGGCCGACCCCCACTTCTGGACCATGGCCGGCAGCGTGCGCGTGGCGCAGACCTGCCGCGACTGGGGCCTGACCTGGGGCTCGCATTCCAACAACCACTTTGATGTGTCGCTCGCCATGTTCACCCACGTGGGCGCCGCCGCCCCCGGCAAGGTGACCGCCATCGACACCCACTGGATCTGGCAAGATGGCCAGCGCCTCACCAAAGAGCCGCTGCAGATCGTGGGCGGCCACGTGCAGGTGCCGAAAAAGCCCGGCCTGGGCATCGAGCTCGACATGGCCGAGGTGGAGAAAGCCCACCAGCTCTACCAGCAGCACGGCCTGGGCGCGCGCGACGACGCCATCGCCATGCAATTCCTCATTCCCAACTGGACCTTCAACCCCAAGCGCCCGGCGCTTGACCGTTGAACGCACACTCCCACCCATCCGACAACAAGCACAAGGAACCCCATGCGACCCAACCGTTTGCGTGAAATCTGGGCCCGTGGTGGCGCCGTGGCCAACGGCTGGCTGGCCATCCCCAACAGCTTTTCGGCCGAGACCATGGCCCACCAGGGCTGGGACTCGCTCACCATCGACCTGCAGCACGGCGTGGTGGACTACCAGGCCATGGTCACCATGCTGCAGGCCATCAGCACCACCGACACCGTGCCCGTGGTGCGCGTGCCGTGGCTGGAGCCCGGCATCCTCATGAAGACGCTGGACGCCGGTGCCTACGGCGTCATCTGCCCCATGGTGAACACCCGCGCCGACGCCGAAAAGCTCGTGGCCTACACCCACTACGCGCCGCGCGGCACGCGCAGCTTTGGCCCGGTGCGCGCGCTGCTCTACAGCGGTGCCGACTACCCCCAGCACGCCAACGACACCATCGTTACCTTCGCCATGATCGAAACCGCGCAGGCGCTCGACAACCTCGAAGAGATCCTCTCCACCCCCGGGCTGGATGCGATCTACATCGGCCCGTCCGACCTGTCGCTGGCGCTGGGCTGCAACCCCACCTTTGACGACCTCGACCCCAAAGCCGCCGCCGCGGTGGAGCACATCCTGGCGCGCGCCAAGGCGCACGGCCTGGTGGCCGGCATCCACAACGGCTCACCCGAAGCCGCCGCGCGCCGCATCGCCATGGGCTTCCAGTTCGTCACCATCAGCTCCGACGCGCGCCTCATGGCCGCCGGCTCGCAGCAGGTGCTGGCCACGCTGCGCGCCTCGCAGCCCAAGGCCTCGGCCGACGGCTACTGAACACCCCCACTCTTCTGCAAGGAACAAAGATGGATATTGGATTTATCGGCCTGGGCATCATGGGCACGCCCATGGCGCTGCACCTCGTCAACGCCGGCCACAAGCTCTTTGTGCACACGCGCCGCGCGGTGCCCGAAGCCATTGCCGCCGCCGGTGGCGTGCGCTGCGAACACGCCGCCGCCGTGGCGCAGGCCGCCGACGTCATCTTCACCATGGTGCCCGACACGCCCGATGTGGAGGCCGTGCTGTTTGGTGAGAACGGCGTGGCGCAAGGCCTGAGCAAAGGCAAGACCGTGGTGGACATGAGCTCCATCAGCCCCATGGCCACCAAGGCATTTGCCCAGAAGATCAACGCGCTGGGCTGCGACTACGTGGACGCGCCCGTGTCGGGCGGCGAAGTGGGCGCCAAGGCCGCGTCGCTCACCATCATGTGCGGTGCAGACGAAGCCGTGTTTGAGCGCATCAAGCCGCTGCTGGAGCTCATGGGCAAAAACATCACCCTGGTGGGCGGCAACGGCGACGGCCAGACCACCAAGGTGGCCAACCAGATCATCGTGGCGCTGAACATTGCCGCCGTGAGCGAGGCCCTGGTGTTTGCCAGCAAGGCCGGTGCCGACCCCGCCAAAGTGCGCCAGGCCCTCATGGGCGGCTTTGCGGCCAGCCGCATTCTGGAAGTGCATGGCGAACGCATGATCAAGCGCACCTTCAACCCGGGCTTTCGCATCAAGCTGCACCAGAAAGACCTGAACCTTGCCCTGCAAGGCGCCAAGGAAATCGGCGTGAGCCTGCCCCAGACCGCCAACGCCGCCCAGCTCATGCAAGCCTGCGCCGCCAACGGCCTGGACGAGCTGGACCACTCCGCGCTGGTGAAGGCGCTGGAGCTGATGGCGAACCACGAGGTGGCGAAGGGCTGAAGGCGAGGGCTTTTGCTCAGCGCGCCTGGCTGTGGCGAAAGGCCCGCCTGTAGGAAGACGGCGAGGTGCGCACCTGACGGGCAAAGTGCTGCCGCAACGACAGCGAAGTGCCAAAGCCCGCTTCTGCCGCAACCTGCTCCATCGACAGGTCGGTGGTTTCCAGCAACTGCTGGGCCCTGGCGACGCGTTCTGCCGAGAGCCACCGGTTCACGGTCATGCCCGTGGCCTCGCGGAAACGCCGGGTGAAGGTTCTGCGGCTCATGCGCGCCACGTCGGCCAGCGCATCGAGCGACAGCGACGCCGACAGGTGGGCGCGCGCCCACTCCAGCACACCGGGCAGGCGCGCCTCGCTGGGCAAGGCGGGAATGGGCTGCTCGATGTACTGAGCCTGCCCGCCCTGGCGGTGCGGCGGGGTCACCAGCAAACGCGCCACGCGGTTGGCCACATCGGCGCCGTGGCGCAGCCGCAGGATGTGCAGGCAGCAGTCGATGGCGGCCACCGTACCGGCTGAGGTCACCACCTTGCCGTCACCGACGTACAGCACATCGGGATGGAAGTGCGCCTTCGGGAAACGCCGGGCAAAGAGTTCGCGGCAGGCCCAATGGGTGGTGGCGGGGCGTCCATCGAGCAGACCCGCATCGCCCAGCACAAAAGCCCCCAGGCACAGGCCGATGATCTGCGCGCCGCGCGCGTGGGCCAGCCGCAGGGCGCGCGTCAGCGCCAGCGGAGCGGCCCGCTCGGGCTGGTCCCAGGCGGGCACCACCACGATGTCGGCACCCACCATCGCCTCCAGGCCGTCGGGCACTTCCACTTCCAGTCCCTGATCGCACCGCACGCGACCGGGCGCAATGGCGCAGTACCTCACCGCGTACGGCGGCATGCCGCCCGGCGGCGGATCGACGCCGAACACGATGCCGGGCACAGAGAGATGGAACAGGCTGACGCCATCAAAGGCGAGGACGGCGACGCGAACGGGTTGCATCCGCCTATTTTGGCCCGATTGCTTCGATAAGTGTCATTCAGGCCAATGGCGCGGCGGGCGGTGATTCTTCAAACTCCATGCACCGCTGCAGGCAGCGCCGCACCAGCGGCGCGGCCGCCCCGATGTACAAACTTTCAGAAAGCCTCCACACCATGAGCAAACGCGCCACCATCGTCGTTGACCTTCAAAACGAATACCTCCCCACCGGCAAGCTCCCGCTGGTGGGTCTGGAAGCGGCCCTGGCCCATGCGGCCCGTGTCATTGCAGCGGCGCGCGCCCAGGGCGAGTTGCTCGTCCATGTGCGCCATGAGAGCGCCGAGGCCGACGCGCCCTTCTTTGCCCCCCACACGGCGGGCGTGCAGATCATCCCGGCTGTGGCGGCCCGGGAGGGCGAGCCGGTCATCGTCAAGCACCACCCCAACTCGTTTCGCGGCACCGCGCTGAAAGAACTGCTGGACGACCAAGGCATCACGGAAGTGGTGGTGATCGGTGCCATGAGCCACATGTGCATCGAAGCCACCAGCCGCGCGGCGGCGGACCACGGCTATCCCGTCACGGTGGTGCACGATGCCTGCGCCACGATGAGCCTGTCGTTCGAAGGCACCGACGTGCCCGCGGCCCAGGTGCACGCCGCGTCCATGGCGGCCCTGGGTTTTGGCTACGCGTCGATCACGACCACGGACCAGCACCTGGCCTGAGTGCCGGCGGGGCGCGGCGTCACCGCACCCTCAGGAGGGCTGGGGCAGTCGGCGCGGAAGGAGTTGTTCGAGCCCGTCGTTCTGATGCCGGTGAGGCGTGGTGATGGCGAAGAAGCGCTCCTTGAGCTCTGGCGCCTGGCCCACCACTTGCAGATGCCCCGCCTGGAGCTCGTCCTGAACGACGACATCCGGGAGCAATGCAAGCCAGCCGCTGTCGCGAGCGATCAGTCGCAGCATGGCCATGTCGTCCACTTCGGCCCGGACTCTTGGCGTCACGCCCTCGGCCGCACAGATCGCGTCGAACTGGCCGCGCAGCGCGTGCCGATGACTCGGCAGAACAATGTCCAGCCCCTGCAATTGCGTGGGCACACGCAAGGTCTGCCCGTCCCAGATGCGTTTGGGCCCCACCACCGAGACCGGTTGGCTGGCCAGATGCCAGCAATGCAGCCGCCGCGCCGCGTCCGCCGGCACCGCCTCGTTGGCGAGGACCACGTCCAGCTGGTGCTGCAGCAAGCGCTCCAGCAAGCCATCCAGCAGCCCGGACTCCAGCGTCAAAACCACCGAAGGGTCGGCCAGGATCGGGCGGATCCAGTTTTCCAGATAGTTGCGCGACAGGGTCGCCACACTGCCGATGCGCAAGCGGAGAATGCCCGCCGTGCGCCCTTCCAGGCGCCCCAGCATCTCCTGGCCCAGCCCGAAGATGTTGTCGCAGTAGGACAGCACCAGGTGGCCGGTGTCCGTCAGCACCAGCCGACGGCCTTCGCGCAGGAAAAGATCTTCACCGAGCCGCAGTTCCAGCTGGCGGATCTGCGCAGACAACGCCGACTGCGAGGTGTGCAGCTGCTGGGCGGCCTGCGTGAGCTGCCCCAGCTTGGCCACCTGCCAGAAGTAAAAAAGGTGGTGAAAGTTCAGCTGGTGCAGGTTCATCGTTCTGTTTTTGGTTGTTTTTCGTTCAGAAGATTGTATTTTACAGAACGAAAGCCCTGCGCCATCATCCGGCCCGCTGCAACAACCGGGGTTTGAGATGGAGCTACACGTCGTATTGCACAACGCGGTGGTGCTGGCACCTGCGGTGCTGATGGGGGTCGCCACGCTGGCCACCCTGCGGTCGCTCTGGTCCCGAACGGATCTCGCCAGCCTGTGGCGGGTGGTCACCGTTCTCTCCGTCGCGGCCTTGCTGCTGAGCCTGCCGGCGTTCCTGGCGACACCCGATTTTGGAGCGGCCCGCGCCTGGCTGAGGGCCACCACCCCCGGACAAGTGGTCTCCACCCTGGTGCAGTTGCTGGGCTCGGTCATCGTCGCGTTCTCCGCGCGCTACCTGCAGGGCGAGCCGGGACAACGCGGCTACATCGGGGCCATGGCGGGCGTTCTGGCTGCGGTGCAGCTGCTGCTGCTGGCCAACCATTGGGTGCTGCTCATTGCCACCTGGGGCGTGGTCGGGGTGGCGATTCAACGCCTGCTGTGCTTCTACCCCAACCGGTCCTTTGCCCTGCTGGCCGCCCACAAGAAGCGCCTCGCTGACCGGGCGGCCGACCTGCTGCTGGTGGTGGCGGCCTCGCTGGCGTGGGCGGAAGTGGGCAGCGGTTCCCTCACCGACCTCTGGGCGCACCTGGACGCGCAGGGCGCCTCGCTCGCGCTGCAGGCCAGCGCCTGTTGCCTGGTGCTGGGCGTGGCGCTGCGGACCGCGCTCATGCCCGTGCACGGGTGGTTGATCCAGGTGATGGAGGCTCCCACACCGGTGTCTGCCTTGTTGCACGCCGGGGTGGTCAATCTCGGCGGCTTTGTGCTGATCCTGTTTTCGCCGTTGCTGAACCAGGCGATCGTGTCGCGCTGGCTGCTGCTGGTGCTGGGGCTGGCGACGGCCGTTCTGGCCGGCATGGTGATGCTGACCCGCATCAGCATCAAGGTCCGGCTGGCCTGGTCCACCGTGGCGCAGATGGGCTTCATGCTGCTGGAGTGCGCACTCGGTCTGTACACGCTGGCCTTGCTTCACCTGGTCGGGCATTCGCTCTACAAGGCGCACGCGTTTCTGGGGTCGGGGCAGGCCGTGCGGGAGACACGCCTGAAACTCATGCGGGGCGCCGTGACCGTCGGCCCGCTGGCGCTGGTGCTGTCGCCCGCACTGGCGATGGCAACGGCCTACGGGATTCACGAGCTGGCGGTCATGGTCACGGGCCTGGCCGCATGGCCCTGGTGGTGGACGGCTGTGCTGGGGCTGGCCTGGTCGCCCATGCTCTGGCTGTCCCTGTCTGCGCGGTCCGGCGCAACGCCTGCCGCGCGCGGCGGCACGGGCCGACTGGCCAACGCCGGCCTCGGACTGGCGGCTGTGGCCGGCTTGTCGGCATCGATGGTGCTGGCGCATGCACTGCCGCTGGGGCTGGAGGACGACCCCCGCGCAGCGATGGGCTACACCGCACTGGTCGGCATGGCCTTGCTGTACCTCTGCCTGGCCCGGTTGCAGAACCGGCCGGGCGCGCTCGACCCCTGGCGGCGCTGGAGCTATGCCGGCTTTTACGTTGACGAGCTCTACACCAGCCTGGCTTTGAGGCTCTGGCCGACCGGCTGGGCCAGAACCCCCGCAACTGCAGGAGAGACCCATGTCGGACACCGTTGATTCAAGGCCGGGCTTTCACGTCGACATGGCCCAGGTGGAGCGCGCCTGCCGGCAGGCGTGCGCGTCCATCGCCCCGACCTGGCCGCTCGACCAGGCCATCGCCGTCAACCCCCACTGGGAGCGCATTGCCATGCCGGTGCGCCAGGTGGCCGCGCGCATGGCGGTGCTGGGGGGCATGCGGGTGTTTCCCTCGCGCACCCGGTTGCGCCAGGCCTGGGAGGACGGTCGCATCCGGCTGGACGACGTGCAGCAGGCGCTGGGGGATGTCGATGCCGCCCGTGAGGCAGGCATGACCGCGGCCGATTGGCTGGCGGAGATGCAGCGCGACCGGTTCCCGCAACGGTTGCCGCTCCTGATCGATGTGCTGGACCGGCGGGCCACGGGTGGATCGCTGTTGCCCTGGCCGCAGGCCATCGCGCACCAGGTGAGCCAAACCTGCGCGGCATTTTTTGACGAACACCAGGCGGACTGGTCGCCAGCCACCCCTGCGAGCCTGTACGACTTCTGGCGAGACACGCTGGAACACGACCACGGCATCGGCATCCTCATGGGGATTCCGGACCTGGGTCGCCGGCTCGATGCCTTGCCGCGCAGCCGTCAGGAAGCGGAGGCCTGGGTGCTGGCACGTCTGGGCCTGCCCGAGGCTGCGTGGGCCGACTATCTGGAGGCGGTCTTGCTCACGGTCAACGGCTGGGCATCCTGGTGTGCCTACCTGTCCTGGCAAGCCCGTCTGGCGCCTCAGTCTGCGTCCCAACCCGCGGATCACCTGCGCGATTTGCTCGCCATCCGGCTGGCCTGGGGGGCCCTGGTGCTCGACGGCCAGGGCGATCGCGCATCGCAGCGCAGCTTCGAATCCGTCAAGGCCGCGTGGCATCAGGTGGCCCTTCTGTTGGCCAAGGCAGACGCGGAGCTGGTGGCCGACGAGGTGGGTCAGTGCGCGCTCGAAGTGGCTTACCAGCGCGAGCTGGTGCAGCGGCTGTCGGGCGCCGGGGCGGCCCCTCCTGCGCCGCGGTCGATCGAGGTGCAGGCGGCTTTCTGCATCGACGTGCGCAGCGAGCCCATGAGGAGGGCGGTGGAAGCCTTCCATCCCGGCGTGCAGACCATCGGGTTTGCCGGCTTCTTCGGAGTGCCGATGGCCTACACCCCGCTGGCCACGCAGGCTCGGCGGCCTCAACTCCCGGGGCTGCTGGCGCCGACGATCGACGTCAGCGAAGGCCCCTGGCTGCCCGATGCGTCCGCCGGTGCAGACCACAGGGAGCCGGCCTGGGCCCAGGGCGGTCCAGAAGGCTTGCTGGCGCGCGTGATCGGCAGCCGCCGCATGCATTTCGACAGGGCGTCGAGCTGGAACGCGGCCACGCAATGGCCCGGCTCCGCGTATTCCTTTGTCGAGGCCGCGGGCTGGAGCTACCTGGGCAAGCTGGGCCGCTGGCTGAAGCCGTCGGCCGACCGGGCGCGTGAGCGCGATGACCTGTACGGTCTGGCGCCGAAGTACCACGCCATTTGCAGGCCCATGCTGCTGGGACTCGACCTGCAGGCGCGGGTCGAGCTGGCCTGCCGGGTGCTGCACGCCATGGGCCTGGACGACCGGCTGGCCGGGATCGTGGTGCTGGTGGGACACGGAAGCCAGTCGGCCAACAACGCACACGCGGCGGCACTGGATTGCGGCGCCTGCTGCGGACAGACGGGCGAGGTCAATGCCAGGGTGCTGGCGCAGCTGCTCAACGACGGGTCAGTGAGGGCAGGCCTGACGGGTCTCGGCCTCCAGATTCCTTCGCACACGGTGTTCGTCGCGGCCCTGCACAACACCACCACCGACGAGGTGGAGTGGTTCGACACCGATCTTTTGCCGCCCGAGATCCAGACCCCATGGAAACGCCTCCAGCAAGCCTTTGTGCAGGCCGGCGACCAGGTTCGGCGCGAGCGCGCCGCGAGTCTGGCGCTCGACCCTGGCGCACCCGCTGAAAAGCTGGTGTCTGATTTCAGGCGGCGGGCCAACGATGGTGCGCAAACGAGACCGGAGTGGGGTCTGGCGGGCAACGCGGCTTTCATCATCGCTGCGCGTGAACGGTCGGCGGCCACGGTGCTCGCAGGTCGCGCCTTCCTGCACGACTACGACGCCCGCAGGGATGAAGACGGCAGTGTGCTTGAACTGCTGATGACGGCCCCGATGCTGGTCACGCACTGGATCAACTGGCAGTACCACGCCTCGACCTGCGAGCCAGATCGGCTGGGCAGCGGCAACAAGGTGCTGCACAACGTCGTCGGCGGCCGGCTGGGCGTCTTCGAGGGCAATGGAGGCGATCTGCGCATCGGCTTGTCCAGACAATCCCTGCATGACGGGACGCGCTGGGTGCATGAACCCTTGCGGCTCACGGTGGTGATCGACGCCCCCGCAGAGCGCATCGCCGCGATCGCCTCCAGACACCCGGTGGTGCAGCACCTGGTGAATCACCATTGGCTGCATCTCTGGCGCTTCGCGGATGCAGGCGGGTTTGAACGCTATGTGCAGGGCGCCTGGCAGCCGCTCAAGGATTGCAGTGGTTGCACTGCGCCGGATCGGCCAGCCGGCGATCCGTTCGAGGCAGGGTGACCTGATGCCGACAGCGCGGGCAGCTCCAGACTTCGCTGTGATGGCTGGTGGTGGGCCGCGCGCAGGCGGCGCAGGGCAGCCCGGGCACGCGCGCGCTCACGCTGAAGCCCGGCGCATTGCAGGCGGGGCAGCAGGTCTGCAAACGCTGCACGAGGTCGGCGGCGGCCTGCCCGATGCGCTGCATGCGCGAGGGATTGGCGAAGGCGCGCAAGTCGGTCTCGGCAAACACCTGTCCGTTGGCCGCCATGTCCCGGCAGGTTTCAAAGGCTCGGCGCAGCTCGGCGGGGTCTGACAGCCCTTTGTGCAAACGGGGGTCGTCCTGGTGTTCGGGGCGCAGCACCAGGTGGTGCTGGGGGAAGCCTTCGCGGGCGGCGAAGGCCTGCATCTCGCCCCAGTCACCCGTCAGCACATGGCCGCTCTGCCCGACGCCCTGCGCCATGCCCACCACCTCCAGGCCCAGCTCGTCGTCGATCCACATCAGCATCTCGACGTTCCAGGTGAACATGCCGGTGAACGGGTCGGGGCCGAAGCTGCCTTCGCTGGCGATGCCCAGTGTGAGCCCGCTCAGCTCCATGCCTTTGCGGGTCTTGCGCCGCAGCGCGTCCATCTGCGTTCCCGGGCGGCTCGCTTCGCGGGTGAAGGTGCCCAGCAGGTCGGTGTCGTAGCCGTCCACCCGTTCGATCACGCACCCCAAGGCAGGCTCCATCACGGTCTTCAAGACCTGTTCCTTGCCGTGTTGGGTCAGCAGGGCGACGCGGCGCCCGGTGTAGCGGGGCGCGCCCTGGGATGCAGAAAGATCGATCGACATGGGGGGTGTGGTGTCTCGCAACAACCGCGTCATCGTAGCGGCTGGCGGCACGCGAAGCACCGCACTTGCGCCGCCGCGCGTGCCGTGCTGAGCCGCAGGCGACAGCCCTTCAGGTGCCGCTCAGCGCATCAAAGAGCGGCCCGGCCGCGTGGCTGTCTGTCCAGGCCGCCATGCCGGGCAGGTCGTTGAGCCGGTTCACGCCGCGCGTGGCGTGCTTCCACCACACAGAGAACGAGCTGCAGTGCATCCGCACCTCACCGAACAGGTCCAGCGGCTGGCGTTGCACCACGCGGGGTGGCAGCAGCGGGCTGATGTGGGGGTCGGCCACCGTCTGCACGGAGCGTGCACCGGCCAGGGCCTGGGTGAGCGTGTGTTGGTCGGCGTGCCAGCGCAGGCTGGTCAGCTCGGCCATGCGGTGGCCCACAAACGACCAGCGCGCCGCGCTCCAGGGCCAGGCGTTGTGGTGCTCGGCCATGCGCAGGCCCACGCGCACGCAGCTGGCGGGCAGGTCGGGTGGCGGCTCGCCCAAGGCCCAGGGGTGCACCAGCCATACGTCGCGGCCGTTCACGTCAGCGGCCTGCAGGGGGCTGGGTGGTACGTGCTGCGGCACCGACCACACGGCGGGCTCTTCCACACCGTCGCCCTGGGGTGCGGTCTTCACGGGCCGGCCGCTGCGGGCCATGGCGTCGAGCGTGTCGTAAGAACAGTCGATCACGGTGCCCGGGCTGTGCCAGTCGGGCGGTGCGTAGCGGGCGACGTTGTCGGCGTTGAACAGGTAGGGCTTGCTGCTGCCCGTGCCCGCCACCCACTGCCAGCTCAGGTGGTTGCTGGCGAGGTCGCCGTCGAGCAGGTGCGCCACCATCCAGTTGGCACCGGCGCGCCAGTGCACTTTGCGCAGGTGCACCAGGTAGCTGGCCAGCCACATGCGCGCGTGGTTGTGCAGGTAGCCGCTGGCATACAGCGTGCGCACGGCCATGTCGATCACGTGCACGCCCGTTCGTGCCTGGCGCACATCGGCCGGTACCTCGGTGGCGTAGCTGTGGTCGGGCAACACGCCGGCATGGAACGATTCAAAAATGCCCGGGCCCCGGTGGCGCCACACGTGGTGGAAGTAGGCGCGCCAGCCCAGTTCGAACACAAACTTGTGCTGCACGTCCAGCCGGTGCTGCGCAGCCACGCCGGCCAGCACCTCGGGCAGGCCGACGAAGCCGTGCGTGATGTAGGGCGAGAGCCGCGTCACGGCGCCGTCCAGCGCGTTTCTGCTGCGCGCGTAGTCCGAGGGGCGCACCGCAGCAATGCGGGCCAGCGCGGCTTCGCGCGTGGGGGGGAACAGGTCAAGGGGAGTCATGGAGACGGGTGGGCGTAAGTGGCGATGTAGTTGACCCGCGTGTCCTGGCACCACGAGGCGCGGTGCCACAGGGGCAGGTAGCGCATGCCCCGCAGGTCTTGCTGCTGCAGGCCGCAGCGCGCGACGGCGGCGGCCAGTTCGGTGGGCCGCACAAAGCGGCTCCACTGGTGGGTGCCTCGGGGCAGCACCCGCAGCACGTATTCGGCGCCGACGATGGCGAACACAAAACTCTTCCAGGTGCGGTCGATGGTCGACGCGATCAGCAGGCCGCCGGGCGCCACGGCCTGGGCCACGGTGTTGACGAAGGCGGGCACGTCGCTCACGTGTTCCACCACCTCCAGCGCCAGCACCACGTCAAAGCGCTCGCCACTCGCCAGCACCTGGGCGGGCTCGCCCAGCCGGTAGTCGACCGCCACGCCCTGCGCCTGCGCGTGCAGCCGCGCGGCCGCCACGTTGCCCGGCGAAGCGTCCACGCCCACCACCTGCGCACCCCGGCGCGCCAGTGGCTCGGACATCAATCCCCCGCCACAACCCACGTCGAGAATGCGCAAGCCGCTGAGCGCGTCGGCGGCCGGCTTGTGGGTGTGGCGCGCGATCTGATCCACCACATGGCCCAGCCGCAAGGCGTTCACCACATGCAGCGGTCGCATGGGCCCCTGGCTGTCCCACCAGGTGGCGCTCAGCCGGTTGAAGCGTTCGATTTCGGAGGTGATCGCGGTCATGCGGCCTTCATCCACTGCGCGCGGGCGCGGGGCGCAGCCTTCAGGCCTGCCTTCACTTCTGCGTAGGTGCGCGAGGCGGGCTCTGGCTGCACGGCCCTGGCGCCGAGCGGCTGCGGGTTCGTGAGGCTTTCGGCCAGGCGGGTGGCCAGCCGTGTGCCGCTGCGGTGTACCTCGTCCACCCGGCTGGGTGTCACGCTGTCGCCGCAGACGCCGAGCCGCACCGACTCGTCCCACAGGAAGCTGGGCGCATCGGCCTGCGGCGCGGGCGCATCGGCAAAGGCCAGTGGCCAGTTGTGCGCCAGCAGAAAGTGGGGCACGACCGGCTGCCGCGCGTGGGCCGCAAAGTTGGCCAGCAACAGGTCGGCCACGGTTTCCGCGTCGTCGTCCGCATGCTCTTGCGACCACCTCTCGCTGGCTTCAATGAACCAGCGGTGCGGCGCCGTGGACGCGCGCCCTGGCTTGCTGTGCATGGCGGCAATGCGCTCAATGGGCCCGCTGCCATACACGCTGTAGCTCGGCAGGTGAATTGCGCGCTCGGACCCCAGCAGCAGCACCCAGCGGTTGCGGTAGCGAACGCCGCTCAAGGCTTTGCTCACGGCCCGTGAGCCCGATGCCAGGGGCAGGGCCTGCGGGGCGGGCATCGCCAGCACCAGGGCCTGAAAGGTGTCGTCCACATCGCCCGACTCGCCTTGCAACACCCAGTGGGCGTTGTGCCGGTAGGCCTGCCGTATGGGCGTGTTGAGCCGAACGCTCAAAGGCTTGGCAATGGCTTCCGCCAACCCCCGCATGGACGGCACGCCGACCGTGCCCAGCCATTCCAGTTCGCGCTCGTCGCCGGGGTCGTCTTCGTCTTGCGGCTTCGCCTTGCGCCAGCTCGGCGCGTCCACCGGCGCGCTCGGCATGGTCCAGACATGGCTGGCGGCCAGGCGGCCGGGCTCTTGCGCGGCGTAGGTGGACAGCAGGGTGTTGCCGTTGATGACCTGGGCGCCGTCGTCAAACCAGCCCACGCGGGTGAGCAGCGAGCTGCACCGCCCGCCCACACGGTCACTGGCTTCGAAAACCACCGGCTCGAAGCCCCTGAGCGCCAGCTCGCGCGCACAGGACAGCCCGCCGATACCCGCCCCCACCACGGCCACGCGCGGTGCTCCACTGGCCCGCACGGGCGTGGTGGTGGCAAGGGTTTGAGTTGGGTAATTCATGGGCGAATACTAGGGCAATATCGATTCACCATGAACTCATGCGTGTTATTCGAGAACAATAGCGCCATAATTCGACTCAAAACCAACTCAAACAACGCCTCCACCATGCCCCGCTCGCCCCGTCCGCACACGCCTGCGCTGCCCGCAGTTGCGCCGCCCACGTTCCGCAGCAGCGCGGTGGCGCGCCTGGCCGGCATGCCCGTTTCAACCCTGCGCATCTGGGAGCAGCGCTACCGCGCCGTGGCCCCCACCACCGCGCCCACCGGGCACCGCCAATACAGCGCGCAAGACGTGGACCGGGTGGTGTTGCTGCGTCAACTCACCGGCCTGGGGCACGCCATCGGCTCGCTGGCGGCGCTGAGCGAGGAGCAACTGCGCGAGCTCAGCCGCACGCACGCCGCCGCGGCCACCGCGCCCACCGAGGGCGTTCCGCCGCTGCCTGCGGCACTGCGCATCGTGGTGGTGGGGCAGGCGCTGGCGCGGCGGCTGGAGCGGCCCGCCGTGTTGCAGCGCTGGCGCCAGGCGCCGGTGGTGGTAGCGGTGTTTGATTCACTGGCGCAGGCCGCGCGCGCCACCGCGCAACCGGGCGGCCCATCGGTTGATCTGCTGCTGTGGCACGCGCCCAGCCTTCAGGCGGATGCGTTGGCCGAGCTGAAAGCCGCACAAAACCGGTGGGGTGCGCGCCACCTCGCCGTGGCGTACCGGTTTGCCGGTGCCGCGGCGCGCGACGCGCTCGTCAACGGCGGCGCGAGCGTGGTCCGTGAACCGTCGGACGACGCAGCGCTGGTGGCCTGGCTGGGCTCACTGGTGCAGAGCGTGGTGGGCGCCCCACCCGAAGACCCCGCACGCAGCGCGCGCCCCACCGATCCGTGGTCGCTGCAAGCGCTGGAGCTGGGGCTGGGCGGTGGCGCTGTGCCCGCGCGGCGCTTTGACGACGCGACCCTGGCCGAGTTTGCCGGCCTCTCTTCCGACGTGGCCTGCGAATGCCCCAGCCATGTGGCCGACCTGCTGATGCAGATCGCCAGCTTTGAGCGCTACAGCGCCCACTGCGCCAGCCGCAACCCCGAAGACCTTGAATTGCACACCAGCCTGCAGCGCGTGGCCGGTGCCGCGCGCATTTTGTTCGAGACCGCGCTGCAGCGCGTGGCAGCAGCCGAAGGGCTGCCGCTGCGCTGAGCGTGCCTGTCGTTTCCACTAGGTCGCGCCCAGGAAGCGCGGTGTGAGAATCTTGCGATGAGCACATCGACATCTTCCTTTCTCTCTGACGCAGACGGCACCCGGGTGACGACCTACACCTGGGCCAACGTCACAGGCAAGCCCCAAGGTGTGGTGCAGATCGCCCACGGACTCGCCGAGCATGGCGAACGCTATGACCGGTTTGCGAAGGCGCTCAATGCCGCCGGCTTTGTGGTGCACGCCGTCGACCACCGTGGCCATGGCCGCACCGCCCAAGGGCAACTGGGCCACTTCGGTGCGGCGGGTTTCGGTGGGCTGATCGCCGACGTGGCCCAGTTCGGCAAAGCCCTGCGCGCGCAGCACGCAGGCCTTCCGCTGTTTCTGTTGGCGCACTCGATGGGATCGTTTGCCGCGCAGGCGGCCATGCTCGACCACGCATCGACCTGGTCGGGCGTGGTGCTGTCCGGCTCGACCGCGCTGGACATGCTGGCCGCCGGCATGGCGAACGCGCCCGCCGATGCACCCGCCGGGCTGGCGGCCTTCAATGCCGGCTTTGAACACCGCACGGGCTACGAATGGCTGTCGCGCGACGCCGCCGAGGTCGACGCCTATGTGGCAGACCCGTGGTGCGGATGGGATGTGCCGGAAGACGTGATCCCCTCGCTGTTCGAACCCGCAGGACGACTGGCAGAACCGGCCCTGCTGGCAGGCATTCGCAGTGACCTGCCTGTGTTGATAGCGTCTGGCGATGCCGACCCGCTCGCGGGCGGTGGTGCGCTCATTGAGCTGCTGGGGCAGCGTTACCGCAGCGCTGGTTTGACCGACGTGACGGTCAAGCTGTACCCTGCGGCCCGGCACGAAATTCTGAACGAGACCAACCGTGACGAGATCACGGCCGACATCGTGAACTGGCTTCGTGCCCACGCGGCCTAGCGGCGGTTTGTGTCACCGTTTTGAGAAGGAGTGACGAAGTGGTCCGACGTCAACGATGGGTATGCGCTGTGATGACCACCCTCCTGGGCATGGCAGCCGCCCAAGCGCAAACGGCCCCCGATCTGCAGGACTTGGTTGGCGCCCGCGGCGCGGGCGGCGAAACCCAGATGCAGGCGCGGGGCTACCAGCTGGTGCGCGCCACACAGGTGCGCGATCAGTCCTGGACCTTCTGGTGGAGTGACATCCAGCGGGCCTGCGTGGCGATCTCGACCGCCGACGGCCGCTATGCCGCCATCAACAAGATTCCCGAACAGAACTGCCGACCCGGCGGCGTGGCTGGCGAAGCGCCGCCGCGCCCGCACCAGCCCGACCTGCTCACCCTGGTGTGCTACGGCCAGGGCGAGCACGCCGTGTTCTCCAGCCATTTGGGCTACGAGTGGAACAACAAGAGCAACCGCTACGAGCCCACGCAGCGCACGGAGACCGCCAACGAACAGTTTCAGACCGGCGTGCAGTTCGAGTTCCGCGACGGCGGCGGCCGCGTGCACTTGAGCGACAAGATGATTCCGCCGCTCAACTCCGGCGGCGTCGACGGCTGGTGGCCCCTGGAAGACGTCCAGATGTCGTCCGACCGCATCACCGCGCGTTACCGCGTGAGCGGGCTCAACCGGCTCAGCGTGAACATCGACCGGCGCACCGGCATGGTTGAGATCAAGGACAGGCCAGGCTTCACCGGCAAATGCGACCAGGGCGACTGGGGCGCAAGCCGCAAATTCTGATGGCTGCCAACGCCATTGCGCCGACGGGCAGCACGTGGGCGATTCGCCTGTCCACGCTGCTGTGGGCCTTGTTGTCGCTGTGCTTCCTGGCGGGCGTTCCGGTGCTTCTGGGCGCGACCTGGCTGTCGCTGCCCGCCCTGTGGCTGCTGGCCGCCCTGCTGGCGCTGCCGCTGGCCTGGCTGTGGCGGCGCGTCTGGCGCCCTTCCCGGGCACGGCGCTGGTGGGGCACCTGGCTGCGCGGCAGCACCGGCTTGTGGTTCCTATTGTGCGGCCTGGCGGCCGCTCCCGTGTACTGGCTGGCCATCGCCACGGAAACCCGCCCGGCCATCGTTCCTACGGTCACCTTGTCCAACGGGGCGCGCACGGTGGTGCTGCAGGGCATGCAGCACGTGGGTTCTGAGCGCTTCTTCCAGGCCGTGGTCTACGACCTGGAAAAGGCGTTGGCAGAAGGCTATGTGCTCGGCTATGAGGGCGTTGCAGACAGCGACCCCGAGGCCGATGCCTGGTTCCGCCAAGCCCTGACGCACGGCAAGGACCTGGGCGACAGCTACCGCGAGCTGGGGAAGACCTGTGGCCTGACCTACCAGATCGACTACTTCGGCCCGCTGGTGGCCGACGCCAAGGCGCATCCCGAACGGCACGTGACGATGGACGTGAACACGCGGGCCATGAAGCAGGAATACGACCGGCTGATGCAGGCCGACCCCGCTTTCGCCGCGGCCATGCGCCAGCAAGATGCGGCACAGCGCCCGGACGACGACGACCAGGGTTCGGACATCGTCACGCGCCTCATTGATTGGCAAAAGGCAGGCGGCGAACGCCAGCACGCCCTGGCGGGAACCCTGTGCCGCGGCATCATGACCTTCGTCATGCGCAAGTCCGGCGAAGGCGGCGGCGACATGGACGCGGTGGTGCTCGATTTCCGCAACCGCCACCTGGCCAGCCAGCTGCTGAGCGATCCGCGCGAGAAGATCTACGTGACCTACGGCGCGGCCCACCTCCCCGGCGTGATGGCGCTCATGCAGCGCGAGCCGGGCTGGAAAGTCGAGTCGGTCAAGTGGATGCGCACCATCGCGGCGCCTGAGCACCTGGAGGGGCGGCTCTAGGGCCTGGGTCGGTGGGGAATATGCCCCCAACCCGCGCCCCCTGCTCGCACTTCGCACTAGGCAGTTTGCGGGGGCGAGTGGTACAACGCTCCGGCATTGGATGCAGAAGCGGGTGAACCCCTTCACACACGGGCGGGCATCACGCGCAACTTCGGTTCCTGTCGATCAAGGTCTCCATTCAGCTGTCGATACTTCGTTTGTTGAAGGCAAACGTGACGAACCATACCGATGACCAGAATGCCTGACCACACGCCCCCGCGCCCGGGCAAATCACCACCTGGCAGCTTGCCGGGGACACTGGATCAGCACCGCGTGAAAGCCCTGCGCGTGCTGCTGCTGGCCGCATGCTTCGCCGCACTCGCGATCGCACTGGCACTCTTTCTGCGCGATGGCATCACGCCAGTGACCTTGCTGGTCGGCGCCGCGAGTGTGCCGTTGTGGCTGCTGGGCCTGCTCTACCGGCGCGGAAAGGTGACCCTCGCAGCGCATGGCCTGATCCTGTTGACGATCACGGTTGCCACCGTCGCCACCGTGATCACCGGTGGCGTTCGCAGTGCCAGCGTCTTCGTGCTGATGTCTTCCATCGTGCTGGCCAGCAGTTTTCTCTCGCGGGGCAAGACGATCGCCATCGTGCTTTATTGCATCGTGGCGCTGGGCGTGATCAACGGTTTCGAGCAAAGCGGCATGCTGCCCAGCGCGCTGGCACCCACGGGCTGGACGGTGTGGGTGATCCAGGCGGTGGTGATCGCGCTGATCTTGATCAGCGCCCTGGCCGGGCAGTACCGCCTTCAGGAAGCGTTCGATACGCAGAAGGAAGCCCTCAGGGTGGCCCATGAAGCAGAAGCCGCGCACAAGGAAAGCCAGGAGCGCTTCAAGGCGCTGTTCCGGAACAACCCGGTGCCCTGCCTGGTGCAGTCGCTGGAAGACCGCCGGACAGTGGATGTGAACGACGCCTACGTTATGGCGAGTGGATTCTCCCGAGACGAACTGGTGGGCCAACAGCCCCCCAACCTTTGGGCCGACCCTGCCGAAGAGCAAGCTTTTCGGGACACCCTGAAAGCGCATGGCCGGGTGAACGGCATGCGTGCCCTCGGCTTGCGGCGCGATGGCTCCCAGTTCGATTCGCTGATCTACGCCGAGCTCATCCAGCAAGGCGATGAGCGGCTGATGATCGGCATGGTGGTGGACATGAGCGCCGAGGAAAGGTCCAGCAAGGCCCTGCAGCAGTCTGAAGCGCGTTTCTCCAAAGCCTTTCGGTACAGCCCGATCTGCATGACCCTGACCCGCCTGAGCGACGGGCGCTACCTGGAAGTCAACGACGCGTGCTCGCAGGTGTTTGGTGGTCAACCCCAGGATTTCATTGGAAAGACCTCCATCGAAACCCGGGTCTGGCCCAGCCAGCAGGTGCGTGAAAACTACGTCAACACCATGCTGCGCAACGGTCGCCTGATGGGGTACGAAACCGTGGTGTGCAACCGCCGGGGCGAACCGGTCGAGGTCAAGGTGTGGGCCGAGATCATCGACATCGAAGGCGAAGCCTGTGCGCTTTCCTTCGTTCTCAATCTGGCCGAAGAGACGCGGCGGCGCAGCATGCTGTTGAATCTGGCCGAAGGCATTTCACCCAAAATCGGGCAGGCGTTTTTCCTGTCGGTGACCGAGCACATGGTGGCCGCGCTGGGGGCCACCAGCGTGGTGATTGGTGAAATGGCAGAGGGCGGTGGCATCGACACGTTGGGCCTGTTGCACGACGGCAAGCTGCAAACGAATCGCCGCGTGAACCTGCACGAGCCCAGCGTGGCCGCGATGCTGGCCAATGTGGACCTCTGTGTCCTCGAGTTGCCCGCCGGGGAGTCGCTGCTGACCGATGTGCCCTTTGTTGACGAGCATCCCCACACCGTCGCTGGCGTTGCCTTGCGCGACCCCGACGGGACGGCCATTGGCTTGCTGGCCGTCGCGTGGGAGCACTCCGCCCAGATCGGTGCCGATATCCAGGCACTGACCTCCATCTTCGCCAGCCGCAGCAGCGCCGAACTGATGCGGCTGCGGCGCGACTGGAAGATCCAGCGCTTGCAAGACACCCTGGAACAGCGTGTGCAGGCCCGCACCGCGCAGCTTCAACACATCAACCGCGAGCTGGACAGCTTCGCTTACTCGGTTTCGCACGACCTGAAGTCGCCCCTGCGTTCGATCGACGGCTTCATGCATGTGCTCAGAGAGCAAATGGGCGACCGCGTGCGTCCCGAGGACGACGCGATCATCAATCGAGTCTCCGCTTCTGCGAGCCGCATGGGCGGTCTGATCAAGGACTTGCTGGCGTTGGCGCGGGTCAGCCAGACCCAGCTGCAGCGCACGTGGACGAATTTGAGCGTGATGGCCGAAGAAGTGGTCCAGCAGGAGCAACAAAGAGACCCCGAGAACGCGGTGGAGGTGGTCATCGAACCCGGGTTGTTTGCGGACTGTGATCCCCACCTCGCCCAGATCGCCCTCGAAAACCTGCTGGGCAACGCCTGGAAGTATTCGAGGAACACGCCGCAGCCTCGCATCCACTTCGGTCTTGTGCCCTCCAGCGAGGCCGTCGCCCCCACGTTTTTTGTTCGTGACAACGGCGCAGGCTTCGACATGTCACGCTCGGACCGGCTCTTCAAACCCTTCACACGGCTGCACCAGCCGAGCGAGTTTCAGGGCTCCGGCATTGGCCTGGCGACGGTCTACCGCATCATCGAGCGGCACGGGGGGCAGATCCAGGGCGAGGGCGAGGTCGGGAAAGGCGCGGTGTTCCGGTTCACGTTCGGACGCACCCTGCACGACTGACGCAAAGACGTGTGCCGCGATGGCGGCCGGTCGAGATGCGCTGCGGGTCTCTTCAAGGGCTTTTCTGCTTAAAAGAGACAGGATGCAGTAAGGAATACCCTGTGCAATGGAAGAAGCGGAGCGAACAAGCGGGACTTGTAGCAGAGTGCTGAGAGTTCTGTTCGCCCAGCGCCGAAACCGGCATGCAGGCGTGTCTGCAACCGCCTCTCCAAGCAAGATCCCAAGCGGACTCTTGCCTTGTGCAAGGCACAAAACGATGAATGGGTACACCCCGTGAAACTCAAGACAGTGCTCGTCATCGACGACAGTGACGCAGATCTTCTGTACGCAGAGATCATTCTCGGGAAAGCGGGCATCGCCAACAAAGCCATCACGCTCGGCCTTGCGCAGGAAGCTCTCGACTACCTTCAATGTCCTGAAGGCCACGATGTGGATGTGATCCTGCTGGACATCAACATGCCCGAAATGAACGGGTTTGAGTTCCTGGAGGCTTACCAGAGCCTTCATGTCAAGCATCAAGCACGTGCGATCGTGATGATGCTCACCTCGTCACCCGATCCAAGGGACCGTGCTCGCGCTCTGGCGTTCAGCTGCGTAAAGGGCTACATCACCAAGCCCATCGACCTGGTCAGTGCAAGAGGGCTGGTGGATTTGGTAGCGAGCCTGGACCCTCCCGCGAACTGAGGGGACACAGCGATGCTGAAGGACCTGGCCGCACATCCGTGGCCCGCCCGAGATTACAGAGCGGACGTAGCGCTGGTTTTCGCAACGTATGTTGTGCTGGCTTACCTCGCAATCGTCATTGCCCGACAACCCGGCAGCATCGCGACGATCTGGCCCGCCAACGGGGTGGCAATAGCGATCATTGCAAGTGCACCTCTTTCCCGGCGATGGGGTCTGATCGCCACCGTAGCACTAAGCAATCTGGTGGCCAATCTTCTGTACGGCGATACCTTGGCGCTATCGCTTGCCTTCATACCGCCCAACACGCTGGAGGTGTTGGCCGGGTGTTTTTTGGTAGAGCGCACCAAGCGGTTAGAAAGGTTCGCCAACGACCACGACTCGTTCCTCAGAGTCTTGATGGCAGGATCGCTTTTACCTCCGATCCTGGGGGCCACGATAGGCGCTGCGACACTGCACACGCTGGGGTTTGCAACGTTTTTCGATGTTTGGCAAGACTGGTACATGGGGGCCGCGCTCGGTGGTGTATCCATGCTGCCGCTGGTGCTTGCTTTGCGGTCCGCAAGCTTTGGCGCTTCGCTGGAGCGCTTCGCAGAGCCGGTCATGCTGATGTCAGTGACAGTGGTTGCCGCCGCCACATTCTTGTCGCTTCACTACTGGGAATACCCATTTGTCATGATCAGTGTTGCGCTGATGATCTTCGCCTTCACGCGGCCAAGATTGACAACATTTGCGACCAGCGCCGTCGTCGTGATGGCCCTTTCCATCGTTCTGGCGCTAGGGTGGTACGTTCCATCTGGGGTCAAGTCGCCAATCGGGCACATAGTCGTCTTTCTGACGGCGGCATTGGTGGTGATACCCGCGCAAGTGGTGTCGGTAGTGGTTGCACGCCAGCGCTCATTGAGTGAAATGCTGTCGGCCGTGGGCAGTCGTATTGACGATGTCATTGTGTTCGTCGACATGGCTGGTGTCTTCCGGTGGGTCAACGATGCGCACGAGGTTTATTCGTCTGCCTCCAAGGATTCGGTTCTTGGTCGCACATGGTCCGAAAACGTGCCCTCGGCGGACTATGAGGCGAACTTCAAGCCCATGTTCAAGCAAGCAAGGTCTGGCGAAATGGCTCGCAGGCTGGTTGACGTCCACTACCCGGAAAAAGGACTGCGAACGATCGACATGACGATGCAGCCTGCTTACGATGAGGAAAGTCACCAGATTGGAGTCCTCTACTGCGGCACCGACGTGACGGAGCTGGAAGCGTCGCGCCGCGAGTTGCAGCGGGTGGCCGATCAGCTGTTCAATGCCAACCGCAGTCTTGAGCAGTTCGTTCGAATCTCATCGCACGATCTTCGCGAGCCTTTGAACACCATCATTCAGTTCTGCGACCTGATCGAGGTCGACAAGACCTCTCAACTCGATGCGACCGGCAAGCTGTACTTCACACAGGTTCGCAAGGGAGCGGCGCGCATGAAGCAGATGCTCGATGACGTGCTGGGGTTTGTGCGGCTGGATGACACGAGTGCGGTCGAGTGGGAGAGCGTCGACCTCGATCAACTGGCCGACGAGGTTTTTGTCGCACTCACTGCCCTCGTTGAGACAACTGGCGCTCGGCTCAGCGCCGCCGCTCTGGGGACAGTTCGTGGTCACAGGGTGCTCATGTCGCTGCTGCTGCAGAACCTCATTTCCAATGCCCTCAAGTTCGTTCCCCCGGGCCGTCAACCCATCGTCGAAGTGTTCGTCACCCGCCAAGGGAACGAAGCCTGGCTGTCGGTGAAAGACAACGGCATCGGCATCGACGCCAAGCACATCGATGAACTGGGCACCCCGTTCCGGCGTCTCAACTCCCAGAGAAAGTTCGAAGGCACCGGGCTCGGCCTGGCCATCTGCAAGCGCATCGCCGAGCAGCTGGGCGGTCGAATCGAGATCGAGTCTGTGCCTGGCGAAGGAAGCTGCTTTTCACTGGTGATCGCCGACGCCCCGTAGCTTGAGCATCTCCATGCTCGCCGCCGTCTCTTCCAGGTTGGGCGCCGGTCAGCCCGGTTCCATCGGTATCCCTTGCCCATGTGCAATTTGTACGGCAGCACCAAGGAAGAGGGCGTCCGAAAAGTTTGGCGTCCATCGAACGCGCTGGCGTGGGGCGGCGGCATCGTCGCGCCCCGAAAGCCCGGCGCATTCATTCGCCGTGCGCGCGACGACGCGGGCTATTCGCGCGAGCTCGTGGTGGGGCGATGGGGCTTGATTCCCTGGTTCTCCAATACGGCGGACATCAAGTTCAGCACCAACAACGCATGCAGTGAAGAGCTGGCCAGCAAGGCGAGTTTCAAAGACCCGTGGGCGCGCGGCCAGCGCTGCATCATCCCGGCCGACTGGTTCGATGAGCCCAACTGGGAGAGCGGCAGGAACGTGTGGTGGCGGTTCCGCCGGGCCGACGGCGAGCCCTGGGGGCTGGCCGGCTTGTGGAACACCTGGACCGACAAGGCCACGGGTGAGATCGTCGAGAGCTACACCATGCTCACCATCAACGCCGACAGCCATCCCTTGATGCGGCGCATGCACAAGCCAGATCCCAAACTGGGGCCGCACGAGCAGGACAAGCGCTCCGTGATCGCCATCGAGCCGTCCGACGTCGACCCCTGGTTGACCGGCACCGTGCAGCAGGCACAGCAGCTGCTCCGGCTGACGCCTGTCGAGGTCTTCGACGCCGGCCCGTCCAGCGCCAGCCAACCCGGTTTGATCTGATCCGCAGCGCGAGCGGGCGCCGCACAGGGCGATGTGCGGAGATCCCACCGGAAGGCCCGGGCACACGCCTTGCCCCGCCAAGGGTTCTCCCACCTCAACCCGGCCGTCTGGCCCACCAGGAGTTCTCCATGACTGCAATGTCTACCTTCGGCGCTTTCATTCCGCTCTGGATCATCGGCGCACCGCTGGTCATCGGCATCATCGAATGGGTGTCCACCCCCAAGCCTCCGTATCGGACCTGACCGGCCTTGCGCCGGCTGCGGCTACCGGCCTGCATCAGGCCGCAGCCCTGCCGCACGGTGACTTGAACGGCGCGCATCAGAAGGAGGGGTTCGCTGTGCCGGCTTGCGCAAGCCAAAACTGACGCAGCCGGTTGCTAGACTCGCTCACCTCCCAAAGGCCGAGCCATCGATGCGGAACTCCTTGCCCACCCACCCGGCCGCCGTGCTGGCGCTGGCATTTCTGGTCACCATCCTGTTCGGCACGGCGCTGCTGATGCTGCCGTGGGCCACCGCCACCGGTGAAAGTGCGCCCTGGCTCACAGCGCTGTTCACCGCCACGTCGGCCGTCTGCGTGACGGGGCTGGTGGTGGTGGATACCGGCACTTACTGGAGCCCGCTGGGCCAGGGGATGGTGATGGCGCTCTTCCAGCTGGGCGGTTTCGGCATGATGACCTCGGCCACCTTGATGGGATTGCTCATCGGTGGCCACATGAAGCTTCGCACCCGGCTGCTGCTGCAGTCTGAAACCCACGCCTTGACGCTGGGCGACGTGCGCTCGGTGGCGCGCATGGTGCTGGTGGTGACCGTGCTGGTGGAGGGCGTGGTGGCGCTGTGGCTGGCAGCGCGCTTTGCCGCCACGATGGATCTGGGCTGGAGCGAGGCGCTGTGGCAAGGCGCATTTCACTCGGTTTCGGCCTACAACAACGCAGGCTTCTCCACCTGGCCCGACAGCGTGATGCGGCATGTGACCGACGGCTGGGTGCTGACCCCGTTGATGCTGGCCATTGTGGTGGGTGGTCTCGGGTTTCCGGTCATCACCGAGCTGTGGGCCAACCGGCGCAAGCGACACGCGCGCTGGTCGATCCACACCACGTTGACGGTCTGGGGTTCGGCCGCACTGGTGGTTGTGGGGACGCTGGCGCTCTGGCTGGTGGAACACGACAACCCCAAGACGTTGGGTTCACTGGGGTTTCTGGACCAGTGGCTGGCGGCCATGTTCACCTCGGTTTCCGCGCGCACGGCGGGCTTCAATGCGGTGGACATTGGCGCACTGGAGCTGGAATCTCTGGTGCTCCACTATGTGTTGATGTTTATCGGCGGCGGTAGCGCTGGCACGGCCGGCGGCGTGAAGGTCACCACCGTGTTCCTGCTCCTGCTGATTGTGTGGAGCGAGATTCGGGGCCGGGCCGATGTGGAGCTGCGCGGGCGCCGCATCGGCACCCAGGTGCAGCGCCAGGCACTGTCCATCCTGGTGCTGAGCGGCGCAGCGGTGTCGCTGGGCCTGCTGGTCATCATTCCGCTGGCCGACCACCTGCCGCTGGACAAGTTGTTGTTTGAGGTGGTGTCGGCCTTTGCGACGGTGGGCCTGTCCACCGGTATCACCGCCGACCTGCCCCCCACCGCGCAGGGCGTGATCATTGCGCTGATGTACGCCGGCCGCGTGGGTGTGGTCACGCTGGCGCTGGCGCTGGCGATCAACCAGGTACCCAGGGCGTACCGCTATCCCGAGGAGAAACCGATTGTTGGCTAAATCCCATTCAACGCGCGGCGACAGTGTGGTCGTCATTGGCCTGGGCCGCTTTGGTGCCGCCGTGGCGCGCTCGCTGGTGGACTCTGGGCACGAGGTGCTCGCCATAGACGCCGATGAGGAGGTGGTGCAGTCGTTCGCCGCCGAGCTGCCCCATGTCGTCAAGGCCGATTCCACCGAGCTGCAGGCGCTGCAACAGCTGTCGGTGACGGATTTTTCGCATGCCGTCGTGAGCATTGGGGCCAACCTGGAAGCCAGCGTGCTGACGGTGCTGAACCTCGCACAGATGGGCATGAAAGACATCTGGGCCAAGGCCAACAGCCCGCAGCATGGTCGCATTGCCGAGCGTGTGGGGGCGCACCATGTGATCTACCCGGAGGCCGACATGGGCGAGCGTGTGGCGCACCTGGTGACGGGCAAGATGATGGACTTCATTGAGTTCGACGACGGCTTTGCGATCGCCAAAACCCGCTCACCCATGGAGTCGCACAACAAGACGCTGGCCGTGTCCAACGTGCGCAAGAAGCACGGCATCACGGTGGTGGGCATCAAGCGTCGGCATCAGGACTTAATCTACGCCAACGCGGAAACCGAGGTCAAGCCGGGCGACCACATGATCGTGGCCGGTCCCACGCTGCTGATCAAGAAGTTTGCGGCCTTGTACTGACTGCGTGGCCTCACGCCCCGCGCTGGTAGGTCAGCCACTGCACCACCAGCGCCGCCAACAAGGCCAGGCCGAAGGCGGCGGGTGTGCCCATGGTGGTGAGCGCCAGCGCCAGCACGAAGCAAAACACCACAAAGGCGTAGAGCCCTTTCACCACGCCGGTGAGCAGGTGGATGGCGCCTTGGCCGCCCCACGCGATGTGTGAAAACACGCCAAGCACCATGCCCATCACCGGGAAGATGGTGAGCATGCCGCTGCCCACCGGGCCGAGCTCGGCGGCCGACCACGTGACGGTGGCCACCAGCAAGCCCGCCGCCGCACAGCGCACCGGCAGCTCCCAGCGGGAGACCACACCGCCCGGGTTCACAAACGCCACCTGGGGCATGGCGCGCGCGGCCAGCTGCAGGCCGGCCAGGGCCATGGCCAGCGCCACCCACGCAGAGGGGTGCAGGGTGACGAGCGCCCAGCCCACCAGCGCAAACGCCAGCACCCCTGCGGCGGCGCACAGCGGCCAGCGGTGGCGCGTGGCCATCCAGGCGTAGGTGACGCCAAAGGCCACGTTGCCCAGCACCGCCATCAGGGTGACGTGGGCGGCTTGCGCGGCAAAGGCGGCGCCCTGGTCGAGCGCAATGAAGAACAGGGTGGGGCCGGCCACCACGGGAAAGCCCGACAGCCAGCCCGCCATCGAGGGGCCCCAGCGTCGCCCGGCGAGCGTGATCAGCGCCACCAGCGCGGGGACCAGAAAGAGTTTGAGCAGCAGCACCGGGAACAGAAACCGAAGCAGGGGCAGGGCGGCGTTCGCACCAGCGGCAGGGCAGCGTGGCCGCTGCCCGCGCGCTCAGCGTTGACCGATCCTCACGTCGCCAAAAATGGGGGCGTGCCCATGGGGCAGGCAGCGCAGCAGCTGGCGCGGTGGCACCACGGTGCCGCCCAGTTGCGCGGCGGCGCGCCAGGGCCAGCGCGGGTCGTGCAGGAAGCCGCGCGCCAGCGCCACCACGTCGGCCTGGCCGTCGCGCACGATCTGCTCGGCATGCGCCGGCTCGGTGATGAGCCCCACCGTGACCACCGGGATGCCCACGGCGGCCTTCACCTCGGCCGCCAAGTGCACCTGGTAGCCCGGCCCCACCGGGATCTTTTGCTGGTACGACAGGCCACCGGAAGAGATGTCGAGAAAGTGGCAGCCAGCGGCTTCCAGGCGGCGCGACAGTTCCACGGTGGAGGCGATGTCCCAGCCGCCTTCGGCCCAGTCGGTGGCCGACAGGCGCACGCCCACCGGCAGCCCGGGGCCGGCGGCTTCGCGCACGGCCTCGAACACTTCCAGCGGCAGCCGCATGCGGTTCTCCAGCGAGCCGCCGTAGCGGTCGGTGCGCTGGTTGGACAGGGGCGACAAAAACTGGTGCAGCAGGTAGCCGTGGGCCATGTGCAGCTCGATGGCGTCAAAGCCGATGTCGCGCGCGCGGCGCGTGGCCTGCGCAAACGACGCGATCACGTGCTGGATGTCGGCCTCGGTCATGGCGTGGGGCGGTGGCTCGTCGGGCTTTTGCGCAATGGCCGAGGGACCATGGGGCAGCCATCCACCGTCGGCCGGGGCGATGAGCGCGCCACCTTCCCATGGCGCGCGGCTGGATGCCTTGCGCCCCGCGTGCGAGAGCTGCAGCGCCAGGGGTATGCCCGAGACCGCGCGCACGGCGTCCACCAGGCGGTGCAGCTGCGCCTGGTTGTCGTCGTTGTACAGGCCCAGGCAGCTGGGCGTGATGCGCCCTTCGGGGCTGACGCCGGTGGCTTCCACACACAGCAAACCCGCGCCCGACATGGCCAGGCTGCCCAGGTGCGCAAAGTGCCAGGCCACGGGGTTGCCGTCGACCGCGCTGTACTGGCACATGGGCGAAACCATGATCCGGTTGGGCAGCGTCAGCGGGCCCAGCTGGATCGGCGTGAAGAGCTGTGAAGGTGCGGTCATGGCGGGCAGAAAGCGTGAGGGGTCAGGCGCCTTGCAGGGCGGCTTCCACGGCCAGGCTGATCGAAAGCAGGCGCTGGTCGTGCAGGCGCGGTGCGGCGAGCATCAGGCCCACCGGCGCCTCACCCGGGCGGTGGCAGGGCAGGGAGATGGCGCAGCCGTCCAGGAAGTTGATGAGCGTGGGGTTGCGCAGGATCAGCAGGTTGGTGTGCGTGTAGACCTCGTCGCTGGCGGCCGTCTCGGCCAGCTTGGGCGCAATCACCGGCACCGTGGGCATCACCAGCGCGTCGTGGTCAGCCACCTGGGCCTGCACTTCGGCGATCCAGGCGGTGCGCGCGTTGAGCACGTCGATGTAGTCAGCGGCAGAGATCGCCTGGCCGCGCTGGATGCGCGAGGACACGCGCGGGTCGTAGCGCGCGCCGCTGGAGGCCAGCAGCTCGCGGTGCCAGGCCCAGGCTTCGGCCGCCACCAGGCCACCCTTGGCGTTGATGCTGCCCAGGCGCGCGAACGCGGGCACGGCCAGCTCTTGCAACACGGCACCCAGCGCAGAGAGGCGCGAGAGCGCGCGCTCCAGGCCGCGGGCCACCTCCGCGTCCATGCCGTCCATCACCAGCGTGCTGGGCACCGCCAGGCGCAGGCCTTTCAATGAAGCGGGGCGCAGCGTGGGCGCCTCCCCGCTGAGGATGGCATCGAGCTGCGCGCAGCAGGCCACGCTGGGCGCAATGGCGCCAATGGAATCGAGGCTGGTGGACAAGGGCAGCGCGCCTTGCGCCGACACGCGGCTGGCCGTGGGCTTGAAGCCGACCAGCCCGCACAGCGCGGCCGGAATGCGCAGCGAGCCGCCGGTGTCCGAGCCCAGGCCGGCGAGCGCCATGCCGTCGGACACCGACACCGCCGCGCCCGAAGACGAGCCGCCCGGAATGCGGCCGGTGCTGCGGTCCCAGGGGTTGAGCGGCGTGCCGTAGTGGGGGTTGATGCCCAGCCCGGAAAACGCGAACTCGGTCATGTTGGTGCGGCCCACGATCACGGCGCCCGCCGCTTTCAGGCGCTGCACGACCACCGCATCTTCGGTGGCTGCGGGGTGGCCTTGCAAGGCCACCGAGCCGGCCAGCGTGGTGTCGCCCGCCACGTCGAACAGGTCTTTGACGGAGACCGGCAAGCCCTCGATGCCGGAGCGGGCCTGGCCCGCCGCCCGCAGCGTGTCCGACACCTGGGCCGCCTGGCGCGCGGCATCGGCATACACGCGGGTGAAGGCTCGGGCGCCTTCGCCGTTGGGCGATGCAATGCGCTCCAGCGCCTGGTCCACCAGCGCTTGCGAGCGGGTGGTGCCCTCGCGCAGGGCAGCGGTGCATTGGCTCAGGGTGACGATGGGGTGCATGGCGGTCTCCGGGGTTTCAGGCCACTTCGGGCAGGACTTCGATAGCGTAGCGGTGCTTCAGGCTGCGCCCGCTGCGCGGATCGAAAAGCTCCATGGTGAACGCGGTTGATGGCCGGATACCGCCGATGGCGCCCACGGTGCCGCAGCTCATGGCCACGCCTTCAGGCAGCACAGAGGCACCGCCGAGGTAGCCCTCGATCAGGTCGGTGGGTGTGCGCAGGGCGCTGAGCGCGCCTTCCTGGTACAGCACCTCGGCGCCGTTCTCTTCGATGTAAGAGCGGATCACCAGCTCGTCCCAGTGCCCGGCCACATCGGCGAAACGCCAGGCCGCCCTGCCCACCGGTTTCACACACAGCTGCTTGGACAGCGCCACGCTGTGCGCTTCCAGCTTGCGGTCGGTGTGGTCCGAGGTGAGGCTCACGTACATCTCGCCGTCGACCGTGAAGACCAGTGTCTCCACCTCGCCCGACGAATGCGGGCCCACCGCCTGGATGCGGGGCGACTGGCTGAGCTGGTTGTCGGCCACGCGGTAGTACAGCGGCACGGCGCTGGGGCGCGGCACACCGATGAGCGCGAGCTCTTCAATGTGGTGCTCGATGGCGTCGCGGTCGCGGCCGGCCCAGCCGGCCACGATGAAGGTGTGCACGTCGGTGCTGAGGGTGCGCGAGGCATTGCCCGCGTCAAGCTGGAAAGAGAGTTGCATATGGGAACCGAAAAGGGAAAGTGAATGGGCGGCTGGAAGGCGTCAACCAAAGACGCGCGGCAGCCACAGGGCGATGTCGGGGAAGATGGCGAGCAGGGCGACCATGAGGAACAGCGCCCCCACAAAGGGCAGGCTGCCCACGATCACCGCGTTCATGGAGCCGCTCTTGCGGATGCTGTGCACCACGAAGAGGTTCATGCCCACCGGTGGCGTGATGAGCGCGGTCTCCACCATCAGGATGATCAGGATGCCCAGCCAGATCGGGTCGAAGCCGAGCGCGATCATCACGGGTGCCACGATGGGAATCGTCACGATCATCATGGACAGCGTTTCCATGAAGCAGCCCAGCACCACGTAGAACAGCACCACCACCAGGATCATCATGGCGGGCGAGAGGCCCAGGCCGCTGATGGTTTTGGTGAGCGTGTCCGTGAGGCCGGTGGCGCTCATCACGAAGTTGAGGAAGCCCGCCGCGATCACGATCAGCATGATCATGGCGGTGGCCTTCATCGTGCCTTCGAGCGCATCGCGCAGCATGCGGATGGACAGCTTGCGTGAGAACGCCGCCAGCACCAGCGCGCCCACCACACCCAGCGCAGCCGCTTCGGTGGGTGTGGCCAGGCCTGCGTAGATGGAGCCCACCACCAGGAAGAAGATGCCCAGCGGCGGCAGCAGGTGCTGCAGGCTGCGGAAACGCTCGCCCCAGGTGGCCTTGACCGGCTGGCCGCCCCAGGCCGGCTTGATCACGCAGGCCACGATCACGGTGAGCATGAACAGTCCGGCCAGCATGAGGCCGGGGATGATGCCCGCCAGGTAGAGCTTGGGCACCGATGAGTTGGTGAGCACGCCGTAGATCACGAGGTTGATTGAAGGCGGGATCAAGATGCCCAGCGTGCCGCCTGCGGCAATGCTGCCCAGGAACAGCGGTTCGTTGTAGCCATAGCGCTTGATCTGCGGCACCGACACGGTGCCCACGGTGGCGGCCGTGGCCACGCTGGAACCCGAGGTGGCGGCGAACAGCGTGGACGCACCAATGTTCGCGTGCATCAGCCCACCTGGCAGCCACGAGAGCCACAGCGCCATGGCGCCATACATGCGCTCGGCGAAGCCCGCGCGCAGCAAAATTTCGCCCAGCATGATGAACATGGGAATGGCCACCAGCAGGAATTCGTTGCTCGAGCTCCAGGCCAGTTCGCCCATGGCGCGGCTCAGCGGCAGCATGGAAAACAGCGGATCAAGCACGAGGCCGAGCACGCCGAGTGCGGCCGCTACCGGAATGCTCAAGCCAATGAGCACCAGCAGGAGGAGAACAGCGGTGGCGATCATGAACGTTCTCCTTGAATGATGCGTTCGCCTTCGAGCGCGCCTTCTTCAGCTTCTTCCTTGGCGGACACCACGCCGCACAGTGCTTTGACCGTGGCCAGGTCACCCGTGACCATGGCCACCGAGGCCCGGGTCAGCATGAGCGCGAGCACCACACACATCCACACCATGCCCAGCACCCACAGGCCCTGCGGAATCCACAGCGGTGTGGCCAGCGGCGTATTGGCCGCGGCGTTGCGCACGAACGAGGTCTCGGCCACCGAATACGCGTGCCAGGTGAGGAACACCATGAACACGCCCAAGGTCACCAGCGAGAGCCAGTCCAGGAAGGCCGACACGCGCACGGGCAGGCGCTCGTAGATGACGTCCACGCGCACGTTGGCCCGCTGCAGCACCACGAAGGCCAGCGCCCAGGTGGTGCTGATCGCAAAGACGTAGCTGGAGATTTCGTCCGCACCACCCACGGTGATGTTGAAGAACTTGCGCACCAGGATGTCGTAGGCGATGAGGAAGACGGCGCCCAGCGTGAGCGCGCCGCCCGCCCACACGGCAGCCCGGGAAAAGGTCTCGGCCAGCCGCAGCGAGCGGCCCAGCCAGGGCATAGGTTGGGAAGGGTTCATGGGGAATCCAGGTGGAGCCGGGCAGCCAGAGGCCCCGGGCTCCCGCGAGGGTGCCCGGGGTGGTGGCCCGCTGGCTTACTTGCGGGCGGTCAGGCCCAGGGTCTTGCCGATGGTGGCGTTGAAGTCGCTCACGCACTGGGCGGAGCAGCGGGCGGCCCACTTGGGCAACACGGTGTCCTGCATGGTCTTCTTGAGCAGGGCGCGGTCGGCCTCTGAAGGCTGCACCAGCACCATCTTGCCCTTGACGGGCTGCTGGCAGGCGGCGGCGCCGCTGTTGCAGTCAAAGCCAAGCTGCGTCTGTGCGGCGGCGCCGTTCCACATGGCGTCCAGCATCTTGTCGATGTTGGTCTGCAGGAAGGTCTGCACCTTCGGGTCCAGGCGGTTCCAGGCCTTCTGGTTCACGGCGTGGATCTGCGGGTTCCAGTTGATGGGCAGGGCCAGCAGGTGGGTGGAGACCTCGTACCACTTGGACGAGTAACCCGACATGGAGCCGGTGATGGCGCAGTCGACCACCTTGTTCTGCATGGCCGGCACCACTTCACCAAAGGCCATGGTGACGCTGGTGCCGCCCAGGGCTTCGATCAGCTCGGCCTGGGTGCGGCTGCTGGTGCGCACTTTCTTGCCCTTCAGATCGGCCAGGCCCTTCATGTCGGCGTTGCAAAACAGGACCTGCGCCGGGTAGGGCGAGAGGCCCAGCAGCTTCACGCCGTTGGCGCCGCCGTACAGCTTTTCATAGACCGGCTCGAAGGCGGCCACCACCTGGCGCTGCGTCTTGGCGTCGGTGGTGAGACCGGCCAGGTCCACCGCTTCGTTGATCGGGTCGTCGCTGGCGAAGTACGACAGCGTGGCGGTGCCGAACTCGACCACGCCTTGCGACATCAGGCGCAGCATTTCAGGGCCCTTGAGGCCCATTTCGTTGAAGCCCTTGATGTCGGCCGTGATCTGGCCACCCGACAGGGAGGGCACGGTGGTGGTCCAAAAAGGCTTCTCGAAATCGGTGTAGGGCGCCAGGTTGCTCAGGCCGCCAACGATCTTGAGCTGGGTCTTGGGCAGGGGCTGGGCGTGCGCCGCGGTGCCGACGAGCGCAGCCAGGGCTGCCGTGAGGATGAAACGCATATTCATGACGAATGCTCCTAGGAACAGGGGACAAAAGATCGCACCCCGGGTGACGTTCACCCCAGGTGCGTGGACTGAAACCCACGCGTGCACGATGTGTGCAACGTGGAACCATTCTGACATCGTTGTGAAATTTCACAAGAGGGTTAACGACATGTCAGGTAGATTTCAGTTGGGGATGAGTTAGCATCTTCCGTACCATGCCAAACGCCTCCAGCCCCAGTCGCACCACCCGCGCCGGTGTGCGCGACACCCGCCGAGCCCCTGCGGCGCTTGACCCCAGCGACCTCTCGCAAAACGAGCAGGCCTATGCCCAGCTCAAGCAGGCGCTGATCACCCTGGCCTACAAGCCGGGCGATTACCTCAGCACGGCAAGCCTGATGAACGAGCTGGAGCTGGGCCGCACGCCCATCAACCATGCGTTGCACCGGCTGTCCACCGAGGGGCTGGTGCAGATCATTCCGCGCAAGGGGTTGATCGTCTCGCCGCTGTCCATCGACGATGCCCTGGAGCTGATCGATGTGCGGCTGGCCAACGAGAGCCTGTGCATGCGCTTGGCCGCCGAGCGCATCACCAAAACGGAACTGCACCAACTTGAGGCGATCGCGCGGGACTTTGAAAAGGCCGCGAGCCGTGGCCAGACCACCGAGGTGATGAACCTCGACCGCCTGTTCCACGAACACATCTCCAACGCCGCGCGCAACCAGATCCTGGCTGAGATCCTGAAGGTGCTGCACGCGCGCTCGCAACGCTTCTGGGCGCTCTCGCTCGCCATGCCCGATCACCTGAGCGAAGTGCAGGACGAGCACCGCGCCATCCTCAAGGCGCTGACCGAAGGCAACCCGGCAGCGGCCGAGGAAGCGGTGCGGGAACACGTGATGTCGTTCCAGCGCGCCTTGCTGCGCACGCGCTGACGGGTGACAGCTCCGCGCTGAATTCAGCGCTGGCCGTCGTGAACGCTGATCTGCTGCGCGGTCAGCCCGCCCAGCCGTGCATGGATGCGCCCGCCATCGGCCGCCACCAGCCCGAACACGATTTCATCGGGGCGTGGTCCATCCTGGATGCCCACTTCCATGGCGTTGAAGTGGCTTCGCACGTAGGCGGCATGAATGTGGTGCAGCGGCACCATCAGGCGGTAGCCCGTGCTGGCCACGGCCTTGGCGGCGGGCACGATGGCCTTGGGCTCGCCGAGCACCGCGCGCATGGCCCAGCCGCCGGCTTCGTGCCAGACTGCGGCGTGTTCCAGCTCACCGTTCACCCCGACGATGGCGGCTTTGCCATAGGCCTGCACGTGGTCGCGCCCGAGCACCTGCACCAGCTCTTCAGCCAGTTCGCGGCCGAGCGAGCGCAGCTCGGCCATGAAGGGGAGCAGGTTGGGTTCGTAGCGCCCCGCGTAGGGGTTGCGCACCACCGCCAGCGCGGCCGCCATGCGCAGCGGCACGGCGGCCGGCGGGCCACCTTCGTGGAACACGGTTTCCACCATCAGCTGGCGTTTTCGAACTTGAATGAGTGACATGGCCATGTGACTTTGCAAAGGTTGGGAAAGGGTGTGAGGGTCAGGCCACGGCGGTGCGTGCCTTGGGTTTGGCGCGCAGCAGGCGCGCCTGTTCAGCGGTGGCGTTGTAGGTGTTCATCTCTTCAATGAGCCAGGCCTTGAACACCTCCAGCACGGGGTTGTCGGCCTTGCGCTCAGGGATCGACAGGTAGTAAGCGCGGTCGCTGGGGCAGAAATGCTGCACCGGAATCACCAGGCGGCCAGAGGTCAGGTCATCGCCAATGTCGTACTCGGGCACCAGGGCCACACCCAGGCCCACCGCAGCGGCCTGCAGCGACATGAAGAACAGCTCATAGCGCGGGCCAGCCAGCTCGTTGCCCGGCACATGGCCGATCGACTCGAACCAGTGACGCCAGGCATAAGGTCGGGTGCTTTGCTGCAGCAGCGGCAGTTCTGCAAGCTGCTGTGGCGTGAGCTTCTTGCGCGGAGCGATCAGGGCAGGGCTGCACACAGGCACCAGGGTCTCGGGCATCAGGTGCGTGGTCACGGCGCCGGGCCAGTGGCCGTCGCCCGCGTAGATGGCCGCGTCCATGGTGGTGTCGTCAAACAAAAAAGGACGTGTGCGGCTGGAGAGGTTGAGCGTGATGTCGGGGTGCAGCTGCGCAAAACCGGCCAGGCGCGGCAGCAGCCAGCGGGTGCCGAAGGTGGGCACCACGGCGAGCTCCAGACGCCCGCCGCGTCCGCCTCGCGTCATGAGGTTCAGGGTGTCGAGCTCGATCTGTTCGAGGTGCCGCGACACCTGCCGGTGATAGGCCACACCCGCTTCGGTGAGCAGCACGCCGCGGCGCGAACGCCTGAAGAGGCTCACACCCAGAAAATTTTCCAGGCCAGCTATCTGGCGGCAGATGGCGCTCTGGGTCAGTGACAGCTCTTCGGCCGCTTCGGTGAAGCTGGCATGCCTGGCCGCGGCTTCAAATGCGCTGAGCGCAGCGGTGCTGGGGATCTTGCGTCGGGAGGTCATTTGGGGTTTCGAAGTGCGTTTTATGCACTACTGATTGCAAACAAATCGTTTGATGCAGGTCATTCTGGCCCGTACATTTCGAAAAAGTCAATCACGAAGTTCTCGAATTGCACTTCAAAAAAAGAGATGCCGGTAGCACCCGCTGCTGGCCACGGAGACCATCACCATGCACCGCAACTTGGCCTGGCCGGGCACTGCACTCGCCACCTTGATCCTGCTGTCGGGCTGCGCCACCAGCGTGCAGCCGCCGCGCCTGGGCGCGGCCTCGCCAGCACCCCTGCAGCGCTGCAGTGAGCTCGGCGCTTCGTTCAACTTCGCCAGCACGCGCCTCACCGCCACCACGCTGGAGCCCGCCGGCCGTTTGGCCAACGCAGGGCAGCCGGTGGAAGCGCACTGCCGCGTGACCGGTCGCATGAACGAGCGCGTGAGCCCGGTGGATGGTCAGGCCTACGCCATCGGTTTCGAGATGCGCCTGCCCACGAACTGGAATGGGCGCTTCCTGTATCAGGGCAACGGCGGCACCGACGGCAACGTGGTCACCGCAGACGGCGGTATCTCGCTGGGCAGCGGTGGCCTGATTCGCAATGCCTTGCAAAAGGGCTTTGCCGTGATCAGCTCCGATGCAGGCCACAGCAGCGCCCAGAACCCGCTCTTCGGCCTGGACCCGCAAGCCCGCCGAGACTACGGCTACAACGCCATCGGCACGCTCACGCCCATGGCCAAGTCGTTGATCCAGGCGGCCTATGGCAAGGCGCCTGACCGCTCCTACATCGGCGGCACCTCCAACGGTGGGCGCCAGGCGCTGGTGGCGGCCACGCGCTACGCCGACGACTTCGACGGTGTGCTGGCGCAGTCACCCGGCATTCACCTGCCGCGCGCATCGGTGGCCAACCTCTCCAACGTGAAGCGCTGGGACACCGTGGCCACCACGCGCGAGGTGAATGGCCAGCCCGACTACGAGTCGGCGCTGCCCCCGGCCGAGCGCGAGGTGGTGGCGCGCGCCATTCTGGCGCGGTGCGACGTGCTGGACGGCCTGAGCGACGGCATCGTCAACGACGTGGAGGCTTGCCGCACCGCGTTCGACCCCCAGCGCGATGTGCCCACCTGCAAGGCGGCTCGCGACGGGAGCTGCCTCACGGCGGCGCAGAAGTCGGTGCTGGCGGCGGTGCACCAGCCGGTGCGCAATGCCGCGGGCGAGCGGGTGTACAGCGGCTTCCCGTTTGACCCGGGCATTCGCCACCCCGGCTGGGCCGAGTGGCGCTTTCGCAACTCGGTGCGCACCGCCCGCAACCCGGTGTCGGTCGGGTTCATCTTCTCGTCGCCACCCGTGGCTGATCTGACGATGGCCACCGACACGCGCAAGAGCGCTGCCTACGCGCTGGCCTTCGACCTTGATCGCGATGGCGCCAGGGTGTTCGCCACCAGCGGCGTCTACACCGAGAACGCGCTCGCCTTCATGGGCACGCTCGAAGCGCCCGAGTTCGATCGCTTGCGCGAGCGTGGCGGCAAGGTGCTGGTGTTGCACGGCACGGCCGACCCGATCTTCTCCAGCGACCACACACAGGCTTGGTACCGCGCACTCGATGCGCACCAGCGCGGTGGCGCCAGCAGCTTCGCTCGCCTGTTCCTGGTACCGGGTCAAGGCCATTCGCGCGGCGGGCCGGCCACTGATCAATACGACGGCCTGGCCACGCTGGTGGACTGGGTGGAGCAGGGCCGCGCGCCCGAGCGCATCGTGGCCAGTGCACGCGGCCCCGGCAACCCTGCCGGTGCCAACACCGATGTGCCGGCCAGCTGGTCCCCCACCCGCACGCGTCCGCTTTGTCCCTACCCGTTGCTGGCGCGTTACACCGCCGGCGACCCCGAGTCCGCCACCAGCTTCACCTGCCAGCGCTGAACGTTTCCACCAAAGCTCCTCCATGTCCAACACCCACTTTCTCTGGGACGACCCGTTCCTGCTTGAGCAACAACTCGACGCCGACGAGCGCGCCGTGCGCGAAGCGGCGGCGCAGTACGCGCAGTCCGCACTCGCACCCCGCGTGCTCACCGCCTTTCGCGAAGGGCGCACCGATCCCGCGCTGTTCCGGGAGATGGGCGCGCTCGGTCTGCTCGGCTCCACATTGCCCACCGCCTACGGCGGCGCCGGCCTGAACTGCGTGTGCTACGGCCTGATTGCCCGCGAGGTCGAGCGGGTGGACTCGGGCTACCGCACCATGCTCAGCGTGCAGTCCAGCCTGGTGATGCTGCCCATTCATGTCTTTGGCAGCGAGGCGCAACGCCAGCAATACCTGCCACGCCTGGCCTCGGGCGAGCTGATTGGTTGCTTTGGCCTCACCGAGCCCGACAGCGGCTCCGACCCGGCCAGCCTGTCCACCCGGGCCACCCGCGTGGCCGGTGGCTTCAGCCTGAGCGGCGCCAAGATGTGGATCACCAACAGCCCGCTGGCCGACGTGTTCGTGGTGTGGGCCCAGCTGGCCGATGAGGACAGCGGACGCGACCAGATCCGGGGCTTCATTCTGGAGAAGGGCTGGAAGGGTTTGAGCGCGCCGGAAATCCAGGGCAAGGTCGGCATGCGCGCATCTGTCACGGGCGAGATCCGCATGGACCAGGTGTTCGTGCCGGCCGAAAACCTGCTGCCCGGCGTGAAAGGCCTGAAGGGCCCGTTCACCTGCCTGGACAGCGCACGGTATGGCATTGCGTGGGGCGCGTTGGGCGCCGCCGAAGACTGCTGGCACCGCGCGCGCCGCTACGTGCTCGACCGCCAGCAATTTGGTCGCCCGCTCGCGGCCAACCAGCTGGTGCAGAAGAAGCTCGCCGACATGCAGACCGAGATCGCGATGGGCCTGCAGGGCTGCCTGCGTTTTGGCCGCATGAAGGACGAAGGCACCGGCTCGGTCGAGCTCACCAGCCTGCTCAAGCGCAACAGTTGCGGCAAAGCGCTGGACGTGGCCCGCGTGGCGCGCGACATGCTGGGCGGCAACGGCATCAGCGACGAGTACGGTGTGGCCCGCCACCTGGTGAACCTGGAGGTGGTCAACACCTACGAAGGCACGCACGACATTCATGCGTTGATCCTGGGTCGCGCGCAAACCGGTTTGCAGGCATTCGCATCATGAAGCACGACGCCATCCACACGGGCGGTGCCCTGTCCCACCTCAAGGTGCTCGATCTCTCGCGCGTGCTCGCCGGCCCGTGGGCCAGCCAGATGCTGGCGGACATGGGCGCCGAAGTGGTGAAGATCGAACACCCCGAGCGCGGCGATGACACGCGCGGCTGGGGACCGCCGTACCTGGAAGACGCGCAGGGCAACGCGCTGGAGTCGGCCTATTTCCTGTGCGCCAACCGCAACAAACAGTCGGTCGCGCTCGACATGGCCACGCCGCAAGGTCAGGAGCAGATTCGAGCGCTGGCGCTGCAGTCCGATGTGCTGATCGAGAACTTCAAGGTGGGCGGGCTGGCGCGCTACGGGCTGGACTACGCCAGCCTGAGCGCCTTGAACCCGCGCCTGATCTACTGCTCGATCACCGGCTTTGGCCAGACCGGGCCCTATGCGCAGCGCCCCGGCTACGACTTCATGGTGCAGGGCATGGGCGGGCTGATGAGCCTGACCGGTGTGCCCGATGGTGAGGACGGCGCCGGCCCGATGAAGGTGGGCGTGGCGCTCACCGACGTGCTCACCGGCTTGCACGCGGTGTCGGGCATTCTGGCGGCGGTGGCCTGGCGCGAGCGCTCCGGCGAAGGGCAGCACATCGATCTGGCGCTGCTGGATGTGCAGGTGTCGTGTCTGGCCAACCAGGCACAGAACTACCTGATCACGGGGCAGTCGCCGCGCCGCCTGGGCAACGCACACCCGAGCATCGTGCCGTACCAGTCCTTCCCCACCGCCGACGGCGAAATGATTCTGGCGGTGGGCAACGACAGCCAATTCGCCTCGTTCTGCCGCGTGGCCGGGCGCGCCGAGTGGTCAGCCGACCCGCGCTTTGCCACCAACGCGGAGCGCGTGGCGCATCGCGCCGAGCTGGTGCCGCTGTTGCGCCAGGTGACGGTGCAGCAGGACACGGCGGCCTGGATCGAGGCGCTTGAAAAGGCCAACGTGCCCTGCGGCCCCATCAACACGCTGGAGCAGGTGTTTGCCGACCCGCACGTGCAGGCGCGTGGCCTGCGCGTGGACGTGCCGCACCCGGTGGTGGGCAGCACGCCCGGGGTGGCGAGCCCGCTGCGCTTCTCCAAGACCCCGGTGCAGTACCGGCGCGCAGCGCCTGCGCTGGGCAGCGACAACGAAACGGTGTTGGCCGGTTTGCAGGCCAGCGCTCCCGCGATCATCTGAGGCGGCCGTTGCCTGGCAGCGATCCCGTCTTTTCTCTCAACTTCTCCCTTCAAGAAAGAGTCCGCATGAAACTTCTCTCATTCGAATACCAAGGCCGCGCTTCCTGGGGTGCCGTGGTCGCAGACCATGTGGCCGATCTGGGCCGTGCCTACCCGCAGTACCCCACGCTGCAGGCCTATATCGCGGCGGGCCGGACCCTGCAGGCCGGTGCCGATGCCGCCAGCGTGCCGGCCGACATCCCGCTCTCGGCGATCCGCTTTTTGCCGGTGATTCCGCAGCCCGAGAAGATCGTCTGCGCGATCCGCAACTACCACGACCACCACCGCGAAGTGGTGGCCGCCGGCCTGGACCGCGAGCTCTCGGCGCACCCGCCCATCTTTCTGCGCGTCTGGCGGTCGCAAGTGGCGCACGGGCAGCCGATCCTGCGCCCGCATTGCTCCGATTCACTCGACTGGGAAGGCGAACTCGCGGTGATCATCGGCAAGCCGGGCCGCAACATCCCCGAGGCCAGCGCGCACGAACACATTGCCGGCTATTCGATCTACAACGACGCGAGCATTCGCGAATGGCAGTTCCACGCCAAGGCCATCTGCGCCGGCAAGAACTTCGAGTCCACCGGCGCCTTCGGCCCCTGGATGGTGACCACCGACGAGATCGCCCCCGACCGTTCGCTCAAGCTCGTGACCCGCCTCAGCGGCGAGCAGATGCAGTCCACCACCACCGACGACATGATTTTTTCGGTGGCCCAGCAGATTGCCTACGCCTCCACCATCTTCACGCTGGTGCCGGGCGACGTCATCGTCACCGGCACGCCCGGTGGCGTGGGCTGGAGCAAAAAGCCACCCCGCTTCATGGTGCCGGGCGATGTGGTCGAGGTCGAGATCGAAGGCATCGGCATCCTGCGCAACACCATTGAGCAGGCAACGCAGTAAACCCGCACATCACCGCAAAACACCAGGAGACAAAACCATGACCCGCAACCCGTTCACCCTGTTTGGCGCCGCTCTGGCGCTGGCCTTGCCGCTGGCCTGGCCCACCACCGCCAGCGCACAGACCTATCCCGATCGCCCAGTGCGCGTGCTCCACGGCTTTGCCGCCGGCGGCAATGCCGATGTGGTGGCGCGCCTGGTGGGGGCCGAAATGGCCAAGGGCCTGGCCCAGCCGATCGTGGTGGAACCCAAGGCGGGCGCGGGTGGCACCATTGCGGCGGCCACCGTGGCCTCGGCCAAACCCGATGGCTACAACCTGCTGCTGGCCACGGGGGGTCATGCCATCTCGGGCGTGCTTTACGACAAGCTGCCCTACGACACGGCCAAGTCGTTCCAGCCCATTTCGGCGCTGACCTCGTTCCCCTTCCTGGTGGTGGTCAACGCTGCGAGCCCGCACAACAGCCTGGCCGATCTGATCAAGGCGGCCAAGGCCAGGCCCAATCCCATGACGTTCGGCAGCGCCGGTATCGGCACCGGTCAGCACATGACGGGCGAGCTGCTGGCCAACCGCGCCGGCGCGGCCTTCACCCATGTGCCCTACCGGGGCGAGAGCGCGTCGGTCACGGCGCTGCTGGGCAATGAGGTCGACTTCATCGTCATTGCGCCCACCACGGCCCTGCCACAGGTGACGGCTGGCAAGCTGCGCGCCCTGGGCACCTCGGGCAGCACGCGCTGGAGCGGTCTGCCCGCCGTGCCCACGGTGGCCGAGCAGGGCGTGCCGAACTTCGAGGTGCGTTCGTGGACAGCGCTGCTGGCGCCTGCCGGCACACCACAGCCCATCATCGACAAGCTCAACGCACAGGTGGTCACTGCGCTGCAAGACGCCACGCTGCGCACCAAGCTGGCCGAGGCCACAGGCGGCGACGTGCACGCCAGCACGCCCAAGGAATTGCAGGCCACCATCGAAGGCGACCTCAAGCGCTGGGCGCAGCTGGCCAAAGACGCCAAGATCCAGAAAGACTGAGAAGGAACTCCCACCATGAACGTCACCCGACCCACACCCGCCCATTTCGGCTTCTTCGTGTACGACCTCGACAAGATGGTCGACTTCTATACCCAGGTGTTCAAGCTCACCATCACCGACGAAGGACTGGGCAAGAACTTCGGCAACCGGCTGGTGTTCATGAGCGCCACCGAAGACCAGCACCACCAGATCGTGCTGTCGGAGGGGCGCGCGGTGGAGTCCAGGGTGAGCACCATCATGCAGGTGTCGTTTCTGGTGCCCGACCTGGCCGAACTGCGCTGGAACCGCGACAAGGCCGAGGCCCTGGGCGCCACCGAGATGCGCCCCATGAACCACGGCAACGCCTGGTCGCTGTACTACTTCGATCCCGAGGGCAACCGCGTCGAGGTCTACCTGGACACGCCGTACTACGTCAACCAGCCCTACGGCACGCCGCTGGATCTGGGCAAGAGCGAAGAGGAGCTGCTGGCCGAGACCTTCGCCATGGTGCGCGACGACCCCAGCTACATGCCGCTGGCCGAATGGCAGGCGCGCTTTCGCCAGCGCGGCGCAGGGCGCGCGTGATGGCACAGGGGCACAACTACATCGGTGGCGAATGGGTGGCCGGTGCGCGCACGGTGCGCAACATCAACCCGTCGGACACGCGGGATGTGATCGGTGAGTTCGCCCTGGCCGACACGGCGCAGGCGCGGGCCGCGGTCGACGCGGCTGCGGCCGCCTTTCCCGTCTGGTCGCTCAGCGGGCCGCAGCAGCGCTTTGATGTGCTGGACAAGGCCGGCAGCGAGATCCTGGCGCGCGCCCCCGAGCTGGGCGACCTGCTGGCGCGCGAAGAAGGCAAGACCCTGCCCGAAGCGGTGGGCGAGGTGGTGCGCGCCGGGCAGATCTTCAAGTTCTTTGCCGGTGAGGCGCTGCGCCAACGCGGTGACCTGCTGACGTCGGTGCGGCCCGGGATGGGTGTGGAAGTGACGCGCGAAGCCTTGGGCGTGGTCAGCCTGATCACGCCCTGGAATTTCCCCGTGGCGATCCCGGCCTGGAAGATCGCGCCCGCGCTGGCCTTTGGCAACTGCGTGGTGTTCAAACCCGCCGAGCTGGTGCCCGGCTCGGCCTGGGCCCTGGCCGACATTCTTTCGCGCAGCGGCCTGCCTGCGGGCGCTTTCAACCTCGTGATGGGCTCGGGCGCCGAGATCGGCCCCGCCCTGGTGGACGACCCGCGCGTGGCAGGCCTGAGCTTCACCGGCTCGGTGGCCACAGGCCGCCGCCTGGCCGCGGCTTGCGCAGCGCGCGGTGCCAAGTTCCAGCTGGAGATGGGCGGCAAGAACCCGCTCATCGTGCTCGACGACGCTGACCTGGCGGTGGCCGTGCAGTGCACCGTGTTGGGTTCGTTTTATTCCACCGGCCAGCGCTGCACGGCCTCCAGCCGCCTGATCGTGACCGAAGGCATCCACAACCGCTTTGTGCAGGCGGTGGTGGAGCGCCTGAAACAGCTCAAGGTGGACGACGCACGCCGCCCTGGCACCGACATTGGCCCGGTGGTGGACGAGCGCCAGCTCGCGGTGGACATGGACTACATCCGCATCGCAAAAGCAGAAGGCGCCACGCTCGCCTTTGGCGGCGAACACCGTGCGACCAACGACCAGGGACACCCCGGCCACTACCTCACCCCGGCGCTCTTCACCGAGACCGACAACACCATGCGCATCAGCCGCGAGGAAGTGTTCGGACCGGTGGCCAACGTGATCCGCGCCCGCGACTACGACGAAGCGCTGGCGCTGGCCAACGACACCCCCTTTGGCCTGTCCAGCGGGTTGTGCACCACCAGCCTGAAACACGCCACCCACTTCAAGCGGCATGCCCAGGCCGGCATGGTGATGGTGAATGCGCCCACCGCAGGGGTGGACTACCACGTCCCCTTTGGTGGACGAAAAGGATCAAGCGCGGGCCCGCGCGAACAGGGCAGCTACGCCGCCGAGTTCTACACCACGGTCAAGACCGCCTACACAGCCGCCTGAACCGCTTTAAACCCCCAACAGACCATGACCCTGAACGTCCCTTCGCCTGCCGAGCAGGCGTTTTCTGCCGCGCGCACCTTCTCGAAGTTCCGCGCCGAGCCCGTGCCCGACGCCACACTGCAAGCGCTCTACGAACTGGCCAAGTGGGGCCCCACAGCCTCCAACTGCCAGCCAGCGCGCTATGTGTTCGTGCGCAGCCCCGAAGGCAAAGCCCAATTGCGCGCGTGCCTTTCGCCCGGCAACGTGGACAAGGTCATGAGCGCACCCGTGACAGTGATCGTGGCCGAAGACACGCGCTTTCACGAACATCTGGCGAGCCAGTTTGCCCACATGCCCACGGCCGCCGCCATGTACGAGAACAACGCGGCCCTGGCGCGCACCGTGGCGCTGCGCAACAGCAGCCTGCAAGGCGCTTACCTCATGGTGGCGGCCCGCCTGCTCGGGCTGGACTGCGGGCCCATGAGCGGCTTTGACGCCGACGCACTGGACCGCAGCTTTTTCCCTGACGGCCGTTACCGCACGAACTTCCTCATCAACCTCGGTCACGGCGACACCACCGCACTGCGCCCGCGCGGCCCACGCTTGCCCTTCGAGACCGTCGCCACCTTTGCCTAGGAGCCTTCCATGCCGTTCATTGAAGTCAAGATCATCGAGGGCGTTCTGCCCGACGACAAAAAGCACGAACTGATCGCCGCCATCACCGATGCCGTGGCCCAGGTGGGGGGCGAAGGGTTTCGCCCCATGACGCGCTGTGTGATCCAGGAAATCCGCAGCGGATGGTGGGGCGCAGGCGGCAAGCCGCTGACCACCGAGCAGGCCCGGCCGAAGTAGCGTTGTCCAGCGGACGCGCTACCGCGTGTCCGCGTAGAGCAGGGCGCCCGCGGCGCGCACCGTCAGTGCGCGGGACTCACCCAGCGCCTGCACCACGGGCTGCCACAGGCTGGCGTAGGGCGGCAGCGCATCGTGGTGGAAGGTCGTGTGCGGCCAGTCAGAGCCCCAGACCAGGCGCTCGCCCAGCGTGTCGGCCACGCGCTGGATGTGCGCGCTCAGCCGGTCGTAGGGGGCGGCGTCCTGCAGTCGGTACCAGCCAGAGAGCTTCACCCACGAGCCTTGGTCGGCCAGGCGCTGCAGGGCGGCCCAGGCGGCATCGGTGGCACCAATGCCCGCGTGCAGCCCGGCCAGGTGGTCGAGCACGGCGGTGAGGCCGCTGCCCGCGTGCAGCGAGGCGATGGTGTCGAGCTGGTCGGCTCTGGCGTACCACTGAACATGCCAGCCGCGTGCCTTCAGTTGGGGTGCGAGGGCTCGAAAGGCTTCGGGGCCGTTGCCCACGGGAGACACCAGGTTGAAGCGCACGCCACGCACGCCCAGTGCGTGCATCTCGTCGAGCTCGTGTTCAGAGACGGCGGAGTCCACCACGGCGACACCCCGGTGCCGCCCTGGCTCGCTGGCGAGTGCCCGCAAGATCAGGTGGTTGTCGGTGCCGTACACGCTGGGTTGCACCAGCACGAGGTGACCCACCCCGTGCTGCTCGGCAGTCTGTTCGATGTCTGGCAGATCGCGCAGCACCGGTTGGTAGTGACCGGCCTGCGCCGGGTGTGCCGGGTCGAACACATGCACATGGCAGTCCCAGCCGGGCGGGACAGAGTGTGGGGCTGTGCTCATCCGGTGGTGATCTGGCGGTCCTTGATCACCTTGGCCCACAACGCTTGCTGGGTGGCGATGAATTTGCCTGCGCTCTGCTGGCTGGCGTCGGCGAACACGTCGCCGCCCAGCTGGCGGATGCGCCCGAGCACCTCAGCGTCTTCCAGCGACTTCCGGATGGCAGCGACCAGCGTGGCCTTCACGTCGGCCGGCAAACCCGCCGGGCCGAGGATCGGGTTCCACTCCAGCACTTCGTAGCCGCTGACACCGGCCTCGGCCATGGTGGGCACGTCGGGCAATGAGCGGGCGCGCAGCGCGCTGGTGACCGCCAGCGGGCGCAATTTGCCCCCCTTGATGTGCCCCAGCGACGACGCGACGTTGGCAAAGAACAGCGGCACCTGGCCGCCCATGACGTCGTTCATGGCGGGGCCACCGCCCCGGTAGGCCACATGCGTGAGGTTCACACCCGCGCGCTGCTCGAACAACGCGCCGGCCAGGTGCTGCGCCGAGCCGTTGCCAGAAGAGGCGTAGTTCAGCGCCTTCTCCTTGGCGAGTCGGATCACGTCTTTCACGCTCTTGGCTTCAAAACCGGGCGTGCACACCAGCACGTTGGGGAATGTGGCGAGCACCGCCAGCGGTGTGAAGGCGGTTGCGCTGTCGTAGGGCAACTTGGAAAACAGCGAAGGGTTGACCGCAAAGGACGAGGCATCGAGCAGCAGCACGCTGCCATCAGCGGCGGCGCGGGCCACCTGGCCTGCAGCCAGCTGGCCGCTGGCGCCGGCCTTGTTTTCCACCACCACGGTCTGGCCCAGTGCCGCTTCGAGTTTGGGCGCGATGGTGCGGGCCATGAGGTCGGCACCCCCACCGGGCGGGTACGACACGATCAGGGTGATCGGCTTGCCGCCGGCGACCTTGCCTTGTGCGTGGGTGCCCACCCATGGCGCGGCCAGCGTGGCCCCTGTCGCAGCGATGAGGTGGCGGCGCGTCGGGGTCCAGCCGCCAGCGCGTGAGATGAGGTGTGTCATGGGGCTTCCTTCAGGTGATGTTGACGGTGTAGTGAAAGGCGTGGGCGTCGCCGCGCGTGGTGCGCAACTCCACGCAGCGGCCCGAGAGGTCGTAGGCTGCGCGTTGCACCTGCGCGCACGGGTGACCGGCGGGCAGGCCCAGGTGGCGTGCCTGGCTGGCGCTGAGTTGGCCGAAGCCGATGTCGTCCAGCGCGCGGTGGATGTGCACCTGGAGCTTGCGCGCGAACATGGGATAGAGCAGGTCGTCCCAGGTGCTGAGCTCGTCATCGGCCAGGGGCTCAAACAGATCGAGCGGAAGCCACAGCTCTTCCAGCAGGCGCGGCATGTCGCCCATGAGGCGCAGGCGGTGCAGGCGCAGCACCTGCTCGCCACTGCCGATACCCAGCGCACGCGAGACCGCAGCAGGTGCGCTCACACGGCTGCGCTGCAGGATGCGCGAGGCCGGTACCTCGCCCGTGCCGCTGTCGAAACGGAAAAACCGCAACATGGACGCGCCGGCCAAGCCCTGACGTACGAAGGTGCCGCGGCCATGAATGCGCTCGATGAAACCTTGCTCCACCAGCAGTTCCAGCGCACGGCGCATGGTGCCCAGGGCCACGCTGTGCTCTTTGGCCAGCTGGCTTTCTGCGGGCAGGGCGGAGCCTGGCGACCACTCGCCCGCCACCACACGGGCACGCAGGGCATGGGCGAGCGAGGCATAGCGGCTGACGCCGGGTGCCGCGGTCTCGATGAGTCGAAGCGGAATGTTCATCGAGAGAAATATAGTCCTCTATAGGACTTGCCGGACTCAGGGTAATCCCGGAGCGAAGCGGTGGCGCGCCGCATCGTCGACACCAACCTCTTTGGCGTGCTCAACAGGCGCAGGTCTCCCGCGCGGTCGCTCACCAACGCGCCGCGCTCCGGCCGCTAGCGGCTGGCCCATCCCCCGCTGACGGGAAACACCTGCCCGACGAAGCAGTCCGCGGCAGCGCTGCACAGGTAGGCCGCAAACAGTGCGTCTTCGCGCGCGCTCACCAGCCGACCCAGTGGCACTTCACGGGCCAGGCGCTCCTGAAAGCGAGGGTTGGCCTGCACCTCGGCAGGAAAGTAGGTCGGGTTGTCGACGAAGTTCTGCGCAATGGCATTGACCTGCACATGGTTTGGCGCGAACTCGACCCCGACCGCCTGCACATACGCGAGTTGGGCACCGCGTGCGGCACTGTATGTAGACGCCCGCTTCATGCCGCGCAGGGCAGAGGCACTGCCGATCACGAGGATCTTGCCCGAGCGTCTGGCCAGCATGGCGGGGGCGGCTGCCCTGACCAGCCGGGGCAGTGGATCGACCAGCGCGGCAAACACATCGCGCCATTCCTGTTCGTCCACATCGGTGGCGGGTGTGCTCGGCGCCCTGTATGCGAGATTGGCCACCAGGACATCGAACTCACCAGCGCTGCGAACGACGCGCTCGGCCGCATCGGCCTGCACCAGCTCTTCTGTGCTGGCCATGACCGTGGCCCCTTGCTCTGCGAAGACTTCGCAGAGCACCGGTCCCATGAACTCGGTGGACTGCGTGATGAGGACGCGTTGGCCGACGAGGGCGTTCTGCATGGAATTCACCTCTGGATGGAGGCGGCTTCGTGGGGGGCTGTGCCGCCTGACTTGCATGGAAACGGGGTACCTCAGGATACCCACAAAGGCTGCTGTCGCGCACCTCTGGCGCCCGCGCGCTCAACCCCGCGTGAGCACCACATCGGCCACAGGCCGCGCAATACAGGGCAGGCAGTAGCCTTCCTGTTTTTCCTCGGCGCTCAGGCCGGGCCACGGGATGTCGTAGCGCACTGCGCCCTGCAGCAGGCGGGCGATGCAGGTGCGGCAGGTGCCGTTGCGGCAGGACACCGGCCACGCAATGCCGGCGCGCGTGAGGGCCGCAAACAGACTGGTGTCGCTGTCGGCCTCGCCTTCGTTGACCTGGCCGTCAACCCGGATACGGAACATGGACATGCGCTGGGGCAGTGGGTGGAATTAGACTTTTCGCATGACGCTGGAATATTGGAAGTATGACGCGGGCACCGACTCGGTGGCCGCCCTGGTGATCCCCGCGGCGCTGGCCCGCACACGCACCTTTGACATCGACGCCATGCTGCTGGTGCAGGTGCCGGCAGACGCGCCCGAGGGCTGGCTGGAGCTCACGGTGGAGGTGGACGGCAAGCGCCTGTGGTCTCGGCGCATACCCACCCACCACCCGGGCGACACCGACAACCTTGAGTACCACCACCGCCTCACCATCGAGGCCGATGCCGACTGCCGCGTGCGCGCCAAGGCGGGCTGCAAGGCTTGCCGGGTGTTGTCGCTGGTGGTGGAAGCGCGCGAAACGGTTTACTGAGCGCTGCCCAGGCCTGCGGCGCGCAGGAAGGCGTCGTTTTCTTCCGTGGTGCCCACGGTCACGCGCAAGCAGCCGTGCAGGCCGGGCAGGCTGTCTTGCCGGCGCACGAGCACGCCGCCGGCCAGCAGCTGGGCGTGGGCCTGTGCGGCATCGGGTGTGCGCACCAGCAGAAAGTTGGCGTGCGAGGGCATGGGCTGCCAGCTGGGGTGGCGCTGCAGCGCGAGTAAGAGCCGCTCGCGTTCGCGCAGCGTGTGCGCCACGCGCGCCTGCACGTAGCCCGGGTGTTCCAGCGCCACCAGCGTGCACACGGTTTGCAGCACCGACACGCCAAACGGCGGCACCAACTTGCGCAGTTGCCGCGCCACACCGTCGCTGGTGAGTGCGTAGCCCATGCGCAAGCCGGCCAGGCCCCAGGCTTTGGAGAGCGTGCGCAGCAGCACCACGTGGGGGTGGCGGCGCGCAAGTGCGCGGGCGTCTTCGCTGTCCATGAAGTGGTGGTACGCCTCGTCGATCACCAGCAGCCAGCCCTGGCTGGCGCTGGCCAGGCGCTCCACGTCGCCCAGGCTGCAGAGCGAGCCGGTGGGCGCGTGCGGGCGCGGCAGGTAAATGACGCCGCGTGCCGCAGGGTCGCTGGCCGGGCCCAGGGCGGCGATGAGCGCATCGAAGTCGACCGACTGGTCTTCGCGCAGCGGCACTTCGGTGAGCTCGGCGCCCAGCAGGCGGGCGTCCAGCCCGTAGAGCGCGAAGTTGGGCTTGACGGTGAGCACGCGGCCACCGCCCATGGCGCTGAGCTGGATGAGCAGGGCAATCAGCACGTTGCTGCCGGTGGTGACCACGGTGCCTTCGGGCGCCCAGCCGTCGTGCCGCGCCACGGCATTGCACAGGGCGTCGGCGTTGAGGTCGGTGTAGCGGTGCCAGGGCAGCTCGCGCAGGCGCTCCAGCGCGAGGTCTTTGAGCTCGGCGGGAAAGTCCTCGAAGGACTCGTTCTGATCGAGCTTGATGGGCGCCGTGACGGCGGAGAACGGGTAGTCGGGGCTGGCCAGCACGGCCGGGCGGATGGGCAAGTCGAGCATGCGGCCATTGTCCGGGCAAATGCCCGGGGGCACGCTCAGGCGGGTTCGGCCTCGTTGGCTGCCGCGTCGTCGGCGGCGGTGCGCGCTTCGGTGAGCGTGAGCAGGATGTCGGCGTACCACGCGCAGTTCAGGCCCAGCGACTCGTCGAGCACGAGGTCGCGGTCGCCCATGTCCATGCGGGCGGAATGCACGCCGAGCAGTTTCCAGGGCAGCTCGGCGGTGTCGCTGGTGGGGCTGGCGTCGCGCATGACCACAGCGGCGCCGCTGGTGCCCCGGTGGGTGCGGGCGTCGGTCAGAAAGTAGCCCTGGCCCTGAAAGCGGATGCCGTAGGGCGAGGCGATCACCGCATAGCGCAGCACGGGCAGGTGGTGCAGCGCGTCGTGAAAGCCCAGCGGAAAGCCCACCACCAGCAGCGGCTGGCCCGTCAGCACTTCGTCAAACGCGGTTTGCAGGTGGGCCGGCGTGAAGGCGCGGATCACCGCCGCTTCGGGCAGCGCGCTGCGGTCGATCTCGACCACGGCCACGTCGATCTCGCCGCCGCTGTCGCGTCCCTGGCGCCACACGGCGGCGCCGTCGGCATACAGCGGGATGGAAAAGCCGGTGGACTGCGTGAGGTTGGCGCCGTCCATGTGCAGCTCCAGCTCCAGGCGGTCGGGGAAGTGCTGGGTGTCTTCGTCGATCACCACGTGCCGGCTGGTCACGAGAAACAGGCGATCGTCCCGCGCAAAGTAAAAGCCGCTCGCGTTGGTGAGGGGCTGCGTGCCGTGAAAGGTGGACACGCGGGGCGCGGCCAGAAAAAGGGGATCCACCGGTGCGGTGCGGTTCACAGCGGGCACCAGCGGGGCGGCGGGTTCGGGGGAGAAGGGGGGCCTGGTCATGGGGCAGTGTCGCACCGTTCAGGTGGATTCGGGCTTTGCCGTCTGGCGGAATTGCCGCAGGGCAAAGGCCCAAGCCATGCGCGAGGCGTCGGGCCCCTGCGCGTCGCTGTAGGGCTGGCTGGCCGCGCCGCCGCTCCAGGCGTGGGCGAGCCGCGGCACGTCCACCAGCGTGACGCGGGTGAGGCCCTGGCGCTGGAAGTCGGTCACGGTCATGGCGTGGCGCTGGCCGCGCTGCACGGTGCGCGTGGCGCTGGTGGCAGCGCCCAGATGGGCGGCCCACAGCTGGGCCACGGCGGGTCCGTTGCTGGGTGAGACCATGCTGTCTCTGCCGCCCTGGATGACGAGCAACGCGGGCCAGGGCGAGGGCGCGTCGCCGGGGGCGCGCTCGGGTGGCGCGGGCAGGTGGCGTCCGCGCATGGCGGCCAGCGCCGTGGCGGTGGACTCGGCCGCGCCGGGCGCAATGCCCGAGTGCATCACCACCGCGCGAAAGCGCTGCGGCTGGCGCGTGGCCAGCAGCGCGGCCATGCTGGCACCGGCCGACAGGCCCACCAGCGCCATGCGCTCTGGGTCCACCGGTTGCAGCAGTGCCACCTGGTCGATAGCCGCGAGGATGAGCGCGGCTTCGGCGTGGGCGCGGCCGTTGCGCGTGTCGTACCAGTTCCAGCAGCGCTGGGCGTTGGCCAGGCGGTCTTGTTCGGGGTAGAGCACCAGAAAGCGCTCGCGGCGCGCCAGGGTGTTCATGCGCGTGCTGGCGGCAAAGCCGGCGCTGTCCTGGTCGCAGCCGTGCAGCATCACCAGCAGGGGCAGTCGTTCACCCGCCTTCAGGCTGGGGGGCCGGTAGAGCCGGTAGCGCCGCACACCGGTGGCGCCCACCGCCACACCCGGCAACCAGACGCCAGCGCCCGCGGGTGCGGCGCGTGCCTTGCGCGCAGGGCGCGGTGACGCCGTGGCTTTTTTCGCGGCGGGCAGTTGGGCCGCCACGCGGCTGGCCGCACGCAGCTGGCGCCGAAACGACTTGGCCCAGGCAGAGGCCACGCGCGTGAAACCGCCACGGCTCATGCGGTGGCGATGGCGCCGCCCTTGTCAATGTGTGGCATGGAGGCCCCCCTGATATGGAATGGCGCTGAGTGTGGCCTGCGCAAGCCGGGGGGTCTGTGGTCTGGCGCACAGTGCCGCCCGATGGTGTTTGCGCTGGCGAACCGACGCGATGGCGCGCAAGCGCGACAGTGGGTTCCGGGTCACCACTTTCGGTGGACCCATTCAGGAGAAGTCTCATGCGCACATCACACCCCTACCGACTGATCGGCGCTTCTGCGGTCGCCCTCGCCCTGACCGCACTGGTCGCCTGCGGCAAAAAAGAAACGCCGATGGAAGCCCCGCCTGCGCCACCGCCTGTGTCGGCACCCGCCCAGGCACCGGCGGCCATTCCCGCGCCCGATGCACCGGCCTCCACCACCATGGGCGAGAAGGTCGACGACACCGTGATCACCACCAAGGTGAAGACCGCGCTGCTGGCCGATGAAGCCGTCAAGGGCATGGACATCTCCGTCACCACCATGGGTGGCGAAGTGCAGCTCACCGGCGTGGTCGACAACAAGATGCAGAGCGACCGCGCAGTGGAGCTCGCCAAGGCCGTGCAAGGCGTTCAGCGCGTGCAGGACGGCATGACCGTCAAGAAGTAAAGCGCGGTGCTGCGCGGTGGCTCAGGCGCCGCTGCGCAGCAGCAGCGCCGGGCTCAGCCGCATTTGCGCCAGCAGATAGCGCGCACCCAGCCCGAGGCTGACGGCGGCCACCCCCATGGCGGTGAGCGCGCCGGTCCAGTAGAGGCCGCTGGGGTCAAGATCCAGCCGCCAGCGCAGCAAGCCTGTGGCCAGCGCGCCACCGGCGAGCATGGCGAAGCCGGCGGTCACCAGCGCGAGCAGCGCGTATTCCCAATACAGCACCTCGCGCAGCGTGCCGTGCCGTGCGCCCAGCGCGTGCATCACGGTGGCGTCGTACACCTGCCGTGCGCGGCTGCTGGCCACCACACTGGCGAGCACCAGCAGGCTGGCGGCCAGGCAGACACCCGCCACCAGCGCAAGGCCTCCGCTGGCGCGTGCCATGAGCGCGCGCGTTTCGCGCAGCAGCGATTCGGTGCGCACCGTGGCGATGTTGGGGGCGGCCGAGGCGAGCGCGTCTTGCGCGGCCAGCGCGCCATCGGCGTCGAGGTAAGCCGCGCCCACGTGGCGCGTGATGTGCGGGTCGAGCACGCCGTCGCTGAAGATGGCTTCAAGCCACAGGCGCGCCTGCATCCGGCGCTGGGTGTAGATGGCCGCCAGCTCGGCCTGCACGGGCGCGCCCAGCACGTCAAACACCAGCCGGTCGCCGACCTGCAGGCCCAGCTCGTCGGCTTCACGGTCTTCCATGGCCACCAGCGGGGCGCCGGTGTGGTCAGCGGGCCACCAGGCGCCGTCGCGGATCACCACGTCGTCGATGTTGCCGGCGCGGTTGCTCAGCTTTTGTTCGTCGCGCGCTTCGCGCACGCGCGCGCCGTCGGCGCTGTCTCGCAGCGCTTCGCCATTCACTTCCACCAGCCGGCCCAGCACCAGCGGCGCGGTGGTGAGCCTGCTCAGGCCGGGCTGGGCCTGCAGCGTGGTTTGCAGCAGCGGGATCTGCTCGGTCTGCACGTCGTAGAACACCAGCGCGGGGGCGTTTTCCGGCACGGTTTCATTGACCGCGCGCAGCAGCGAAGCCACCACCAGCGTGCAGGCCACCAGCAGCGCCAGCGCCGCGCCGAGCGACAGCAGGGCCGCGCGCAGCGGCGAGTCTGGGCGCTGCAAGCCGGCCAGGGCCATGCGCAGCGCCAGTGGCAGCTGCACGCCGGGGCGCGCCAGCAGGGCGCGCGCGCCACGGCGCAGCAGCCGGGTGAGCCCGTCGAGCAGCGCGAGCAGCACCACCGTGGCCAGCACAAACGCCAGACCAAAACGCGCATCGGGCACGCTGGCCACCAGCAGTGCGGCCACCGTGGCGGCGGCCAGTGCGGTGAGCGCCCAGGCGCGCCTGGGCGTGCGCAGGCCGGTGCCGTCCAGCCCGCGAAAGAGCGCGGCCGGTGACACCGAGAGCGCACGGCCGAGCGCGGGCAGCGCAAACGCCAGCGCGGTCAGCACACCAAAGCCCAGCGCCACCAGCGACGGCAGCCACAGCGCCTGCAGCAGCGGCGCCAGCGGCAGGCGCTGTGCGGCGGCCCAGGTGCCGGCCAGCGCCAGCGCATTGCCCACCAGCACACCCACGCCGCTGGAGAGCAGCGCGAGCATGAGCACCTGCAGCAGCACCAGCGCGGCCAGCCGGCGGTCGCGCAGGCCCAGCGCGCGCAGCGTGGCCAGCGTGCCGAGCTTGCCTTGCAGGTAAGCCTGCACGCTGTTGAACACGCCCAGGCCGCCAATGAACAAGGCCGAAAAGCCGATCAGCAGCAGGCCCGATCCGATCTGCCCCAGCACCTCGGCCATGCGCTCGCTGCGCTCTTCGAAGGTGCGCACCTCGGCCTCGAGCGTGGGGAAGGCCGCCACGAAGGCATCGCGCCAGACGGCAGGTGCCAGCTCGGTGCGCACGCGGTACTGGTACTCGACCCGGCTGAGCGGCTGCACCAGGCCGGTGGCCTGCAGCGCGCCGTCGGCCACCAGCACGGGCGCACCGCTCCAGTCGGCCCGCAGGCTGCGGTCGGGCTGGCGCTGCACCACGGCGCGCACCGTGAGGGTGAGGTCACCCACTTCCACGCGGTCGCCCACGGCCAGGCCCAGGCGCTGCGCAAGTGCGCCGTCCAGCGCGGCACCCCATTGCCCGTCGCGCTGGGCCAGGGTGCTGGCAAGGTCGCCGGCCGGGGCCAGCTCCACGCTGCCGTAGAGCGGGTAGCGCGCGTCGGCGCTTTGCAGCTCGATGAGCTGGGCGCGGCCATCGGCCACGCGCAGCATGGTGCGCAGCTCCACCACGCGCGACACCGTGCCGCGCTCGCCCATCCAGGCCAGCACCTCGGGGCTCAGCGGCTGGCTGTTCTCGATGTTGAGGTCGCCGCCAAACAGCTGGCGGGCGTCGTTCTGCAGCGCGTCGGCCACCTGGCGGTACAGGCCGCCACCGGCGGCCACCAGCGCCACACCCAGCACCAGACAGGCGCAGAAGATCCAGAGGTGCCGGCCGCTGGCGCGCAGGTCGCGCCAGGCCAGGTCAAGCAGGAATCGCATGGGGCGTGGGGGTGGTGTGGGTGATGTCGTGCAGCTGGCCGTCGTGCAGGCGCAGCACGCGGTCGCAGCGCGCGGCAAAGTCGGGGTCGTGTGTCACGAGCACCAGCGTGGTGCCGCTCTCACGGTTGAGCTCGAACAGCAGTTCGCGGATCGATTCGCCCGTGTGGTCGTCCAGGTTGCCGGTGGGCTCGTCGGCCAGCAGCAGGCGCGGGCGGTGCACCAGGGCGCGCGCAATCGCCACACGCTGTTGCTCACCGCCCGAGAGCTGGCTTGGGTCGTGGTGTTGCCGCCCACCCAGGCCCACCCGCTGCAGCAGGGCGGCGGCGCGGGTGTGGGCATCGCGCTGGCCGGCCATCTGCAAGGGCAGGGCCACGTTGTCCAGCGCGCTCAGGCTGGGCAGCAGGTGGAACGACTGGAAAACGATGCCCACGTGGTCGCGCCGCAGGTCGGCCAGGCCGTCGGCATCCAGTGCGCCCAGCTCGGTGCCATTCACCACCACGCGGCCCTGGGCCGGCCGCTCCAGGCCGGAGAGCAGCAGCAGCAGCGAGGTCTTGCCCGAGCCCGAAGGCCCGGTGATGGCCACGCTCTGGCCTTGTGTGACAGACAGGTTGACCGAGCGCAACACGTCGATGCGTGCGTCGCCCAGCTGGTAATGCATGGACAGGCCGGTGATTTGAATCATGCGCCATGGGGTTTGAAAAGCCGGGAAAAGTTCATTGCAGCCTGCACTGATGGGGACGGGGGTATGTGGTGCCCGGAAGGATTGTTGTAAACATTGGCAGTCTCCACAGCAGAAAAGCCCCTTGAAGCTGCCAGAATGTTTTCATGAGTGATGGGGCGAGAGCGAGAGACGAATCCGGTGCAAGGCCAGACGGACGCCGTGTGGGCGGGCGATCGTGGGTGGCGCGCGCCGGTCGGCGGCTGCGCTGGCTGTCCGTGGTGCTGGCCATGGGCGCGCTGGCCTGCAGCGAGCCCGCCCAGCCGCCGCTGATGGTGGGGGTCAATACCTGGGTGGGGTATGACCCGCTGGTGCTGGCCCGGGACCGTGAGGCGATCGATGCGCAGCAGGTGAAGGTGGTGGAGCTGGTCTCCAGCGCAGAGGCGGTGCGCCATCTGCGCAACGGCCTGCTCGACGCCGCCGGCCTCACACTGGACGAAGCGCTTCGGCTGGTCGACAGCGGGTTCGGGGTGCGCATCGTCGCGTTGCTCGACACCTCGGCCGGCGCCGACGTGGTGATGGCCGCACCGCGTGTGATCGATTTGCAAAAGCTGCGTGGCGAGCGCATTGCGGTGGAAGACGCCACCGTGGGCACCCTCATGCTGGAGCGCCTGCTGCGCAAGGCCAACCTGCGCCAGGACGACGTGACCGCAGTGCGCATGGACGCCACCCAGCACCTGACCGCGCTGCTGAGCGACCGCGTGGCCGCTGCCGTGAGCTATGCCCCGTTGAGTGGCCCGATCCAGGCCCTGGGGTACCGCCCCATTTTTGACAGCCGCGAGATTCCCAACCAGATCGTGGACGTGCTGGTGGTGCGCAACGACGTGCTGGAGGAGCGCCCCGAAGCGGTGGACGCGCTCATGGGCGTGTGGGCCGCCGGCCTGCATGTGATGCAGCTCGACCCACAGGGTGCGGCCGCCTCCATGGCGCCCGGTGCCGAGTTGACCCCCGCGCAATACCAGTCGGTGCAGCAAGGATTGCGTTTTTACTCGCCCGCCGAATCGTTGGCGCTGCTCAGCGGCGAGCCGCCGCCGCTGGCGCAGCAGAGCAGCGACATGGTCCATTTGCTGCAAGAGCTCGGCGTGCTGAACGAGCCGCCGGACTGGTCCGCCCTCATTGACACCGGGCCCGCGCTGCGCGCGCGCGACGCCCAGCCGCTGCCATGAAGCCCGTGGCGCGCCTGCTCTCCTTGCCCGCGCGCTGGCTCGCGCCCATGCTGCTGGCGGCTTTCGCGCTGACCACCACCGCCATCAGCCTGGGTTTCCAGTGGCAGCTGGTGGACGAGCAGGTGACCGAGAACGAATCGCGGCGCCTGCGCGAGCGCCTGGGTGCCGAGCAGAGCCGCCTGAGCGCCGAAAGCAGCACGGCCAACCCGCTGCTGGTGCGCCGGCTGGTGGGCAGCCTGGGCCTGTACAGCGGCATGCAGCACGCCCATCTGGTCGACGACAAGGGCATGGTGCTGGCCTCGCTCAAGCGCACCGACATCGGCATGCCCTTCACCGACGTGCAGAGCCTCAACCCGGAGCTGCAAGGCATGCAGGCCCTGTGGGCGGGCTCTGAAGCGGGGGCCACCTTGCAGGTGACGCGCCCGCCGGGCTCTTCGCTGCTGTTTGGCCGGGCTTCGCTGGCGCCGGGGCGGGAGCTGGTCACGGTGGTCGACCTGAGCCAGCCCATGGCGGTGCGCGTGGCGGGCCTGCGCGAGCAGGCGGTGCGTGAAGGGCTGGCGCTGGCGGTGCTGGTGGGCCTGCTGGCCTTGCTGCTGCACTGGGTGTGGTTCCGCCGCGCCGAGCAGCTCGCCCGCGCCCTCACGACCATGGGCGAAGGCCAGTTGCAGGCGCGCACGGGGCTTCACGGCCGCGACGAGCTGGCGCTGATCGGCGCCGCGGCCGACCGCATGGCCGAGCGGCTGCAGGCTAGCCACACGCAGCTCAAGCGCCTGAACGACGTGGTGGACCGCTCGCCGCTGGTGGTGATCGAGTGGTTCAACGTGGTGGGCTGCCCCATCCACTACGTGAGCCCATCGATTGCGCAATGGGGCTATGCGCCCGAGCCGCTGCTGCAGGGGCGCATGACCTACGACGATCTGATTCACCCCGACGACGTCGCCCAGGTCAACCGCGAGATCGACCACTACCTCGAACACGGCCCCGACCAGTACCGCCAGGAATACCGCCTGCGTTGCGCCGACGGCCGCTGGATCTGGATCGACGACCGCAGCTCGCTCACCCGCAACGAAGAGGGCCGGGTCACCGGCATCAGCGGTGTGTTGCTCGACATCACCGCACAGAAAGAGGCGCAGATCGCGCAGCGCGAGCAGGCCGAATTCCAGCGGCTGTTCTACGAGTTGCCCCTGATCGGCATGGCCATCTCTTCACCGCACAGCACCCAGTGGCTGCAGGTCAATGACCGGTTGTGCGAAATCATGGGCTACCCGCGCGAACAGCTCCTGAAGATGACCTGGAGCGAGATGACGCCCGCGCCCGACCTGGAGCGCAACCTCGTGCTGTTCGAGCAGATGAAGGCCGGCGAGATCGACAGCTACCAGATGCAGAAGCGCTACTGGCGCATGGACGGCAGCCTGGTCCACACCGAGATTCATGTGCGCGCGGTGCGCGACCCCGACGGCACGCTCAAACGCCTGTTTGCCACCGTGCAGGACATCACCGAACGCCTGCAGACCAGCCAGGCCCTGAGCGACCAGAAGCGGCTGCTCGAGCAGGCCGAAGCCATGGCCGGCCTGGGCAGCTGGCTTTACGACACGCACACCCGACACGTGTGGTGGTCGCGCCAGATGTACCGCAACATCGGGCGCGACGAAGCGCTCGGCCCACCGGCCGACCTGAAGGGGTACCTCGACTGCCTGCACCCGGAAGACCGCGAGCGCGCGGAGCGCTTCATGCGCACCGGGCCCGCCCGCGCGGGGCGCCGCCATGCCGAGTTCCGCCGCCACCCTGCACTGGGCCCGGAGCGCTGGTTTCGCGGCAGCCTGGAATGCCGGGCCTTGCCCGATGGCGGCGGCCACCACTACAGCGGCATCTTGCTGGACATCACGCAGCTGCGGCAGGCGCAGACCAACCTGGAGCGCATCAACGCCCGCCTGGAGCAGCGCGTGGTCGAGCGCACCGAACAGCTCAGCGCGGCCAACCGCGAGCTCGAAGCGTTTTCGTACACCGTATCCCACGACCTGAAGGCGCCGCTGCGCGGCATCGACGGCTACAGCCAGTTGCTCCAGGAAGAGCATGGCGCGAAGCTGGACGACGAAGGCCGCCAGTTCATCCGCCGCATTCGCCGCGGCGTGCAGCAAATGGGCGCGCTGATCTCCGACCTGCTCGACTATTCGCGCATGGAGCGGCGCACCATGGAACAGCAGCAGGTGGACCTGCAGGCGCTGGTGGACCTGGTGCTCGAAGGCCACGCGGCCGACATCGCCGCCTCACACACCGTGGTCACACAACAGCTGGACCCCATGACGCTGCACCTGGACCGCGAAGGGCTGGCGGTGGCGCTGCGCAACCTGGTGGGCAATGCCATCAAGTTCAGCCAGAGCCATGCGCAGCCGCGGGTGGAAATTGGCGCGCGCAACGAGCCCTCGCAGCGCCTGCTCTGGGTGCGCGACAACGGCGTGGGCTTTGACATGCAGTACCACGACCGCATCTTCGGCATCTTTCAGCGCTTGCAACGCGCCGAAGACTACGCTGGCACCGGTGTGGGCCTGGCCCTGGTGGCCAAGGCCGTGCAGCGCATGGGTGGGCGCGTGTGGGCCGAGAGCCAGCCCGGGCAGGGCGCCACCTTCTACATGGCGTTCCCGCTGGAGGGCAGCACCCGCGGTGTGCCGGGCCCATGAGCGCCCATACTGGGCCTTGCCCTTTCGTCTTGTTTTCTCTGGAGTGCCCATGCTGAAAATCCTCATCCCCATCGACGGTTCTTCGCACGCGCTGCTGGCCGTGCACCACGCGTTGCGGCTGGTGGGCGCCGGCCTGAAGGCGCGCTTCGTGGTGGCCAATGTGCAGGCGTCGGCCAACCTCTACGAAATGGTGGTGGCGCACGACCCGGGCGTCTTGCAGAAGGTGAGCGAAGCCGCGGCGCGCGATCTTTTGCGCCCGGCGGTGGCCTTGCTGAGCGCGGCCGGCATGCAGGTGGAGTCGGCCGTGGCGAGCGGCGACGCCGCCCAGCAGCTCGCCGAGATCATCGAAAGCCACGGCTGCGACGCCGTGTTCATGAGCACGCACGGCGGTGGCCTGCGTTCGGCGGTGTTGGGCTCGGTGTCGCAAGACATGGTGCAACGCTCGCCCGTGCCCGTCACCCTCGTTCGTGTGCCCGAAGGCGCCACCGCTGACTGAGCCTGCGCCGATCTCGATGCCGCCATCTGCCGATATTCGTTCCACCGACCCCCTGCACCGTTTGCGCCGCCTGCTCCTGGAACACCTGCAGCGCCGTGCCGCTGCGCAAGGCCTGCGCTTGCCGCCTTACCAACAGCGGGTGGCGATCGTGCGCGCCCTGATCAACGTGCATGAAGACGTGCAGTGGGACTCGCAGGTGGTGGGGCCGGTGCAGTGGAACGCGCAAGCCGCGCCGCACGAGCCGGTGGCGCTCGCCCGGCTGGACACCGGCGTGGCGCTGCAGCTGTTTGTGGTGGTGGGCGACGAAGCGCTGCCGCCACCCATGCCCGATGGCGCGCAGGCCGTCTTCCGCTGCCGCCCGCCTTCGGCCCAGGCCCTGCTGGATCGGCACAGCGCTCCACAGCACCTAGAGCAGCACCTCGAACAACATGGCGAACTGGTGTGGGTCCACCACCCCGACACGCACGGCCGCCTGGCCGCAGCACAAGCCAGGCTGGATGCGCGCAGCCGCCAGATCTACAGCAACTGGCTGGCCATGGCCAGCGAGGCGGGTGGGCCTGCGGCGGTGGACGATGCCGAAGAGTCCCGGCCCGCGCCGCTCTTTTATGCGCCCGTGTCGCCTGCCGTGCCCGAACGCTTGCGGCGCCACGCCTGCGCGCCCGGCCACGCACCCCATGTGAGCTTCACCTTTTACCGGGTCTCGGCCAGCGAGGCCTGGCTGCTGTACCTGCTGGAGCGCGAGGGCCCGCTGGACTGGCGCACCGCGTCGCAAAAGTACTACGCGCTGGCCCCTTATCCCGACCGGTTCGAGGGCTGGGCCGATGCCCTGCCCAGCTCGGTGGGCGTGGCCGACGTGGCCGCGGGCATCGTGCGCTGCAAGGGCTTCCTGGATGCGGTCACCTACCTTTCCCGCCGCTCACTGATCACGCGCAGCAGCCGCGACCCCGACGCCTTTCGCGGCCTCTGAACGCGCGGGTGAATTCGCCTGCTGCGCACAGCCTGCGGCCTGCGTGGCTAAGATGCCCCGGCACTTCAGAACCCTCACAGGAGACTTCATGTTTGACACCGCGATTGCCGGCAGCCTGCCCAAACCCGCCTGGCTGGCCGAGACGCAAAAACTCTGGCCGCAATGGAAGGCGCAAGGCGCTGAACTGCTGCAAGCCAAGGCCGACGCCACGCTGTTGTGGATCAAGGCGCAGGAAGACGCCGGGCTCGACGTGATCGGCGACGGCGAGCAGGCGCGCCAGCATTTCGTGCACGGCTTTGTGGAGCATGTCGAAGGCATCGACTTCGTCAACAAGGTCACCATGGGCATCCGCAACAACCGCTACGACGCGCAGGTGCCGCAGGTGGTGGCGCCGCTGCGCCTGAAGGGGCGTGTGCACGCCTTCGAAGCGCAGCTGGCGCGCAAGCACACGAAGAAGAAGCTCAAGTTCACCTTGCCCGGGCCCATGACCATCGTCGACACCGTGGCCGACCGCTTCTATGGCGACAAGGTCAAGATGGCCATGGCCTTTGCCGAGTTGCTCAACCAGGAAGCGCTGGCCCTGCAGGCCGATGGCGTGGACATCATCCAGTTCGACGAACCCGCCTTCAACGTCTACATGGCCGAGGCGGCCGACTGGGGCGTGGCCGCACTGGAACGCGCCGCACAAGGCCTGACCTGCACCACCGCCGTGCACATCTGCTACGGCTACGGCATTGAAGCCAACGTGAAGTGGAAGGAAACCCTGGGCGACCAGTGGCGTCAGTACGAACAGGTGTTCCCCGCGCTGGCGCGCAGCCGCATCGACCAGGTCAGCCTGGAGTGTTTCCACTCCCACGTGCCGCCCGAGCTCATGAAGCTGCTCGAAGGCAAGCAGGTCATGGTGGGCGTGATCGATGTGGCCAGCGACGTGGTGGAAACGCCCGAGCAAGTGGCCGACACCATTGGCCTGGCGCTGCAATATGTGGCCAAGGACAAGCTCATTGCCTGCACCAACTGCGGCCTGGCTCCCATGAGCCGCGAAGTGGCCATGGCCAAGCTCGAAGCGCTGGCGCAAGGCGCCGCACTGGCGCGGCAGCGCTACGGCAGCTGAACATGCACGGCCTGCCCACCGCCGCACCCACCGACGTGGGGCTGTGCCCCGACCGCACGCAGCGCATCGTGCAGGTGCTGCAGCGCGATGTGGACCGAGGCCGCCTGCCCGGCGCGGCCGTGCTGGTGGCGCGCCATGGCCGCGTGGTGCTCGACGCGGCCGTGGGCCGGCGCGACCCCGCGCAAGACGACGCCATGGGCACCGATGCGATCTTTCGCATCTACTCCATGACCAAGCCCATCGTCTCGGTGGCCGCGCTCATGCTGGTGGAGCAGGGCCGGTTGCTGCTGAGCGATCCGGTGGGTTTGTACGTGCCCGGCTTTCTGCAGCAGCAGGTGGCCGTGCCCGGGCCGCATGGCGTGGCGCTGGTGCCCGCGGCGCAACCCAGCACCGTGCAGGACCTGCTGCGCCACACCGCCGGCCTCACCTACGAGTTCACCGGCAACGGCCATGTGAACGCGCTCTATGCCCGCGCCGGCCTGGGCAGCCGCCAGCAAACCAACGCCGAGCTGTGCGAACGCCTGGCCGCGCTACCGCTCGCCCACCAGCCCGGCACCACCTGGGCCTACAGCCGCGCCACCGACGTGCTGGGCCGCGTGATCGAAGTGGTGACCGGCCAGCCGCTGGGCACCTTTCTGCAAGAAGCCATCCTGCAACCCCTGGGCATGCACGAGACCGGCTTCTTTGTGCCGCCGGCGCAGCACCACCGCATCGCCGAAGCTTTTGAGCACGACCCCGACGGCGGCACCCCGATGCCCATGCACGACCCGCGCGAAGTGCCCGCGCTGGAGATGGGCGGCGGTGGCCTCATGTCCACCCTGCACGACTACGCGCGCTTCCTGCAATGCCTGTGCAACGGTGGCGAGCTGCAGGGCCAGCGCCTGCTCTCGCCCCACACCGTGGCCTGGATGACCGCCGACCACCTGGGCAGCACCGTGGCCCACGCCAACAACCCTTTGCTGCCCCCCGGCCACGGCTTCGGGCTGGGCTTTGCGGTGCGCACGGCCGCAGGCGTGTCCCCCGTGCCGGGCTCGGTGGGCACCTACCACTGGAGCGGCATCGGGGGCACACACTTCTTTGTCGATCCGTCGCAGGCCCTGTTCGCCATCTTCATGGCGCAGGCGCCCAACCAGCGGGTGCACTACCGCTCGCTCATGCGCGGGCTGGTGTACGGTGCGGTGGTGAGTCCATCGTCCATGCAAGGGAGTTCGTCATGAAAGTTTCCACGGCGTTTCTGGGGTTGGTGCTGGGGCTGCCCACGGCAGCCAGCGCATGCCCGATCGGCATGCTCTACAACGGCAATGGTTGCAGCCCGCCCTACGAGCGCAACATGGACGACTGGATCCGCGAGCGGCGCGACTACATCGATTCCCTCGGCCCGAAGAACCGGGCGCCGGTCCGCTCCATGACGGCGGAGGAAGTGGCCAACCTCAAGCGGCTGGAGGCCGAAAAGGTGCAGCGCGATCAGAAGATCGCGCAGGAGCTGGCCCGCGGCGTGTGGTTTGCAGACTCGAGCCAGACGCCCGACGGCAAGCTGTGCGTGGCCACGTTTGCCAAGGGCACGCCCGAAGACAACGGCAAGAACGCCGGCATGGTGAGCATCCTGGGCTTTCAGGCGCCGAAGAACGAGGCCTGGCTGATCTTTTACGGCCCGGGCCTGCCCACGCCCAGAGACGTGCGCAAGATCAAGGTCACGCTCCAGCAGGACGACGAACCCGCGCAAGAGGTGCAGGTGTTCAGCTATCGGCACGAACGCAAGATCGGCACGGTGGCCTTTGCCGTGCCGGGGCTGGCGGCCGCGCTGCAAGGCATGCGCGACCAGCAGAGCTTCAAGCTCACCGTGGACGGGCAAACCGCCATGGCCATCCAGTGGACCGAGGCCGCTCCGGTGATGGCTCAGCTGCGCCAGTGCGCGAAATAGGGCGCGTGGCCGCCCCGCTCAGGCTTTGGTGGGCGCTTGCCACCGAAAGAACACCGGGTACACGCGCTCGACCACCGGCCCGTTGAAGTCCCAGCCCACGCACTGGCCCAGGTGGGCGGGCGGGCGGCCGTCGGTTGGGGGCGCGAAGGCGCCCGAGCGCGTCTGGAACGCGGCAGTGGCCAGGTTGAACAGCAGCTCGCGAAGGTGGGTGCAGCCTTGCACCTGGCCCAGGTGGCGCTGGATGGTCTGGCGCCAGCCGCGCCCGAGCACTTCGCCCACCATGCGCTGCATGTTGGGCATGGCGCTGGGGCAGGGCCCGTGGGGGAAGGCGTCCATCGCCACTGCGAGGTCGCGAATGACCATGTCTTCGCCGAAGGTGACGCGGATGCGCATGTGGTGGATCGGCTGGTGGGCCTGCCACTGCCCTTCGCCGTGGATCTCGAAGTCGTGTGGCTTGCTGTCGTGCAGCTCGCCTTCAATGTCCCACAGGCCGTCGTCGCGCAGGAAACCCTGGTAGGTCACACGGCGGGTGTGCATGGGCTGGCGGGGGGCGGGGTCGGGCAAGGGCAACGCAATCTCCTGAGAACAAAAGGATTACATTGTCCCCGCTTCAGCGGGCGCCCCCCCCGAGGTACGGCCCCGGGCTCAGGCCGCTTCGGCCAGCTCTTCGGCGGGGGCCTGCTCCAGCAAGCCCATGTCGGCGCTGCCCATCAGTTTTTCGATGTCCATGAGGATGATCATGTGCTCGGGGTGGCTGGCGTCCGGGCTGGCCATGCCCACCACGTGCTCCACACAGGCGGCGTCGGTGAATTCGGGGGCAGGCCGGATCTGGCTCGGATCGAGTTCGATCACATCCGACACCGAGTCCACCACCACGCCCACCACGCGCCCCAGCACCGTCAGCACGATGGTCACGGTGTGGGCGTTGAAGGGCACATCGGCCATGCCGAACTTCACCCGCAGGTCGATCACGGGCACGATCACGCCGCGCAGGTTGAGCACGCCGCGCAGGTAGTCGGGGGCGTTGGCCAGGCGCGTGGGCTGCTCATAGCCCCGGATCTCCTGCACCTTCAGGATGTCGATGCCGTAGGCCTCGCTGCCCAGGCGAAAGCTGAGGAACTCGGCGGCTTGCGAGCCGCTGCGGTTGCTGCGCGTGTTGTCGTGTCGCATGGTGTGCTCCGTGGTTAAAAGGATTCCCAGTCGTCGCTGCCACCGGCGGTGGCCACTTCGGTGCGCGCGGGCGCTGGCTTGGCAGGCCTGGAAGCGGCCTGCGGCGCGGCTTTCCTGGGTGCGGTGCCGGGCGCCGACGGGGTGGCGGGCCTGGCCGCCAACGTGCGCGCGGGGGGGGCGCTGGGTGCGCTGGGCGTGCTGTAGGTGCTGGGTGTTGCCGGCTGTGCGTGGCCCGAGATGCGGAACACAGCCACCGTCTGCACCAGGTCGGAGGCCTGCGTCTTCAAGCTGCTGGCCGCGGCCGACATTTCTTCCACCAGGGCAGCGTTCTGCTGGGTCACCTGGTCCATCTGGGTGACGGCTTCGCCGATCTGGCTCACGCCGTCGCTCTGCTCTTTGCTGGCCGCGCTGATCTCGCCCATGATGTCGGTGACGCGCCTCACGCTGTCCACCAGCTGGGTCATGGTGGCGCCGGCCTTGTCCACCAGCGCATTGCCCATCTCCACCCGGTCCACGCTGTCGTTGATCAGCTGCTTGATTTCCTTGGCCGCCTGCGCACTGCGCTGGGCGAGGTTGCGCACCTCACCGGCCACCACGGCAAAGCCTCGGCCCTGCTCGCCGGCCCGGGCCGCTTCCACCGCGGCGTTGAGCGCGAGGATGTTGGTCTGGAAGGCAATGCCGTCAATGACGTTGATGATGTCGGCGATCTTGCGCGAGCTTTCGTTGATGCCGCGCATGGTGTCCACCACCTGGCTCACCACCTCACCGCCTTCGGCGGCCGCGCTGGAGGCGCTCTGCGCCAGCTGGTTGGCCTGCGCTGCGTTGTCGGCGTTCTGCCGCACGGTGGACGACAGCTCTTCCATGGAGGCGGCGGTCTGCTCCAGCGCGCTGGCCTGGCTTTCGGTGCGCGAGCTCAGGTCGTGGTTGCCTTCGGAGATCTGCACGCTCGCGGTCGACACGGATTCCGAGCCGGTGCGAACCGTGGTGACGACCTTGACGAGCGAGTCCTGCATGCGCTGCAGGGCGTGCAGTACCTTGCCGATTTCGTCGTTGGCGTGGATGTCGATCGAGCTGGTGAGGTCGCCCTGGGCCACCCGCTCTGCCACCGCGAGGGCCTGGTTCAAGGGTGCCGTGATCGAGCGCATGAGCCATATGCCCGCAGCCACCGCCACAGCCACGGCCAGTGCCAGCGCAATGACCATGGTGTTGCGTGCGTTGAGGTACGACTGCTCGGCTCGCTTGGCAGCGTCATGGGCACCCGTGCTGTTGAGGTTCACCAGCTTCACGAGGTTGGCGCTGGCTTTGTCGTAGGCGATTTTGGACTCGCCCTCCAGCATCGCGTTGGCCTTTTCGGATTCGTTTGCGCGCGACAAGGCGATCATGCGATCGTGCACCTGCAGATAGGTCTTCCAGTCGCTTTGGAAGGCCTCATGCAGGCGCCGTTCTTCGTCGCTGCTGATCAGGGCCATGTAGGCCTTGTGTTCCTTGTCAAACATGGCCAGCAGGTCGGCCATGGATTTTTCGACGTTCGCCATGGCTTTCGGATCGGTCACGACCACATGGTGAAACTCTTCTGCGCGGTGGTCGGAGCTGATGGTGTTCATCTGGTTGACCAGCTCGACGCTGGGCAGCCAGTTGTCCGTGATGGTCTTGGTGTCCGCCCGTATGGAGCCCATCAGAAAAAGGGCCGTCGCCACGGTGGCGATCATCGTGGCCAGCAACAGGGCCAGGGTGCCCGCCAGGCGGGTGGAGATATTGAGGTTTTTGAACATGATGCGTGGGTCGAAAGGACACTGGGAGCCCATGTCTCGATGGGCGGTCGAGGTTTTTCGTGATCCTGTCATCGCCCGCTCTGGTTCAAACTTGAACGACGGCGTGAGAATAGGCGCGACGAACGTGCACGATTCCACGGACGCGCGGCAGCAGGCTGCCGGTGCGGCCCACCACGACCCAGGAGATCCCACATGGCCCACGACCACCCGCATCACGACGACCACCACCATCACGAAGGGCACGACCCGGCGCCCGCCTGGAAGCACGACGGCGTGCGCGTGGTCCCCGGCAACCAGCTCGATGGCAACGTGCCGTCCACCCCCGGCATGGACCGCAAGGCCGCCATCAACTTCGCGCGCGTGGGTGCGCAAAAGCTCTGGGCCGGCACCGTGACCATTCACGCCAACGCCAAGACCGGCGCCCACCACCACGGCCCGCTGGAGAGCGTGATCTATGTGGTGAAGGGCCGCGCGCGCATGCGCTGGGGTGAGCACCTGGAGTTCACCGCCGAAGCCGGCCCGGGCGACTTCATTTATGTGCCCCCCTTCGTGCCCCACCAGGAAATCAACGCCAGCCCGACCGAGGTGCTGGAGTGCGTGCTGTGCCGCAGCGACGGCCAGGCCGTGGCCGTCAACCTGGACATCGAGCCGGTCGAGAAGCCCGAACAGGTGCTCTGGGTCGACCCCACGCACCCCACCGGCGGGGTCTGAAGGCCACCGGCGCCCGCGCGGGCAGCGGGCGCCCCAAAAACAAGTCTCAAGTTCTCCCGCAGGAGGCCGAAAACCCGAACAAGAACACCGGGCCTGTTTCTGCCCGGTGGCCGCTGTAAGGGGAAGCCCATGCTGAACATTTCAAGCACCACGCCGGTGTCCTGGCCGACCCCGGCGTCGACTGCGGTCGCGCCGGTGTCGCCGGTGGCGACGGTGCAGCCCGTGCAGACGGGTGGCAACGACGGAAAGACCCAGATGGGCTTTGGCCGCGACGGCCGCGCCGCGCCGCCGCGCACCGCCGAAGGGGCAGCGGGCTCGCCGCAGGGCGCAACACCCGACGGTGCACCGGCCTTGCCGGGCGAAGCCAGCGGCGCGCCCGCGCTGCAAGACCCGGTGGAACAGCGCAAGCTCAAGCAGGAGGCGGCCAAGGCCGCCGAGCAGGAAAGGGCCAAAGACAAAAAGGCCGTGGAGCACTTGCAAAGCGTGCTCTCCCGCATGTGGGAGGCCAGCGCGGCCGTGGTGGGCAATGCCCTGGGCATCGAGCCGCCCAAGAACGGCGAGCTGCCCGGCAACCAGAGCGACACCGCGCCCGATCTGTCGGCGGTCGCGGCTTCCATGATCCCGCGCAAACTGCCGGTGGCCGAACGGGCCGCGCGCAGCGCGCCACAGCCCTTGCCCCTGATCGATCTGCCCGACCTGCCGCAGGCCGGCGGGGGTCTCGAGGCCGCCCAGACCGATGCGGTGACCGTGGCCGAACCGATCACCACCGACCAGGTGGTGGCCTACGACGAACACGGCAACAGCAGCCTGGCGCCGCTGGAAGCCGGCAGCCTGATCAGCGAACGCGTTTGATGGCAAGCCCCGGCGGGTGCGCCGCCGGCTGCGTTCAGGTGGTGGCTTTGGTGGCCAAGCGCATCATCTCGGGCAAGGCCGCCATGGTGTCGCGAATGTCCGCGCTGAGGGTCTCGCGCAAGTCGCGCAGGGTGCGCACGTCGCCAGCCTGACCCGATTTCTCGATGTCGGCCGCCACCGCCACCAGGGCGCGCAGGCCCAGCAGCATGCAAGAACCTTTGAGGCGGTGCGCCTGGTACACGATGGCCTCCAGGTCTTCGTCGGCGAGTGCCTGCTGCAGCACCAGGGCCGTGCCTTCCGGTCCCTGGAACAGCATGTCCAGCAGCTGCTCGAACATCTCGCGCGGCATCATCTCCAGCAGTTCGCCGTGCACTTGCGCGTCCACCAGCTGCTGCATGCTGCGTTGGGTGCGCTTGGGCAGTTCCAGCGGCGCAGGCTGGGTGTCGGCGCTGCCTTCGAGTAAGCCGCAGCGCCGCAGTGCACGGCGCAGGTCGGCTTCCTGCATGGGCTTGGGCGCAAACTGCGTCACCCCGGCGCTCAGCGCCTTTTCCTTGGTGTCGTTCACCACATCGGCCGTCACCATGATGATCGGCACCTGACCGGCGGGGCCGGGCAGCAGGCGGATTTCAGCGGCTGTGGCGATGCCGTCGAGCACGGGCATGTGGTAGTCCAGCAGCACCGCGTCGAAGCTCTCGCGGTTGAGCATCTGCAGCGCTTCGAACCCGTTTTCGCAGAACACGGCCTCGTGGCCCATGCGGTCGATCAACAGGTTGAGGTATTTCAGGTTGACCGGGTGGTCTTCGGCCGCCAGCAGGCGCAGCCGGCGTGTGGGTGTGCGCCGGCGTTCCCAGGCTTCGTCGTCGAGCTGCAGGATGTTCTCGACCGCCGGCGCGGTGGTGCGCGGCAGGCGCAGGGTCACCACGAAAATCGAGCCCTTGCCCGGCGTGCTGGTCACGGTGATGTCGCCGTCCATCATGCGGGCCAACGTGCGTGAAATCTCCAGCCCGAGGCCCGAGCCGCCAATGCGCCGGCGCAGGGTGTTGTCGGCCTGGTAGAAGCGGGTGAAAAGGTTGGCCACGGTGGCCGCGTCCATGCCGATGCCGCTGTCCTGCACCGTCATGCGGATGCCGTCCTTGCGTTTAGGGTCGGCCTCCAGGATCACTTCGATGCTGCCCTTCTGCGTGAACTTCATGGCGTTGCTCATGAGGTTGTACAGAATCTGGCGCACACGCGTCGGATCGGCCAGCACCCAGGCGGGCAGCCCTTCATCGCACAGGCAGCTCATCTGCACACCCTTGTCGTTGGCCAGGGGTTCGAGCACGTTGGTGACTTCATGTGCCATGGCCGCCAGGTTCACCGGGCCCGGCGAGAGCGTGAGCGTGCCCGACTCGATGGTGGACACGTCCAGGATGTCGTTGACCACGCCGAGCAGGTGCTGGGCCGAATCGGTGGCGGTCTGGATGTAGTCGCGCTGTTCGCTGCTCAGGCGCGTGTCTTCCAGCAGCTTGAGCATGCCCAGCATGCCCTGGAACGGTGTGCGGATTTCGTGGCTCATGTTGGCCAGGAACACGCTCTTGGCCTGGTTCGCGGCCTCGGCCTGGTCGCGCGCGCGCTCCAGCTCTTTGCTCAGGTTCTGCAGGTTGGCGTACTGGCGCCACTGCTGGCGGATCTGGCGAATGAGCAGCGTGAGAAACAGCGCCATGACCACCACCTGCATGGCAGCCAGGCTGATCAGCAGCAGGCTTTGGCGGCGCAGCTGGCTGTTGCGCTCGTCCACAAAACGGGCCACGGCGCGGTTGGCCTCGCGGGTGAGTTCGCTCAGGCTGGGGGCAATGGCATCGGCGGCAGCGTGCAAACGGCTCAGCGCCGCCTTGTCGTTGAGCAGGAGCGCCGGGTCACTGAACATGGGGTCTGCCAGCTGCTTGAAGCGCTCTACCTGCTGGAGTGTGGGCTCAAAGCCGCCCCAGGCTTCGAGCAGGTCGCGGCGCGGAATGTCCCGCAGCAGATTGATGCGGCTGAGGAAAATTTCATACCGCTCCTGCAGGTCTTCGGGGGCAATACTGGAGTTGGGCTGGTCCACCGCCAGCACGATCTGTTCGAGATGGCCCAGCTCGCGCTCGAGCTGGTAGGCCTGCCACATGATGGAGTCCACCTGCCGCGCTTCCGTGTCCTGCAGCATCTGCCACTGACGCCACTGCAACCAGCCCAGCGGGATCAGCGTGACCATCAGCAGGAGGGTGATCGCCAGCGTCCAGTGCCTGGGTTTCCAGGCGGCGAAGCCGGTGGGGCGTTGGTTCATTCGATGCTCATGCGTTTGAGTTGCCAGATCGAGCGTTCGTAGTAGACCGAGGAGCGCAGGGCGGCCTTGCTGTCAAAGGGGTAGACCACGAACAGCGGGCCTTTGTCACGCACCGCCATGGGCTGGTCGTCGAGCAGGCGCGCGACGATCACACCGTGTTCGCGTGCGTCGTCGAACGGAATGCGGATGGTGTAGTCGTTGATCGCCGTGGCGTTGATGGTTTTGCCCTGCGCCTTCACGGCGGCCAGCAGGTCGGAGAGCAGCGGGCCGGTGAACTTCACCGGGCGGTCGTACCAGGGCGTGCGCGTGGTGAAGCTGTGCTGGGGCAGGGCTTCGAGCATGGCCATGTCGAACACGGCGTCGTTGCCCCGGTTGGTGGCGCCCAGCTGGCCCGAAACGGTGAGGATGACTCGGCCCTTGGGGGCGGACAGGCCGTCGGCCGCCGCGGACAAGGACAGCGCAGACAGCGCCACGCCAGCGCCCAGCACGAGCGCTGCACGGCGAGAGATCAGGGAGAAAGACATGAGAACTCCGAAGTGATGACCGTTGGCGTCAGATCCGGTGTCTCACACCGGCGGGTGCATTGGCGAGGCGGGCCAACACCGCCGACGCAATCTGGTTCAGGGGCAGCACCTCGTGTGCGGCCCCGTGTTGAATGGCCATGCGCGGCATGCCGAACACCACGCAGCTGGCTTCGTCCTGCACATAGTTGTAGCTGCCGGCGTCTTTCATTTCGCGCATGGCCTGGGCGCCGTCGGCTCCCATGCCGGTCAGCATGATGCCTAAGGCGTTGGGTCCCAGCACGCGGGCGGCCGACTTGAACAGCACTTCAACCGACGGACGGTGCCGGTTGACCGGTTCCGTGTCTTCCACCACGGCCACGTAGTTCGAGCCGCTGCGGTCGATGCGGAACTGGCGGCCGCCGGGCGCAATGTAGGCGTGGCCGGGCAGGATGCGCTCGCCGTCGCGGGCTTCGGCCACACGGATGCGGCAGAGCGAATTCAGGCGGTTTGCAAAGCTGGTGGTGAAGCCCGGCGGCATGTGCTGGGTGATCACGATGGCGGGCGCGTCGGCCGGCATGGGCACCAGCACCTCGCGGATGGCCTCGGTGCCCCCGGTGGAGGAGCCGATGCAGATGATCTTTTCGGTCGACACGCGCGGCAGGGGCGCGCGCGGTGCGGCGGCCGGGCCACTGGCAGCGGCCGGGCTGCCGGCGGCGGGAGCGCCGGGCAGGCGCTTCACATGCGCCGCCGCCGCCACACGGATCTTGTCGACGATGTCGCCGGCGAGTTCGTTCAGGCCGCTGCTCACGCCGATGCGCGGCTTGGCCACGAAATCGACCGCGCCCATTTCGAGCGCGCGCAGCGTGATCTCGGCCCCCTGCTCGGTGAGGGTGGAGACCATCACCACCGGCATCGGGCGCAGGCGCATCAGGCGCGAGAGGAATTCCAGGCCGTCCATGCGCGGCATTTCCACGTCCAGCGTGATCACGTCCGGATTGAGTTCGCGGATCATTTCGCGCGCCACCAGCGGGTCGCTGGCCGCGCCGATGCAGACCATGTCGTGCTGGCGGTTGATGATTTCGGTGAGCAGGCTGCGCACCAGCGCCGAGTCGTCCACCACCACCACTTTGATTTTTGCCATGTTGTTTTCTCCCTCAGAACAGATCGACCGAGCCCCCGGCCACGGCCTTTGCGGCCACCACGGCGCTGCTCTTGCGTTCCTGTGTTTCCAGTGTCTCGGGGTGCGAATGCGCCAGCCGCTTGACCATGGCCTTGCCGGTGGCCGGGAAGTAGCACACCTTGCGCGGATGGATGTCGAGCACGTCCTTGGAAATGACGGCGATACGCTCGGTTTGCAGGTAGTCCAGCACAAAGGCGGTGTTGCGTTCGCCCACGTTCATGGTGGTGAAGGTGTGCATCACCTGGCCACCGCCAAACACCTTGGCCTGCATGTGCTCGCGCCGTGCGCCGAGCTTGATCATTTCGTTGATCAGCAATTCCATGGCGTAGGAGCCGTAGCGTCCGCTGGTGTCGTTGCCGCCATCAGGCAGCATGAAGTGGTTCATGCCACCCACGCGAACGCGCGGGTCCCAGATGCAGGCCGCAATGCACGAGCCCAGCACGGTCATCACCATCAGGTCGTCGGCGGTCACGTAGTACTCGCCGGGCAGCACCTTCACGGCGTCGTGCTTGAAGTGGTGGTCCTGGTAGAAAAAGCTGGCCTCGCCCGGCTTGGGCGGGCGTGCCTTGAGGGCGTCCAGGCGCGAGTGGCGCGCAGGGGCCCGGGCAGCGGCGGCGTCAAATGCGCTCATACACGGTCTTTCCGCGAAGGGCAAAGAGGTTGCGGGCGTCGCTGAAGTTCTCGGCGTGGCCCACAAACAGCATGCCGCCGGGTTTCATCACGCGGTGGATGCGCTCGAGCACGGCGCGCTGGGTGGCAGCGTCGAAATAGATCATCACGTTGCGGCAGAACACGACGTCGAACGGCTCGCGAAACGGCAGGTTCTCGATCAGGTTCACGCTCTGGAACTCCATGTGCTTTTGCAGCTCGGGCTTCACGCGCATGAGGCCGGAATTGCTGCCCTTGCCGCGCATGAAGAAGCGCTGCAGGCGCTCGGGGCTCAGGCCTTTGACGCCGTCGGCCTTGTAGACGCCGCGCTGCGCGGTGGCCAGCACCTTGGTGTCGATGTCGCTGTTGACGATCTGGAACGAGCCCGAGGTGCCCAGGGCTTCGGTGGCCGTCATGGCGATCGAGTACGGCTCTTCACCGGTGGACGCGGCCGAGCACCAGATGCGCCAGGCCTGCGTGCGCTGGGTGGCCAGCAGGTCGTGCAGGATGCCGAAGTGGTGCTGCTCGCGAAAGAACGCGGTGAGGTTGGTGGTCAGCGCGTTGATGAACTCCTGCCATTCGGCGCCATCGTGCTGTTCCAGCCAGTCCAGGTAGCTCTTGAAGCTGTCGTAGCCGGTTTCGCGCAGGCGGCGCGAGACGCGGCTGTACACCATGGCGTGCTTGCCATCGTGCAGGCTGATGCCGGCCTTTTTGTAGATGAGCGCCTTGATGCGCGAGAAGTCGGCGTCGGACCAGACGAACTCGCGACCTTCGGTCAGCGGGCCGTCGTCGCCGGCGGGTGCGCTCACCCGGCCCGTGGGCAGACTGGAGCGCTTCGGGGAGGGGGTTTGCAGCAGCATGGTGTCCTGACTGTGGTGGTGCGTGGGGCGCCAGGAAAAGGGCGTGGACCCAGGGAATTCAGTGGCGCGATCGGCGCACCAGGCCAGAGGTGTCCAGGATCAGCGCGACCTTGCCGTCGCCCAGGATCGTGGCGCCCGACACGTTGGGTACCTTGCGGTAGTTGGACTCCAGGTTCTTGATCACCACCTGTTGCTGGCCGAGCAGTTCGTCGACCATCAGCGCCACGCGGGAGCCTTCGGCTTCCACCACCACCATGATGGGGCTGGTGCCGTTGAACTCGAAGCGCGGCACCTGGAACACACGCTCCAGTTCAACCACCGGCATGTACTCGTCGCGCACCTTCACCACCTGGGCGCCCTGGCCCATGGTGTTGATGTCGGCAGGCTTGATCTGGAACGACTCGATCACGCTGGACAGCGGCAGGATGTACACCTCGTCGCTGACGCGCACCGACATGCCGTCCATGATGGCCAGCGTGAGCGGCAGGCGCACCGAGACGCGCATGCCGAAGCCTTCGGCCGAATCGATTTCCACCGTGCCGTTGAGCGCGGCGATGTTCTTCTTGACCACGTCCATGCCGACACCGCGTCCGGAAACGTCGGTGACTTCTTCGGCGGTTGAGAAGCCGGGCGCAAAGATCAGGTTCCAGACCTCGTTGTCGGTCATCGAGTCGGGCGCGTCGATGCCTTTTTCGCGGGCCTTCTTGAGCAGCTTCTCGCGCGAGAGGCCTTTGCCATCGTCGCGCACCTCGATGAGGATGGAGCCGCCTTCGTGCGTGGCCGACAGCGTGATCGTGCCGTGCTCCGTCTTGCCTTTGGCGCGGCGGTCTTCGGGCATTTCAATGCCGTGGTCGCAGCTGTTGCGGATCAGGTGGGTGAGGGGATCGGTGATCTTTTCCACCAGGCCCTTGTCGAGTTCGGTGGACTCGCCCTGCGTGACCAGCTCGACCTTTTTGCCCAGCTTGCTGGCGAGGTCGCGCAGCATGCGCGGGAAGCGGTTGAACACCACCGACATCGGAATCATGCGGATCGACATCACCGCTTCCTGCAGGTCGCGGGTGTTGCGGTCCAGGTCGGCCAGGCCGGCCAGCAGGGGCTGGTTGGCGCCGTCGTCGAGTTCGCGGCTCTTCTGCGCGAGCATGGCCTGGGTGATGACGAGTTCGCCCACCAGGTTGATGAGTTGGTCGACCTTGCTGACCGAGACGCGCAGCGTGCTCGATTCCAGGCCGGCGCCAGCGGGTGCGCGGGCTTCTGCCTTGGGCGCGGCTTTGGGCGCGGGGGTGCCGTCGGCGGGTGCGGGGGCGGCAGCGGCGCGCTCGGGCAGGCCGGGGGCGCCTTCAAAGAAGCCGTAGTCGCGGCCTTCGGTGGTGGGGTTCGGGAAGCCGGTGCCCACGAGCACTTCGCTGCCATCGGCGCCGATGGTCACGGTCGACACCGCCGCCACAGGTTCGCTGGCGGTGTTGTCGACGATGCGGATGTCGTCCTTGCCCACGTGAAAGGTGAACAGGTCCATCAGGTCGCTGTCGCTGGCGCTGGTGCGTGCGCGCCAGACGCGCTTGGTGTTCAGGTCGCAGGGCAGGGCTTCAACGGTGCCCAGGCCCGGGATGTCGCGGAACAGCTCGGCAATGCCGTCGGCCTGGGCCGGGTTCTCCAGCGGGCCGATGTGGATTTCGAGGTCGCGCTCGGCCTTGGCCGCCGCTTTGCGCACAGGCGCCGGGGCAGGTGACGGCACGGGTGCGGCCACCACCGGTGCGGGGGCAGGGGCGGCGGGTTCGGGGGCGTCTTCGCCGTTGGCCAGCACGCTGATGCGCGACACCAGATCGGCGGTGGCCGGCGGCTCGCCGCCGCGGCCCTGGTGGTTGCCCAGCAGGCCGCGCAATGCGTCTGACGATTCCAGCAGCACGTCGACCATGGCCGAGGTGGGGCTGAGTTCGTGGCGGCGCAGCTTGTCCAGCAGCGACTCCATCTGGTGCGTGAGTTCGGCCACGTCGGCAAAGCCGAAGGTGGCGGCGCCGCCCTTGATGGAGTGCGCGCAACGGAAGATGGCGTTGAGCTCTTCGTCGTCGGCTTTTTCCAGGTCCAGCGCGAGCAGCATCTGCTCCATCTGGTCGAGGTTCTCGCCGGCTTCCTCGAAGAAGATTTGGTAGAACTGGCTCAGGTCGATGTTGTCGCCGAGGTTCTGGCCCTCGTTCATCATTTCACCCATGGTGAAACTCCTTGGCTGCTGGGGGAATGGCGCATTGCGCCGGTTTCATCGGATGACTTTCTGGATGACTTCGATCAGGCGACCCGGATCGAACGGCTTGACCAGCCAACCGGTGGCGCCGGCGCTGCGGCCGAGCTGCTTCATCTGATCGCTGGACTCGGTGGTCAGGATCAGGATGGGGATGGTCTTGAACTTGGAGTGCTCCCGCAGCTTGCGCGTGAGCCCCAGCCCGTCCAGGTTGGGCATGTTCTGGTCGGTCAGCACGAGGTCGATGCTGTGCGTCTGGGCTTTTTCCCAGGCGTCCTGCCCGTCCACCGCTTCGACCACGTGAAAGCCCGCCCCCGTGAGGGTGAAGGCCACCATTTTCCGCATGGACGCCGAGTCATCTACGGCAAGAATCGATCGCATGGCTTACTCCGTGTTTTGTCAAATATCGGCAATTGGGGCAATGGCTTGAATCCGCCCGCGCTCAGAACAAATCGATGGAACCGGCGTCCATCTCGCTTTGCGTGACCGGGCTGGGTCGCTCGGGCATCGGGTCCAGATTGAGGGGCACTTCGCCTTCATCGGGCTCCATGGCCTGGTCGGCCAGGCGCCAGGCGCAGCTCTGCAGCACCTTGCCGGTGTGCACGATGAGTTGGGTGGCCATGTCGTGAAACTGCAATTCCGTCACGGCCTGGTGCAGGGTGTGCTGAATCGGCACCAGCTCGTCGGCGCGGTCCACGCCCAGCTGGCCCAGGGCCTGGTTGGCCGAGCCGAAACGCTCCAGCAGGTTGCTGGTGGCGTGGTCGAGCAAGCCTTCCAGGCGTTGGAGGTCGGTCATCGCCATCAGCAGTGAATCCTGGAGGTCGGCCACCAGATTCACGGGCAGGGAGACAGACGGCGGGGTCTGCTGCATCGTCGGTAGTTCCATGGTGGTGCTCAGAGGGGCTCGGCTGTTGGTCGGGTATTACAATTTTCAACACCTGTCTGAGCCTGTATCGGCAGATAACAGGTTGAATTCAGTACCAATTTCTGCGTTGCGGTCCCGGCCCCAGGGCGCAAGGCGTTCCCGCCCTACCAAAGAAGCCCATGAGCGCACCGCCTGACAACACGGACAAGCGCTTTGTCCGCATCCTCCACCTGGAGGATTCCCGCGTGGACCATGCCCTGGTGAAGTTCGCCCTGCAGCGCAGCCAGCTGGCCAGCGAGGTGACGCTGGTCGACACACTGGACGACCTGCGCCGCGAGCTGGAAACCGCGCACTACGACATCGTGCTGGCCGACTACCACCTGCCTGGCTTCACCGGCATGGACGCCTGGGACATGGTGCGCGAGATGCCCTTGGAAATTCCCTTTGTCATCCTCTCGGGTGCCATCGGCGAAACCGCTGCGGTGGACGCGATGCACCGGGGCGTGAGCGACTACCTGCTCAAGGACAGCATGCACCGGCTCTCGCACGTGATCGAGCGCGCCATTGAAATCAGCGAGACGCGGCGCGCCAAGGCGGCGGCCGATGCGGAGCTGGCCGAGTCGCGCCGCCGGCTCGCGGAGCTGGCCGAGCACCTGCAGATCAGCATCGAGCAGGAGCGGGCCGACATCGCGCGCGAGATTCACGACGACATTGGCGGCGCGCTGGCCGCGGTCAAGCTCGATCTGGCCTGGGTGGGCCGCCACGCCCAGCAAGACGACATCCAGCGCCACCTGGGTTCGGCCATGGAAATGCTGCAGCACGCACTGGGCGCGAGCCAGCGGATCATGATGAACCTGCGCCCGCCCATCCTGGACCAGGGCCTGGTGGCCGCCGTGCTCTGGCTGGCCGCCAGCTTTGAGCGCCGCACCGGGCTGCGCGTGGTGGTGCGCCGCTCTTCCGAACAGCTGGACGGGCCGCGCGAGATCCAGCTGGTGGCCTACCGCACCGCGCAAGAAGCGCTCACCAACGTGAGCAAGCACGCCAACGCCAGCGCGGTCGACATCGACCTGAGCGACCGCGAAGGTGTGCTCACGCTCGAAGTCTCCGACAACGGCCAGGGCCTGGACGCGCAAGCCCTGCGCAAGGCCAAGTCGTTTGGCCTGCTCGGCCTGCGCGAGCGCGCCGCCAAGGTCGGCGGCTGGCTCGATGTGAGCTCATCTCCCCGGGGCACGTCGGTCATTCTGTCCGTGCCCCTGACGTCTTCCAGCAACCCGGACAATGCGGCCAACGCCGACGAGGAACCCCATGATCAAGGTGATTTTGTGTGACGACCACGCCATGGTGCGGCGCGGTATCCGCGACACCATTTCGGAAGCCACCGACATCCAGGTGGTGGGCGAGGCCAGCAGCTACCCCGAACTGCGCGACCTGATGCGCAAGGTGTCGTGCGACGTGCTCGTGCTCGACCTCAACATGCCCGGGCGCGGCGGCCTCGAAGTGCTCGGCACGCTCAAGGAAGAGGGCTCCACGGTGAAGACGCTGGTGGTCTCGATGTACCCGGAAGACCAGTACGCCATCCGCTGCCTGCGCGCCGGTGCGCGCGGCTACCTCAACAAGGCCGGCGAACCGGCCGAGCTGGTGGCGGCCATTCGCACCGTGATGCAGGGGCGCAAGTACGTCACGGCCGATGTGGCGCAGATGCTGGTGGACACGCTCAATGCCCCGGAAACCGAAGAGCTGCACGCCAGCCTGTCCGAGCGCGAACTGCAGACGCTGCAGAAGATCGCCTCGGGCAAGAAGCTCTCCGACATTGCTGAAGAGCTCATGCTCAGCCCCAAGACCGTGAGCGTGTACCGCGCCCGCGTGCTCGAAAAGCTGCACCTGGCCAACAACGCCGAACTCACCGTCTACGCGATCCGCAACGGCATCGTCTAGCCCTGCCATGCCCGGTGCCTTCTTCCCTCTGCAGTGGCCCACCGGGCGGGCGGCGGTCTGGGGGGTGGCATGGGTGCTGCTGGGTGGGCTGGGCGGTGCCGCACCGGCGCAGGCGGAGTCGTTGCGCTGCGCAGGCGGCATTGCCGCGGAAGGCGACTCGCGCCTGGCGCTGGTGGCCAAGTGCGGCCCACCGGTGCTGAGCGACACCTACTGTGCACCGGTGTACCAAGGCCCCTCGGCCTACCCGGTGCCCGAGCCCTACGCCAGCCGCATCGTGCCCTGCCAGCCCACCGAAGAGTGGCTGTACGACCGGGGGCCGGGCAATCTCTGGGCCACGGTGCGCTTGCGCTCGGGCTCGGTGCTCTCCATCACCTACGGCCTCACGCCGCGCTGAGCCATCGCCGCGCGCCGCATACCCTTGGGGGGTACTGCGGAATAATGCGCCATGCCTCCTGCCTCCACCTCCATCTGGAGTCCCCTGCGCCAACCCGCCTTTCGGGGTCTGTGGATCTGCGGTGCCATCTTCTTCATTGGCGCCGGCATGCAGACCATGGCGGCAGCCTGGCTCATGGTCGAGCTCACCGGCTCGTCCTTTCTGGCCGCGCTGGTGCAAACCGCCGTGTTTCTGCCCATGTTCCTGCTCGCCCTGCCGGCAGGCGTGCTGGCCGACACCACCGACCGCCGACGCCTGATCTCGGGCGCGTTGATCGCCCAGGTGGCCGCGTGCGTGTTGCTCGCCCTGCTGGTGCTCGGGGGCTGGGGCGGACCGGCTTCGGTGTTGTTTCTGGTGTTTGTGTGCGGCTGCTGCACGGCGGTGCTCACGCCCGCCTGGAACTCCTCCGTGGTCGACCCGGTGCCGCGCGCCGAATGGCCGCAGGCCATCACCGCCATCGGCATTGCCTACAACGCCGCGCGCGCCATCGGGCCCACGCTGGCCGGCCTGCTGTTTGCGCGGCTGGGCGCGGGCTGGGTGTTTGTGGTCACGGTGCTCACCACGGTGGTGATGTGGGAGTCCATCCGCCGCTGGCCGCCGCGCGCGCACCCGCCGTCGAGCCTGCCGCCCGAGCGGCTGTGGGGCGGCACGCTCAGCGGCCTGCGCTTTGCGTGGCACTCGCGCCTGATCCTGGCGCAGCTGGTGCGGGTGATGGCTTTCAGCGCCGCGGGTTCGGCGCTGTGGGCGCTGCTGCCGGTGATTGCGCAGCGCCAGCTCGGCACCGGTGCCGAGGGCTTTGGCCTGCTCATGGGTTGTCTGGGCACGGGCGCCGTGGCCTCGGGTCTGGTGATCGGGCGGCTGCGCGCGCGCTTCGAGCTGGACGCCATCGTGGCCGTGAGCTGTGTGGTGTTTGCCACCGTCATGGGTCTGGCGGCCTGGGTGCGGGTGCCCTGGGTGGTGTACGTCGCCATGGCCTTTGGCGGCGCGGCCTGGATGGCCACCATGTCCACCTTCAACACCGCCACCCAGGCCAGCGCGCCGCCGTGGGTGCGATCGCGTGCGGTGGCGCTGCACATCGTCTCGGCGCTGGGGGCGTTTGCCATTGGCTCGGCGTTCTGGGGCGCGGTGTCCGATATCGCCGGCCTCACGGCGGCGCTCCTGGCCGCCGCTGTGTTGATGGCGGCGGGGCTGCTGCTGGCGCGGCCTTTTCCGCTGCGCGTGGGGGCAGACCATGAGGTCACGCAGGGCACGCCCTGGGACGAGCTGTTCATCGAGGCCGAGCCAAACCCCGAGGCCGGCCCGATCGCGGTGGAGGTGGGCTACCGCATTCGCACCGGCGTGGACCAGGCCTTTCTGGACACCATCGCGCAGATGAAAGCCCCGCGCCGGCGCGACGGCGCCACCTTCTGGCGCGTCTACAAAGACCTGGGAGAGCCTTCGCGCTATGTGGAGCGCTTCATCGTCACCTCGTGGGCCGACTACCTGCACCAGCGCGCCCGCGCCACCGTGGCCGACCGCGCCATCGAGACCGAGGTGCGCGCCTTCCTGGCCGACGGCGAGAGCGCGCGCATGTCGCACTACATCGCGGAGCGCTGAGCCGCTCAGCCCCGAGCGCAGGGCGATTCACACGTCTCGCTGCGCAGTTGAGGCTCAGGCGGTCTGGGCCGCGCTGCTGCGCACGGGCAGCCAGCGCACCAGCGCAGCAAGCAGGGCGGCCCCGGTGGCCAGGGCGCTCACCGCCACCCAGCCCCATTCGGCAAACAGCAGGCTGGCCAGTGCCGCGCCCAGCGCCATGGCGCTGAACATGGAGACGAACAGCATGGCGTTGAGGCGGCTGCGCGCGCCGGGGTCGATGCTGTAGATGAGCGTCTGGTGGGCCACCAGCGCCGACTGAAAGCCCAGGTCGAAGCCCAGCACCGTGGCCGCGAGCCACACCATGCGCAGCTCGGACGGCAGCCACAGCGCCAGCGGCATGGCGGCAAACGACACCGCCGCAATGCCGGCGCCCAGCAGCGTGATGGCGTGCGAGCCGTGCCGGTCGGCGAGGCGCCCGAACACGGGCGCGGCCACCGCGCCGGCCGCCCCGGCCAGGCCGAAGGCACCCGCCGCGCCCGCCCCCAGGTGAAACGGCGCGCCGTGCAGCCAGATGGCCAGCGTGGACCACACCGCGCTGAAGCCCAACCCCAGCAGGCTTTGCGCCACCATGGCGCGGCGCAGCGCGGGGTGCTGGCGCCAGAGCGTGAGCAGCGAGCCCAGCAGCGCGCCGTAGGCGAGTTCGGTGGTGGGTTTGAAGTGCGGCAGCGAGCGCCACAGGGCCGCACCCAGCAGGGCGGTGGCCAGCGCGGCCGCCAGAAACATGGCGCGCCAGCCGAAGTGCTCGGCCGTGAAGCCGCTGACCACGCGCGAGAGCAGGATGCCCAGCAGCAACCCGGTCATGACCGTGCCCACCACCTGACCGCGCCGTGCCTCAGGGGCCAGCGTGGCGGCGGCCGGCACGATGTCTTGCGCCAGCGACGCGGCCACGCCCATGGCGAGGCTGGCGGCCAGCAGCAGGCCCACCGAGGGCGCCCACGCGGCGGCCAGCAGGCTGGCCACCAGCATGGCCACCTTCCACAAGATGAGGTGGCGCCGGTCGTGGCGGTCGCCCAGCGGTGCGGTGAACAGCATGCCCAGCGCGTAGCCCAGCTGCGTGAGCGTGGGCACCAGACCCAGCGCCTGCGTGCTGGCGCCGGTGTCTTCGCCCAGCACGCCCAGCATGGGCTGGCTGTAGTAGAGCGAGGCCACACCCACGCCCGCGCTGGTGGCCAGCAGCAGCGTGAGGCTGCGCGACAGGCCTGCGCTGGGGGTGTTCAAACTATTCGTGGAGCGGATGGCTGACATGGGGTAAACCCTGTGAGGTGACAACGAGCAGCGAGTCTCCCACCCTTGAGACCTTGGCGGTAGTGGTCTGCCCGGCACTTCAGATATACGATTCACGCATGAAAAAGCCCGCGCCCCTGGCCGCAGCGCCCGAAGCCATCGGTGTCAGCGGCGACCGCCTGGACCTGATGCAGACCTTCGTGCGCATCGTCGAGGCCGGCAGCCTCTCGGGCGCTGCCGCGCAGCTCAACACCACGCAACCCACCGTGAGCCGGCGCCTGCAGGCGCTGGAGCGCACGCTGGGCCTGCGGCTGCTGCAGCGCTCCACCCGCGCCATGCGCCTGACGGAAGACGGCGAGCGCTGCTTCGAGCGGGCCAAGGCCTTGCTGGAGAGCTGGGAATCGTTCGAAGCCGAGGTGCGGGGCGTGGGCGACGAGCCCAAAGGCGCGCTGCGGGTGCTCGCGCCGCATGCGTTCGGGCAGGAGCAGTTCGTGCGGCCGCTGGCGGCCTTTCTGCAGCGCCACCCGCTGGTGAATGTGGAGTGGCTGCTGCGCGATGACACGCAAGACCTCATTGGCGAGGGCATCGACTGCGCGCTGCACGTGGGCGAGGTGCGCGACCCGGCGGCGGTGGCGATCAAGCTGGTGGATGTGCCGCGCATCGTGGTGGCTTCGCCCGACGTGCTGCAGGGCGCGCCCGTGCCGCAGCATGCCGACGAACTTGCGGGCCTGCCCTGGCTGGCGCTGCGCACGTATTACCGCAACGAGGTGGCGCTGACGCACACGGCCACGGGGCAGGCGCGGCAGTTTTCCATCAAGCCCAGGCTCAGCACCGACAGCCTGTATGTGGTGCGCAATGCGGCGCTGGCGGGGTTGGGTGTGGGCATTGTGTCGGCCTGGATGGTGGCCGACGACCTGGCCAGCGGGCGGCTGCTGCGGCTGGCGCCCGAGTGGCAGGCGCCGCCATTGCCGCTGTACCTCATTTACCCCTATGCGCGCTTTTACCCGGCGCGGCTGCGGCAGTTTGTGGCGGCCATGCGCGAAGCCGCCCCGCAGGTGCTGCAGGGCGCGGCCTTGCTCACGCGGCCAGCGGTGCCGCCTGCCCCGGTTCGCGGCCGAGTTTGAACACAGCCACCGACTGCAGCAACTGGGCCGCCTGTTGCTGCAGGGAAGAGGCCGCTGCAGCGCTTTCTTCCACCAGCGCGGCGTTCTGCTGCGTCACGCGGTCCATCTGGCTGATCGTCTCGCCCACCTGACCCACGCCCGCGCTCTGTTCGCTGGTGGCGCTGCTGATTTCGTTCACCAGATCGGACACCCGGCGGATCGCCTCGACCACGCCCTGCATGGTCACACCCGCCTGGTCGGCCAGCACCGTGCCGCTGGCCACGCGCTCCACGCTGGTGTCGATCAGGCCCTTGATTTCCTTGGCCGCCTGCGCGCTGCGCTGTGCGAGGTTGCGCACCTCGGCCGCCACCACCGCGAAGCCGCGGCCCTGCTCGCCCGCGCGCGCCGCTTCCACGGCGGCGTTGAGCGCGAGGATGTTGGTCTGGAAGGCGATGCTGTCGATCACGCCGATGATGTCGGCGATGCGCCGCGAGCTGTCGTTGATGCCGCGCATGGTGTCCACCACCTTGCCCACCACGTCACCGCCTTCGGCCGCGATTTTCGAGGCGCTTCGCGCCAGCTCGTTGGCCTGGCCCGCGTGGTCGGCGGTCTGGCGTACCGTGCTGCCCAGCTCTTCCATGGAGGCGGCGGTTTCTTCCAGCGAAGCGGCCTGCTGCTCGGTGCGCGAAGAGAGGTCGTTGTTGCCTTGCGCGATCTGCACGCTGGCGCTGGAGACCAGCGCCGCGTTGCTCTGTACATGGCTCACCGTATCGCCAATGCGTTGCTGCATGGCGCGCAGGGCGCCCAGCAGCTGGCGCGTGTCGTCGTTGCCCACCAGCGTGATCGTGCGGCTGAGGTCGCCGCCGGCCAGGTGGTCGGCGGCGGTCACGGCGTGCTCCATGGCCACCGCCATGAGGCGGGCCACCCACAGTGCGCCCAGCACCAGCAGCACGCTGGCCACCAGCACCGCGACGGCAATCGTCCACAGCGACTGCGCCACGCTGGCCGCCGCCGCTTCCGAAATGCGGGTGCCGTCTTCCTCGATCATTCCCGAGAGCTTTTCGAGTTCGTCTTCCAGTTGCGCAAACGCCTTGTCCAGCGTGGGCATCTGGGCTTCGGCCTGCGCCACACCTTGTGCCGCCCCGGCGATCACCGCCTGCGCCGCCTGCGTGTATTGCGCGACCACGGGCAGCGTGGCGCTGAGCGCCTTCTGCGCCTCGGCCTCCACGCCGGCTTCTGCGATCTTCTTGAGCGCGGTGTCGAAGGTGGCGATGTGGTCGGCCAGGTCGGCCTGGGCGGCGGCGATGGTGGGGGCGTCGCCCTTCATCACGGCCAGCAGCGCGCGCTGGGCATCGCCGCGCACGGCGTCGTGCATCATGTCGGCGCTTTGCGAGGCCTGAAGCGCCTGGCCCGCACGGGCGGAAGCTTCGACCTTGGCGGCCATGGACGAGACGGCCAGCCAGCCGATACCGCCCGCAGCGGACACCAGCGCGGCACCGGCGATGCCGAGGCAGAGGATCTGGGTGCGAAGTTTCATGAGGATCTCCAGACAGCGGCTGCGCCCGGGGAGAGGCACCAGTCCGTGGTGTGTGTATCGGCTCAACGCCCCAGCCGTGTAATGCGGCCAGACAAGCGGCAGGGGTGGCGGCTTCAGCCGCCGGTGAAGATTTCGGTGGCCAGGCGCATGAGCGAGGCCACGGGTGCGTCCAGCATGGGCAGCGTGAAGGCAATGCCCACCAGGCCCGCGGAGAGCGTGAGGGGAAAGCCGATCGCGAAGGCGTTCATCTGCGGCGCAATGCGCGAAATGAAACCCAGCACGATGTTGATGAACAGCAGCATGCCGATCATGGGCAGCGCGATCCACAGCCCGTAGCGAAACACCACGGCGCCCAGTTCGTGCAGCTGCATGCGGTTGATGGATTCGAACGCGCTGCCGCCAATGGGGAAGGTGTTGAAGCTGGCCACCACGGCCTGCAGCAACATGAGGTGCCCGCCCATCACCACGAAGAGCAGCATGGTGGTGTTGCCGAAGAAGCGGCCTACGGTGCTCGATTGCGAGTTGGTGGAAGGGTCGAAGAAGCCCGCGAAGTTCAGGCCCATCTGCAGGCCGATGAGTTCACCCGCCAGCTCCACCGAGGCAAACACGATGCGCACCGCCAGCCCGATGGCAATGCCCACCACCACCTGCTGCATCACCACCGAAAAGGCGGCCGGGTCGGTGAGTGCCACCACGGGCTGCTCGGGCAGGCCGGCCTGCGCGCACAGCGCCACCAGCATCGCCAGGCCCACGCGGGTGCGCATGGGCACCGAGCGCGACGAGAAGATGGGCGCGCTGGAGAACACCGCCAGGATGCGCAGGAAAGGCCAGAACACCGGCGAGACCAGCGCCATGACCTGGGCTTCGGTGAAGGTGGGCATGCGTCAGCTTGCGCGGCAGGGGTGGGCCATGTCACTGCGCAAAGTTGGGAATCGAGAGGATCGTGCTGCGGATGAACTCGACCATGGTGGTCATCATCCAGGGGCCGGCGATGGCAAACACCGCAATGGCCGCGATGAGCTTGGGCACAAAGGCCAGCGTGGCTTCGTTGATCTGCGTGATGGCCTGGAACAGGCTCACCAGCAGGCCCACGGCCAGCACCACGCCGAGCACCGGCGCAGCAATCATGAGCAACATGAACAGCGCGTTCTGCGCCATCGTGAGAGCGGCTTGCGGATCCATGTCTTTTCCTACTGGGCAAAGCTCGCCGCCAGCGAACCGATGAGCAGGTTCCAGCCGTCAGCCAGCACAAACAGCATCAGCTTGAAGGGCAGCGCCACCAGCACGGGCGACAACATCATCATGCCCAGCGACATCAGCACGCTGGCCACCACCATGTCGATCACCAGGAAGGGGATGAAGATCATGAAGCCGATCTGGAAAGCGGTCTTGAGCTCGCTGGTGACGAAGGCCGGCACGAGCACGCGAAACGGCGCGTTCTGCGCGGTCACGTCGGCCGGCAGTTTGGCCAGCTTGGCGAAGAGTTCGAAGTCGGACTGGCGCGTCTGCTTGAGCATGAACTCGCGCATGGGGACCTGGCCGCGCTCGAGCGCCTGGTCGAAGGTGATGGCGTTGCGCGAATAAGGCTCGTAGGCGTCGGCGTACACCTTGTCCAGCGTGGGGCCCATCACGAACAGCGTGAGAAACAGCGACAGGCCAATGATCACCTGGTTGGGCGGGGCGGACTGCGTGCCCAGCGCCTGGCGCAGCAGCGAGAGCACGATCACGATGCGGGTGAAACCCGTCATGAGCAGCAGCACGGCCGGCAGGAAAGACAGCGCGGTGAAGAACAGCAGCGTCTGGATCGGCACCGAATAGCTGGTACCGCCGGCGCCCTGGCCGACCATGAGCGGCAAGGTGGGGCCGGCCGGGGCGGCGGGTGCGCCCTGCGCCCATGCGCCGGTGGCAAAGAGGGCCACGGCAGCCAGCAGCAGGCCGCGGCGCAAGGTGTCAGCGTGGCGCATTCGGAGCCTTGGTGAGTTGGGCCAGACGCGCCGCGAAGCTGGACGCGGGCGTGACGATGGGTTGCTCGGTCTGCGGCAGATGGGCGGGCAGGGGCATGTGGTGCAGTGCATTCACGGAACCGGGCGACACACCCAGCACCAGGCACACCGCGTCATCGCCCTGGCCCACCTGCACCGTGACCACGCGCTGCTGCGGGCCGAGCGAAAGGGAGGACAGCAGCTGCATCGGCGGCCCGCTGTGGCCCACCGCACCCGGCAGGCGCCGGCGCGCCCATTTGAGGGCAAACGCCATGGCCACCATGATGGCCAGCAGCGCGAGGGCAGGAAGGGCGTTTTGCAGCATGACGAGAATCAGAAGAGGGGGTGTGGGTCAGTCCAGGGATGCCGAGGAGCCGGCTTCGCCGGGCCTAAGGCATCGCCCCCCTCCCAGGGGGGTGACGCCGAAGGCGGCGCGGGGGGTGACGTGACCTGCGGTCACGTCCGACTAACCCTGCGCATCCGCTCCGACGGCGTGACGATGTCGGTGAGGCGGATACCGAACTTGTCGTTCACCACCACCACCTCGCCCTGGGCGATCAGGTAGCCGTTGATGAGCACGTCCATGGGCTCGCCGGCCAACGCGTCGAGCTCGACGATGGAACCCTGCGCGAGCTGCAGGATGTACTTGATCGGCACGCGCGTGCGACCCAGTTCCACCGACAGCTGCACCGGAATGTCCAGCACCATCTGGATGTCCTGCATCGGGTTGCCCGCTCCGCTGGCGGCGGACACGGGTGCCGTGGCGGACTCGAAGACCGGCGCGCCGTCTTCGTTGACGTTGACCTTGGTGGCCTGCTCTTCCAGGGCCTGAGCCCAATCGTCTGCAACAGCTTCGTTCATGGTGTTTGGGGTCTCAGTTGACATAGGAATCTCCCAGCCAGTTCATATCAATGCCGCGAAGGTTGCGCTCCACGCGCAGCGCGTATTTGCCTTTGTGGGTGCCGTACTGGCATTCAAAAACCGGCACGCCATCCACGTGGGCCTTGATCGAGGGGTGGCGGTCCAGCTCGATGAAGTCACCGATCTGCATGGCCAGCAGTTGCTCCACCGTGGCCTCGGTCTGCGCCAGCTCGGCGACCATGGTCACCTCGGCGGCCTGGATCTCGTGGCTGAGCAGCTTGACCCAGCGGCGGTCGACCTCGATGGCGTCGCCCTGCACGCTGGAATACAGCACGTCGCGAATCGGCTCCAGCGTGGCGTAGGGAATGCAGATGTGCAGCGAGCCGGCGATGTCGCCAATCTCCAGCGTGAAGCTGGTGGATACCACGATCTCGCTGGGGGTGGCGATGGTGGCGAACTGGGGCTGCATTTCCGAGCGCTGGTAAGCCAGCTCGATCGGGTACACGCCGCGCCAGGCCTTCTTGTATTCCTCGGCCACCACATCCACCAGGCGGTTGATCACGCGCTGCTCGGTGGGCGAGAAGTCGCGCCCTTCAATGCGGGTGTGGAACTTGCCGTTGCCGCCGTAGAGGCTGTCGATCACGCCAAACAGCAGCGTGGGCTCGCACACCACCAGCCCGTTGCCGCGCAGGGGGCGGATGGCCATGATGTTGAAGTTGGTCGGCACCACCAGCTCGCGCAGGAAGGCACTGTATTTCTGCACCTGCACGGCGCCCACCGAAATCTCGGGGCTGCGGCGGATGAAGTTGAACAGGCCCAGGCGCAGGTTGCGCGAGAAGCGCTCGTTGACGATTTCCATCGTGGGCATGCGCCCACGAACAATGCGTTCCTGGCTGGAGAGGTTGTAGTCGCGCACACCACTGGTGGGCACTTCCTCTTTTGCCAGCTTCTGGCTTTCGCCCGTGACGCCTTCGAGGAGGGCGTCGATCTCTTCCTGGGACAGAAACGATTCGGCCATGGCGTGTCGTCCGGTTACTGCACGATGAAGCTGGAGAACAGAACCGCCTGCACCGGGTTGGGCGGCGCCTTCGACTTTTTCTTCTTCTTGCGCGGGGCTGCGTCGTGGTCGTCGGCTTCAGCGGCCTCGGGCATTTCGTAGCCCATCTCTTCGGAGATGGTGGCAATGATGTCGTTGGCGAGTTTTTCCTTGCCCTTGGCCAGCAGCATCTCGTCGGCGGTGCGTTGCGAGATCAGCACCAGCACGTTGCTGCGGATCTTGGGCAGGTAGGACTTCACGGCGGTTTCGGTGGCGGCGTCCTGCAGCTGCAGCGTCAGGCCCACCTGCACGAAGCGGTTGCCACCGGGGTCGGCCAGGTTGATGACCATGTTTTCCAGCGGCAGGAAGGTGGGGGGCGTCTTGGGCTTGCTGTGTTCGACCACAGCCGGCGCGTCCTCATCGCCTTCTTCGCCTTCGGCGGTGTTCTTTTTGAGGATGAACAGCGCGGCGCCGGCGCCGATCAGCGCAAGCACCACCACACCCAGGATGATGAACAGCAGTTTCTTGCTCTTCTTCTTGGGTGCTTCGGAGGCATCGGCGGTGGCGGCGGCAGCAGACATGTTCTTCCTTCAACGTTTCCCACGGGCCAAAGCGTGTGGGGTTGAAAGAATTATTGGGCGCCACCCCCTGGGGTGGTCGCTAGATAAGCGCCGTAAAAGGCGCCTATTCGGGGCTTCGCCGCCGGGTTGCCTCAGGCAAACACGTCCAGCGGACGGCTGCCGTCGGCGCGGGGTGCTGCGGCCGGGCGGCTGGCGGGTTCGGTGGCGCGGGCGGTGCGGCCCAGGGCTTCGGTGCTCAGGCCTGCGGGGCGTGGTGAGTGCCCGCCATCGCCCTGGGACGCGCCTTGCGAGCCCACCGACACGCCGCCCAGCTGGATGCCGCTGCGCTGCATCAGGTCGGCCAGCGAGGCGCCTGCGCTTTCGCGCAGGGAGGCGCGGGCTTCGGCGTTGTCGGTCTGGAACGCGACCTGCACTTCCTGGCCTTTGACGGCGAGCTGGATGTCGATGGCGTCGCTGCCGCCTTCGCCGCCCACGCGCAGGCTGGCGTGGCGCAGGTGCTGGGTGCCCCAGTGGCTCACGGTCGGGGCCTCCGCTTCGGCGCTGGCATGGGGGTGGCCGTCGCCCTGACCCTGGTCGGTCGAGGCGCTGGAGGAGCTGTTGTCGCCGCTGCCGCCGGCATCGGCGCTGCTGGCGCTGGCGGCGCCGGCCAGGCTGGTGTCTTGCGTGGCGGCCGTGCCCGGGGCGGCTGCATTGCTGGTGCCGCCGCCAGCGCCGAGCGCGAACTCGCGCAGGTTGGCGGGGCCGGCCGATGCGTCGGCGGGCAAGGCTGCCAGCCCGAGGCGCTCATTGATCGCGGCGGTGGCGCGCACTTGAGCGAACTGGGCGCTGTGTTGCTGTTGCAGGGCTTCGGTGCCAGAGACCGCGCCGCGCTGCCACACCATGGCGGGTGCGCTGCCGGGGGCGGCGCTGCTGTCGCTGTTGCTGGCGCGCTGACTCTGGGCGGCTGAGGCAACGGCGGCTGCGGTTTGCGGGTTGAGCGGGCTGAAGGCCGGGCGCGAGGCGGCGCGCGCCTGCGCGCTCAGCTGCGGCGCGGGTTCGTCGACGCGGGCCATGCCGCTGATGTCCACGCCGCTGTCTTTGCCCGCGCCTTCCGCGCCAGCGGTTTTGAGCAGGCCGGCCTGGGCGTCGGCACCGGCCGCTGCTTTGGCATCGGCCGTGGTGGCCCCGGCGGTGGTGGCTGTGGCCGCTGTGGCCGGCGTGGCCCAGGCCAGCAGGGTGGCCAGCGGGTTGGGGTCGGTGTCGTCGGCCTTGCCCTTGGCTTTGCCTTTGCCGGGAGCCTTGTCGTCGGCCACATCGCCTTCCAGGGCGCTGGGGGCGGTGGGGCCCAGGTGGGTGTCGCTCACCAGGCTCAGGAGGTTGGCAAACAGGTCGGCCGGCACGGCTTTGTCGCCCTGCGGGCGCGCGCTTTGGCCTTGCTGCGAGGGCTTGGCCGCTTCGGTGGGCTTGGGGGCCTGGGTGCTGGCGTGCGTGGTGGTCATGGGGTGGTCGCGGTCGAAGGGTCAGTTGCGGGCCTGCGCCTGGGCCAGCTGGTGGCGCAGGTGGATGGACAGGGCCATCTCGTCGGTGTACTTCTGGTCCTGGCGTTGCGCCTTGTGGTCAATGGCCTGCTGCTTGCGTTCGGCGAACTTGCGCAGCCCGGCCAGGTCGCGCTCGGCGGCGTGCACCTGTTCCTGCGCGTTGTCGATGTGGCGCTGGCGGTCGCCCAGCACGCCGTTCTGGAACTCCAGCGCGTGGTGAATCTTGTGCATGAACTGGCGGTGGTGCATGAGCAGCGCGGTGTCCACGCCCACGGCGCTGCGCGCGGCCCAGCGTGCCTCGGCTTCCTGGGCGTAGGCCTGCAGCTGGTCCATCTGGTCTTGTGCCACGCGCAGTTCACGCTGCATCTGGGCCAGCACGCCCAGCGCTTCGTCCCGGCGTTTTTCGGCGATATCAACCACTTTGTGCAGGGTCTGTATCGCGGTCATCCTGGGCTTCCTTCATACGGGTTGTGGTGCGGCCGGGTCTGGCGTTGGGGTGCGCCTTTTTCCTTGTCGTCCTGCAGCGCGGTCTGCATCTGGCGCAGGCTCTCGGGCAAGGTGGCGGCCTCGTGCATGTCCTGCATCAGGAAGCGCTGCAGGGCGGGGTAGAGCACGATGGCGCGGTCGGTTTCCGGGTCGCTGCCGGCCACATAGGCGCCGAGCTGGATCAGGTCGCGGCTCTTCTGGTAGCGCGAGTACAGGCTGCGGAACTTGCGCGCCAGCTCCAGGTGCACCGCACCGGCCACGTTGTGCATCACGCGGGAAGCCGAGGCCTCCACATCGATGGCCGGGAAGTGGCCCGACTCGGCCAGCGCGCGCGAGAGCACGATGTGGCCGTCCAGAATGGCGCGGGCCGCGTCGGCAATCGGGTCCTGCTGGTCGTCGCCTTCGGAGAGCACGGTGTAGAACGCCGTGATCGAACCCTTGCCATTGAGGCCGTTGCCGCTGCGCTCCACCAGCTGCGGCAGCTTGGCAAAGCACGAAGGCGGGTAGCCCTTGGTGGCCGGTGGCTCGCCGATGGCCAGCGCAATTTCGCGCTGCGCCATGGCGTAGCGGGTGAGCGAGTCCATGAGCAGCAGCACGTCGAGCCCGTCGTCGCGGAAGCGCTCGGCAATGGCGGTGGCGTAGGCGGCGCCCTGCATGCGCACCAGCGGCGGCGCGTCGGCCGGGGCGGCCACCACCACCGAGCGCTTGCGGCCCTCGGCGCCCAGGATGTCTTCAATGAACTCTTTCACTTCGCGGCCACGCTCGCCAATGAGCCCGACCACGATCACGTCGGCTTTGGTGTAGCGGGCCATCATGCCCAGCAGCACGCTCTTGCCCACGCCGGAGCCGGCGAACAGGCCAATGCGCTGGCCGCGTCCCACGGTCAACAGCGCGTTGATGGCGCGCACGCCGGTGTCCAGGGGCGTGCGCACCGGGTCGCGGTCCATGGCGTTGAGGGGCGCGCGGTCCATCGGCTCGATGTCCACGTTGGTGATGGGGCCCTG
>CALRUK020000002.1:0-430967 GCA_943371335.1 Synechococcus sp. UW140 | reverse complement strand
GGGCTCACCCGCTCGCTGGCGCGCGAGTTCGCGCCGCACGGCATCCGCGTCAACGCCATTGCACCCGGGGCGGTGAACACCGCCATGGTCTCGCTGGAACACATGAGCGCTGAGTGGATGGAGAAAGAACTCGCCATTCCGCAGCACCGCGTGGCCGAGCCCGAAGAGATCGCGGCCACCGCGCTGTTTCTGGCGAGCGACCTCTCGCGCTTTTACTGCGGCCAGGTGCTCGGGCCCAACGGCGGCTCTGCCATGCCTTGAAACGCCCACCGCATGTCCCTGCTCACCCACCCGTCCAAACGCGTCGCCACTGGCGTGCTGCTGTTCTCCGCCTCGCTGTGGGGCCTGTCGTGGATGCCGCTCAAGTGGTTCATTGCACAAGGGCTCACCGGGCCCATGGTGTCGCTGCTCTCTTACGGCGTGGTGGGCCTGTTCACCTGCGTTTTCATCTGGCGCCAGCGCGCCGCCTGGCGCGCGCAGTGGGGCATGCTGCTGGCGCTGGCCGTGGTGGGTGGCTGGGCCAACACGTCGTTCGTCAACGCGCTCATGCTGGGCGATGTGGTGCGGGTGATGTTTCTCTTCTACCTGTCGCCGGTGTGGTCGGTGCTGGGTGGCTGGCTGTTTTTGAAGGAGCGCATTCCGCCGCTGCGCTGGGCAGCGGTGGTGATGGCGCTCGTGGGCCTGTGGCTCTTCCTGGGCGGCACGGGCGGCATGGATCTGGCCTTCAGCTTCGTGGACTTCCTCGCCCTCTCGGCGGGCTTTTGCTTCGCGGCCAACAACGTGATCGCCCGCGCTGCGCAACAGGTGCCGATGGTCAGCAAGACCTTCGCGGTGTTCGCGGGCTGCGGTGTCATCTCGCTCCTGGCCACCAGCGCACTGGGCCACAGCGTGCCCAGCCACATGGGCACCGGCGTGTGGATCGCGGTGCTGGCCTACGGCTTTGTCTGGCTGCTGCTGGCCACCGCCACCTGGCAGTTTGGCGTGACGCACATCGAGAGCAGCAAGGCCGGTGTGATCCTGCTGGCCGAACTGGTGGTCGCGGTGTTGACCGCCGTGTGGTTCGGTGACGAGTCCATGACCGCCATGGAATGGGCCGGTGGTGCACTCATCACCCTGGCCGCCTTTGTGGAAGCCATGGATGCCTCGCCCACACCCCAACCTCAAGGAACCTGAATGAAGCCCACCGTGTGGATGAACGAACTCTCGTGGGTCGACTACCAGGCCCGCCTGCAGCAAGACCAGCCCCCCGTGCTGCTGCCCGTGGGCGCGCTCGAGCAGCATGGCCCGCATTTGCCGCTGGGCACCGACGGCCTGCTCTCGGCCGCGGTGGCGGCCGACACCGCCGCGCAGGTGGGCGGGCTGGTGGCGCCCACGCTGTCCTACGGGTACAAGTCACAGCCCAAGTGCGGGGGCGGCCAGCACTTTTGCGGCACCACCAGCGTGGACGCGGCCACCCTCATTGGCCAGGTGCGCGATGCGGTGCGTGAGTTCGCGCGGCACGGTTTGACCAAGCTCGTGATCGTCAACGGCCACTACGAAAACCAGTGGTTCCTGATCGAAGGCATCGACCTCGGCCTGCGCGACCTCGGGCCCAACGCGGCGCTGCAGGTCATGCGGCTGGAGTACTGGGACTTCATGACGCCCGACAGCCTGGGCGATGTGTTCCCCGATGGCTTTCCCGGCTTTGCGCTGGAGCACGCCGCCGTGCTGGAGACCTCGATGATGCTGCACTACCACCCCCACCTCGTGCGCATGGACCTGCTGCCCGACGATGGCCCGGCCGACTTCCCGCCCTACGACATGTACCCGCCGCGCACCGACTGGGTGCCCGCCTCGGGCGTGCTCTCGTCGGCCAAAGGGTCCGACGCCACCAAAGGCCGGCTGCTCGCCGACGAAGTGGCGCGGCGCATGGCGGTGGCCATCCGCACCGGTTTCACGAGGCCTTCCAAATGAACGCCGCACTCATCGTGATCGACATGCAGCGCGACTTCTGCAGCCCCGGCGGCTATGCCGACGCCGCCGGCATGGACGTGCAGCGCCTGCGCGAACCGGTGGCCCACATCCAGCAGCTGCTCAAGGCCGCGCGCGCCGCCGGCCTGCTGGTGGTGCACACGCGCGAAGGCCACCTGCCCGACCTCTCCGACTGCCCGCCCGCCAAGCTCGCGCGCAGCGTGGCCGCTGGCGCCGCCATTGGCAGCCAGGGCCCGCTGGGCCGCCTGCTGGTGCGCGGCGAACAGGGGCACGACTTCATTGAAGCGCTCAAGCCCGCCCCGGGCGAGACCGTGATCGACAAACCCGGCTACGGCGCCTTCCACCTCACGCGGCTGGGGCAGGTGCTGGCCGCGCACCGCACGCAGCGGCTCTTTCTGTGCGGCGTGACCACCGAGGTGTGCGTGCACTCCACGCTGCGCGAAGCGGTGGACCGGGGCTTTGACTGCACCACCGTGGGCGACGCCACCGCCGCCAGCCGACCCGAGCTGCAGGCACCCGCGCTGGCCATGATCGGCGTGGAAGGCGGCATCTTCGGGCGCTTGCGCAGCACGGCCGACGTGGTCGCCGAGCTGGGCGGCAGCGCCCCGGCGCGCACCGGCGCCACCACCTGGACGCAGGCCTTCAGTGGCGCCTGAACCATGACGCGTGCCCTGCGCCTGTGGCCCCTGCTCACGGCCACCCACCGCTACGACAAATCCATCTCCACCTTCAACCGGGGGCGGGGCGAACACATCGAGGCGCCGATCCTGGCGTACCTCATCGAAACCCCCAACGGCCGCATCTTGTACGACGTGGGCTGTGACCACGCCAAGATCCACACGCCCGCACTGCGCCAGCGCTACTACGACCCCGCCACCTTCGAGATGGGCGCGCCCGACATGCGCGACGAGCAGCGCCTGCCCCACCACCTGGCGCGCCTGGGCCTCACGCCCAAAGACGTCGACGTCATCTTCATCGGCCACCTGCACTTTGACCACGCCGGCGGCCTCAAGGAACTGCGGCGCTGCGGCTGCGGGGCCGAGATCCACCTGCAGCGCGACGAATGGAACGCCGCCTGCAGCGGGCAAGACAGCGCGGTGTTCGACGACGACCTGCTCGACGACGAAGCCCGCGCCCTGACGTTCCACCTGAAAGAAGGCGAATACAGCGTGGCCCCGGGCGTGCACGCCATTGCCACGCCCGGCCACACCGCCGGGCACATGTCGATGCTGATCGAGCTGCCGCAAGGCCAGCCCGTGCTGCTCGCGGGCGACGCCGCCGACCTGCAGGAAAACATCGACGACGAAGTGGCCCCCGGCACCCTGTGGCAAGGCAACGAACAGCAGGCCGTGCACAGCATCCGCAAACTCAAGGCGCTGGCGCGGGAGACCAGTGCCCGGCTCTGGCCCAACCACGACATGGCGTTCTACCGGCGCCTGCCAGCCTTTCCGAACGCCGTGATATGAGCCCCTCCATTGACGCGCGCTACCACGGCGTGTGGGCCCGCACCCTGCTGGACACACCCGACACCCACGACACCACCACCTGGGTGCGCTGGCTGCAAACCGGCCTGTGGCACGGCGACCTGCGCGTGCCCGCCGACCAGGACCGCAGCACGCCCGAAGGCCGCGCGCAGCAACAGGGCTTTGGTGGCACCACCGCCATCACCCGCCCCGATCCGTTGATGCCCGAGGTGTGCACCTGGCAGCGCACGATCGACTTCCAGCCCCCGCGCAGCACGCCCGACGCCGGCTTCATGCGGTTCGAAACCCCCGAGCGCGTGGTGGAAACCGGCGTACACGGCGTGTACCTGGAGGTGTGGGAGCGCCTGCCCGGCTCGGTGGGCCAGCGCATCGCACTCGCCGCGCTGGACGCCACAGGCCAACCCACCGCCGAGCGCCTGCTGGTGAGCGGCCAGTACCTCATGCACCTGCACCCGCGCAGTGCGCCCTGGCCTGCCAGCACCCAGCCCGACGACACGCTCGCCGAGCTGGTGCAGCGCCACCCCGAACAGGCGCAAGCCCTGCTCGATTTTGAGATCGCCTTCGGCACCTGGATCGATAACGTGTGGGCGGTGGAGCGCGCCACGTTGCCGGCGCTGGAGGGCCGCGCACGCTCCTGTGCGCTTCAGCGCACCGACCCCACGAGCGCCACCGTGACCTGCAGTGGCCTGCCAAGTCACTGGCGTGTGCTGGAGTGGTACGCCAGCGACTGACCTTCGGGCATGCAACTTGCAGCCCAAGACCGCATTCACCCCATCTCGTGCGCCTTCCCCTTCATCCACCAGGAGCTTCACCATGCCATCCGCCTCACCCGCTTTCCACCGCCGCGGCGTGCTCGCCGCCCTGTTGCTGCCGCTCGCACTCTGGGCAGGCACCGCGCAAGCCGCAGACCTCGCAGAGATCAAGAAGCGGGGCTACCTGGTCGTCGTCACAGAAGACGACTTCAAACCCTTCGAGTTCATCAAGGACGGCAAGCCCACCGGCTTCAACCACGAGATGGTGGACGCCCTGCGCAAATACGCACCGTTCGAAATTCGGCAGGAAATCCTCCCCTGGCCCGGCATCCTGGCGGGCGTGGCCACGGGCAAGTACGACATCGCCATCACAGCGGTGCTCATGACCAAGGAGCGCACGCAGTCGCTTGACTTCACCAGCCCCATCGCCGATGCCACGCACTACTACGTGAAGCGCAAGGACGACAGCAGCATCAAGTCGATCAAGGATCTCAACGGCAAGACCGTGGGTGTGCAAACCGGCAGCGCCTTCCTGAGCCGCCTGCCCGAGCTGCAGGCGATGCTGTCCAAAGACGGCGGCAAGATCGGCAAGGTCGTGGAATACGCGTCGTACCCCGAGGCCTATCAAGACCTCGCGCTCAAGCGCACCGACTACGTGATCAACACCGTCATCAACCTGAAGGCGCTGGCAGCCGAAAAGCCTGCGGTGTTCGAGCTGGGACAGGCGGTGTCGGGAAGCTCGTATCCCGCGTGGGCCGTGAAGAAGGGCAACACCGAGTTGTTGAAGTTCATGAACGACTTCATCGCAGCGCAGAAGGCCAACGGCGTCATGCCTGGTCTGCAGAAAAAGTGGTTTGGCGAGGCCTTCAACCTACCAGTGAGCTACACGCCCCAGCAATGAACCCTGCCTGACCCGCACAGCGCATGAGCCTCACCGATGTCCTGACGATCTTCAGTGGTGCGTTGACCACGTTGCTGCTGTCGGTCGCCGGCATTGCACTGGGCCTGCCGCTGGGTCTGGGCCTGGCGCTGCTGCGGTGGGGGCGTGTGCCCGTCGCCAACCCGGCGGTGGCGGTCTATGTGAGCCTACTTCGGGCAACGCCACTCGTCACCCTGGTGCTGCTGCTGTTCTTTGCGCTGCCCAGCGCGGGTATTTCCATGGGCCCGCTCACCGCAGGCCTGCTGGCCCTCACGCTGAACACCGCTGCGTTCAACTGCGAGGTGTGGCGCGCGTCGTTGCTCAATCTGCCCAAAGACCAGATCGAAGCCGCGCAGTCGGTGGGCATGGGCCGCGTGCTGCGCTTTCGCCGCATCGTGTTGCCACAGGTCGCGCGCACGGCGCTGCCTGGCCTCATCAACGAAATGTCCTTGCTGGTCAAGCTCACCCCGGTGCTGGCGGTGGTCGGCGTGGTGGACATCACGCGCGCGGCCGTTCGCATCGGCGCGCAGACCTATGAGCCTCTGCCGCCTTTGCTGGTGGCGCTGGCCATCTATATCCCCATTGTGTTTGCGCTGGTGAGCGTGCAGCGCTGGGTGGAGCGCCGTCTGGCGCGGCGCGAGGCCGCCGCGTGATGGCCGACTTCGCCACCGTGTGGGCAGAGCGCGCGCTGCTGCTATCGGGCCTGGGCAACACCGTGATCCTGTCGCTGCTCTCCGCATTGGCCGCGCTGGTGCTGGGTGCCCTGCTTTCGTCTCTGCTGATGAGCGCAAGACCCTGGTTTTGCGCGCCGGCCAAGGTGTTTGTTGACGCCGCGCGCTGCACGCCATTTCTGCTGTTTGCCTACATCGTCTACTACGGCCTACCTTCGTTCGGCGTACAGCTCGACGCATGGAGCGCCGGCCTGCTGGCGCTCACCGTGTACCACGCGGGCTACATGGCAGAAATTCTGCGTGCCGCCTGGGCCGCACAACCCCGCGCGCCCATCGAAGCCGGTGTGGCCTTCGGCTACAGCGGCTTCGGGCTGTTCCGCCGCATCGTGCTGCCGCCGCTGGCACTCTCCAGTGCGCCCGTGCTGGGCAACCAGGTGATCCAGATCATCAAGGACAGCGCCTTTCTGACCATCATCACGCTGCCCGAGCTCACCAACGCGGTGAACTCCATTCAGTCGCGCCACTTCATTCCGTTCGCGGCCTTCGTCACGGCGGTGCTGCTGTATTGGGCACTGTGCCTGGTGGTGGAAGCCGGCGTGTCGGCCGTGGGGCGCATGGCGCAGGCGCGCCGCTGAACCCCCTCATTCCTTCCAGACGACCATGCCCTCGCTCATCCCCCTTCTCAGCGTCGTCAGTCTGAGCAAAAGCTTTGGCAGCCTGCGTGTGCTCGACGACATTTCATTCAACGTGCAGCGCGGCGAAACGGTGTGCCTGCTGGGCCCGTCGGGTTCGGGCAAGTCGACCTTGCTTCGCTGCATCAACTGGCTCGAACGCCCCGATGGCGGGCGCGTGCTGCTCGACAGCCAGCCCATCGGCATCACCTCGGGCGGCCTGGTGATGAGCGACCAGCAACTCGCGCAGGTGCGCACGCGCATCGGCATGGTGTTCCAGCAGTTCGCGCTGTGGCCACACCTCACCGTGCTGCAAAACGTGATGGAAGCACCCGTGCACGTGCAGCGTCGCCCCAAAGACGAGGTGCGCGTCGAAGCGGAGGCGTTGCTGCGGCGCGTGGGTCTGTTCGACAAGCGCGATGTGTTTCCCGCTCGCCTCTCCGGCGGGCAGAAACAACGCGTGGGCATCGCCCGCGCCCTGGCCATGAAGCCCGCGCTGATGCTGTTTGACGAACCCACCAGCGCGCTCGACCCCGAGCTGGTGGGTGAAGTGCTGGCCGTCATGCGCGACCTGGCCCTCGATGGCATGACCATGGTGGTGGTGACGCACGAAATGGCCTTTGCCCGCGAAGCCGCAAACCGCGTCGTCTTCATGGACCGAGGCGTGGTCGTGGAGACCGGCACGCCAGAGCAGTTCTTTTCAGCGCCGTCCACCGAGCGCGGCCGGCAGTTCCTGCAACGGTTTTCAGAAGGGCGCGCGGCGCCCAACCGGCCTCAAGCCCGCGAGTAAACCAGCCCCGCAGCCACTCCGCCAAACAGGTCGCCTTCCACCAGCGGCACGCCGCTGAACTCCGCGCGCAGCGCGCGCTGCAGCGGCACCAGCGCGGACGAACCCCCGGTGAGGTAGATCGCGTCCAGCGTGCCGTCGCCCAGGCCGGCGAGCTGCACGCATTCGCGCGCGCACTGCACGGTGCGCGCCAGCAGCGGGTGCAGCTGGGTGGCCAGGTCCTCCGCGCCCAGCGGCGCCCACAGGTCGGTGTCCACAAAACCCAGGTCGATCAGCGTGTCGCCGTCGCGCTGCGAGCAGCGGATCTTGGCGTCTTCCACCTCGTGCGCGATGCGGTGGCCGTCGCGCTGCTCCAGCACACGCATGAGGCGCTCGTGCAGCGTCACATCGGCGTAGTTCACGCGCAGTGCCTGTGCCTGGCTGATGGCGCGCGGCAGGTACAGCCACTGGATCAGGTGCCAGGTGGAGAGGTCCATGAACACGCGGTTGGGCACCTCGCGCCCGTCGTTGCCATGGTGGCGGTAGCCCAGCTTGGGCATCACCTGCGACAGGCTCAGGCGCTGGTCGAAGTCGGTGCCCCCGATGTGCACGCCCGTGGTGGCCAGCACGTCGGCGCTGCGGTCGGCCTGCAGCATGCGCTGCGGCCCCAGGCGCACCACGGTGAAGTCGGACGTACCGCCGCCGAGGTCGACCACCAGCACCACGTTTTCTCGGGTGAGCCGGCGCTCGTGGTCGAGCGCGGCGGCAATCGGTTCGAGCTGAAACGTCACGTCGTCAAAGCCCACGGCCAGCGCGGCGTCGTGCAGGGAGCGCTGGGCCATGTTGTCGCGCACCGGGTCGTCGTCGACAAAGTGCACCGGGCGGCCCATCACCACGCGCCGGGGCGCACCGCCCAGCATCACGGCCGCGCGCTCGCGCAGCTCGTTCAGGTAGATCTCCACGATCTGCTGAAAGCTCACCTGCTGGTGGTTGACCACCGTGGATTCGAGCAGCAGGGGGCTGCCCAGCAGGCTCTTGAGCGAGCGCAGCAGCCGGCCTTCGGTGCCGCTGAGGTACTGGGCCACGGCGTCGCGCCCGAAATGCGTGTAGCGGTCTTCGGAGTTGAAGAACACCGCCGTGGGCATGGAAGTGGCGGTGCCCTCCAGCGCAATCAGGCGGGACTCGCCCCCTGGTGCCGCGAAAGACACCGCCGAGTTGGAGGTGCCGAAATCAATGCCCAGCGTGCCGGGTAGCGGCGGAAATTTCATGAGGCGAATGGAATGGACTGGAAGCCGGGAAGCCCGGGAAACCGGGCCATTCTGCCACCCGCGCCATCAGGCCTTCGCGGGGGGCACCGGCGCCTTGCGGGACAGGCGGTCCCAGTCCTTCAGGGTCTGCGCCAGGCGGTTCTTCGCATCGGCATGGCTCTGGCTGAAGGCGCTGGTCAGGCGCTTCTTGAGCGCCTCGTCGGCCGGCGGCGCGCCCAGCGCCTTGAGCCGGTCGATCACCAGCATGACGGTTTGAAAGTTGCCGGAGTGAATGGCCATGTACAGCGGCGTGCGCCCGGCCACGCTCACCTGGCCGTCCGCCGCGTCCAGCACGTTGGCGCCGTGCTCCAGCATGTACTTCACGAGCCCCGCCTTGCCCTCGGCGCAGGCCCAGTGCAGGGGCACAACGCCGCCCTCCAGGCGCGCGTTGAAGTCAGCGCCGGGCGCCAGCAGCTCGGGCGCCAGGGGCCAGCCCGAGGCTTTGATCATTTGCTGGGTTTTCCAGAGGGTCACTTGGGGGGGGGTGGTGAAGTGGATGGGCCGGGCAAGTGTACGCACGTCCTCACAGGCTCAACCCCAGGCTAAGTGGCTTTGGCCAGGGGACATCCGGGGATGGCTGCCCCGCCCAGACAGCATCGACAGCGTCGATGACGAACGCACTAACTCGATTCGGATGCGGCGGGGGCGGTCTTTCTTTTCTTTTTTGCTGGCAAGAGAACGCCGAGGCCTTCTGCCTGAATCGCACTTTCGCGGGCATTGAGCGCGGCTGCCCACGACAACAGATGACGACCGTCGAGTTCCAGCTGCCTCGCCATCGATACCTTCTTGTTCCGCTCCTTGCCCAGCACTGGGTGAAGCGCACGGGTCAGCGCGCGCCGGAACGTGCCGGGCACGCTGCGCAAGTCCTCATCCGCGCCGTCGTCCGTTGGGCTCCAGTCGCCTCCCAGCAGGCGGGACAAGGTGGTCAGCGCGTCTTTCTGTTCGAGCTCCGAACGCTCGCGATCAAGGCCACAGCGATGCGAGGCGTCGTGGCCATGGCCCTTGCTGCTGCCTTGCTCAACGGTTTCACCGCATTTCTCCAGGCCACTGGTTTTCACATGAGGTCGCTGAACACCCCGTCCGCCCGATTTGATATGTGCCATTGGTGTACGTTTTGATATTAGAGATTGGGGCGAGGGTTGACCTCGAGACCCTTCGCCAGACGCGGACCCACCGCGTAGTCCAGCGCGTGCATGGCTGCCGTCTGGAGCAGCCGCATGCCTTCACCGACGACCTCGGCAGGCATTCGAAACTCCATCGCCATGAACTCGGCGAGCTTGCGTGTCATCAACTTGAACTGGCAGAGCACCCGAAAAAACTCATCGTGCACACGGCGGGCCATGCGAGAAATCATCACCCGCGCGCGCCCGACGCCTTGCACTCCAGCGGGAAACTTGAGGGCCTCCGACACATCGACCGGGCTCGCGTTTCGGCAGATCGCCGACACACAGATGGCCCACTGCTCTGCGCGGTTCTCTGGCGCCTGCTTCAAGGTGCGCGCACCCGCCAGTTGCAACGCCGCCCTGTAGGGTGCGGTGGCCAGAAGCCTCTTGTGCTCTTCAAACAGCTGGGTGTGTCGTGCTGCGCCAAAGTGCCGCAAGGTCTGCGCACTCCCGTTCTCCTGGAGAAACGGGTATGGCTCGCTCAAGTACTGGCGCTGGTGAGAACTCTGCATGCTGCGGTGGTGCTGCGCGTGCAGCACGTTCAGCGTGCGCGCCACAAGGCTGGAGAGAAACTCCCCCGCGTATTGCGGCACCGTGCACACCCGTCGCACGAGCTCCTTCGCGTACTTGGGCAAAGTTTGGTGCAGGTACGCGATGAACTGGCTCAAAAAGCTGGCCTCTTCCAATGGCGCTGCAGGAACTTGGATCAACTCCCAGCGCCCGCGGCGGTACTGCCAGTACACCGCATACAAGGCATTCTTGGGTAGGCGCTTCAGGGCCGCAAACACCACTGCTGCGATGCGATGAGCGGCTTGGATCGTCATGGTGGTCGAGCCCAGGCAGCCCGATTTCAAGTCGTCGCAGAGAGCCTCGCTGACATGGTTGTCGAGCAGGGTGGCGTACCAGAAGCCCTTTTGGGATTGCTTGTCGGAAAGCGTTGTCGGTGCGGCGCCGGCCATCGATGTTCTCCACTGGTTGAGAGGATCTCCAGCCTACTCAAGGTCCCTCGGCCACGCAATGGCGCGCGAGCGGAGATTATTTCAGCGGCTTGACGAAGCCCTCCCGGGCCAGCGCTTGTCTGGCACCGATATTGCTAACCCCTGAACCAGAGAGGCGCTGTGCCCGCACACCGCCAGCCTTGAAGACCGCTAGGGTTCCGGGCTTTGCGTCAGTCGGTTGAACGACCACCACCGACCGGTTGACGCGAAGCTGTCTGGTCCGAGAGCAGTCGGCCACGATCGGGTGGCTCCACGGAGGGACAAAAGCCCGGGAGACGCTGTGCGCTGCGAAGCACATGCCTCTCCGCTTTTGTTTCCCCGTTCAGGAGCCCGCATGCCGTCTTCCCCGCTTCACGCCCCCCCTCCCGTGGCCGCATCCGTGGCGGCCACGCCCCAGGCGGGTGGCCCCGCCCGCCGGCGCTCCCACCTCTGGACGGTGCGCGCGCCCATCTCGCGGCGCACCTATTGGGTGCTGGCGCTCACTGGCCTGTTCACCCCTTTGGTGCTCTGGGCCTTGCTCGCGGCCTTCGGCGGGCTGGACCCGGTGTTCCTGCCGGCCCCGCTGCAGGTGCTCACCAAAGCCTGGACCTGGGCCACCGAGACCGGCCTGTTCGAGGACATGGGCATCAGCATCTACCGCGTGGTGGCGGGCTTTGTGCTGTCGGCGGTCATTGCGCTGCCGCTGGGCCTGTTCATTGGCTCGTACCGTGCGGTGCAGGCCCTGCTTGAGCCCTTGACCGACTTCGTGCGCTACATGCCCGCCGTGGCCTTCATTCCGCTGGTGATGCTGTGGGTGGGCATTGGCGAAGGCTCCAAGATCGCCATCATCTTCATCGGCACCTTTTTCCAGATGGTGCTGATGGTGGCCGAGGACGTGCGCCGCGTGCCCGCCGCGCAGGTGGAGGCCGCGCAGACCATGGGCGCGAACCGCGCCGAGCTGGTGGAAAAAGTGATCTTCCCCAGCGCCAAGCCGGCCCTGATGGACACCCTGCGCATCACCATGGGCTGGGCCTGGACCTACCTGGTGGTGGCCGAGCTGGTGGCCGCCAACTCGGGGCTGGGCTACGCGATCCTGCGCGCGCAGCGCTTCCTGCAGACCGACACCATCTTCGCCGGCATCATCGTCATCGGCCTCATCGGGCTGATCACGGACCAGCTGTTTCGCCTCGCGCACCGCCGCGCGTTCCCCTGGCTGTACCTGAAGGGCTGAACCGATGAGCACCACCCCCATCCCCTTGCCCAAGATCGCGATCCGCAACGTGTTCAAGCGCTTCGACGGCGCGCCCCTGAATGCGCTGGAGGGCATTCACCTCGACATTCGCGCCAACGAGTTCGTCACCTTCGTGGGCGCCTCGGGCTGCGGCAAGTCCACCCTGCTGCGCACCATCGGTGGCCTGGAGGTGCAGACCAGCGGCGACCTGCTGGTGGACGGGCAGCCCGTTACCGGCCCCGGCATCGACCGCGCCATGGTGTTCCAGCACTACAGCCTGTACCCGTGGATGACGGTGTGCGAAAACATCAAGTTCTGCCGCCAGCTTGCCGCCCACACCGAGGGCCGCACCTCGTCGGATGTGGAAGCCGCCGCCGGCCGGGCTGATGCCTTGCTGCGCCTCATGGGCCTGCAGGCCATGGGCCACGCGTGGCCCAACCAGCTTTCGGGCGGCATGCAGCAGCGCGTGGCGATTGCGCGCGCGCTCATGGGCCGGCCCGACATCGTGCTGATGGACGAACCCTTCGGCGCGCTCGACGCCCAGACCCGCGAGGTGATGCACGACCTCATTCGCTACGTGCACAAGCTGGAGAAGGCCACCATCGTCTTCGTCACGCACGATGTGGAAGAGGCGCTGTACCTGGGCTCGCGCGTGGTGCTGATGGCGCCGCGCCCGGGCCGCATCGACACGATCTACGAGGTGCCCTTTGGCGACCAGCGCACGCAAGACCTCAAGCACGCGCCCGAGTTCGTGCGCCTCAAGCGCGACATCCTGGACCGCATCCGCGAAACGTCCGGCATGAAGACCGACCTGGAACAACTGCAGCGCATGACGGGCCTTGCCGTCTGAACCCCGGAGACCTCCCATGAACCCGAGCGACGACACCCTGAACGATCCCCTGGCCGTGGTGCCACCCAACCCCTCGCCCGCCGCGCCGGTGGACGCCCCTGCCTTCTGGCAGCGCTTCCCTGCGCCCGCCCTCGCCGGTGTGAACACCGCGCAAGTGATGTGGAGCGAAGTGGTGCCCGGCGGCAGCCACTGGAGCTGGCGCATGCCGCGCGGCAGCGCCATGCGCTTTGTGGCGCTGGAAGCCGGCGCCAACGTGAGCCTGGTGCTGTACTCGGCGCAGGAAAAGCTCGAGCGCTACAACATGCCCGATTCGCTCAAGGCGCAGCACACCGCGCACTACACGCGCGGCCATGTGCTCATGAGCGACATGGGCCGCAGCATGGCGAGCTTCACGGCCGACAGCCTGGGCTGGCACGACCCGCTGGGCGCCCTGCTCGACGCTGAGCTGATGCACGAGAAATACGGCGAGAAGCGCTACGAACACGCGCGCAACGCCATGCACCGCTCGGGCAAGGACGGCCTGCTGATCGAGATCGGCAAATACGGCCTGACCAAGCGCGACCTGATCGCGCCGGTGAACCTCTTCAGCAAGGTGGGCGTGGACGCGCAAGGCCGGTTTGCTTTTCAGCCCGACCACGCCAAAGCGGGCGACTTCGTGGAGCTGCGCCTGGACATGGACGTGATCGTCGCCATCAGCACCGCACCGCACGGGCTGGACATCGCCCCCGCCTACGCGCCGAAGAAGGTGGGGCTGGTGGCCTGGCGCTGCGGCCCCGCGCCGGCCGACGATGTGTGCCGCGCACACCGCCCCGAAAACGCACGCGCCCTGCACAACACCGACCAGCTCTACCTGTGAGGAGACCCCGATGACCACCGCCACCGACATCCGCATTCAAGAGAGCGCGCTCGACCCGGCCCACGCCGTGATGAACCAGCGCCACCCGGCGGGCGAGCCGATCCTGTTCGAGGTGAAGCGCGGGCAGACGCTGCGCATCGTCGACCTGGAAGGCAACCAGGCCGCCGACGTGCTCTTCTACAACCGCCACGACCCGGCCGAGCATTACAGCGCCACGCAAACCATGCAGCGCCAGGGCGGCATCTACCTCACCACCGGCTCGGTGATCCGCAGCAACGACGGCCACGCCATGCTCACCATCGTGGCCGACACCTGCGGCCGCCACGACACACTGGGCGGCGCCTGCGCCGCCGAGAGCAACACGGTGCGCTATGCGCTGCAAAAGAAGTACATGCACAGCTGCCGCGACAACTACCTCATCGCCCTGCAGCACGCCGACGTGGGCCTGGGCAAGCGCGACCTCGTGCCCAACATCAATTTCTTCATGAACGTGCCGGTGACCGCCGAAGGCGCGCTGAGTTTCGAGGACGGCGTGTCCGGCCCGGGCAAATACGTGGAGATGCGCGCCGAGATGGACGTGTGGGTGCTCATCAGCAACTGCCCGCAGCTCAACAACCCCTGCAACGCCTACAACCCCACGCCGATCCAGCTCCTGGTCTGGGATGGGGCGTGAGCCCCCCGGCGCATCTCCCTCTCTTCACCCACCAGCAGGACGACCTGTCTGACGTCACAGCAAGGGCAGGACGGCCTGCAACGGAGATCTTGTGTTCACCAAAGTCCTGATTGCCAACCGCGGCGCCATCGCCTGCCGCATCATCCGCACCCTCCAAACGCTGGGCGTGCAGAGCGTGGCGGTGTATTCCGAGGCCGATGCACAGGCCCGCCATGTGCGTGAAGCCGACGAGGCCTACCTGCTGGGCCCCGCGCCAGCGGCCGAGAGCTACCTGCGCGGCGAGCGCATCCTGCAGATTGCGCGCGACTGCGGCGCGCAAGCGATCCACCCGGGCTACGGCTTTCTGTCGGAAAACCCGGCGTTTGCCGAAGCCTGCGAGGCCGCAGGCATCGCCTTCATCGGCCCCGCGCCCGACCAGATGCGCGCCTTTGGTTTGAAGCACCGCGCACGCGATCTGGCCGAGGTGTGCGGCGTGCCGCTGCTGCCGGGCTCGGGCCTGCTCAGCACCGTGGACGACGCGCGCGCCGAAGCCGCCATGGTGGGCTACCCCGTGATGCTCAAGAGCACCGCCGGCGGCGGCGGCATCGGCATGCGCCTGGTGTGGAACGACACCGAACTGACCGATGCCTTCGAGTCGGTGGGCCGGCTGGCGCAAGCCAACTTCAAGGACGCGGGTCTGTTCATCGAAAAGTACGTCGAACAGGCGCGGCACATCGAGGTGCAGGTGTTTGGCGACGGTGCGGGCGGCGTGATCGCGCTGGGTGAGCGCGACTGCTCGGTGCAGCGGCGCAACCAGAAAGTGATTGAAGAAACACCCGCACCGGGTCTCACCGACGCGCAGCGCACCGAGCTGCACGCCACCGCCGTGCGCCTGGCGCAAGCGGTGAACTACCGCTCGGCCGGCACGGTGGAATTTGTGTATGACGCGGCCACCGGTGCGTTCTATTTTCTGGAGGTAAACACGCGCCTGCAGGTGGAGCACGGTGTGACCGAACAGGTGTGTGGCGTCGACCTGGTCGCGTGGATGCTGCAGCTCGCCGCGGGCGACCTGCCCCCGCTGCACACGCTGCAGCCCACGCCACGCGGCGCGTCCATTCAGGTGCGGCTGTACGCGGAAGACCCGGCGAAGAACTTCCAGCCGAGCGCCGGCCTGCTCACCGAGGTGGTGTTTCCCGGCGGCGCACCGCACCACGCACGCGTGGACAGCTGGGTGGAGCGCGGCACCGAGGTGCCTGCGTGGTACGACCCGATGCTGGCCAAGCTCATCGTCACGGCCGACACGCGCGAGCAAGCGCTGGCGCTGCTGGAAGACGCGCTGGACGCCACGCGCCTGGCCGGCATCGAGACCAACCTGGGCTACCTGCGCCAGGTGGTGCGCCACCCGGTGTTTCGCGAGGGCCGGCAGGTCACGCGCTTTCTCTCCACCTTCGCCTTCAAGCCGCGCACCATCGACGTGCTGGAGCCCGGCGTGCAGACCTCGGTGCAAGACTGGCCGGGCCGCCAGGGCTACTGGGACGTGGGCGTGCCGCCCAGCGGCCCGATGGACCCACACGCCCACCGCATGGCCAACCAGCTGGTGGGCAACGCGGTGGACACCGCCGCGCTGGAGATCACGCTCGCCGGCCCCACGCTGCGCTTCAACGCCGACACGCTGGTGGCCGTCACGGGCGCACCCGCTGCGCTCACGCTCGACGGGCAGCCCGTGCCCATGTGGCAAGCCCTGCGCGTGAACGCGGGCAGCACGCTCGCGGTGGGCCGGTGCGAGCACGGCGTGCGGCTGGCGCTGGCGGTGGCCGGCGGGCTGGACGTGCCGCTGTACCTGGGCAGCCGCAGCACCTTCACGCTGGGCCAGTTCGGTGGCCACGCGGGCCGGCACCTGCGCACCGGCGACGTGCTGCACATGGCCGACCAGCCCGCGTCGGTGGCCGCGCAGGCGCTGGGCGACAACGTGTTCGTGCCCGAGTACACGCACCATTGGGACATACAGGTGCTCTACGGCCCGCACGGTGCGCCCGACTTCTTCACGCCCGACGACATCGCCATGTTCTTCGGCACCGACTGGAAGGTGCACCACAACAGCAGCCGCACCGGCGTGCGCCTGATCGGGCCCAAGCCGCAGTGGGCGCGCACCGACGGTGGCGAAGCCGGCCTGCACCCGTCCAACATCCACGACAACGCGTACGCCATCGGCGCCATCGACTTCACCGGCGACATGCCCGTGATCCTTGGGCCCGACGGCCCCAGCCTGGGCGGCTTCGTCTGCCCGGCCGTGGTCTTGCACAAGGAGCTCTGGAAGCTCGGCCAGCTGCGCCCGGGCGACACGGTGCGCTTTCACCGCGCAGAAGGCTCGCCGCCCAGCCCCATCCTCGACGACCGCGCCGCTGAAGGCGAGCGGCCCCGCCGCGTGGTGCGCCAGGCCGGCGACCGCTATGTGCTCGTCGAATTCGGCCCGCTCAAGCTCGACCTGGAACTGCGCATGCGCGTGCAGGCGCTGCTCGAAGGCCTGAAGCAGCGGCAACTGCCCGGCGTGATCGACCTCACCCCGGGCATTCGCTCGCTGCAAGTGCACTTCTACCCCGCGCGGCTGCCGCGCGACGAGCTGCTGCGCGTGATCGCCGAGGTGGACGACGCCCTGCCACCCGTGGACGAAATGGTGGTGCCTTCGCGCACGGTGGTGCTGCCGCTCTCGTGGGACGACCCGCAAACGAAACTGGCCATCGAGAAGTACATGCAGTCGGTGCGCCCGGATGCGCCCTGGTGCCCGAGCAACATCGAGTTCATCCGCCGCATCAACGGGCTGGACTCGATCGACGACGTGTTCAAGGTGGTGTTCGATGCGCGCTACCTCGTGCTGGGCCTGGGCGACGTGTACCTGGGCGCGCCGGTGGCCACGCCGCTGGACCCGCGCCACCGGCTGGTGACCACCAAGTACAACCCCGCGCGCACCTGGACGCCCGAGAACGCCGTGGGCATTGGCGGCGCCTACCTCTGCGTGTACGGCATGGAAGGCCCGGGCGGCTACCAGTTCGTGGGCCGCACGCTGCAGATGTGGAACCGCTGGCGCCATGGCACGCCGGGCACGCCCTTCGAACAACCCTGGCTGCTGCGCTTCTTCGACCAGATCCGCTTCGAGCTGGTGAGCGAAGAAGCGTTGAAGGACATCCGTGCGCGCTTTCCGCACGGCGGGTACGCGCTGCGCACACAAGACGGCAGCTTCAGCCTGAAGGAGTACCGCCGCTTCCTGGCCGAGAACGACGCCAGCATCGCCGCCTTCAAGGCCACGCAGCAGGCGGCCTTTGAGGCCGAACGCGAGCGCTGGGCGGCCGCGGGTCAGGTGGACTACGCCAGCGAAGCCGACGTGTCGGCCGCGGGCGTGGAGGCCGAGATCGACCTGCCCGAAGGCGGCCGCGCGCTGGCCACCAGCGTGCCCGGCAACGTGTGGAAAGTGGCCGTGAACGAGGGGCAGCAGGTGCGCGCAGGCGACGTGCTTCTGGTGATCGAGTCCATGAAGATGGAATTCAACCTGCTCGCGCCCGCCAACGCCACCGTGCACCGCCTCCTGTGCGCCCAGGGGGGTGCTGTCGCCGCCGGCCAGAACGTGCTGGTGCTGATCGACGAAGCCGCCTGACCTTTCACCACAACAACAACGGAGCCTTTGCCATGTCCCTCTCCACCCTGTCTTTCGATCTCGCCAGCCTGCAGGCCGCCTACCGTCAGGGCACCACCGTGCGCGAGGTGATCGCCGAAGCCCAACGCCGCAGCCTCGCCGACACACACCACGCCTACATCCACGTGCTCAGCACCGCCGAACTCGAACCCTTCGTGGCACGGCTCGACGGCGTGGACCCGGCCAGCCTGCCGCTCTTCGGCGTGCCGTTTGCCATCAAGGACAACATCGATCTCGCGGGCATTCCCACCACGGCCGGCTGCCCCGAGTTCGCCTTCACGCCGGGCGAGAGCGCGTTCATCGTGCGGCAGCTGCTGGCCGCTGGCGCGGTGCCGGTGGGCAAGACCAACCTCGACCAGTTCGCCACCGGCCTCAACGGCACGCGCTCGCCCTACGGCGCGTGCCAGAACGCGCACAACCCCGCCTTCATCTCCGGCGGCTCCAGCTCGGGTTCGGGCGTGGCTGTGGCCCGGGGCTGCGTGAGCTTCGCGCTGGGCACCGACACCGCAGGCTCGGGCCGCGTGCCGGCGTCGTTCAACGGCCTGGTGGGCCTCAAGCCCACGCTGGGCCTGCTCTCGGGCACCGGCGTGCTGCCGGCCTGCCGCTCGGTGGAAACGCCCTCCATCCTCGCGCTCACCGCCGCCGACGCACAAGCGGTGCTGGGTGCGGTGGCGGCGTTCGATGCCGTCGACGCCTACAGCCGCCCCGCACAGCCCCTGGGCGTGGACTTCTCCGCCGGCCCCTTCCGCTTCGGTGTGCCGCGCGCACAAGACCTGGCGTTCTTCGGCAACGAAGCCGCCGCCGCGCTGTTTGCCAGCGCCGTGCAGCGCCTGGCTTCGCTGGGCGGTACGCCGGTCGAGATCGACCTCACGCCCTTCCTGGAGGTCGCCAAGCTGCTGTATGAGGGCCCTTGGGTCACCGAACGCTTTGTGGCCATCCAGGCCTTCATCGACGCGCACCCCGAGGCGGTGTTTCCGCCCGTGCGCACCATCATCGAAGGCGGCCGGCACAAGACCGCGGCCGAGGTGTTTGCCGGCGCCTACCAGCTCAAGGCGCTGCGCCGTGTGTGCGACGCGGTGTGGGACGACGTGGACTGCATGCTCACGCCCACCGCCGGCACCGTCTACCGCATCGCCGAAATGCAGGCCGACCCGATCCGCCTGAACTCGCACCTGGGCCGCTACACCAACTTCGTGAACCTGCTGGACCACAGCGCGGTGGCGGTGCCCGCCGGCGTGCTCGCCAGCGGCGACGCCAAAGGCCTGCCATGGGGCGTGACGCTGGGCGCCCCGGCCCACAAAGACCTGGCGCTGTTGCGCCTGGCGGACCGCTTTCACCGCGCGCTGGGCGGCACGCTGGGCGCCACCGGGGTGGACGTGGCGTCCACCCCCGCCTGCAGCGGACTGCCCACCGGCGAAGTGGGCACGGCAGGCACGGGCACCGTGCGCGTGGCTGTGTGCGGTGCGCACCTCAGCGGCCTGCCCCTGAACCACCAGCTCACGTCGCGCGGGGCACGCCTGCTGGCCAGCCCGCAGTCCGCCCCCGACTACCGCCTTTACGCCTTGGCCGGCGGACCGGTGCAGCGGCCCGGCATGGTGCGCGTGGCCGAGGGCGGTGCGGCCATTGCGCTGGAGGTGTGGGAAGTGCCGTCGGCCCTGTTCGGCAGCTTCGTGGCGGGCATTCCTGCGCCGCTGGGCATCGGCAAGGTCAAGCTGGCCGATGGCAGCGAGGTGCCAGGCTTCATCTGTGAAGGCCTGGGCATCAGCGGCGCGACCGACATCACGCACTTCGGCGGCTGGCGCGCCTGGCTGGCTGCCGGGGCACCGCGCTAGGGGCCGCACAGGCGAAAAAAAACCAGACCTTGCGGTCTGGTTTTTCGGGAGTTGCGCCGGCTTAGCGCGGGTTGCGACGGGCCACCGGACGGGCCGGGCCACCTTCGCTGCGGCGCGGGGCAAATTCGCCACCGCGCATGGCGCCGCGCTCGGCGTTGCCACGGTCGCTGAAGCCACCGCGGTCACCGCGATCACCACCCGCAGGCTTGTCGCTGCGACCAAAGCTGGAGAAGCCACCGGGCTTCGGGCCAAAACCTGGGCGCGCGCCTGGTGCACGGTCGAACGAGCGGCCTGCAGGGCGGGTGTCGTTGCGGTAGCCACCTTCACCACGGCCTTCGCCACGGTTGTCGAAGCGGCCTTCATGGCGCGGCTGCGGCTCGGCACGGCCTTCGAAGCGCGGGTCAAAGCGCGTTTCGGGGCGGCTGTGGTCCACGCGGGGCGCTTCAAAGCGGCCTTCAGGACGGCCTTCCGGACGGCCTTCAAAACGCGGGCCGCGCGGTGCGGGGCCACGGGCGTTGAAGTTGCTGCGGTCGGCGTAGTTGCGATCACCGCCACCACCGAAACGGTCACCACGACCGGCCGGGCGGCCACGGCCACCAAACTCGGGCTGCGGTGCGCGCTGGCGCGGCTCCAGGCCGGGCACGGTCTCCACGTTGATGCGCTGGCGCGTGTAGGCCTCGATGTCACCGATCTTGCGGCGGTCGCGCAGCTCGGCAAACGTCACAGCCAGACCGTCGCGGCCGGCACGGCCCGTGCGGCCGATGCGGTGCGTGTAGTCCTCGGCCTTCATCGGCAGGCCGAAGTTGAAGACGTGGGTGATGGTGGGCACGTCAATGCCGCGTGCGGCCACGTCGGTGGCCACCAGGATCTGCACCTGGCCGTTGCGCAGCGCCATCAGGCGACGGTTGCGCATGCCCTGGTTCAGCGCGCCATGCAGCGCCACGGCGGCAAAACCGGCTTGCTGCAGGTCGTTGGCCAGGCCATCGCACTCGATCTGCGTGCTGCAGAACACCACGGCCTGGTTGATGGTCGTGTCGCGCAGCCAGTGGTCGAGCAACTTGCGCTTGTGGTCGGCGTTGTCGGCCCAGAAAAGCACCTGCTTGATGTTGGCGTGTTGCTCTTGCGGCGAGTCGATCTGCACCTTCTGCACATGCTTGCCGTTGTCGTGCATCACACGCATGGCCAGCTGCTGGATGCGCGGCGCGAAGGTCGCGCTGAACATCATGGTCTGGCGGCGCTGGCTGGTCAGTTCGTTGACTTCGGCCAGGTCGTCGGAGAAGCCCAGGTCGAGCATGCGGTCGGCTTCATCGACCACCAGGAACTGCACCTGATCCAGCTTGAGCTGCTGCGAGCGCTGCAGGTCGAGCAGGCGGCCGGGCGTGGCCACCACGAGGTCGGCGTTTTGCAGACGCGCGATCTGCAGCTGGTAAGGCATGCCGCCCACCACGTTGGCAATGCGCAGGCCACGGCAGTGGCGCACGAGGTCGATCGCGTCATTGGCCACCTGCTGCGCGAGTTCGCGCGTGGGGCACAGGATCAGCGCGCCGGGAGTGGGCGCCTTGAAGTTGCGCGGGCTGGTGGGGTCCTTGCGCTTGGGCGCCTTGGGCGGCGCTTCGCCACGGGCCAGGGCTTCGGCCACGGCGCGCTCGCGGTCAGCGCGCTCCTGGGCATCGGCCTGGGCGCGTTGCTGCAGCAGCGTGTGCAGCACGGGCAGCAGGAAGGCGGCGGTCTTGCCGCTGCCGGTCTGGCTGGAGACCATCAGGTCGGCAAAACGCGCCTCGCCCTCGGCCAGCATGGCCTTGGGAATGACGTTGTTCTGCACGCCGGTGGGCTGCACATAGCCGAGATCGGCACAGGCCTGCACCAGCTCGGGCGCCAGGCCCAGCAGCTCGAAACCGTTGGGGCCGGCAGGCACCACGGGTTCGACGGTCACGGGGGTGGAAATGTCTGCATCGGTGTCGGCAGACTGGGTTTCGGGCGAGAAATCGCCGCGGGCTTCAAAAGAGTCGCTCATGTTCGTCCATGCACCATCAGGCGCAATTGATCGAATGCAAACGCTAAAGGGACGGCCGACCTGAAAAGGTGGCAGCTCCGGGACGTCGGATCCGTTCGTGGTTACAAAACATCAACCATCAAACGATCGACGCGCCATGGGTCACAAGGGAGAACGTGACGCCGGGAGCGAAGGCCCCATCCGCTGCGGCGGTTGAAACGTCTCGGGAGACATTGCAACCACCGGGTGTTCCGGGAGGCCTGGTGTGTGAGGCAGATGCACAAATCATCGCAGTTGCCTGCGAAGCCCGCGATTATGGCACAGATTCAGGGAAAACCCTGAATCTTTCTTCCATGCTCAGTTGAGCACCGCCCGCACGACGTAGAACAGCAGCGCGGCCAGCACGGCGGTGGCAGGCACGGTGACGATCCAGGCTGCCACGATGCGCATGACCACGGACCGCTTCACGATTTCCTTCTTGTAGGCCTTCTTGAAAGCCTTCTGTTCCTTCTTGGCAAACACCGCGCCCTCGGCGGTCTCGCGCTGCTTGGCGCGGCGCTTCATGTCGGCCAGCATGCGCTTCTTCTCGCTCACCTCGGCCGCCTCGAAGCGGTTGAGGTAGGCCTCGACCTCGTCGCGATCGGCCCCCTGGTGTCCGGTGCGCACCACCGATTCCATCTTGGCGTAGTTCACCTTGAGCAGCTCGCGCAGGAATCCCACGCCAAACACGGCACCGATGGAAATGTGCGTGGTGGACACCGGCATGCCGAACTGGGAAGCCGCGATCACGGTCAGCGTGGCCGACATCGCAATGGCGTACGCCCGCATGTTGTCGAGCTCGGTGATCTCCTTGCCCACCGTCTTGATCAGCCGCGCGCCGTACAGCGCCAGGCCCACCGCCAGGCCGAGGGCGCCCAGCACCATGATCCACATCGGCGTGCCTGCCTTGGTGGCGATGGCCCCTTCCTTGACCGCCTCGTAGATCGCCGCCAGCGGTCCGATGGCATTGGCGACGTCGTTCGCGCCGTGGGCAAAGCTCAGCAGCGCCGCCGAGCAGATCAGCGGCCAGGTGAACAGCCGGTTCACACCGCTCTTGCTGTTGTCCTGGCGCCGCGCCATGGCGGCGATGGGCTTGCGGATCAGCGCCCACACCACCACAGACAGCAGCGCACCCGCCACCAGCGCCGCGACAAAGCCCACCTTGACGATCTGGCCCAGCCCCTTGAGCAGCATGTAGGTGGTGTAAGCCCAGACCATCACGGCAATCAGGATCGGCACCACGCGGCTGGCGGCGTCGATCATGTCGCTGCGGTAGGTCACGCTGCGCTTGATGATGTAGAGAAAGGCCGCGGCCATCGCGCCACCCGCCAGCGGCGAAATCACCCAGCTGATCACGATCTGGCCAATGGTCCCCCAGTTCACGAGGCCCCAGCCACCGGCTGCAATGCCGGCGCCCATGACGGCACCAATGATGGAGTGCGTCGTGGACACCGGTGCCCCGAGCGCCGTGGCCAGGTTCAGCCAGAGCGCGCCGGCCAGCAGCGCGGAAAACATGACCCATGCGAACAGGGCGGGATCGGTGATCGCATCGGCGTCGATGATGCCGCCCTTGATGGTGCCCACCACATCGCCACCCGCGACGATGGCGCCCAGCGCCTCGAACAAGGCCGCAATCGCGATGGCCCAGCCCATCGTCATGGCCCCGGAGCCCACCGCCGGGCCCATGTTGTTCGCCACATCGTTGGCGCCGATGTTCATGGCCATGTAGGCCCCCACCGCCGCCGCCACGATCAGCAGCCACACCGCCGACGAACTCAGCCCCGCTGCCGAAGCCCCCGTGAGCGAGGCATAGACGCCGACCAACAGGAGGAACAACACGGCGGCGCCCAGCTGGAACACCTCTTGGTGCTTCGAAATGAAGCGCGAGCGGGATTTTTTTGTCATGCGAATCTCATGTGAACGTCACAATTTTGACATGTGGTCGGCCGCCAACCACCCGGCGCCGTGCGCACCGGGCAGCCCGAAAGCGGCCTGAACTTCAGCGCAGGAAGTGAGTGCGGTAGTGCTCGAGCTCGTCGATCGACTCGTGCACGTCGGCCAGCGCCGTGTGCTTCTGGTGCTTCTTGAAAGATTCGTACACCTCGGGGCGCCAGCGCTTGGCCAGCTCCTTGAGCGTGCTGACGTCCAGACAGCGGTAGTGGAAGTAAGCCTCCAGCTTGGGCATGTACTTCACCAGGAAACGGCGGTCCTGGCTGATGGTGTTGCCGCACATGGGCGAGCCGTTCTTGGGCACGTATTTCCCGATGAAAGCCAGCAGCGTGGCCTCGGCCTCGGCTTCGCTGACCGTGCTGGCCTTGACCTTGTCGATCAGGCCGCTGCGGCCATGCGTGCCCTTGTTCCAGGCGTCCATGGCACCCAGCACGGCATCGCTCTGGTGCACCACGATCACGGGGCCTTCGATGCGCGGCGTGAGCTGCGGACCGGTGATCACCACGGCGATCTCCAGCAACCGTTCCTTCTCGGGGTCGAGCCCGCTCATCTCGCAGTCGATCCAGACCAGGTTCTGGTCGCTCTTGGTCAGGGTGGGGGTGTCGGCGGGGGTGGCTGGGGCTGGGGTGGCTGAAGTCATGGCCGGGATTCTCGCCGATCCGCCGGGCAGGCGCCCGGCCCTACAGCCCGCGCAGAACAACGTCTTCGATAGACTCGGGCCCCATGGACACTGCCTCGTTTGCCTTCACCGCCCTCTTCTGCGCCATGCTGGTCGTGGGCCTGCTGGTTCGCACCCTGCTGGCCAGCCGGCAGATCCGCCACGTGGCGCGCCACCGCCACGCGGTACCTGCCGCTTTCAGCGACACCATTTCAGTGGCTGCCCACCAGAAGGCCGCCGACTACACCATCACCAAGTCGCGTTTCGGGCTGCTAGAGATGGCGTTGGATGCAGCGCTGCTGCTCGGCTGGACGCTGCTGGGCGGGCTGGACTGGCTCAACGCCTTGCTGCTGGACGCGCTGGGCGGTGGCATGGTGCAACAACTCAGCCTGATGGCGGCTTTCGTGGCCATCGGTGGCGTGCTCACGCTGCCCCTGAGCTGGTACGCGACCTTTCGCATCGAAGAGCGTTTCGGCTTCAACAAGATGACGCTCTCGCTGTGGCTGGGCGATCTGGTGAAGGGCTCTCTGGTGGGCGCGCTGATCGGCTTGCCCATTGCGGCGCTGGTGCTGTGGCTGATGGGCGCAGCCGGCACCACCTGGTGGCTGTGGGCCTGGGGCGTGTGGATGGCATTCAACCTGCTGGCGCTGGTGCTCTACCCCACGCTCATCGCGCCACTGTTCAACAAGTTCGAACCGCTGTCTGACGATACCCTCAAGGCCCGTGTGAACGCGCTGATGCAGCGCTGCGGTTTTGCGGCCAAAGGCCTGTTCGTGATGGACGGCAGCAAGCGCAGCGCGCACGCCAACGCCTACTTCACCGGCTTTGGTGCCGCCAAGCGCGTGGTGTTCTTCGACACCCTGCTCAAGCAACTGAGCCCACAGGAAATTGACGCCGTGCTCGCGCATGAGCTGGGCCACTACAAACGCCGTCACATCCTCAAGCGCATCGTGATGATGTTTGCCCTGAGTCTGGCGGGCTTCGCGCTGCTGGGCTGGGTGTCCAGCCAGGCCTGGTTCTTCAGTGGACTGGGCGTCAGCCCGGCGATGGATGCCCCCAACAATGCGCTGGCCTTGCTGCTGTTCATGATGGTGGTGCCGCTGTTCACGTTTTTCCTGTCGCCCTTGATGGCGCAGCTCTCTCGCCAGCACGAATTCGAAGCCGATGCCTACGCCGTCGAGCACACCAGCGGCCGCGATCTCGCCAGCGCCTTGCTCAAGCTGTACAAGGACAACGCCAGCACCCTCACGCCCGACCCGCTGTACGCGCGCTTCTACTATTCCCACCCCCCGGCGAGCGAGCGCCTTTCGCGCCTGCAAGCCGCCTGACCCACCCAGATGCCATGAACCCGATCCATCTGAACCGACGCGCGCTTTCGGCCACTGAAATCGTCACCCAACTCACCCAGCTCAATGGCGATGCCGCCCAGGGCTGGAAACTGATCGACGGTGCACTGGAAAGGACCTACCAATTCACCAACTTCCACGAGACGATGGCATTTGTGAACGCGCTGGCCTGGATCGCCCACCGGGAAGACCATCACCCCGACCTGGCGCTGGGCTACAGCCGTTGCACGGTGCGCTTCAACACGCACGACGTGAACGGTATTTCGGTCAGCGACTTCCATTGCGCCGGCGCGGTGGACGCGCTGCAGAAGGCCTGATGGCCGATCTGCAATCCGGGCTTGTGGTGGCTGCCCACGGGCGCCACTGTCTGGTGGAAAGCGCTGACGGCGAGCGGCGCATCTGTCACCCCCGGGGCAAGAAGAATGCGGTGGTGGTTGGTGACCGCGTGCAGTGGCAGGTCACCGGTGATGAAGGCAGCATCGAGCGCGTGGACCCGCGCAACAACCTGTTTTACCGCCAGGACGAGATGCGAACGAAGTCGTTCGCGGCCAACCTCGATCAGGTCCTGGTGCTGGTCGCTGCCGACCCGGAGTTCTCGGAAAGCCAGCTGGCCAGGGCGCTGATTGCGGCACAGGCCGAGCGCATCGACGTGCTCATTGTGCTCAACAAAAGCGACCTCCAACCCGCCTTTGACCGCGCGTGGGCCCGACTCGAGCCCTATCGCCGCATGGGCTCTACCGTGTTGCCGCTGCGGCTGAAATCGGAGGACGGCACCGAGGTCGGCCTGGAAGAACTGCGGCACCACCTGGCCCGCAAAAACACGCTGGTGCTGGGTCCTTCAGGCGTTGGCAAAAGCACGCTGGTCAACCGGCTGGTGCCCGAAGCGCGCGCGCAAACCGGTGAAATATCCCGGGCGCTCAATTCCGGCAAGCACACCACCACCAGCACCACCTGGTACTGGGTGGATGCCGCACGCCAGACCGCTCTGATCGACTCACCCGGTTTTCAGGAATTCGGACTGAACCACATCGAGCCCATGCAGCTCGCGCACCTGATGCCGGACCTGAACGCCACGCTCGGGAACTGCCGGTTCTACAACTGCACCCACCTGCACGAACCGGGCTGCGCGGTGGTGGCGCATGTGCAGCAGGGCGAGCCCGATCAGGCCTCAACCGATGCGCTGGCCATCAGCGAGAACCGCTACCGGCTCTATCGCGAGTTGTTCGCCGAACTCTCCGACAAACGCCGTTACTGAGAAGCCGCCGCGCCAGCGTCGGGCTCAGAGGCCCGCCAGCGTCAGCAACGCGAGCAGCAGCATCCACAGCACCACCGCGCGCCACACCAGACCCACCACGCTGCTCAAGTGCGCCAGCTGCGGATCGGGGCGAGCGCCGGGATCGCCCTCCTCGATGGGCGTCAGCGCATCGGGCGACTGAGGTGTCAGGCGCACGTTGATTGCACCGGAAGTTGCCGCCAGCACCACGCCATCGCTACCCGGCGCAAAGCGTTCGGCATCGCCTCGCCAGCTCGCCACCGCTTCCTCGAAGTTGCCCACCACGGCAAACCCCAGTGCGGTCAGGCGGGCAGGCACATGATCGACCCAACGCCACCCCGTCTCGGCGGCATGCTGCAACGCGAGGCTGGGAGTGCCATCGGGTCGTGCGCGCCAGTTGCGCGACAAATACTCGGCCAAGCGGTAGAACACGGCGCCTGACGGGCCCAACCCCACGGCCCAGAACACCACGAAGCACACCAGCACCCCAAAAACGTGGCGATGCGCAGCCAGCACCGAATGTTCGATGACCTGCCGCAACAGCTCGGTGCGCGGCAGGCTGGAGGCGTCCACACGCAACCAGCGCGCGAGCTTCTCGCGGGCCAGCGCGTCGTCGCCCACGTCCAGCGCCTGGCGGATTTCGCTGAAGTGGTGGCTGAACTGGCGAAAGCCCAACGTGACGTAGAGAACCGCCACAGTCCAGACGAAAGCGAGCACCGAGCTGAACTGCCACAGCCCCCAGTACACCAGCCCCGAGACAGCCGAAGGAACGCCCACCGCGAGCACCCAGGCCACCCATCCGTGCGAAGACTGGCCGGCATCCAGGTTGCGGCGCACCGTGCGTGCCCAGCCGCGCAAGCCGGCGTGCACAGGGTTGTCAAAGGCCAGTGGGCGCGCCTGCTCGATCAATAAGGCAATCAGGATGGCGAAAAAACTCATGTCGCCATCATAGTGGCGTGCTTCGCAGCGCCCGCGAGAAGCGCGGGACCGCCTGCACTCAGGCGCTGAGCATGCGGTAGAAGTTGCGCAGCATGCCGGCCGTGGCGCCCCAGATGAAGCGCTCACGGTCCCCGTCGAGGTAGGGCATCGAATACCACTCGCGAACCACGCCCTCGAAGGCATGCGAATGGCGGCGGTGGTGCAACGGGTTCATGAGGTACGCCAGTGGCACCTCGAACACGTCGTCCACCTCATAGGGGTTGGGCACGAGCTCAAACCCTGGCTGCACCAGGCCCACCACGGGTGTCACGATGAACGACGTGCCCGTGACGTAGACCGGCAAAGTGCCCAGCACCTCGACACGCTCGGGTGGCAGGCCGATCTCTTCATGCGCCTCGCGCAGCGCGGCTGCCGTGGCGTCGACATCCTCCGGGTCGAGCTTGCCTCCTGGCAAAGCGATCTGCCCGGAATGGGTCGAGAGGTGCGCGGTCCGTTGAGTCAGTATGAGCGTGAGCTCCTCGCGCATCACCAGCGGCAGCAGCACGGCGGCCTGCGCGGGCGCCCTGTCGGCAAACTTCTTTTCCCGATGCAGCTCGGGCGTCCAGTTCGGCGGACTGGCAAACAGTTCGCGCAAGCCCTCAGCCGTGAGTCGCCGTGCCTGCGCGGGCAGCAGCAGCGCATCCGCCTCATCGGCCACGATAGGCGCCAGCCTCGGATCAAATGCGGGAAGAACTTGGGTCATGCGGACGCGAGCATAGGACAGACGAAAAAAAGCCGCTCCGGGGAGCGGCTTTTTTGGGGCACAAGTCAGGCGGTGCGCCTCACGCGCCCAGCTTTTCCTTGATGCGAGCCGACTTGCCGCTGCGCTCACGCAGGTAGTACAGCTTGGCGCGGCGCACAGCACCACGGCGCTTGACTTCGATCTTTGCGATCAAGGGGCTGTACAGCGGGAAAGTGCGCTCGACACCTTCACCGTTGGAGATCTTGCGCACGATGAAGCTGGAGTTCAGGCCACGGTTGCGACGGGCCACCACCACGCCTTCGTAAGCCTGCACGCGCTTGCGGGTGCCTTCGATCACGTTCACGCTGACGATCACGGTGTCGCCGGGGGCGAACGGAGGAATGACTTTGCCAAGGCGAGCAATTTCTTCTTGCTCTAGGGTCTGGATGAGGTTCATGGTTTCCTGTTTGTCGGTCATGACCGCGCTGCACTAAAGGCCGCGAATCCGGCAGGGGCCCTGTCCAGACCCTTGCAGGTCTGCGGGCTGGCCCGGTCGCGGCGGCCGGTCAGAGGATCGAAAAGCCTTGGATTATAGCAAGCCTTGAGAACGCAGGAAAGCCAGGTCTGCCGCCTCGAGCAAACCCTGCTCCCGGGCGCGGGTCAGCAGATCGGGCCGCCGGGTGGCGGTGATGCGCAAACTCTGCTCGCGCCGGTACCTTGCAATGCGCTCGTGGTGTCCACCCGTGAGAACGTCAGGCACCGGCAAAGGGCCCTGCGGCCCCTGCCACACCTCGGGGCGCGTGTGGTGGGGGCTGTCCAGCAGGCCATCGAGCGCGGGGTTGAAGCTGTCCTGCTGGTGGCTTCCCTCGTCGGTGAGCACCCCGGGTTGAAGGCGGGCGACAGCATCCAGCAAAGCCATCGCCGCAATCTCTCCACCCGAGAGCACAAAGTCGCCCAGGCTGATCTGTTGGTCCACACAGGTATCGATGAACCGCTGGTCAATGCCTTCGTAGCGACCACACACGAGCACAGCGCCCGCACTGCCTGACCAGCGCTCCACACCGGCGTGGTCCAGTGGCTGCCCGATGGGAGAAAACAGCACAACCGGCGCGCGGGCATCAGGCGTTTCGTTGCGGGCGGCACGCACCGCCTGCAGGCATTGCCACAGGGGCTCAACCATCATGACCATGCCGGGCCCGCCACCAAACGGGCGATCATCCACCCGGCGGTAGTTGCCCTCCGCAAAATCGCGGGGATTCCACAGGTGCACCGCCACCAGGCCCGACTCGAACGCGCGGCGATTGATGCCGTGCTGGAGGAATGGTGCAAAAAGCTCGGGAAACAGGGTGATGACGTCGAAGCGCATGGCGGTATTGTGGGCTTCGGCCATCCGCACAAGGGCGGCGCACCCTGGGTCAGTAGTCGGGCTGCCAGTCGGCGGTGATCACGCGCCGGGACTTGTCGACGTCGTCGATGTAGGCGGCCACAAACGGGATCATGCGCTCGGCCGTTTGCTCGGCACCGTCGACCGTCTCTGTGTACTCCAGCACCAGAACCGAGGTCGGCCCGGTGGGCATGAGGTCGCGCACCACGCCCAGATCAACGCCTTCGCGGTTGACCACCGAGAGTCCGATCAGGTCAATCCAGTAGTACTCACCTTCCGGCGTGGCCGGAAAGGCACTGCGCGGCAGCAGGAGACGGACGCCCTTGAGCGCTTCGGCGCCGTTGCGATCGTCCACGCCTTGCAGCTGGGCCACCAACCCGTCGGCATGGGCCTTGACCTCGAGCACCGTCACGCGGACAGCACCTGAAAAAGCCGAAAAGCCGCGCGCGAAGCGGGCTTCGGGCGGCTGCAGGTACCAGGATGAGGAAGCAATCAGCGCCGAGGTGTCGGCGCTGTGGGGCAGGATGCGCACCCAGCCCTTGATGCCCCACGCGTCCTGAATGCGACCCAGCTCGACAGCGTCGTCGGGCAGGGTTGACGCCGTGAAGGCGCCGGACGCGGGGCTGCTCACCGGAACGAAGGTGAGATCAGGCCGCTGCCTTGGCGGCGTTTTGCTTCACCAGACGCGCGACGGTGTCCGAAGGCGTGGCGCCCACGCTGGTCCAGTAGGTCAGGCGGTCCAGTGCGATGCGCAGGGGCTCTTCACCACCGCGGGCCAGCGGGTTGTAGAAGCCGATGCGCTCGATGAAACGGCCATCGCGGCGGTTGCGCTTGTCGGCAACCACGATGTTGTAGAAAGGACGGGCTTTTGCGCCGCCGCGGGAGAGTCGAATGACGACCATGATTTATCCTTCGGGTGGAGAGGTACCAACATCGGTACTTCACTGGATCTTGCGACCCGCTTATTTGCAGCGCTTGAGACACACGACTGACCACCCGGCCAGCGAAACGCCACGAAACCCGCGATTATAGCCCGTCAGCCGGGTTTGCCATTTCCTTCCTGCCCCGAGCCTCCCATGCCCCTGATCCGCCCCAGCCGCGACGAAGACCTCGACGCCATCACCCGCATTTACGGCCACCACGTGCTCCACGGCACCGGTACCTTTGAAACCACCCCGCCCAGCTTGGCCGACATGACCAGCCGCCGCGCCGATGTGCTGGCCAAAGGCTTGCCGTGGCTGGTGGCCGAAGACAACGGACAGGTGCTGGGCTTTGCGTACGGCAACTGGTTCAAGCCACGCCCGGCATACCGTTTCTCCGTCGAAGACTCGATCTACATGGACCCCTCTGCACACCGCAAGGGCTTGGGCCGCGCGCTGCTGGCCGAACTGCTGGCGGTGCTGGAACGCACCGGCACGCGCAAGGTCATGGCCGTGATTGGCGACTCTGCCAACGCTGGCTCGATTGGCGTGCACAAGGCGCTGGGCTTCGAGCCCGTGGGCGTGGTGCAGTCGTGCGGCTGGAAGTTTGATCGCTGGCTGGACATCGTTCTGATGCAGAAGACCTTGGGCGCGGGCGACAGCACGCCGCCACAAGGGGGCGCCTGACATGGTGCGCAAAAACAAGACGCTGGCGGTCTGTCTGGCGCTACTGGGTGGTGCGCTTGGGCTGCACCGCTTTTACCTGCGCGGCCTGGGCGACTGGGTGGGCTGGCTGCACCCCATCCCGGCGGCGTTGGGTTTGTGGGGTGTGGACCGTGTGCTGCTCTACGGGCAGGATGACAAGCTGTCCTGGGTGCTGATTCCGTTGCTGGGCGCCACCATTGCCGCGAGCTGCCTCATGGCGATCGTCTACGCGCTGACCGACCGTGAGAAGTGGAACCGCCAGTTCAATCCGGGCCTAGCGGCGCAAGCCGCCTCGGGGGGCACCAACTGGCTGACCATCGGGGCGCTCGTGGTGGCCTTGCTCGTGGGCACCATCGCACTGATGGGCAGCCTTGCCTTCGGTTTCCAGCGCTATTTCGAGTACCAGGTCGAAGAAGCCCGCAAGATCAGCCAGTGAGCCCCAGGCTCAGTTGATCCAGGACATGAGCGTCATCGTCGCGCTCAGCGTCACCAGGGCCAGTACGGTGGACAGGCCCATGCTCGCGGTGGTCACTTCCTGGGCCACTTCGTAGCGCTGGGCAAACAGAAACACGTTGGCGCCCACGGGGAGCGCCGCCGCGACCACCATCACGGTCAGCGGCAGGCCGGTGATGCCCATCGCCCAAGCGGACAGACCCACCAGCAGCGGCAGCACCAGGTTCTTGGAAATGCTGATCCACAGCGCCTGCCGCAGGTGGCCGGCCATGGGGGTGCGCGCCAGCGTCACACCCACCAGCACAAGCGCAATCGGGCCGAACGCACTGCCCAGCAGCTGCAAGGGCTTGTCGACCACGGTGGGCAGCGTCAACCCGGTTTGTGCGAACAGCAGACCACAGAGAATGGGCAGCGGGATCGGGTGGATGAGCGCACCCTTGAACGCCGACCACGCCGTGGACAGCACGTGTGGCACACGCTGGCCGCCGGCGCGCGCCTCGCGGGCCACCGCGAGCTCGAGCACGATGGAGCCCAGCGTGAGCAGGATCAGCGCATGCACCGACACGAGCGTGAGCAGGGTCACCTGCCCTTCCTTGCCGTAGGCGAGTTCCACCAGCGTGATGCCGATCATGACCATGTTGGAGAAGGTCCCCGCCAGCGCCATCACCACGCTGCCGCAATTGAACCCACGCCAGGCAATGGAGGCCGCCAGCAAGGACAGCGCCGCCAGGAAGTAGGCACCGAGCGGGCGCAGATCCAGTGTCTCGAAATGCACCGAACTCATCGTGCGAAACAGCAGGGCCGGGATCAGCAGGAGGAAGACCAGGTTGGAGAGGTCCTTGATCGCGGCATCTCGGATCCACTCCAGCCGCCCGGCAAGGTAGCCCAGGCCGATGAGGATGAAGACAGGGGTGAGGGAGGCGACGACGGGGTTGGCAGCGATGTTCACCCGGCGATGGTAGCCGCCGCCGCAAGACCTATTCGACGCCCACCGCGCTGGTCATCCGGTAATACAGGCCGTAGGGATCGTTTTGCAACACGTGGAACGTGCCCTCGACCACGACTGCTTCCAGCTTGTACTTCACCGGCTTGGCGGTGCGCACTTCGACCATGCTCTCAGGCCCGCCCGGGGTGCAGAAGCTGCAGGTCATGGGCACCGACGCGAGCAGGAAATGGCGCTGGCTCTCACCGGGCTCCAGCGGCATCATGAAACCCTGCAAACGCACTTTTTTCTGGTTCAACCCGGCCACCGGCGCCGGGTACACCGGCACGATCCGCTTTTTCTCCACCTTGGTGGTGATGTCGGTGAGCAGTGACCAGGCCACCACGTCGTCGCGCTTGGGCAGGGGCGCAAAAGGACTCAGGGGGCTGTGAACCCCGGCACCCTGACCGCTGGGCAAAGCCGAATGGGGCGGCGCCGAGGAGCCCGCAGGCACGGGCGAACTCAGGGTGGTTTGAGACCACACGGTGCTGCTCGCCCATGCAGCCCCCAGGGCCACGAGAGCCACGCGGGCGGTCAAAGCGCCGCGGCGGGCCATGGAGGTGAAGAGCAGGGGCGTGGTCATGGTGTGTGGATCAATGTGCGTGGCGCATGCCGCAGTATTTTCCCAGTGCCAGACCCTTGCAGGCCACCGAGAGTTCCTGCATGCAGACTTTCTCGCCCTTGCCCGCTTCCAGGCACTTGGCAGCGCCTTCGTGTGCGGCGGCCATGGCGCGGTGGCGGGCGGCGTCTTCCTTGATTTCCTTGTCGGAATGCTGGGCGAGCGCAGCGGTGGACAGCAACGCAGCGGTCACAAGAAGGGCGAGTGCATTTTTCATGGTGTTTACCTTGAGTTGAGAAGTTGAGTGACGTCGATGCGGTAAGCGTTGATGGCCGGCAGGAGCGCCGCCACCACCGCCACCCCGAAGGCCAGCACGGGCACCCAGGTTTCCCCGGGCACCCATTGCCAGCCGGAAATGGCCAGCGAGTGGCGGGCCATCAAAACTTCACCGGCCACCGCCGTGAGCGCGTGCGCCGCCAGCAGGCCGAACACGCAGGCCAGCGCGGCCAGCCAGAGCGCCTCGCAGAGCAACAGGGCCGCCACGCGCGCGGGCGGCGCGCCGAGCATGCGCAACATGGCGAGATCCGGACGGCGCTCGCGCACGGCGCTCCACAGTGCGATGAATACCGACAGCCCGGCCACCACCACCAGCACGGCGGCCAGCGCGCGCAACACCTGCGTGCCCACACCGACCAGGTTCAACAGCCGGGTGATCTCCACCGCAGGCGCGGCCGCCTGCATTGAGGTGCTCTGGTTCACGAAACGGGGAAAACTCACAGCGGCCAAAGGCGAGCTGTAGCGGATGAGGGCCAGCGTGACCTCGCGGTCTTCGGCCAGCGCTTCGTCGAGTTCTGCGCGCTCTTCCTGGCTCATGTTGGCACCGGCGTGCATGTCGTCGTGCACGCGCCAGACGGACTCGGTGGCGGTCAGCACCAGGCGGTCCAGCACGCAGCCGCAAGGCGCCAGCACGCCGGTGACGTTATAGAGCGTGTCGCCATGAACCGCCCCACCCGCGCCCAGTCCATGCGCACCCTCGAAAGCCTGGCCAATCTGCAGCCCCGTGCGCTGCGCCACCTGCGCGCCCAGCACGGCCTGCAGGGGCGCCTGCCACAGCGCCCCTTGCGCCAGCTTCGCGCCGTAATGCGCCGGGTAGGCGTGCGTGGTGCCGACGATGCGAAACCCGCCCAGGTTGTCGCCCAGGCTCAAGGGGATCAGCTGCGCGACCTGCGGGTTCTTTTCAAGCTCGCGCACCTCGGCCAGGGGAATGTTGCCTGGCGGCACGTCCAGGTGAAACACACCGGCCAGGATCAGCTGCATCGGGCTGCCCTTGGCGCCCACCACCGCGTCGATGCCAGCCAGGTCTCGCTCGAAGGCGCGATCCACCTGGTCGCGCGCGATCAGCAAAAACGCCATCGACGCCAGGCCCAGCGCCAGCAACAGCAGGTTGAGCGCAGTGGTCAGGGGGCGCGACCAGAGGTAGCGCCACGACAGCGAGAACACGTTCATGCCGCAGACCTCAGCGACAAAGCGCCAAACACCAGCGCCTGTGCTTGCGGCAACGCGTGGCGCACGCGTGCGTCGTGCGTGGCAATCACCAGCGTGGCGCCGAGCGTGTCGGCCGTCTGGCGCAACAGCGCCAGCGCATGTGCGCAGGTTTCGTCATCGAGGCTGGCGGTGGGCTCGTCCGCCAGGATCACCTTCGGGCGCAGCAGCACGGCACGCGCCAGCGCCGCGCGCTGGGCCTGCCCGCCCGACAGCTGCGACGGGCGGCGCCGGGCCAGATCAGCGAGACCCAGGGCCTCCAGCGTGCGCGTCAGAGCGGCCTGGTCCACCGGCAGGCCGGCGGCGTAATAGGCCAGCGCCAGGTTCTCGGCCACGGTCAACGCTTCGCTCAGGTGCAGCCGCTGCGGCAAAAAACCGATGTGCCGCGCGCGCCAGGCATCGCGTGCGGCGCCGCCCAGGGCGCCCACCGACTGCCCCGCCACCACGATCTCACCGGCCGAAGGCGTGAGCAAGCCGGCGGCCAGCGCCAGCCAGGTCGACTTGCCGCTGCCCGAGGGCCCGCGCAGCAGCAGCGTGCCGCCTTGCGCCACAACCACATCGGGGAGCGAGAACGGATCGCTGCCCGGGTAGGCGTACCGCAGCTTGCGCGAATCGATCACGAAGCCGCCTCGACACAGCCCGCGCAGGTGCCATGCACCGACACGTCCACCCGCGCACCCTGGTGGCCCAGGCGCGCGAGCGAACTGAACAGGTCTTGCGCCATGGCCCGTGTGGGTTCGCTCGCGTCGGTCAGGCGGAACTGCCGGTGGCAGGCATCGCACTCGAAGCGCGGCAGCGCGCCGTCTTCCGCACCGCCCTCCTCGGGTGCCAGGTTGAAACGCCAGGTGCGCGCCTGATCGTCGGTATGGCGCTGCAGCACGCCACAGGCGGCCAGGCGATCGAGCAGCCGGTAGAGCGTGACGCGGTTGATGTCCAGCCCGCGCGCCGTCAGCGCCTGCAGCGCCTGGGCATGCGTGAGACCACCGGGCGGCTGCGCCAGGAAGAGGCCCAGCACGGCGCGCGTGGCCAGTGTGCGGCGCAAGCCGGCGGCCTCCAGACGGGTCTGGATGTGCGCCGGCACGGCGGCAGGTTCTCGGGGGGCACGGGTGACCATGGGACGTCTCCGCAGTATTGCAACTTGGTTGCGTTAATATGGCGCTATCGCAATTGAGTTGCAATATCTTAGTCCCAAAGTGTTTTCACCTGATGTTTCCCAGGCGCCGGGCCGCCCCATCGTCCTGCGCGACTTGACGCTGGGTTACGAGCGGCACCCCGCCGTGCACCACCTGTCGCTGGTCATTGCGTCGGGTTCGCTCGTGGCGGTGGTCGGCCCCAATGGCGCGGGCAAGTCCACCCTGATCAAAGCCCTGGCGGGCCGGCTCGACCCCATTGGCGGCTGGATCGAAGGGCTTGATCCTCATCGCGTGGCCTGGCTCGCGCAGCAGGCGGGCATTGACCGCAGCTTTCCGATCTCGGTGCGCGACTTCGTGATGCTCGGCCTGTGGCACGAGGTACGCGCACTGGGCCGCTACACCGCCGGGCACCGGCAGGCCTGCGAGGCCGCGCTGACCGAGGTCGGGCTGCTCGGTTTTGAGCGCCGCGGCATCGACTCGCTGTCGGGCGGCCAGTGGCAACGCGCGCTGTTCGCCCGGTTGATCCTGCAGGACGCTCCCGTGGTGCTGCTCGACGAGCCTTTCGCCGCCATCGACCAGCGCACCACCGACGAGCTGCTGGCCTTGCTGCACCGCTGGGTGGCCCGGGGCAAAACCGTGGTGGCCGTGCTGCACGACCTCGCCCAGGTGCGCGCGCACTTTCCGCAGACGCTGCTGCTGGCCCGCGAGCCGATCGCCTGGGGCGCCACCGCCGACGTGCTCACCCCGGCGAACTGGCAGCGCGCCCTGCACATGCAGGAGCCCTTTGACGACGGTGCGGAGGTCTGTCACGCGGCCCCCACGCGGCACGCGCACGGAGCCACCGCATGAGCTTGCCCTGGGCCGACCTGTGGCTCACCCCCTTTCTGGAGTTCGGCTTCATGCAGCGCGCCCTGCTGGGCGGCGTGGCGCTGTCGCTGAGCGCGGCGCCGGTGGGCGTGTTTCTGATGTTGCGGCGCATGAGCCTCATGGGCGATGCCATGGCCCACGCGATCCTGCCCGGCGCGGCCATCGGTTACCTCGCGGCGGGCCTTTCCCTGAGCGCCATGACGATGGGCGGCATTGCCGCCGGACTGGCCGTGGCCGTGGGCTCCGGCTGGGTCGCCCGCCACACGGTGCTGCGCGAAGACACCAGCCTCGCGGCCTTCTACCTGCTCTCACTCGCGCTCGGGGTGTTGATCGTCTCGACACGGGGCAACAGCGTGGACCTGCTGCACGTGCTCTTTGGCACCGTGCTGGCGCTGGACGACGACGCACTGGTGCTGCTGAGCGGCATCACGTTCACCACGCTGACCGCCCTCGCCGTGCTGTACCGCCCGCTCGTGCTCGAATGCCTCGACCCGGGTTTTCTGCGCGGCCAGAGCCGCTGGAGCGCTGCCGCCCACTACGGCTTCATGGCCTTGCTCGTCATCAACCTCGTGGCCGGCTTTCACGCGCTGGGTACCTTGATGGCCGTGGGCGTGATGGTGTTGCCCGCCGCCACGGCGCGCTTCTGGGTGCGCCGCATCGGGCCGCTGCTGGCACTGGCCAGCGCGAGCGGCCTGCTGGTGTCGTACCACGCCGACTGGCCCACCAGCCCCGTGATCGTGCTCTGCCTGGGCGCGCTGTACCTCGTCTCGATGCTGCTGGCGCCGCACGGCCTGCTGCGCCAGCAGCGCTCCCGTTTCTCCCACCTACAAGCCTGACACCAAGGAACACTTCTATGCACATCGCACGCATTCACTTCCCGCTGAGCCGCCGCGCGGCGCTCTCGTGGTCACTCGCCCTGGGCCTGGGTGGCCTCATGTCGCCGCTGCACGCACAGACCGCGGTGCAGGCGGTCGCCAGCTTCAGCATCCTGGGCGACCTCGTCCGCCAGGTCGGCGGCGAGCGCGTGAAGGTCGACGTGCTGGTCGGTCCGGGGAGCGACGCACACGTTTTCCAGCCTTCACCGGCGCAGGCGCGCCTGGTGGGCCAGGCGCAAGTCGTGTTCTCCAATGGCCTGGGCTTTGAGGGCTGGATGACCCGCCTGCTCAAGACCGCGGGCTACAAAGGCCAGCAGGTCGTGGTGAGCAAAGGCATCCAGCCGCTCAAGGGACCGGAAGCGGATGACCATGACCACAAGAAAGGCCACCCGCACGGCGCACACGACCACGGCGAAACCGACCCCCACGCCTGGCAAAGCGTGGGCAACGCGAAGGTGTTTGTGAAGAACATCGCGCTGGGCCTGTGCCGCGCAGACCCTTCGGGCTGCGACCTTTACGACCGCAACGCCGCCAGCTACACCGCACAGCTCAACGCGCTGGATGCCGAGATCCGCGCAGCGTGGGCGCCGATCCCCGCGGCGCAGCGCAAAGTGATCACCTCACACGACGCGTTTGGCTACTACGCACGCGACCACGCCGTGCGCTTCCTGGCCCCGCAAGGCGTGAGCACCGAGAGCGAGGCCTCGGCCCAGGGCGTGGCCCGCCTGGTGCGGCAGATCCGCAAAGACCAGATCCAGGCGCTGTTTGTGGAAAACATTTCCGACCCCCGGCTGATCGAGCAGATCGGACGAGAAACCGGCGTGAAGCCGGCAGGCTCGCTGTACTCCGACTCCCTTTCTGCCCCCGGTGGCCCCGCCGCCACGTACATCGACATGATGCGTTTCAACACGCTCGCACTCACCCGGGCCGTGCGCGGTCAGTAACAGCGGCAGGGCCTGCGTTTCACGGGGCCGTGGCTATACTGCGGGCCCCTCGCCACCCGGAACACCCCGTGCCCCTGACCCACCTGTTGCTGGCCTTGTCGGTGGTGTTCGTCTGGGGCACCAACTTCGTGGTGATCCGCTGGGGCCTGGATGGCCTGCCGCCCTTTCTGTTTGCCGCGCTGCGCTTCGCGTTTTCTGCGCTGCCGTGGCTGCTGTTTGTGCCCCGTCCCACCGCACCCTGGCACAAGGTGGCCGCTTTCGGTGTGTTGCTGGGCGTGGGGCAATTCGGCCTGCTGTTCCTGGCCATGCGCAGCAGCATCTCGCCGGGCCTGGCGTCGCTGGTGGTGCAGTTGCAGGTGTTCTTCACCATCGGTTTGTCGCTGTGGCTCATGGGCGAGCGCGTGCGGGGCTTCCAGGTGGCGGGCCTGCTGCTGGCGCTGGCTGGCCTGGGCGTGATCGCCACGCACCTGGATGCCACGGTCACGCTGCTGGGCATGGCGCTGGTGTTGAGTGCGGCCTTTTTCTGGTCGCTTGCCAACCTGGTGGTGAAGTCGCTCGGGCCGGTCAACATGCTGCACTTCATGGTGTGGAGCAGCGTGTTTGCGGTGCCGCCGCTGCTGGCGCTGTCCTGGCTGATCGAGGGCCCTCAAGCCATGGCCAGCGGCTTGCAAAACGCCAGCGCCCTGGTGTGGGCAAGTGTGCTGTGGCAGGCGGTGGGCAACACACTGTTTGGCTATGGCGTGTGGAACTGGCTGCTGGCGCGCCACCCGGCCGCCACCGTCACCCCATTGGCGCTGCTGATCCCGGTGTTCGGCATGGGCGCATCGGCCCTTTCATTGGGCGAATCGCTGCCGCAGTGGAAGCTGGGGGCGGCCGCGCTGGTGCTGCTGGGTCTGGCGGTGATCGTTTGCTGGCCGCTGTGGCAAGCCCGGCGGCGCAGGCGGATGCCCTGACAGTTTCGCGGGGTATTGCCTTCGCGGTGAATCCAATGCGGGGTCGCGCCGCGTATCTCCTTGCAGCCACGTTCCGGCTTCAACCCTCAAGGAGACTTCATGTTCAAGCAGACCCTCAGCAAGACCGTTCTGGCCCTGGCCATTGGTACCGCATCCATCGGCGCCTTCGCGCAAGTCATGGTGGGCGGCGCGCCGATGCTCGCCAGCAAGGACATCATCGACAACGCCGTCAACTCCAAGGACCACACCACGCTGGTCGCCGCCGTCAAGGCCGCAGGCCTGGTGGACACGCTCAAGGGCCCGGGCCCGTTCACGGTGTTCGCACCCACAAACGCCGCGTTTGCCGCGCTGCCCGCTGGCACGGTGGACACGCTGCTCAAGCCTGAGAACAAGGGCATGCTCACCGGCATCCTGACCTACCACGTGGTCCCGGGCAAGCTGGACGCAGCCGCCATCACCAAGCTGATTGCCGATGGCAAGGGCATGGCATCGATGAAGACGGCAGCGGGCGGCACGCTGGTGGCCAAGGCGGCTGGCGGCAAGGTCACCGTGACCGATGAAAAGGGTGGTGTGGCCACGGTCTCCATCGCCGACGTGTACCAGTCCAATGGCGTGATCCACGTCATCGACAAGGTGATGCTGCCGAAGTAATCGGCGCTTCAAAGCCAACGGGCGGACACCCTCTTCGGGTGCCCGCCCGTTTTTTCATTCGCGCGTTACTTCGCCAAGCGCGCGAAGGTCTTGCGGAACTTCGCGACCTTGGGCGCGGCCACCGCCATGCAGTAGCCCTGGTGCGGGTTGCGCTCGAAGAAGTCCTGGTGATAGGCCTCCGCAGGCCAGTAGTTGTCCAGCGCCTTCAACTCGGTGACCACGGGTTTTCCAAAGGCGTTGTCTTTCATGAGTTCGTCGATCAGCGACTGCGCCACCTGCTGCTGCTCGGGCGTGGTGAAGTAGATGCCGCTGCGGTACTGCGTGCCCACGTCGTTGCCCTGGCGGTTCAGCGTGGTCGCGTCGTGCACCACGAAGAAGATCTCCAAGATCTCGCGCGTGCTGATCAACGCCGGGTCGTATTCCAGCCGCACCACCTCGTTGTGCCCGGTGGTACCGCTGCACACCTGCTCGTAGGTGGGTTGCTTCACCTGGCCGTTGCTGTAGCCCGACTCCACGTCGGTCACGCCCTGCACTTCCTTGTAGACGGATTCGGTGCACCAGAAGCACCCGCCGCCCAGCACCAGCACTTGTTTGTCGCTCATCGTGTTCTCCTGAAAATCTTCGCCTGCACGAAACTCTTCCTGCCAGGGACGCCGCCGGGCCGGCTTTGCCGGACGGCCAGCGTCGCCCCCTTCAGGGGGTCGCGCGCAGCGCGGCGGGGGGCATCGCACCCTACTCTAACGGCTGCGCAAAGGCCCGCACGGCTTCCAGAAATGCCCCCAGCGCGGCCTGGTCTCTGTCGGTCTTCCAGAGGCAGTGGGTCTCGTAAGGCGGCGTCTGCACCTGCAGGGGCACAAACACCGCCCCCGGCAAGCCGGCCTGCTGCAGCGCCGCCGGCACGAGCGCCACGCCCAGCCCCTGCGCGACCATCGACACCACGCTGAGCCAGTGGCGCAGCTCGTAGCGAATCTCCGGCGAAAAGCCCGCATCGGCACACAGCCCGAGGATGCGCTCGTGGTAGTCGGGCGACACCGCTCGCGACACCATGGCAAACGGCTCACCCTGCAGCCTGGCCACCGCCAGCCGCTGGCGCCGCGCCAGCGCGTGGCCGGCGGGCAGGCAGGCCACAAAGGGCTGGCTGGACACCAGAATCTGGGAAAAACCAGCAGGCACGCGCGTGGTGTGCACGAAACCCAGGTCCAGCCGCTCGTGCATGAGGTCGATCAGCTGGTCGCTCGAACTCATCTCGCGCAACACCAGTCGCAGGCGCGGGTGCTGCGCCGCAAAGCCCTTGAGTATCTGCGGCAGGCCCCGGTACAGCACGGTGCCTGCAAAGCCGATCTGCAAGCTGCCCACCAGGCCCTGCGCCACCTCACGCGCTTCGCGCGCGGCATGGCCGGCCTGGTCGAGCAGCGCGCGCGCCGCCGGCACAAAAGCCTGCCCCGCCGCCGTGAGCTGCACGCCGCGGCTGTTGCGCGTGAACAGCTGCGCGCCCACCGACGCTTCGAGCTGCTGGATGTTGAGCGAGAGCGGCGGCTGCGTGATGGCCAGGCGCTGGGCCGCCCGGCCAAAGTGAAGTTCTTCGGCCAGCACGAGGAAGTAGCGCAGGTGGCGGAATTCCATGAATCTGATATTTATATCGATGAATACACCAACGATATTAGACAGGTATTCATGCGCCACCGACAATCGCCCATCGCCACACCGAACCCCGGAGACAAGACCATGAGCACCGCCAAAGCCCGCTTCAGCTGGGAAGACCCGTTCCACCTCGACGCCCAGCTCACCGACGACGAGCGCCAGGTGCGCGACGCCGCACACAGCTACTGCCAGGAAAAACTGCTGCCGCGCGTGACCGAGGCCTTCCGCCACGAGACAACGGACGTGGGCATCTTCCGTGAGATGGGCGAACTCGGCCTGCTCGGCCCCACCATCCCCGAAGCCTACGGCGGCAGCGGCCTGAACTACGTGTGCTACGGCCTCGTGGCGCGCGAAGTGGAGCGCGTGGACTCCGGCTACCGCTCGATGATGAGCGTGCAGAGCTCGCTGGTGATGGTGCCCATCAATGAATTCGGCAGCGAAGCGCAAAAGCAGAAGTACCTGCCCAAGCTCGCCACCGGCGAATGGATCGGCTGCTTCGGCCTGACCGAGCCCAACCACGGCTCCGACCCCGGCAGCATGGTCACGCGCGCCAAGAAGGTGGCCGGCGGCTACAGCCTGTCGGGCGCAAAGATGTGGATCACCAACAGCCCGATCGCCGACGTGTTCGTCGTCTGGGCCAAGGACGACGAAGGCGCGATCCGCGGCTTCATCCTGGAAAAGGGCATGAAGGGCCTGAGCGCCCCGGCCATCCACAGCAAGGTGGGGCTGCGAGCGTCCATCACCGGTGAGATCGTCATGGACGGCGTGTTTTGCCCTGAAGAAAACGCCTTCCCCGACGTGCGCGGCCTCAAGGGCCCGTTCACCTGCCTGAACAGCGCGCGCTACGGCATCGCCTGGGGCGCGCTGGGCGCGGCCGAAGACTGCTACTTCCGCGCCCGCCAGTACGTCATGGACCGCCAGCAGTTTGGCCGCCCGCTCGCGGCCAACCAGCTGATCCAGAAAAAGCTCGCTGACATGTTGACCGAGATCAGCCTGGGCCTGCAGGGCTGCCTGCGCCTGGGCCGCATGAAAGACGAAGGCACGGCTGCGGTGGAGATCACCTCCATCCTCAAGCGCAACAGCTGCGGCAAGGCACTGGACGTGGCCCGCCTGGCGCGCGACATGATGGGCGGCAACGGCATCAGCGACGAGTTCGGCGTGGCGCGCCACCTGGTCAACCTGGAGGTGGTCAACACCTACGAGGGCACGCACGATGTGCACGCGCTGATCCTGGGCCGGGCGATCACGGGGATTGCGGCGTTCAACTGATGGGCGAAAGCGTGCAAGCGGCCCAGCGGCATTGGCGCGGCCGATCGGGGCCGCATCGCACGCATCCCTAGCGCGCCAGCCATGGACCAGCAAACCGCCGTTGTCGTTGCGTTGCTCATCGTTGGCCCCGCGCTGATGGTGTGGACTTCGCGGGCCACGGTGCAACCGCGGCACGCTGCGATCCACGCGGCACTGGCGGTTCTTTTGGGCGCGGTGGCCTGGGGCTGCTTCACTTTCGTCAAACCGGGACAGGGCATGGCCGGTCTGCTTGCGGGCGTTGCTGGTCTGGGCGCCGGCGCCCTGGCGATCGCTTTCCTGTCTGCCGCGGCCAGTGTCGTCATCGCCATGGCCACCAGAGGAGCCTCACCGCCCAAAGGGCGCCGACCACAGGGCCATCAGCCGCCCCTGCTGGCCGAGTACCGGCGGTGGCAGCGCTCCACGCACCAACCGAACGCCAGCTACGAGGACTTCCTGCAAAAAGCCCATCCCAGGCGGTTTCCAGCGTCGGCAGCCACCGTGATCGTGGCCATCGTCCTGATGGTGCTGGTTTTCGTCCTGGTGCTGCAGCGCTGACCGCACCTGGCGCCATGCGGGGTATGGCCCCGCCAGCGCGGTCAAGCACCATGGCTGGGTTACATTAATAACCCACCGGTCATTAACCGTTCCCCATGCCCGCCTCCCGCCCCCAGGCCCCTGCCGAATCCGACGCCGAGCCGCGCCAGCGCCGCGCGCGGCGCAAGGAAGCGCGCCCTGGTGAGCTGCTCGACGCCGGCTTGCAGCTGTTTGTCGAAAAGGGCTTTGCCGCCACGCGGGTGGAAGAAGTGGCCGCCCGCGCTGGCGTCTCCAAAGGCACGCTGTTTTTGTACTTCCCGAGCAAGGAAGATCTGTTCAAGGCCGTGGTGCGCGAAAACATCGCTGGCCGCTTCCCCGAGTGGAACGAAGAGCTTGCCCAGTTCAGCGGCAACAGCGCCGAACTGGTGCGCTACTGCCTGCACACCTGGTGGGAGCGCGTGGGCATGACGCCAGCCTCCGGCATCACCAAACTGGTGATGAGCGAGGCCGGCATGTTCCCCGAGATCGCGGCCTTCTACCAGAAGGAAGTGATTGAGCCCGGCCACGATCTCATCCGCCGCGTCTTGCAGCGCGGCATGGACCGGGGTGAATTCCGGCCGCTGTCGCTGGACTACGCGGTCTACAGCCTGATCGCACCCATGATCTTTTTGCTGATGTGGAAACACTCGATGGCGCCCTGCTGCCCCGCCACCGAAGTGATCGACCCCATTGGCTTCATCGACAACCAGGTCGACCTGCTGCTGCGCGGCATGCTCGTGCCCGGCTCCACCACCTGAACCGCCATGAACGCCCCACGCTCGCGCTCCACCTGGATCAAATGGCTGCTGCTGGTTTTGCTGGTGATCGCACTCGGCCTGGGCCTGTTGCGTGCGCTGGACAAGCGCAAGACGCGGGCCGAAACCGCACGCACAGCGGCCGAGGCACTCAAGACCACACCGGTCTACGCGCTGTCGGCCCGTGACGTGGTCACGGCACAGGCCATCGACCTCACGCAGACCGTGGGCATTTCGGGTTCGGTCGAGGCGCTGCAGACCGCGGCCATCAAGGCGCGCACGGCCGGCGAGATTCAGGGCCTGACCAAGCGCGAAGGCGACACGGTGAAGGCGGGCGAAGTGGTCGCCCGCATCGACAGCACCGAGGCCGACGCGCGCGTGCGCCAGGCCGCGCGCCAGGCCGAATCGGCGGCCTCGCAAGTGGCCATTGCGCGGCGCACGCTGGACAACAACCAGGCGCTGGTGCGCCAGGGTTTCATCTCGGCGACGGCGCTCGAAACGTCCACCGCCAACCTCGCGGGCGCAGAAGCCACCCACCAGGCCGCACTGGCTGCCCTGGACATCGCCCGCAAGGCGCTGGCCGACACCACCCTGCGCTCGCCCCTGAGTGGCCAGATTGCGGCACGGCTGGTGCAGAACGGCGAGCGCGTGGGCGTGGACACGCGCGTGTACGACGTGGTCGATCTCTCCAGCTTTGAAATGGAGGCGGCGATTGCGCCAGGCGACGCGGTCACCGTGAAAGTGGGACAGACAGCGCGCCTGCGCGTGGAAGGCCTGGGCGAACCGGTGCAGGCCACGGTCTCGCGCATCAACCCCAGCGTGCAGCCGGGCAGCCGCAGCGTGCTGGTGTACCTGCGCGTGCCGGCCACCGAGGGCATGCGCCAGGGCCTGTTTGCGCAGGGGCAGATCGTCACCGGGCAGGTCAATGCGGTGGCGGTGCCTGCGTCTTCGGTGCGCAACGACAAGCCGCAGCCCTACGTGCAGGTGCTGCGCGACGGCAAGGTGGCTCACGTCACGCTCGAAGGCGGCGCCACCGGCCTGCAAGGCAACGAGCCCATGCGCGAAGTCAAGGGCCTGCCCGCGGGCACGCCTGTGCTGAGCGCGCAGGCCGGCGCGATCCGCGACGGCACAGCCGTGCGCCAGGCATCGAACTGACCCCCCGGCGGCAACAACACCATGTGGTTCACCCAGGTCTCGCTGCGCAACCCGGTCTTCGCCACCATGGTGATGGTCGCCTTCGTGGTGCTGGGGCTGTTCTCGTTCCAGCGCCTGCAGGTGGACCAGTTCCCCAACATCGACTTCCCCGTGGTGGTGGTCCAGGTGGCTTACCCGGGTGCGTCGCCCGAGATCGTCGAGTCCGAGGTCACGAAGAAGGTCGAGGAAGCGGTCAACGCCATCGCGGGGGTCAACACGCTCACCTCGCGCAGCTTCGAAGGCCAGGCCATCGTCATCATTGAGTTCCAGCTCACGGTGGACGGCCGCAAGGCGGCCGAAGACGTGCGCGAGAAGATCGCCATCCTGCGGCCGGTGTTCCGCGACGAAGTGGAAGAGCCGCGCGTGCTGCGCTTTGACCCGGCCAGCCGCTCGATCTGGTCGGTGGCGGTGATTCCGCAAGCGGTGGAGGGCAAGACACCGAGTGCGGTGGAGCTCACGACATGGGCCGAGCAGGTATTCAAGAAGCGGCTGGAGAACGTGCGTGGCGTGGGCTCGGTGACGCTGGTGGGCGCCACGCGCCGGGCCGTGAACATCGACCTCGACCCCTCGGCCATGGAAGCGCTGGGCGTGACCACCGAGCAGATCAATACCGCCGTGCGCAACGAGAACCAGGACCTGCCGGTGGGCACGCTCAAGACGGGCGAAGCCGAGCGCGTGGTACAGGTGCTCTCGCGGTTGCAGAACCCGAAAGATTTCGAAAACATCATCGTGGCACGGCGCGGTGGTCAGGCGGTGCGCCTGGGCCAGGTGGCCCGTGTGAGCGATGGCACGCAGGAAGTGGAAAGCCTGGCGCTCTACAACGGGCAGCGCACGCTGCTGCTGCAGGTGCAGAAGGCACAGGACGAAAACACCATCGCGGTGACCGATGGCCTGAAGGCCGCCGTGGCCGCGCTGGGCGCCGAGCTGCCGCCAGGCATGCGGCTGGAGCAGATTGCCGACGGTTCGCGCCCGATCCGGGTGTCGGTCGAGAACGTGCGGCGCACGCTGATTGAAGGGGCGGTGCTGACCGTGCTCATCGTCTTCCTGTTCCTGAACTCCTGGCGCTCCACCGTCATCACGGGCCTCACGCTGCCCATTGCGCTGATCGGCACCTTCTTCTTCATGAACCTCTTCGGGTTCACCATCAACATGATCACGCTGATGGCGCTCACGCTCTCGGTGGGTCTGCTGATCGACGACGCCATCGTCGTGCGAGAGAACATCGTTCGGCACGTGCAGATGGGCAAGACACCGTTCAATGCCGCCATGGACGGCACGCAAGAGATTGGGCTGGCCGTGCTGGCCACCACCTTGTCCATCGTGGCGGTGTTCCTGCCCATCGGGTTCATGGGCGGCATCATCGGCAAGTTCTTCCATGAGTTCGGCATCACCATGGTGGCTGCCGTGCTGATCTCGATGTTCGTGAGTTTCACGCTCGACCCGATGCTTTCGTCGGTGTGGCACGACCCCGAGATCGAGAAGCACGGCAAGTCCACAGGACCCCGAACGCTGTACGACCGCACCATCGGTCGCGTGACCGGCTGGTTTGACCGTGTGCAGGACGACCTGAGCGACACCTACCAGGGCACGCTGCGCTGGTCGCTCAAGCACAAGCTGGCCACGCTCGGCCTGGCGCTGGCCACCTTCGTGGGCAGCCTGTTTGTGGTGCCGCTGCTCGGCACCGAATTCGTGCCGGTGGCCGACTTCTCCGAAACCTCGCTGAGCTTTCACACGCCGGTGGGCTCGTCGCTGGAAGCCACCGAGGCGAAAACGCGCGAGGTCGAAGGCATCTTGCGCAGCTTCCCCGAGGTGAAGTACACCCTGTCCACGCTCAACACCGGCAACGCCCAGGGCACGATGTACGCCAGCATCTATGTGCGCCTGGTGGATCGCAAGGAGCGCACGCTGAGCGCCTCGGACATGTCGGCGCGGCTGCGCGAGCGGCTTCGCAGCGTGCCCGGCATCACCGTGACGCACGTGGGCCTGCTCGACGCCGTGGGCGGCAACAAGCAGGTGGAGTTCTCACTGCAGGGTGACGACCTCGCCGAGCTCGAGCGGTTGTCGCAAACCGTCATGGAGCGCATCCGTCCGATCGTCGGCCTGGTGGACCTGGACGCCAGCGTCAAGCCCAACAAACCCACGGTGGACGTGAAGATGAAACGCGATCTGGCCTCCGACGCCGGCGTGAGCGTGGCCTCGGTGGGCGCCAGCCTGCGCACGCTGGTGGCCGGCACCACCGTGGGCAACTGGCGCGCAGCCGACGGCCAGAGCTACGACGTGAACGTGCGCCTGGCCCCCAGTGGCCGCGAACGCTCCAGCGATCTGGAGCAACTGCCCTTTGTGGTGGGCACGCAGGCCGATGGCACAGCACGCGTGGTGCGCCTGGGCCAGGTGGCCGACGTGGTGGACGCCACCGGCCCCAACCAGATCAACCGCCGCAACCTCAACCGCGAGGTGTCGATCAACGCCAACGTGTACGGCCGCTCGCCGGGTGAAGTGTCGGGCGAGATCCGGCAGGTGCTCGACAGCATCGCCTTCCCGCCCGGCTACCGCTACGAGTTCGGCGGCTCCACCAAGAACATGCAGGAGTCGTTCGGGTATGCGCTGTCGGCGCTGGCGCTGGCGATCATCTTCATCTACATGATCCTGGCCAGCCAGTTCCAGAGCTTCCTGCAGCCGCTGGCGCTCATGACTTCACTGCCGCTCACCCTCATTGGCGTGGTGCTCACGTTGCTCATGTTTGGCTCGAGCATGAGCATGTTCTCGGTCATCGGCATCGTGCTGCTGATGGGCCTGGTGACGAAAAACGCGATTCTGCTGGTGGACTTCGCCATTCGCGCCCGCGAAGGCCGCGCTGGCGGCCCGCCTCTGGACCGCGAGAGCGCCCTGTTGCTGGCGGCCAAGGTGCGGCTGCGCCCCATTCTCATGACCACGCTGGCCATGGTGTTCGGCATGGTGCCGCTCGCGTTCGCCCTGACCGAGGGCTCCGAGCAGCGCGCGCCCATGGGCCAGGCCGTCATTGGTGGCGTCATCACGTCTTCGCTGCTCACGCTGGTGGTGGTGCCGGTGGTCTATTGCTACATGGACGACCTCGCCGGCTGGTTCCGCCGCCGGCTGGGTCTGGCGCCCACACCCGCTGCCCCCGCAGGCCCCACTCCTTAAAATCTTGCGGTTCCCCGCTCCTTGAATCACCGTTCCACCGAGTCGACGCCATGACCACTGCCACCGCCCCCCAAACGCCCGCCCACACTGGCCTGAGCCAGGCCCGCTTCAACATGATCGAGCAGCAGATCCGCCCCTGGGAAGTGCTCGACGCCCGCGTGCTGGCCCTGCTGGAGCGCGTGCACCGCGAAGACTTCGTGCCGGCGGCGCACAAGGCGCTGGCCTTTGCCGACATGGAACTGCCCCTGAGCCTGCCGATGGTCGAAGGCCAGGCGATGCTGGCCCCCAAGGTTGAGGCACGCCTGCTGCAAGACCTTCAACTCAAGGCCACCGACAAGGTGCTGGAAGTGGGCGCCGGCAGCGGCCACATGGCCGCCCTGCTCGCCAGCCTGGCGCAGCGCGTGATCACCATCGAGATCGACGAAGCGCTGGCCCGCGTGGCCCGCGACAACCTTCAAAAGGCCGGCATCACCAACGCCGACGTGCGCCATGCCGACGCCGCCGCCAACGGCTTTGCCGCCTGCGGCACCGACGGCCCCTTCGACGCCATCGTGCTCAGCGGCTCGGTGGCCGAGGTGCCGTCGGCGTTGCTGAGCCTTCTCGCACCGGGCGGGCGGCTGGCGGCCATCGTGGGCTTTGAGCCCATGATGCGCGCCACCATCGTCACCCGCACCGGCGACGCGGCCTTCCAGACCGCCCAGCCCTGGGACACCGTGGCGCCACGCCTGCAGCATTTCCCCGCCCCCTCGCGCTTCCGCTTCTGAGCCCAGGCACCGCCACCATGAACTCGATCACCCCCGCCCAACTCCAGGACTGGCTGCAACAGGCCACCGACCCTGCTGCACCGCAGGCCTTGCCGGTGGTGCTGGACGTGCGCGAACCCTGGGAGCTGCAAACCGCCTCGGTCAAACCCGAGGGCTTCGAACTGCGCGCCATGCCGATGCGCAGCGTGCCCGCGCGCCTGCTCGAACTCGACCGCCACCAGCCCATTGCCTGCCTGTGCCACCACGGCGCGCGCAGCGCCCAGGTGGTGCAGTTCCTGGAGAGCCAAGGCTTCACCCAAGTCGTGAATATCCACGGTGGCATCCACGCCTGGTCGCAGGAACGCGACCCCGGCGTGCCGGTGTACTGAGATGAACACCCCCCTGCGCCGCGTTGCGGCTTCCCCCCTCTTTGGCGCGCCTTCGGCGCTTGGAGGGGGGACGGCATCTCGGGCCGGCGGAGCCGGACCCTTGCTGCCCCTGGGGCAGTTGCCTCTCTCTCGAGCCCCTCAATAAATACCTCCGTCCCGCTCCAAGGAACACCGCATGAAAGCCGCTTCGTCCGCTCGCAAGTCGTCTGCCAACCGCCCTCGGTTTCCGCTGGCGGTCGTGTTGGCGCTGGGTTCGCTGGCCACCAGCGTGCAGGCGCAAAGCCTGGTCGAGCTGTATGAGGCGGCGCGCGGCTTTGACGCGACCTACCTCGCCGCCCGCTCCCAGTACGACGCCAGCCTGGCCCAGGCCGCGCAAGCGCGCGCGGGCCTGCTGCCGCAAGCGGGTCTGGCCGCGGCCGCCAGCTGGGCACGCCGCGAGGTCAACAACGGCGGGTTTGGCGGCACCAACGACAGCCAGAGCACCACGCTCTCGGCCAGCCAGCCGCTGTACCGCCCGGTCAACCGGCTGACCAACGACCAGGCCACGCTCACCATGGACATCGCCAAGGCCCGCCTGACGCTGGCCGAGCAAGACCTCATCGTGCGCACCTCGCAGGCCTACTTCGACGTGCTCGCCGCGCAAGACACGCTGGCTTTCGTGCGCGCGCAAAAAACCGCCGTGGCCGAACAGCTTGCCGCGGCCAAGCGCAACTTCGAGGTGGGCACCACCACCATCACCGACTCGCGCGAAGCGCAGGCCCAGTTCGACCTCGTGCTGGCGCGCGAGATTGCGGCCGAGAACGACCTGCGCGTCAAACAACTGGCGCTGGACCAGCTGGTGGGCCGCACCTCGGTGGCGCCCCGCCCCCTGGCCGCGCCTGTCGCCCTGCCCGAGCTGCTGCCTGCTAACCCGCAGGCCTGGGTGGACCGCAACGTGGGCACGCACCCCACCATCCTGCAGGCTACGCGCAACCTTGAAATCGCGCAGCTCGAAACCAGCAAGGCCGAAGCCGGGCACAAGCCCACGCTCGACCTGGTGGGCCAGTACCAGGTGGCGCGCGGACCATCGACCACACTGCCCACGGCCGGCAACGTGCGCACCAACACCGCCAGCGTGGGCGTGCAGTTCAACCTGCCCCTGTTCGCCGGCTTTGCCGTGCAGAACCGCATCAAGGAAACGCTGGCGTTGCAGGAGAAAGCCCGCTCCGACCTCGAAGCGGCACGCCGTGGCGTCGACCTCTCCACCCGCAGCGCCTACCTCGGCGTGGTGTCGGGCCAGGGCCAGGTGCGCGCGCTGCAGGCGGCCGAAGCGTCCAGCCAGAGCGCGCTCGACGCCAACCGGCTGGGCTACCAGGTGGGTGTGCGCATCAACATCGACGTGCTCAACGCGCAAAGCCAGCTCTTCCAGACCAAGCGCGACCTCGCCCAGGCGCGCTACAACGTGCTGCTCAGCAGCCTGCGCCTGCGCCAGGCCAGCGGCGCCCTGCTGCCCGAAGACCTGCTGCCCATCGATGCCCTGCTGGTGAAGTGAGCTCCGCTACACTCGACCGGCAAGTCGGCACCAGGGCGGACGCATTCTTCCAACCAGCACTCCCAGGAGGGGCAGACGTGCAAACCGTCAACGTGTTGTGCATCAAGTGGGGCAAAAAGTACGGCCCCGACTACGTCAACAAACTTCACAGCATGGTGTCGCGGCACCTGCACCGCCCGTTCCGTTTTGTCTGCCTGACCGATGACGGCGCAGGCATTCACCCCGGCATTGAAGTCAAACCCATTCCCGCGGTCGGGTTCGACGAATTCGACCAGCGCAAGCCCTGGAGTTTCGGCCACGGCTGGCTCAAGCTCACCAGCTTCACCGCCCCGCTCTACGACCTCACCGGCCAGACGCTGTTCCTCGACCTGGACATCGTCATCGTCGACAGCCTGGACGAGTTCTTCGACCAACCCGGCGAATTCATCGTCATCAAGGAGTGGGACAAGAAGGACGGCACGGGCAACACCTCGTGCTACCTCTACACCATCGGTGCCCACACCGACGCGCTGGAGCACCTCAAGAACGGCTATCCGGAGTCGATCGCCGACGTGCGCAACGAGCAGGAATACATCACCGGTTTCCTCAACCGGCAGGGCAAGGTCAGCTACTGGCCCGACGCCTGGTGCCGCAGCTTCAAGCGCCACTGCATGCGCCGCGGCCTCATGGGCTGGTTTTCGCCGCCCACCATTCCGCCCGGTGCCAAGATCATCGTGTTCCACGGCAAGCCCAACCCGCCCGACGTGATCGCCGGCGTCAGCGGCAAGTGGTACCGACGTGTGCTGCCAGCGCAATGGGTCGCCGACCATTGGCGCTGAGCGCGGTTTCCCTGCCCCACCGGGCGTACCGCCTGCTCAGCCGGGCACTGGCCGCGCCCCTGTTGGGCTGGTTGTGGTGGCGCGGCCGGCGTGAGCCCGGCTACCGGCAGAACCTTCAGCACCGCCTGGGCCTCATTCCGGTCGACCCCGACCAGCTGGGCTGCATCTGGATCCACGCCGCGTCGGTGGGCGAAGTGCAGGCCATGCAGCCCCTGCTGCATGCGCTGCTGGCCCATTGGCCCGCCCACGCCGTGGTGGTGAGCACCCAGACGCCCACCGGCGCACAGGCGCTGCGCACCCACTGGGGCGACCAGATCCGACACGTCTACGCGCCGCTGGACACGCCCGGCGCCGTCCACCGTTTCCTGAACAGGCTGCAACCCCGGTTGCTGATCCTCGTGGAGCGCGAGCTGTGGCCCGAGTGGCTGCACCAATGCCGCGCCAGGGCTGTGCCCGTGGCGCTCGTCAACGCGCGTCTGTCGGAGCGCTCGGCGCGCACCTACCAGCGTTTGGCGGTTCTGATGCGGCCGGTGTGGGCGCAGCTCACGGTGGCCGCCGCCGACACGCCCAGTGCCACCCACTTTCGCCAGCTGGGTGTGCCCGCCTCGCAGATGCACGACACGGGCAACCTGAAGTTCGACGTCGCCGTGCCGACTGGGCACATGGCGCTGGCGCCCGAACTTCAGGCGCGCACCCTGGTGGTGGTGGGCAGTTCGCATGAAGGCGACGAAAGCGCCTGGCTCGCGGTGTGGGCCGAGCTCGCTCCGGTGAACCCGAGCTGGCTGCTGGTGCTGGTGCCGCGCCACCCCCAGCGCTTTGACGAGGTCGCCGCGCAGCTCCAGCACAGCCGTCTCGTTCATGTGCGCCGCAGCCGCGGGCACACGGTGGAGCCGCGCACGCAAGTGCTGCTGGTGGACGCCATGGGCGAACTCATGCACTGGTACCAGCACGCGTCCGTGTGCTTTGTGGGAGGCACCCTCGCACCGGTGGGCGGCCACAACCCGCTCGAACCCATGTCGGTCGGTCAGCCGGTGCTCTTTGGTCCTCACACGCACAACGCTGCCTCGTTGTTTGAAGAAATCGTTCAGACCGGCGCGGGCGAATGCGTACACAGCCCCCGCGAACTCGCGGCCGCCGTGCAGCGCTGGCTGATGCAGCCCGAGGTGTGGCAACGCCGCGCAGACGCCGCCAGGGCGCTCATCGCCCGGCACCAGGGCGCTGCTGCACGCACGCTGGCCGTGGTGCAGCCGCTGTGGGAACCCGCCCGGCCACAAGACATCTCGCGCGTACTGGCATCGACCGTGGCCCACCGCACCTGCTGGCACGACCCCGCACAGCTCGCACAAGTGACCCGCCACACCTTTGACCCATTCGTCCACACCGAAGGCACTGCCCTGGCCACCGGCAGTGGGCGCGGGCAGGCGCTGCTGGTTCAGAACGAAGGTCGTGGCCATGTGCTGCGCCACTACCGGCGCGGCGGCCTGATGGCGCGCCTGAGCGAAGACCGCTTCTGGCGCGCCGCACCGCACGACAGCCGCGCCATGCGCGAGTTCGCGCTGCTGCGCCTGATGCGCTCCTGGCAACTGCCGGTGCCCGAGCCCGTGGCCGCCAGCCACTGGCCTCGGGGCCTGTTCTACGAAGCAGACATCCTGGTCGGCCTGATCCCGGACAGTCAAAACGTGGTCCAGCGACTCCAGCGCCAAGCCCTCACACCCACCGAGTGGCATGCACTGGGCCAGGCCATCCGCCAGCTGCATGAGCGGCAGGTCTTTCACTCGGACCTCAATGCCCACAACCTGCTGCTCGACGAGGCAGGCCGCGCCTGGGTGGTGGACTTCGACAAATGCGGCGTGCGTCCCGGCGACGACTGGAAACCCCTCAACCTGGAGCGGCTGCTGCGCTCGCTGCGCAAGGAAGCCACCCGCGTAAGCCCCTACCACTGGACCGATGCCGACTGGCCTCATCTGGTGGCGGGGTACCGACACCACCCTGCAAACCCATGAACCCGTCCACCGTTGTTCAACTCGGCGCCAAGGCCTCGATCGTCCTGGTGTTCTTCGCCTTTCCTGTGTCGGTGGCCTTGGCCAACGTGGGCCTGCTGCTCACGCTGGTGTTCTGGTTGCTGGGCTGCATCTGGGGCACCTCGCTGCGCGACACACGCCAGGCGCTGTCCAACCCGCTGGTGCCACCGGCGCTGGCCTTGTTCGCGTGGATCGTGCTGGCCACCCTGTGGTCGCCCGCCGATGGCTCGCAGATCGGCGCCGCGCTGCAGAAGTACAGCAAGTTTTTGATGGTGCCCATCTTCATCGGCATGCTGCAAGACGCCACCACGCGCCGACGCTGCTGGCAGGCGTTCGCACTGGCCATGCTGTTCACGCTCACCGTCACGTGGCTCAACGTGTGGTTCGACTTCCCCTGGACGCGCACCCACAACCAGGGCTTCGGCCAGGACCACACCGTGTTCAAGGACTACATCGCGCAGGGCATCATGGTGTCGTTCTTCACGCTGATGGCGTTGCACCATGCGCTGGGCGCGCCCAAACGCTCCCTGGGCCTGGTGGCGGTGTGCGTGGCGGGCTTGGCGGCGTGCAGCGTGTTGTTCCTCTCTGCGGGGCGCACCGGCTACCTGGCCCTGATGCTCTCGCTCACGGTCTTCGTGCTCGTCGCCACAGCCCAGCGGCCGATGCGGCTGATCATGGCCGCCGTGGCGGTGGTCGCTGTGATTGCAGCGGTGTTCACCACCTCGACCCAGCTGCGCACGCGCACGCTCGTGGCCTGGCAGGAGGCGCAAACCAGCAGTCTCGCCGCGCCCGTCACATCCATTGGGGCACGGGTGGAGATGACCCGATTTGCGCTCACCGAAGCGCTGGAGAAACCGCTGCTGGGCCACGGCACGGCCGCTTACCCTGTGCTCTCGCCCCAGCACTTCACCGACCCGGCGTGGTGCTCGGTGGTGTGCGTCCATCCACACAACCAGTTCGTGTTTTTCCTGTTCGAGCAAGGCCTCATCGGACTGCTGCTCTTTCTGTGGTTCCTGGCGGCCATCGCGCGGCAGGCGTGGCGCGAGCCCGTGCCTCAGCGGGCGCTCATGCTGGGTTTTCTGGCGGTGCTGGTGGCCTCGAACATGACGCACAGCTCGTTCTGGCTCTCGACCGAAAACCACTTCTTCATCTTGCTGTCCGTGCTGCTCATGGCCGCGGTTCCAGCGCGATCGCGCAGCACTTTGCAGCCGAGCCGCGAACCGGTGTGATGGCATGAAGAAGACCATCGCCTTTCACTCCAACCAGCTGTCGATCCGCGGCACGGAAGTCGCGCTGTACGACTACGCGCTGCACAACGAGACCGTGCTGCAGCACCACAGCGTCATCATTTACAACGCCAACAGCGCTCACAACGACGCTGCAGCGCTGGCCAAGTTCGGTGCGCGTTTTCCGGTGCTGGCCTACCGCACGGCTGAGGAGCGCGACGCCCTGCTCGCGCAGCACAAGGCGGACCTGATGTACGCGATCAAGGCGGGCAAGAACGACGGCGTGTGGTCGCGCACCGTGCCCACCATGGTGCATGCGGTGTTCCCCACGAACCCGGCGCAGGCGCACGGCGCGTCCTATGCGTTCATTTCCGAATGGCTCAGCCGCCACTGCTCGAACGACAAGATTCCGAGCGTGCCCCACATCGTGGCGCTGCCCGAGGTCGACGGTGACCTGCGCGCCGAACTGCAAATTCCGCCTCAGGCCAAAGTGCTCGGCTGCCACGGCGGCGCGCAGAGTTTCGATGTGCCCGCTGCAAGAGAGGCGGTGCGCGAAGTGCTGGTGCGCGCCACCGACACGTGGTTTGTCTTCCTGAACATCGAACGCTTCGTCGACCACCCGCGCGCGCTGTTCCTGCCGGGCAGCACCGACATGGCCTACAAGACACGCTTCATCAACACCTGCGACGCGATGCTGCATGCGCGTCTGCAAGGCGAGTCATTCGGCCTGGCTTGTGGCGAGTTCTCGATCCGCAACAAGCCGGTGCTCACCTATTCGGGCAGCAAGCACCGCCACCACATCGACGTGCTGGGCGACAGCGGCTTCTACTACACCGATGCGCCATCGCTCGTTGAGATCATTGATCGGCTCAATCCCGACGCCCTCAAGCGGCAGTCCTGGGACCGCTACTCATCGCGCTACAACCCTGAACGGGTCATGGGTCTGTTTGACCAACACCTCATTCAGCCTGCCCTGCGCAACCGCCACCTGGCCAGCCCCGAGCTGAACCTTCGCTGGCGCGACCGCCTGCCGTACTACCGCCTCAAGCTGAGCATGCGGCTGGGCCAACGACACTCACCCAAGCCATGAACGCCAAGCGCCATCACCGCGTCTACGACTGCTTCACCTACGACGGCGAAGACTGCCTGGAACTGCGGCTGCGAACACACTGGGATGCGGTGGACTGGTTCGTGATCGTGGAGGCCAACGTCACGTTTTCGGGTGCAAGCAAGCCGTACGCGTTCGACGCCGCGCGCTTTGCCTGGGCCATGCAAAAGATTCGCTATGTGCAACTTCAGGCTGAAGAGTTCTCCGCGTGTGAGTCCCCGTGGGACCGCGAGCGGTTCCAGCGCAACGCCTTGCGGCGTGGCTTCGCCGATGCATCGCCCGACGATGTCGTGATCATTGCCGACGTCGACGAGATTCTTCGACCCCACAAGATCACGCGCGTTGAAGACGGCAGCGTTCAGGTCTTCGAGCAGCTGATGCTGTACTTCTACCGCGACTACCTCATGGTGTCCGACCCGTTCTGGCGCAAGGTGGTGGCCGTCAACGGACGTTATGCACTGGAGCACCCGGCGGAAGACATTCGCAACAGCAAAGCGCTTCGAAAAGGCAGTCGCGTCGTACCGGTGCCAGACGCGGGATGGCACTTCAGTTATCTGGGTGGCATGGCATTGATCGAGCAAAAGCTCGAACGCTTTTCGCACCAGAACCTGAACAAGCCGCGCTACAAGAACAAGGCGCGCAATCTGGCGCGCCTGTATGCGGGCAAAGACATTTACCGCAGGGCCAAAAAATGGGGGCGCGTGCAAATGACCGACAGCGACTGGCAAGAGCCCGAGCTGATCGCCTGGTTTGCGCAGCGTCCCGGGTTGTCTGCGCCCTCCGACATCCGTTCGGTGGGGCCATTGAGCGATGTGCTTCAACGACATCGAGCCCAAGGTGCGATGGCCCGACGCCTGGAAAAAATCTGGCTGCGGCTCTGGAACGCGATTTGAGCCTCAGGCCTCAGTCACGCAACCTCCAGCGCACCAAGCCCATCCACCGCCCCGCCATGCGCGCCACGAGCTTGGGGGAAAACGCGATCACACGCAGGGGCAGCGCGAGTGTTGTGCCCAGCAGCACGCTCCAGCGCAGGCCCTGCGCAGCGGCCACCGAACGGTGCTTGGCGGCGTAAATCAGTTTGGATTGCGCGTGGTGAAAACCGCGCAGGTACTCGCTCTTCCAAGGGCGCTTGCCCTTGACCGATCCGCGCGCACGGTGCACTGCAGCCACCGCAGGCCACACCACGATGGGCCGCTGCGCGTGAAACAGGCGCAGGCACAAATCGTCGTCCTCGTAGTAGAGGAAAAAGCGCTCATCGAAAAAGCCCACGCCCTCAAAGCGAGCCAGCCGAAACAGCATGGCCGCGCCCACCACGAACCCCACACAGGCCGGGCCATCAGCGCCCGCGCCGCGCGAACGCCACACGATCTTGGGCCAGCGGTAGTTCACGTCTGCCTGCCCAGGAGCGCTCTGCAGCTGCGGCGCCACCAGCGCGGCATCGGGCATGTCGTTCGCGGCACGCACCAGCTGGCGCAGTCCGTCGGGCGTGACTTCGCAATCGGGGTTGAGCAAAAAGGCGAGCGGCGTGCGCGTGTCGGCCAGTGCGCGGTTGTTGGCGGCACCAAAACCCAGGTTGCGGCCGTGCTCGAGCACGCGGGCGTGTGGCCATCGCGCACGCGCCTGCTCAGGCGTGCCGTCGGTGCTGCCGTTGTCCGAGATCACCACGTGCGGGCAGTGCGCCAGCAGCGCGTCAAGCGCCGGCAAACAGTGCGCGCTGTGGTACGTGACCACCACGACCGTGACCTGATCGAGCAGGTCCTGACCGCTCATGGTCAGTGCGCGCTGGCGCCCACCACCGCGTCGGGCTTGGCTTGTTTGAGCAAGGCCAGCATGGTGGCTTCGATGCGGTGCAAGGCTTCGGTGGTCTGGCCTTCAAAACGCAACACCAGCACCGGTGTGGTGTTGGACGCGCGGATCAGCCCGAAGCCGTCCGGCCAGTCCACGCGCACACCGTCGATGGTGGAGAGCTTGGCAGGCGCATCGAACTTCGCCATGGCAACCAGCTTGTCAACCACGGCGTGCGGTTCGCCTTCGGCACAGGCGACATTGAGTTCGGGCGTGCTGAAGCTGGTGGGCAGTGCATTGAGCACGGCGCTGGCGTCGGGGCTGCGGCTGAGGATCTCCAGCAGGCGTGCGCCGGCATAGGTGCCGTCGTCAAAGCCGTACCAGCGCTCCTTGAAGAAAATGTGTCCGCTCATCTCGCCACCCAGCGGGCTGTTGAGCTCCTTCATGCGGGCCTTGATGAGCGAATGGCCGGTCTTGTAGATGTGCGCCACACCGCCGGCGGCTTCGATGGCCGGGGCCAGGCGCTGCGAGCACTTCACGTCAAACACGATGTCGCCGCCGGGCACGCGCGAGAGCACGTCCTGCGAAAACAGGATCATCTGGCGATCGGGGTAGATGGTCTGGCCATCTTTGGTGACGATGCCCAGGCGGTCTCCGTCGCCGTCAAAGGCCAGGCCCAGTTCGGCATCGGTCTCGCGCAGTGTGCGAATCACGTCCTGCAGGTTCTCGGGCTTGCTCGGGTCCGGGTGGTGGTTCGGGAAGTTGCCGTCCACCACGCTGAAGAGTTCGATCACCTCGCAGCCCAGGGCGCGGAAGATGGCCGGTGCCGATGCGCCCGCCACGCCATTGCCGCAGTCCACCACCACCTTCATGGGGCGCGCGAGCTTGGCGTCGGAGACGATGCGGTCCTGGTAGGCCGCAGACACATTGATGAGGCGCACGCGGCCGCCATCGGCGCGCTGGTGCGTTTCGGCTTCCATGGTCTTGCGCAAGGCCTGGATGTCTTCGCCGTAGATGGCCCGGCCTGCGAGCACCATCTTGAAACCGTTGTAGTCCTTCGGGTTGTGGCTGCCCGTGACCTGGATGCCGCTGGTGCACAAGGTGCTCGCCGCGAAATACAGCATGGGCGTGGTCGCCAGGCCGATGTCGATCACGTCCACCCCGGCCGCCACAAGACCGCGGATCAGGGCGGCCGACAAACCGGGGCCGCTCAGGCGCCCGTCGCGTCCCACCGCCACGGTCTTTTCGCCCAGCTTCATGGCCTGCGTGCCAAATGCCAGGCCCAGCGCTTCGGCCACGCCCTCGTTCAACGCGGTGGGGGTCACGCCCCGAATGTCATAGGCCTTGAAGATGGACGCAGCAACTTGCATGGGTGTTCCTTGAGACGAAAGGTTGCATTGTAGGAGCGGGCATTCCGCGCGATCTGAGGAAGATGTCCGGAAACGGCCAGTCTTGAGCGTGTTCTGCGCCTACCATGGGCCCATGACCGCTTCCGTGACCCTGGACGACGACGCCTGCTACCGCGCCCTGTGCTCGCACGACGCGCGCTTCGATGGCCGCTTTTTCACCGCCGTCACGTCCACCGGTATTTACTGCCGCCCGGTGTGCCGCGTGCGCACGCCCCGGCGTGAAAACTGCCGCTTCTTCGCCCATGCCGCGCAGGCCGAACACGCGGGTTTTCGCCCCTGCCTGCGCTGCCGGCCCGAACTCGCACCGCTGGAGCGGCACTGGTCCAGCACGGACGCCACCACCATCTTGTTGCAGCAAGCCACCTTGTGGATGGACGACCCGCAGCACTGGCTGGACGACGCCACATCGCTTGGCGCGCGGCTGGCACAGCGGCTGGGCGTGAGCGACCGGCACCTGCGGCGCGTGTTTGAAGATGGCCTGGGTGTCTCGCCCCTGCAATACCTGCTCACGCGCAAGCTCCTGACCGCCAAGCAACTGCTGGCCGATACCGACCTGCCCATCAACCAGATCGCACTGGCCAGTGGCTTTGGCAGCGTGCGCCGGTTCAACGCCGCCTTTGTCGAGCACTACCGGCTCAACCCGACCCAGCTGCGGCGCCAGAGCACCGCAGGCACGCACGACCGCGGCCAGGGCACCGCCGTTCGACTGGGCTACCGTCCACCCTACGACCTGGCTGCCACGCTGGGCTTCTTTGAACAGCGGCAACTGCAAGGCCTGTCGTTTGTAGACGCACCCCAGGCGCGCCTGGGCCAGACCTTGCGCATGAACCTGGGCGGGCTTGTTTCACGGGGCTGGTGGGTCGCCGAGTTCGACGAGACCCGTTCCCAGGTCGTGCTGCGTGTGAGCGACACACTGCGCGCCGCGCTGCCACAGGTGATCCACCGCCTTCGCGCGGCGCTCGACCTGGACGCCGACCCCGCCGCCATCAATGCCGTGCTGCATGGTCCGTTCCCGCAGGGCGACGGTTTGCGCGTGCCCGGCGCCCTTGACGGCTTTGAACTCGCCGTGCGCGCGGTGCTCGGGCAACAAATCACCGTGGCCGCCGCCCGCACGCTGGCGCAGCGGCTGGTGAACCATTTCGGGGAAGCCATCGACACGCCGTTCGACACACTCACGCGGGTGTTCCCCACGCCCCAAGCGCTGGCGCAAGCCGACGGCGATGCGCTCGGCCAGCTGGGGATCGTGCGGCAGCGCCAGGCCGCCATCGTCGCGCTGGCGCGCGCGGTCGCCGAACACGGTTTGCTGCTTCATGGCAGCGCCGATGTGCCATCGACCATCGCCGCCCTCAAGGCGCTGCCTGGCATCGGCGACTGGACCGCACAGTACATCGCCATGCGCGCCCTGCGCTGGCCCGACGCCTTTCCGGCAGGCGACGTCGCACTGCACAAAGCCTTGGGCGTGCAGACCCTCAAACACCCAGCCCGCGAAGCCGAAGCCCTGTCGCAGGCCTGGAAGCCCTGGCGCAGCTACGCCGTGGTGCGTGCCTGGGCCGCGGGCCGCGTCCACCCACCTTCAGAAAGCCCCTCATGAAACACGACCCCCTCACGGTTTTCACCACCTGGACCGGGCCCCTGGGCCCCATGACGCTGGCAGCCACCCCGCGCGGCTTGAGCGGTGCTTGGTTCGATGGTCAACGCCATGGACCTGACACCTCGGGTTGGCGGCACGACCCGGCGCCACCCGTGTTCCAGCAAACCATCGTGCAGCTCGCTGATTACTTTGACGGTCGTCGAACGCGTTTTGACCTGCCGCTGGACCTCACCGCCGGAACGCCATTCCAGCAACAGGTGTGGCAAGCGCTGCTGGGCATCGCGCATGGGGCCACCACGAGCTACGGCCTGTTGAGCGCCACGATCGGCAAGCCGGCGGCCGTGCGCGCGCTGGGCTCGGCCGTAGGCCGCAACCCCATCAGCGTCATCGTGCCCTGTCACCGTGTGCTCGGCTCTGACGGCTCGCTCACCGGGTACGCCGGCGGGCTCGCGCGCAAGACCGCCCTGCTCTCGCTGGAAGGCGTTCCGCTGCTGTCCATCCAAAAGCCAGATCCATTGTGGCCAGGCACTCATCAATCCAACGCGCAACCGGCATCAATGGCGCGCTGAAACGCGAGAGACCCCCATGCATACTTTGACGCCATGAACCCCGCTCTCGCCCTGGAATTTCTGCTGCTGGCCGCCCTGTGGGGTGCGTCCTTTCTGTTCACGCGCCTGGGCGCAGCCGAGTTCGGTGCATTGCCCACAGCCGGCATGCGCGTCGCGCTGGCCTCCCTGTTTCTGCTGCCGGTGTTCCTGGTCAAAGGTGTGTGGGCCGATTTCCGCGCGCGCGCCAAACCCATCCTGTTTGTCGGCCTGCTCAACTCCGGCATCCCCTTCGCGCTGTTCGCCTACGCCGTGTTGCACATCACCACCGGGCTCAGCTCCATCCTCAATGCCACGGTGCCGCTGTCGGGTGCCCTGGTGGCCTGGCTCTGGCTCAAAGACCGGCCCGGTGGATCGCGCATGCTGGGTCTGGCCATCGGGTTCGCAGGCGTCACCCTGCTGGTGATCGGCAAGTCGGGTTTCAGCGCCATGGGCGTGGCCAGCGGCAGTTCCACCGGCAGCACCCTCCTGGCCATGGGCGCCTGCCTGCTCGCCACCTTGTGCTACGGCATCGCCGCCAGCTTCACCAAGCGCTACCTCACCGGTGCGCACCCGCTGGCCACCGCCACCGGCAGCCAGATCGGCGCCTCGCTGGGCCTGGCCATCCCCACCTTCATGCTTTGGCCGAGCCAACCCGTGAGCGCCACCGCGTGGGGCGCTGTGGCAGCTGTCGCGCTGCTGTGCACCGCCATTGCGTACGTCATCTTTTTCCACATCATCGAAAAAGCAGGCCCCAGCCGGGCACTCACCGTCACGTTCCTCGTGCCGGTATTTGCGCTCGTCTACGGCTCGGTGTTTCTCGGCGAAGTCATCACGCCATGGATGATTGGCTGCGGCGTGGTGATCATCTGTGGCACAGCGCTCTCAACAGGGATGTTGCGCGTTCGCTGGCTGGAGCGCGCCACCTAAGTGCCCGGCACCAAGGCGAAAAAAAATCGCCGAGGTCTTGCAACTTCGGCGATTTTTCTTGACTGGCGGAGTGGACGGGGCTCGAACCCGCGACCCCCGGCGTGACAGGCCGGTATTCTAACCAACTGAACTACCACTCCTGGTAGATGGCGTTCGTTCTTTCGAACCAAGTGCCAACCGCTTGTTGCCTACTTGCTTTGCAGCTTGTTTGGCGACCCTACGGGGATTCGAACCCCGGTACTCACCGTGAAAGGGTGATGTCCTAGGCCTCTAGACGATAGGGTCATAACCTTGGACTCAAATAGCCTCGCATTATAGCAGCGGCAAAGCTTGTTTTTCTGCCGTTGCGCGATGAAAAGCTCATTGCGACTTCAAATTTTGGTGGAGGTAAGCGGGATCGAACCGCTGACCTCTTGCATGCCATGCAAGCGCTCTCCCAGCTGAGCTATACCCCCACAGGGTTTGCAGATTTGCGCTTTGCAACTCTCGTTGTTCAGTGCATTTCAGCAAGCCTCGAATTATAGGCGATTTTTTCAGGCGTTCTTCAAACGATCGATCACAACCTGTCGATCGTGCAATTCCAGCACCGCATCCAGAGACGGCGTCTGGGCGGTACCCATCACCATCACCCGCACCGGCATGGCCAGCTGCGGCATCTTGAGGCTGTGTGCTGCAAGCACTTCCTTGATCGCTGACGAAATGCTTGCCTTGTCCCAAGTGCAAGCGGCGAACTTCTCCGCCAGGGTCAACAGCACCGGACGCACGGCGTCCGTCACGTGCTGGGCGCGCTCGCCCTCGTTCGGCGTGATGTCTGCATAAAAGGCCTTTGCCCAATGCGCCAGCAACACGGTGGTGTCGCAGCGATCCTTGAACAAGCCACAGATGCGCGGCAAGCGCGCGTCGGTCGCAATGCCCTGCTGCTGCAGGTGCGCGGCCACCAACGGTGCAAGCGCGTCATCGGCCATGGCCTTGAGGTGCTGTGCATTTACCCAACGCAACTTGGCCTCATCAAACTGCGCAGCGCTGCGGCCGAGGTGGTCGAGGTTGAACCACTCCAGGAACTGCGCACGGCTGAAGATTTCGTCGTCGCCGTGGCTCCAGCCCAGGCGCGCAAGGTAGTTCACCATGGCGTCAGGCAGATAGCCTTCGTCGCGGTATTGCGTCACGGGCTTGGCCCCGTTGCGCTTGCTCATCTTCTCGCCCTGCTCATTGAGCACGGTGGGCAGGTGGGCGTACACCGGCGGCTCCTTGCCCAGCGCCTTGAAGATGTTGATCTGGCGCGGCGTGTTGTTCACGTGATCGTCACCACGGATCACGTGGGTGATGGCCATGTCGATGTCGTCCACCACCACGCAGAAGTTATAGGTGGGCGTGCCATCCGGGCGGGCAATCACCAGATCGTCGAGTTCGTCATTGGCGATCTCGATGCGGCCCTTGACCTTGTCGTCCCAGGCCACCACACCCCCTTGCGGGTTCTTGAAGCGCAGCACAGGCTTGACGCCTTCGGGCACGGCGGGCAGTGTCTTGCCAGGCTCTGGCCGCCAGGTGCCGTCGTACCGGGGCTTTTCCTTGTGGGCCATCTGCTTCTCGCGCAGTGCGTCGAGCTCGGCCACGCTCATGTAGCAGGGGTACACCAGTCCAGCCGCCACCATGTCGGCCAGAACGGCCTTGTAGCGGTCCATGCGCTGCATTTGGTAGAACGGGCCTTCGTCGTGGTCCAGCCCCAACCACTTCATGCCCTCGATGATCACGTCCACCGCGGCCTGCGATGAGCGCTCGAGGTCGGTGTCTTCAATGCGAAGGATGAATGCGCCGCCCGTGGAGCGCGCAAACGCCCAGGGGTACAGCGCCGAGCGGATGTTGCCCAGATGAATGAAGCCGGTGGGCGACGGTGCGAAGCGGGTGCGAGTGGGTGCGGACATGTCAGAAGGAAGTGAGGCCACGGTCAAGGTCGGCCTGGATATCGCCCAGGTGTTCAAGCCCCACCGCCACGCGGATGAGTCCCTGCACCACGCCAGCCGTCTGGCGTTGAGCTTCGGTCAGGCGGCCATGCGACGTGCTGGCCGGATGTGCTACGAGGGTCTTGGTGTCACCCAGGTTGGTCGAAAGCGACATCACCTGCAGCGAGTCGAGCACGTGGAATGCACGCGAGCGCGCCTGCTCGGCGTCAGCAGCCTTCACCTCGAAAGACAACACCGCGCCGCCGCTGTTCGATTGCTGCGACATCGCCAGGGCGTGCTGCGGGTGGCTCGCCAGCCCGGGGTAATGCACGCGTGCCACGGCGGGGTGGTCTTGCAACCACTGCGCCAGCGCCAGCGCATTGGCCGACTGGGCGCGCATGCGGATGTCCAGCGTCTCCAGGCCTTTGAGCACCACCCACGCGTTGAACGGCGCCAGCGTCATGCCGGCGCTCTTGAGCACGGGCAGGAAGGTCTTGGTCACCAGCGCCTGGCTCGCGCAGAGCGCCCCAGCCATCACGCGACCTTGACCGTCGAGGTATTTGGTGCCCGAGTGCATGACGATGTCGGCGCCCAGCGCCATCGGGCGCTGGAGGGCGGGCGTGGCGAAGCAGTTGTCCAGGCAAAGCAGCGCGCCCGCGTTGTGTGCAATGTCGGCCAGCGCGCGGATGTCGCACACCTCGGTGAGCGGGTTGGTCGGCGTCTCGGCAAACAGCAGCTTGGTCGTCGGCTTGACGGCGGCCTTCCAGGCGGCCACATCGGTCTGCGCCACGAACGTGGATTCCACACCGAACTTCGCCAGGTCGGTCCCGATCAGCTTGATGGTGGAGCCGAACATGGAATGCGAGCAGATCACATGGTCGCCGGCCTTGAGCAAGCCCATGCACATCATGAGGATGGCGGACATGCCCGAGGCGGTGGAAATGCAGGCCTCGGCACCCTCGAGCGCGGCCAGCCGCTGCTCGAAACTGGCCACCGTGGGGTTGCCGTAGCGCCCGTAGGTAAAGCCCTCTTCGTCGCCCGCGAAACGGCGCGCAGACGCCTCGGCGCTGGGCTGCACGTAGCCACTGGTGAGGTACAGGGCTTCGGAGTTTTCGCCAAACTGGCTGCGCGCCACGGCTTCGCGCACGGCCAGCGTGTCGCGGTGCAAGTCGGGTTTGTTGGTGCTCATGAAGTTGTGGGTCAGGCGACCTGCGCGTTGGGCAAGGCCAGTCGGGAGGTGTCTTCCTCGCCCTCTTCGCTCTGGTCACGACCGGCGTTGAGGCGGGCAATGTCGGCAGGCGTGATGTCTCCGGTCACGTACACGCCATCGAAGCAGGACGCGTCAAAGCCAGCGAGCTTGGGGTTGAGCGAGCCGATGGCTTGCTTCATGGCATCGACATCCTGATAAATCAGCGCGTCGCAGCCAATGATCTCGCGCACTTCGTCCACCGTGCGGCCATGGGCCACGAGTTCGTCGGGGGTGGGCATGTCGATGCCGTAGACGTTGGGGTAACGCACAGGTGGCGCGGCGCTGGCCAGGTAAACCTTGCGGGCGCCGGCATCGCGCGCCATTTGCACGATTTCGCGGCTGGTCGTGCCGCGCACGATGGAATCGTCCACCAGCAGCACGTTGCGGCCTTTGAACTCACTGCCAATGACGTTGAGCTTCTGGCGCACCGACTTCTTGCGCACGCCCTGCCCCGGCATGATGAAGGTGCGACCCACGTATCGGTTTTTCACGAAACCTTCGCGGTACGGCAGGCCCAGCAACTGGGCGAGCTCCATCGCGCTGGGGCGTGAGGACTCGGGGATCGGAATCACCACGTCGATTTCGTTCGGCGGCACCGTGGAGACGACGCGCTTGGCCAGCGTCACACCCAGATTCAGGCGCGCCTGGTACACCGAAATGCCGTCCATCACCGAGTCGGGACGGGCCAGGTACACGTACTCGAAGATGCAGGGGTTGTGGCTGATCTTGTCGGCGCACTGCTCAAACTGCATCTGACCATCCAGATCGACAAACACCGCTTCACCCGGCATCAGGTCGCGGTCCAGCTCGAAACCATTGCCTTCCAGCGCCACCGACTCGCTGGCCACCACCACGCCGCCGTCCTTGTTGTGACCCACGCACAGGGGGCGAATGCCATGCGGATCGCGAAAGGCCAGGAGGCCATGGCCCGCAATCAGCGCCACCACGGCGTAGGAGCCTTTCACGCGCTGGTGCACGCCGCGCACGGCGGCAAACACGTCGGCCGGCTTGAGGGTGATCCCGCGAGTGACTTTCTCAAGCTCGTGCGCGAGCACGTTGAGCAGCACCTCGGAGTCGCTCTCGGTGTTGACGTGGCGGTGATCGGTCTGGAACAGCTCCTGCGCCAGCGCCTTCGCGTTGGTCAGGTTGCCGTTGTGCACCAGCACCAGGCCAAACGGCGCGTTCACGTAGAAGGGCTGCGCCTCTTCTTCGCTGAAGGCATTGCCGGCGGTGGGATAGCGCACCTGGCCCAGGCCGCACAAACCAGGCAGCGCGCGCATGTTGCGGGTGCGAAAGACATCGCGCACCATGCCCTTGGCCTTGTGCATGAAGAACTTGCGCCCCTGCTGCGTCACGATGCCGGCGGCATCCTGCCCGCGGTGTTGCAACAGCAACAGCGCGTCATAAATGAGTTGATTGACTGGCGCCTTGCTGACCACGCCGACGATTCCACACATGATTTGAACCCTCAGGAAAACTAACGGATACATCGGGCCACGGCCTCGGGTAACAAGGGCTTGATCTCGTGCAGGGTGGCCGACAACACGCCCCCCATCGCCGATTCACACCACCAGGTGGCGCTCTGCATCTGCGTCATGCTCACCACAAGCGCCAGCGCCAGCAGGATCACCATGCCGCGCAGCAGGCCAAACGCCCCGCCCAACACGCGATCCACCGGCCGCAGACCCACAGACGCCACCAGCTTCTGCACCAGCCACGCGACCATCCCGGCCGCGAACGCCACCACCACAAACACCAAAACAAAACCGACCGCCAGTCGCATGGGGGGCGACAGGCCCTCCATCGGCAACCAGGCGCCGGCCGCGTCGGCGTAGGCCTGCGCCAGCACGAACGCTGCCACCCAGCCCGCCACCGACAACACCTCGTACACCAGACCTCGCCACAGACCGAGCAACACCGACAGCAGCAGCGCCGTGAGCAGCACCCAGTCGGTCAGAACCATCTGTACACCGCCTGTGCGACCGTCACAGCGTCAGGACGGCCGCAGTCAAGCCCAGGGCCTTGACCCGGGCGGCGGCCTTGTCGGCATCGGCACGGTTGTCGAATGGCCCCACGCGCACACGAATGCGTTTGCCGTCGGGTGTCTGTACCACATGGGTGTAGGTCTTGAGTCCGGCGCCCTCGAGCTTCTGCCGCACCGCTCGCGCACCGGCTTCTTCAGAGAAAGCGCCCACCTGCACGACCAGGCGCTCTGCAGCGGCGGCCGGCTTGGCTGCGGTGCTCGCCGGCGAGGCGGGCTTGCCTTCGAGCAGCGCACGGGCGCGGTTGGCATCGGAAGGCGGCGCAGCCGGCTTGGCCGGCTCAGGCGGCGCAGGCGCCGGGGCAACGGCCACGGGCGCAGGAGCCGGCGCGGGAGTTGGCGCAGGCTTGGGGGGCGCCTCAACCACCTCTTCGCGCGCAGGCGGCGGGGCAGCGGGCGTCGGGGCAGGCTTGGCAGCCACCGCAGGCGCCGCCGGTTTGGCAGCTGGCATGGGGGCCGTTTTGGCCGGAATCTCGATGGGGATGTCGACCGAGATCGGACGCGGCTGCGTATCGAACAACAAAGGGAAGCCGACCACGCCCAGCAGCACCAGCACGCTCGCGCCGATCAGGCGGTGGCGGGCGCGACGGCGCACGGCCTCGATGCTCTGCGGCGGGGGGGTCGAGGCGTTGCCCTGGGAGCCTGAACGGGATTTGAACATTCGGGTGGGACCGTGGCGCCATGGAAGGCCTGGCGGGGGGCGCGCTCTGGAAAGTGGGGGCTAGGCGGACAGGTGTTTCGCCGACATTCGGGGCACGCCGTCCTGCAATACGCCACCCACGGTGTAGAACGATCCGAAGACCACGATTCTATCAGCGGGGTCTGCAGCGGACACCGCCGCGCGCAGGGCGTCCATGGGGCTGGCGTGCCGCCCGGCCACCTTGCCCCGGCACCCGGGATGGCCCTGCAACAAGGCGTCCAGGGCATCGGCCTTGATCGCCCTGGGCAGCGGCAGGTCCGTCAGGTGCCAGTGATCGATCAGCGGCGCAATGCGCTCCAGCATCGCGGCCAGGTCTTTGTCGGCCATGGCGCCGAACACGGCATGGGTACCGGGGTAGAAACCCATGGCGTCCAGGTTTTCGGCCAGCGCGGCCACCGAATGGGGGTTGTGCGCCACGTCCAGCACCAGCGTGGGCGTGCCGGGCACGATCTGGAACCGCCCGGGCAGTTCCACCAGCGCCAGCCCGTTGCGCACGGCTTGCGCCGTGACGGGCAGCCGCCCGCGCAAGGCCTCCACCGCCGCCAGCACGCCCGATGCGTTCACCAGCTGGTTGGCGCCGCGCAGCGCGGGGTAAGCCAGACCGGCATAACGCCGCCCGCCGTGGGAAGGGTGCATGGCCCATCCCCATTGCTGTTGGTCACCCGCGAAATGGAAGTCTTTGCCCAGTCGCCAGAGCTCGGCGCCGATCTCCAGCGCGCGGTCAAGCACACTTTGCGGCGGCACCGGGTCGCTCACCACCACCGGGCGGCCCGTGCGCATGATGCCGGCCTTCTCGAAGCCAATGGCCTCGCGGTCATTGCCGAGCAGGGCCATGTGGTCCAGCGCAATGCTGGTGATGACGGAACAGTCCGCGTCAATGATGTTCACCGCATCCAGGCGCCCGCCCAGACCCACTTCCAGAATCGCCACATCCAACCCGCTGCGCGAGAGCGTGCGCAAGATGGCCAGCGTCGTGAACTCGAAATAACTCAGGCTGACTTCACCGCCGTCATCGCCCCCCTGCCCCTTGCGGGCCACTTCCACCTCGGCAAACGCCGGCAACAGGTCGTTGGTGGCCACGGGCTCCCCCGCCACCCGGCAGCGTTCCTCGAAGTGAACGAGGTGCGGCGAGGTGTAGACGCCCGTGCGGTAGCCGGATTGGGTGTAGACCGCCTCCAGCATCGCGCAGGTGGAGCCCTTGCCATTCGTACCCGCCACGGTGATCACCGGGCAATTCAAGGCCAGGCCCATGCGGCGCGCCACGCGCTGCACGCGGTCCAGCCCCATGTCGATGGTGACCGGGTGCAGGCGCTCGGCGTGGTCCAGCCAGTCGGCCAGGGTCGTGGGGTGGGCGGGCACAGGAATATCAAGCATGGGCGGGATTGTCCCATCGTCGACAATCGCACGATGACCACCCTCTACGGCATCCCCAATTGCGACACGGTAAAAAAGGCCCGCACCTGGCTCACCGAACATGGCATGGCGCACACCTTTCACGACTTCAAAAAGCAAGGCGTACCGGCGGGCGCTCTCGACCGGTGGCTGCAAGCCGCCGGCTGGGAAACCGTGATCAACCGCAAAGGCACCACCTGGCGGCAGCTCGACGAAGCCACGCGCACTGGCGTGACCGACGCCTCAAGTGCCCGTGCGGTGGCCCTGGCCCAACCCAGCGTGATCAAAAGGCCGGTGGTCGAATGGGACGATGGCCGCATCACGGTCGGGTTCAACGCCGCCGACTGGGCTGCCCGCGCCTGAGCCGCGCCCGCGCTGGAAGCTGCGGCCTAAAATCGCGGTTTCGCCTTTCGTTTGTCTTCGCTTCACTCCCAACACCATGAGCACCACCCAATTCGACGGCGTGACCGTCAACACCCAGGCCAACGTGTATTTCGATGGCAAGTGCGTCAGCCACGGCATCACCCTGGCCGACGGCACGAAAAAATCGGTGGGCGTGGTGCTGCCCGCCACCCTCACTTTCAACACCGGCGCGCCGGAAATCATGGAATGTGTGGCCGGTGGCTGCGAATACCTGCTGGCCGGCACCAGCGACTGGAAGCGATCGGGCCCCGGCGACAAGTTCAGCGTGCCCGGCAACAGCAGCTTCCAGATCCGCGTGACCGAGCCCTACCACTACATCTGCCACTTCGGCTGATCGCCCCGACCGCCGAAAGACCGCCATGGCCACCATTCTTCAGAACCTCCCCACCCAACAGAAAGTCGGCATCGCCTTCTCCGGCGGCCTGGACACGTCCGCCGCGCTGCTCTGGATGAAGCAGAAGGGCGCGATCCCCTATGCCTACACCGCCAACCTCGGCCAGCCCGACGAGCCCGACTACGAAGAGATCCCGCGCAAGGCGCTGGCCTATGGCGCCGAAAAGGCGCGCCTGATCGACTGCCGGACGCAGCTCGCCCACGAAGGCATCGCGGCACTGCAGTGCGGTGCGTTCCACATCAGCACCGCGGGCATCACTTACTTCAACACCACCCCGCTGGGCCGCGCCGTCACAGGCACCATGCTCGTGGCCGCCATGAAGGAAGACGACGTCAACATCTGGGGCGACGGTTCGACCTTCAAGGGCAACGACATCGAGCGCTTCTACCGTTACGGCCTGCTCACCAACCCCAGCCTGAAGATCTACAAGCCCTGGCTGGACCAGCTCTTCATCGACGAGCTGGGCGGCCGTGCCGAAATGAGCGCGTTCATGACGGCCAACGGCTTTGGCTACAAGATGAGCGCCGAGAAGGCCTACAGCACCGACAGCAACATGCTCGGCGCCACCCACGAGGCCAAGGACCTGGAACACCTCAACAGCGGCATCCGCATCGTCAACCCCATCATGGGCGTGCCGTTCTGGCGCGAAGACTGCGCGGTGAAGGCCGAAGAAGTCACCGTGCGCTTCGAGGAAGGCCAGCCGGTGGCCCTCAATGGCGAGACCTTCGCCAGCCCCGTCGACCTGATCCTCAAGGCCAACGAAATTGGCGGCCGCCATGGCCTGGGCATGAGCGACCAGATCGAGAACCGCATCATCGAAGCCAAGAGCCGCGGCATTTACGAAGCCCCCGGCCTGGCGCTGCTGTTCATCGCCTACGAACGCCTGGTGACCGGCATCCACAACGAGGACACGATCGAGCAGTACCGCATCAACGGCCTTCGCCTGGGTCGCCTGCTGTACCAGGGCCGCTGGTTCGACCCGCAAGCCATCATGCTGCGCGAGACGGCGCAGCGCTGGGTGGCCCGCGCCGTGACCGGCGAGGTGACCATCGAGCTGCGCCGCGGCAACGACTACTCGATCCTCAATACCGAGAGCGCGAACCTCACCTACGCGCCCGAGCGCCTGAGCATGGAGAAGGTGGAAGACGCGCCGTTCTCACCCCTGGACCGCATCGGCCAGCTCACCATGCGCAACCTGGACATCACCGACACGCGGGCCAAACTGGGCATCTATGCCAAGTCGGGTTTGCTTTCGTTGGGCGAGGGGTCGCAGATGTTGAAGCTTGAGGGCAAGTGATCGCCGGTTTTTGGTGTTGACCTCGCGGGATCGGAGCGCCCTGGCGCTCTGCTCCGAGGGTGTCGCCCGGCGGCTGGTGCCGCCTCCTCCTTTACCCCGCTGCGCAGAACACCAGGGCACCCCGATCTGAACGGCTGGTGGAACTCAAACCACCACGGGCTCGGGCTCCAGCAAGATGCCGAAGCGCTCGTACACGCTGGTCTGAATGGCCTTGGCCAAAGTCATCACCTCGCCACCCGTGGCTCCGCCCCGGTTGACCAGCACCAGGGCCTGTTTCTCGTACACGCCGGCGTTGCCCACACCACGGCCCTTCCAGCCGCAGGCGTCGATCAACCAGCCCGCCGCCAGCTTGATGCTGCCGTCGGCCATGGGGTAGTGCACCACCTTCGGCTCGCGCGCAATGATGTCGGCGCATTGCTCCACGCTCACCGTGGGGTTCTTGAAGAAACTGCCGGCGTTGCCGATCACCGCCGGGTCCGGCAACTTGGCTCGGCGGATTGCGCAGACCCAGTCAAAGATCTGCCGCGCATCCGGGTTCGTGCAGCCCGTCTCGGCCATCTTGCGCTCCAGGTCGGCATAGCCGAGCACCGGCTTCCAGGGCTTGGGCAGCCAGAAGCGCACACGCGTGATGACGGCGCGACCCGCCAGTCCGAGCCCCGTTTCACCCGCGGGGGTGTGCTTGAACACCGAGTCCCGGTAACCAAAACCGCACTGGGCGGCGTTCAGGGTGAAGGTCTGGCCGGTGTGCAAATCGATCGCGTCCAGCTCATGAAACCGGTCCTGCAACTCCACGCCGTAGGCGCCGATGTTTTGCACGGGTGACGCCCCCACGCAACCGGGAATCAAGGCGAGGTTTTCGAGGCCCGGCCAGCCTTGGTCGAGCGACCAGCGCACGGTGTCGTGCCAGTTCTCGCCTGCGCCGGCTTCCACCAGCCAGCCCTTGTCGGTTTCGCTCACCAGACGGCGCCCGGTGATTTCAACCTTGAGCACCAGCGGCTTGATGTCGCCCGTGACCACCAGGTTGCTGCCGCCCCCCAGCACAAAGGGCGGCGCCTCGCGTGTGAGCGCTGGCCACTCGGCACTGGCCATGAGTTCGCGCAGACCGGATTCGTCACGCACACGGGCCAGCCGCAGCGCGCGCGCCACGATGCCAAAACTGTTGTATGGCTGGAGCGCCACGTTGTTCTCGACTACCATCCCCGGATTGTCTCACCCACCCCCCGAGGATTGATCTGCCATGCCTTCTTTTGACACCGTACTTGAAGCCGATTTCGTGGAAGTGAAGAACGCGGTGGACCAGGTGACGCGCGAGATCGGCACCCGCTTTGACTTCAAGGGCACCAGCGCTGCGATCGAGCTCAAGGAAAAAGAGAAAGAAATCATCCTGCACGGCGATGCCGACTTCCAGCTCCAGCAGATCGACGACGTGCTGCGCGGCAAGCTCACCAAACGCGGCGTGGACGCGCGGTTCCTGGACGTGGGCAAGGTCGAGAAGGCCGGCGGCGACAAGGTCAAGCAGGTGGTCAAGGTGCGCAACGGCATCAGCACCGAAGACGGCAAGAAAATCCAGCAAGTCATCAAGGGCAGCAAGCTCAAGGTGCAGGGCGCCATTCAGGGCGACGCGGTGCGCGTCACCGGCGGCAAGCGCGACGACCTGCAAGCGGCGATGGCGCTGATCCGCAGTGAACTCAAAGACCTCCCGCTGTCGTTCAACAACTTTCGCGACTGAGGTGAATGCCCTGCGCGCCCTCTTCGGCGCCATCCATCGACCGGGCGGCATCTCTCGCCGCGCAGCATCGCCGGCATTGCGCCGCCGCGGGCTCGGCGCTCTTGCGGTCTCGGCCGGCCTCGCACTGGCAACGCCGGCCATGGGCCAGCAGGTGGCGCTCTCCGGCGTGGCTGGCGGCAAGGCACTGGTGAACATCGACGGTGCTGCCCCTCGCTTCATGACGCCAGGTCAAACCCACCAGGGCGTCAAGCTGCTGAGCACGCAGGGCGATTCGGCGGTGTTCGATATCCATGGCCGGCGGCAGGTGCTGCAGGTGGGTGATGCGCCGGTCAGCGTGGGTCGAGCCCCGGCGGCGCAAGAAGGTGGCGCCCAGCGCGTGGTGCTCACCGCCGACGCCCAGGGCCACTTCATGCCCTCGGGACACATCAACGGACGTTCGGTGCAGTTCATGGTGGACACGGGGGCGACCCTGGTCATCCTCAGCGAGTCGGATGCCAAGCGCATCAACCTGGACCACGCCAAGGGCCGCAAGGTGAGCGTGAACACCGCCAACGGCACGGTGGTGGGTCACCAGGTGCAACTCGACTCCGTGCGCGTGGGCGATGCCCAGGTGTATGGCGTGGCGGCCATCGTGCTCCCGCAGCCGATGCCCTACGTGCTGCTGGGCAACAGCTTTCTCACGCGCTTCCAGATGCAGCGCACCAACGACCAGCTGACCCTGGACCGGCGCTTCTGATCAAGCGGCCTTAGTGGCCGCCGTGACCACGATCTCGATGCGGTAAGCGGGGTTGGCCAGCGCGGCCTGCACCGTGGCGCGTGGTGGCGCAGCACCCGGCACCACCCACGCATCCCACACCTCGTTCATGGCGGCGATGTCGCGAATGTCGGTGAGGTAGATCTCGGCACGCAGAATGCGCGACTTGTCGCTGCCCGCCTCCAGCAGGCGCTGCTGAACTTGTTCGAGCACATCGGCGGTCTGGCCTGCAATGTCCGTATCGCCTCGCTCGGGCACCATGCCGGCCAGATAAACCACACCGTTGAAGACAGCCGCTTCGCTGTAGCGCTCGGCCATGCCGATGCGGGTGATGTGCTGGCTCATTTCTTTTTCGCTCCCAGTTTGCTTTCGGTACCGGCGATGAGTCGGTTGATGTTTTCAGCGTGGCGCCAGATCAGCAGCAGGCCCATGACGGCCAGGCTCAACACCTGCACACCCGGCGCATCCCACGCCACCCGGTTACCCAGCAGAAAGAATGCGGGCGCAAACACAGCCGTGACGATGGAAGCCAGCGACGAATAGCGAAAGAACACCGCCATGATCAGCCACGTGGCCAGCGCGGCAAGCCCCAGCCAGGGCTGAAAGCCCAGGATCACACCCGCTGCCGTGGCCACACCCTTGCCGCCTTGAAAACGGAAGAACACGGGGTACAGGTGGCCCAGAAAAGCCGCCAGCCCCACCAGTGCCACCGTGCCGTCGCCCAGACCATAAGGCTCGCCCCACCACTTCACGGCGACCACGGGCAACCAGCCCTTGAAAGCGTCGAGCAGCAGTGTGATGACCGCCGCGGCCTTGTTGCCCGAGCGCAGCACATTGGTGGCCCCGGGGTTCTTGCTGCCGTAGGTACGCGGGTCGTTCAGACCCATGAGGCGGCTCACCAGCACCGCGAACGAGAGCGAGCCGACGAGGTAGGCGGCCACAGTGGCCAGCAGGGGGTTGGTCATGAAGGCGATCTCCTCGTTCTTGTGGGGCGTGCGCGGGGTGGCGCGGCGGGTCGCTATTCTGCCAGCGCGCAATGCACTGGCTGGGCACCGAGCGGGTGGGTGAGCACAGCCGGATCGATGCCCACCAGAAAGCCGCGCCGCCCGCCATTGATCCATATGCAGGGCAAAGTCAGCACCGTGGCTTCCACCCACACCGGCATGGCGCGCTTGAGACCGAAGGGCGAGGTGCCACCCACAAAGTACCCGCTGTGGCGGTTGGCCACTTCGGGCTTGCATGGCTCCACCGACTTCACACCGATTTGCCGCGCCAGGTTCTTGGTGGACACCGTGCGGTTGCCATGCATGAGCACCGCCAGGGGCTTCGCGGCCTCGTCCTGCATGATCAGCGTTTTCACCACCGCAAAGGGGTCGAAACCGAGCACGTGTGCGCTGTGTTGCGCGCCTCCGTGCTCGACGTACTCGTAGGTGTGCTCCGTGAAGGCCACACCGTGCGCCTTCAGCCACGCGGTGGCGGGGGTTTCACTGACGTGCGACTTCTTCGCCATGGTGGACTTTCAAGCCTTCGGTGCGGCACTCGACAAGCGGTGGCTCACTGCGCGGGATCGCGGTTCTCCCAGCGGATCTTGTCGATGGCCGCCAGCAGCTCGGGCGAGAGCGTCGTGCCCCAGGCGTCCAGGCATTGGTCAAGCTGGGCCACGGTGGTCACGCCGATGATGGTGCTGGCCACACGCCGGTTGGTGTAGCAGAAGGCGAGCGCCATCTGCGATGGTGTGAGGCCATGCTCGCGCGCCAGGGCGTTGTAGCGGCGCGCGGTGTCCAGCGCTTCGGGGCGGCCCCAGCGCTGCTTGCGCATCGACTCGTAGATCGCCATGCGGCCTGCATCGCCCACCAGGCCAGTCTCGTCGTACTTGCCAGTGAGCAAGCCAAACCCCAGGGGTGAATACGCGAGCAGCGACACCCCGAGGTGGTGGCAAGACTCATCCAGCCCGTTCTCGTAGCTGCGGTTGATGAGGCAGTAGGGGTTTTGCAGCGTGGCCACGCGCGGCAGGCCGTGTTGCTCGGCCAGGCGCACGAACTCGTGCACACCGTAGGGGGTTTCGTTGGACAGGCCCACCGCCTTGATCTTGCCCGCCTTCACCAGGTCGGCCATGGCTTCGAGTTGCTCTTGCACCGAAGCGCAGGGGCGGTCTTTGGCGGGGTCGAAGTACAGCGCACCAAACGCCGGCACGTTGCGCGCCGGCCAGTGGATCTGGTAGAGGTCGATCACATCGGTCTGCAGCCGGCGCAGGCTCGCTTCGCACGCTTCAACGATGCCTGCCTTGGACACCTCCGCACGCAGCCACGGCATGCCGCGCGCGGGCCCCGCCACCTTGGTGGCCAGCACCACCTTGTCGCGCACGCCCGGGTGCTTCGCGAGCCAGGTGCCCAGAATCGTTTCGGTGGAACCGCTGGTTTCAGCGCGTGCTGGCACCGAATACATCTCTGCCGCGTCGAGGAAATTCACGCCCCGTTCCAGCGAGCGGTCCAGGATGCTGTGCGCGGTGGCTTCGGTCACCTGCTCGCCGAAGGTCATGGTGCCCAGGCAGATGGGCGTCACTTGCAGCGGGCTGGCGCCCAGTCGAACGTTGTTCATGAAAGTATTTGTAAATAGGATGGACGGAAGTTGTTTCGAAAAGGGCGCGAGGTATAAGTTTAGGGTGCAACCCGTTGCTGCGCCTCGCGCAGGCGACACCCCGCCACCGTGCTGTCGCACGGGCAATAAGCACTTTGTTCGACCTTCTCAAAACGCAGTGGAGAAAAAACCATGACCCAACTCTCAACCCGATTCACCCGCGGTCTGACCATCACCACCCTGGCTGCGGCCGTCACCCTGGCCGGCTGCGCCAACATGAGCGAAACGCAGACCGATACCGCCAAAGGCGCAGGCCTCGGTGCAGTGGCAGGTGCGCTGCTGGGCGCAGCCACCGGCGGCTCCAAGGGCGCGGCCACGGGCGCTGTGCTGGGCGCCGGCGCCGGCGCAGTGGGCGGCTACGTCTGGTCCAACAAGATGCAGGAGCAGAAGAAGCAGATGGAAGCCGCCACTGCTGGCACCGGCATTGGCGTGAGCCAGACCAACGACAACCGCCTCAAGCTCGACGTGCCCGCCGATGCCGGCTTCGCCACGGGCCGCTCCACCGTGAGCCCGACGCTGCAGCGCGTACTCGGCCAGTTCGCCGGCACCCTCAACGCCAACCCCGTGACGGCCGTGGCGATCGTGGGCCACACCGACAGCACCGGCAGCGACGCCGTCAACAACCCGCTGTCGTTTGATCGCGCCAACGCCACGCGCGACTACCTCGTGGGACGTGGCGTGGCCGCCACCCGCATCGCCACCGACGGCCGTGGCTCCAGCCAGCCCGTGGCCGACAACGGCACCGCGCAAGGCCGTGCGGCCAACCGCCGTGTCGAGATCTATGTGGCCGAGCCTGCAGCCAGGTAAGCGCGAATGCACGCCCCCACAGGGCGGCTTTGCAGCATCAGAAAAATCCCGGCGCTGCCGGGATTTTTCATGACCCCACGCCTTGCCGGTACCGGGCTTCTTCCTGCAGACGCAACACGCGGCGCTGCACCTTGCCGGTGGTGGTCATGGGGAGCGCATCGATGAACTCGATGTCTTTGGGGTACTCGTAAGGCGCGAGCATGCCCTTGACGTGCGCCTGCAGCTGCTTCACCAGCGCCGCATCACCCACGTGTCCGGGCGCCAGCACCACGTAAGCCTTCACGACCGCCCCGCGCTCGGCATCGGGTTTGGGCACCACGGCCGCATTGGCCACCGCCGGGTGCTTGACCAGGCAGTTCTCGATTTCGCTCGGCCCGATGCGGTAGCCCGCCGCCTTGAACACGTCATCGGCACGGCCCTGGTACCAGAGGTAGCCATCGGCATCGCGCGTGGCCAGGTCGCCCGTGCGGCACCAGCTGTTCGCCGGGTCGCCGCTGTATTTGCTGTGCGTCGCTGACATGTTCTTCCAGTAGCCCAGGAAGAACACCGGGTCGGGCTGGCCATGCACGTCGAGCCGGTGCACCGCCACGTCTCCGGGCACGCCCACCGCACACTCCTGGCCGTCGTCGTCGATCACGGCCACGCGGTGGCCCGGGTACCCCTTGCCCATGCTGCCTGGCTTGGCGGGCCACAGCCGCGCGCAATTGCCCACGATGTAGTTGATCTCGGTCTGGCCAAACATCTCGTTGACCGTCACACCCAGTTGCTCGCGGCAGTAGGCGAACACCGCATCGCCCACCGCTTCGCCCGCGCTCATCACCGCCTGCAATTGCAAGCGGTAGTTCGGTCGCACCTCGGGCACGGCTTTCATCATGGCCTTGAGCGCGGTCGGAAACAGAAAGGTGTGCGTGACGCCATGTTGTTGCATCAGCTCGAAAGCCACTTGCGGCGAGAAGCGTCCGTTGTGACCCACGATGGGGCGCCCGAAATACAAGGTCGGCAGCAACGCGTCCATCAGGCCACCTGTCCACGCCCAATCGGCCGGCGACCAGAAAACAGCGGCGGAGTGCACTGACGCATCGAAGGGATCAAAGCCAAACCAGTTCTGGCTGCACACGAAGCCACTCAGGTTGCCAATGAGCGCGCGGTGCGGGATGAGCGCACCTTTGGGGTTGCCCGTGGTGCCACTGGTGTAGATCAGCACAGCGGCCTCTTCCGAATGCGTGCGCACAGGTGCGAATTCGGCGGGCTCTTGCGCCAGCAACGCGGCCCAGTCCAGGTCGGCTCGCTGGCCTTCGGCAGACGCAGCGCCATCCACGCCGATCACCGCGCGCAACAGCGGGCACCGCTCGCGCACGCCCAGCAGCGCCGGCATGGAGGGTTGGTCGCAGATCGCGACCACCGCTTCGCTGTCGTGCAGCCGGTATTCGAGCGCGTCCGGTCCAAACAGCTGCGACAGCGGCATGCCCACCGCGCCCAGTTGCAACACCGCCATGTACGCCACAGCGGTTTCAAAACACTGGGGGAGCACGATGGCCACACGGTCGCCGCGCTGCACACCCAGCGCCACGAGTGCGTTGGACAAACGGTTGGCCTCGGCCATCAATTCAGCGTAGCTGTGGTACCTGGCCGGGCGCTCGGGCGCGCTGGCGATCAAGGCGATGTGCGATGCGGTGGCGGGTGCTTCGGCCCATCGACGCATGCAGGCCTGGGCGATGTTGAAGTCGTCTGGCACCTGCCAGCGAAACTGCCGGTGCAGACCGTCATAGAGGTCGCTGACTTGAACCGACGCCTTGTCCCGGGCTTGACTCGTTCGCATGGTCTGTCTCCATCTCGTTCTCTATGATCGATTGAATGTACCAAGCCCAGAAGCCCTCCCGCACCGAGTTCGTTCCGGTTCGGCACCTCCAGTACCACGTTCGCCAGTGGGGCGAGCCTGACAGCACGCAGCCGCCACTGGTGCTCGTGCACGGGTGGATGGACGTCTCCGCTTCATGGCAGTTTGTGGTGGACGCCATGCGCAGCGCGCGCTGGATCATCGCGCCCGACTGGCGTGGCTTCGGGCTGACCCGCGTCAGCACCCCCGCCCCGGACAGCTACTGGTTCCCCGACTACCTGGCCGATCTGGATGTGCTGCTCGACCACTACGTCGGCGAACGCGCGGTCGACCTGGTGGGCCACAGCATGGGCGGCAACGTGGCCATGATTTACAGCGGCGTGCGGCCACAACGCATCCGCCGCCTCGTCAATCTGGAAGGCTTTGGCATGCCCGAGACGCGCCCGGCCCAAGCCCCGGGTCGCTACGCGCAATGGATCGACGAGGTGAAGGCCCTGCACCGGGGAGAGAACGGACTGAAGGCGTACCCCTCGATCGAGGGGGTGGCCCAGCGCCTCATGAAAACCAACCCGCGCCTGCCGCGCGACAAGGCGGACTGGCTCGCACACCAATGGGCTGCGCCCAACGCCGAAGGTGGCTGGGAGATTCTGGGCGACGCGGGCCACAAAGTGGTCAGCGCACAGCTGTACCGGCTGGACGAAGCGCTGGAGATTTACCGGCGCATCAGCGCACCTGTGCTTTCGGTGACAGCCAGCGACGACAGCCTGGGCCAGTGGTGGAAGGGGACGTTCACGCTGGCGCAATACCAGCAGCGCATTGAAGCGGTGCCCCAGCTGCGCCGAGCGGAAGTCCACGATGCCGGGCACATGATGCACCACGACCAGCCCACCGAACTCGCCGGTTTGATGGAAGACTTTCTGGCCTGATTCGACCAACCCGAACCTGAGTCAGGGTACGGGTTGTTGCAGGCAGAACAAAGGCGCCGTGCATACTCCACCCCTATGTTTTTCGCCCCACCCACGCCCCAAACCCTTGTGAAACCTCGCGCCTGGGCCGCTTTTGCGCTGCTCGCCGCGCTGTCTTCGCCCGCCTTCGCCATCGACTGGACGCTGTGCCCCGGCCTCAACGATCCCGTGGTCGCTGGCGACACGGCACCGCGCTACGAAGCGTTCTTTTCGCCCTACACGCACCACTGGTCAAACGACGAAGAACACAAGCCGGTGGTGGCACTCAGCGTGAGCCGCCTGCTCCCCAACGACCGCTACTGCGGCATCAGCGTGTTCACCAACTCGTTTGGCCAGCCTTCGGCGTACGCGTTCGTGGGCAAGACCTGGCCGGGCATCTGGCCGAGCCAGCCCAAGGTGTATGCCTCCGTCAGCGCGGGCATCCTCTACGGCTATGTGGGCAAGTACAAAAACAAGGTGCCCCTGAACGTGGGCGGCTTCTCGCCCGCCATCATTCCGGCCATTGGTTACCGCCTTTCCCCGCGGGCCACCGTCGAAGTGCAGGTGCTGGGCACGGCGGCGCTCATGTTCGGGACCACCTGGCGGTTTTGACACCGCTTGCCGCGGCGGGGCGGCCCCGTGAGAAAATCGCTGTCTTTGTACACAGACAGCAGGAAACCGCCCCATGGAAGCCGAACGCAGCAACGCCATCCGAAGCCAGCTCGAAGACCTGACCACCCGCGTGGTCGAGCTCCGGAGGTATCTTTGACTACGATGCCAAAGCATCGAAGTTGAAGGAAGTCGAGTCCGCGCTCGAAGACCCCACCGTCTGGAACGACCCCAAACGCGCCCAGGACCTGGGCCGCGAGAAAAAATCCCTTGAAGACGTGGTGCTGGTGCTGGACCGGCTCACCGGTGAGTTGTCCGACAACAGCGAGCTGTTCGAGATGTCCAGCGAAGACGGCGACACCGCCGGGCTGATCACCATCGAAGGCGAAGCCGCCAAGGTGGCCGCAGAAGTCGAGAAGCTCGAGTTCCGCCGCATGTTCAGCAACCCCGCCGATCCGCTGAACTGCTTTGTGGACATCCAGGCCGGCGCCGGTGGCACCGAAGCGTGCGACTGGGCCAGCATGCTGCTGCGCCAGTACCTCAAGTACGCGGAGCGCAAGGGTTTCAAGACCACCATTGAAGACGAAACCGAAGGCGACACCGCCGGCATCAAGAGCGCAACGATCAAGGTCGAGGGCGAATACGCCTTTGGCCTGCTGCGCACCGAAACCGGTGTGCACCGCCTGGTGCGCAAGAGCCCGTTTGACTCATCGGGTGGGCGCCACACTTCGTTCGCGTCCATCTTCGTGTACCCCGAGATCGACGACTCGATCGAGATCGACATCAACCCTTCCGACGTGCGCGTGGACACCTACCGCGCCAGCGGTGCGGGTGGACAGCACATCAACAAGACCGACTCGGCCGTGCGCCTCACGCACATCCCCACCGGCATCGTGGTGCAGTGCCAGGACGGCCGCAGCCAGCACAGCAACCGCGACGTGGCGTGGAAGCGCCTGCGCTCGCGCCTGTACGACCACGAACTGCGCAAGCGCCAGGAAGAGCAGCAAAAGCTGGAAGACACCAAGACCGATGTGGGCTGGGGCCACCAGATTCGCTCGTATGTGCTGGACAACAGCCGCATCAAGGACCTGCGCACCAACGTCGAGATTTCCGCCACGCAAAAGGTGCTGGACGGTGACCTCGATCCCTTCATCGAAGCGTCACTCAAACAGGGAGTTTGATCCATGAGCTCATTGCGTGAAGGCCCCACCACCGTGGTGCGCCGCGAAGACTACGCCGCCCCGGCTTACTGGATCGACACGGTCGACCTCAGCTTCGACCTGGACCCGGCCAAGACCCGCGTGCTCAACAAGATGCGCTTGCGCCGCAACCCGGACGTGCCGCCCCAAGCGCTGCGCCTGGACGGCGAAGAGCTCAATGTGGCGCGCGTGCTGGTCAATGGCGCAGGCTGCTCCTTCAAGATCGAAGGCAGCCAGCTTGTGCTGGAGAGCCTGCCTGAAGGCGCCGAGCCGTTCGACCTGGAGATCTTCACGATCTGCGTGCCCGAGAAGAACACGCAGCTCATGGGCCTGTACGTAAGCCAGGGCACCTTCTTCACGCAATGCGAAGCCGAAGGCTTTCGCCGCATCACCTACTTCCTGGACCGCCCGGACGTGATGGCCAGCTACACCGTGACGCTGCGCGCCGACAAGGCCCGGTACCCGGTGCTGCTCTCCAACGGCAACCTGGTGGAAGAAGGCGCCCTGCCAGACGGCCGCCACTTCGCCAAGTGGGTCGATCCGCACAAGAAGCCTTGCTACCTGTTCGCCCTGGTGGCGGGCCAGCTGGTGGCGCGCGAGCAGCGCATCACCTCGCGCAGCGGGGGCAAACACCTCCTGCAGGTGTACGTGCGCCCCGGCGACATGGACAAGACCGAACACGCCATGAACTCGCTCATTGCCAGCGTGGCGTGGGACGAGGCCCGCTTTGGCCTGCCGCTTGACCTCGAGCGCTTCATGATCGTCGCCACCAGCGACTTCAACATGGGCGCCATGGAGAACAAGGGCCTGAACATCTTCAACACGAAGTACGTGCTGGCCAACGCCGCCACGGCCACCGACACCGACTTTGCCAACATCGAATCGGTCGTGGGCCATGAGTACTTCCACAACTGGACGGGCAACCGCGTCACCTGCCGCGACTGGTTCCAGCTCAGCCTGAAGGAAGGCCTCACCGTCTTCCGCGACCAGGAATTCAGCATGGACCTCTGCGCGGAACCCTCGGCCCGCGCGGTGAAGCGCATTGAAGATGTGCGCGTGCTGCGCACCGCGCAGTTCCCGGAAGACGCTGGCCCCATGGCGCACCCGGTGCGGCCCGACAGCTACGCCGAGATCAACAACTTCTACACCGTCACCGTCTACGAAAAAGGCGCCGAAGTCGTGCGCATGATGCAGACCCTGACCGGAAGTCAGTCCGATCCTTTGGGCCGCGAAGGCTTTGCCCGCGGCATGAAGCTCTACTTCGAACGCCACGACGGCCAGGCCGTCACCTGCGACGACTTCGCCCAGGCCATTGCCGACGCCAACCCAGAGAGCGACCTTGCCCGCCTGCTGCCGCAGTTCAAGCGCTGGTACAGCCAGGCCGGCACACCGCAGGTGCGCGCCGAGGGTGTGTACGACGAAGCCGCCCGCACCTACACGCTCACGCTGTCGCAGAGCTGCCTGCCCACGCCGGGCCAGGCGAGCAAAGAGCCCTTCGTCATCCCGGTGTCGCTGGGCCTGCTCAGCGCAGACGGCCAGCCCCTGCCCCTGCAGCTGGCGCACTGGACGCAACCCGAAACCGGCAGCCGCACGTTTGTGCTCACGCAGGCCAGCGAGAGCTTCACGTTCGTCAACCTCGACAGCGCGCCTGTGCCTTCATTGCTGCGCGGCTTCTCGGCGCCCGTGGTGCTGTCGTGCGACTACACCGACGCGCAACTTCTCACGCTGCTCGCCGCCGACCCGGACCCCTTCAACCGCTGGGAAGCCGGACAGCGCCTGGCCCTGCGCCGCGCGCTCAAGGCCATTCAAGCCGAAGGCCCTGTGAGCGCCGAGCCGCTGGACGACGCCTTCCTGGGCGCCATGCGCGACGTGCTGCGCCACGCGCAACTGGACGCCGCGTTCAAGGAACTCGTGCTCACGCTGCCCAGCGAAACCTACATTTCCGAGCAACTCGCCGAGGTGGACCCGCAGCGTGTGCACGCCGTGCGCGAAGCGATGCGCTCGCAGCTGGCCGGCGCATTGCAAGGCGATTGGGTGTGGGCCTTCGAGCACCACAAAGACAACGGCGCCTACCGCCCCGACCCGGTGAGCACCGGCCGCCGTGCGCTGGCCGGGCTCTCGCTGTCCATGCTGTGCCTGGCCTCGCGCCACACGGGTGACGCGGTGTGGCCGGGCAAGGCCTACCAGCACTTCAAGGACGCCGGCAACATGACCGACCGCTTCAACGCGCTGTCGGCCCTGGTGGTGAGCGAACATGCGCTGGCCCGCGAGGCGCTCACGCAGTTCCACGTCCTCTTCCGCAACGAAGCCCTGGTGCTCGACAAATGGTTTGCCCTGCAGGCCGGTGCGCCCGACCGTGGCGGCAATGTGCTGCCCGCCGTGCGCAAGCTCCTGTCGCACCCGGACTTCAACCTGAAGAACCCCAACCGCGCGCGCAGCGTCATCTTCAGCTATTGCAGCGCCAACCCTGGCGCCTTCCACCGCGCCGACGCTGCCGGCTACCTCTTCTGGAGCGAACGCGTGGTGGAGCTCGACGCCTTCAACCCGCAAGTGGCCGCCCGCCTGGCGCGCGCGCTCGACCGCTGGAAGAAGCTCGCCGAGCCCTACCGCAGCGCCGCACGCGAAGCCATCGCCCGCGTGTCCGCCAAGACCGACCTGAGCAACGACGTGCGCGAAGTCGTCACCCGCGCCCTCGCCGACTGAAACGGAACCGAACCCTATGCCCACCAAACGCATCTCCCTCACCCGCTACCTCGTCGAACAACAGCGCGTCGACGGCCACATTCCGTCTCAGCTGCGCCTGCTGCTTGAAGTGGTGGCGCGCGCCTGCAAGAGCATCAGCCAGGCCGTGAACAAAGGCGACCTGGGCGGCGTGCTCGGCGCCGCCAGCACTGAAAACGTGCAAGGCGAAATGCAGAAGCAGCTCGACATCATTGCCAACGAAGTGCTGATCGAAGCCAACGAATGGGGCGGCCACCTGGCGGCCATGGCCAGCGAGGAAATGGACAGCATCTACGTGGTGCCCAACCGCTACCCGCAAGGCGAATACCTGCTGCTGTTTGATCCCCTTGATGGCTCCAGCAACATCGACGTCAACGTGAGCATCGGCACCATCTTCAGCGTGCTCAAGAAGCCCGAAGGCAGCGTGGGCGTGAGCGAGCAAGACTTCTTGCAAGCCGGCGCACAGCAAGTGGCCGCCGGCTACTGCGTGTATGGCCCGCAAACCACACTGGTGCTGACGGTGGGCGACGGCGTGGCCATGTTCACGCTCGACCGCGAGCAAGGCTCCTTTGTGCTCACCAAAGAAAACGTGGAGATTCCGCCCGACACCAAGGAATTCGCCATCAACATGAGCAACATGCGCCACTGGGACGCCCCCGTGAAGCGCTATGTGGACGAATGCCTGGCCGGCAAGGAAGGCCCGCGCGGCAAAGACTTCAACATGCGCTGGGTGGCCAGCATGGTGGCCGACGTGCACCGCATCCTCACGCGCGGCGGCATCTTCATGTACCCCTGGGACAAGCGCGAACCCAACAAGCCCGGCAAGCTGCGCCTGATGTACGAAGCCAACCCCATGAGCTGGCTCGTGGAACAGGCCGGCGGCGCCGCCACCAACGGCAAAGACCGCATCCTTGACATCGCCCCCACCAAACTGCACGAGCGCGTGAGCGTGATACTGGGCTCGAAGAACGAAGTGGAACGCGTCACGGGCTACCACCGCGAAGGCTGATCCGTACCGGGCTATAATCTCGGGCGTTGCCGGTGTAGCTCAGTCGGTAGAGCAGCTCATTCGTAATGAGAAGGTCGGGTGTTCGATTCATCTCTCCGGCACCACGTAGATACAAGAAAGCCCACTATCAAATTGGTAGTGGGCTTTTTTCTTTCCCGTTCTATGTAAGGGCGGATGTAAGACGATTTCGAGCATCGAGTCGCGTCGTCGCTCGAAAGCAAGCCCGCACGATGCAGGCGTCACTGAGTCGTTGCTCGGCTTAGCACCTGCATGTGACTAGGCTTGCATACACACGGCCTACCTGCAGTTTGCACAACGAATATCCTGGCACTCGTTGAATCAGTAGTCCATCCATCCGAAACCGCTTATGTCGCCTTCCGTAGTGTGCGACTCTGACGATACAGTTCTACCCAGCACAAAACCATCGGTGCATACGACGAAATTGTTGCACCCATAACTCCAGCGCGGTCAATTGAGCCTTAGGACTTGGCATCGTCTATCCCTCCAGCAGTTATTGTAGGCCTACCCCACTAGATCAACACAATCAATACAACCGGTTAGAAAGATCGCTCAACGCGAATAATAACAACCAAATCAGGCTTCCTTTCTGCCTTTTCAAGGTCTTCGGCCAAGCTATCCAGCTTATCCCCCCAATGCCCAATATACCGAACCTCGCTAAAGGTAGCGTTAAAGTACTGCTTTAAAACACCCGCAAACGAGTCGCCAGCCACCCACACATACTTGTTAGCAAGAGGTTTTTCATTGATAACGACAGTAGCATGGCCAAAAGCCGTCTTTTGCTCGTCGCGAACCTTCTTTTCATTCCATACGGGCTCATCGCTCCATACAACATCCCAATTATCGAAAGCACCAAGAGGAAAATCTTTAAGACCCGAGATACCAATAAGGTCACCCCCATGCGTCCCACCTTGCACAAATCTCACGCCGGGCAATGGAATATTATATAAATCCGCAAATCCACGGAATACAATAAATGCCCCCTTGTTGTTCCAGTGTGTATCGGTCCTCCAATACAAGAGTTCGCTAGCTTTCTTTGCCCCAATCAAGTCAGCAGTTGGGTCATACACCTTCAGAGAAGGGATCTTGCGTAGACTTTCGAGAAAAAAGTCGCTATACCTTAATCCTGAGGGAGTAAGAACTTCGGGCAAATTCTCAGGATAAACACTGGATTTGTTTGGCCCGACAATCAACGCAGTTTCAACCCCATATCTTGCACCAGCTTCTGATATCTTGGAGAAGCTATTTTTGACCGCGTCGATCTCATTTCCACTTGGAAAATTACTTAGTTTGAGCTTCGCGACGTTGTTGTCATAGGCATTACCTAAAAACAACCAATCGTTTTTACCCCTATACCAAGCCAAAGAACAACCAATCCCGTGCTGAAAACCTTTTCTTTTGACGGGAACATCATCAAATCCGCGATTCTGACAAAAAGCATCTTCGCTGTACTTCAAGTAAGTGCGATAACCGAAAAATCCGATAATTGCCATCAGGCCAATCAGCACCCAGACGTTTACGCTGACGTACTTGCCAGATCGGACGGGCCCGTCAATAAGTTTATACGTAAGCCAAGCAAGTACGACAGATAGAGCTATAACAGCTACACGCAAACCACGACCGACGTCCTCACCCTCAACTATTCTCAAAAAGGAAAGCAAAGGCCAGTGCCAAAGGTATAGAGGAAAGCTTATTAATCCAAACCAAACAGCAACCTTATTAGAAAGGATGTTGCGATTAATCCATGCCTCAGGGCCGGCAAGAATAATTAATACCGCAGCCAAAACTGGGATCGCTGCCCATCCGCCGGGGAAGCTTACATCTTTGGTTATTTGGGAAAACCCAAATACCAAAAGTAAACTGCCAAGCAAAGAAGCCAAGTTGGATGAAATTGCACCGCGGGGCTCCACCGCCTTCAAAAAGAAAAGTTTAGCGATCCATACATCGATCTTTAGCCTGTAGCTGGCAAATGAATCTTGCTTGTAGACAACGAACCATGCCAGCATCCCTCCTGCCAATAATTCCCAGAATCTTGTTTGTGGCGAATAAAAGGCCGCGGTGGCATCTTCCCTCACCCCTTCCAGATTAAGATAAAACGATACTGAAGCGATAAGTATCGTCACTGCAAGCAGGTGAATCCGCCCTCTCCACGCTGTCCACAAGATGAGTGGCCACACTATGTAGAACTGCTCTTCGATGCCAAGGCTCCACAGGTGCAATAAAGGCTTGGTTTCGCCTGAATTGTCGAAATAGCCAGCCTCAGCCCACAAAACATAGTTTGATACAAATCCTGCGCCAGCCGCTATGTGCTTCCCCAACTGTTCGTACTCATCCGCAAGCAGCACGAACCATCCCAAGGCATAACTAGCGACCAAAACAATCGATAACGTCGGGAAGATTCGCCTGATGCGCCTAGAGTAAAACTCAGCAAAACTGAATGTCCCTCTGTTTAGGCTTTCGTAAATAATCGACGTTATCAGAAAACCCGATATGACAAAGAAGACATCGACACCGATGAAACCGCCATTTATACGAGCTGGAAAAGCATGAAATGCAACAACGGATAGAACAGCAACGGCTCTCAAACCGTCGATGTCCGGGCGATATTTAGGATGGGACAGAGAAGGAATAGGTCTTGTCATATCGAAAGGACGTGACGTAAAGTGAGCCAGGGCACATTACGCTGATGTTGTCTGTCGGCTGGCAGCCCGTGCAAAGTAGGGGCGCTCGAACAAAAGATAAAAGAACACAGAAGACAAGGTGACGACCGAAAAAGTCGCTAAGTACCAGGCGATCATCTCAGTGATTGAGCTTCCACTAATTCTTGAATGCAATGCTATGAGTGCTAGAGCGTGCAGCAGATAAAAGGAATAGCTTAAGCTACCCATCCAACGTAAAAGTTTTGAGGAAAATACCTTAGCCACCCAAGATTCACGGTTGAGCGCTGCAAGCACAATCACACCGAACAAAATTGATACTGCCAAGTAAAATCCCATATTGAAGGGGGCAGCCGTTATTTCGGTAGCCCTGAAGGCCCATGCGACTTGCAGGAGCACTAATCCAATAAACGCCACCGAAGCCAGCACTCCGACAAGGCGCCCATTCAGTTTAGCTAAATTTGAAGGCGGAATGAGAGCGATGCACATACCCACACCAAACGCCACAAACCGGTCTGCCTGAATAAAATTCTTTCCGCCAATATCGAGCCACTGCATAAAACCAGCGCCAGCAAGCACAAAAGCTATCCAGAACAAGGGATGCCGCCCGATCAGTATTGCGGCTACGCAAATTAGGATGTAAAAGATCCATTCCCACGTCAAGGACCAAGTGACATGATTAACCACTTGGACACCTTCAATGAGCGGTGCAACAAAGAGCAGATTTAGCACAATGTCAACAAATGGAACGTCTCCTCGCGTTACAAAAAGCCACGATAACGTAGTTGCAGCTAAAACGGGCCAGAGTCGGATGAATCTTTTAAGAAGAAAATTCCACGGTGTTCTCGCCCTGTTCAAAGTCAGCAAAATCAAATAGCCGCTTATCAGAAAAAAGAAATCCACACCGATATGCCCAGCGCGAAGCACCATTACCACGGCATGAATCAATTCTGACTCGGCAACCAAGGCGCCTTCTTTTACGGCTGCGCCAAAAAAATGGACATTGAACACAAGCACAACTGCCAATGCCCTCAAGCCGTCAAGTGCGCCAAGTCGATTGTTGGTGACTGAGAACGCTTGTTGAATGTATTGACGAAGCCAATACGAAAAGTTGAATTTCATCAGGATGATATAGGCTCGCTTTTCGGCCAATTTATAGCTTCAGCTTTTGGCACTCCGATTTGGAGCGATGCATGCCGTTCAAACGAGGGGCACGGAGGAATCTTCTAATCCGAATATGTAGTTCGTTTCTGAATAGAACCCCATTTCAATCGCCGCCCGCGAACCCGGATTTTGCTATCCACTTGGCAGCAATTTAGAGGCTTTCTCCCGGACTTTCCTGCATATCTGACTCTTTTTTAAAAGCTGTCCTCTGAAGTCCAAACGTCCAAGTTACGGGGCAAATGCCAGCGGTCACGGTTGCCACTCAGACGAGGCGGTTGCCAGTGGCCGTGCAGCAGCGCAGACAGGCCCGTGATGACCAAACGGTCTATCAGTGCTTGGGGGCTGTTGTGAGGATAACGGGCTCGGGCAACTTCTAGAGCCACGACGGCAGCAGGGCAAGGCATGTAGTCCACCCTCACGCGGTCAGTTTTAGGCATCGTCTGATTTCCTCCGATTCTTTTTCGATCACATGCTTCATGTAGATGGTTTTCGATCTAGTCCCATGCGCTCAGGTGATGGGCATATTCGTCATGCACTTGAATAGTCCCATCGTCACCAACCTGAACAGCATGCGCAGCGGGTCGCGGTTTCGGCATGTGGCGTGAAACCGCGCGTTGCTGTGCAGCTTGGGCCATCCACCCCGACGGGGTGTTGCTGGGCTGGGATTTGCAAGGCCCACCCGGCACTGGCCCGAACTATGAGAAATACACCATGGCCGGTGGCGACTTACAGGAAGCCGACATCTACAACGGCGAGGCGCTGCGCATGGGTTGGTACATCCACCCCAAAACCAAGGAGCGCATTGAGACGCCGTTTTGAATCAGCAGGCAGTTGATCTGACGCGCCAGGAAAAGTCCAGGCTCAAGCAAACCGCCCCGGCGAAAACGGTCGCACATCCACCCTCGGCGTCTCGCCCATCATCATTGCGGCCAGCAGTTCGCCCGTCACAGGGCCCAAGGTAAAGCCCTGGTGGCCGTGGCCGAAGGCGCACCACAGGCCGGGCACGTCGGGCACGGGGCCGAAGACGGGTTTCATGTCGGGCATGCAGGGGCGTGTGCCCATCCACGGTTCGGCGTCCACGCGGTCGCCCAGGGGGAAGTTCTGGCGCGCAACTTTTTCGGCGGCGTCGATCTGTGTGGGGTTGCGCGGTGAGTCCACGTGGGCGAGCTCGGCGCCGGTGGTCAGGCGCAGGCCGTCTTTCATGGGTGCGACCACGTAGCCGTATTCGGCGTCGATCACGGTGCTGTTCAGCGGCTTGCCGGGCAGGCGCGCGTAGTGCATGTGGTAACCGCGCTTGGGGATGACAGGCGCGGTGTAGCCAAAGCGCGCGGTGAGCTGCGTGGTCCATGGGCCCAGGGCCACCACCACTTGCCGGGCCGTCAGCGTGTGACCGCTGGCGGTGCTCACTTGCCAGGCGCCGTGGTCGGTCTTGCGCAGTGTGGTGGCGTCGCCCAGGTGCAGCGCGCCGCCGCGTTGCTCAAACAGGCGCGCGTAGGCCTGCACCAGGTCGCCCGGGCTGCTGATGGCCCATGGGTCTGTCCAGCGCACGGCGCCGGCGAAGCGGCCTACCAGCGCGGGCTCTTCGCGCGCCACGTCTGCACCGCTGAGCTTGATGTGGTTCACGCCTTGCCGGGCGCGTTCGTCGGCCACCTCAAAGAAGCTGTGCAGCTCGCGCTCGGTGCGGTAGAGCATGAGGTAGCCCTGCCCGGCAACAAGCGCTTGCGCGCCGGCGTCGTTCATCAGTGCCTGGTGCGTGTCGAGCGACAGCGCAATGAGCGTTTCGTATTCGCGTGAGATGCGGCGGTAGGCCGCGGGCGCGGAGTTGCGGTAGTACGCCCACAGCGGCCCCAGCATGCGCGCAGCGTCGCTGGCCTGGTAGCGCACGTCCACCCGCTGGTTGGCCATGCCCGACAACAGAAAGCCGAGGTCTCGCGGCAGCGCATACGGCCCGATGGCTTCGCGCTGGATGATGCCAGCGTTGCCGTACGACGTTTCGAGCCCGGGTGCGCGCCGGTCTACGAGTGCAACGGCCTGGCCTTTGGCTTGCAGGTGGAGCGCGCAACCCACGCCCACCATGCCTGCACCGAGAACGATGATGTCGTGTGTCATGGTGCAAAAGATTTTAGTTGCTACGAATTTGATGGCACGGCGATGACAGCCCTTGGCTGCTGCAAGGCCATGTGTTGTATCTCGGGGCAAACCCCCTTGCGGTGGCGGGGTGTCACAGAGCTTTCTCTGCGCTTCGCTGAAATACGCAGGACTTCCTGCATGGTGCAGGGAGCAAGGGGCTCCAACCAGCCCCGAGCCATTTCATCGGAGCAACCACATGAAGAAGAGCCTCGTCGCTCTGGCCGTTCTGGCCACCACGGGCGCCGCCCTGGCGCAATCCAACGTCACGCTGTATGGCCGCATCGACACGTCGATCGGTTCGAACAAGCTCAACGGCGTGAGCACCACGCAGCTGTTCAGCGGCAACCTGTCGTCCACCCGCTGGGGTGTGCGCGGCAGCGAAGACCTGGGCGGTGGCCTCAAGGCCATCTTTGGCCTGGAGCAAGGCTTTGACAGCAGCAACGGCACGCAAGCCGCTGGCAGCGCGTTTGACCGCATGTCCATCGTGGGCCTGAGCGGTGGTTTCGGTACCGTGAAGCTGGGCCGCCACGACACGTCGTTTGACGACATCCGCGACCTGACCGTGAGCAGCAACCTGTGGGATTCGGAATTCAGCGCCACCAAGATCGCCTACACCGCCGGTGTGGCCGACTACTCCAGCCGCGCCAGCAACCAGATCCGCTATGAGTCGCCCTCTTTCGGTGGCTTCAGCCTGGGTGCCAGCTACGGCCTGGACGAAGACGCAACCGTGAAGGCCGATACCACCGCCTTCAACCTGCGCTACCGCGCCGGCAACCTGGACCTGGGCGTGGGCTACCAGGAACAGAAGGCCAACAACCGCGAATACACCACCATTGGTGGCGCGTACAACTTCGGCGTGGCACGCCTCTCGGCCGGCTACAACCGCGCAGAAATCAACAACGGCGCCAAGGCCAACGGCTACACCATCGGCGTGAACGTGCCCGTGGGCAACCTCGATTTCTCGGTGGGCTATGCGTACAGCAAGGCTGAAAACACCGCAGGTGCCACCACCGCCAAAGGCTCGGCACTGTCGGCTGGCGTGACGTACGCGCTGTCCAAGCGCACCCGCCTGTATGGCGCCTACCTCGACGGCGACGTGGAGAACGGTGCTGGCGTGACCACGACCGACCGCCGCCTGTACTCGGTGGGCGTGCGCCACGACTTCTGATCGTCCGCTTTCTCGTTACTTCCTTACCTTTTCCAAGGTTTCATGCCTCTCGCCCGGCAACGGGCGGGGGGCTTTTTGCCTTGCAGGTGCGGGGCTTCAGGCGGCCACGCCGGGGTTGCCGTCCATGCCGACGATGCGCGGGGTGTTGATCTTCACGCCCTTGATGACCTTCTTGTCGCGCAGGTAGCCCGAGACCACGTCCCAGATGGGCTCGCCTTTCACGTTCTCCTGCACCGAAGCCCAGCCAGCGACCTTGTAGGTCTTGCTGGCGTCGATGGGCTTGCCTTTGAGCGTCATGTTGTTGATGCGCTGGCCCATGGCGGCCGTGGGCGACACCGTGTACTGCAGGCCCCCCACGCGCACCATGTCGCCGCCCTGCTGGTAGTAGGGGTCGGGGTTGAAGATGTTGTCGGCCACGTCTTCCAGAATGGTCTTGATCTGCTCGCCGCTGAACTCGTTGAGCGTGGTGGCGGGGTAGGTCAGCGCCATCTGGTCCATCATGCGTTCGTAGGTGATGGTGTCGCCCGGCAGCAGTGAAGTGCCCCAGCGCACGCCCGGCGAAAACGCGATGTCGGCGCCCTTGTTCTGCATGAGCGCATCGCAAATCAACTGGTCCCACGAACCGTTGAAGTTGCCACGGCGGTACAGCAGGTCTTCGGTGACGGCGAGCTTTTCTTCGAGCTTGTCTTTGTAGGGCGCGCGCACCTTGTCGATGTGCGCCTGCATGGCGGCGTCGGCCGGCAGCAGGTTGGAGAAGATGGGCAGCAGCTTGTAGCGGAAGTCCTGCACCTTGCCTGCGCGCACGTCAAAGTCGAGCACGCCGAGAAACTTGCTGTTGGAGCCCGCGTTGGTCACCAGCGTCTGGCCGCCACCGTTTTTCACGATGGTGGGGGCGGGCATGCCGTCGTGGGTGTGGCCGCCCAGAATGGCGTCGATGCCGCGCACGCGAGCCGCCATCTTGATGTCCACGTCCATGCCGTTGTGCGAGAGCACCACCACCACTTGCGCGCCCTTGCTGCGCGCTTCATCCACCATCTTCTGCATGTGCTCGTCCTGGATGCCGAAGGTCCAGTCGGGCACCATGTGGCGCGGGTTGGCAATGGGGGTGTAGGGGAACGCCTGGCCGATCACGGCCACTTGCACGCCGTTCATTTCTCGCATCGCGTAGGGCTTGAAGACCATGTCCTCGAAGTCCGTCGTCTTGATGTTCTGCGCGAGGAATTCCATGTTCCCCTTGAGATCTTTTTCCACGATCTCCTGCACCCGCTTCGCGCCGAAGGTGTGTTCCCAGTGCGAGGTCATCATGTTGACGCCGAGCAGCTTGCAGGCGTCCACCATGTCTTGCCCGTTGGTCCAGAGCGAGGTGGCCGAGCCTTGCCAGGTGTCGCCGCCGTCGAGCAGCAGCGCGTGCGGGCGGCTGGCCTTGAGCTGCTTCACCAGCGTGGCCATGTGCGCAAAGCCGCCGACCTTGCCGTAGGTCTTGGCGGCCTGGCTGAAGTTGAGGTACGAGAAGGCGTGCGCCTGCGCGGTGCCGGGCTTGATGTTGAAGTGCTTGAGCAGCTTCTCGCCCACGATGTGCGGCGCGCGGCCCACGGCTTCGGCCACACCCAGGTTCACGTTCGGCTCACGGAAATAAATGGGCGTGAGCTGCGCGTGGCAGTCAGTGAAGTGCAGAAAGCTGACGTTGCCAAAGGTGGGCACGTCGTACAGGCGCTCGCCCGCACCGGGCGCGGCGGCCAGCACGTCGCGGTGGTTCAGGGCCATGCCGGTGGCACTGGCCACGGCCAGCACCTGCATGAATTCACGGCGGCTGAAGCTCATCTCGTTCCTTGTTGATGAATAACTGAATACTGATATTTACGCGAAATTTTTTTGAACCCGCCCCGGCCGCGCGCTGCGGCCGGGGCGAATTCATCACTTGTTCACGGGTGAGGCCGGGTCCAGCAGCAGGGCCATCACGTCCTTGAGCTGCTTCTCGTTGAGGATGCCCATGTGCCCCACGCGCGGCATTTGGGAGCAGGCGTTGTAGGCGCGCGAGTTCCAGAGCTTGCCCCAGGTGTACTCCACGATGGCTTTGCCGCCCGCACTGTTGGGGTCGGTCACGCCGCGCAGCTTGCCGTAGTTGTAGAGGCTCGGGCCGAGCGTGCCGAAGGAAATTTCTTCCTTGCTGATCTGGTGGCAGTTGTAGCAATTGCCGCCATTGGGCGTGCCGGCGGTGTCGGTCCAGGTGAGGCCACGGCCGCTTTGTGCGATGGCTTCGCCAGACTTCCAGTCGCCGATGAACTTGCCGTCGCTGGGCCACTTCACGGTCTTCATGTTGGCCGCTTCAATGGCCTTGGCAATGGCGGGGTCGATCGGCTTGCGCGCCACGTCGGCGGCGGCGCATTCGCGGTTGGCGTCGTCTTGCGTGAGGCGGTCGAGCTTGGCGATGCCGCGTTCCTGGAACGAGTTCTTGAGGATGTCGGCCGTGGCCTTGTCGACGTCGGCGGCCGAGGGGGCCGAGGTGCAACCGGAGAGCACGAGCGCGGCCAGGGGCAGCAGGGCGAAGGCGATGGGGTGGTTCATGTTGAGGGTCTCCGGTTCAGCGCTTGATGGCGGGCACGATGGACTCGGCGGTCTTCGAGTTCACCCCCATGTAGACGCTGAGCGCGATGGTCGCGTCGCTGCCGAACTTGGGCTCGGGCCAGCGCATCTGGCGGAAGCAGTCGTTCAGGCGCAGCTGCATGCCCCACATCTGCGAGTTGGAGACGCGGTACGCGGGCCAGGCGGCAAAGCCGATGCCGTCGCCCGGATTCTTGGTGAGGTTGGGCAGGTCTTGCAGGCGAATGCGCTTGTCGCTCTCGCCGTGGCACGAAGCGCAAGAAAAGTCGTGCGTGCCGCCGCGCGTGAAGAACATGCGCTTGCCGGCTTCGTACATCAGCTTTTCCTGCGGGTTCGATTGCGGCAGGTTGAAGCGCATGCCTTTGGAAGCCGTGGCCACATACGTGGCGAGTGCGGTGACGTTGGCCATTTCGCCACGGCCAAACGGCGTCTTGGCGATCTCGGCGGCGTTGAAGCCCTGCAGGGTTTCCATGCAGGTGATCAGGCGCGTTTCAAGGTCCTGCACGCGGCCGGTGTCCTTGAAGAAGCGCGGCATTTCAACAAAGGCCCCCTTGATGACGCCCGGGCCCTTGCCCAGGTCGCACTGCTCGAGCGACGCATTCTTCGGGCCGCGCTTTTGCTTCCAGAGCTCTTCCCCTTTCATTTCAAACAGCTCGGCCGGGTTGCCGTCTTGCAGCATCTCGCGGTACTTGGCGATGCCTTCGGCCGTGGCGTCCTGCGCATGGGCCGAGCCCAGCGACAAGGCAGCAACAGCCAGCACAGTGAAGGAAAGGGAAAGTTTCATCGGGGTCTCCTCGTTGTTATCGGCAATCGGGCATCTGGGAACTTGGTCGGCGCGGTGTGCCTGAACTTCCAGAGTCACCGCGGAACCGGCTTTGCCGGGCCGCTGGTGACGCCCCCTGGAGGGGGTCGCGCAAAGCGCGGCGGGGGTGGGTCAAGCGATCGTGGCTTCGTCGGTGCGCGTGTCGCCCTTGGTGTCAACCCATTTCACCGTGACCTTGTCGCCCTTGGCCGCGCCCTTGAACTTGAAGGACAGGAAAGGGTTCTGCGACACCGAGCCGGTGAACATGGAGCTCAGCACGACCTTGCCGTTGTGGGTGGCTTCCACTTCCTTGATGAAGTGGGCTGGAATGAGCGCGCCGCCTGCGTCGCGGCGGGTGCCCGGCTCCATGATGTGGGACATGAGAATGCGGACGGTGGTTTCGTCACCGGCGAGAGCGGCGCGGATGCGCATCGGATCGGCCATGAGGGACTCCTGAAAATCTGTGAAGCGGTTGCGAATGGAAACGGATGGGGTGGCCGGCGATCAGCCGCCGCAGCCGCCCAGCGTGACCTTGGTTTCCTTGGTGGCGGAGTACAGCTTGCCGTCGGCCTTGACGACCGCGACCACGTTGCTGCTCTGGCCCATCTTCAGGCGGGTCTGCACCTCGGCGGTGGTACCGGCCGGGATCATGAAACCGGCCGACAACGGCATGGGGTTCTTCTCGACGATCAGGTAGATCTCGGTGGTGTTGGGCAGCTTGCTGGTGGCTCCCACGGGCACCACGGCGCCGTTTTCGGCAATGTCGGGCGCGACCACGGTCACCTGGTCGCTGTTGACGGGCGTGCCGCCCACGGCCTTGAGGGCTTCAGCGAGCGTCTTGACTTCATAGCCGGCGCGGTCCACGGCGGCCTGGGCCTGGCTCTGGGAAATGAGGCCCAGCGACACCAACGTGGCAAAGGCCCCGGTGGTCTTGAGGGCGACTCGACGTGAGTTGTTCATGGGGAGCTCCTGTGAGAAATGGAAAAAATGCGCGAGAGTTTACTGGTCAGGCGCGCCAGCGAGAACCCAGCCGGCCAGCAGTTTGAGCTCATCGTCTTTCAGATTCGCCTGTGGGGGCATTGGCACGGGACCGTACAGGCCGGAGCCGCCCGACTTGATGCGCGCGGCGACTTTCTCCAGCGCGTCGGCCTGGCCCTTGTGCTTGGCGGCCACGTCCTTGAAGGCGGGACCCACCAGCTTCTTGTCCACCGCATGGCAGGCCATGCAGGCGCTCTTGCTGGCCAGTGCCTTGGCGGCCGCGGCGTCCGCAGCGTGCGCGCCGGTGCCCAGCAAAGCGCCGGCGGCCAGTGCGCACAGCAGGATTGGATTCATGGTCATAGGGTACGGTCTCCTTGTGGTCGGGGAAATGGGGTTTACGAGTAAATGCGAATATTTAGAAGGATGCCGACCCCGAATCGGCATCCTTCGCAAAGGGGAACTCACATCACTTCGCGCCGGCCGCAATCCACTTGGCAATGCGGGTGGCGTCAGCTGCGCTGAGCTGTGGCTGGGGCGGCATGGGCACGGCGCCAAACACGCCGACACCGCCCTCACGGATCTTGATGGCCAGGTACGACTCCAGCCCTGCGTTGCCTTTGTGCTTGGCCGCGATCTCGTTGAAAGCCGGGCCCACGATCTTTTGCGTCATGCCGTGGCAGGCGGTGCAGCTGTTGGCGGCCAGCAGGGCTTTCACGTCGCCGGCCGCGGGCGGCGCGGCGGCCACGACCACCGCGGCGGGTTTGGGGCCGCTGCCCACCGGTGCCGTGGGTGCGGGGCGCGTGGTGTCGGCGCCGCGCACCGGGCCGATCACGCGGTTCTGCTCCTGGATGTTGCCGTGCGCGTCGCGCGCAAAGTCGGGCAACGAAGAGCGGATGGTTGTCTCCACCGGGCAGTCTTTCATGCAGGCCACGTTCTTCACGTCGCCCTTGCCATTCACCTTCCACAGCGGCTCATGGAACACCATGCCGTTGCGGTTGGGCATGCGCTTCTGCACCTCGGCGATGTTCTGGTCGTTCAGCGTGAAGTCGGCGGGCACCACCTCGGCCAGGCTCAGGAGGTAGGCCGTCACCGCATAGACCTCGTCGGTCTTGAGCGTCTTGGGCGCGTTCCAGGGCATGGCGCGGTTGATGTAGTCCCACAGCGTGGACAGCGTGGCCACTTTCATCATGGTGGTCTTCTGCGGGAAGGTGCTGCCTGGCTCCAGGTTCTTCACGCGCCCGCGCTCGATGTCGGCCTTGGTGGTGCCGCCCACGATGGGCGTGAAGACTTCGTTCGACTCGCCAAAGCTGCCGTGGCAGGAAGCGCACTGCGCTTCCCACACCTGCTCGCCTTGCGCCACAGTGCCTGCGCCCTTGGGCAGGCCCTTGAAGTCGGGTCGCACATCGATGTCCCAGGCCTTCACCTCGGCCTTCGTCGCGTCGCGGCCAAGGTCGTGCCAGGGTGGTGTCTGTGCAAAGGCTGCGGTGCTGATGAGCGCGGCGGCGAAAAGGGTCAGGGTTCGCATGGCGGGCCTCATCAATACACCTGCACGTTCGAGACTTCGCCGTTTTCCGCCACGCGCCACGACTGGATGGCGTTCTGGTGGTAAACCGAGCGCGTGCCGCGCACTGCGCGCAGCTGGTTGATCTTGGGTTGCACGTAGCCCGTGCTGTCGATGGCGCGGCTCTGCAAAACCGCCGGCTTGCCGTCCCACACCCAGTCGATGTTGAAGCGCGTGAGCGCCTTGGGCAGCACCGGGCCTTCGAGGCGCGCGGTGCGCCAGTTGCGCCCGCCGTCCACGCTCACGTCCACCCGCTTGACCGTGCCACGCCCCGACCAGGCTAGGCCGGTCACGTTGTAGTAGCCCTTGTCCAGCAGCGTCTGGCTGCCCGACGGCGTGGTGATCACGCTCTTGCATTCCTGAATGCCGGTGTACTGGCGGTGCGTGCCGTCGGGCATGTGGTCGATGTAGTGCACCGCCTCGTCCTTGGTGGCCCACTTCTGGTCGCCCACTTCCAGGCGGCGCAGGTACTTCACCCAGCTCACGCCCTGCACGCCCGGCACCACCAGGCGCAGCGGGTAGCCGTTTTCGGGGCGCAGCATCTCGCCGTTCATGGCCCAGGCCACGATGCAGTCGTCCATCGCGCGCTCCATGTCGATGGTGCGCGTCATGGAAGAGCCGTCGGCCCCTTCGGCCAGCACGTACTTGCCCTTCTTTTTGTCGTAGCCGCACATCTCCAGCAACGTGGAGAGCAGCACCCCGGTGAACTCGCAGCAGCTCACCATGCCGTGCGTGTACTGCACCGAAGGCAGGGCCACGTTGCCCCACTCGGGCGCGGAGTTGGCACCGCATTCGATGAAGTGGATGCGCGAGACGCTGGGCAGGCGCATGAGGTCGTCCATGGTGAACACGCGCTCGCGCTGCACCAGGCCATTGACCATCAAGCGGTGCTTGGAGGGATCGATGTCCCACCAACCCTGGTGGTGCCGCTCGAAGTGCAGGCCACTGGGGGTGATGATGCCGAACAGCCCCTGCAGCGGCGTGAAGCTCACCGAGGCCTGCGGCACCCGCGTGAGCCCCGGGCTCTGGCGGCGCTGCAGGTTGGCTTCCCACTGGCTCGGCTTGCCATAGCCGTCGGTGGCCACCGCCTGGCCCAGCCCGGTGCTGTGCGTAGGCAGCTTCAGGATGGCGTCTTCGCCATCGGCGGCCAGGGCGCGCGTGCTGGCTGCGGCGGAGACCGCGCCCGCGCCCATGGCGAGGGCCTTGCCCATGAAGCTGCGGCGCGCCTTGCGGGCCAGCTCCAGCTTCTCGGCGCTCAGGTGGTTTTCGGGGGCGGGCAGAACGCGCCCGATGACGTCGCTCAGGTCTTTGGACACAGTGAAGGCTTCCTGGTGGGCGGCGAAAGGGGGTTCGCCTGCGATGGGTGGGACTATATGAGCGATTGCTGATATTCGGATAGGTGTAAACCCGTATCACCTCTCTCCCCTCCCCCTGTGGGCACGCTCGCTCGCAACGCGCTAGGGTTTTCACGCTGCAATTGCGCTGCCACCCGCTGCTAGGATGCGGCATCAAAATATGCGTACTTACGGATATTTAAGCGCAGCAAGGGCCTTCTGCTACAGTTTTCGACGCATTTACCTTTCGACACCCACCGGAGACCACGATGAAGAAACCGATGAAATGGCTGGCTGCGGGCGTGCTGTGCGCCGCTGCTGCGGGGGCGCAGGCCCAGGTCAATCAGATCAAGGTGTGGGCGGCCGCTTGCGCCAACTGCCACGGCACCGATGGCCGCGCCGAACCCGGCGCCATTTCGCTGGCCGGACAAAACAAGGACGACTTGGTGCAGAAGCTGCTCGACTACAAGGCCGGCAAGCGGCCCGCGACCATCATGCACCAGCTCGCCAAGGGCTACACCGACGAGCAGCTGACCCAGATCGCCGGCTATTTCGCCGCCCAAAAGAAGTAAGGAGCACCCATGAAACGCCGTCAATTCGTTCAAACGCTGGGTGCTGGTTCGGCCGTTGCGGGCCTGGGCCTCATGAGCGGCTGCGCCACCACGGGCAGCGGCGCCAAGGTCGTCGTCGTGGGTGGCGGCTACGGGGGCGCCACCGCCGCCAAATACGTGCGCATGTTCTCCGACTACGGCATCGACGTGACGCTGATCGAGCCCAGCGCCGCCTTTGTCTCCTGCCCGATTTCCAACCTGGTGGTGGGCGGCCACAAGACCATGGCCGACATCACCACGCCGTACGACAACCTGAGCAAGCGCCACGGTGTGAAGGTGGTGCGCGACATGGTGGCCAGCATCGACGCCACCAAGCGCACGGTGAAGCTCGCCAGCGGCGGTGAGCTGCCCTACGACCGCCTGATCCTCTCGCCCGGCATCGACTTCATGTGGGACACCCTGCCCGGCATGGCCCGGCCCGGCGCGGCCGACAAGGTGCTGCACGCCTGGAAGGCCGGCCCGCAGACGCTGGCACTGCGCCAGCAGCTCGAAGCCATGCCCGATGGCGGCGTGTACGCGCTGTCGATCCCGCTGGCGCCCTACCGCTGCCCGCCCGGCCCCTACGAACGCGCCTGCATGGTGGCCAGCTACTTCAAGAAGGCCAAGCCCAAGAGCAAGGTGGTGATCTTCGACGCCAACGACGACATCACCTCCAAGAAGGGCCTGTTCATGAAGGCCTGGGACGAGCACTACAAGGGCCTCATCGAGTACCGCCCCAAGCACAAGCTGGTGGACGTGGACGCCGCGACCAACACCCTGAAGTTCGAGTTCAACGACGACTTCAAGGCGGGTGTGGCCAACGTGCTGCCGGCCATGCGCGCGGGCGACATCGCGGTGAAGTCCGGCCTGGCCACGGCGAATGCGCGCTGGTGCGAGGTGGACTTCCTGACCTTCGAATCGAAGGCGGCGAAAAACATCCACGTGCTGGGCGATTCGATCCAGATCGCACCGGCCATGCCCAAGTCAGGCCACATGGCCAACCAGCACGGCAAGACGTGCGCGGCCGCCGTGGTCTCGCTGCTGCAGGGCAAGGAGCCGCCGTCGATGCCGATCTACGCCAACACCTGCTACAGCTTCGTCACCGCCACCGACGTGGTGCACGTGGCCAGCGTGCACAAGTACGACGCGGCCCAGAAGACCATGCTCACGGTGCCCGGCTCGGGTGGCCTGTCGAGCGCGGCCAGCGAACTTGAAGGGCAGTACGCCATGGCCTGGGCCCGCAACATCTGGGCCGACTCACTGGCCTGAAGCCCCTCGCCTCCCCTACAAGCCCTGCTCGCAGGGCTTTTTCTTGCCCCGCCCCTTTTCGGAGATGCCTTCATGAAACGACGTGCACTGATGTCCCTCGCCCTGGGTGCCCTCCCCCTGGTCACGACCCGCTGGGCCGCTGCCAGTGAGCGCATCGGCGTGCTGTTTCTGCACGGCAAGAACCCGGGCGGTCCGCAGAGCCCGCAGTACGCGCCGGTGGTGGCCGCCATGGAGAAGCAGGGCTGGCTGGTCGCGCTGCCCGACATGCCGTGGTCACGCAACCGCTACCTGCAAGGCCACTGGGACGGCGCCATGGCCGAGATCGCACAACACGTGAAGGCCCTGCAGGACAAGGGCGCCACGCGCATCGTGCTCATGGGGCACAGCATGGGCGTGCCGGCGGCCATGAGCCACGCTGCGCGCGGCGGCACGGCCCACGCGCTGGTGCTGCTGGCACCGGGGCATGTGCCGCGCGGGTACTTCACCTCGCCGCAGCTCGCACCGGTGCGCGAGAGCATTGAAGCAGCGCGGGCGCAGGTGGCCGCCGGCAAGGGCGACGAGAGCCAGCGATTCACGGACATCAACCAGGGCCGCCAGCAGCCCGTGATCACCACGGCGCGCAACTTCCTCTCGTTCTTCGACCCGGAGTCCGACGCCGACATGGGCGTGACCGCGCCGAAGCTGCCGGCCAGCCTGCCCGTGCTCACCGCCATCGGGCAGAACGACCCGCTGTTCTCGCGCGTGCGCAGCTACTACGTGGACCAGCTGCCCAAGCACCCGAAGACGCAGCTGCTGGAGGTGTCCGGAGGCCACCTCGATACACCCCAGGTGGCCCTGGCGCAAGTGCTGGAATGGGTGCCACAGGCGGTGGCGGCCTGAGGGCCGCCCGTATACTCCCACCCGTGCCGAAAGGCATATCCGCTAGGGGTGTTGCGCCGGTTCACCGAACCGGCCGCGACTGAGAAAGTCCCTTTGAACCTGATTGAGGTAATCCTCGCGCAGGGAAGCAGGCCGATACCTTCCTCCGCTGCCGTCAGGCGCTCCCGGAGGTGCCGAACCCGCCCACCTGCCTCAACTTTGCATGGAGCAAATTGATGGCATCCCAACCGTCGTCTTCCCCGGCCAACTCGGCCCTCACCCCCGTGCCTGCCGGCAACCGGGTCTTTCATTTCCACGAACACGCCGCGCTGTGGTTCAGCCTGGGCACCGGCCTGCTGGTGATGCAGATCGGCGCCTACCTGGTGCCCGCCGTGGGCACGCGCGATGCGGTCATTGCCATCTTGCTGGGCTCGCTCATTGGCGCGGGTCTGCTGGCCTGGACCGCGCGGCTGGGTTGCCAGACCGGGCTGTCCAGTGCAGGCCTGATGCACGCCACCTACGGCAGCGCGTTCGCGCGGTTGCCGGTGCTGCTGAACATTGCGCAACTGCTGGGCTGGACCACCTTCGAGCTGGTCATCATGCAAGAGGGCACGGTGGCCATTGCCACGCAAACGCTGGGCATCGCAGTCGATGGCTTCACGGGCAAGCTGCTGGCCACGCTGCTGTGGGGTGCGGTGCTCACCGCGCTCATGGCGGGCTCCATGCTCACGCTGGTGCGCCGTTTCGTGAGCCGCTTCGCGCTACCGCTGGTGATCGCGTCGCTGGCCTGGCTCACCTGGCAGTTCGGCACGCGCCTGGTGGCGCAAGGGTTTGACGGCTTCTGGAACCGCCCCGGCGCGGGCGGCATGGGCATGTTCTCGGCCATGGACCTCGTGATCGCCATGCCCGTGTCGTGGCTGCCGCTGGTGGCCGACTACGCCCGCCACGGCAAGCGCGCCGCCACCACGCTGGGTGGCACCTGGCTGGGCTACGCACTGGCCAACATCTGGTGCTACGCGCTGGGCGTGCTGGTGGTGAGCACCGTGGAGCCGGGCACCAACCTGGTGGGCGCGTTGCTGCTGGCACAAGGCGGCCTGATTGCGCTCGGCCTGATCCTGCTCGACGAAATGGACAACGCTTATGGCGACGCGCATTCGGGCGCGGTCTCGCTGCACAGCCTGCGCCCGCGCTGGAGCATTCGCGCCGCCGGCTTGGGCTTTGCGCTGGTGTGCACGGCGCTGGCGCTGGTGCTGCCGATCCACACGCTGGAGCCGTTCCTGTTGTTGCTGAGCTCGGTGTTTGTGCCGCTGTACGGCGTGATCCTGGGCCGCCTGGGCAGTGGCACGGCCGTGCCCAGCCTCACGGCGCGCTCGGTCGACTGGAGCGCCGCCGCCTTGTGGGTGGCGGGCATTGCCACCTACCACCTGCTCAAGGCCTACGCGCCCGACCTCGGCTCGGCCTTGCCCACGCTGGCGCTCACCTTCGTGCTGGCCGCCGCTACGCGTCCGCGCAACGCCAGCGGTCTCACCCCGGCGCAGGCCTGACGCATGCAAGCCGCATCGCCGTCGAGGAACACCGATGCACCGGCTTTGCCGGGCCTCGGGTGTCGCCCGCCTTCAGGGGGCTGGCGCCGTCGGCTAAACGCGGGGTCTTTTGGTTTGCGCCACGGGTGCGTGGCCGTGGTTGAGCGGGCCGTGGCCGGCGCCGGTGTACACGTCGGCGCCCATGGCAATGGCCTGCAGGATGTAGCGGCGGGCCAGCGCCACGGCGCGCTCCAGCGGCTCGCCCAGCGCGAGGTGCGCGGCAATGGCCGACGACAGCGTGCAGCCCGTGCCGTGCGTGTTGCGGCTGCTGATGCGCGGCGAGGCCAGGCGCTGCGCCAGCCCGTGGCCGCTGACCAGCAGGTCGGCCACCTCGTCACCCGGCAGGTGCCCGCCCTTGAGCAGCACGGCCGGTGCGCCCATGGCCAGCAGGTCGCGCGCGGCGGGCTCCAGTTCGGCCGCGGCGGTGATGGGCCGGCCCAGCAGCAGCGCGGCTTCGTCCAGGTTGGGCGTGACCACCGTGGCCAGCGGAAACAGCTCGTCCACCAGCACCTGCACGGTGTCGGGGGCAATGAGCCGGTCGCCGCTGGTGGCCACCATCACCGGGTCCAGCACCACCTGCTTCACGCCGTAGTGCTTCAGGGCCCAGGCCACCGTGCGCACGATGTCGGGCGCATGCAGCATGCCGATCTTGACCGCGTCCACACCGATGTCGTCGAGCACCGCGCTCAGCTGGGCCTTGAGCATGTCGGGTGGCACGCCATGAATGGCGCTCACGCCCAGCGTGTTCTGCGCCGTGAGGGCGGTGATGGCGGTCATGCCGTAGCAGCCCAGGGCCGCAAAGGTCTTGAGGTCAGCCTGAATGCCGGCGCCACCGCCGCTGTCGGAGCCGGCGATGGACAGGACACGGGTGTAGCGTTGCGGTTCGTTTGTCATGACCCACATTGTTGCAGTGCCGGAGGGCCTACATGCTGAAACCTGACGCCACCATCCTGGGTGCCGGCCTCATGGGCCGCTTGCTGGCCTGCGCGCTGGCGCAGCGCGGGCACCGTGTGGAGGTGATCGATGCCGGCGGCCCCGAGGCCGCGCACGCGGCAGCCCGCGTGGCCGCCGCCATGCTCGCGCCGCTGGCGGAGTCGGCCGTGACCGAGCTCAATGTGGTGCGCATGGGCCAGCACGCGCTGGCGCGCTGGCCGCAGCTGTTGGCCACGCTGGAGCGCCCGGTGTTCTTCCAACAACTGGGCACGCTGGTGCTCTGGCACCGCCAGGACGCGGCCGAAGCCGAGCGCTTTGCCGGCCAGCTCGCGCGCACCAGTGCTGCCCTGCCCTCGCTGCCACAGGCACAGCGCATGAACGGCGAAGGCCTGACGGCGCTCGAGCCCTCGCTGGCCGGGCGCTTTGCGCAGGGTCTGTACCTGCCCGACGAAGGCCAGCTCGACAACCGCGAGCTGCTCGCCGCACTGGCGCACCAGATGCAGGTGCTGGGCGTGACGGTGCGCTGGCACACCGCCCGCAACCCCGACGAGGTGGACCCCGGCCCCGATGCCTGGCTCTTTGATTGCCGTGGCCTGGGCGGGCAGCCGCAATGGGGCGCGCTGCGCGGCGTGCGCGGCGAAGTGGCCCGCGTGCTGGCACCGGGCGTGAACCTCTCGCGCCCCACGCGGCTGGTGCACCCGCGCTACCCGCTCTACATCGCCCCCAAGCCCGAAGGCGTGTTCGTGATCGGCGCGACCGAGATCGAGTCCGACGACCTCTCGCCCGCCAGCGTGCGTTCCACGCTGGAGCTGCTGAGCGCGGCCTACACCGTGCACCCGGGCTTTGGTGAAGCGCGCATCATCGAGATGGGCGTGCAGCTGCGCCCCACCCTGCCCGACAACCTGCCCGCGCTGCGCCTGAGCGCACCCAGCAGAATGGCGATCAACGGCCTGTACCGCCACGGCTTCCTCATCGCGCCCGCGGTGCTCGATGCCGCGCTAGAGCTGGTGGAAGAGGGTCACTCACCGCTGGCCGAGACCCTCGGCCTGGCGGTCATCCGATGAAAGAATGGAACGCTGCATGCATGTGCTGATCAACCAGGAACCCCTCGAACTGCCCGACGGCGCCACGCTGGCCGACGCCTTGCGCGCGTGGGAGCCCCCGGCGGTGTTTGCCGCCGCGGTCAACCTGCAGTTCGTGCCCCGAACCACCTACGCCCAACGCACCCTGGCCGAAGGCGACCGCATTGAAATCATTGCCCCCATCACCGGCGGCTGAGGACCCCATGACCACCCCGCAACACCCCGACGACGCGCTTGTGCTCTACGGCGAGACCTTCGCCAGCCGCCTGATGCTCGGCACCTCGCGCTACCCTTCGCCCGCGACGCTCGAAGCCGCGGTCAAGCGCGCACAGCCCGGCATGCTCACCGCCTCGCTGCGCCGCCAGGGCGCGGCGCAACCCGAAGCCGGCGCGGCCTTCTGGAAGCTGCTGCAAGAGCTCGCCGTGCCCGTGCTGCCCAACACCGCCGGCTGCCACACCACCCAGGAAGTGATCACCACCGCGCAGATGGCGCGCGAGGTGTTCAACACGCCGTGGATCAAGCTCGAACTCATTGGCGACGACTACAGCCTGCAACCCGACACGCTCAACCTGGTGGACTGCGCACGCCAGCTCATCAGCGACGGCTTCAAGGTGCTGCCTTACTGCACCGAAGACCTGGTGCTCTGCCAGCGCCTGGTGGATGTGGGCTGCCAGGCCGTGATGCCCTGGGCCGCACCCATCGGCACCGGCCAGGGCCCCGTGAACCCCTACGCCATGCGCCTGCTGCGCGAGCGCCTGAGCGTGCCCCTGATCGTGGACGCGGGCCTGGGCCTGCCCTCGCACGCCTGCACGGTGATGGAGTGGGGCTTTGATGGCGTGCTGCTCAACACCGCCGTGGCGCTGGCCCAGTCGCCGGTGGACATGGCTGGCGCCTTTGCCGATGCGGTGCGCGCCGGGCGCGCGGCCTTCCGTTCGGGCGCCATGCAGCCGCAGGCCAGCGCCCAACCCAGCACGCCCGTCATGGGCACGCCCTTCTGGCACCACGAATCATGAGCACCACCCTCACCTCCGTCGAAGCCATGGCGCAAGCCATCGTGGCCGCGCACCGCACCACGCTGGCCTTGCCCCTGGTACCCGGCGCCGTGGCGCCGGCCCCCGCATCCGACGACCCGGTGTTCGTCGCCGCGCTGCGGGCCGCCCACGCGCTGGGCTTCATTGACGCCGACGCGCTGTGCGTGGCGCGCGCATGGGCCCACCGCGCGCGGCGCACCGGGCAGCTCGACGCCTCGCACTGGCCCGACGAACCGGCCGACTACGGCATCGCGCCCCACCCGCGCGAACACGCGTTCGCACCCTGCCCCGAGATCGGGCTCTACGCTGTGATGCCCGACGCCGACTGGACCATCCGCATGGCGCGCGCGGGCGTGCCCACGGTGCAGCTGCGCTTCAAGTCGGGCGACGCGCAGGCCATTCGCGCCGAGGTGCGCGCCACGGTGGCCGGTGTGCAGGGCACCGGTGCGCGCCTGTTCATCAACGACCACTGGCAGGAAGCCATCGACGCCGGTGCCTACGGCGTGCACCTGGGCCAGGAAGACCTGCAGGCCATGACGCCCGAAGGCTTGGGCGCCATTCGCCAGGCTGGGCTGCGGCTGGGCCTGAGCACGCACGGCTACGCCGAAATGCTGCTGGCCGACGCGCACCACCCAAGCTACATCGCCATGGGCGCGGTGTTTCCCACCACGCTCAAGCAGATGGCCACCGCACCGCAAGGCACGGGCCGCCTGCGCGCCTACGCCGCGCTGCTGCGCGACACCCCGCACATGGCCATTGGCGGTATCGACCTCCACAACCTGCCCGAGGTGTTGAACGCCGGCGTGCGCTCGGTGGGTGTGGTGCGCGCCCTGATGGCCGAGCCCGACCTCGACGCCGCCGTGGCGCGCTGGAAGGCGGCACTCACACCGACATAACGGATCCGCCCTCGGGCGTGCGGTCGAGCAGTGCGGCCATCTCCGGGGTACCCATCAGTTCATCCCGCGCCGCCAAACGCCTCGCATCATCGGCTTCACGCTCAGCCCGTGCAGCAGGATCGACAGCGCGACCACGATCAGGGTGAGCTGCATCAGCTGCAGCGAAAGCCCCTGGGGCAACCCATGCTGGATGGCGTACATCAGGTAGTACATCGAACCGATGCCTCGCACGCCAAACCTGGCCGTCATGCCGAGCATGCGGCGCGGCGTGCGCGTGCCCAGCAAGCCGACCACCACGCTCAGCGGCCGTGCCACGGCGAAGAGGAACAGCGCCAGGCCCACCGCCGACCAGCTCCAGGAATCCAGGTAAAGCGATCCGCCGAGCAGCAGCACGAGCAACAGTTCGGACAGCCGTTCCAGATGCTCCTTGAACACCAGCGAGCCCTGGCTCACGCTGGAAGGCGTCTCGGGCCCGGGCGCCACCTGGCCATCCACCTCCGCCGCTGGCGCGGCGCGGCTGGCGAGCTGCATCTCGGTCTGGCGCAGCGCCACGGCGGCGCAAAACACGGCGAGAAAACCCCAGGCGTGCAGTTGCAGGCACAGGCCATACACCACCGCAATCAGGCCCAGGCCAAGGAAATCGTTGAGCAGTTCGTGTCTTTGCGGGCCGCCGCGCAGCCACGATCCGAGGCGCGCGAGCGCCACGCCCGCCAGCACGCCGATGCCGATGCCCCCACCAATGCCCCAGACCACGTCCACCAGCACCCAGCGCAGACCGGTTTCACCCAGATCGTGCAGCCCCAGCAGGCCGAGACCCAGCATCACGAAGGGGAACGCAGTGCCATCGTTCATGCCGGCCTCGCATGTGAGCGTGAAGCGCAGGCTGTCGCGGTCGCCGGCATGGCGGCTCTGGACATCGGTGGCCAGCACCGGGTCGGTGGGCGCGACGATCGCGCCGAGCAGCACGCCAGCGCCGAGCGGCAAGCCGAGCACCAGCACCGCAAAGGCCGCGACCAGGCCCACCGTCAGCGCCATCGACACCGTGGCCAGCAGCAGTGGCGCGCGCCAACGCGCGAAGCCGAACGGCACCGGCATCTTCACGCCAGCGGAAAACAGCGAGATCAGCACCGCGACCTCGGTCAACACCTCGAGCAACGGCGCTTCCTGCAGCGGGTTGAAGCGGAACGCGTCCACGCCGGTGGGCCCGAGCCAGAGGCCGACACCGAGGTACAGCATGGCCGAGGTGATCGGCACGCGCTTGAGCACGGTGGACGCCACGCCCATCACCAACAGGATCGCGCCCACCAGCGCGAACCATTGGGCGGTGTTCATGGTGGGCGTGCCGTGTCCATCATCGACAGCCCGGTGGGCTCAGGCCAGCGTGCGCACTGAGGCTTCGCGTGCCCACTGCCGCGTGCACGCCGCCGCCAGGAAGGCCTTGGCGTCGTCCACACCCAGCACGCCGTCGTCGGGCTCGATGCCGGCGGCCTGCAGCAGCGCCTGGGCGCCCGCGTCCGCCGCGATGGCCTTGAGGTGGCCGAAGGCGTCGCGCACGAAATCCACCGCCGCGGCTTCACGGCACAGCGCTTGCGCGCCCTCCGCCGACAGCACCAGCGCCACTGCGTCAAACATCACCGACGGTGTGCCCGCCAGCTGTCCGTCGGCGGCGAGCTTCTTGCCATCGGCCAGGGTGACGCCGCCCACGCGCGGGGCGACGATCTTCACACGCGCGCCTTGTGCGAGCACGGCCTTCTTCAGCGCGGCCACGGCTTTGCCGTCGGAGCCATCGGCCACCAGAATGCCCACAGCGCGCCCGGCCAGCGTGTCTTTGGCGTTGCCGATCAGGCTGAGCGCGGCCGAGGGCGCCAGGTCCTGCACCGGCAGGGCGGGTGTGGCGGGCTCGGGCACCTCGTCCAGACCCAGGCCGGCGCACACGCGCTGGCCCAGGTCTTCGTCGATCACGCGCAGGTGGCTCACCATGGCCTGGCGCACGTGCAGGTGCTCCACCTTGGAGAGCTCGAACACCAGCGCCGACGCAATGTGCGCCTGCTCGGTGTCGGTCTGGCTGATGAAGAACTGGCGCGCCTGGCTGTAGTGGTCGGCAAAGCGCTCGGAGCGCACGCGCCCCCGCAGGCCGCCTTCGTCCAGCGCCGCACTCACGAAGCCACCCTTCGGGTCTTCGCGCGGGCCGTCGGGCGAGAGCGAGTTGGGCTCGTAGGCCACGCGGCCTTTGGGCTGGGCCATCTGCATGTGGCCGTCGCGCTGGTGGTGGGCAAACGGGCACTTGGGCGCGTTGATGGGCAGCTGCGCGAAGTTGGGCGAGCCCAGGCGCGAGAGCTGCGTGTCCAGGTACGAAAACAGTCGGCCCTGCAGCAGCGGGTCGTTGGAAAAGTCGATGCCGGGCACCAGGTGCGAAGGGCAGAACGCGACCTGCTCGGTTTCGGCAAAGAAGTTGTCGGGCCAGCGGTCGAGCACCATGCGCCCGATCACCTGCAACGGCACCAGCTCTTCGGGAATGAGCTTGGTGGCATCGAGGTGGTCGAACGGAAATGCATCGGCCTCGGCCTGCGTGAACAGCTGCACCGCCAGGTCCCACTCGGCCACGTCGCCCGCGTCCAGCGCCTCGAAGAATTCGCGGCGGTGAAAGTCTGGGTCGGCGCCGGCGATCTTCACGGTTTCGTCCCACACGGTGGACTGCATGCCGAGCCGTGGCCGCCAGTGGAACTTCACGAAGGTGGAGTCGCCTTCGGCGTTGAGCAGGCGAAAGCTGTGCACTCCAAAGCCTTCCATCATGCGCAGCGAACGCGGCAGCGTGCGGTCCGACATGACCCACATCACCATGTGCATGGCCTCGGGCGTGAGCGAGATGAAATCCCAGAAGGTGTCGTGTGCGGAGGCGGCTTGCGGAAAGCCGCGGTCGGGCTCCATCTTCACGGCGTGAATGAGGTCGGGGAACTTGATCGCGTCCTGGATGAAGAACACCGGCACGTTGTTGCCCACCAGGTCCCAGTTGCCCTGCGTGGTGTAGAGCTTGACGGCAAAGCCGCGCACATCGCGCGGTGTGTCCACCGAGCCCGAGCCACCGGCCACGGTGGAGAAGCGCGCGAACACGGGCGTTTGCACGCCCACCTCGGTGAGCACCTGTGCGGTGGTGAAGGCGTCGAGCGAATGCGTGAGCTCGAAGTGGCCGTGGGCGCCGGAGCCGCGTGCGTGCACGATGCGCTCGGGAATGCGCTCGTGGTCGAAGTGCGTGATCTTCTCGCGCAGGATGAAGTCTTCGAGCAGCGTGGGCCCCGTGGGGTGCGCGCGCAGCGAGTTCTGGTTGTCGGAGACGCCCAAGCCCTGCTGGGTGGTCAGGGGCGGGTGCTGTGCGTTGGCGTGCTGGTGCAGTTCACCACCCGTGCCGAGCTGCGTGGTGTCCTGGGTTTTCTTGGGCTGTTTCATGGGCGTCCTCTTGAGCGGTCGGTGGGGAAGTTGAACCCCCAGCATCGCGCCCGCAGCGCGCTGTGTCGGTGCCCTGACGCACACACGCTCACGCGTCGGGCAAGGGCACCACGAACACGCTGCGCAGCGGCAGCTCGCGCCAGCGCAGGCGCTCACGCACAGCCAGCACGCGCGCGCCCAGCGCCACCGCCTCCACCTGGGTGGTGGCCACCGGCCCGCGCAGCAGCACGAAGCGCAGGGTGCGGCCTTCGCGCGTGACGGTGATCTCTGCGCGCGGCCAATGCGAAGGCAGGCAGGGCTCGAAGAAGAGTTCGCTGGCCTGCAGGCGCAAGCCCAGCAACGACTCAATGGCCGCGCGGTGCAGCCAGCCGGCCGCGCCGGTGTACCAGCTCCAGCCGCCGCGCCCCACGTAGGGCGACTGGCTGTACACGTCGGCCGACATCGCATAAGGCTCCACGCCGTACACCGGGCCCCACTGCGGGTGCGCCGCGCGGTGGGCCGGGCTGAGGTATGTGAAATAGCGGTACGGCGCATCGTGCGCCGGGCCTTCGGGTTGGCGCACCGCCAGCTCGGCCGCCGCCATGAGCGCCCACACGCCGGCGTGCGAGTACTGCCCGCCGTTTTCGCGCACGCCGGGCGGGTAGGCCTGGATGTAGCCCGCGCTGGGCTGGGCCTGCGCCAGGGCCGGCGTGAGCAGTTGCAGCAGGCCGGCGTCGGTGTCGACCAGGCAGGCCTCCACCGCCTCCATGGCCTGGCGCTGGCGCGCGGGCGTGGCCTCGCCCGAGAGCACGGCCCAGGCCTGCGCAATCAGGTCGATGCGCGCTTCGGGCTGTGTGTGCGAACCCAGCGGGCTGCCGTCGTCGAAAAAGGCGCGCTTGAACCACTCGCCGTCCCAGGCCGGGCCCTGCAAGGCGTGGCGCCAGCCCTGCAAGGCCGCTTCCCAACGCTGGACGCGCTCGACGTCGCCGCGCTCGTGCGCCAGCGGCAACCAGTCTTTCACGATGGCGCACAGGAACCACGCCAGCCACACCGATTCGCCACGCCCTTCAATGCCCACGCGGTTCATGCCGTCGTTCCAGTCGCCCCCGCCCATGAGCGGCAGGCCGTGCGCGCCCACGCGCAGGCTGTGGTCGATGGTGCGCGCGGCGTGTTCGTACACGCTGGCCTGCTCCGGGCTCACGCGCGGTGTGTCGTAAATGTCTTCGGCGCCCTCGGCGAGCACGCTGCCTTCCAGAAACGGCGCGCTCACGTCCAGCACGGCCACGTCTGCCGTGGCGCGCAGGTAGTGCGACAGCGCAAAGGGCAGCCACAAGAGGTCGTCAGAAAAGCGCGTGCGCACGCCCGCCCCACCCGGTGCATGCCACCAGTGCTGCACATCGCCTTCGGCAAACTGGCGCGAGGCGCACAGCACGATCTGCGCGCGCAGCAAGTGCGGCGCGGCGCCCACCAGCGCCATGGTGTCCTGCAACTGGTCGCGGTAGCCGGTGGCGCCACCGGCCTGGTAGAAGCCGGCCTTGGCCCACAGGCGCGATGACACCGTCTGGTAGAGCAACCAGCGGTTGACCATGGTGTCGAACAGCGGGTCGGGCGTGCTCACCTGTGTGGCGCCCAGCAGCGCGTCCCACTGCGCCAGCGCGGCCTGCTCGCGCGCAGGCGGCGCGCTGGCGATGGCCTGCTGCACGAGCGCGCGGGCCGCCGTGGGGCTCTCGGCATAGCCCACCAGAAACACCTGCTCCAGGCTCGCGCCAGGGCGCACAGTGAGCGGGCGCGACAGGGCTGCGCACGGGTCCAGCCCGTAGCCGCTGCGCCGCCCCAGGTGTTCGGGCAGCACGAGCTGACCCAGCGCGTCGAAGAACTCGCGCCGGTCGCAGGTCCAGTCCAGGCCCAGGCTGTTCACGGCGCCGCCCTGCGCTTCGGCCAGAAACGCGGTGCCGCCGCCAAAGCCTGCGCCGGCCTCGGTCTGGGTGCACGTCACGCCCACCAAACCGCCGTCGGGCAGGCTGGAGAAACATGGCGCGCTCTCCAGCGTGGCGCGGTCGCCGCGCTTCTCGCCCATCATCCACTCCAGCATGCCGACCGCGCGCAGGTGCGCCTTGGCGCTGCCGTGGTTGGTCAGGCGGATGCGCACCTGTTGCACGGAGGTGGTGGCGTCCACACACCAGCGCACCGAGACCGCCAGATCGCCGCGCCGGTGCTCGATGGTGGTGTGGCCCTGGCCGTGCACCACGTGGTAGTTCGCGCTGTCGTCGCCCCAGGCCGAGGGCGCCACGCTCCAGACTTCGCGCGTGCGGCGGTCCTGCAGCAGAAACCACTCGCCCGGCGGGTCGGCCACGGGGTCGTTGGACCACGCGGTGAGCTGGTTGAGCCGGCTGTTGATGGCCCAGCTGTGGCCCGCCCCGCTCTCCGACACCAGCGTGCCGAAAGCGGGGTTGGCCAGCACGTTCACCCACGGGCGCCGCGGGCGCAGGCCCACGCCGGTGTCGAAGGCGAACGCGCCGCCGGGCTCGAACGACCCGGTGGGCGTGGCCGGGCGGCGGTCGAGCGCGCGCGAGGTGACGACTTCCTGGCGGCCCGCGCGGTCCAGCGGCGCGCTCAGCGAGTCGTGCCGCAGCGCCCAGGCGCGCACCTGGTGCAGCCAGGGCGGTCCGTCGGCGTTCAGGCGCACGCGGCACAGCGCTTCCAGCGTGGCCAGCTGCGCGGGCGTGAGGGCCTCGGGCCGCAACACGTGCAGGCCGGTGACCACGGCAGCGGGCCGCCCGCGCTGGTCGGCCGCGTGTTGCTCGCACAGCAGCGTGAGCTCGCGCTGCAGCGGCATCTGGTACGAGTGCACTTCGTTGCTCAGCACCACCACATCGCACGTGACGCCGCAGCGCGACCACTCGCGCAGCGCCTGCGCCAGGATGCGCAGCAGCCCCATGCCTTGCGGTGAACCGGCGTCCACCAGCAGCAGCGGGCGGTCGCCCGAAATACCCAGGGGCCAGAGCGCGCGGCGGTCGCATTCGCGGGGCGGAGCGCCGGTGGTGTCTTGCGCCAGATGCACCTTGGGCAGCGTGAGCACCAGCGCGGTGGTCAGCGCCTGCAGCGCGGGCAGGTAGTCGGGCTTGGGGCGGTGCGAGACGGCCTGCACACCCGCCAGCGTGGCCGACATGAGCGAGGCGCGCTCCACCGAGCTGGGCTGGCGGTATTTGTCGACGATGGAGCGCAGCGTGGCGGTGTCGTCGCTCACCGCGGTGGCGAAGGTGACACTGGCCTGCGCGCCGGGCAGCAGGCGCAGCGTGACACCGAGCACGGCCACCGGGTCCAGCCCGGTGTGCAGCGCCTGCGACTGCTCGGGCACGGCCTGCAGTTCGGCCAGCGGCTGCGCGGCGGTGTGGTTGCGACCGAGCCAGCGCAGGCGATCGGTCTGGCAGCGCAGCGAGCTCACCGAGCCCTCCACCGCGGCCACGAAATGGGCGGCCTGCAGCGTGCGCTCGGTGTGCAGGCGGGGCCGGCGCTCAAAGCGCAAGGCCTGCTGGTCTGCCATCCAGTGCGCCTGCACAAACAAGTTGGAAAACGCGGGGTGTGCCTCGTCGGCGGCTGGGCTGGCCAGCGTGACCTCCAGCGCAGAAATCAGTTCGAGGTCGATGGGGTGCTCGCTGCGGTTGACCAGCACCACCTTGCGCAGCTCCACGTCGTCTTCCGGGCTCACCCACACCGTGGTGGTGGTGCGCAGCTGCGGCCACGCGGCCTCGAAGCTCACGCGGTCGGTGTGGAAGGTGCACTGGTAGCTGGCGTTGGGGTCGGGTGCGGGGTGGCTGGTGAGCGAGACCGGCGCGCCTTCGCGCCCCAGCCGCAGGTACACGAAGCTGCCGCAGGCGTCGCGCAGGGCGTCGTCGCGCCAGCGCGTGATGCCGGTGCCCTCCCAGCGGCTCCAGCCGCCGCCGTGCGGGCGCAGCGTGACGCTGTAGCGCCCGTTGGACATGAGGTGCGTGGGCTCCAGCGCCTGCGCACCGGGCGACACGGCGCGCACATGGTCGGGCGCGCGGCGCTGCAGCGACTGCAGCGGCAGGTGCGGCGGGGCCAGCTGCAGCAGGCGCGGCAGCACGCGCGGCGCTGCCTCGTGCAGCAGCGAAGACACGGCCTCCAGCCGCGGGTGCGCCATGCCCCAGCGCTGGGCCACGCCACCCATGAGCACGTTGGCCAGCGCCACGATGCTCATGCCCTGGTGGTGCGCCATGTTCGTGCTCACCAGCGTGAAGCTGCCGCCCTCGGTCTGGCGCACGGGCGTGAAGTCCACCGCCTCGATGAAACCGTAGCGCCCGCGCGCGCCCAGCGCGGTGAGCGCGCGCAGGTTCTGGCAGGCCAGGTGCGCGTCGAGCTGGGTGGCCAGTGCGGTGGCGTAGGGCGCGATCACGCGCTCGGCCAGCGGCGTGCGCCGCAGCGCCAGCCGCGGCACGCCTTGCGGTGCGTACTGGTAGGCCAGGGTGTGGTCGCGCCCGGCGTAGGCGCTCTCGGAAATGCCCCAGGGCATGCCCTGCCCCTGCACAAAAGCCACCTGCTCATGCAAGGCCGAGCAGGCCGCTTCGTGCAGCACGCTGCCCTGCGGTTCGGCGGTGAGCAACGTGGGCATGAGGTACTCGAACATCGAGCCCGACCACGAGCGCAGCACGGCGTGTTTGCCGCGCGCGTAAAACGGGCGCCCCAGAGCCGACCAGTGCCGCACGGGCACGTCGCCCTTGGCAATGGCCAGCAGGCTGGTGGCGCGCGATTCCGAAGCCAGCAGGTCGTAGAACGAGCTGTCGAGCTGCTGTTCGTCGAGCCGGTAGCCAATGTGCAGCAGGTGGCGTTTGGGGTGGTACAGAAAGCGGAAGTCGGCCTCCCAGGCCATGCGCTCGAACGCAGCGGCCAGCGCGTGCAGGCGCAGGCGCGCACGCTCGCCCCCGCCTTCGGCAGCGGCGCGGTCCAGACCGGCCGAGCGCAGCGTGGCGAGGTGATCGGCGAGCAGCCAGGGCACCTCGTCGCGGCGCGACAAGGGCGGCAGGCCGCTGGCGTTGGCCATGCTCATGCCCTGCAGTTCGACGGTGGCTTCCTGCAGCAGCGTCTGAAAGTTCGCAAAGGAGGTGGTGTCGTTCGGGTCGGGCAGCGAGAGGCGCAGCAACCGGCCCATGGCGGTGTGGCGCGCCGGGCGGTGCAGCAGGCTTTGCACCAGGCTCATGCAGGGCACCAGCCGCTCGCGCGAACGCTCGATGGCGCGCTGCGACGCGCTGGGGTCGTGCGGCGCGTGCGCGAGATCGGTGCAGGCCTGCGCCACTGCCAGCAGCTGGGTGCACAGGTTGCCGCTGTCCACGGTGGACACATAGCGCGGCAGCAGCGGCTGCAGGGTTTGCGTGTCGTACCAGTTCAGGAAGTGCCCGCGGTGGCGTTCCATGTGCTGCAGGCTCTCCAGCGTGGCCTCCAGGCGCGAGAGCAGGTCTTGCGTGCCGATCCAGCCAAACTGGCGCGCGCAGGCCACGCTGAGCAGGTACAGGCCGATGTTGGTCGGCGAGGTGCGGTGGGCCACCGCATCAAAGGGCACGGTCTGCAGGTTGTCGGGGGGCAGAAAACGGTTTTGTGCGTCCACGCAGCGCTCGAACAGGCGCCAGGTGTCGCGCGCCACGCCGTCGAGCAGCTGGCGGTCGTCGGGGTCGAGCGTGGGCTGCTCGCGGCGCAGGCCCGGGGTGTTGGCCCACCACGAGAGCAGCGGCCCGGCCACCCACACCAGCAGCACCAGCACCGCCAGTGGGTCCACCGGCGAGCCTTGCCACCACAGCCCCGCAAGCACGGCCAGGGCCAGCGCGCTGGCCGCGCCATGGCGGCGCACGGCGGCCAGCAGCCGCCGGTCGTGCGCGGCGCCGGCGGCGTCGGCGGTGGTCCATTCGAGCAGGCGGCGCTGGCTCACCCCCAGGCGGTAGAGCGTGCGCCACGCGGCGTCGGTCACCAGCAGCGCCTGCTGGGGCAGCAGCACCAGGTGCCACGCGCCCACGGCCAACGCGCGAGCGAGCGAAGTGATCGCCCCACGCAGGAAGCGCTCGCCCACCAGGCTCAGGCGGCGCGGCACGCTGCCGGCAAACGCCCCCAGCAACGGCGCCGCAGCGCGCGCCGCAGCCCCCAGCCACAGCGCCACCGGCAGCGAGAGGCCTTGGCCGAACATCGCCAGCACGATCAGCAGCAGCGAGGCCGGCACGACGAGCGAGCGGCGCAGGTTGTCGGCGATCTTCCAGCGGTTGATGCCCGACAACGCCCACGGCCCGGGCCGCAGCAGGAACGGCAGCAACTGCCAGTCGCCACGCGTCCAGCGGTGCAGGCGCGCGGCGGCCACGTCGGCGTGCGCGGGCTCCGATTCGAGCAGGGTGACGTCGGTCACCACGGCGCAGCGCACCAGGGCGCCTTCAATCAGGTCGTGGCTGAGCACGCGCTCGGCCGGCAGTCGCCCACCGCCCAGCACGGCATGCAGCGTGGCCACATTGAGCAGGCCCTTGCCGGTGAAACTGCCTTCGCCAAACAGGTCCTGGTAGATGTCGGAGCTCATGGCGCTGTAGGGATCGAGGCCGCGCTGGCCGTCGTGCAGCCACTGGTGCGGCGTCTGCACATCGTCGCTGGGCAGGGGCTCCACCACGCGCGGCTGCAAGATGCCGTAGCCGTGCACCACGCACCGGCCGCTGGCGTCGAGCACGGGCTGGTTTTCCGGGTGCTCGGCCACGCCCACCAGCGCGCGCAGGCGCCCGGGGGGCAGCTGCGTGTCGCTGTCGAGCGTGAGCAGGTGGCGGGTGCCCGGTGCCAGGCGCGAGATGTCGCCCAGCGCCAGAAACGGACCGGGTTCGCCCGTGGCGAGCGCCGCCACCAGCTGCTCGATCTTGCCGCGCTTGCGCTCCCAGCCGATCCAGCGGCCTTGCGTGGCGCTGTGGCTGCGCGCGCGGTGCAGCAGCAGGAAACGCGGCGCCTCGCCCGCAGTCGGCGGGTGCTGTGCGTTCAGGCCCTCGATGAGCGACTGCGCATGGGCCAGCACCGTGGCGTCGCCAGGGGCTTCGGCGGTGTCGGCGTCGGCCCAGTCGCTGAGCAGCGCGAACTGCGCGCAAGGTTCGGGGTTGGCCAGGTAATGCAGGTGCAGGCGGTGCACCAGCGCGGCCACACCGGCGGGATGCGTGAGCAGGGCGGGCACCACCACCAGCGTGCGCGCGCTGGGCGGCAGACCCTCGGCCATGAGAAAGCGCGGCAGGTGCACCGGTTTGGCCGATTCGCTGATGAGCCGGTTGATGAGGGCCATCACCGCTTCAGAGGCGGGCAGCAGCATGAGCAGCAGCGCGACCGCGCTCCACACCAGGCCCGGCGCGCCGGCCCCAGCCACGCCCCAATGCCACCAGAGCCAGGCCACCAGCCCCAGCGTGCCCAGGCCCAGCGCGCTGAAGTACAGCGGCGCACGCGCCAGGTGCAGCGCAGGCGCCCAGCCGGTGGGCAGCAGGCGCTTGACGCCGAGCTGCTGGTCCAGCGCGGTGCGGCCATCGCCTTCGAGCCAGTGGCGGGCCAGCGCGCTGGCGTTGGCACCCTGGTTCATGGCGCGCAGCAGCGCCTGCGCCACGGTCGACTCGGGCTGCCCGCTGCGCACCGACAGGCGCTCGATGCCGTGCAGCGTGGCGTTGCGGGTGTTGTCGTCTTCGGCGGCAAACACCGGCGAAGCCAGCATGACGCGCATGACGCGGCTGGTGTGCGCCACGATGTCGGGCCAGTCGGCCGCGCCAATGAGGCGCAGCGCCGTGACGGCGTTGCCCATGCTGAGGTGGTCGGCGGCCTGGTCGGCGTGGTGCTGCGTTTGCAGCGCGGCCAGGTCGGGCGCCACCTCCTGCAGCCAGGTGCGCACCTGCGGCAGCGCCGAGTCGGGCCGCTCCGGGCGCGGGCCGGCGAGGTTTTGCGCCAGGTGCACGAGGAACATGCGGTCCACGCCGCGCTGCTCGGTGAGCGCGCGCATCGACTGCACCTCTTGCAGCGTGAAGGTGTCGATGTGGCTGGCGCAGAAGCTGGCGAGTTCGCGCGCGGCTTTCTGGCTGGCAATGCGGTCGGCCAGGCGACGCAAGTTCTCCACCAGCACCACGCGCAACGTGGTGGGCAGCGCCCACAGCTCGCCCTGCGTGAGCTCGCGCTCGTCCTGGTAGGCGTTGAGGAAGTGCTCCAGCAGCGTTTCGTCAAAGGCGCTGTCGGTGTGGGCCACAAACGCCCACGCCACGCCATACACGCGCGGCAACCCCGTGAGCGGTGCGTCCTGCAGCACGGGCAGCGAGCGGTAGTAGCGGTCTGGCAAGCCCTCGCGGATCTCGCGCAGCTGGTCTTCGATCAGGTGGAAGTTGTCAAACAGCCATTCGGCCGCCGGGCTGATCTCGCGCTCGTCTTGCGCGTGGGCCGCAATGTGCTGGTACGACGCGCGCAGGCTGCGGATGTTGCCCTGCAGGCGCGGGTAAAACGTGGCCTGGCCGAAGGTGGCGCGGCCCGCGCGGTGCGAAGCCCCCAGGCTGCGGCCGTGCTGCTCGAAGCGCGCAATGCCAAAGATCTCGGAACGGATGGGATCGAGCGCCGGGCCCTGGCGCGGGTCCAGCACGTGCAGCAGTGCGCGGGGCACACGCTCCCCCAGGCGCTTGAACGACATCAGCGCCATGGGCGGGCAAGCGGCAACAGCGGCTGCAGTGGGCGGGCGCTCAGAGCACCAGCCACGCGATGCTGGCCAGCACGCCCACCGCCAGCGCGGCGGTCACGGTGTGGCCACACATCCAGCCGAGCAGCGAACCCAGGCCGCCGCCGACCGCCTGCAGGGGGCCGCGCATGGCGCCGCACAAACTCAGGTGCGCCCCCAAAGAAACGCGGTTGAGCGCAGACATTTCCGCAGGCTCGCCATACGACGAGGTGTCCCAGTTGGGATGAAGGGCGGCAGACTTCGGCATGGACAGCTCCTGGTGCGGGTTGGAAAGGGGCTGGTTGCGGGGCAGCGGATTTGGTTGTACAGGGGCGGGGTGCGCGGTGTCTGTTCGTTGACGCACAGTGACCCCAGAGGCGGCCCGACCAGCGGTGTGCGCGACAGCGAACAGACCGCCCGGCGCGCACGGCGCAGAGTGAATGCCACATCCACCTTCGCGCTTCAAAGCGCCACCAGGAGCCTCAACATGACACCCACTCGCCTCCCCCGCCGGCCCCGCTTCCCAACGCCGCGTCTTGCCCTGCTGGCGGGCGTGGCCGCCCTCGGCCTGGCCGGCTGTGGCACACCCCACACACCGGTGAACCAGCAGCCCTCACCCACGGCCTACCCTTACCCCAACCCCAACCAGCAAGCCCCGCGCGACTACCGGCGCCGCGACTCGGAAACGCTGTACGAGGTGCCGGTGAGTTCGGTGCGCGCGGTGGTCGGCCCCCAGGGCGGGCAGCGCTGCTGGATGGAGCGCGAGCAGGCCGAGCCGCGCCGCAACGTGCCGGGCGCCATCGTCGGCGGTGTCATTGGCGGCATCTTGGGCCACCAGATCGGCGGCGGCACCGGGCGCGACATCGCCACCGTGGGCGGCGTGGTCGCCGGTGCGGCGGTGGGCTCCAACGTGGGTCGCAACAACCAGACGCAAGACGTGCAGCGCTGCACCACCGACACCAGCAGCGCACCCGAGTACTGGGACGTGAGCTACAACTTCCGCGGCGTGGTGCACCACGTGCAGATGTCTGCGCCACCGGGCCGCACGATTTTGGTCAACGGCAGCGGCGAGCCACGCATCTGAGCGCTGCCGGCCACGGCAACGGCTAGCCGCCCAGCGCCACGTAGCGGTCGGTGCGCGCGGCCAGGCGCACTGAAGGCAGATAGTGGTGCATGGCCTGTGCCGGGCAGGCGCCATTCAGCCACTCGTTGGGCGTGACGAACCACAGCGCGAGCTCCACGTCGTCCAGCACGCCCTGCAACTCGGCCAGCAAGGGCCGCATGCCCGCGTGCACGGCCGCGCGCGACAGATCAAACTGAAACAGCGGCAGCATGCGACCCCATGGGCTGTCAATCGACACCACGGACTGCGACACGATCCAGCGCGCCACGAGCGACAGCGGTTGCGGCACCTGCAGCTTCACGTCGGGATCGCACTGCTCGCGCAGCAACTCGGCCAGCTCGTCACCACTCACCAGGCCACCGGTGTCGGCAAACGCCCGCGAGGTCGACAACCACTGCAGCCTCGACAGGGCGTCCAGGGGCTGCTCGGCATCGGGCCCGCGATCCTGCGCCACGGTGTCATCGAACCAGGGCAAAGAATGGGCGGCGGGTCTTGGTCGAATTTGGGGCATGCAGCATCTCCAGCGAGCGAGGGCCTGCACCACAGGGGCACAGAGAAACCCGAGCGTGACGCACGGCCACAGCCCGGGTCTGTGCGCTGGCAGACATTCGGCGCGCCCGGGGCGCACTTCGCGTCCAATACGGGCATGAACACCACACCCACCCCCGACGCCGCCACCGAGCAGCGCCTCACCGAGCTGGAGATCAAGGCCAGCTACGCCGAAGACCTGCTCGACACCTTGAACCAGCTGGTGGCCCGGCAGCAGGAACAGATCGACCTGCTGCTGCGCGAGGTGAGCCGCCTGCGCCAGCGCGGCGAGCCCGAAGGCGCAACGGCCGCGCGCAACCCGCGCGACGAACTGCCGCCGCATTACTGAACAGCAGCCGTCAGCCCATGCGGCGCAACACTCACCCCACCTGCAACGAAGCCCCCGTCACATAAAACTGCCCGCCCGCCACATAGTGCAGCGTGCGCAGCGCGTCGGGCGCGCCGTCGAAGTGCCAGCGTCCGTCGCGAAACACGCGGTCGTCGGCCCAGGCGGCCTGCACTTCGCCGATGAACAGGTCGTAGGCGGTCTGGTTGTGGGGTTCGGGCACGAGGCGGCACACCAGCCAGGCCACACAGCCGTCCACCAGCGGCAGCGCGTGACCGGGCACGGTGAAGGTGCTCACCGCGTGGCGGGCGAGTTTGTCGGGCACGGTGGCGGCGCTGTCGGTGCCCACGCCCACGGTGAGCGCGGCCAGCGCGGCGCTGGGCACGCACAGGGCAAACGCGCCGCTGGCTTCCACCAGCGCGCGGGTGCGCGTGGCCTTGTCGATGACCACCGTCACCTTGGGCGGTGAGAAGTCCAGCGCGCAGGCCCAGGCGGCGGACATCACATTGATCTCGCCCGCATGGGCAGACGACACCAGCACGGTGGGGCCGTGGTTGATGAGGCGGTAGGCCTTGTCGAGCGGAACGGGCTGGAAGTGGGCGGGTGGCGGTGTGTGGCTCATGCGCGCCATTGTGCCGAGCCGCCCCGGTGCGCGCACCTCACTGCTTCACCAGCCGGAGCGCCCGGCCATTGTCAAAGTTGCCCTCCAGCGTCTTGTCGTCCACCACCTTCAAGGTGGCCTTGCGGTCGCGGCAGCCAGGGATGGCTTTTGCGTCAAGCTGCAAGCTCAGGCCGGTGGTGGCATCGCCCGCCATCGCGATGGGAAACGGGCGGCCCACGCACGCGTCGCGGCGGTCACGGTCGCCCCGGGGGTAGGTGGTCCAGGTGCCGGTGCCCCCTTTGAGTTCGACCAAAGCCTCCCGGCCTTCGCTGCCTTCGGTGGCGAAGGTCACGCGCCAGCTGCCGTCCAGTGGCGACTGGGCCCAGGCGGTGGCAGCGGCCACACAGGCCACAGCGGCAAACGCTATCCGGTGGATCGGGTGCATGGCGGCTCCTGTTGGGACGACAAGCCGCCATTCTCGGCGCAGGCCAGCCACGGCGCCAGCGTGATCGGCACAACGACGTCGGCAGTTGTGGGTGGTGGCTTGGGTCAAAGGCACCCGGCCAGCGCACCAGCGGGGCCTCGGGTACAGTGACCCGTCGGCATACCGCGCCACCCCATCCGGGCGAGCCCAGCGGTTGCCATCGCCGACCCACCCCATGCCCTACACGCCGTCACTCGACCCCACCGCGACGCTGCACTTCATCATCAATGGCCGCTCCGGCAGCCAGGACGGTGACGGCACGCGCGAAACCATCGAAGCGGCGCTGGCCGCCGCTGGCAGGCCCGGGCAATTGCACTTCTGCGAGCCAGCCGACCTGCGCACGACGACCGCAGAGCTCGCCCGGCGCGCGCGCGCCGAACAGTCGGCCATCGTGGCCGTGGGCGGCGACGGCACCATCAACACCGTGGCGCAGGCCGCTCACGCGGCGGGCTGCTCGATGGGCGTGATCCCGCGCGGCACCTTCAATTACTTTGCGCGCACGCACGGCATTGCCACCGAGGTGGGTGCGGCCATGGCCCAGCTGCTCGCCGCCCGGCCCGAGCCGGTGCAGGTGGCGGCCGTCAACGAACACCTGTTTCTGGTCAACGCCAGCGTGGGCCTGTACCCCGACCTGCTCGAGGACCGCGAAGTCTGGAAGAACCGCTTCGGGCGCAGCCAGTGGGTGGCCATCTGGGCCGCGCTGGCCACGCTGCTGCGCGCGCAAAAGCGCCTGAAGCTGAAGATTGAACTGGAGGGCGGCCAACGCGAGGTGCACACCCTGACCCTGTTTGTGGGCAACAACCGGCTGCAGCTCGAACAGGTGGGCGTGGTGGAAACACAAGCCCCCGACGGCGCGCGCGACAACGGCCGCGTGACCGCCGTGGTGCTCAAGCCCATCGGCACGTTTGGGCTGCTGCGCTTGCTGCTGCGCGGCGCCATGGGCACGCTGGGCGATGCCGACGACATCGAGCGCTTCGAGTTCGAGCGCATGGTGGTCAAGCCGCCCCTGGTGATGCGCCGCCGTCGCATGAAGCTGGCGTTTGACGGCGAGGTGGTGCACATGAAGCCCCCGCTGAACTTCCACGTCATGCCGCAGCCGCTCTTTCTCCTGAAACCTCCAATTGCCGAAAGAGAGCCTCCCGCTTGAGCCTGATCCTGCAGATCTCCGACACCCACTTCGGCACCGAACGGCCGCCGGTGGTGCAGGCACTGGCGCGACTGGCCGAGCAGCTTCAGCCCACGCTGGTGGTGCTCTCGGGCGACATCACGCAACGCGCGCGGCCCGAGCAGTTCCGCGCGGCGCGCGACTTCATGAAGGCCCTGCGCCTGCCCGTGCTGGTGGTGCCCGGCAACCACGACATTCCGCTCTTCAACCTGTGGGGGCGCCTGACCCAACCCTATGCCGGCCACCGCGCGGCGTTCGGGGACGAGCTCGAACCCGTGTTCAGTTCACCCGACCTGATGGTGCTGGCCGTGAACACCACCCGCGCCCACCGGCACCAGAACGGCGAGGTGTCGGCACCGCAAATCGAGCGCGTGGCCCAGCGGCTGGCGCTGGCCACGCCCGCGCAACTGCGCGTGGTGGTGGTGCACCAACCCATTGACGTGCAGCGCCCGCAGGACGTGCCCGACCGCCTGATCGGGCATGCCGCCGCCCAAACCGCCTGGGCCTCGGCCGGGGCCGACCTCGTGATGGGCGGCCACATCCACCTGCCCTACGTGATGCCGCTGCCCGGCCTGGCCCGGCCGATGTGGGCGGTGCAGGCCGGCACCGCCGTGTCGCACCGCGTGCGACCGGGCGTGCCGAACTCGGTGAACGTGGTGCGCTGGCAGGCCGCGCAAGGCGCCTGCGCCGTGGAACAGTGGGACCACGTCGCCACCGAAAACGCCTTCGAACAGGTGCGCGTCACGCGTCTGCAGCCGGCGCGCTGAGGCGCGCCACCGCAGCGTCAACCGAAGATCAGCGTGCGGTGCGCCGCGGCACCTGCCATGGCACCCGCCCCCACGGAAATGGCCACGTTGCCCGCCGCGCGCGCCGCGTCACCACAGGCAAACACACCGGGCACCGTGGTCGCCTGCATGGCGTCTGTGCGGATGTAGGCGCCCGTGGGCCCTTCGTCCAGCGCACAGCCCAGCTGCTCCGCCACAGGGCTGCCCAACACAGTGCGAGACATCGTGAACAGCCCGTCCATCACAAAGCGGCGACCATCGTGCAGCTCCACCGTGGCCGCCTCCTGCAACCGGGCCACTGCGCCCTCGTGCACCGCCACACCGCGCGCGGCCAATGCGCTGCGTTGCTCGTCGTCCGGCACAAAGGCGTCGTTCAGAAACAGCGTGGTCTGGCCCCAGTCGGGCAGCATCAATGCGTGGTGCATCGACATGGGGCTGGTCGCGATCACCCCGATGCGCCCGCTGTCGAGTTCGTAGCCATGGCAGTAGGGGCAATGAAACACATGCAGGCCCCAGCGTTCGGCCAGACCCTCGATGGCGGGCAGTTCGTCCACCACACCCGTGGCCAGCACCAGCGCGCGTGCAAGCGCTGCATGGCCCTCCACCGTGTCCACGCGAAAGCCGCCTTCAGACGCTCGGGCTTGCGACACCGTGCCCTGCTGCCAGCGCACGTTGGGGTAGGCCAGCAACTGCGCCTTGCCCTCGTCTGCAATGGCGCCAGGCGCGCGGCCATCCTGGCCGAGAAAGCCATGGGAGGCGGGGGCAAAGCGGTTGCGGCGCACACCCGCGTCGATCACGAGCACGCGGCGGCGGGCGCGTGCCAGCTGCAGCGCTGCGGACAGGCCCGCGTAGCTGCCGCCGATGACGATGGCGTCATGGCTGTCGGTGGATGGGGTCATGGGGGCTCCTGTGGTGGGGAAGGTCAGCAAAGCGCTGGTTGAAGTCGGCGGCGAGGTCGGCCAGCGTGACCCGCGCCAGGCGCTGGATCAGCAAGGCCTGGGCGTCGAGCAAGGCGCCCGAGAGCGCATGGTTCACAGCCTGCTCCACGAGGCACTCGGGCTGGTCGGAACGGTGCCCCATGGCAAACACCGTGGGCGCGCCCACGGCGTCGTACACATCACGCAGGGTCACGCTCTTGAGGTTGCAGGCCAGCACCCAGCCGCCGCCATGGCCTTTTTCCGAGCTGACGAAGCCCGCCTCGCGCAGCCCCGCCAGCGTGCGGCGCACCACAACCGGGCTGCCCTGCAGGCAGGCGGCCAAGGCCTCGGATGTCATCGGCCGCTGGCTGTGCGCCATGTGCAGCAGCAAATGAAGAACGGATGAAAGTTTGCTGTCGATTTTCATGTAACTCCGATAGTTACATGAAAGTCAAAGCACCTCCAAGGAAGGCGAATCCAACCCGCCGCTTCACGGGGTCTTTGGGCCAGCCGGGCGACCGCTGGCGCCCGCGCCCTACTTGGCCAGCGCCCGGCCGGCGCGCACCGGCCCCGCGCGCGACGCCACCACCGCCTCCACCTCGCGGCGCAGGCCCAGCAGAAATGCCAGCTCCGCCACCACGAACAACGGGCCGATGATCAGACCCATGATGTCGTCCACGAAGGCCGGCTTGCGGCCTTCGAAGATGTGGCCCACGAACTGGATCACCCAACCCACCACAAACAGACCCACGCCCAGCGTGGCCCACGCGGTGGTGGACCAGCTGGCGGTGGCCTGCGCGAACGCGAGGCAGGCCGCCAGCAGCAGCCCCATGACCACGCCAAAGCGCAGGTCCAGCCGCAGGTAGTACAGCGTGGCGGCCATCACAGCGAGCGTGGCCGCCGACAGCGACAGCCCCGCCACCTCGAAAGCCGGGCGCGCCAGCAGCACCACCACGGCGAGCACGATCATGGGAATGCCGACGAAGTGCGTGAGGATGTTGCGGCGGTCCCGGTGGTAGGCCGCGTACTGGCTCAGTTGGTCGTTGAGTGTTTTCATGGTGTCTCCTGTCAACGCTGCACAGAAAAACATCATCTCCACGGCGGCGCCAGAACGCCAGCGGGGTTACACGCAGGGCGTCACAACAGCGACTGCGCGTCGTCCTGTGGCCGCGCTGCAGGGCCGCTGCGCGCCAGCGCCATCCACACATGGAAAGGCAGGCGCTCGAAGGCGCGGCGCGGCGCCTCGCGCGCCACCACCAGGCGCTCACCCTCCAGCTGCATCACGCCGCATTCGGGCGGCACTTCGTCGGGCGCGGCGATGGGCCGGCCCCGGCTGTCCTGCCCCAGCACGTACCAGCAGGCGCTTGCCATGCCCAGGTAAGCGGCGCGCTTGGCGGGTTTGCGCAGGTCGCCCAGCAAGTCCGCCCGGCTCACCTTGATCTCGTGCACCACGGGCTCAAGATAGGCCTCCACCGTGGTGTGCCGCACCGAGAACACGTCCGGGCAGGCCATGCACCACCCATGCCCAGGCGCGTGGGGCACGGCCTCTGTGTCGAAGGCGCAAGCCTGCAGCGGCACTGGCGCCTCATCGGCTTGACCCGTGAGCAGCGCGCGTGGAAGCGGCACCCGCAGCGCCAGGCCGCGCCAGGCCAACCGGCCCGCGCGCGCCATGTCCAGGGCCACGCGCTCGACCAGCGCCTCGTGTGGCGTGCGCGCGGCGCGGTTCACGGCAAACACCTCGGCCAGGCGCTGGATGCCCGCGTCCGTGACGCGCAGGCGCTCGAAACCCTCCCGCGAGGGGCAGCGCTCCAGCAGCCCGGCGGCCAGCAGTTCCACTTCCAGCATGTCCAGACAAGGCCAGCCCGCCGAGCGGTGGATCTCGCGCAGGCGCTGGTGGTGGCGGCGTGTGAGGGCGGGGGCGGTCGGGCTCATGCACTGACTATATGTCCAGTACCATGCCCCACCATGCACGCCGACGAACTGCCGCCCGACGCCGACGCGCCCGCCTCGGTGGCGGTGCGCGTGCTCTGCGCGTTCGCCGCCAAGACCGGCGATCTCGACCTGCGCTTCACGCCCTCGCCCAGCGCGCAGGAAGGCGTGGCCGGGCACACCACCGTGACCGCGCGGCGCGCGGCCGGCTATCAGCGCGAAGTGCCCTTGAGCGCGCGCTGCGGCGAGCTCCGGGTGCAGGGCCGCGCCGACGGGTTCGACCCCGCCACGCCGCGCCTGGAAGAGATCAAGACGCACCGGGGCGACGCCACCCGCATTCCCGACAACCACCGCGAGCTCCACTGGGCGCAGGCCCGCGTGTACGGCTGGATGCTGTGCGAACAACTCGGCCTGGAGCGCATCGAGCTCGCGCTGGTGTACTTCAACATCGACACCGGCGTGGAGACCGTGCTGCCGGTGTGGCACACCGCTGTGGCGCTCAAGGCCTTCTTCGAATCGCTGTGCGCGCGCTACGCCGGCTGGGCGCGTGCCGAACGCGCACACCGCGCCGCGCGCGACGCTGCGTTGCAGGCACTGCGCTTCCCGTTCGACGGCTTTCGGCCCGGCCAGCGCGAACTGGCCGCAGCGGTCTACCGCGCCCACGGCGCCGGGCGCCACCTCATGGCGCAGGCGCCCACCGGCATCGGCAAAACCATGGCCACGCTGTTTGCCGCGCTGCGCGCCGCGCCCGCGCAAGGCACCCACAAATTCTTCTACCTCACCGCCAAAACCCCGGGCCGCCAGCTCGCCCTGCACGCCTTGCAGCGGATGCAGGTGCAACCGCTGCGCGTGCTCGAACTGGTGGCGCGCGACAAGGCCTGCGAGCACCCCGACAAGGCCTGCCACGGCGACGCCTGCCCGCTGGCGCGCGGCTTCTACGACCGCCTGCCGCAAGCCCGCGAAGCCGCCGCCCAGGCCGGCTGGCTCGACAAGGCCTCGCTGCGCGCCGTCGCGCTGCAGCACGAGGTCTGCCCCTACTACCTGGGCCAGGACATGCTGCGCTGGAGCGACGTGGTGGTGGGCGACTTCAACCACTTCTTCGACCTCAGCGCTCACGCCTGGGCGCTCACGGTCGGGGACGAGCTGCGCGTGGGTGTGCTGGTGGACGAGGCGCACAACCTCATCGAGCGCGCTCGCCTCATGTACAGCGCCGAGCTCCATCCCGCCAACTTTCAGGCGCTGCGCAAAGGTTCACCGGCGGCATTGAAGAAGACCATGGACCGCCTGCACCGGCAGTGGAGCGCACTGGCCCGGCTGCACACGCACGAGCCCACGGTGTTGCCCGAGTTGCCCGGCGCATTCGTGGAAGCGCTGCAACGCCACCATGTCGACCTGCTCGACCACCTCGCGCTGGAGCCGCAAGGCGACGGCGCCGCCGAGCTACAAGGCTGGCTGTTCGAGGTACAGCGCTTCCTGCGCGTGGCCGAGGTGTTTGCCGACCACTCGCTGGTGGACCTCACGCAACCGCTGCGCACCAGCGGCCGCACGCGCCATCCGGTGCTCAGCATCCGCAACCTCGACCCCGGTCCGTTGCTGCAGCCGCGCTGGCAGGCCGCACACAGCGCCGCCTTGTTTTCGGCCACGCTCAGCCCCATGGCCTACGTGAGCGACTTGCTCGGCCTGCCCCCACACACCGCCACGCTGGACGTGCCCTCACCGTTCGACCCCGCGCAGCTGCAGGTGCGCGTGACACCACGCCTGTCCACCCGCTACGCCGACCGCGCCGACTCGCTCGACCAGCTCGTCGAGGTCATGGCCGCGCAATATGCCCAGCGGCCAGGCAACTACCTGGCTTTTTTCAGCAGCTTCGATTACTTGCAGCAAGCGCTGCAGCGCCTGCAAGCGCTGCACCCGGCGCTGCCGGTGTGGGCACAGTCTCGCGGCATGGCCGAACAAGACCGCGACGCCTTCGTGGCGCGTTTCACCGAAGAGGGTCAGGGCATCGGCTTCGCGGTGCTCGGCGGTGCCTTCGGCGAAGGCATCGACTTGCCCGGGAACCGGCTGATCGGCGCGTTCATCGCCACGCTGGGCCTGCCGCAGTTCAACCCGCTCAATGAGCAGCTGCGCGCGCGGCTGCAAGCACGCTATGGGCAGGGCTACGACTACACGTACCTGTTTCCGGGCTTGCAGAAAGTGGTGCAGGCAGCCGGCCGCGTGATTCGCGGGCCGACCGACGAAGGCGTGGTGGTGCTGATGGACGACCGCTTTGCCCGCAGCGAGGTGCGCCGGCTGTTGCCCCGCTGGTGGCGCATCCACGGCGCCACCGACTGAAGCGCACGGCCTCAGCCGCCCCGGCCTCGCCCGCGGCCCTGCCCGCTCGATCCACTGCCGCTGCTTCCGCTCCCGCTGCTGCCACTGCTCCCGCTGCCGCTGCTCCCGCTGCCGTCGCTGCCACTGCCACTGCTGTCACTGCCGCGCCGGCCCGAGGAGTCGTCCCCACCGGAATCGTCGCCCCTGCTGCGGCTTCGCCCGCCACCACCGCCTTCGCGGCGGAACTCCAGCTGGTCCACCACCAGCCGCTGCTGCGCGTCCCAACGTCCGCGCACGCGCACCGGCTGGCCCACCCGCAACGATTCCAGACGTCCGCCCACGACTTGCAGCGACGGCCCCAGCGTCAGTGTCTCAAAGCCCAGCGTCACCTCGCGCCCCTGCACCTGGTGCACATAGCCATTGAGCACGGCCTCGCCCACCGCCCCGAGGGCAGCGCGCGTCGGCCGGATCGACAGGGCATTCACTGCCACGCGGTCGTTGCCCAGCCAGCGGCCCTGCACACCCACCTCCTGGCCGGGCGCGAGGCCCGCAGGCGGGGCACTCGTGCCTGGCTCCACACGCGTGCCACCGATCCACCATGCGCCCGGCTCCACGCGCGTGAGCGTGCCAGCCACCCACACCGGGCCCTCCGGCACCGCCTGCACACGCGTGGCGCGGATTTCGCCGCTGGCCAGGCGCTGCCCGCTCACCCGCACCCACTGACCGGTCTGAAGACCGTTCAGGTCGGCGGGCACCAGCGCAGTGGCCACCTGCCCCATCACCGTGAACCGCGCGCCGGCCGCATCCACCACACCCAGCGGTCCCACCACCGCATCGAGCACCGCAATGTGGCGTGCGCGCAGTGCGGGCGCCTCGCCCTCGGCTTGCAACGCCACCACCTGGCCCACCGACAACGCGCTTTGCGGCACCGGGCCGCCGTCGCGCAGCACCGGGGTGTCGGGCGCGTAGTCCACCTTGATCCCGTTGACGCAAATGCTGCCAAAGCCCGTGACCACACCCACGATGCCCGTGCCACCCAACCCGCCTTCGGCCACCTGCCCCGTGCCGCCGATGCCGCCTGGATCGCGCGCGCCGGCCACCGTGGGTGCGCCGGTGCCACCCAGGCCCGGTGCCAGCGTGGCCGGGTTCACGGATGAGGCGGCACGCGCGCACACGTCGGCGCCTGCACGGGAGGCGGTCAGGTCGGCCTGCGTACCGCAGGCCGACAGCCCCAGCACCACCAGCAGGATGCACATCCGCGGGTACCAGCGGGTCGGCCACAAACGGTTCATTCAGAAGACTCCTCGCCGGACGACACCGGTGCCGAGTAAAAGTACACACCCATCGTGAAGCGCTGCCGGGGTTGCTGCGGATCGAGCGCCCGGTCGCTGGCCTCGGCCTCCATCGCCACCTTGTTCATCGCCAGCAGCGCCTTCATGCCGTGTTGCTCGCCCAGCTTCGCCAGCCGCGCGACAGACTCGGGCGACAGCGCGTCGTAGTGCACGCTGCGCTCCAAAAAGGGTGGCGCCCCGCCCAGCACGTTGTGCACGGTCGCGGCGGCGTGGTCGTGCAGGTTGTGGCCCAGGTAAAAGGCCTTCTCCTGCGCGCCACTGGTGGGCACGAAGGCGGTGGCGTCCAGACACACCTGGCCCTGCTCGTCCAGGTGCACGACACCCTGGCGCAGCCACTCATCGAGCACCACGCGCGAGCGAATGTCGTTGTTCACGCTGGCCACCAGCGCCTCGAAAGATTGCTCGCCCCCTTCGCTGGCCAGGCGCGCCAGCGGACGTGGCTGCCCATCGCCCTGCAGGTAGCGCGCGTCGCCCATCCAACGCGCCGCCAGCTGCGCACCCAGCGGCACCACCGTGGGCGCCAGCGCACCCGGCGTGCGCAGCAGGGGCCGAAGGCGGCTCACGTCCTTGCGGTGCACACCGCTGACCAAGCTCACGCGGCTGTCCGTCGGCGGCTTGTCGTCCAGGCGAAAGTCGCGCTCGGCCACTTCTACGAACAGGCCTTTCAGCAAGTCGGCGAGATACGGGTACGTGATGCCCTGCGCCAGCATCAGCCTCACCAACGGGCGCAACGCCTGCCGCAGCGCCCGGACCAGCGCCGGCGACGGTCCTGCCGGCGTGTCAGTGCCAGCAGCAGGTGGAAGAGGTGGGGGTGCCATGTGGATACGGATGGTAACGCCTTGCGTGGGAAAAAATCACACAAAACCATTGACGTGGGAATTTTTCCCACAATAATAGAGGCGTGGGAAATAATCCCACACAACAAATCCACCCCACTTTCTTCATCACACGGAGTTCCTCATGCGCAACAAACACACGCTCGCGACCGTCATCACCGTTCTGGCGCTGAGCCTGGCCTCAGGCGCCGCCCTGGCCAAAAACGGGGGCTCCAGTGGCGGGTCCGGTGGGGGCTCCAGCGGCGGGTCCAGCGGCAGTTCCGGCGGCAGCTCAGGCGGATCCGGTAGCGGCAAAGGCAGCTCCGGCTCCAGTTCGTCTTCGGGCGGCTCTTCGGGCACTTCGTCGTCGGGTTCGTCCTCCTCTTCGGACGGCCAAGGCCGCGGGCGCGGCCGCTCGGGCGACGATGGCGCCAGCACCAGCGCCGCCAACTCAGGGGGACGCTCGCACGCAGAAGACGGTGGCCACCGCCGCGGCGCCGATGACTCGGCAGGCGATGCCCGCCGTGGGCGCGGTGCCGACGACTCGGCCGGCGACGCACGGCGTGGAAGGGGCGCGGACGACTCGGCGGGCGACACCCGACGCGGCCGCGGTGCAGACGACGGCCCGAACCACCGCTGAAAACGGCAGGCGGCGCGGACTCAACCGTCCGCGTCGGTCACGGGCTCGGGCTCGAGCTCGGGCAGGCGCGAGATCAACACCTGATCGATGCGCCGGCCATCGAGCACCAGCACTTCGAAGCGCCAGCCCACGCAGTCCACGTGCTCGCGCCGGCCCAGCAGCTCGCCCGCCACGGTCTGCATCAGGCCCGCCACCGTGTTGTAGCGGCCCTTGTCTTCGTCGGGCAGTTCGTCAATGTCCAGGCGCGACTTGAGCTCGGCCACGGGCATGGCGCCGTCCACCAGCCAGGCACCGTCCTCGCGCTGCGTGGCCCAGGCTTCCACCGCTGTGCGCGGCGAAAGCTCGCCGGTGATGGCCTCCAGCATGTCCAGCGGCGTGAGCAGGCCTTGCACCACACCGTATTCGTCGACCACAAACACGATGCGCGTGGCGCGCTCGCGAAACTGCTCCAGCAGTTCCATGCCACTGAGCGTCTCGGGCACAAACACCGCAGGCTGCACATGGCGCATCAGGGATTCGTTGTTGTCCTCGGCCTGCAGCGCCAGCATGCGCGGCAGGTGGATCACACCCACGACGTCGTCAAGACCACCGCGGCACACCGGGTACCAGGAATGCCCGGTGGTCCAGGCCTTCTGCACGGCCGCATCAATGCTGTCCTCGGCATCCAGCCATTCAATTTCCGAGCGCGGCACCATGATGGACGTGAGCTGGCGATCGTCAAGCAGGAACACATTGCGCACCATCTGGTGCTCATGCTCCTCGATGATGCCGGCGTCCACGCCCTCCTCGAGGCTGGCATTGATCTCTTCTTCGGTCACATGCTGCACCGCGTTGGTGTCGATGCGCAGGAGCTTGAGCACCCATTGCGTCGTGTGCGTGAGCAGCCACACAAACGGCTTGGCCGCCTTGGCCACAAACGCCATCGGGCGCGAGACCCAGCGCGCCACCGCTTCCGGGTAGAGCTGGCCAATGCGCTTGGGCACCAGCTCGCCAAACACGATGGTGATGAAGGTGATCACAGCCACCACCAGCGCGGTGGCGGCCACGTCAGCGGTGCCTTCGGTGAGCCCCTGCGCCTGGAGAAACACGGCGAGGTCGCCGCTGAAAGCCGCTTCGCCCACGATGCCGTTGAGCATGCCGATGGAGGTGATGCCGACCTGCACCGAAGACAGAAACTGGGTGGGGTTCTCCAGCAGCTTGAGCGCGGTGATGGAGCCTTTGTCACCGGCCTCGGCCATGGCCGCCAGACGCGCCTTGCGACTCGATGCCAAGGCCAGTTCGGACATGGCAAACGCGCCGTTGAGCAGCGTCAGAAAAACAATTAAGAGGGTATCCATAATCGGGGCATGTCACTCTACATGATCGGGGATGTGCAGGGCTGCGACGCCGCATTGGGGCGCCTGCTCGAAGACATCGGTTTCTCGCCCAGCCGCGACACGCTGTACCTGCTGGGCGACCTCGTCAACCGGGGCCCTGAGTCGCTGGCGGTCTTGCGCCGCCTCATGGCTCTCGACGGTTCGGCACACGCCCTGCTCGGCAACCACGACCTGCACCTGCTGGCCACGGCGCACGGGGTGCGCAAGCCCCACCGCAGCGACACCCTGGGCGACATCCTCGCCGCGCCCGACCGCGGGGCCTTGCTCGACTGGCTGCGCGCACGGCCCATGGCGCTGTTCGAGCACGGCTGGCTGATGGTGCACGCAGGCGTGCTGCCGCAATGGGACGCGGCGCGCACCATGGCCTTGGCCGACGAAGTGCAGGCGGTGCTGCGCGGCCCCGACTGGGCTGGCTTTCTGCACCAGATGTACGGCAATGAACCGCCGCTGTGGAGCGAATCGCTTCGCGGTGCAACGCGCCTTCGCGTGATCGTCAACGCCCTGACCCGCCTGCGCTTTTGCAGCGCGCAGGGGGTGATGGAGTTCGAAACGAAAGACAGCGCGGGCGCCGCGCCCGAGGGCTTCATGCCCTGGTTCGACGTGCCGGGGCGGTTGAGCGAAGGTGTGCCGATCGCGTTTGGCCACTGGTCCACGCTGGGCACCGTGCACCGCCACGACCTGCAGGCGCTGGACACCGGCTGCGTGTGGGGCGGCTGCCTCACCGCCGCCCGCATCACCGGGGTACCGGGCGAAGTGGAGCGGATTTCCGTGCGCTGCGAGCAGGCCAGCAAGCCCGGGAAGCACTGAGGCGGCGCAGGCCGCCTGGCAGGGTCTGGCAAGGGCGTTGCCCTCAGCTTTCCTGTGCCGGCGCTGGCGCGCTCTTGAACAAGGCAGGTACCTTGCGGCGCGTCTTGATGTTGGGCGACACGCTGGTGCGAGCGGTGGTGCGCTGCGACACTTCCCACGAAGGCGGCGTTTCGCTGGGCGCGCTGGGCTCGTAGGGCTTGTCGAACAAGGGGTCGGCCGGTGCGCGGGGTGCACGGCTCGGGCGCGCATCGGCGCGCGCTTCGCGTGGGGCACGGCTTTCGCGGCTTTCGCGAATCGCCCGGCTCTCGCGGCGCTCGCCCTCTTCGCCTTCGGGTTGCTGCCAGGCCCGCTGGCCGTCGTTGAAGCGGCCCGCCGGGCGGCGGTCGGCTTCAAACTCCAGTGCTTCGAGTTCCAGTTTCTTGCCCAGGAGCTTTTCAAGGTCTCCCATGAGACGCGCATCGCGCCCGCTGACGAAAGACACCGCCAGGCCCGATGCGCCCGCACGACCGGTGCGGCCAATGCGGTGCACGTAGTCTTCGGCGTTGAACGGAATGTCGAAGTTGAACACCGCGGGCACGTCCTTGATGTCCAGGCCGCGGGCGGCCACATCGGTACACACCAGCAGATCCACTTCACCGGCCTTGAAGGCGGCCAGGGCCTTCAGGCGCTCGTCCTGGGTCTTGTCGCCGTGCAGGGCGGCCGTGTTGAGGCCTTCGCGCTCGAGCGAGCGCGCCAGACGAGCACAACCGAGCTTGCTGTTGACGAACACAAACGCCTGCTTGATGCCGCGCTCGCGCAGGATCTGCTTGAGGGTGCCGCGCTTGTCGTCGTCCTCCACGCGGTAGAAATGCTGTTCCACCGTGGAGGCCGTGGCATTGGAGCGCGCAACCTCGATCGTGACCGGGTCTTGCAGGTAACTGTTGGCCAGGCGCTTGATCTCGGGCGAAAAGGTGGCCGAGAACAGCAGGGTGGTGCGTTGCTTGGGCAGGTAGCTCAGGATGCGCTGCAGGTCTGGCAGAAAGCCGATGTCGAGCATGCGGTCTGCCTCGTCGAGCACCACGTACTCCACCTGGTTGAGCACGCAGTTCTTGGCTTCAATGTGGTCCAGCAGGCGACCGGGCGTGGCCACGAGGACTTCGACACCCTTCTTCAGCTCGATGGTCTGCGGCTTCATGTCGATGCCGCCAAACACCACCGTGCTGCGCAGGTTGGTGTACTTGGCGTACAGCTTGACCTGCTCGGCCACCTGGTCGGCCAGCTCACGTGTGGGCAGCAGCACCAGGGCGCGCACCGGGTGGCGGGCGGGCGAGGTCGAGGCGTTTTCGTGCTTTAGCATGCGCTGCAGCAGTGGCAGCGTGAAGGCGGCGGTCTTGCCGGTGCCGGTCTGGGCTGCGCCCATCACGTCGCGGCCTTGCAGCACCACCGGAATCGCCTGCGCCTGGATCGGCGTCATGGTCGCGTAGCCCATTTCGGCCACGGCTCGCTCAATGGCAGGCGAGAGGGAAAGTTCGGAGAAGGATTGGGTCATTGGCGTCAAAGTTAGCCCGTTATTGTCTCACTTTGACGGTTTTTGGCCCACATCCGGGCCGGAACGGGCCAGCGAGGCTCAGACACTGCCCTGTTTGAAGGTGTCGCACGACTGCACGCTGCCGCTCTGCAGACCGGTGTTGAACCACCGCTGGCGCTGTGCGCTGGTGCCGTGGGTGAAGCTGTCGGGCACCACGTGACCCTGGCTTTTGCGCTGCAGAGCGTCGTCGCCAATGGCAGCGGCCGCGTTCAGCGCTTCCTCCACATCACCCGGCTCCAGGATGGCCTGGCTCTTGTGGTTGTGGTGCGCCCAGATGCCGGCAAAGCAGTCGGCCTGCAGCTCCAGCCGCACGGAAAGCGCGTTGTATTCGCGCTCGCTGACCCGCGCGCGCGCCTTCTCCATCTGGTCGGTGATGCCCATGAGGTTCTGCACGTGGTGGCCAACTTCGTGGGCAATCACGTAGGCCTGGGCGAAATCGCCGGGGGCACCCAGCTGGCGTCGCAGGGTGTCATAAAAGCTCAGATCAATGTAGACCTTCTGGTCGCCCGGGCAGTAGAACGGCCCCATGGCCGACTGACCGGTGCCGCACGCCGTGGGCGTGGCACCCCGAAAGAGCACCAGACGCGGCTTCTGGTAATTGCCGCCGGCTTGCTGGAACACCTGGCCCCACACGTCTTCGGTGCCGCCGAGCACGGCAGCGACGAACTTGCCCATGTCGTCGGTGGGTGCCTGTGCGGGGCCTGGTGTGGTTTGCACCTGTTCGGTGGGGGCGGCCATGTCGCCCACGCCGCCGAGCACGCCGAGGATGGTCATGGGGTTGATGCCGAAGATCCAGCCTGCGACCAGTGCAATCGCGATGGTGCCCAGACCGATGCCGCGACCGCCCACCCGGCGCCCGCCACCCAGCCCGCCCATGCCAACGCCCGGGTCGGAGCGGCGGTCTTCAATCTGATCGGACTGGCGGTTGTTTTCCCACTTCATGGCGAGCCTCCTGCGCAACGCAAGCCGTTGCAGGCGCCATTATCCGGCGGTCTCTGCTCAGGCCACGGCGGGCGCACTGGCGCTGGTGGGACGGCCGGCGAAGTCGGTCCAGCAGCGGCGGCTGAAGTCGTAGAGCTTGCAGCGGCGCGCGGTGTCGAAATACCAGCGCCACGAGAAGCGCTGCACGATGATGCGGCCCGGCAGCGTGTGCTCCAGCAAGCGCTGTACACCTTCCAGCTGGTAGAGCGGTACGCTCATGTCCACGTGGTGCGCGGTGTGCTCCATGATGTGATGGAGCATGGCGCCGATGCGCAGCGGAAACGTGAGGTGCACGGTGGTGGACACGAAGGGCGCTGCGCGCGCCCAGGCGGCCTTGTCGTCGTGCCACTGAACGGCGGTGTGCGTGTGGTGCACATAGACCACGAAGCCGATCATGGCGTTCCAGAACAGAAAGGGCACGGCGAACCCCACGCCGAGCAACAGCCACACCGACTGCCCCGTGGCCGACGCGGCCGCCACCAGGGCGCCCACCCACAGCGCGGCGGTCGCGACCACACACACGCCGTCCCACACAAACACAGCGCGCCGCGTGCCCATGTAGGTCTTGCGCGGGAAAAACATCCGCAGCCACCACATCTCCACCAGGTAATACAACGCGGGGCCAAAGCCGCTGCGGTAGATGCGCTCCATCACGCGCCGTGTGGGGGAGAGCGCCGCAAATTCCTCGCGGGTCAGCGGCGCCCAGACAAAGTCGACCCCCTTGAGGTTGGTGTAGCCGTGGTGCACCACGTTGTGCCCCACTTCCCACAGGCTGTAGGGGGTGAGCGAGGGGAGCATGGCGATGCGCCCCAGCAGGCGGTTGAGGCCACGGCTGGGCGTGTAGCTCTGGTGGCAGGCATCGTGGCCAATGATGAACAGGCGCCCGATCATGAAACCCGCCGCCAGGCCACACAGCAGTTTGGCCCAGAGCGCGCTCAACAGCACGGCGCCCGCCATGAAGGCAGCAAACAGCGCCCAGTCGAACACGAGCAGCGCAATGGCGCGCGCGGTGCGCCGCTGGACGATGGGCGCGAGCCAGCCGCGAATCACCTTGCGGTGCGGCAGCGGCTGCCCGGTGGGAATGGGGTCGGGAGAAACGAGGGAGACGGGAAGGCTGGACATGGCACCGATGCTAGCGGCGCCCCTCCCCTTCGGCTTTGACGCAGGTCAAGCCATCGACGGCGGCAGAAACCAACGCAGGTTTACGCCTTGGGCAGCGTCACGCCCGTCTGGCCCTGGTACTTGCCGCCGCGGTCTTTGTAGCTGACCTCGCAGACGTCGTCCTTGTCGCTCTCGAAGAACAGGACCTGGGCGCAACCCTCGCCCGCGTAGATCTTGGCCGGCAACGGCGTGGTGTTGCTGAACTCCAGCGTCACGTAGCCTTCCCATTCGGGTTCGAACGGCGTGACGTTGACGATGATGCCGCAGCGCGCGTAGGTGCTCTTGCCCAGGCAGATGGTGAGCACGTTGCGGGGAATGCGGAAGTACTCCATGGTCCGCGCCAGCGCAAAGCTGTTGGGCGGGATGACGCAGACGTCCTTGTTGATGTCCACGAAGCTGTTCTCATCGAAATTCTTCGGGTCCACCACCGTGCTGTGGATGTTGGTGAACACCTTGAATTCGGGCGCGCAGCGGATGTCGTAGCCGTAGCTCGACGTGCCGTAGCTGATCACCTTCTTGCCGTCCACCTGCCGCACCTGGCCGGGCTCAAAGGGTTCGATCAGGCCGTGTTGCTCGGCCATGCGGCGGATCCATTTGTCGCTTTTGATGCTCATGGGGCGCATTGTATGCATCGGCCCCCACGCTGCGCCGCTGCGCGGGTCGCTGCCCCTTGAGGGGGCTGATCCGCCTTGGGGCGGCCCGGCGGCGGATCGTTGGCCTATCCGATAACCCCCAAGTGTTTGCGACTTTTCAGTAATTACTGAAAATTCAAGCCGGATCGGCTACAGTCTTGTCCATGCCGCTGCAAGACCATCTCCCGCCCCTCAACCGCGAGTTCGTTGCCCACTTCGGGGAAATGGGCAGCCGATGGGGCATCAACCGCACCGTGGGGCAGATTTATGCCCTGCTTTTCATCTCGCCCAATGCGCTCAACGCCGACGAGATCGCCGAGACGCTGGAGTTCTCGCGCTCCAATGTGAGCATGGGCCTGAAGGAGTTGCAAGCCTGGCGTCTGGTGCGCCTGCGCCACCAGCCCGGCGACCGGCGCGAGTACTTCGAAGCGCCGGCCGACGTGTGGGAGATCTTTCGCGTGCTGGCCGAAGAGCGCCGCCGCCGTGAAGTCGAGCCCACGCTGTCCATGCTTCGCACGGCCTTGCTGGAAACACCCAAGACCGACGCCGAGCGGCACGCCCAAGCGCGCATGCGCGAAATGCACGACTTGATCGACCGGCTCATGACCTGGTTCGACGACGTGCAGAAGCTCGCCCCCGAAACCGCGATGCAACTCATGGGCATGGGCGCCACCGTGACGCGCGTGCTCGAACTCAAAGACCGCCTCACCGGCAAATCGGCTGCCCGCAACAACGCCGCCGAAAAAGCCCTGGACCGGGCGGCCTGACCGCCCACCCAAGAAAGACGACGCACCATGGACGCCTTGATCCTCTCGCGCATTCAGTTTGCAGCGAACATCAGCTTTCACATCCTGTTCCCGACCATCACGATCGCCCTGTGCTGGTTCCTGGTCTTCTTCCGCTTGCGCTTCCTGAAAACGCGCGATCCCGCGTGGGAAGAGGCCTACTACTTCTGGACCAAGGTTTTTGCGCTCACGTTCGCGCTGGGCGTGGTCTCGGGCATCGTCATGAGCTTCCAGTTCGGCACCAACTGGCCGGGCTTCATGGAAAAGACCGGCAACATCGCCGGGCCGCTGCTCGGGTATGAGGTGCTCACCGCCTTCTTCCTGGAGGCGAGCTTCCTGGGCATCATGCTGTTTGGCCGCGGGCGCGTGTCCGAGCGCGTGCACCTGGTGGCCACCTTGCTGGTGGCGTTTGGCACCACCATGTCGGCGTTCTGGATCCTGAGCCTGAACTCCTGGATGCAGACGCCCGCGGGCTTCGAGATCGTGGACGGCAAGTTCATTCCGGTGGACTGGCTGGCCGTGGTGTTCAATCCGTCGTTCCCGTACCGCTTCGCACACAAGCTGCTCGCCTCCACGCTCACGGCCTCGTTCCTGATTGCCGGGCTGTGCGCCTGGCAGCTGATCAAGGGCAGCGCCATCGGGGGCACGCACAAGGCCCTGCGCACCGCCGTGATCGCCGCGTCGGTGGCCATGCCGCTGCAGTTCCTCGCCGGCGACATGCACGGGCTCAACACGCTGGAACACCAGCCCGCCAAGATCGCTGCCCTTGAAGGCATCTGGCACACCGAGAAGAGCGCGCCGCTCACGCTGTTCGGCTTCCCCGACGAGGCCGCCGGCACCACGCACTACGCCATCAAGATTCCCAAGCTGGCGAGCCTGATCCTTGCGCACGATGTGAACGCCGAGCTCAAGGGGCTGAACGAATTCCCTGGCGCGCACCCGCCTGTGGCGCCCATCTTCTGGGCCTTCCGCGTCATGGTCGCGGTGGGCACCCTGATGCTGGTGGTGGCCTGGGTGGCAGCGTGGATGCTGTGGCGCCGCCGCAAGCAGACCGTCAACGGCAAGGTCTCCCTGCCCAAGCCCATGCTGTACACGCTCGCGGGCATGACGTTCTCGGGCTGGGTGGCCACGCTGGCCGGCTGGTATGTCACGGAGATCGGCCGCCAGCCCTTCATCGTGTACGGGCACCTGCGCACCGCCGACGTGGCCACCAGCCTGCCGTCGCCCATGATCGCGGTGACGCTGACGGCCTACCTCATCGTCTACGCGTTGTTGCTCATCACCTACGTGGGCGTGCTCAAGTACATGGCCGAGCACCCGCTCAAGCACGCCCCCGAAGCCCCCATGGGTGCCGAACTCGGCAAAGCTGGCGTCTGAGCCACGGAGACACGCAATGACCACCTGGGCCGAAATTCTTCCGCTGATCTTTCTCGCCGTGATGGGCCTGGCGCTGCTGGCCTACGTGGTGCTCGATGGCTACGACCTGGGCGTGGGCCTGCTGCTGCCGCTGGCCGAAACCAAGGAAGAGAAAGACACCATGATCTCCAGCATTGGCCCCTTCTGGGATGCCAACGAAACCTGGCTGGTGCTGGGTGTGGGCGTGCTGCTGGTGGCTTTTCCCATGGCGCACGGGTTGGTGCTGCAGGCGCTGTACCTGCCCGTGGCGGTCATGCTCATCGGCCTCATCCTGCGTGGCGTGGCGTTTGACTTTCGGGTGAAGGCGCCCACGAAGTACCTGCCGTTCTGGAACCGCGCGTTCTTTGTCGGCTCGCTGCTGGCGAGCTCGTCACAGGGCTGGATGCTGGGCAGCTACATCACTGGCTTTGACAGCGGCGCGCTGGGCCTGGCGTTCAGCCTGGGCATCGCGCTCACGCTGCCGGCGGCCTATGTGCTGCTGGGCGCAGGCTGGTTGATCATGAAGACCGACGGCGCGCTGCAGGCGCACGCGGTGCGCTGGGCCGCGCGCGTGCTCTGGCCCATGGGCGTGGCGCTGGTGGCGATCTCCGCGGCCACGCCGCTGGTGAATCCGGGTGTGGTGGCCAAGTGGTTCAGCGTGCCCGAGGTGTTTGGCCTGATGCCGATTCCACTGAGCTGCGCGATCGCCTTCTTCGCGGTGCGCTGGGTGGTGACGCACCCCAATGTGGTGAAGGCGGGCTACGGCTGGGTGGTGTTTGTGTCCACGGTGCTGATCTTCATCCTGGCGTTCTTCGGGCTGGCCTACAGCATCTTCCCGGACATCGTGATCGGCCGCATGACGGTGTGGGAGGCGGCGATCTCCACCGAATCATTGACCGTGGTGTTCATCGGCGTGGCCATCACGCTGCCGGTGATCATCGTTTACACGATCTACATGTACCGGGTGTTCTGGGGCAAGGCGCGGGCTCTGACTTACAACTGAGTCTAGGGTTTCCGCTGCACTCGGCTGGCCTCGCGGGAGCCGATGCCGGTGCCCGCGCTCTCCGGTCCAGCTCGCGGGCGGGCGCTGCCTCAAGCCCGCGTGGGTTCATCAACAACGCAATTGCAGGCAGCCTCTGTGGCCACCGCGAATCGTCCCTGCGATCGCGGACACCAGCATCGACTCCAAAGACATGCGGGCACACAGGCCTTGAGCGCCAGCACCGCACTGGGGTGGGCGGGTTGGGAGCGCGGGCGCAGGGACGATTCGCGGTGGCCACAGAAGGCGCATGCCAGCCAAAGCATTGACGCAAAGGTGGTTGCACACAAGGGAAGCCGCCCGCGAGCTGGACCGGAGCACGCGCACCCAACCCGACCGCCCCCGCGCAAAAGCCACCAGAGAAATCAGCCGCCAGCCACCACGCAGCGCACCACCACCCGGTCGTCCCCCAACACGATCAAGGAGAACAGCAACTCGTCGAGGCTGTTCGCCTGAGACGTCTTGCGCGCCAGCAGCGGCGTGGCCTGCGGGTCGAGCACCACGAAGTCGGCCTCACAGCCCGGCTGCAGGTTGCCCACCACCCCCTCCAGCCCCAGCGCGCGCGCCGCGCCCGCCGTGTGCTGCCACCACAGCTGCCCGGGCGTGAGGCTCAGGCCTGTTTTGGTCTGCCCTTCGCGGCCCACACAGTAAGCCGCGAGCATGGTGCGAAACGGCGAGAAGCTGGTGCCACCACCCACGTCGCTCGCCAGGCCGTAGCCCATGCCGGCCTCGTCGGCGGCGAGGTAGTCAAAGAAGCCGCTGCCCAGAAACTGGTTGCTGGTGGGGCTCACGGCGGCGGTGGTGCCGGTGCCGGCCATGAGCTTGCGGTCTGCCTCGTCCAGGTGAATGCAGTGCGCATACACGGCACGCTTGCGCAGCAGGCCAAAGTCGTCGTACACACCGAGGTAGCTGCGCGCATCGGGGAACAGCTCGGCCGCCCAGCGCACCTCGTCCAGGTTTTCCGCCACGTGCGACTGGATCCACACATCGCTGTACTTCGCGGCCAGCTCGCCCGCGCCGCGCAGCTGCGCCGGTGTGCTGGTGGGTGCAAAGCGTGGCGTGATGGCATAGCCCAGGCGGTCCACGCCGTGCCAGCGCCGGATCAGCGCCTCGGTGTCGATCAGGCTGCGTTCGGTGTCGTCGCGCACACCGTCGGGGCTGTGGCGGTCCTGAAGTACCTTGCCCGTGATGAAGCGCAGGCCACGCGCACGCGCGGCTTCAAACATGGCATCGACCGATGCAGGGTGCGAGGTGGCAAACGTAAGCGCGGTGGTCACGCCGTTGCGCGCCAGTTCGTCCAGAAAAAACGCCGCCACTTCGCGCGCATGCAAAGGCTCATGAAAGCGCGACTCGTGGGGAAAGGTGTAGTTCTCCAGCCAGGGCAACAAACCCGCCGCCGGTGCACCGATCACATCGGTTTGCGGGTAGTGCACGTGCATGTCGATGAAGCCCGGCGCGATCAGTTTGCCGCGAAGGTCTTCCACCCCCACGCCGGGGTAGTTGCCGATCAGGGCAGCGTGGTCGCCGGCCGCACGCACCACGCGCTGGCCGCTCGCGTCGGGGCCGACCACCAGCAGGCCGTCGGCGTCGTACACGGGGCGTTGCGCGTCATCAAAACGCAGGAGAGCGGCGCGGTAGGCTTTCATGGCGCGCAGCTTACCCCTTTGTGCGCCTGCGAACATACCCTGCAGGCGATACCGCCCATATAACAGGCGTGGCCCCAGGCGCCCCAAGGCCAGCGCACAAGCCCGAGGCCTTCAGCGCTCGACGGAGCCCTGCACGCCTTCCACCAGCCAGTTCATGCCCAGGATCTGCGCGTCGTTGAGCGTCTGGCCGGGCTCGATGGCGGTTTTGCCCTGGTTGTCGAGCACGGCTGCGTTGCGCCCGGCGGTGAACACCGCCAGCTTGCCCGCGGCCATGTCGGCCTGACGCGCCTGCACTTCATTGCGCACTGAGGCAGGCACCTTGCTGCCAAAGCTGTCGACGCGGATCATGCCGTCCTTCACGCCGCCCCACACGCTTGCGCTTTGCCATTTGCCATCGAGCAAGGCCTGCACGCGGCGCGTGTAGTAGTCGCCCCAGAGGTGCGTGACGGCGGCGATCTGTGCGTCTGGCCCGAAGCGGCGCATGTCCGAGTGGTAGGCCACGGCCAGCTTGCCGCGTTCCTGCGCGGCCACCATCACGGCGGTGGAGCCGGTGTGAAACGCCAGCACCTCGGCGCCCTGGTTCATCAGCGTCATGGCGGCGTCGCGCTCGCGCGGCGGGTTGAACCACTCGCCCAGCCACACCACCTTGACCGTGGCGCGCGGGTTGACCGAGCGCATGCCCAGGGTGAAGGCGTTGATGCCCTGGATCACTTCGGGGATCGGGAACCCCGCGATGTAGCCGGCCTGCGTGGCCATGCGGCCGGCGGCCACGCCGGCCAGGTAACGGCCTTCGTAGTAGCGCGCGTTGGCGGTGGCCACGTTGGGCGCGGTCTTGTAGCCGGTGATGGACTCGAACTTCACGTCCGGGAACTCGCGCGCCACCTTCAGCGTGGGTTCCATGTAGCCAAAGCTGGGGGTGAAGATGATGCGGTGGCCCTGCTGCGCGAGGTCGCGGATCACGCGCTCGGCATCGGCGCCCTCGGGCACGTTTTCAACGAAGCGCGTTTCCACGCGGTTGCCCAGCGCGGCCTGCACGGCCAGGCGGCCCTGCTCGTGCTGGCGCACCCAGCCGGCCTCGGTGAGGGGCGCGACATAGACGAACGCGGCCTTCAAGGGCGGTACGGACGTCTGCGCAAGGGTGTTGACGGGAGATAAAAAGCTGGCAGCCGCCAGTGCGCAAGCGCACCGGGCCACGAGGTTTTTGTACATGGTGTTCCTCTACATGGCTTCCGTGAATGAAAAAGCGAGCCGGGGAAGCACCGGGCTCGCTGGGGCATGATTTTAGGCGATCGCGTCGTCCAGCAAGGCCATGAGCTCGGCGCGGCGCTCGTCGCTCACGAAACTGGCCTCGAAGCTGTTGCGCGCGAGCGTGATCACGTCGTCCTGGCTCAAGTCCAGCGCCTCGACCGTCTGCACGAAGTTGGCATTCATGTAGCCACCGAAGTAGGCGGGGTCGTCGGAATTGACGGTGGCGCACAGGCCCGCGTCCAGCAAGCGCTTCATGGGGTGCTGCCTCAAGTCATCGACCACGCACAGCTTGAGGTTGGAGAGCGGGCACACGGTGAGCGGCACGCGGCGGCGCGCGAGCTCGGCCACCAGCGCGGGGTCTTCGAGGGATCGCACGCCGTGGTCGATGCGCTCGGTCTTCAGGTCGTCCAGCGCTTCCCAGATATAGGCCGGCGGCCCTTCTTCGCCGGCGTGCGCCACCACGCGCAAGCCCAGCGCCCGGCAGCGCGCGAACACGCGTGAAAACTTGGACGGTGGATGGCCAACCTCGCTCGAATCGAGCCCGACGCCAATGAAATGTTCGCGGTAGGGCAGCGCGGCGTCCAGCGTGGCGAAGGCGTCTTCTTCGCTCAGGTGGCGCAGGAAGCACAGGATGAGCGACGCGCTCACACCCAGCTCTTCGCGCGCCCGAACGCAGGCGCTGGCCAGGCCCTGGATCACCGTGGCCATGGGCACACCGCGCGCGGTGTGGGTCTGCGGGTCGAAGAAGAGTTCGGTGTGCACGACCTGGTCGGCCTTGGCGCGCAGGAAGTAGGCCCAGGCCATGTCGTGAAAGTCGGCCTCGTGCAGCAGCACGCTGGCACCGGCGTAGTAGATGTCCAGAAAGCTCTGGAGGTTGGTGAACGCGTAGGCCTCGCGCAGCGCCTCCACGCTGGCATAAGGCAGGCTCAGGCCGTTGCGCTGCGCCAGCGCGAAGATCAGTTCGGGTTCGAGCGAACCCTCGATGTGGATGTGCAGCTCGGCCTTGGGAATGGCCGCAGCCAGTTGGGCGGGCGTCATGGTCATGTGAGAACTCTCTTTCAACAAGTGCCCAGCTCAATGCCCAGGCGAAGAAGGTAACGGCGGTAGGCGCTCGACACACGGTCGGCCGGCCCGTGCACTTCGGTGACGGGCGCGCTGCGGCCAATGGGGAGCGCGCGCGGCGATTGCGATTCCACCACCGGGCGGTCCTGCGCGAACACGGCGTCCTGGAAGGCGATCAGTTCCTGGTCGGTGGCGCCATCGCCCTGCGTGGCCATGGCAAACCACGCGGTGCAGCGCTCGTGGCCATCGGGCCGGATGAAGAGCGCAATGGCGTTGCTCACCGGGTCGCCCTCGGTGGCGTCCTTTCGCAGGATGGCGGCATACGGATGGGGCACGTCGTAGCGGTAGGCAATCCACGCGCCTGCATCGGCACCCGCATAGGCGCGGGGTTGCCAGGCGCGCGCATCGCGCACCACCAGGCCCGCCTCGCCCTCTTCCACCGCGCCACTCTGCACCTGCGCATGGCTGCGCTCGCCCAACCAGCCTTCGTGCACAAAGCCGAAATGGCTGAGGTCGAGAAAGTTTTCCACCAGGCGTGGGGCGCTGGTGTCCAGCGCGTAAGGGCCGCACAGCACGTGGCGCCAGTCGGGGTCGCTGTCCGGGACGAAAGCAGGCGGGTCGGCCAGCACTGCGGCCAGCGCTTGCGTGGGCGTCTGCAGGCGCACCCACACCAGCCCATGCCGTTCACGCGCCTCAAACACCGTGGCCGCATGGCCAGCGGGTGGCACGAAGTCGGGCGCGGCGGGCACATGCTGGCAGCGGCCCGAAGCCCCGAACTGCCAGCCGTGGTACGGGCATTCCAGCCGCGCGCCGTGCAGGCCCGTCAACACCCGCCCCAGCGAGAGTTGCGCGCCACGATGCGGGCAGCGGTCGGCCCAGGCGTGCACGCGAGGGCCTTCGTGGCCGTGCTCGCGCCAGAGCACCAGCGCTTGCCCGAGCAGCGCGCAGGCCACCGGTTCTTCTCGCACCTGGTGCGAGGCCATGACGGGGTGCCACAGCTGTGCTTCGATCATCATGGTCTGGCTCCCAACAAGAAAGCCGCCCGGAGGCGGCTTTCGTTTTCCAGGGCAAGGCAGGGGTGGCTCAGTTGGGCACTTTGCCTTCGACGCCCTTGACGTAGAACTTCACGCCGCCGAGGAATTTGTCGTCGGCCACGGTGTCCTTGGCCAGCACTTCCTTGCCATCCTGACCAACGATCGGGCCCTTCCAGATGGAGAAGCTGCCGTCCTTCAGGCCAGCGCGCACGGTGTCGACCTTGGCCTTCACGTCGGCCGGCACGTCTTCAGCCACCGACACCATGTCGATCGCGCCTTCCTTCACACCCCACCACACGCCACCGGTGCTCCAGGTGCCTTCCAGGGCGTCCTTGGTGGCCTTGATGTAGTACGGCGCCCAGTTGATCACGGCAGAGCCCAGGTGGGCCTTGGGGCCGTAGGCGGTCATGTCGGAGTCCCAGCCGAAGGCGCGCTTGCCCATCTTCTCGGCGGTCTGCAGCACGGCCGACGAGTCGGTGTTCTGGAACAAGACGTCGGCGCCGCCGTTGATCAGCGAGGTCGCGGCTTCGGTTTCCTTCGGTGGGTCGAACCAGCCATTGACCCAGACCACCTTGGTCTTGATCTTCGGGTTCACCGACTGCGCACCCATCGTGAAGCTGTTGATGTTGCGGATCACTTCAGGAATTGGGATCGATGCCACCACGCCCAAGGTGTTGGACTTGGTCATGCTGCCGGCGATGATGCCGGCCATGTACGCGCCTTCGTAGGTGCGGCTGTCGTACGTGCGCATGTTCTCGGAGGTCTTGTAGCCGGTGGCGTGCTCGAACTTCACGTCCTTGAAGTCGGCCGAGACCTTGAGCATGGGCTCCATGTAGCCGAAAGTGGTACCAAACACCAGCTTGTTGCCCTGGCTGGCGAGGTCACGAATGACGCGCTCGGCGTCGGCGCTCTCAGGCACGTTCTCCACGAAGCTGGTGACGATCTTGTCGCCAAATTCCTTCTCGATCGCCTTGCGGCCGTTGTCGTGCGCGAAGGTCCAGCCGCCGTCGCCCACCGGGCCGACATAGGCAAACGCGATCTTCAGCGGCTCGACCTTGGGGGCCGGTGCGGCGGCCGGTGCAGCGGCCGGCGCGGCAGCGGCGGGCGCCTCTTCCTTCTTGCCGCAGCCGATCAGGACGGCGCTGGTCAGCGCGGTCAAGGCGGCGACCTTCATCAGGGAACGTTTGCTCAGGTCTGTCATGGATAGCCTCTGTTTACGGGTGGTGGAGAGAAAAAACACATCTTAATGAATCGCGAAGCAACGAAGCGCGGAAACCACCGGGCCAGCCGCCGGGCCGCCCCAAGGCAGGTCCAGCCCCCTCGGGGGGCAGCGACCCGCGCAGCGGCGGAGCGTGGGGGCTCCACCCTCCAGGGCCAGCCGCCGGGCCGCCCCAAGGCAGGCCCAGCCCCCTCGGGGGGCAGCGACCCGCGCGGCGGTGGAGCGTGGGGGTCACCATCTCATGCGCCCGGGTAAAAGGGCTTTCCGATCGAGCTGGGCATGTTGATGCGGATCCAGGTCGGGTTGCGCGAGATCAGCACGAGCACGGCGATGGTGGCGATGTACGGCATCATGGTCAGGAACTGGCTGGGCACGTTCACGCCGATGCCCTGCAAGTGGAACTGCAACATGGTGACGCCACCGAACAGGTAAGCCCCAAGCAACACGCGTGCCGGGCGCCACGTGGCAAAGGTGGTGAGCGCCAGCGCGATCCAGCCCTTGCCGGCGATCATGCCCTCGACCCACAGCGGCGTGTACACCGTGGACACGTAGGCACCGGCCAGGCCGCAGAGCGCACCACCGGCCATGACCGCCACCAGCCGGATGCGCCGCACGGGGTAGCCCAGTGCGTGCGAGGACTCCGGGCTCTCGCCTACGCTGCGCAGCACCAGACCGGCGCGCGTGCGGTAGAGGAACCAGATCAGCCCCAGCACCAGCGCCACGCACACATAGACCATCGGGTGGTGGCGAAACAGCGCCGGCCCCACCAGAGGAATGTCGCTGAGCACCGGAATGGCAAAGCGCGCCTGCTCGGGCAGCTTTTCCTGCACGTAGCTGGTGCCCGCAAAGGCCGAGAACCCGGCACCAAACAGGCTGAGCGCCAGGCCGGTGGCGTACTGGTTGGTGTTGAGCCAGATGACCAGACCGCCAAAGATGGCCGCCAGCAGCGCACCGGCCGCCATGCCGGCCGCGAAGCCCAGCGTGGTGCTGCCGGTGTGCACCACCGTGGCAAAGCCGGCCAGCGCGGCGCACAGCATCATGCCCTCGGCGCCGAGGTTGACGATGCCGGCTTTTTCATTGATCAGCAGGCCCAGCGAAGCAATGGCCAGCACGGTGCCCGCGTTGAGCGAGGCGGCGATCAGGAGTGCAATCGATTCCATGGCGTTCTCACTTTTTCCAGACGAGGCGGTAGGCAATCAAGGTGTCGCAGGCCAGCAGCGCGAACAACAGCAGTCCCTGGAACACACCGGTGATCGACTTGGGCAGGCCCAGGCGCGACTGCGCGAGTTCGCCGCCGATATAGAACATGCTCATGAGAATGGCTGAGAACACGATGCCCACCGGGTGCAGGCGCCCGACGAAGGCCACGATGATGGCGGCAAAGCCGTAGCCCGCCGGCACATACGGCGTGAGCTGGCCGATGGGGCCCGCCACTTCCAGCGCGCCGGCCAGGCCGGCCGCACCGCCAGAGGTGAGCAGGGCAATCCACAGTGCCTTGCGCGAAGAGAACCCGGCGTAACGCGCGGCCGCAGGCGCCAGGCCGCCCACGAGCTGCGCGTAGCCCGAGTAGGTGCGAAACAGGAACACCCACACCGCGGCCACACCGGCCAGTGCGATCAGCAGGCCGATGGTCACGCGCGAGCCGCTCATCAGCTTGGGAATCTGCGTCACGGCCTCGAAGGTCTTGGTCTGCGGGAAGTTGTAGCCCTGCGGGTCTTTCCAGGGGCCGTACACCAGGAAGTTGAGCACCTGGATGGCCACGTACACCAGCATCAGGCTGACCAGGATTTCGTTGGCATTGAAACGGTCGCGCAGCAGCGCGGTGATGCCTGCCCACAGCATGCCGCCCAGCACGCCGGCGGCGAGCACGGCCGGCACGATCCAGGGGCCGGTGGTCTTGCTGGCCGTGAGCGCCACGCCCGCGGCAAAGATCGCGCCGATGATGTACTGCCCCTCGGCGCCGATGTTCCACACGTTGGAGCGAAAGCACACCGCCAGCCCCAGCGCAATGATCAGCAGCGGCGTGGCCTTGACCATCAGCTCCGAGAGCGCATACGTGCTCTTGATGGGCTCCCAGAAGAACACCTGCAGGCCGCGCACCGGGTCTTTGCCGAGCACGGCAAACAGAATGACGCCGATCACCACCGTGATGAGCAAGGCCAGCACGGGCGAGGCATAGCCCCAGCGCGCCGAGGGCTGGGGACGGACTTCAAGCCGCAACATGGGCGGTCTCCTTATTGTTGTTGTTCAGTGCGGTGTCCCACAGGCCCGACATCCATTCGCCGATGCGCTCGATGGTGGCGTCGGCCCGGTCCAGGCTGGGCGAGAGGCGGCCTTTGGCAATGACGTGCAGGCGGTCGCTGATTTCGAAGAGTTCGTCGAGCTCTTCGCTGACGACCAGCACGGCGCAGCCGGCATCGCGCAGCTTGAGGATCTCGCCGCGGATCTGCGCCGCGGCGCCCACGTCCACGCCCCAGGTCGGCTGGCTCACGATGAGCAGCTTGGGCTTGGCCTCGATCTCGCGGCCGACGATGAATTTCTGCAGGTTGCCACCTGAGAGCGACTTGGCCGCTGCATCGGGCCCGTTGGCCTTGACCTTGTAGCGCGCAATGATGTCGGCCGCCTGGGCCTTGAGCGCGCCCACACGGATCCAGCCACCGGCGCCCAGCGCGTCGTCGCGCGAGAGCAGCAGGTTGTGCGCCAGCGAGAGCGTGGGCACGGCGCCGCGCCCCAGGCGCTCTTCGGGCACGAAATGCTGGCCCAGCGCGCGGCGTCGGCCGGGCGCTTCCTGCGACACGTCCTGCCCGCCCAGGCGAATGCTGCCCGCCGGGGCGCGCGTGTCTTCGCCCGAGAGCGCGTAGAGCAGTTCGCTCTGCCCATTGCCCGACACGCCCGCAATGCCCACCACCTCGCCAGAGCGCACGGTCAGCGCCACGTCGGCCAGGTGGGTGCCGAACGGGTCGTCGCTCTGCAGCGACAGGCCGCTGACCTCCAGCACCGCTGCACCGGCGTTGAGCGCGCGCACCTCCAGCGCGGGCGGCTCGGCGCCGATCATGAGGCGCGAGAGCGAGGCGTTGGTCTCCTGGCGCGGGTCACACACACCGGTGACCTTGCCGCCGCGCAACACCGTGCAGGCGTTGCACAGCTCGCGGATCTCGTGCAGTTTATGGCTGATGTAGAGGATGCTGCAGCCCTCGGCCGCGAGCTTGCGCAACACCACAAACAGCTTTTCCACCGCCTGCGGCGTGAGCACCGAGGTGGGCTCGTCCAGGATCAGCAGCTGCGGGTTGGTGAGCAGCGCGCGGATGATCTCCACCCGCTGCATCTCGCCCACCGAGAGCGTGTGCACCGGGCGCGAGGGATCGATGTCCAGCCCGTACTCGGTGGCCTTGGCCGTGATGCTCGCACTCACCTCGGGCAGCGTGAGCGACTTGTCCAGCCCCAGCCAGACGTTTTCGGCCACGGTCAGCGTGTCGAACAGGCTGAAGTGCTGGAACACCATGCTGATGCCCAGTGCGCGCGCTTCCTGCGGGTTGCGGATGTGCACCGGCTTGCCGTTGAACATCACGGTGCCTTCATCGGGCTTGACCGAGCCGTAGATGATTTTCATCAGCGTGGACTTGCCTGCGCCGTTCTCGCCCAGCACGGCATGCACCTCACCGGGTTGCACGGTGAGCGACACGCCGCTGTTGGCCACCACGCCCGGATATCGCTTGGTGATGCCACTGAGTTGTAGTCGGGTCGTGGTCATGGGTCTCCTTTTTCCTGAGGTCGGTCAGTGGTCGGCGTCGGGTCGCTTGAGCGACGCCGCCACGCTCTTGATTTGCTCGCGCAGCCAGCGCCCGGCCTTGGCGGCGTGGGTGCGTTCGTGCCAGAGCTGGTAGTACATCATTCGCGGAAATTCCACCGGGCTGGGCAGCACCTTGACGGGCAGCACACCGGTGAAGCGGTCGCAGTATTGCCGACCCGTGGTCAGCACCAGCAGGCTGCCCGCCACCATGGCCGGAATCAGGCCGAAGTGCGGGCAACGTGCCGTGATGTTGCGCACCAGGCCGAGCGTGGCCAGGTGGTCGTCGATGAATCCGCGCGCGCCGGGGTGCGTGGGGGTGGGGGCGATGTGCTCGGCGCCCAGCCAGGCCTCCACGTCCCAGCCCCGGCGGGCGGCGGGGTGCTGGTTGGACACCAGGCAAACCACCTCGTCGCCAAACAGGCGACCCAGGTGCAGGTCTTCCGGCGGCTGCGCCCAGTTGCCGATCACCACGTCCACGTCGCCCTGCGCCAGGTGGTTGCGGTAGTCGGAGTCGCGCGAGAGCGGGTGGATGTCGATCGGGCAGTGCGGTGCCTGGCTCTTGATCTGCGCCACCAGCTGCGGCAGGAAGAGCGGATCCAGGTAGTCGCTGGCGGCCAGGCTGAAGCTGTGGCGGGCGGTGGCCGGGTCAAAACTGCGGGCGTCGGAAAACAGCACCTCGGCGCTGCGCAGGATGTCGGCCGCCGGCTCGATCATGCGCAGGCCGGCCACGGTGGGCACCATGCCCGAGCCCGAGCGCACCAGAAGGGGGTCTCCGGCGAGTTCTCGCAAGCGTTTGAGCGCCGCACTGACCGCTGGCTGGTACATGCCCAGGCGCAGCGCCGCGCGCGACACACTGCGCTCGGTGAGCACGGTGTGGAGCACGCGAATCAGGTGCAGGTCAATCTTGTCGAACATGGACATGTATTTCAAACCCTTGTCATATGCGGCTGGATGGTGTTTTGGGCATTCTGGCCATATGCCCGAGCATATGTTGTGCCATGGGGGCGGCGCTATGCTGGCACGCATGAGCACCCCAACATCCGCACAAACCCTGACCTTCCTGCGGCGCGGCCAACCCGTGACGCTGCACAACGTGGCCCCCGACCGCACCCTGCTGGAAGTGCTGCGCGAAGACCTGCACTGCACCGGCACCAAAGAAGGCTGCGGCGAAGGCGACTGCGGCGCCTGCACCGTGGTGCTGGGCGAGGCGGTCAACGGCCAGCTCCAGTACAAAGCCATCAACAGCTGCATCCGGCTGGCGCACTCGGTCGATGGCCTGGCGCTGTGGACGGTGGAGGACCTCGCCAGCGAAACCGGTGAACAGCATCCCGCGCAGGAAGCCATGGTCCAGTGCCACGGCAGCCAGTGCGGCTTTTGCACCCCGGGCTTCGTCATGAGCCTTTTCGGGATGTACCAGAACACCCAGGGCGGCCAGGGCATTGACCGCGCCCAGGCGCAGGCCGACCTCTCCGGCAACCTGTGCCGGTGCACGGGCTACCGCCCCATCCTGGACGCCGCACAACAGATGGGCAGCCTGCCCCTGCCCGCGGGCTGCGCCGTGAACGAGGCCGCCACGGTGGCCGCGCTCAAGCAGATCGCCCCCGCGCGCGGCACCCGCTACCTGCGCCCCAAAACCCTGGCCGCCCTGCTGCAGGCGCGTGCGGCACACCCCAAAGCCCAGGTGGTGGCGGGCTGCACCGACGTGGGCCTGTGGGTCACCAAGATGCACAAGCGCTTTGCCCAGGTGCTGGACGTCACCGCCACGCGCGAGCTGCGGCGCGTGGAGACCTACCCGCACCACATCGCCATCGGTGCGGCCGTGACGCTGACCGACGCCTACGCAGCCCTGGTGGCCGAGCGCCCGCAGCTCAAGACCTTCGGCCAGCGATTCGCCGGCCTGCCGGTGCGCAACTCGGGCACGCTGGGCGGCAACGTGGCCAACGGCTCGCCCATCGGCGACTCCATGCCGCTGCTGGTTGCCCTGGGCGCCAGCGTGGTGCTGATGCGCTGGGACGCACGGCGCGGCGCCATCGCCCACCGCGAACTCCGCCTGGAAGACCTCTACACCGGCTACCGCACCAACGTGATGCGCCCCGACGAGCTGCTCGCCTGGATCAAGGTGCCCCGGCCCACGGCGGGCCAGACCCTGCGCGTCTACAAGATCAGCAAGCGGTTTGATGACGACATTTCCGCCGTGTGCCTGGCCATCCAGCTGACGGTGGAAGACGGCGTGGTCAAGGCAGCGTCGATCGGCGCGGGCGGCGTGGCCGCCACCCCGGTGCGCGCCCGCCAGACCGAGGCCGCCCTGCACGGCCAGCCCTGGACGGCCGACACCGTGATGGCCGCCGTGGCCGCGCTGCGCGCCGAGTTCCAGCCCATCTCCGACATGCGCGCGAGCGCCCACTACCGCCAGACCGTGCTGGGCAACCTGCTGCAGCGCTTCTGGCTGGAGAGCCAGGGCCTGCAACACATCAACCTGGAAAGCCTGACCCCATCCACCCTGGAGGCGCTGGCATGAACGCGCGCGACACCACCACTTCCCTGCAGGCCGACCCTGCCGGCACGCCCACCGCAGCGCAGCCGGTGGCCGACACCCGCGCCGCCGGCGTCTCGCGCTTCCACGAAAGCGCGCGCGCCCAAGTGGCGGGCAGCGCCACCTACATCGACGACATTCCCGAGGTGCGCGGCACGCTGCACGCCGCCCCGGTGTGTTCCAACGTGCCTCACGGCCGGCTCCGCGGCATGGACGCATCGGCCGCACTGGCCATGCCCGGCGTGCGCGGCGTGTTCGGTGCAGCCGACATCCCGGGCGACCCGACGCTGGCCGCCTTCGCCCACGACGAACCCGTGTTTGCCAGCGACACCGTGCAGTTCACCGGCCAAGTGGTGGCGGTGGTGGTGGCCGATGACGTGATGACCGCGCGCCGCGCGGCGCGCCTGGTCAAGCTCGACATCGAGCCGCTGCCCGCCGTGCTCTCGGCGCACGAAGCGCATGCGCTGCAAAGCTATGTGTTGCCGCCCGTGCATGTCAAGCGGGGCAACGCCGCTGCCGCACTGGCCCGTGCGCCGCGCCAGCTCGAAGGCACGTTCGAGGTTGGCGGCCAGGAGCACTTCTACCTCGAAGGCCAGATCGCCTACGCGCTGCCGCTGGAGCAGAACCAGTGGTGGATTTACTCCAGCACCCAGCATCCCGGCGAAGTGCAGCACTGGGTGTCGCACGCGCTGGGCATCCACAACCACGCCGTCACGGTCGAGTGCCGGCGCATGGGCGGTGGCTTTGGCGGCAAGGAAACGCAGGCCGGGCACCTGGCGGTGTGGGCGGCGGTGGCCGCGCGCAAGCTGCAGTGCGCCGTCAAGCTGCGGCTGGACCGCGACGACGACTTCATGATCACCGGCAAACGCCATCCGTTTGCGTACCACTACCGCGTGGGCTTTGACGACAGCGGCCTGCTCTGCGGCCTTGACCTGGAGATGCTGGCCAACTGCGGCTTCAGCGCCGACCTCTCCGGCCCCGTGGCCGACCGCGCCATCTTCCACGCCGACAACGCGTACTTCCTGGAAGACGTGTCGATCTCCAGCTACCGCTGCAAGACGAACACGCAAAGCCACACCGCCTTCCGCGGCTTTGGCGGCCCGCAGGGTGTGATCGTGATCGAGCGCATCCTCAGCGACATTGCACACACGCTCGGGCTCGACCCGCTGGACGTGCGCCTGCGCAACCTCTACGGCATTGAAAGCCGCAACGTCACCCACTACCAGATGACCGTTGAGGACAACATCCTCGAACCCCTCATCACCACGCTGGCGCAGACCAGCCAGTACCGCCAGCGGCGCGAACAGATCGCGGCGTGGAACGCCAGGAGCCCCGTCATCAAGAAAGGCCTGTCGCTCACACCGGTGAAGTTCGGCATCAGCTTCACGGCCACGCTGTTCAACCAGGCCGGTGCGCTGGTCCATGTGTACACGGACGGCAGCGTGCAGGTGAACCACGGCGGCACCGAAATGGGCCAGGGCCTCAACACCAAGGTGGCCGCCATCGTGGCCGACGAACTCGGCGTGCCTTTCGAGCGCGTGCTCTCCACCGCCGCCGACACCAGCAAGGTGCCCAACGCCAGCGCCACCGCCGCCTCCAGCGGCACCGACCTCAATGGCCGTGCGGCCCAGTTTGCCGCGCGCCACGTGCGCGACAACCTCGCCGCGTTCGTCGCGGGGCTGGACCAGTGTGGTGCGGGCGCGGTGCGCTTCGAGGGCGGGCAGGTGATCACGCCCAAGACCACGCGCAGCTTCAACGAGGTGGTGCACGCGGCGTACGCCAACCGCATCCAGCTCTGGAGCGACGGCTTCTACCGCACACCCAAGATCCACTATGACAAGACCACGCTCACGGGGCGGCCGTTCTACTACTTCTCCTACGGTGCGGCCGTGACCGAAGTGGCCATCGACACGCTCACCGGCGAGAGCCGCGTGCTCAAGGTCGACATCCTCCACGACGTGGGCCGCAGCATCAACCCGGCCATCGACATCGGCCAGATCGAAGGCGGCTTCGTGCAGGGCATGGGCTGGCTCACCACCGAGCAGCTCGTGTGGAACGGCAAGGGCGCGCTGGCCACGCACGCGCCCAGCACCTACAAGATCCCGGCCACGGGCGACATCCCCGCGCACTTCAAGGTCGACCTCTGGCCCGAGCCCAACCGCGAAGACAACGTGCACGGCAGCAAGGCCGTGGGCGAGCCGCCTTTCATGCTGGCCATCAGCGTGTTCGAGGCGCTGCGCGACGCGGTGGGCCAGGCCGGCGGCCAGCCCGGGATGATGAATGCGCCGGCCACGGCCGAAGAAGTGCTGCGGGCGGTGAGCGGCTGAGGCACCCGTGCCGCGCGCCGAGGGTGCACCGCGGGCCAGCCCGATAAGCTAGGCCCCTTTGCACCCGCCTCGCCTGCCCCATGAAAGACTTTCTCCCCGACTACGCGCACCCGTTCATCGAAGTCATCACCATCGCCCTGCAGATCGCGCTGATCGTTTTTGTCGCGCTGCTGCTGCGCTCGATGCTGCACCGGCTGATCAACCGCATTTCAGAGGACAAGCAACTGCCGCTGGAATTCGCGATCGGCGGTCGTCGGGTGGTCACGTTTCTGTTGCTGGGTGCGGCCCTGCTGCTGGCACTCGGCCGTGTCGGCGTCTCCGGCATGGTGATCTGGACCGCGTTCACCAGCTTTGCGGCGGTGGGTGCCATCGCCTTCTTTGCCGCGTGGAGCGTGCTCTCCAACATCTTCTGCGCGTTCCTGATCTTCACCTCGCGCCCCTTTGGCCTGCGCGACCGCATCGAGCTGCTGGAAGGTGGAGACAAACCCGGCCTGGCCGGCGAGGTGATGGACATCAACCTGATCTACACCACGCTGCGCGAAGACACCGAGCCCGAGGCCGAGCCTTCGTACCTGCGCGTTCCCAACAGCCTCTTCTTTCAACGCACCACGCGCCTGCGCACGCGCGAATCGGTGGTGCGGTCGCTGCTGGACTGAACGATCAGGACTTTGCTTCGGCCGGCGGCGTGGTCACGACCTGGCCGTCTTTCACCGGCAGCGTGGCGCCCGGCTTGAACGAGGTGCGCACCGTGCCGTCCTTGCCCTGCAACCGGTAAGTGACGTCGTAGCCCATCACCTTTTGTGACTTTTCGTTCACCGTGCGGCAACGTTGCTCGGTCGTCGTGACCGTGTCCTTCTGCTGCATGTTCTTCTGCACCTGGTTGCCCGCGTAGCCGCCTGCCGCTGCGCCGGCCACGGTCGCCAGCGTCTTGCCGCTGCCGCCGCCGATCGTGCTGCCCAGCAGGCCCCCGGCCACACCACCGATCACCGTGCCGGCAATGCGGTTCTGGTCCTTCACCGGCGCCTGGCGCTGCACCGCCACGTTCTCGCACTGCTCGCGCGGTGTCACCACGGTCTGCGTGACCTCCTTGACGGCCACCACATCGGCAAACGTGGGCTGCGTGAAGGTCTTGTAGCCGCCCACCGCGCCAGCGCCCAGCACCACCATGGCGAGACCGCCGATGGCCACACCCTTCATCATTGACTTGTCCATAGAAGCCTCCAGTTGGAAAGCACGCAATCTAACCCCGCTGGCGCGAGCACCTGTGACAAAACGTGTGCGCCCCAGCCCCTGCAAGTAGAATCGCGGCCCGCTCAACCTGCACCCTGTCCCATGCATTACTCCGTCTCCCACCACAAGCTCAAGCTCATCCTGGCAGCCCATGGGCTCAAAAACGGCGATGCCGGCGGCATCGACACGCTGTTTGGTGGCAAAGACGGTTACTACTGGTTCGGCACCCTGCGCGACCTCTGCCCTGAAGGCAAGACGCTCTCGTGGGAAGACCAATACAGCATGGTCAACGCCATTCAGGCGCACGAAAACGCCACCGCCGAAGAAGACGAAATGAAGCCGCAGGTGCCCAGCGCGGCCAACATTGCCGCCATCTCCAAACTGCTGGCCGACCCGATCTAACCGGGCCGCTGAAAGCGCTGGCGGGCCTGCCCGGCCTGCTCGCGCACCACGCAGCCCTCTGCGTGGTCGTTGATCAAGCCCATGGCCTGCATGAAGGCAAACACCGTGGTGGGGCCCACAAACTTCCAGCCCCGCCGCTTCAGGTCTTTCGACAACTGGACGGATGCGGCCGACGTTGACGCCGTCTGCGGCACGCCCAGCGCATCGGCCGCGGGCTCATGGCGCCAGAAGTAAGCGGCCAGTGAGCCCTCTTGCTGCACCAGTTCCTGTGCGCGCGCGGCGTTGTGAATGACCGCCTCGATCTTGCCGCGATGGCGCACGATGCCCGTGTCGCCCAGCAGGCGGGCCACGTCGCTCTCTGTGAAGCGCGCCATGCGGTGGAAATCAAACCCCGCGAAGGCCGCGCGGAAGTTCTCGCGCTTGGCGAGGATGGTGCGCCAGCTCAAGCCCGACTGAAAACTCTCCAGACACAACTTCTCGAACAAGCGACGGTCGTCGTCCACCGGGAAGCCCCACTCCCTGTCGTGGTAGTGCAGGAACTCGGGCGCGCTGGCGCACCAGCGGCAGCGCTCAAGGCCATCGGGGCCGGGCAAGGTCGTGCTCATGCGTGTGCGCCGTTCAATCGAGCGGCCAGGGCAATTCGCGCTGCAGCGTGCTCGATTCGGTGGGCGCCGGTGGCGTGGGTGGTGCGTGGTCGAGCGTGCGCCACCACGGCACCACCGGCCTGAGTGCAGCGGGCTCTACCGCCTCGCCCAGCTGGGGCATGAGCAGCGGCGTGCCCGCGCCTTGCGCAGCCTGCAGCAGGGTTTCTGCAGGTTCGTCCCAGGCGTGCATGGCCAGGCTGAACGTGCCCCAGTGCACCGGCAAGAAAGCACCACCGCCCAGCAGCGCGTGCGCTTTCAGGGCGTTCAACGGTCCCAGGTGAATGTCGCCCCACGAGGGGTGGAAAGCGCCCACCTCGAGCATGACCAGATCGAACGGCCCGAGCCGCTCGCGGATCGCGGCGTATTCGGTGGTGAGCCCTGTGTCGCCACTGAAGAACACGCGGTGGCGCTCGGACTGCACCACCATGGACGACCACAGCGTGGCGTTGCGATCTTTCAGGCCGCGCCCCGAAAAGTGCTGCGACGGCGCCGCCGTGATGGTCAGGCCCGTGCCTGGCACGCGGTGGCTTTCCCACCAGTCCAGCTCGGTGATGCGCTCGGGCGCCACGCCCCAGGCCTGCAGGTGGGCCCCCACGCCGAGCGAGGTGACAAAGGGCACGGCACTGTGCTTGGCCAGTGCGCGGATCGTCGGGTAGTCCAGGTGGTCGTAGTGGTCGTGCGAGATCACCACCACGTCCACTTCGGGCATCTGCCGCAGCCGCAGCGGCACCGGCTGAAAGCGTTTGGGCCCGAGCAGGCGAAACGGTGAGGCCCGCGTGCCCCACACCGGGTCGGTCAGCACGCGGTGGCCATCGATCTCGATCAGGACGGTGGAGTGCCCCAGCCAGGTGGCCCGCAGGCCGCTGCGCGCGGGCCGGCTCCAGGCCTCGCGCGGGTCTTGCGCGGGCAGCGGCGCGGTGGGCGTGCGGCGATCACCTGCGCCCAGGAATTCCTTGAGCGTGGGCCGGGGCACGCTCAGGTCGCGAAGCCCCGGCGCAATCGGATGCAGGTTGCGAAAGCCCGTGCCATCCCAGCGCAAAGAGGCGCGCATGCGTTCCAGCCGTTCACCTTGTGCGCGTTTGCCAAAGCTGTTCATCGATGTGTTCCTGTTTCGATGCCGGTCGATGGTGCCCAGTGTGCACCCAAGGTCGAGCCCGCCGAGTTCAAGGCCGCCGGCGGCGCTCTCCACGTGCGGCTGGCGTCGATCCCGAAGCGGGCCGACGCATAAACTCGCCGCCATGACCGACGACGACCTGCCCGCCCTGCCATTCACACCCACCGGCCTGTACCGCCATTACAAAGGCGGCTGGTACGAGGTGCTGGACACCGTGCGCTGCAGCGAGACCCTGCAGGGCATGACGCTGTACCGCGCCCTCTACGGCGGCTGGGGGCAGTGGGTGCGGCCGGCGGCGATGTTTGCCGAGGTGGCGGTGTTCGAAGGGCGCGAGCAACCCCGCTTCGTGCGGCACGACCCGGCCCTCGTGCCGCTGGCCGACCTCGCCACGGCGCGGGCGCTCGTGGCCCACCTGCGCGGCATCGCGCAGCGCCGGGGCATGAACCTGGACACCACCCTGCGCCTGCCACCGCCCGAGCCCGAGACCTGCTGCGGGCGCGGCTGCAACGGCTGCGTGTGGGAGGGCTACTACGGCGCCCTGCACTTCTGGCGCGAAGACGCGCTGGCGCTCATGGCCTGAGGCCTCAGAACAGTTCCTGCTGCGCGCGCAAGGCCTGCGGCCGGAACTGCGAGGTGTCCAGCGGCTCGCGCTCGGTGTGGTAGCCCAGGCGGGCGCAGGTTTTGTCAAAGCGCTGGCGAAGCAGGTCGGCCCAGACGCCGCTGCCGCGCATGCGCTGGGCAAAGTCGGCGTCGTAGTCTTTGCCGCCGCGCATTTCCTGCACACGCGCCATCACGCGCAGGGCGCGGTCGGGGTAGTGCTGGTCCAGCCACTGGCGAAACATGGGGCTGAGCTCCCACGGCAGGCGCAGCACGGTGTAGAACGCGCGGCGCGCACCGGCCTCCCACGCCGCTTCGAGCACGCGCTCCATGTCCTCGTTGATGAACGGTATCTGCGGCGACACGCTCACCCCCACGGGAATGCCCGCCTGCGCCAGCGTGCGCAGCGTGCGCAGGCGCCGGTGTGGCGCGGCGGCGCGCGGCTCCAGCACACGCGCCAGCTTCGCGTCGAGCGTGGTGATGGTCACGTACACGGCCGCCAGACCCTGGGCGGCCATGGGCGCCAGGAGGTCGATGTCGCGCTCCACCCCGCTGCCTTTGGTGACGATGGCCAGCGGATGCCTCGCCTGCGCCAGCACGGCGAGCGCCTCGCGCGTGAGGCGCAACTCGCGCTCGATGGGCTGGTAGGCGTCGGTCACGGTACCGATGGCCAGCAACCCGGGCACATGGCGGGGGCTTGCCAGCTCGCGCTGCAGCACTTGAGCGAGGTTGCGCTTGGCAATGAGCCGGGTTTCGAAATCGAGCCCGGGCGAGAGGTTGAGGTAGCTGTGCGAAGGCCGCGCGTAGCAGTACACGCAACCGTGTTCGCAACCGCGGTAGGGATTGAGGCCGAGCGCGAACCCCACGTCAGGCGAGTCGTTGCGGGTGATCGCGCTCTTGCAGTCTTCCCAGCGCACCTCGGTGGCCGGGGGCGGTGCGGCGTCGCGCGCCTGCGCTGCGTCGTCCAGCGCGCCCCAGCCGTCATCGAACGCTTCGCGCGCGTGGCGTTCGAAACGGTGCGGCTGCAGGTGCGCAATGCCCCGCCCTTTGATGGCCTGGATGGGAATGTGGACGCTTCGCATGAGCCGCCCACTGTACACAAAAACAGTGCTAGAGTGCAGCGACTCAGGAGGGTTCATGACCTTGATTTCCACGGCGGCACGCACCGCCGACCCCATCGTGTCCGTGCGCGGCGTGAGCAAGACCTACGCCGGCGGCTTCCAGGCCCTCAAGCACGTCGACCTCGACATCCAGCGCGGCGAAATCTTCGCCCTGCTCGGCCCCAACGGCGCGGGCAAGACCACACTCATCAGCATCATTTGCGGCATCTCCAGGGCCAGCACAGGCACCGTGCTGGCCGACGGCTTTGACACCGAGAAAAACTACCGCGAGGCACGCGCCGCCATCGGCCTGGTGCCGCAGGAGCTGCACACCGACGCGTTCGAATCCGTGTGGGCCACGGTGAGCTTCAGCCGCGGTCTCTTTGGCAAGGCGCCCGATCCGGCCTACATCGAAAAAGTGCTGCGCGACCTCTCCCTGTGGGACAAGAAAGACAACAAGATCATGACGCTCTCCGGCGGCATGAAGCGGCGCGTGTTGATCGCCAAGGCGCTCTCCCACGAACCGAAGATCCTCTTTCTGGACGAGCCCAGCGCGGGCGTGGACGTGGAGTTGCGCCACGACATGTGGCGCATGGTGCGCGAGCTGCGCGAAAACGGCACCACCATCATCCTCACCACGCACTACATCGAGGAAGCCGAAGACATGGCCGACCGCATCGGCGTGATCCGCAAGGGCGAGCTCATCGTGGTGGAAGACAAAGACGTGCTGATGCGCAAGCTCGGCAAGAAGCAGCTCACGCTCACGCTGCAGCACGCGCTGGAGCGCCTGCCCGAGGCACTCGCCAGCTGGCCGCTCGAACTCTCGGGCCAAGGGCTCACGCTCACCTACACCTTCGACACACAAAAGGAAGAAACCGGCATTGCCGAACTGCTGCGCGCCCTCGCCGGCCAAGGCATCGATTTCAAGGACTTGCAGTCCAGCGAGAGCTCGCTCGAAGACATCTTCGTGAGCCTCGTCCACAACAAGCAGGAAGCGCGCACATGAACCTCCACGGCATCAAGGCCATCTACCGCTTCGAGATGGCGCGCACCTTGCGCACGCTCACGCAGAGCATCGTCGCGCCGGTGCTCACCACCTCGCTGTATTTCATCGTGTTCGGCACCGCCATCGGTTCGCGCATGGGCGACATCGACGGCGTGACCTACGGCGCCTTCATCATCCCGGGCCTGGTCATGCTGTCGCTGCTGAGCGAGAGCATCTCCAACGCGTCGTTTGGTATCTACATGCCCAAGTGGTCCGGCACCATTTACGAGCTGCTCTCGGCGCCGGTGTCGTGGATCGAGGTGCTGCTGGGGTATGTGGGTGCGGCGGCCACCAAGTCGGTGGTGCTGGGCCTGCTCATCCTGCTCACGGCGCGGGTGTTTGTGCCGTACCACATTGCGCACCCGGTCTGGATGATCGGCTTCCTGCTGCTCACGGCCGTCACCTTCAGCCTGTTCGGGTTCATCATCGGCCTGTGGGCCGACAGCTTCCAGAAACTGCAGGTGATCCCGCTGCTGGTGGTCACGCCCCTGACCTTCCTGGGCGGCGCGTTCTACTCCATCAACATGCTGCCACCCGTGTGGCAGACGGTCTCGCTGGTCAACCCGGTGGTCTATCTCATCAGCGGTTTCCGCTGGGCCTTCTATGGCGTGGCCGACGTGCACATTGCGGTGAGCACCGGCATGACGCTGGTGTTCATGGCGCTGTGCCTGGGCTTCATCTGGTGGGTGTTCAAGACCGGGTACAAGCTGCGCCGCTGAACGGTCGCCACCTGCACCCGGCGCGGGCTCACTTCAGGCGCATGTCGTTGCGCACGGACACCACGCCCGTGACCGACTGCGCCAGCGACGTCGCCTTGGCCATGTCGGCCTGCGAGCTGACGAAGCCGCTGAGCTGCACGACACCCTTGAAAGTCTCCACATTGACTTCCGTCGACTTGAGCGACGGCTCGTTGAAGATCGCGGCCTTCACTTTGCCGGTGATGGCCGTGTCGTCCATGTATTGACCGGTGCTCTCGCGCGTCGGGGTGGACTGGCAACCGGCCAGGCCCGTGAGGGCAGCGGCGGCCAGCGCGATGGCGGCCAGGGGGTGGGTGATGTGTTTCATGGGCGTCTTTCAAACAAGGGAACAGGCGCCGGAAGAGCCCGGCGCCCAGGGGGTTCAGCGGCGGGTGCCGTTCACTTCCACGTCGACGCGGCGGTCGGGCTGCAGGCAGGCCACCAGGGCTTTGGTGGCGGTGGTGCCCTTGCAGTCTTCGGGCTGGGTCACAGGCATGGTCTCGCCCTTGCCCACGGCGGTGATGCTGGTGCTGCTGACGCCGCCAGAGGTGATCAGGTACGACTTGACCGCGTCTGCACGCTCTTGCGAGAGCTTCTGGTTGTATTCGCTGGAGCCCAGGCGGTCGGTGTGACCTTCGACGGTGACGCTCTGGACGTTCGCGCCCTGCAGGCTGCGTGCGAGCGTGTCGAGTTCGGCCTTGCCTGAAGGCTGCACGGCGGCGCGGTCAAAGCCAAACAACGATCCCGCCGTCAGGCTCACGCGTGCGGGGGGTGCCATCACCGGCGCGGGTGGCGGCGGTGGCGGGGGCGCCTGCACCACGGCGGGCGCGGGCGCCGGCATGGGCGCGGGTGCCACGTAAGGCGCAGGTGCCTGCGCCATCACTTGCGGCGCGCGGCCAAACGGGAACACCAGACCGACGGTGTACACGTTGGCGTTGTGGCGCCCGCCCACGCCGTTGCTCACGCGGTAGCGCTCCACTTCACCGCGCACCCAGAACGAGCGGCTCACCTCGTACTGCACGCCCAAGCCGACCTTGGCGTGCGTCTTTTTCTCGCTCAGGTTGGGGTTGGCCATGCCGGCCGCGCCTGCGCCCGAGAAGTCCGCACGCGTGCGGCCATAGGCGGCGCCCACACGGCCCAGCAGCGAGAAGCGCTCGGTCAGGGGCAAGGTGCCCACCAGGTCGAGGTTGATGCCGCGCACGCTGCTCTGGTTGTTGAAGGCACCGCCCGGCGCCGTGGAGGAGAAGCGGGTCTTGCCGTGGTCGTACACGCCGGCTTCCACGCCGAAGTTGCGGTTGAGCTGGTAACCGCCAAACAGCTTGTAGCTGTTGTCGCTCTCATCGCTGGAAATGCCGCTGATGGCTGCGCCGCCCAGGGCGCCGGCGGCCACGCTGCCTTCGTCAATGTTGGACCGCGCCTTGCCGGCGGACACGCCGCCGTAGAAGTAGCCGGGTTCATCGGCCAGGGCGGACGTGACCAGCCACGGGCCTAGGCCCGCCAGGATGAGTTGCTGCAGGAGGCGTGTGGGTTTCATGGGGCGCTTTCAGGGGTTCGGTGCTTCGCTTGCGCGATGGGTCTTGTCGTCAACACGCTCGAATGGCGGTGCTGATCTGCCCGTTGTAGAGACGCCCGCGAACCGGGTCTGTTCGCCACCGTACGTTGTGGCGGGGGTGCACAGACCAGCCGTCGTTTCGATGCCGCTGGCGCTGTCTGTGCGGTACCGTACATACGCCCCGGGCGGCCGATCCCCACACTCAAGCGACTCACGCCCACCCTTGGGCGAGCACCCGCTCCCCGAAAAGAAATGCCCATGCCGATTGCCCCCGACCCGTCCACCAACCACCTGCTGGCCTCATTGCCCCCTGACGAGTGGGCGCGCATTGCGCCTTTGCTTGAGGCCGTGGCGTTGCCGCTGGGGCAGGTGCTCTACGAATCGGGCAACAAGATGACGCACGTGTACTTTCCCACCACGGCCATCGTCTCGCTGCTGTACGTGCTGGAGAACGGCTCGTCCGCCGAGATCGCGGTGGTCGGACACGAGGGCGTGGTGGGCATTTCCCTCTTCATGGGCGGTGAGACCACACCCAGCCGCGCCGTGGTGCAAAGCGCAGGCAAGGGCTACCGCCTGCGCGGCCCCTGGATCAAGGAAGAGTTCGCGCGGTCGGGCCCTGTGATGCACCTCATGCTGCGCTACACGCAGGCGCTGATCACGCAGATGGCACAGACCGCAGTGTGCAACCGCCACCACACGCTGGACCAGCAGCTGTGCCGCTGGCTGCTGCTCAGCCTGGACCGGCTGAAAGGCGATGACCTCGTGATGACGCAGGAGCTCATTGCCAACATGCTGGGCGTGCGCCGCGAAGGCGTGACCGAGGCGGCGGTGAAGCTGCAAAAGCTCAAGCTCATCCGTTACACGCGCGGTCGCATCACGGTGCTGGACCGCACCGGCCTGGAAGAGCGCGTGTGCGAGTGCTATGCGGTGGTGAAGAAGGAATACGACCGCCTGCTGCCCCCGCAATTGGCGCAATGAAGCGCTGTCGGTGCGCTGGCGAACAGTGGTGTCGGCGCCCGGGCACCACACTCAAGGCTGTTCAACCAGGACACTCGGCACACCAGGCGGGCCTTGACGAAGCCACCCCTTTTTGCTGGCGTTGAACGGCTGAAAGCAAGTCGACATGACCGCTTCCGAGAACCTGTTGATCGCCCAGTTGCCACCCGCCGAGCGGGAACACGTGCTGAGGTTGTGTGAACCTTTCGATCTGGTGCTCTCCGCCGAACTGAGCACGCGCGGGCAACCGCTGTCGCACGCGCACTTTCCCAACGAGGGCTTTCTGTCGCTCGTGATCGACGTGGACGACTACCCCTCGATCGAGGTCGGCATGGTGGGCCGCGAGGGCATGCTGGGCACGGAGCTCGTGCTGGGCTTGGCCAAGACGCCCTGGCGCGCCATGGTGCAGGGCAAGGGGCACAGCTGGCGCCTGCCTGCCACGGCGCTGCGCAAGGCCCTCACCACGCAGCCCACGCTCAAACGCGTGCTGCAGGCCAGCCTGCTCGTGCGACTGCACCAGCAGGCGCTGGCCGCGGCCTGCGAACGGTTTCACATGATCGGCCCCCGCCTGGCGCGCTGGCTGTTGATGAGTCAGGACCGCGCACAGGCCGACCACTTTCACGTCACCCACGAGTTCATTGCGCTCATGCTCGGTGTGCGCCGCGTGGGCGTGACGGAGGCCGCGGGTGAGCTGCAGCGCGCGGGCCTGATCGAGTACCAGCGCGGCGAGATGAAGGTGCTCAACCGCGCTGGCCTGCTGGCGCAGGCCTGCAGCTGCTATGCGGCCGACCGGCAGCTGCTCGCCGAACTGTCGGTGCACGAACACTGAGCACCGAGCCGTGGGCGCCCGCACAAGGGCACAGGCTCAGCGGGCCAGGTAGCCACCATCCACCGGGTAGTAGGAGCCGGTGACAAACGATGAACGCGACGACGCCAGCCAGGCCACCAGCTCGGCCACCTCGTCGGCCTCGCCCAGGCGCCCCATGGGGTGGGCGGCCACCAGGCTCTGGTGCACCGCCGGGTCTTCGTCGAGCGCCTCGATCATGGGTGTGCGAATGAAGCCTGGCCCCACCGCATTGATGCGAATGCCCTCGGCCGCGTACTCCAGTGCCGCCGCGTGCGTGAGACCCACCACGCCGTGTTTGGTGGCGGCGTAGGCCGGTGCGGTGGCAAAACCCACCATGCCCAGGATCGAAGCCATGTTCACGATGGACCCACCGCCCGTGCGCTGCATGGCCGCAATCTGGTACTTCATGCCGTAGAAAACGCCCGAGAGGTTGACGCGCACCACCTGGTCCCAGCCATCGAGCGGGTAGTCGGCCGTGCGTGCGCTGGGGCCGCTGATGCCGGCGTTGTTGCACGCCACATCGAGCCGGCCGTAATGCGCGCAACAGCGCTCCACCAGGTGCTCGCTGTCGGCAGGGTTGCCCACGTCGGCCTGCACCACCAGCACCTCGTTGCCCACCGCGCGCACCAGATCGGCGGTGGCCTGGGCGCTCTCGGCATCGATGTCGGAGACCACCAGCGACGCGCCTTCGCGCGCGCACACCAGCGCCACGGCACGGCCAATGCCCGAACCTGCGCCCGTGACCAGCGCCACCTTGTTCTTGAGCATGTGTGTTGTCTTTCTGAAGCCGGTGGAAGTCACCGACTGCGCAGTGTGTGGCTTGTTGCAGCCGGGGTATGTGCGTTCGCGTACACACAGCCGGCCCGCCTTCGCACCGCGAGCGCCCAGAAAAAAGGCTCCAGCACCGGAGTGCTGAAGCCTTTGTGCGGATCTCAGCGCGGGGCTGAGCGTGCGCAGCTGCAGGGCTTAGTAGCCGCCGCGGCCGCCGCCACCACCGTAGCCGCCACCGCCGGAGCGATCGCCACCACCGAAGCCGCCGGAGCGGGGGGGACGGGCTTCCATCGGACGGGCTTCGTTCACGGTGACGCTGCGGCCACCCAACGACTGGCCATTCATGCCGGAGATGGCGGCTTGCGCCTCGGCATCGTTGCCCATTTCGACGAAACCAAAGCCCTTGGAGCGGCCGGTTTCGCGTTCCATCATCACCTTGGCGCTGGTGACGGAACCAAATTCGGAGAAGGACTGTTGCAGGTCTTCGTCACGAACGGTGTACGGCAGGTTGCCGACATAAAGTTTGTTGCCCATGGGGGACTCCTCAAAGATACAAAAACAAAGCGATGGGGTCCCGAAAGCACAACCAACCCGAAAGTGACGCCGTAGCGCACGAAACTGACCAATCACCTGACTATCGCGCGTGTCTTTCAACGCGCGAAGGCCCATTATGCGCCGGCAGGCGCCATCGCGGTCATTCTTTCTTGGGGTGAGCCCACTGTTCCCGCGTTGGGGCTGGCCTTCAGTCGACCGGTTCGAGCGCATGCCGGGGCATGTTGATGGTGAACACACAGCCTGTGCCGGGCACATCGCGCACGCTCAGCGTGCCCAGATCGGCCTCGATGCTCTGGCGCGCGATCGACAGTCCCAAGCCCAGTCCGCCGCGGCTTCCTCCACTGGGCTGGAACGGAATGAACATCTTGGCCACACCGCCTGGCGCCAGCCCTCCACAGTGATCGGCCACGTCGATCAGGATGCGGTCGTCCGCGGCATACGCCATCAGGCGCACGGCGGCATCGGGCTTCGTGAACTTGAAGGCGTTCTGCAGCAGGTTGGCCAAGGCGGCATGCAGCAGTTCGCGGTTGGCGTGGAGCGCCAGCGCAGCGTCCACCGCCCGCACTTCAAAGGTGCAGCCCGACAGATTCGCGTCCAGCCGGCCTGCCACACCGGCCTCGGCAATGAAGTGCGCGAGCGAAAAGGTTTCGCGGGTCTGTGTGCTCGCAGGGCTGACTTCCGTGATGGCCCGACCCAGCTGCATGGCCAGCATGGAGAGGCTGCGCTTGAGCACCGCACCCGTGGCGCCGCCCATGCCCATCTGGCTCAGTTCCAGCGCACGCACGGCCAGCGTTGCCGTGCCGAGCGAGTTGCGCAGCTCGTGCACCAGAAAGCCCAGCCGCTGCTTCTCGCCAGCCGCTTGCGTGCGAATCATCTGCGCTTCGCGCTGTGCGCTGAACTCCGTGACGGCATCGGCAATGGCGTTGTCCAGGCAGCGGTTGAGCGTGCGGAATTCATCCACGGCAAACGGCGCATCGCGATCGAACGCGAGGTCTGTGATGGCCTGGCAAAGATCGCCGTAGTCGTGAACGACCTGATCGACCGTGTAACCCAGCTCCAGCAGTTCCTTGCCGTGGCGTGTGGCGCTCAGTCCGATTTCCGACAGCGCCAGCGCATCGCCCCCGGCGGGGCCGGAGATCTGTTCGCCCCGTTGGCGCTGGTTATCGTCTTCGGCGGCCAGGGTCCGCGTCAGCTGGTCCAGAAACATCGGCACGCCCTGCGCCAGCTGCTGCTCGGTGGCCACGCGCAAGGGGCGCTGCGCCACCTTTTGTGCGCAGCGTTCGATCAGTTCGTCGCGATGAAGGGTGAGAAATCGGTGCATGCACGCGCTCCAAAGCATCCTGTTGAACAGCGTTGCCGGCGCGCCCTTGCCCGAACACGGCCAGCCCCCGTTCATTGTCTGGACCCGCCATGCGGACGTATGTTCGCCACCGCACATTGCCGGCCCGCGCCAGCCGTTGGCGCTACTTCCTGGCGCGCGCAGCCTTGCCTTTGGAGGCAGCGGCTGGCTTGAGGCGCAGCGCAGCCTGCTCCAGCCACAGCAGCGTGTCCGCGTGGGCCATGAAACGCTGCAGGTAGTCGGGCGAGAGCTCGCGCAGCAGGCCCAGCGTGCGCAACACGAGCATGTGCGAGTTGAGCGGGCCGGCGTTCTCGGGGCCGCGCTGCACGGCCTCGGTCACTTCGTCTTCGGCGCTGATGCGCGACCACGCGTCGCGAAAGGCCTGGGCGCTGCGCAGCTCGGCGCGCGTGCCAGCGGGCACCTGGGTGGCGCTGGCCACGTGCTGGTTCAGCCGGGCCAACGCAGAGGCGGGCGGCAGCGTCGCCGGTGGGCGCTTCGCGCGGGGCCGCGATGGCGGATGGTCCGGGGCCGCCGGGCGCGCAGTGGCCTCTTCATGCAGCACCGGGGCCGACGCCTGCGCCTGTGCAAGCCGGGCCTGCAGCACGCGCTGCACGGCTGGCGCAGCGCCCTGCAGGCGGCGGGTCAGCGCGGCCAGGTAGTGTGCCTGCACGGTGTCGGCGTCGCGGTTCACGCTAGCGGGCCTTCGCCGTCCCGTTGCTGCTCTTGGGCACGGGCGCCATTTCCACGCGGCGGTTGAGCGCGCGGCCCTTTTCATCGGCATTGGAGGCCACGGGCTGCTCGGCACCAAACGCGGCGCTGAACACGCGCTGCGGCGGCATGCCTTCCTGGATGAGCGCGCGCGTGACCGTGAGGGCACGCTGGGCCGAGAGCTCCAGGTTGTCGGCAAACCGCTGGTTGCGCGACTGCACGGGTTGGTCATCGGTGAAGCCGCTGACCATGAGCATTTCATCGCGCTCGCCCAGGTACACCTGCAACGGCGGCACCAGGCTCTGGAGAATCTGCCGGCCCTCGGGCCGCAGCTGGTCGGAGTTGAGCGCAAACAGCACGCTGCCGCTGATGCCGATGCGGCCGTTGTCCAGCGTCACGCGGCCGTTCTGCAGCGGGATGGCCAGCGCCTTCTCCAGCGCCATGCGGCGCTGCTCTTCCTGCTGGCGCTTCTGCACCTCGGCCTGCAGGCTGGCCACCAGGTCCATCTGCACCACCAGCACGCCCACCAGGATGAGCACAAACGCGCCCACCAGACCGGCCATGAGGTCGCCGAACACGGCCCACACCGGCGCGGCACGGTCGGTGCCGTCGTCGTCTTCCAGCGGGCGCTCGTCCAGCCCGACCATCACGCGGCCCCCTTGCCTGCCGCGGCCACCGGGCCGCGCAGCCTTCGCAGGTCTTCGACGATGCCCTGTTGCGAACTGATGCTCAGGTCGATCACCTCGCGGGCCTGTGCCACGTAATACGCCAGCTGCTCATCGCTGCGCGCCATGGACTGGGTGACCGCGCTTTCGATGCGCTGCAGGCTGTCGATGAGTTTTTCATTGGTGGTGCTGAAGAGCTGCACCCCATGGGCGAAGGCCTCGCCCAGGCTGGCGAGTTCGATGGCGCTGCCGCTCACCTGCGCGGCCACGTCTTCGGCGCGCACCGCCTGCGCGCCCACGGTCTGGGCAAACTGCTGCCCCACCTGGTCGAGCACGGCGCCAGCCGAAGCCACGAGCGATTCGATCGCCGCACGTTGCTCGCCCGTGGCCTGCTGCACGCTCTGCAACAGGGTGTCGATGTTGTGCATGAGCGCGGCCCGTTCCTGCAGCGCGGTGTTGTCGCGTTCGGTGAGCTGGCTCATGTCGCGGCGCAGCTGGGCGATCACCTCGGCAGCGGCCTTGGGCGCTTCGGCGGCGGTGTCGATCAGGCGCGCCATCGGCGCTTCGAATGCGCTGCCCAGCTGGGCGAGGTGGGTGGACACCTGCGCGTTCAAGGACGCCTGCAACTCGCTAAGGCGCTGCGCGCTGGCCTCGATGCGCGCGGCTTCGTCGCGGCGCAGCGTGGCCAGCTCGTCGCGCCAGAGGGTGGCGGTCTGTTCCAGCGTGTGGGCTGCGGCTTGCTGTTGCGCCAGCGTCTGCGCACCCAGCTGCTGCCATTCGCCCTGCAGCGTGTTCCCCATGGCCTGCAGGCTGTGCGCCCAGGCGGCGTGCTGCTGCTGGCTGGCCGAGGCCTGTTCGGCGTGTGCGCGGCTCGCGCTGTCCTGCACACCGGTGATCAGCGCGGCGCAGCGTTCTTCGAAGGTGGCGGTGAACCCGGCCAGCGCACGGTCCAGCCCCTGCACCTGTTGCTCGCTGGTGCGGGTGTGGTGCTGCAAGGCCGCGGTCCAGGTCTCGGACACGCTGCGCGCGGTGTCGCCCCAGCGCTCGGACAAGCCGCTGAGCTGCGTCTGCACGGCGGTGCTCAGGCGCTCGTGCTGGCGGGAGGATTCCTGCGCGATGGCCGCCATGGCTTTCTCCACCACGGGTTGCAGGCTCTCGCCTGCGGCGCGCGCGCTGGCGCTCAGGCTGTCCTTGAGCGAGCGCTCCACCGACTGCGCCAGCCGCCGGTAGGACTCGTTCGCTTCCACGTGGAAGGCGGCCTGGCGGGCGAGCAATTGGTCGTCCAGCTGCTGGTGGCGACGGTCGATCTGGCCCATGAGCGCTTGCAGCTGGTTCGCCACCGCCGGCAGCGCACCGGCCTGCTGCTGCAGCGCGTCGAAAGCCGCCTGGCGCTGCTGCGCCAGCGAGAAGGGGCGAAACACGGTCGCGGTGCGGGCGTCCAGCAGGCGGGCCGCTTCGGTGCGCTCGCGCCGGCTCAGCGCCGACATCAAACCGAGCATGGCGGAGGTGGCCACACCCACCACCGAGGTGCCAAAGGCCAGACCCAGGCCTTTGATGGGCGCGGCCAGCGCCGCACGAATGGCCTGCAGGTCGGCCGAGCCTTCCAGCGTGAACACCACGCCCTTGAAGGTGACCACCATGCCCAGGAAGGTGCCCAGCATGCCGAGCATGACCAGCAAGCCGATGAGATAGGGCGTGAGCGACAGGCCGGGCAGCGCACCGCGCTCGCCTTCGATGCGCTGGCGCACCGGATCACGCAGGGTGGCGGGCACGCGCTCCAGCCAGTCGGCCAGCGTGGCCAGCGGTTGCGGCACGTCGGCCAGCGCCTGCGCCAGCGACGCGGTGGTCTGCCGGTAGCGCCAGACTTCCTGGGCGCCAAGCAGGTACACGCCACCAATGAGCACGGTCATGGCCAGCGCAAAGGCGCTGGAGCCCACGAAACCCGCGCCCACCCACACGATGGCCGCCAGCCCCAGGGCAAAGGCAGTGAAGAAAAACAATCGGTTCAGGGAGTGGCTGTTCATGGTTTGCATTCAATGGCGTTCCAGCGCTTCGACCATGCCCAGGAGGGGCTGCAGCCGAAGCTCCAGCTCGGCCAGCAAGGCGTGCTGAAGGTCCTGTTCAAAGGGGGCGGGCCACGCCTCGGGCTCGGCCTGCCGCCAGTGCTCGAAGCGCGCCTTGAGAAAGGCCGGCAGGCCCGCGAGCAGGCGTTGCTCGCGCCCGCCCAGCATCTGGTCGAGCGCGGCGTCCAGCGCGGCGAGCTGCGCGAGCTTCGGCGAGGTGGCAGCCAGGGTCTGGCGCAGGTGCTTACGCAGCGCGTCAATGCCCATTTCCATGCGGCGCTGCTGGTCGAGGCAGCGCTGGTGGTGCGGCGCGAACTCGGTGTCGCTCGCCTCGGTGGGCGGGTGCGGCGGCGTGCCGATGGCTTGCGTGAGCGTGGCGCGCAGGCGTTGAAGCTCGGCGCGGGCATCGGGCACCGCCGTGCGTGCCGTGCGCTGGCGCGTGACCGCCAGTGCCGGCAGGGCCTGATGGGCCGCATTCAGTGCAATCGCGTCCGCCACGTTCAACCAGCCGCCCAGGCGCTCGGCCAGGTCCTGGCGGGGCAGCTCCATCGGCGCAGGCGACCAGCTGGCGAGCTGGCGCACCAGGGCAGAACGGTTGAAATGGCTGCGCAAAAGAGGTTCCTTGGCACCCGCTGGGCGGGCGCGAATCGACATGTCGGTTTGTGGGCTGGCTCCGGACGGCAGGGGCCGCCGCGCGGAGCGCGCCGGTGTCACACCACCAGCACGGCCCGGAAATCGTTCACGTTGGTGTGCGTGGGGCCGGTGATGACCAGATCGCCGATCGGCTCGAAGAAGCCGTAGGCGTCATTGCGGGCCAGGTGGTCGGTGACCTTCAGGCCTTTTTCACCGGCACGGGCGAGCGTATCGGGCGTCACCAGCGCACCCGCATTGTCCTCCACCCCGTCGATGCCATCGGTGTCGGCCGCCAGGGCCCACACGCCGGGCTGCCCGCCCAGCGCCTGCGCCAGACCCAGGCAGAACTCGCCCGCGCGGCCCCCCCGGCCCCTGGCCTGGCCCTCGGTGCGCGGGCGCACCGTCACGGTGGTCTCACCGCCGCTGAGGATCACGCAAGGCCGGGCGAAACTGCTGCGGCCCAGCGCGGTGGAACGCGCCAGGGCACCGTGCACCTTGCCCACCTCGCGCGACTCGCCTTCGATCTCGTCGCTCAGGATCACCACGTTCAGGCCGAGCTGGCGCGCGGCATCGGCAGCGGCTTCCAGGCTTTGTTGCGGCGTGGCAATGAGTTCCACCGCATGGCCCTGCAGGCGGGCGTCACCGGGTTTGGGCGTTTCAAGGCCGCCGTTTTCCAACTGCGCGCGCACGGCGGGCGGCACGTCGATGCCATAGCGGCGCAAGATTTCCAGCGCTTCGGCGCAGGTGGAGGCATCGGCCACGGTGGGGCCACTGGCGATCACGCTCACGTCGTCGCCGGGCACGTCGCTGATGGTGAGCGTGACCACCCGGGCCGGCGCGCAAGCCGCCGCCAGGCGACCGCCCTTGATGGCCGAGAGGTGCTTGCGCACGGTGTTCATTTCGCCGATGTGCGCGCCACTCTCCAGCAGCTGGCGGTTGATGCGCTGCTTGTCTTCCAGCGTGAGGCCTTCGCAGGGCAGCGTGAGCAGGGCCGAGCCGCCGCCCGAGATGAGGCACAGCACGAGGTCGTCGGCCGTGAGGCCTTGCGTGAGCTGGAGGATGCGCTGCGCGGCGGCCAGACCCGCCGCGTCGGGCACGGGGTGCGAGGCTTCCACCACCTCGATGCGCTGCGGCACACCGGCGGGGCGCGGGGGCGTGTGGTGGTAGCGCGTGACCACCAGGCCGCTCAGCGGTGCGTCGGCGGGCCACAGCGCCTCCACCGCCTGCGCCATCGCACCACCGGCTTTGCCGGCACCGAGCACCACCGTGCGCCCTTTGGGCGGCGGGGGCAGACTGGCGGCGGTGTTGTGCAGGGGCAGCGCGCGCTGCACCGCCACGTCGTACAGGTGGCGCAACAGGGCGCGGGGGTCATTCAGGCTGGGGGAGGCGGTCGGCTCGGTCATGGGCAGGAAGTCTAGCGAGTCCCCGGGCGCAGAAGTTACAGCCCGGTAACACGCCAGCGCTCAACCCGGCGCGGGCGCGATCTCGTGGTGCGCCATAAGCTCCAGGCTGCGGCACAGCGCGGAATGGTCCAGCCCGGCCAGGCCGTGTGCCGCACAGCTCTGCATGAGCTGGGCCGCGCTCGCGGTGTGGGGCAGGCTCACACCCAGTTCCTTCGCGCCCTGCAGCGCGAGGTTCAGGTCTTTCTGGTGCAGCTCGATGCGAAAGCCCGGGTTGAAGGTGCGCTGGATCATGCGTTCGCCATGCACCTCCAGGATGCGGCTGGCCGCGAAGCCGCCCATCAGGGCCTGCCGCACCTTGGCGGGGTCCGCACCGGCCTTGCTGGCAAAAAGCAGCGCCTCGGCCACCGCTTCGATGTTGAGCGCCACGATGATCTGGTTGGCCACCTTGGTGGTCTGGCCGTCGCCATTGCCGCCCACGAGCGTGATGTTCTTGCCCATGGCGGCCAACAGCGGCCGGGCGCGCTCGAAGGCGGACTCTGGCCCGCCCACCATGATGGTCAGGCTGGCGGCTTTGGCACCCACTTCGCCCCCGCTCACGGGCGCGTCGAGGTAGTCGCAGCCGAGGGCGTTGATCTGGCGGGCAAACGCCTTGGTGGCCATCGGGCTGATGGAGCTCATGTCGATCACCAGCTGGCCGGGCTTGAGGCCTTGGGCCACGCCGTGCTCGCCAAAAAGCACGTCTTCCACGTGCGGCGTGTCGGGCACCATGGTGATCACGATGTCGGCGCGTTTGGCGACTTCCATGGCGTTGGTGCAGACCGTGGCGCCCGCTTCCGCAAAAGCCGTCGGCACTTTGCTGCGGCTGGCCACAAACAGGGTGTGCCCTGCCTTGAGCAGGTTCAGCGCCATGGGGGCGCCCATGATGCCCAGGCCAATGAAGCCGACCTTGAGTCCGTCCTTCGTCATGCGGTTGCTCCTTGCGGTTGTGCCAGCGTCTGGCCATGGGAGGCCACCCACGCCAGGCCCCGGTCGGTACCGCCCGGACTCGCGTCGCGTGGCTTGTATTCGCAGCCGATGTGGCCGCTGTAGCCCAGGGCATCGATGAAATCGAACAGGTGGCGGTAGTGGATTTCGCCGGTGCCCGGCTCATGGCGGCCGGGTGTGTCGGCCAGTTGCATGTGGGCAATGCGCGGCAGCAGCTCGCGGATGGTGTTGCAGAGCTCGCCCTCCATGCGCTGCGCGTGGTAGATGTCGTACTGCAGGAACAGGTTGTCCGAGCCCACCTCGTCCATGAGGGCGATGGCCTGGCGCGGCCGGTTCACAAAGAAGCCGGGCATGTCGAAGCGGTTGATGGGCTCCAGCAGCAGCCGAATGCCCTGCTGCCGCGCCGCCGTGGCGGCGAAGCGCAGGTTGCCCACCAGCGTGGCGCGGGCCTGCGCCTCGCTCACGCCCTGAGGGGGGATGCCGGCCATGCAGTGCAGCTGCGGCGTGCCCAGCACGGCGGCGTATTGCAGTGCGAGCAACAGGCCGGCGCGGAACTCGTCTTCGCGGCCGGGCCAGCACGCGGTGCCGCGTTCGCCGGCCGCCCAGTCCCCCGGGGGCAGGTTGTGCAGCACCAGTTGCAGGCGGTGCTCTTTCAGGCGCTGTGCGATGGCTTCGGCCTGGAATTCATAGGGAAACAAAAACTCCACCGCGGTAAAGCCGGCGCGCGCAGCAGCGGCAAAGCGGTCGAGAAACGGCAGCTCGTTCCAGAGCATCGAGAGGTTGGCGGCGAACCGGGGCATGTGGTGTGTCCTTGTCTTGTTCTGGCGCGTTCAGTCGAGCAGGCCTGCGGTTTCAAGGCCTTGGGGCGCACGGCAATCGATGGCCTCGAATTCGTTGATCTTGTCGATCTCGGTGCCCATGGCGATGTTGGTCACGCGTTCGAGTATGCATTCCACCACCACCGGCACGCGGTGCTGGGCGGCCAGCTGCCGGGCCTGACGCAGGGCGCCCTGCAGCTGCTCGGGGTCGGTCACGCGCAAGGCCTTGCAGCCCAGGCCCTCGACCACGGCGACATGGTCCACCCCGTAGCCGCGCAGGTCGCCCGCGCCCTCCTCCACGTTCTGGTTGTCAAAGGCGAGCTGCACGCAGTAGTCCATGTCGAAGCCGCGCTGGCTCTGGCGGATGAGGCCGAGGTACGAGTTGTTCACCAGCACGTGCACGTAGGGCAGGCGGAACTGCGCGCCCACGGCCAGCTCTTCGATCAGGAACTGGAAGTCGTAATCGCCCGAGAGCGCCACCACGTTCTTGGTGGGGTCAGACGCCACCACGCCGAGCGCGGCCGGCATGGTCCAGCCCAGCGGGCCGGCCTGCCCGCAGTTGATCCACTGCCGCGGCCCATACACATGCAGGAACTGCGCCCCGGCAATCTGCGACAGGCCGATGGTGCTCACGTACACCGTGTCGCGGCCGAACACCTGGTTCATCTCCTCGTACACGCGGTGCGGCTTCATGGGGATCTGCTCGAAATGCGTTTGCCGCAGCATGAGGCGCTTGCGCTCGGCGCAGCGGCCCGCCCAGTTGGCGTAGCTAGGCCACTGGCCAGCGGCCTTGCGTTCGCGGGCCACTTCCACGAACAACTGGAGCGCGGCCTTGGCGTCAGAGACGATGCCGAAGTCGGGCTCGAACACCCGTCCGATCTGCGTCGGCTCGATGTCCACGTGCACAAACTTGCGGCCTTTGGTGTAAGTCTCGACCGAGCCGGTGTGCCGGTTGGCCCAGCGGTTGCCGATGCCCAGCACGAAGTCGCTCGCCAGCAGCGTGGCGTTGCCGTAGCGGTGGCTGGTCTGCAGGCCGACCATGCCGGCCATGAGCGGGTGGTCGTCGGGGATCGTGCCCCAGCCCATGAGCGTGGGGATCACCGGCACGCCGGTGAGCTCGGCCAGCTCCACCAGCAGGTCGGCGGCGTCGGCATTGATGATGCCGCCGCCGGCCACGATGAGCGGCTTGGTGCTGGCGGCCAGCATGTCCAGCGCCCGCTCGACCTGCTTGCGGCTCGCGGCCGGTTTGTAAATGGGCAAGGGTTCGTAGGTGTCGGGGTCGAACTCGATCTCGGCCATCTGCACGTCGAACGGCAGGTCGATGAGCACCGGTCCGGGGCGGCCCGAGCGCATGAGGTGAAACGCCTGCTGGAACACGCGCGGCACCAGCGCGGGCTCTCGCACCGTCACCGCCCACTTGGTGACGGGCTTGGCAATGCTCTCGATGTCCACCGCCTGAAAGTCTTCCTTGTAGAGCCGCGCGCGCGGCGCCTGGCCCGTGACGCACAGGATGGGGATGCTGTCGGCCTGTGCGGAATACAGGCCCGTGATCATGTCGGTGCCGGCCGGCCCGCTGGTGCCGATGCACAGGCCGATGTTGCCGGCGCGGGCACGCGTGTAGCCCTCGGCCATGTGCGAGGCGGCCTCCACATGGCGGGCCAGGATGTGGGCGATGCTGCCGCGCTGGCGCATGGCGGCGTAGAACGGATTGATGGCGGCGCCGGGCACACCGAAGGCCTGCGAGATGCCTTCCTTCTCCAGCACACAGATGGCGGCTTGTGCCGCAGTCATACGGGCCATGATGCGATTCCTTACCTGGGTTGATGGACTGGTAGGGATGCTAGGGAGAAGTTTCTCTCTTGAGAATGCCAGTGGCGGTACGCTGATTCGATACCCCAGGTATGCAATCGGCCGAAGACGGCATTACCATGCCGCCATGGACCGCTTCAAGGAAATCGAGGCTTTCGTGCTGGCCATGGAGCACGGCAGCCTGGCCGCCGCCGCGCTGCACGCCGGCATCACACCGGTGATGCTGGGCCGGCGCATCGACGCGCTCGAGCGCCGCCTGGGCACCCAGCTCATTCACCGCTCCACACGCCGCCTGGCGCTCACCGACCAGGGCGCAGGCTTTCTGGATGAGTGCCGCACGCTGCTGGCGCAGTGGGCCAGCGCCGAGGCCACCGTATCGGCGCAGAAACACCGGGCCAGCGGCCACCTTGTGGTTTCGGCCCCGGCGGCTTTTGGCCGCCTGCACGTGGCGCCACACGCCAGTGCTTTCCTCAAGGCCAACCCGGAGGTGAAGCTTTCCTTCAACCTCACCGACCGCGTGGTCGACCTCGTGCGCGAGGGCTACGACCTGGGCCTGCGCATTGGCGGCGCCATTGACCCGAACTTCGTCGCCATCCAGCTCGCGACCAACCAGCGCGTGGTCTGCGGCACGCCGGCCTACTTTCGCAAGCACGGCAAGCCGAAAACGCTGGACGACCTGAAGCAGCACAACTGCCTGGCCTTCAACCTGCAGGGCGGGCAGCAGCGCGGCTGGTACTTTCAGCAAGGGGGCAAGACCGTGACGGTGCGCGTGGAAGGCAACCTGGACTGCAACGACGGCGAGCTGCTGCACCGCTGGGTGAGCGAAGGCATGGGCCTGGGCTGGCGCTCCACCTGGGAAATTCAGGCCCAGCTGCAGCGCGGCGATCTCGTCACGGTGCTCGACGAATTTGCCCTGCCCGCCTACGACATCCTGGCCGTCTACCCACAGCAGAGGCACCTGCCGGCCAAGGTGCGGTTCTTCATCGAGCACCTGAAGAAGGTTTACGCCAAGCCAGGCTACTGGCTGCGCGACGCCACATGACCGGCCTGCGGCTCCCGGGCGCTGCTTAACCCGCAACGCCCCTGCAACGCACTTGTATCGGCGCGCTGCGCCCCGCGAACCGGACCCGGATCAGGCCCGGGCGTGGCGCGTCTTGAACACCGCCACCGACTCCACCAGCTGCAGCGCCTGCTGCTTCAGGCTGTCGGCGGCGGCGGCGCTTTGCTCCACCAGCGCGGCGTTCTGCTGCGTGCCCTGGTCCATGCGCGTGATGGCCTGGCCGACCTGAGCCACGCCAGCGCTTTGCTCGGAACTCGCAGCGGAAATCTCGCCAACGATTTCGCTCACACGGCGGATGGAGGCCACCACTTCTTGCATGGTGGTGCCGGCCTGGTCGACCAGCGCGGATCCCTGCTCGACCCGCTCGACGCTGGCACCGATCAGGGTCTTGATTTCCTTGGCGGCCTCGGCGCTGCGCTGGGCCAGGTTGCGAACCTCACCGGCCACCACCGCAAAACCGCGACCCTGCTCGCCAGCGCGCGCCGCTTCCACTGCGGCATTGAGCGCCAGGATGTTGGTCTGGAACGCGATGGCGTCGATCACACCAATGATGTCGCCGATCTTTCGGCTGCTCTCGTTGATGCCCTTCATGGTCTGCACCACGCTGCCCACGACTTCGCCGCCCTGCACCGCCACGCTCGATGCGCGCTGCGCCAAATCGCTGGCCTGGCGTGCGTTGTCGGCGTTGTTGCGCACGGTCGTGCCGAGCTGCTCCATGGTGGCCGCGGTCTCTTGCAGTTCGCTGGCTTGCTGCTCGGTGCGGGACGACAGGTCCTGGTTGCCGGACGCAATCTCACCACTGGCGTGCGACACGTAGTCCGAGCTGCGACGCACATCGGTGACGGCCTTGGACAAGCCTTCCTGCATGGCCTGAAGCCAGGCCAGCAAGCTGTCGGTGTCGCCCCGCTTGAGGTGGATCGCCGTGGTGAGGTCGCCTTCGGCCACGGCGCGCGCAATGTTCACCGCCGTGCGAGGCTCGCCGCCGAGCTGTCGAAGCATGTTGCGGGTGATCACGGTCGCCAGGCCTACGCCGATGGCCAGCGACAGGCCCAGCAGGCCAATGACGGCAAATCGGGCCTGGTCGTACACGGTCTTCACGTGTTCGGCGGAGGACTCTCCACCGTCGTAGTTGAACTGGATCAGGCCGTTGAGGGACGAGACCACCTCTTCAAACGCCATGCTGGAGAGGCCGTCGGCGATGTCTGCGGCATCGACCTGCTGTTTGTCGCGCCCCAGCTTGATGACCTTTTCACTGGCCTGCTGGTAGGCGGTCCAGGCGGCGGTCATCTTCTGGGTCAGCGCGGCTTCGTCATCGCCCGAGACGCGGCCCTGGTAGCCCGTGAACAAGGCCTGCAACGACTTGCCAGCCTCCTTCATCTTGTCTTCGTACTCGGCGTGGTAGCTGCCGTCCGTGGTGCGGCTGTGCTTGATCTCGAACTCGCGGTACTCGACCGCGAGCGAGCGTGCGTCTGACAGCGCGCCCACGCCCTTGAGCCATTTTTCAGACAGCGCGATGGCTTCACCGTCCACGCTCTTCAAACCCACCAAAGCGGTGGCGCCCAAAGCAGCCGTCAACACCAGGATGGACGCAAATGCGCCGAAGAGCTGCTGGCCGACCGTCAGGTGACGGAGCCAGCTGAAAGGATTGGGAAGTTTTTTCATCGCGCCGCCACCATCACTTCTTGTGGCCGATGTAGCTGGCGCCGATCACTTTGCCGCTGGCGTCCTTGATCGGGTTGTAGCAGGCGTCAAAGGCGGTGCCCAGCACGTCGATGGGACCGCAGAACTGCTGCCCCTTGCTCACGGAGTCGTAAGCGGCATTGCGGGCGAGCTGCGTGCCCACGCCGCGCTTGCCTTCGGGGGTGAGCACGTTGGTGCTGACGCGCACGAATTCATCGCCCTCTTTCACAAAAACCGTGGCGGTGGCCTGGTGGGTCTTGCGGATGGCGTCGACCACGTCGAAGTTGTTGTTGATCTTGCGTTCGCCGAAGAACAGGGCGGGCACGGTCTTGCCAGCCACGCTGTCGGTGCCTTCGACACGGGGTGCACCAATCTTGCTCAGGCGACCATCCAGGTCGGCAATGGTGGCCTTGGGGTCGTTGGCATGGGCAAAGGAGGCAGAGACGGCCAGCGTGGCCAACATGAGGGCGCGGTTCAGTTTCATGAGAACTCCAGAAGTAACGTGGGTGAACAGGGATCCCGAGGGATGTCAATCCATATCGGTCACACGCCGTAGCACTTGAATTCTGGGGACCGCGCCCCCCGGGGAAGCGTCAAAAAAGCCTCAGCTTGCCCGGTCAGTTCCGGATGTCAGAAGGCGTAGCTGAGCCGCACGTCCACCGACTTGACGCGGATGCCGTCTTCCAGGTTGAACACGTTGTAGTAGGTGCCGATCGACATGCGTTCACTCACGGCGTAGCTCGCACCCAGGCTGTAGTAAAGACCCGCACCCGAGTCTTCGGTTTTGGTCAGCAAGGTGCTGCCCACGCCAATGACCTGGCCATTCACGCGCCAGGCGTGCCCGCCCACGCGCGCGCCCAGGGTCACGGGGCCCAGCGGAATGTCATAGGTCACGCCAGCGAGCAGGCTGGTGCCGGCAAAGCGGTAGGTGCCCGCCGCGTCGTTCACCGCCCATTCCCCGTGACCGCGCACGCCGGCTTCCATGCCCAAGCCCTTGCCGCCGCCCCACCGGCCCACGATGCCGATGGCCGTCGCGCGGTCTTCCAGCGTGCTGTCGTCCGAGGTGAGCTTGCTGGAGCCGACCGCAGCCTCCAGGATGACGCCTTCGGCAGCGGCCGGCGCGGCAGCAAACGCCGCCAGACCCAACAAGGCCACCGAAAACAACGAACGTGAATGCATGAAAACCTCCTGATGAATGAATAAAGTAAATCTAAAGAGTGAAGTGTGTACTTAAAAAACCCTGACACACAGGGCATGAAAAAACCGGCTCAAGGGCCGGTTTTCTTTTGGGGCGGTGGTGCTGGGGCCTTGGGCGGTTTCGGCTTCGGCGGCGTGTTCAGCATCCGTCTGAGCACTTCCTCCTCAGAAGGTCCGGGCTGCGGAGTGTCAACACTCATTGCTGATCTGGGATCGAGCGCTTGATCTTGCGCAACTGCAGTTCAATCCAATCTTTGAAGTCCTCGTAACTGGTAGAACTGAGCGTAGCTGGCCACTGCAGCATCGCAGTGCCCTCGTCCAGCGTAAACACATCTTGCCTGATGCCCACAACTGGCGCTGACGGCAGGGGCGCCGTAGACGTACTTCCTTGAGCAACCACAGTAATCTCCTTCATCGGAAGCCCCGTGGAGCTCCCTTCAATAAATACAAAGTCACCAGCCGGGGCCAGCCCTCGAACGCGCGCGGATTCAACCATGATGACGCCATTTGACTCCCACTGAACCAAGTCCCCCACTTTGGGGAACGCCTTCGTAGCCTGCGGAGCAAGAGGCTTGGTTATGTGAGTCTTTTCGTCTTCCTCTAGTGGTGAATCTTCGTCAGCATCCGTGCGATCCACTTTATCACCATCTGCCATCTTCGCAAACGCCAGAGACTCGTCATAGACCCGCAAAAAAGTACGCGCTGCGCTATCAGTAAAGTTTGCTTTTAGGATCAGTTCATCAAGGCAAACCTCATCGATGGGCCGCTCGCGACCCCATTTTGACCAGTAGTTTGCAAAGGCCTTGGGGCGCAAAACTGCTGCTTTGAGGATGCCAGCCTTGACGGATTCTTGCTGCGCCCGAAGAAGGTTGCGCGCCTCTTCCGTCAAGGAGCAAGCACGATGCTCGCCCGATCCTGCGTAGTCGATAAAGCCGAACGATTTCAGCGCGGCAAGTGTTTGGCCCGCCTGGCTGCTGTCTGGCTTCATCGACCATGCCAGCCCCACCTTACTTGCAGGCGTGGGGTGCCTTCCAAACTTTGCTTCGTAAGCGATGAGGCGATCAACGACCATCTTCAAAGAGATGAAGGGGAACGACGGGCTTCGATCCTTCTTCGGCTTGATCGCTTGTGGCTCACTGTCGATTGATGGCATAATTTCTCCTGTTGGCTTGTGGGGTTCTTGTTGGTGAGATTACACCAACAAGCTTGACAGCGCAACACCACGCTGCATAATGCGCGGCAAGGAGATTCAAAATGCGGAGAGATTTCGGCCCCGGTGATATGGCTGCTGCAGCCGGGGCGGAAAAAGGAAGACCCTCGTAGTGTCCGCCGATCAAGAAGGGCACTACGAGGGTCTGAGGCAGCCAACTACTACGAGCAGCTTTGTCTGCACTTCACCAAGGCGGCAACCTTGGGCAAGCGACCAACACCACGCAAGCGGTGCTGGATTTGATGGCAAGTTCAGTAGACCCGAAGGCCATCCCGAACGATTCATCACTCTGGCTAGAGTGAGGGTATTTTACCCTCTGGTGACGCTTCGGACAAGTCGGGCTGCTCTATTAACTGGAGCACTGCCATGCCTTATCAGCGTGTCAAAAGTGTCCATGTGACCGCATACCCCCGCTTCCGCCTAGGTCGCTGGGAACACGTGTGCGAACACTGGCGTTCGCACCCGGGCCAGCTTGAGCTGTTCCCCTTCTAAACGGTAAGCCGTTTCCCCGCCCCGGGCCTAGGTCTTGGGCGGGTTTTTCATGAGCGCGATCAGCAGAGTCTCAAACGTTGGGCGCTTGTTACTCCCCACCAATCCGCCGATAGGTCAAGCGCTTGCCGGCGATGCCCTTGAGGGCTGCAGTGGTGCGGTCGGTGTCGCTGAAGCCCTGCGACTGGCGCGTATTCCAACGGAAGTCGAACTCATTGCAATAGCGCTGCAGATGCTTTTCGCTCACGCTGTGGAACGTGCCGATCAGGCCACGCTTGAGGATGGCGAAAGATGCCTCGACGGTGTTGGTCGTCACGTCGCCGCGAGCGTATTCGCGCTGGCCGTGGCTCACGGTTTCATGCGTGGCGAACGTCTTGCCGATGGACTTGTACCACTTGGCTTCGTCGGTCTGCAGACGGGCCTTCTCACTGATCTGTGACTTGAGCACAGCGCCAAGGGTTTTGCCGTTGACCGTGGGGATGTGAAACGAACGTTTGTTGCCATCGCGCTCGACCAGCGAGACAACCATCATCTTGTGCTGGAAGCCGCCGCGTGCGGTCTTCTTCTCGCCCGTGTCGGTAGTTGCGGTGCCCCAGAAGGTTTCATCAGCCTCAACGATGCCAGAAGAGCCGGGGCCACCGAGCAGCGTAGCGTTGTCGCCGGTCATGGCTTCGCGGATGCGGTGCGACATGAACCATGCAGTTTTATAGGTCACGCCGAGCATGCGCTCCAGTTGCTTCGCGCTGATGCCCTTCTTGCTGGCGCACATCAGGTGCACCGCCTGGAGCCACACATTCAGCGCGATCTTGGAGCGTTCGAACACGGTGCCCACGGTGACGGTGAACTGCTCGTAGCAGTCATTGCACTTGAACAGACCCGGGCGATACGACTTGCCGACCAGCTTCAAAGGGGCACGCACAGAACCGCAGTGGGGGCACACCGGGCCATGGGGCCAGCGCAGGGCTTCAAGGTGTTCACGCGCCTTGTCTGCGTCTTGGAAATGCGGCTGGTTGAGGATTGCTTCTGCCATGGTTTTGCTCCGGTATGGAAGAAGTATGACCTACCTTATTAGGGTTTGTCAAGTACATACTTCACTCTAAAGAACTCGTTTTTCAGCGAGCCGGCGACTTTAACTGCAATTCATTCACACAAAAAGGCTCACCCACCCCAAAACAACAGGTTCAGCCCGCCAACAGCACCTTGAGCAACCAGGCGTTCATGTCGTCCACCTCTTCGGCACACACCGAATGCTCCATGGGATACGCCTGCCATTGCACGCCGTAACCCAGGGTCTGAAGCAGGTCGCGCGAGGCGGTGGCCCGGTCAATGGTGACGACCGAATCGTGCGCGCCGTGCGCCATGAAGATCGGCACGTCGCGGTTGGCTTCGCTGCGCTCGGCGGCCGTGGTCTCGGCCAGGGGCAGGTAGCCCGAGAGGCCGACCAGCCCGGCCAGGCGCTGGGGCGCGCGCAGGCCGGCCATGAGCGTCATGGCGCAACCTTGTGAAAACCCCATGAGCACCGTGCGGTGCGCGGGCACGCCGCGCTGGGCTTCGCGATCCAGCAGGGCCTGCACCAGGGCCTGCGAGGCACGCAAGCCTTCGTCGTCTTCGCGGCGCGGCACGGCAGGTTGGGTGCTGGGCGGATAAATGTCGTACCAGGCCCGCATGACGTAGCCGCCGTTGATCGTGACCGGGCGCACCGGTGCGCTCGGAAACACGAAGCGCACCGGGCCCACAGTGCTCAGGTCGAGCTCGTGGGCGATGGGCACGAAGTCGTTGCCGTCGGCGCCCAGGCCATGCAGCACGATGATGGAGGCGACGGGGGTGGCGGCGGGGTCGTCGCCGCTCACCATCTCAAGGAGTTCGAGGGTGGAGGTGTTCATGGGCGCAGCATAGCGCCCGAAGGCGCCACGCCACGCGCCAGCGCGCTATTCGATGAACCCGGGCAACCACAGCGACAAGGCCGGGAATGCACACAGGATCAGCAGGCGCACCACATCGACCGCGATAAAGGGCATGGTCCCTTTGTAGATGGCACCCAGGGGCACGTCGCGCGCGATCGAGCTGATCACGAACACGTTCATGCCCACTGGCGGGCAGATCATGCCGAAGGTCACCGCCATCACCACGATCACACCGAACCACACCGGGTCAAAGCCGAGCTGCATCATGGCCGGGAAGACGATGGGCACCGTCAGCAGGATCATGGCGAGCTCGTCCATGACCGCTCCCAGGATGAGGTAACCCACCATGATGAGCGCGAGCACGCCGTAAGGCCCCACCGGCAGGTGCACCAGCGTCTCCACCGCGTTCTGCGTGAACTGGGTGATGGTGAGGAAGTAACCGAACAGGTACGCCCCCACGACGATCAGCATGATGGACGAGGACACGCGCAGCGCGCCGATCAAGGCGGCCTTGACCTGCTTCCAGCCCAGGCGCCCGCGCAGCAAGCCGATCAACAGCGTGCCGATGGCCCCCACGCCCGCCCCTTCCTGCACCGTGAACAGGCCGCCGTAAATGCCACCGAGCACGAACACGAACAGCAGCACCACCGCCCACAGCGAGCGCAGCGAACGGAACCGCTCACCCCAGCCCACGCGCTCACCGCGCGGCATGGCATCGGGCCGCAGGCGCGCCACGATGGCCACCACCACGCTGTAGAACGCAATCGCCATGATCCCGGGGATGATGCCGGCGGCAAACAGTTTGGTGATGTCGGTCTCGGTCATGATCCCGTAGAGCACCATGATCACCGAGGGTGGGATCATGATGCCCAGCGTGCCACCGGCTGCGATCAACCCGGCAGAAAAGCCCGGGTTGTAGCCCGCGCGCCGCATCTCGGGCAAGGCCACCTGCGTCATGGTCGCGGCCGTGGCCACGGACGAACCGTTGATGGCCGAGAAGCCACCGCAGGCGGCAATGGATGCCAGCGCCAACCCGCCACGCCGATGCCCGAGCCAGGCCCGACCGGCCTTGAAAAGCTCGGCGCTCATGCCCGAGTGCGACGCAAAGGCGCCCATCAGGATGAACATCGGAATGACACTGAGGTTGTAGTCGGTGAGCACCGACAGCGGCACATTGGCCAGCAGGTTGAGCGCGGGCTTGGTGCCCGAGAGCAACGCGAAGCCACCCACACCGGCAATGCCCATGGCAATGCCGATGGGCACACGAATGGCCATGAGGGCGAACATGCCCACGAAGCCCAGGAGGGCCACCACATCACGATCCATGGGCCGCTCCTGGCACGTCGTCGTCCACCGGTTCCGGGCTGGCCTCGCGGCCTTGCCAGAGCTGCACGAGCCGCACCGCCGCCAAAACCGCCGCCACCGTGGCCCCTGCAGCGGCCACGCTGTAGAACCACTGCAGTGGCAGGCGCAGGTCCATGGTGCCCTGGCTGCCGGTGCCGCCCACCTTCACCCACACCATCCAGGCCAGGGGCACAAGGAAAGCGGTGGTGACGGCGGTGGCCAGCAGGTCCACGCGGCGCTTGCCGCGCGGGCCCAGGTGTTCCCAGAGAATGTCGACACCGATGTGCGTGCCGTAGTACGTGGCCAGGGCGATGCCCCAGAACATGGCGATGCCTTGCAGCATCTGCGTGCCATCGAACCAGTCAGGAATCTGCACGCTGAACGCGTAGCGCAGCAGCACGTTGCCTGCGGTCAACAACGCGATCAGCAGCAGGAACAGCGCGGCCACCGTTTCGATGGCCGAGAACAGGCGCTTCATCAGTTGTCTTTGCGGCTGGCCAGTTCCTTGCGCAGGTCGTCCAGCGCGGCCTGGCCCTTGTTGCCGGCGGCATCAGCGGCCTTCACCCACTGGCCGTACACGGGCTCAACAGCCTTCTTCCAGACGTCGATCTGTGCGGGCGAGATCGGCACGATGGTGTGGCCAGCGGTCTTCTCCAGCTTGCCCTGGCCCGAGTCTTCCTCGTCGCCCCAGGCCGCGCCCACCTTGGCAGCCCACTCGTTGTTGCAGTGGTCGTCGATCACTTTCTTCTGGCCTGCGGCGAGCTTGTCGTACCAGGGCTTGTTGAGCACCCACACGAAGTCGGAGGCGTAGAAGCGCATGTCGCTGTGGAACTTGACGGCCTTGTCGATGCCGAAGGAGACGATCGAATTCCACGGGAAGGTGATGGCATCGGCCACACCCTTGTCGAGCGCGTCGCGGGCTTCAGGCGCCGACACCTGCACGTTGGTGGCGCCCAGCAGCGTCATGGTTTGTGCCACGGTGCCGTTGGCCGAGCGGATCTTCATGCCCTTGAGCTGACCGGGTTCGGTGATGGGCTTCTTGGCGTGGAAGGTGCCGATGTGCACATGGGCGAAGCAGAACTTCACGTCCTTCATTTCGGCAGCGGCGTAGGGGCGGTACCACTGGTCAAGTGCGGCCGAGCCTGGGCCGGGCTTGCCGATCAAAAAGGGCAACTCGCCCGCGGCGATCATGGGGAAGCGGCCGGCCTGGTAGCCGGGGTTGACCCAGGTCATCTCGGCAATGCCGTCGCGCGCCATGTCGTAGTGGTCAGCGGCCTTGCCCAGCTGTTGGGCCGGGAACAGCGCAACCTTGATGGAACCCTTGGAAGCCGCTTCCACCGATTTCACCCAAGGCTCGAAGCCCAGCTTGGCCAGGGGGTGCGAGGCCGGCAGCCAGTGCGCGAACTTGAGTTCGACCGCCTTGTCCTGCGCCTGCGCGCCGAGCGCACCGAGCAACAAGGTGGCGATGGCCACGGCGCGAAGGGAGGAACGGTTGCGTGTTTTCATGTTTGTCTCCTGGGTGATGACGTTTTTCAAGGGAAGGCGCATGGTGCAGGCATTCATGCGTGAGGGGTGATCGTAGTTTCCCGATGGGGCGCCTTGGCGGCCCAGAACACGGGATGCGTGTTCGAGGCCGATGGCCGATGCGCCTGGTTGAGCTTGCCTTCGGGATCGGCCAGCGTGGCCTTGAGCGCTGCGCCCAGGTTGCTCGCGGCCTGCGGTGCATCGAGCGCACCGCTCAAGGCCGGCACCACGTGCGTGGACCACAGGCGCGCGTAGTTCAAGCGGCCGCGTACCTGCGTGTCGCCATAGCCCTTGAGCACCTGCGGCAAACCCGCCAGCACCAACGCCAGGGCGGGTGACTCGCGCAACACCTGGCGCATGGCAGCCAGCCACACCACCAGGGTTTCATGCTCCTGCGCGTAACGCAGGGAGCGCGGCCGCAAGGGGCGCAGCCAGGCCAGGCTGCGCAGCATGAGGTAGCCCCAGAGGCTGGTGGAGCGGATGTGCAAGCCCACATGTGCCTTGCCCATCCAGCCACGCCGCGTGGCCAGTGCCACCAGCCACTCGCCCAGCGCGCGCGGCAGCACGGCGGCCACTTCGTCAACGCCGGGCTTGAAGTGTTCGGTCACGCGGACGATGTCGCCTGGCCGGGCCTGCGCTTCGCTGGTCACGCGCGCATAGCGGCTGCGCCGTGTCTTCAGGTCGGCCACGCGGATCACGTCTTCGAAACACATCCACAGCGCCAGGTGGCGCACCGCCTCTTCGAGCGCGGCACTGGCCGCGGGCGTGGCCGCGCTCACGAGCGCTTGCACATGGTCAAGAAACGCTTGGGCGTAGGCGTCGTTCTGGTAGTCGCGGCAGCGCAGCGCGCCATGCGCGGCCAGCAGCTGCACCGCCGCAGGCCAGGGCTTGAGGCGCAGCGCCCATTCGCTCTGGAGTGGTTGCGGCAGGCTGCCGTCGGCCAGCACCTGCAGCGCGTCTTTCGACACCTCGGGCGACGCGCTGGAAGGCGCTGCGGCCTCGTCAAACGCAGCGGCAAAGCCGGCCAGGCTGGCCTGCACGCCCTTGCCCGATGCGCGGATCACGTCTTCGCACACGCTGCGCGGCCAGGGCAGCACACCGGCGCCTGCCAGCGCGCCGAACATGACCGCAGAGATCACGGTGCCGGCCTGGGTCGTCACGGCCTCCATGTCGAACAACACGGTCTTGTGCGCCAGTGCACGCGCCGCGTCGGCCAGGCGTTGCGGGTCCTGGCGGCCATCGGCCATGTGCATCTTTTCCACCGTGGTGTAGATGCGGTGCGTCGACGCCAGCAGCGTGGTGCGCGCAGTGACGAAGCCACGCTCGACCATGCGCGCGGCTTCCAGCAGCTCGCTGGCCACCACCACGTCCACGCGACCCGCCACCGGCGTGAGGCCAAACACGGGCGTGGCGCCGGCAGGCGCGGGCTCGCGCAGCAGCTCGATGTAATAGCTGGTGGCGCCGGTGCGCTGGGCCACCCCCGGCACCGAAGTGGCCTGCACCGGCAGCCCGTGGCGCAGCGCGCATTGCACCAGCCAGTCGGCCAGCACACCGCCGCCCTCGCCACCGAGCGCAGCAATCAGGATGCCGTAGGCGTTGTCTTGTGAATTCATGGGTCAGGCCGGCTGCAGCAGGCTGATGAAGAAGCGGTTGAAACGGTCGGTGAGGCGATCCCACCAGCTCGGGTGGGTGACGATCTCGATCTTGTGGAACGACGGGCACAGCACGGCCGCGTCGGCCACCTCGCCGCACAGGCCGCAGCCCACGCAGCCGTTGGTGACGTGCGCCACCGGCTCACGGCGCAGCGGATCGCTGGCGGGCTTGACGGTGAGCGTGGGGCAGCCGGAAAGGCGGATGCAGGAGTGGTCGCCGGTGCAGGTGTCTTCGTCCACGCCATAACGCGTGCGAACGCTGCGCAGGCCTTCCTTGAGGCGGCGCGCGCGAATCGGCTTGAGGCGGCGCTGGCGTTCCAGCTGGCACTCGCCCTCCGCAATCACCACCTTCAGGCCCATGAAGGGCGAGTTCACCGCCTCCTTGAGCAGGTCGCGCACTTTCGAGACGCGGTAGTTGTGCACCGTCTTGACCCACTTCACGCCCATGCCCTGCAGCGTGTTCTCGATCGTCATCTCGCCCGCGGTGGCGCTCGACCCTTCGGCCACGCGCTTGGCCTCCGACGCGGGCGTGGACATGGTCTCCTGCGTGCCCGTGGCCGAGGTGTAGCCGTTCTTCATGATCACCAGCACGCCATCGCCCTGGTTGAGCAGCGTGGAGCTCACGCCCGAGAGCAAGCCGTTGTGCCAGAAGCCCCCGTCACCCATGATGGCAATGGGCCGCTTGGCCGAGAAGTTCTTCACCGCCGCGCTGGACGCCATGCTCATGCCATAGCCCAGGATGGAGTTGCCAAACGAGAACGGCTCGAAGGTGGCGAAGGAATGGCAGCCGATGTCGGTGGAAATGTGCAGCTTGCCCACCTCGCGCTCCACCAACTTGAGCGCGGCAAACACCGGGCGCTCGGGGCAACCGGTGCAGAAGTTGGGCGGGCGCGCCGGCACGCCCCCACCGAGCTCCACCAGCGCGCGCTCGCGCACCTCGGCCAGCTCGGTGCTGAAGCGCTGGGCAGACGACAGGTCCAGCAAAGGCAGGTGCTCCGCTGCGAAAGCCGTGAGGCCCTTGAGCAGAATCTCGGCCGTGTATTCGCCCCCCATGGGCAGCAGGTCTTTGCCGTGCAGGCGCGTCTGCAGGTCGGCGCGGCGCAGTTGCGTGGCAATGTCCTGCTCGATGAACTCCGGCTGGCCTTCTTCAATCACCAGCACCGCGCGCTTGTCCGCACAGAAGGCCGCGATCTGCTCGGGCACCAGCGGGTAAACCACGTTGAGCACCAGCATCGGAATGTCGGTCTCGCCCAAGCCGTTGGCCAGGCCGGCCTGCTGCAGCGCGCGGATGGTGGTGTTGTACAGCCCACCCTGCACGATCAGGCCCACCGTGCCGTGCCGACCTTCAAAGCGTTCGTTCAGGCCCGCTTCTTCGATGAAGCGGCGCGCCGCTGGCATGCGCACTTCGTACTTGTGCTTTTCGTGCCGGAACGTGGACGGCGGATGCGAGAGGCGGTCGTAGCTGAACCCGGCCGCCTCCTGCTGAAGATGCCGGCTGGAGATGGCTGGCGCGATGTTGTCGCTGGCCACGAAACTGCCCTGCACGTGGCAGGCGCGAATGCGCAGCTCGATCATCACCGGCGTGTTCGACGCCTCTGAGAGCTCGAACGCTTTCTCGGTCATGCGCACGATGGTGGGCAGGTTCGGGCGTGGGTCCATGAGCCAGAGCGCCGACTTCATCGCAAACGCGTGCGTGCGCTCCTGGATCACGCTGGCGCCCTCGCCATAGTCTTCACCCACCACGATCACCGCGCCGCCCATCACGCCGGGCGAGGCGAGGTTGGACAGCGCGTCCGACGCCACGTTGGTGCCCACCACCGACTTCCATGTGACCGCGCCACGCACCGGGTACATGATGGACGCGGCCAGCATGGCCGCTGCGGAGCTCTCGTTGGTGCAGGCTTCCACATGCACGCCGAGCTCGTCCATGTAGGGCTTGGCCTGCACCATCACATCGAGCAGGTGCGAGATCGGCGAACCCTGGTAGCCGCCCACGTAAGTCACGCCCGACTGCAGCAGCGCCTTCGTCACCGCGAGGATGCCTTCGCCCTGAAAGATCTCGCCCTGGCCGAGCTTGAGCGCCTCAATCTCGCTGTGAAATGAACGTTCCAATCGTGGGTCTCCTTGTGTTGTGCCCGCAATCTAGGCCCTCGAAGCCCATCTGACCAATGGATTGATCAGATGTGGTGCATTCACGAAATGGATAATTCGGGACAACCCTTAGAGGCCCACGATGAACTTCCGGCAACTCGATCTCAACCTGCTGCGCGTGCTCGCAGCGATCCACCGCACGGGCTCTGTCACCGCGGCGGGCAAGGCACTGTCGCTCTCACAACCGGCCACCAGCAACGCGCTGTCGCGGCTGCGCGATTACTTTCAGGACGACCTGTTTGTGCGTTCACCCGGCGGCCTGCAAGCCACGCGGCTGTGCGAGCGCCTGGCACCCGAAGTGCAGGCCCAGCTGCAGATGCTGGAGACCGCTGTCACCGTGCGCGACCAGTTCGACCCCGCGCACAGCGACATGCGCTGGCGCCTGTCGCTGTCCGACCTGGGCGAAATGATGTTCCTGCCACCGCTGGCGGCCGCCTTGCGCCAGCAGGCGCCGCAATCGCACCTGACCAACGTGTCGGTCGCGGCCGAGGATGTGCCGGCCGCGCTCGAATCGCGCGAGATCGATTTCGCCATCGGCATCCTGCAACCGCGCCACCGAGGCGTGCGCGCCGACCTGCTTTTTCGCGAGCACTACGTCGCCATGACCTCCTCAGACTGGCGACCTGCCAGCGGCAATGCCGGTCGCACGCTCAGCGCAAAGCAACTGGCCGAATCGTCGCTCGTGGTGGCCGCACCCACCGCCACCTTCCATGGCAGCGTGGAGCAGATGCTGGTGCGCCTGAAACTCAGCGACCGCGTGGTGATCCGCGCACGCCACTTTGGCGCGCTTCCCGAGCTCGCACTCAATACCGACCTGCTGACCATCGTGCCGCAGATGTACGCGTCCAACGTCGGCCAACGGCTGGACATGCGCGTGTGGGAACTGCCACGCGCCGCGGCGCCCACTTACGACGTGCGCCTGGTCTGGCACGCCAGCACCGCCAAGGACCCGGCGCACCAGTGGATTCGCGCGCAGGTGCATCGGCTGTTTGGCCGCACCCAGCCGTCACCCTGAGTACGATGCACGCATGACGCCTCAAACCCTGCTCGACCACCTGGACCAAGGCCGCCTCTGGTCTGCCCCACTCACCGCACAAGACATCTTCGACCTCGATGCGGGCTACGCCAAGGCGCTGGATGTGCGCCGGCTGCGCATCGCACGCGGCGAACAGCCGCGCGGCTACAAGGTGGGTTTCACCAACCGCACCATCTGGCCGCGCTACAACGTGTTTGCGCCCATTTGGGGAACGGTGTGGGACACCACGCTCACGCATGCCGACGACGAAGGGCAGCTTTCCCTCGCGCGGGCGTGCCAGCCCCGCCTTGAACCCGAGACCGTGTTCGGCCTGAAGGCCACCCCGAAGCCTGGGGCCACGCTCGACGACATCTTCGACGCCATCGACTGGATCGCACCCGGCTTCGAGGTGGTGCAGTCGCACCTGGCGGACTGGAAGTTTCTGCCCGCCGACACCGTGGCCGACGGCGGCCTGCATGCCCGCCTGCTGGTCGGTCGCCGGGTGCCGATCCTTGAACTGGCCAGCGACGCACCCGCACTCAACACCCTGTTGTCCCATGCAGAAGTGACCCTGCACAAAAACGGCCAGGCCGTTGAAAGTGGCCGGGGCAGCAACGTGCTCGACAGCCCGCTGAACGCGCTCAAGCATTTCATCGAGACGCTGCGCGACTGTCCCGGTGCACCCGATGTGCAGCCCGGCGACGTGGTCACCACCGGCACCTGGACAGACGCGTGGCCCGTGCAGCCCGGCGAGCAGTGGTCCGCGCATTTCAGCCTGCCACTGCCCAGCCTCGCGGTGCGCTTTACCGACTGAACCATATCCCGCGCGAGGGCTCCGAACAGGTGAAACCCTCTAAACAGTGGGCGGATGGCTTGGTAGATTCGCCCCTCGCACACACAACAACGGAGACATTCCTGATGACCCAAGTCGCGCCCGAACTGCTGGCCCTGCAACGCCTGTACCACTGGGAAAAAACCGCCCCGAACCGCGTGGCCCTCACGCAGCCCATGGGCGATGGCGCGGTGCAGGACTTCACATGGGCGCAGATCGGCGACCAGGTGCGCCGCATGGCCATGCACCTGCAATCACAAGGCTGGGCGCCCGGTTCCAAGGTCGCCATCCTCTCGAAGAACTGCGCGTGGTGGATGATGAGCGACCTCGCCATCTGGATGGCGGGTCACGTGTCGGTGCCCCTGTACCCCACGCTGGCCGCCGAGACCGTGCGCCAGATCCTCACGCACAGCGAGGCCAAGGCCTGCTTCATCGGCAAGCTGGACGGCTGGGAAGGCATGAAGCCCGGCGTGCCCGCTGGCATGCCTTGCATCAGCTACGCCCTTTCGCCGCTGGACGCCATCGAATCCTATGAAGGCTGGGATGCCATCTGCGGGCGCAGCCAGCCCATGGCGGGCGAGCCCACGCGCACGGCCGACGAACTGGCCACCCTCATCTACACCTCCGGCACCACAGGCCTGCCCAAGGGCGTGATGCACAGCTTCGGCAACTTCGCCTGGGCCATCGACTCCGGCGTCAAGCGCATTCCGCTCTCTGGCGACGACCGCATGCTGTCGTACCTGCCGCTGGCCCATGTGGTCGAGCGCATGCTGGTCGAGCACGGCTGGCTGCGCACCGGCATGCATGTGTTTTTTGCCGAATCGCTCGACACCTTCGCCGCCGATCTGCAGCGCGCACGGCCCACCATCTTCTTCTCGGTCCCGCGCTTGTGGGTCAAGTTCCAGCAGGGCATTCACGCCAAGATGCCCCCGGCCAAACTCAACCGCCTGCTCGGCATTCCCATCCTGGGCGGCATCGTGCGCAAGAAGGTCAAGAAGGCGCTGGGCCTGGACCAGTGCAAGTTCGCTGCCGGCGGTGCCGCCCCGATGCCGCTGGCATTGATGCAGTGGTACAGCCAGCTCGGCCTGAACATCAACGAGGGCTACGGCATGACCGAGAACCTCGCGCTCTCCCACATCACCGAACCCGGCAAGAACCAGCAAGGCACGGTGGGGCCCACCTACGCGGGCGTACAGCACCGCCTGGACCCGCAGACGGGCGAAGTGCAAATGCTCAGCCAGGCGCTGATGCAGGGCTACTACAAGGAGCCCGAGAAGAGCCGCGAGGCGTTCACCGAAGACGGCTGGCTCCGCACGGGTGACAAGGGCACGATCGACAAGCAAGGGCTGCTGCGCATCACCGGCCGGGTGAAGGACCTGTTCAAGACCGGCAAGGGCAAATACGTGGCGCCAGCGCCCATCGAAGACAAACTGGTGATGCACGAGGCCGTGGAAGCCTGTGTGGTGACCGGAGCCAACCTGGGTCAGCCGCTGGGCATCGTCATGCTGGGCGCGGAAGCGGTGGCCCGCGTGAGCGGCGATGCCGCGGCACGATCAGAGCTCGAAACCTCCCTGGCCGCTCACCTCAAGGGCATCAACGCCACGCTGGACCCCCACGAGCAACTGCAGTGCATCGTGGTCGTCACCACCGCCTGGACGGTGGACAACGATGTCATCACGCCCACCTTCAAAGTCAAGCGCAACCGCATCGAAGACCTGTATGCGCGCCACTACGAAGCCTGGGAAGCCTCCGGCAAGAAAGTGATCTGGCAGAAAGACTGAGCGTGTTCGAAAGCGCTGGCTTGCGTGCCCAAGCCAGCGCTCTATTCCACGCTCAAGGCAGCGCAGACGCCACGCGGTTGAGCACGCCTTCGCTGCCCTGCTCGCACAGCGCGAGCACTTGCTCAAAGTCCTGCGCATTGCCGCGGTAAGGGTCCGGCACCTCGCGCATGCCCTCGACGCCTGCGTACTCCAGAAACAGGTGCAGCTTGTGCTGATGTTCGCGCGGGCATGCAAAGCGCATGCGGTCCATGTTCAAGTCGTCCATCACCAGGATCAGGTCGAACCGCTCGAAGTCTTCCTCGCGCACACGCCGCGCCCGCAGTTTCTCGATCTGGGCATACCCACGGCTTTTGGCCAGCGCCATGGCGCGGCGATCGGGCTTCTCGCCCTGATGCCCGGCATAGGTGCCCGCCGAATCCACCTGCACGGCATGCGCGAGGCCACGCCGAGCGACATCGGCCTGCATCACGCTCTGTGCCATGGGCGAGCGGCAGATGTTGCCCATGCAGACGATCAATATCTGGAACATGCCGGCGAGGGTATCAAAGGAAAAAAACAAAGCCCGCCATGGGCGGGCTTTGTTGCGGGAAAAGATCCGGTCAGATCAGGTAACTGTCGAGGCTCTTGCCCGAAGCCAGAACCGCACGCACCCATTCCGGTTTGCGTCCCGGGCCGCCGGCCCACAGCTCGCCATTGGGGCCGCGGTATTTGGCGGGTGCGCTGGATTTGGATTTACCGCTTTTCTTGGTGCTGGCAGTGCCACCCAGATCGGCTGCGGTAATGCCGAATTGTTTCATTTTGGCTTTGATGTCGGCAATGACGGCGGCGAGTTCGTCTTTGCGGGCCTGTTCAGCCTGAGCCATCAGGTTCTGGGCCTGCGCCATGAGTTCGGAATAGCTTGCCATTGAAATCGTCCTTTTGAGTGTTTGATCTGTCCGAAGAAACGGAATGCTGCCAAAACGCAGGCCCCCATTCTATTCAACAGTTATCCAGTTTTGCAGTTCTCCGGGCAATTCCGCGTGCAGCTCCAGCGGCGAACTGGTGACAGGATGTGTCAATCTCAAGCGCCAGGCATGCAGAAACATGCGTTTCAAGCCGATCTTGGCCAAATGGCGATTGAGTTCGAAATCCCCGTATTTGTCATCGCCGGCGATAGGAAAGCCAGCGCTGGAGAGGTGAACGCGAATCTGGTGGGTGCGCCCGGTTTTGATGGTGACCTCGAGCAAGCTGAATCCGTCGGGCGCCCCGACTGAAAGGCCCGCAGGCGCCGGCAATCGCCGTGCGACCTTGACCAACGTCACCGAGCGCATGCCGTCCGGGTCGTCTGGCGTGGTGACCTTCACGCGACGCTCACCGTCTGGCAACAGGTATTTGTGCAGCGGTTGGTCCAGCACCTTCAGACGCGCTGGCCAAGCGCCTTTGACCAGCGCCAGATAGGTTTTCCCCGTTTCGCGCTCCCGGAATTGATCCTGCAACGCCTTGAGCGCGCTTTTCTTTTTGGCAATCAACAGCAATCCGCTGGTTTCCCGATCCAGCCGATGCACCAGTTCCAGCAATCGTGCCTCGGGTCGCGCCTGGCGCATTTGCTCAATCACACCAAAACTCACGCCGCTGCCCCCGTGCACCGCAATCCCCGCAGGCTTGTCAATGGCCAGGAAGGCGTCGTCCTCAAACACCACCGGGAAATCGCGTGGCGGGGCCGGGTTGGCGGCCTTTTCTTCAGCGCGCTCGGAAAGCCGGATCGGCGGAATGCGCAGCACATCGCCGGTGTTGACGCGGTCATCTGCCGAAACGCGCCCCTTGTTGCGGCGCACTTCGCCAGAGCGAATGATTCGATAAATGTGGGACTTGGGGACGCCCTTGAGCAGGCGAACGAGCAGGTTGTCCAGCCGTTGCCCAGCCGACTCCTCGTCGACCGTGATGTGGCGGATCTGCCCGGTGGGCGGGGTACTGGGCATGGGTGCGAATTAGGCCACCACGGACGGCGGGGAGCTGACTATAATGCGCCACACCCGTCGTGTGCCGTAAGTGATTGATTTGCCTTGAGTTTAAGGCAGTCACCCAAGGCAGGGACCGCAGCTTGCAAGGCAAGGCGTCCGCCACGGGTGGGTTGCCACCCGCAGCACCCGGATCCAGCGCCTTTGCCTGATGCATTCACATTCGAATCCAGGCGGGGCAACAGAACGGCCGAAGCGGCGGGCGAATCCGCTGAACAAACGCGAACCCGAAAACGGAATACCCCAATCGCCCAGCCCGCCATGCGTGGCTGGGTGAGGACGAAGTGAAGCCAGAGAGACACCGGCCAGATCCATGTCATTGACAGCCATCGAGCCTTCCCTGTTCACCCACCTCCACGCGCCTACGCCCTGACCTGGCGGTTCGACGCGGCACCTTGGTGCCTGCCTGTGTTGAACGCCTTCCCCGAACTGCGGGTCAACGGCTCTCCGGCAATTCCTCCCCTCGTTCGCGCTTTCCGCTGGTTCACGGCAGGTTGGCGCATGGGCCCGTGGTCCGTGCGTCCTTGTGTTTGAACAAAGGAAACGCATCATGAAACGCATGCTGATCAACGCCACGCAGGCCGAAGAGCGCCGCCTGGCGATCGTGGACGGGCAGAAACTGCTGGACTACGAAATCGAAATCGAAGGGCGCGAACAGCGCAAGGGCAACATCTACAAAGCCGTGGTCACACGAGTCGAGCCCTCACTGGAAGCCTGCTTCGTCGACTACGGCGAAGAGCGCCACGGCTTCCTGCCGTTCAAGGAAATTTCGCGCCAGTATTTCGCCGCGGGCGTGCCGGTCAATCAGGCCCGCATCAACGATGTGATCAAGGAAGGCCAGGAGCTGCTGGTCCAGGTTGAAAAGGAAGAACGCGGCAACAAGGGCGCTGCCCTCACCACGTTTGTGAGCCTGGCGGGCCGCTATGTGGTGCTTATGCCCAACAACCCGCGTGGCGGTGGCGTGAGCCGGCGCATCGAAGGGGAAGACCGCCAGGAACTCAAGCAAGCGCTGGATCAGCTCGAATACCCCAATGGCATGAGCATCATCGCCCGCACCGCCGGCATCGGCCGCGATGCCGCCGAGCTGCAGTGGGACCTGAACTACCTGCTCAAGCTCTGGAACGCCATCGACGGCGCCACCAAGGGTGGCAAAGGTGCTTTCCTGATCTACCAGGAATCGAGCCTGGTGATCCGCGCCATCCGCGACTACTTCAACAGCGACATCGGCGAGATCCTGATCGACACCGACGACATCTTTGAACAGGCGCACCAGTTCATGAGCCACGTGATGCCCGAGCACGGGCACCGCGTGAAGCGCTACCGCGACGATGCGCCGCTGTTCTCGCGCTTCCAGATCGAACACCAGATCGAGACCGCCTACAGCCGCACCGTAAACCTGCCCTCGGGTGGTGCCATCGTGATCGACCAGACCGAAGCACTGGTGGCCGTGGACGTGAACTCCGCGCGTGCCATCAAAGGCGGCGACATCGAAGAAACCGCGACCCGCACCAACCTGGAAGCGGCCGACGAAGTGGCCCGTCAGGCGCGTCTGCGCGACCTGGGCGGCCTGATCGTGATCGACTTCATCGACATGGAAGAGTCGAAGAACCGCCGCGAAGTCGAAAACCGCCTGCGCGATGCGCTGCGCCAGGACCGCGCCCGCGTGCAGTTTGGCGCCATCAGCAAGTTCGGCCTGCTCGAAATGAGCCGCCAGCGCCTCAAGCCTGCCCTCAACGAAGGCGCCTCCATCCCCTGCCCGCGCTGCGGTGGCTCCGGCCACATCCGCGACACGGAGAGCTCCGCGCTGCAGATCCTGCGCATCATCCAGGAAGAGTCGCTCAAGGACAGCACGGCCGCCGTGCTGGTGCAGGTGCCCGTGGAAGTGGCCAGCTTCCTGCTGAACGAAAAGCGCACCGAAATCACCAAGATCGAACTCAAGCAGCGCATCAGCGTGCTGCTGGTGCCCAACAAGTCGCTGGACACGCCCAACTACAAGCTCGAGCGCCTCAAGCACGACGACGCCCGCCTGGACAACCTCGATGCCAGCTACAAGCTGGCCGATGAAGTCGACGACGTCGCCAGCTTCACGCGCCGCAGCCAGGAACGCACCAACAAGCAAGAGCCTGTGATCAAGGGTGTGTTGCCCGATGGTCCCGCGCCAGTGGCCGCACCCCGTGCCGAGGTGCCCACGCCTGCCGCTGCGCCAGTGGCAGCCCCCGCGGCAATGGCGCCCGCGCCGGTGGCACCCGCACCGGCCGAAAAGGGCTTCTTTGGTTGGCTCAAGAGCCTGTTCGGCGCCGAGCCGGCCCCGGCCAAGCCCGCCGCTGCACCTGCCGTGGCCACGCCGGCCGCCAAACCGGGTGCACGTGAAGACCGACCTGAAGGTCGCCGCGAAGGCGGGCGCGACGGACGTGGCCGAGGCGGCCGCAACGGCGCTGAAGGACGTGGCCAGCGCGAAGGCCGCGAAGGCGGCGCACGCAACGGTGGCCGTGGCGGCGAAGGCCGTCCGGTCGAGGCGCGTGCCGAAGGCGGTCGCGTCGAAGGCCGCAACGAGCCACGTGGTGAAGGCCGCCGTGGCGAAGCTCGTGGTGGCGAGGGACGGGGAGAAGGCCGCAACGACAACCGCAACGAAGCGCGCGGTGAAGGCCGTGGCGAAGGACGCCAGGGCGGCAATCGCCGTGACGGCGGTCGACGCGACACACCAGCGACCGAAGGCAGCAACGCCAACGCGCTGCCACTGGACGCGCAGGCCGGTGACACCCCTGAAGCGGCTGAAGGCCAGCCACGCCGCGAGCGCGATCGCCGCCCACGCGGTGACAACCGCCGCCGTCAACCGGGCGCCGAAGGCACGGAAGTGCGCACCGATGCACCTGATGCAGAGCCAACCGTCGCTGCAGATGGCGTGAGCGATGCAGCCGCCGCCGTGCGCGAGGGCGATGCCGAAAACGGCGCGCCGCGCGGCAACCGCGAACGACGCAGCCGCGACCGCTATGGCCGCGACCGCCGTGAACGTGGCCCTCGCGAAGGTGCACCTGCAGAAGGCGAAGAGGCGCAGGCCGATACGCCCGTACAAGTTGCGCAAGACCAGGGCGCAGACACCGCAGCCGAGGCCTCGAGCTACGAAGCGCCCACCCGCAGTTACTTCAGCATGCCGCCCGCCCAGCAGCCGCAGGTGGAGGACGCAGCACCTGTGGTGGCCCACGCCCCCGCTGTGACAGTGCCCGAACCCGTGGCCTCTGCTCCCGCTGAAGTCATCGCACCAGCACCTGTCGCTGCGGCACCGGCCGAAGTGGTGGCACCTGCACCCCGCGCACCGCGCGCGGCACCGGTGGCACCCGCTGCGGTGGCCGAGGCACCTCGTGCCACGGGTCTGCCCAAGGTGCAGCCGTTCACGCTGTCGCTCGATGCCCTGCACCAGGTCGCCCAGGCCAGCGGCCTGGAGTGGGTCAACTCCAATGCCGACAAGGTCGCGCAGGTACAGGCCGCCATTGCGGCCGAGCCCAAGCCCATCCATGTGCCTCGCGAGCCCAAGCCTCCCGTGGTGCTGGACGAGGGTCCGCTGGTGCTGGTGGAAACGCGCAAGGACCTGCGCGACATGAAACTGCCCTTCGAGAACGCCTGACGGGTCAGACCGCTGCCGAAAGAGCAGCGGTCCCAACAGACAACAAAAAGCCGGTCCGGGGACAACCCGACCGGCTTTTTTCATGCATGGCCCTCACAGGCGGTGATTCAGTCCAGCGCTGCGGCCTGCTTCCACGCGACCTGTGCAGCGTCGGCATCGCCGCGCTCTTCGGCCAGCTGCGCCAGTCCACGCCAGGTTCGGCGCAGCAAGGCCGGGTCGTTCAGGCTGTGGCTGGCCTGCCCCAACATCTGTGCGGCTTTGCCCCAGAGCTGGCGCCGCATGCAGGCTTGTCCCGCCAGATATTGCAAGAAGGGGTTCTGTGGCCATTGCCGTTGCCGCTGCTCCAGCCCTGCAAGACCCGCTGCATCGAGCGCACCCAGGGCGGGCTCCACCGCCAGCGCCAGCTGACGCTGCTGGGTCGGATCCAGGGAACCGAAATCCGCCCACAGCGGCTCGAGCCAGGCGAGCACACGGGCATGCACTTGCGCGCTGTCGGGTTCGCTGCCGGCCACGCGGCTCAATTGATGGGCGCGGTGCGCGGCGGCCAGCGCCAGTTCGGGCATGGCGCGTTCCGGCGCGTCCAGACCGTTCCAGCAAGCCTCGAGTTGCGCCATGTCGTGGGCCTCTCGCAGCACGTCCAGTGCCAGGCCCCGGACGATGCTGCGCGAGGCTTCCGGCGAGAACGCACGGTGTTTGGCGAGCAGGCGCGCCGTCTCCAGTGCCTCGGCGGTCTCTCCGCCCAGCCGTGCCACTCGCAACTTCAGGCGCAACGCCTGGATGCGTCGGCCCGCACCCTGCGGGAGTTCGGCCAGCCGCGCGCGCGCTGCATTGGCATCGCGGTCTTCGACTGCCCAGCGCACGGCGCGCAGCAGCGCGCCCTCGTGTGCTTCGGGTGCGTTCCTGGTCAATTTGGGGTTGAGCGCCGCTTGCAGGTTGTCGTCGCGCCGCTCGCGGTTCTGCAGCGATTGCGCGCTTTCGGCCAACAGCAGATGGGCCAGCAACTGCAGCTGGTCGCGCTTGGGCCAATGTCCGGATGGCACGCCCTTGAGCTGATCCAGCGCCTGCTGCGCAGCCGCCTGCGCGCGCACGAAGCGGCCCGCGAGCTGATGCGACAGCGCATCCATGACCGCCCCGACCACCGAACGCTCCACTTGCTGGCTGCGCCAGCGCTGGGCCTGCGCCGGCAGGTCGCGCAGCATGGAAAAAGCACGCAACGCGGCATACAGCAAGACGAAGCCGGCGATCAGGCAGAACACCACGAAATTGAACGACACGTCGAACCGGTAAGGCGGCCAGAACAGCGTGAGCGTGGCGTTGTTGTGCCCCACCAGCAAGGCCAGGGCCACCGCCAGTGCGGCAAGGCCCAGCAACCAGAACACGCTGCGCATGGCACCACCAAAGCGAGCAGGCATCAGCGGCCTCCTGCGGCGGCCGTCAGGGCCGCGAGCGTGTCCTCTGGCCGGGGCAGCTCGCTGTCGACAAGGTCTTTGCGCAAGCGGGCCAAAGCGGCCTGCGCGCCAGATACCCGGGGTGACGACGTGTCGAAATAACGCGCCAGTGCCGACTCCACGGCCAGCAGGTCGGCCTGGCTGGCCTGCATGTGCCGGGCGAGCAGACCCAGGCGCGCATTGAGCAGCTTGAGCTTGAGGTTCTCGCGCATGAAGAGCGCTTGGTCAGGCGCGAGCAACACGGCTTCGGGCCGGTCGATGCGGCTCACGCGCACCAGTTCACGGCCACTGCGCGTGAGGTCTGCCCAGATGCGTTCCCAGATGGAAGTCCACCAACCCGATACGCGGCGCCAACCCTGGTCTGCCGCAGCGGTGGCCGCAGGTTCGGCGTTGTCGGCAAGTGAGTCAGGCAGGCCCGCAGGTTCGGCAGCCGGTGCGGCGGCAGGCTTGCGGCCTTTGGCGGCAGCGCCTTTGCTGCCCGGCGCGGGCAAGCCCACCTGGTTGAGCAAAGGCCACTCATCCACCTGCCGGGCCATTTCATCGAGCTGCAGAACCAGTGAGGGAATATCGGCCAGCGACGCGCCCTGAATGCGCTGGATGTCCCGGGCGATGGCCCGCTGCACGGGGTTCAGGCGCGGTTGCGCCGCTCGCGCAATGCGTTGGTCGGCCGCCTGCAGGGCCGACACCAGCGCTTGTGCACTGCCCGTGAGCTGGGCCTGTTGCTGTGCCAGCCGCAGCGCCGACTCCAGGTCTTGAACCAGGTTGTCGTCGCGCGAGCGCGAGAGGGACAGCATGAGCTCTTCAAGCTGGCTGCGCTGCAGCGTGACCTCCGAAAGGCGCAACTCGGCCACCGCCAGACGCGCTTGCAGCTCTTGCGTGAGCGCCTCAGCCTGGGCCGCGAGGGTGCGGGCCTCCACGGCTTGCGCTGCGGTGTCCTGGCTGCGGCGAGCGAGCTCCTGCTGGGTGAAGCTCAGTTTCTGCCACAGCAGGCCGGTGATCAGCAGCGCCAGCGCAGCCCCCAGCAGGGCGATCCAGGGGAGCACCGACCCCGGACGGCGCGAAGCCACCCCTGGCGCCACGGTGGGTTTGGCGTCTGCAGGCGAAGCGGGGGAATGGGGTGGGGGGGTATCGGCGCTCATGGTCGGGTCCAGCCTGATTCTAGGGTGCGCATCACGTCGTCCAGGGCCGGGCGCGTTGACACGATGCGGTCAAAGCCGGCCTGCCGGGCGGCGGCCGCGATGCGCGGGTGCGTCACGATGGCGGTGGTGTGTCCCCAGCCGGCGGCAGGCCGCTGCGCTTGCAAGGGGATCAGGGCCTCGGAGCTGCTGAAAAGCCAGGCGCTGTCGGGGCCACAGGCCGCGGCCAGAAGGCCCTGGTCCAGCGTGGACAAAGGCGGGCTGCGCCTGGCATAGGCCACGCAGCCCTGCACCTGCGCGCCAGCGGCCAGGCACTGCTGGATGAGCCAGTCGCGGCCATGGCCCGCCACGCCCGGGACTTCTTGCACGGGTGACTCACGCCCGGAGGTGCCGCGCACGATCAACACCAGGCGCCCCTGCTCGACCTGCGATGACACCACGGGCCACAGGTGTTCAGAATCGAATTGCGCCGCTTCCAGCGGGGGTGAGTCGATGCGCTCGGCACCCCACCCCCAGGGAGCGATCGCCTTTTTCAGCAAGCGGGCCGTGCCTGGCCCGGGCGCCCAGAAGCGCGTGCGCATCGCGGCATCAACGGGCGCCAGCGCGTCGGCAAAGAAGTGCGTCACGGCGGCACCGCTCACGAAGAGGATTGCGTCAGCCTGCATCCAGTGCCGGCGCCAATGCTGGAGCGTGGCAAGGTCGCGCTCGTCGTCAGGCGGGGCGATGTCGATGAGCGGGAGTGCCTGCGCGGGCCATCCATTGCCGCGCAAGACGTCCACCCAGGCAGCGGCCTCCGGCGCGGGCCGAGTCACGATGAGCCGCTCCAGCCGACCCGCATGACCGGGGATGGGGGCGGGCGTGTCGCTCAAGGCTTCAGGTCCCCGCAGGCGGCGGATGGGCTCCCGCCGCGCGCAAGGCTTGGGTCACGCGCTGGCCCAGCGCCTCGGCTTCAGCGAGGGTGGTCACTGCAGCCCGGTCGTCCACTTGCAGCAGCGGGTGCTGGCCGTCAGGGTCGCCCCAGGCCGCGTGGAGTTGCAACAGGCCGTCGCTGCGCCAATCGGCATACGCCGCCAGCGGCATGGAGCAGCTGCCGCCCATCGCGCGCGAAACCGTGCGTTCCGCGGCGACGCGCAGCCACGTGGGCTGGTGCACCAACGGTGCCAAGGCGTTCACCAGGTCCGTGCGATCGGCGCGCACCTCAATGCCCAGGGCGCCCTGCCCCGCTGCAGGCAACGATTCGGCGGGTTCAAAAACATGGCGAATGCGATCGCCCAGACCCAACCGTTTGAGGCCTGCAGCGGCCAGCACGATGGCGTGGTACTGCCCTTCATCCAGCTTGCGCAGGCGCGTGTCGAGGTTGCCACGCAGAGGCTCGATGCGCACGTCATCACGACCCAGCGCGCCCAATGCCGAGCGCAGCAGCACAAGACGGCGCAGGCTGGAGGTGCCGACGATGGCGTTCGGGGGCAAATCGCTCAATCCCGAGCAGTGCGGCGACACCCAGGCGTCGCGCGGGTCCTCGCGCTCCATCACACAGGCCAGCGCAAAGCCCGGCGGCAGGTCCATCGGCACATCCTTGAGGGAGTGCACAGCGATGTCGGCACGGCCATCTTCCAGTGCGAGCTCAAGCTCTTTGACAAACAGGCCCTTGCCACCCACCTTGGAAAGGCTGCGGTCCAGGATCTGGTCGCCCAGCGTGGTCATCCCCAGCAGGGTCACCCGGTGCCCCCGGGCCTCCAGCAGCGCCTTGACATGTTCGGCCTGCCAGAGCGCGAGTCGGCTTTCGCGGGTAGCAATGGTGATGGCCAGGGCAGAGGTGGAATCAGACATGTTGGGGAGGTGTCTCAGAGGGCCGAATCGCGCGGGTCAATTGGTACCCGGCTCGTAACGGTAACGGTGTTTTTGGATGCTAGCATGGCCCGTTTGCCCCGGCGCCCTGCCCCATCCAAGCCCAAGCACCATGACGCGAAAGCTCCCCCACACCGCCTCTGCCACCCCCGTCTCCAAAAGCACGGCTGGCCGCGCCGACAAGGACCAGCCGCTGATCGACGACATCCGCTTCCTCGGGCGCATTCTGGGCGACGTGATCCGCGAACAGGAGGGGCAAGCCGCTTACGACTTGATCGAACAGATCCGCCAGCTCTCGGTGGCGTTCCGGCGCCACGCTGACGAGTCCGCCGACAAAGCCCTGAAGAAGCTGCTCAAGGGCTTGAGTGGCAACCGCGCCGTGAGCGTGATCCGCGCCTTCACGTACTTCAGTCATCTGGCCAACCTGGCCGAGGACCGGCACCACATCCGCCGGCGCGCCGTGCACGAACGCGCCGGCGACACCCAGGAAGGCAGCCTGGCGCGCACGCTGCAGCGTCTGCACAAAGCAGGCATTGCGCCCGCCGAAGTGGTGCGCACGCTGGGCAGCGCGCACATTTCGCCCGTGTTGACCGCTCACCCCACCGAGGTGCAGCGCAAAAGCATCCTGGACGCCGAGCGCGCCATCGCCCGCCTGCTGGGCGAGCGCGACGCACAGGAACGCCTGCCGCGCGAGCGCGCCGACATCGAAGCGCAAATCCGCGCCCGCGTCACACAACTCTGGCAGACGCGCCTGTTGCGCTTCACCAAGCTCACGGTGGCCGACGAGATCGAGAACGCGCTGAGCTACTACGAAGCCACCTTCCTCACCCAGATCCCACGCCTGTACCGGGAGCTGGAAGAGGGCCTGGGCGATTCGCAGCAAAGTGCCTCCATCGCGCCCTTCCTGCGCATGGGACAGTGGATTGGGGGCGACCGCGACGGCAACCCCAACGTGACCGCCGAGACGCTTGAACTGGCGTTGCACAGCCAGGCCGACATGGTGCTTCGCCACCACCTCACGCAACTGCACCACCTGGGCGCAGAACTCTCCGTCTCGGCCATGCTTACCCCCGTGAGCCCTGCCATGCAGGCGCTGGCAGAGCGCTCACCCGATACCAACGCCCACCGGCAAGACGAACCCTATCGCCGAGCCCTCACCGGCATGTACGCACGCCTTGCCGCCACGCTCAAGCAGCTCACGGGCGGAGAGGCGGCGCGCCACGCGGTCGCCCCCCAGGACGCCTACACCAGTGCCGCAGAGCTGCTGCAGGACTTGCGCACCATCGAAGCGTCGCTCAAGTCGCACCACGGCGAAGCCCTGGCACGCGCCCGGCTGCAGCCGCTGATGCGCGGCGTGCAGGTGTTCGGCTTTCATCTGGCCACAGTGGACTTGCGGCAAAGCTCCGACAAGCACGAAGAAGTGGTGGCCGAGTTGCTGGCCGCTGCGCGCATCGAAGCCAACTACTCAGCGCTGGACGAAGCCGGCAAACGCGCCGTGCTGCTGCGCCAACTCAACGACGCGCGGCCGCTGCGTGTGCCGGGCGTCAGCTATTCAGCGCACACACTGGGCGAGCTCGCCATCTTTGACGCTGCGCGCAGTGGGCGCGAGCGCTTCGGTGCGCAGGCCATTCGCCACGCCATCATCAGCCACACCGAAACCGTGAGCGACTTGCTGGAAGTGCTGCTGCTCCAGAAGGAAGCCGGGCTCATGCGCGGCACCCTGGCCGATGACGCGCTGTGTGACCTGATCGTGGTGCCACTGTTCGAGACCATCGAAGACTTGCGCAACGCCGCGCCCATCATGCGCGACTACCTGGCCCTGCCGGGCGTGCGCGACATGGTGCAGCGCGGTGCCGCCGACGGCTACAGCGAGCAAGACATCATGCTCGGCTACTCCGACAGCAACAAGGACGGCGGCATCTTCACCAGCAACTGGGAGCTGTACCGCGCCGAGATCGCACTGGTGGAACTGTTCGACGCGCTCAACAAAGGCAGCGCTGCCCCGATCCAGCTGCGCATGTTCCACGGCCGCGGCGGCACGGTGGGCCGTGGTGGCGGCCCGAGCTTCCAGGCCATCCTGGCGCAGCCGCCCGGCACGGTGCGCGGCCAGATCCGCCTGACCGAGCAAGGCGAGGTGATCGGCTCCAAATACGCCAACCCGGAAATTGGGCGCCGCAACCTGGAGACGCTGGTGGCCGCCACGCTGGAGGCGACCTTGCTCAAACCCACGCGCAATGCACCCGCGAGCTTTCTGGCCGCGGCCGATGAAATCTCGCGCCAAAGCATGGCCGCCTACCGCGCCCTGGTTTACGACACCCCGCGCTTTGCCGACTACTTCTTTGCCGCCACCCCCATCCGGGAGATTGCCGAACTCAACATCGGATCGCGGCCGGCCTCCCGAAAGGCCACGCAAAAGATCGAAGACCTGCGCGCCATTCCCTGGGGCTTCAGCTGGGGCCAGTGCCGTCTCACGCTGCCCGGCTGGTACGGCTTTGGCTCGGCGGTGCATGCCTTCCTCCACCGCGACGGTCCCAAGGGCCTGGCCGCGCAGAAGGCGCTGCTGCAAAAGATGGTGAAGCAGTGGCCATTCTTCAGCACCCTGCTCTCCAACATGGACATGGTGCTCGCCAAGAGCGACCTGGCCCTGGCCTCCCGCTACGCCGAGCTGGTGCCCGACAAACGCCTGCGCAAGCAGGTGTTCACCGCGATCGAGGCCGAGTGGCACCGCACGGCCGACGCGCTGGCACTGATCACGGGCGAGAAGCAGCGGCTGGTGAACAACGCAGCGCTGCAGCGCTCCATTCGACACCGCTTTCCTTACATCGACCCCCTCCATCACCTGCAGGTGGAGTTGGTGCGGCGCTACCGCGCGGGGGAAAACGAGGCCGACCGCGACGAGCGCGTGCGCCGCGGCATCCACATCTCGATCAACGGCATTGCCGCTGGCCTGCGCAATACAGGGTGAAACCACGTTGACACCCATCTCTGGCGCTGCCACCTAAAATGATCAAGTGACCTCCTACATCAACGCCGACCTCCACTGCCACTCTGTTGTCTCGGACGGCACGCTCACGCCCGAAGCGCTGGCACAGCGAGCCAAGGCCAACGGCGTCGAGCTGTGGGCGCTCACCGATCACGATGAGCTGGGCGGACAAGACCGCGCCCTGGCAGCAGCACGTGCAGCGGGTCTGCCCTATCTCACGGGTGCCGAAATCTCCGTGACCTTCGCAGGCATCACGGTGCACATCGTGGGCCTGGGCATGGACCACAAGCACCCCGAGCTGTTGGCCGGCCTGCACGCCACCCGCGGCGGCCGCGAGCAGCGCGCACGCGAAATGAGCGACGACCTGGCACGCGTGGGCATCAAGGGCGTGTACGAAGGCGCGCTGAAGTACGTGGGCAACCCCGATCTCATCTCGCGCTCACACTTTGCCCGCTACCTGGTGGAAATCGGCGCGTGCAGGGACACGAACGAGGTCTTCCGCAAATACATCACCGAGGGCAAGCCGGGCTTTGTGCCCCACCGCTGGGCCTCGCTGGCCGATGCGGTGCGCTGGATCACGCACGCGGGCGGTGTTGCCGTGATCGCCCACCCCGGGCGCTACAAGCTCACCCCCAATGAAGAGTTCGCCCTGTTCAGCGAATTCAAGGCGCATGGCGGCCAAGGCGTGGAGGTGATGACCGGCGCACACGGTCAGGCGGACTTCGCGAAATACACCGGCTTCTGCCAGGAATTCGGCCTCGCCGCCTCGCGGGGCAGCGACTTCCACAGCCCCGAGGAAAGCCACGCCGACCTGGGCCAGCTGCCCTACCTGCCGGGCAGCGTCACCCCGGTCTGGGAGCTGCTGCAGTCGCGCATCCTGCAGTGATGTCGGCACCCTCGCGAAGCCCTCCCACGCAGGCCGCGCTGGGCATTCTTTTTTTGATCATGGCCACGGCGTTCTTCGCCGTGCTCGACACCTCGGTGAAGTACGTGGGCGCATTCGTCCCCGTGCTGATGGCCGTGTGGTTTCGCTACATGTTCCATGCGGTCGTGGTCACTGCCGTCATGCTGCCGCTGCGGGGGCGCAGTCTGGTGCGCACCGCTCACCCCCGCTTTCAGGTGTTGCGCGGCAGCTTGCTGCTGGCCGTGAGCGCCATTTCCTTCGTGGCTCTTCAGTACATGCCCGTGGGCGAATTCACGGCCATCGTCATGATCACGCCGCTGGTGGTGACATTGCTGGCCGCGCTGTTCCTGCGTGAGCGGGTGTCGCTGCTGCGCTGGGTGCTGGTGGTCGGCGGTTTTGCCGGTGCGCTGCTGGTGGTGCAGCCCGGCGGCAACGTGATCGGCTGGGCCAGCCTGTTGCCTCTGGTGATGGTGTTCACCTACGCCTGGTTCCAGATTCTGACCAGCAAAATGGCGCGCACCGAAGACCCCATGACCATGCACTTCTACACCGGCTGGGTCGGCGCGCTGCTCTCCAGCCTGGTGCTTCCGGTGGTGTGGAAAGCGATCCCTGATGCGACAACCTTCGCCATCCTCTGCCTGATCGGCCTCATGGGCACGGTGGGCCACTTCCTGTTGATCCTGGCCTTCAAACGCACGCAGGCCTCGACGCTGACGCCCTACCTCTACGGCCAGATCGGATTTGCCATGTTCTGTGGCTGGCTCGTCTTCGGCCACGTCCCGGGCCAGCTCGAGTTGATCGGCATTGCCATGATCGTCCTCTGCGGCGCCACCGCAAGCTGGCTCACCGCGCGCGATCGCCGCCTGCCTGTCGAACCTCCCGAAGCCTGAAGGCATCACCTGCCCCACCGCCATGTCTCAATTCTTCGACGTCCACCCCGACAACCCGCAACCCCGACTGCTCAAGCAGGCGGCGCAGTTGCTGGAGCGCGGCGGCGTGCTGGCTGTGCCCACCGACTCGAGCTACGCACTGGTCTGCCATCTGGACGACAAGGCCGCCGCAGACCGCCTTCGCCGCATCCGCCAGGTCGACGACAAGCACCACCTCACGCTGCTGTGCCGAGACCTCAGCGAACTGGCCAGCTACGCCAAGGTCGACAACCGCCAGTACCGCCTGCTCAAGCTCGGCACACCCGGGGCCTACACCTTCATCCTGGAGGCCAGCAAAGAAGTGCCACGCCGCGTCAGCCACCCCGCGCGCAAGACCATTGGCCTGCGCGTGCCCGACCACAAGACGCTGCAGACCCTGCTGGACCTGCACAACGCCCCGCTGCTCGCCACCACGCTCATCCTCCCGGGCGAAACCGACCCGCTCAATGACGCGCACGACATTCGAGACCGCCTGGAGCACGACCTCGCCGGCGTGATCGACTCGGGCGCCTGTGCCCTGGAGCCCACCACGGTGATCGACCTCACCCCCATGGGCGATGGTGGCGAACCGGAGGTGCTGCGCACCGGCCAGGGCGCACTGGCCAGGCTCGGCCTCTGAGCGCACGCGGGTCGTTGCCAGCCGGCAGTCTGGGACAATACGCGTTTGATTCCAGCACCCGCCATGGATTTCGCCCAGATCGTTCAAACCGTCGCCATCTACGCCATCCCGGTGCTGTTCGCCATCACGCTGCATGAAGCGGCGCACGGTTACGCGGCCAGGCACTTTGGCGACCACACCGCCGCGATGATGGGCCGCATCACGCTCAACCCGGTGAAGCACATCGACCCGCTCGGCACCATCGCGATGCCGCTGCTGCTGTACTTCGCAACCTCGGGCGCTTTCCTTTTTGGCTATGCGAAACCGGTGCCGGTGAACTTCAGCCGCCTTCGCAACCCGAAGCGCGACATGATCTGGGTCGCCCTGGCCGGCCCAGGCGCCAACCTTTTTCAGGCCATCGCCTGGACGGTGCTGCTCTATGTGCTGGTCGCCTCCGGCGTGGACGAAGACTTTTTCCTGCAGATGTGCCGCGCGGGCCTGCTGGTCAATCTTGTCATGTTCGCCTTCAACCTTTTTCCGCTGCCGCCACTCGATGGCGGGCGCATCCTGGTGGGCGTGCTGCCCTGGAAACAGGCGGCGCTGGTCTCCCGCGTGGAGCCCTGGGGCTTTTTCATCGTGATGGCCCTGGTCATCACGGGTGTGGTGGGCACGCTCTGGCTGCGCCCGCTCATGATGCTCACCAACAGCGCCATCGAGGTGCTGCTCACCCCTCTCCGCATGCTGCTGTTCTGATTTCGCCATGAAGAAAACCCAACGCGTCCTTACCGGCATCACCACCACCGGCACACCCCACCTGGGCAACTACGTGGGCGCCATTCGCCCCACGGTTCGCGCCAGCCGCCTGGCCGAGGTGCAGAGCTTCTACTTCCTGGCCGACTACCACGCACTCATCAAGGTGGGAGAGCCTGCGCGCGTGCAGCGCTCCACGCTCGAGATCGCGGCCACCTGGCTGGCCTGCGGGCTCGATCCACAGAAGGTGACCTTCTACCGGCAATCCGACATCCCGGAGATCCCCGAACTCACGTGGCTGCTCACGTGTGTCACGGGCAAGGGCGTGCTCAACCGCGCGCATGCGTACAAGGCCTCCGTCGACAAGAACAACATCGCTGGCGTCGACCCCGACGCCGGTGTCACGGCCGGCCTCTTCATGTACCCCGTGCTCATGGCGGCCGACATTCTCATGTTCAACGCCCATCAAGTGCCCGTGGGACGCGACCAGATCCAGCACATCGAAATGGCGCGCGACATCGCGTCCAGCTTCAACCACCTGTACGGCGAGCATTTCACCCTGCCCGAGGCGGCCATTGAAGACCACGTCGCCACGCTGCCTGGCCTGGACGGCCGCAAGATGAGCAAGAGCTACGACAACACGATCCCGCTGTTCGTGCCGCGCGATCAGTTGAAGAAACTCATCATGGGCATCGTGACCGACTCGCGTGCGCCTGGCGAACCCAAGTCCACCGAGGGCTCGGCGCTGTTCCAGCTGTTCCAGGCCTTTGCGTCGGAAGAAGAGACCGCCTCGCTGGCCAAGGCCTACGCTGAGGGCATCGCGTGGGGCGACGCCAAGCAGACGCTGTTCGAGCGGCTGGATCGCGAGATCGCCCCCATGCGCGAGGTGTACGACCAACTCATCCAGGACCCCGCGCAAATCGAAAAGACGCTCAGGGCCGGCGCCGAGAAGGCGCGTGCCATTGCCACCCCCTTCACCACCCAACTGCGCGAAGCGGTTGGATTGCGTCGGCTGGACACGATGGTGTCGGCTTCACCCGTCAAGGTCGCCAAAGTGGCTGCTCCCGCTTTCAAGCAGTACCGCGAAAGCGACGGCCTCTTCTATTTCAAGCTGGTCGATGGCGCTGGTGCTCTTCTGCTCCAAAGCACCGGCTTCACCTCTGGCAAGGAAGCTGCCCAAGCGATTGCGCGCCTTCAACAGGAAGGCGCCCAAGCGCTGCACAGCATGCAAGGACAATTGGCCACGCAGGCTGAGGACCATGCGCTCACCCAGGCTCTGGCACATTTCGTGGCCCTCAAAGCTTGAGCGCCAAGCCTCTCGCAGCCCCGTTTGTGCTTTGAGGGACAATCACCCGCTCGGCGCTCCCAAAATGTTGTCTTCCGACTTCGGTCAGGCAAGGGTTTGAGCCTCTCGGTCCAAATACCCCCCGGTGTTTGGTATTTAAAGTAAAAAGAACGGCTGCATTGGCACGCTATTGGCTATCGCCAAACACGCACATTGCCTATATGCTGTCCGCTTCAACCCCGTTATCACCGACCCGCCAGACATGAGTATTTTTGTTATCGACGACCACCCGCTGATGCGCGAAGCCGTCGTCATGCTGCTGCGACGCCTGCGCGCATCGACGCAGGTGGTCGAACTGGAGCGGTTGGCCGCTGTCAGCAAGGCCATCGCAGAGCACGGCGAACCCGAGCTGGTGTGCCTCGATCTGAAATTGCCAGATACCAATGGCGTGTCCGGGGTTCGGGAAGTGCGCCAGATGCTGCCCGATACCTCCTTGATCGTGCTGTCGGCGTCACCTTCCTCGGATTACGAAGATTTGGCCCGTGAAGCCGGCGCGGACGCCTATGTGGAAAAGTCCGCCGGCGCCGCGCAGATCGCCAAAGTGCTTCGCGAGTTTCTGGCCGACGAAGTGGAAGACGAAAACGCGCCCACCATTCCCGAAAAGCTCTCCAAGCGCCAGAAGCAATTGCTGGTCATGCTGGACCGGGGTCTGAGCAACCGGGACATTGCCGAGCAGCTCCAGATCAGCGAGCACACCGTGAAGGTGCATCTGTGGCGCCTGTTCCGCCGCCTCAATGTCAAGAGCCGCTCGCAGGCCAGCCATTTGGCCCGCACGGCAGGCCTGCTCGACCTCTGACAAGCCGTGGGCTTTGCCCACGCACCAAATTCAGGCGCCCAGAAGACGACCCAACGTCAAAAACCGGAGTTCGGGTCCTTCGGGGAATGCGTCGCCAGCGGTTCGCGCTGCGTGAAGTCCGGCAGCATCACCCGAAACACGCTGCCGCGATTGGCCACAGAGTTCAGTGCCAGCTGATAGCCCATCAGGGACGTGAGCTTGGAGACAATGGTCAAACCCAGCCCCAGGCTGTCTTCAGTCCCCTGGTGCTGGGACACCCGGAAGAACTCCTGAAAGATGGCCTGCTGATGCTCCCGCGCAATGCCGACGCCGGTGTCCCAGACCTCGAACACCAGCATGTCCTCCCGGTGTCGCAGCCCCAGCAACACACCACCGTGCTGGGTGTGGCGCAGCGCATTCGACACCAGATTGCCCAAGATGCGGCGCAACACCACCGGGTCGGACCAGATAGTGCACGGCCTGGTGTGCGTGCGCAACCGCAACGATTTGCCGACAGCCACCGGCTCGAACTGCATCGCCAGATCGGCAAACAGCGTCTTGACATCGACATGCTGCAAGCGCACTTTGTAGTTTCCGGCGTCGATGCGTGTCAGGTCGAAGAGCGAGTCAAACAACTCGTTGATCGCCCTCGTTGACTGCAGGATGCGAGGGGCAATGTCGCGCGCCATTTCCGGCTCGGTGGCCAGCCAGTCGGCATAAAGGCTCAGGGCATGTACAGGTTGGCGCAGGTCATGCGCCGCGGACGCCAGGAAGCGGTTCTTGGTTGCGACGGCCCGCAGCGAAGCACGCGTTTGCAACGTCAGCGAATCGATCAGCTCCTGGTTGGAGAACTGCAGTTCGAAACTGGAGCGATGCACCTCATGCAAGCGCCGCCCGGCCATGAGCAGAAGCCCCCAGAACACAAAAAGCAGCGCCATCAACACCAGGCCAATCTGCACCGCTTCAGGCCTGTGCAGCTTCAACAGCGTGTTCCACGCCAGGCCCACAAACACCGACAAGATCAGCGCATTCGCGTACTGGCGAAACACCGGCAGATAGGCGCTGAACGCCGTGAGCGTGAGCAGCCCCTGCCCCAACACCACCAGTCCGCACACGAACTGCGTGGCCTGGGTGGAGTGCTGATAGCTCAACAACACCGGACCACCCCATAGCAGCGCCATAGCCGTCCAGGACCACCGGTAGCGCTGCACGAAGGCCATGCGTTGCGGCCCCTCCAGGCTGTCGTGGCGCAGCCGGTAGATGCCGATGAGGCGATATCGAAGCACCAACATGGCGACCATCAACACCGACCAAACCACCAGGGCGATGGTGTTGGACTGACCAGCCATGAGGTACACCAGCACGGGCAGCGAGAGCACCGCCGCCAGCAGCGAAGGGCCCATGTTGTCCATGAGCACGCCTATCAGCTGGGAGTTGACCCAGTGATCCCGCACCTCGGGCGAGGCGGGAACGTGCTGGTAAGTGGCGGGTTGGGTGTCGACGAGCATGGAAGACCAGCAAACAGGCGGTGGCGCATTGTCTCACTCGGCCTGAGCGGTTGCACCCGCCCTGGCGCCCGAGCCGCTGCGCTGGGCAAGGACCACCTCTTTGGGCCCTGCTATACTCGCCTGCTTGTGTTCACGACCAACACCCGGAGAGGTGGCAGAGTGGTCGAATGTACCTGACTCGAAATCAGGCGTAGTAGCAATACTACCGTGGGTTCGAATCCCACCCTCTCCGCCAGAAAGTAAGCAAAATCGCGGCCTCCGGGCCGCTTTTTTGTTTGTCCCGCTTCCCGTCAGATGTGCCCTTGTGAACCGGTGGCATCAGATCGTCCGGGGCGAAAGGGCTGCGGCGACAGGCTCGACGCAAGGCGCAGCAAATCTTGTTTGGCAGACACCGTGTGTCCAACACAGCGCATGCACGCTTGCGGCGCTCTCCCGCGACAGCTCTCCGGTTTCGGCGCCGACCGATCATCCCGGCCGTACACCCTTGGGAGAAAACACGCGCCTCTTCAAGGTCGTGCATCGGACCAGAGGTCAAGCCATGGCGAGCGACGGCCCGGGAGAACCCTGTTCAGCAAGCCGGAACACAGCCACGGAGTGCACAAGACCCTGTGCCTGCTGATTCAGCGCGCCCGCAGCCCCGGCCATCTGCTCGACCAGGGCAGCGTTCTGCTGGGTAGCTTGATCCAGTTGGGCGACCGACCCACTGATGTGATTGATGCCTTTGGCCTGATCCTGAGTGGCGTCGCTGATCTCACGGATCAGGTCGGCAACGCGGTTGACCTCCTGAACAATGTCGGTCATGGCCAGGCCGGCAGAATTCACCAGCCCTGACCCGGCTTGCACTTTGCCGACACTGGTCTCGATCAAGCCTTTGATCTCTTTTGCCGCCTGGGCACTTCGATGGGCCAAAGTTCGCACTTCGTTGGCCACCACGGCAAAGCCGCGGCCCTGCTCGCCTGCGCGAGCCGCTTCCACAGCCGCGTTCAAGGCCAGTATGTTGGTCTGGAATGCAATGCCGTCGATGACACCAATGATGTCTGAAATCCTGCGGGAGCTGGAGCTGATCTCATCCATGGTGGCCACCACTTGCCCCACCAGAGCACCGCCATTTTCCGCGGCCGCTCGTGCGGACTGAGCGAGCTGCCTGGCTTGCGCCGCGGTATCAGAGTTGGTGTTGACGTTTGCCGTCATTTCCTCCATCGAGGATGCGCTTCTCTGGAGGTTGCCGGCTTGCTGCTCCGTTCTCAATGCAAGGTCGGCGTTACCTGCGGCGATTTCCTGTGAGCCTGTTTCAATGGAGGTGGCCGATGCCCGCACTTTGGCCACAATACCTGCCAGCGAAGCCTGCATGTCTCCCAGCGAAGCCAGGACACTGTCGGAGGGCGCTGTGGCACTGCCCGGCACCAAGCTGAGGTCACCGGAGGCCACCCGCTTTGCTGCAGCTCTGAGCGCAATCGGATCGGCCCCCAAAGAGCGAGCGAGGCTTTTATGGATCAACACGCCAAGGCCCGCTGCGATGAGGATCGCAGCAACCGAAGACGACGTCAGCAAAAGTCGCTGTGCCATGAACTCTTCGGTGGACCTCTTGATTTCTGCAGCACCGGATGCCGTGATCAACCGTGAGTAGTCGGTGGTCGTGGCGATCAGTTTCTTGAGCAGCGGCTGACACTCGGCATTCATCTTTTCGGTCGCGCCTTGCTTGTCGCCTGCAAGTGCCATCGCGACGATGTCCAGCGCGACAGGGCCGTATTGGCTCTCCAACGCCACAATTCTCGAGAGCAGTTCTCGCTCCTGCGGCGTCACGTCCTTTGACTTTTCGACCGCACTTTTCAGCATGCCCAGACGCTCTTGAACGCGGTCGTGCGCGGCCTTGACGGCGATGGTCTCTGCCTTGACGTCTTCTGGACCATTGAGAAGGATCAGGTTCCGGGCGGAGATCGCGCGAGCGCTGGTTGCGGCCCGGACATCCCGTGCGAGGCCTCCGCGGCTGAAATCGTCACTCACGAAGTTGTCAAAGTTGCGCTGGGCCCTGCTCAGGCTCAGCACAGCGAGCGAGCAAATGGCGACCAGCATGACGAGCAGCACGGCACCGGTCAGCACCATCTTTTTGGCGACGGTCCATTGATGGAAATTGAACAAGGGAATGATCCTTTTGAATGCAGCGGTGACGGGATGGCCATGCCGCTATTTGTCGAGCCTCGTGCAGCTGGATCCGCGAAGGTGCCTGCGCCGGGGTCGCACGCGACGTGTATCGGCAATAGCGGGTACAGCTTGAACGCTCAAAGGGCGCTAACGTCGCGTTTTGCGAACGGCATACGCGAGACGCACCGCAGCCCTCTGCGTGCGCGGTGCCATGACAGCGGTGAAGATCACGCGGAAGAAGCACCCCGCGTGGATTGGCAAAGCAACCCTGTGCGTGCTGTCTCGCCCTTTACGGTTCGACCGTCAAACGGAGCGCGCGACCATCTTCCAGCGTCGCGCAGGCGCCGCGATGCGTGTGGGAAAGGCGTTCGATGCGCCCGGGCAACGGCATCACGTCTCCCAGCTCTGTCCAGCGGCCCGGTGCGTCCCAGCGCAACGCATGCAAAGCGCGCAGGGTCATGTCGGGGACCAAGACGGTTGGGCGCAGTCCTGCCACGTGCACGATCACGGCAAGCGATTGTTCCAGGGCGCCCATGCGGTGGTTGGATACATCGAGTGCACGCGCGTAGGGCACCAGCGACGGTGGACGGTAGTGCAGGAGCTGGAGCTCACCACCAATGTGAGGGGTGAGGACCATCGCCAAGTCGAGTTTTCCATCGGCGTCGAAGTCGGCCGCGCCAACAGGATTGAGCCAGCGAAAGGTGGATCCAACAAATGCACTGCGCGCACGTTCGATGAGAATCGGACCTCTTTCTGTGTGCTCGACGCCCATGACCACCAGCGATGCACCACGCAAAGCGTCTGCCTCCACCAGAACGATTTCTTCGCTTCCATCTTGGTCCATGTCCACGATGCGAGGGATGCGGTCTTCGTACACGCGATGAACGGGCAGTCGCGACTCCACCTCTCGCCATTCGCCCGAGCGGGAGCGGACCACCGCATGCAAACTGGCGGCGTGTGTGGGCGACCCGAGCGCACCGTGCGGGTATCGCAACGTCGGTGAACCGAGCCACGCCCACGCAACGTCGCGCTGCCCTGCCACGACGCGGCTGTCAGGGATGCGTTGCATGGCCTTGTCTGGCAGGGGTGGCAGCTCACGTTGAGCGCGGGGCTCGCCCGGGCAAGCCTCGGTCTGCGGCGACACAACGAGGCCCATGGCCATGACGCCCCGGGGGTTGACCGCCACCCAGAAAAAAATCGAGGCCCAGACCAGGAAGCCGAGCGGCAGAGGTGCGCGTCGCAAGCGACGCTGATGCGAGTGTGAAGCGAAGGGCATAGGCCTTCGTCGCGCACGCAAGCCAAACCTTACGGGTTGCCAAGCGGCGCAAAGCCAGCGGGCGGATCATGCTGGCAATCGAAGCGCTCCAGGCAAGCAACATCCACCTGCCCTGAACCGCCCGCCCAGTCAGCGTCCAGCTGCGCCTGATCCCTTATGGCGCCCAAAAGGCCGATCAAGTAACCAGTGGCTGAGAAGGGAGATGACGTGCAGGTGCAGAGTGGGAGCTTCAGCGCTCGATCACGACCATGTTGTAAGGACGAGCCCCCACGGAGAACGGGCTGCCGGTGATCGGCGAGAGATCGCCCGTGGTGGGGTTGATGTCCAGGATGTGCGTGTAGATCGCATGGAAATCGCCTGCGTAGAGCCGGTTTCCACTGCGGTTGGTGGTGACGTGCTGGTACCTGCCGGCGTGTGCGAACGGGCTGCGCTCGGCCAGCGCGCCAGTGGTGGTGTTGATGTCGTAAGCCCGTATGCCCTGGTTGGTCGCCACGTAGCCCACCGTACCCGCACCATTGGTGGTGAACGACAGCCACTCCCAGTCTGATCCGCTGGAGCCATACCCGCCGGGTTGGGTGTCGGTCAGGGTGCCAGTCGCTGGGTCGATGCGAAAGGCGTGCAGCTTCGCCTGGTACACCACCGGGTACACGAAGTCGCCCGAGGGATGCATGCCGATGCCGTAAGGCTGGCCTGCAAGGGCATAAGGGCTCCCCGCGAGTTCGGTCAGTGCACCCGTGTTCGCGTCGATGCTGTAGGCCGAGAGGTTGTTGCTGTTCTGGTTGGTCACATACAGGTAACGGCTGTTGGGCGTGATGGCGATCTTGGTGGGGATGGTGCCGGCCGCGTACGGGCTGCCCGGCAGCGGCGTGAGGGCGCCCGTGGTCTGGTGAATGCTATAGCCACTCACGTTGGCGCTCTGGCTGTTGGCGGTGTAGGCAAAGCGCCCGTCCGGGCTGACCTCAATGGCCGTGGGCTGTGAACCCGAAGCGAACGGGCTGCCAGCCACCGCGGTAAGCGCACCGGTGCTGCTGTCGACGGTGTAAGCCGAGACGTTGTTGCTGCCCACGTTGGCGCTGTAAAGAAAGCTCTGCGCCGGGTTCATGGCGAGCCAGCGGTTGTTGGTGCCTGCTGCGTACGGCGCACCGGGGAGGTCTGTGCGTACACCGGTGGCGCGGTCGATGCGGTAGCCCAGCACGCGGGCGTTGCCGTAGTCAGGGATGTAGACAAAAGACACCGCCGAGGTTGAGCAGGTCAGGCCCACGTTGGTCACGTCGGCCGTGACGTTGCCGCCGCTGGCATTGCTCAGGCTGCAGCTCACCCCCGAAGTGGTGGCGCCCTGGCTCACGGCGTACGCGCTTTGTGCGGCAATCGGCGTCTCGAACTGGAAGGCGCCGTTGGCCGTCAGGGTGAGCGGATCAGCGCCGTTGTTGAAGAGCGTGACTTGCTGGTTGGCCAGCAGTCCGCTGAGCGTGCCTCCAATGGTGTGCGTCACCGCATCGCACTGCACGTTCACATTGCCTGCATCAGCGCTGACGTTGCTGCCCTGAGCGTTGGACACGGTGCAGGTCTGGCCAGCAGGTTGGGTGCCCACCGTGACGGCGTACCCGGCCTGGTCAGCCACTCGCGCGGCAAAGGCATAGGTCCCGTTGCTCGACAGCACCGTGGCGTCGGTGCCGTTGTTGAGCAGGGTCACGGTGGCATCCGCCGCCAGACCCGCAACAGCACCACCCACGCGGTGGCTGGTGCTGGCGCACACCACATCCACATCGGTGGCATCTGCCAGCACACCGGCGCCCGTGGCGTTGCGCACGGAGCAGGTCTGCCCTGCAGGTGGGCTGGACACCGCCACGGCATAGCCGCCGTTGCGAGCGACCCGCACCGCAAACGCATAAGCCCCGTTGCCCGTCACGACCACGGGGTCGGCGCCGTTGTTGGTCAAGGTGAGCTGCTGCCCCGCTGCCAGTCCAGTGACCGCGCCGCGCACGGCGTAGGACGTGGACGAGCAGTTCACGCGCACGGTATCCACATCGGTCTCTGCGCTCGCCCCTGTGGCGTTGGACACAGTGCATGTCTGACCGGAGGCCGATGACGCCACCGTGACGGCGAAGCGCTGGCTGGCCTCTGTGGGAAATGCAAAGGCGCCATCGCTGGCAATCGCCAGCGCCGGACCACTGTTGAGCGAAAGGCTCAATCCCGAGCCTGTGAGACCCGCCACACGCCCGGCAACGCTGAACGTCACGGGTGTGGTGGCAGAAGGCGTGGTTGAAGCGGCTGAAGTGGCTGGCGTGCGGGCCTGGTTGGATCCGCCGCAGGCGGCCAGCATAGACACGGCGACACCCATGAACAGCGCGGACCAGGCGCGCCGGGTTGCAAGGGAACAGCTGACGTTGTGAAGAGACATGAGCTATGACGATAGTGGTGACGGGGAATCACCACTATCGGATTCATAGCAAGAAAGCTTGAATGCTATTTGCCCAGCTGGGCAGCGCCGACGATCACTCTGGCGACACGTCGCGCTTGCGCAGCAGCTCCATGACCGCATCACCCAACGCCTTGAGCTCCGCCACCTTTTCGGGACTCACCGCCTTGGGCTTGGTGTCGTAGGCACACAGTGTGCCGATGGTCTGCCCGTCCACCACCAACCGTGCGGCGGCATAAAACCGAATGTGAGGCTCGCCCGTGACCATGGGATGTGCCGCAAAGCGAGGGTCCTGCGCGGTGTCCTCGGCCACCACCAGGTCGTCCGCCGTCTGCAGAAACACCTCGCAGAACGAAGTGGCCGCAGAAGATTCGTTGAACGGCAAACCCAGCACCGATTTGAACCAGTCGCGGTGCTGGTCCAGGATGTTCACCATCGCAATGGGAACGTCCAGCCCATTCGCCAGGGCACGCGTGAGATCGTCATAAGCCGCCTCCGGAGGCGTCTCGAGAATCATCAGTTGCTTCAGCCGTTCGAGACGCGTGGAGTGGTGGCGCATGTCGTGCTGTCTCTGCGGTGGGTTGGAAGGTGTCTGCGCGTCAGGCAGGGTGGCTCATGCGGGGATCAGCCGGTCAAGCCCGCCCATGTAAGGGCGCAAGACTTCGGGCACGGTGACGCTGCCATCGGCGTTCTGGTAGTTCTCGAGCACCGCCACCAGCGCACGGCCCACGGCGAGGCCCGAGCCGTTGAGCGTGTGCACAAGTTCGTTCTTGCCTTGCGCGTTCTTGAAGCGGGCCTGCAGCCGGCGGGCCTGGAAGGCCTCGCAGTTGGAGACAGAGCTGATCTCGCGGTAGGTGCCTTGTGCCGGCACCCACACCTCCAGATCGTGCGTGCGGGTCGAACCAAAACCCATGTCACCGGTGCACAGCACGATCACGCGGTACGGCAGGCCGAGCTTTTGCAGCACGGCTTCGGCGTGGCCGGTCATGGCGTCCAGCGCGGCGTAGCTCTGGTCGGGATGCACGATCTGCACCATCTCGACCTTGTCGAACTGGTGCTGGCGGATCATGCCCCGGGTGTCGCGCCCGGCGCTGCCCGCTTCGGAGCGGAAGCAAGGTGTGTGTGCGGTGAGCTTGATGGGTAGATCGCTTTCCGCCACCACGGTGTCGCGCACCGTGTTGGTCAGCGTCACTTCGCTGGTGGGGATGAGGTAGAGCGCCTGCGTGTCCGGCACGGCTTCGCCTTCCTGGCCGCCCTTTTTCACGGCAAACAGGTCGCCTTCAAACTTGGGCAACTGGCCGGTGCCGTGCAAGGTTTCTGCGTTGACCACGTAGGGCGTGTAGCACTCGGTGTAGCCGTGCTCCTGCGTCTGCACGTCCAGCATGAACTGCGCAAGTGCACGGTGCAGGCGCGCGATGGGCCCACGCATGAACGTGAAGCGCGAGCCGGCGAGCTTGGTGCCGGTTTCGAAATCGAGCCCCAGCTTCTCACCGATGTCGACGTGGTCGCGCAGCTCGAAGTCAAAGGTGCGGGGCGTGCCCCAGCGACGCAGTTCCACATTGCCGCTTTCGTCGCCGCCCACGGGCACGCTTTCGTGCGGCAGGTTGGGCACGGCCAGCAGCAGGTTCTGCAGCTCCGCCTGAATCACCTCCAGGCGCGCGGCGGAGACTTCAAGCTCGGCCTTGAAGGCAGCCACCTGCGCCATGGCCGCGTCGGCCTCGGCGTGCTGGCCCTTGCCCTTGAGCATGCCGATCTGCTTGGACAAGGTGTTGCGTTGGCTCTGCAGGTCCTCGGTGCGGGTCTGCAGCGCCTTGCGCTCGGACTCCAGCGCCTTGTAGGCGGCCACATCCAGATAGGGCTGTGGCTGCTTGCGGGTCTGCAGGCGCGCCACGATCCCGTCGAGGTCTTTTCTCAGTTGAACGATGTCTAGCATGCGGCGATTGTAGTTTTGCGCCCTCTGCGGGCGCGGGGCGCTCAGCGGAGGTGTCCGAGCGGCGTCGTGCTTTCGCCATCGACGCGCAGGCCTTTGGGCAGCGGGAACTTGATGGTCTCGGTCAGTCCGTCCATGGTGCGCACCGAAATCGCCCCCAGCGCCTTGATGCGCTCGATCACCTGACGCACCAGAATCTCGGGCGCCGAGGCGCCTGCCGTCAGGCCCACGCGGTGCTTGCCTTCAAACCACTCGGGTTGGAGTTCGTCGGCGCTGTCGACCATGTGGCTGGGGGTGCCGAGCTTGACCGCCAGCTCCCGCAGGCGGTTGCTGTTCGAGCTGGTGGGGCTGCCCACCACGATCACGATGTCCACCTGCGGGCTCAGCAGCTTGACCGCGTCCTGCCGGTTCTGCGTGGCGTAGCAAATGTCTTGCTGCTTGGGCTCGCGCACGCTCGGAAAGCGCGCCTTCACCGCGCTGAGGATTTCGGCGGCGTCGTCCACCGACAACGTGGTCTGCGTCACCACGGCCAGCCGCTCCGTCTGGGCGGGTGCCACGCGCGCGACATCGTGCACGTCCTCCACGAGGTGAATGCCGCTGTCCAGCTGCCCCATGGTGCCCTCCACCTCAGGGTGCCCCTTGTGGCCGATCATGATGAACTCGAAGCCTTCGCGGTGCAGCTTGGCCACTTCCACGTGCACCTTGGTCACCAGCGGGCAGGTGGCGTCAAACACATGGAAGCCGCGCTGCTGGGCCTCTTCCTGGATCGCCTTGCTCACGCCGTGAGCCGAAAACACCAGCGTGGCGCCAGGGGGCACGTCGGACAGTTCTTCGATGAAGATCGCCCCTTTGGCCTTGAGGTCGTTGACCACATAGGTGTTGTGCACGATCTCGTGGCGCACATAGATGGGCCGGCCGAACTTGGTCAGCGCGCGCTCGACGATTTCGATCGCCCGGTCCACGCCCGCACAGAAGCCGCGCGGCTCGGCCAGCAAGATCTCTTGAGAGTCGGCCATCAGAGCACTCCGATCAATTGCACTTCGAAGCTCACGGGCTGGCCCGCCAGCGGGTGGTTGAAGTCGAACAGCACGGCACCGTCTTCGCGCACTTCCACCGCCGAGCCGGCGTAGCTGCCCAGGCCGTCGGGCGTGGGGAACTGCACCACATCGCCCTCGGCGTATTGCTCGTGCGGGTCGCCCAGTTCGTTGAGCAGCTTGCGCGCCACCCACTGCACCATCTCGGGCTGTCGCTCGCCAAACGCCTCGCCCGCATCAAGCTCGATCACGGTGCGCGTGCCCTCTTCCAGGCCGATCAGGCGCTGTTCGATCGCGGGCGAAAGCTCGCCGGCACCCAGGCTGAGCGTGGCGGGCTGGCCGTCGAAGGTGTTGATGATCACCTGCCCCTGCGGACCGGACATGCGGTAGTGCAGCGTGAGGAAAGAACCTTCTTGGACGTGGGGCATGGCGAGGGAAGTGCGTAAAAGGACAACGGGCGGGGGTACCGCAAGAGCCCCTATTGTAAAAAGCAGGCACAACCAGGGAGGAAAACACATGGATGGCCTTGCCACCCCCGGGCTCAAGAGCCTGCCGAGCGACTCACGCCCCCGCGAAAAGCTGCTCGCGCGCGGCCCCGCCGCGCTCAGCGACGGCGAACTGCTCGCCCTGCTGCTGCGCACCGGCATCGCCGGCAAACACGTGTTGCAGCTGGCGCAGGAGCTGCTGGACCGCTTCGGCGGCATCGGGGGATTGCTGCACACCGGCGCTGACGCGCTCCAGCAGATCAAGGGCCTGGGCCCCGCCAAACGCGCAGAAGTGGTGGCCGTGCTGGAGCTGGCGCGGCGCGCCCTGGTTCAGCAACTGCAGGAGAAAACGGTGTTTGACAGCCCGGGCGCTGTGCGCGAATACCTGCAGCTGCAGCTCGGCGGCAAGCCACACGAGGTGTTTGCCGTGTTGTTCCTGGACAGCCAGAACCGCCTGATTGCGCTTGAAGAGCTGTTTCGCGGCACGCTGACGCAAGCCAGCGTGTACCCACGCGAGATTGTTTTGCGCGCGCTGCACCACCAGGCCTCGGCCGTGGTGCTGGCCCACAACCACCCCAGTGGCGTGGCCCAGCCGTCGCGCGCCGACATCGAGCTCACCCTCACCCTGCGCAGCGCGCTGGCGCTGGTGGACGTGCGCGTGCTCGACCATTTCATCGTGACGCGCAGCCACGCCACTTCCCTGGCCGAGCAGGGGTTGATGTGAGGGCATTGGCCGAGCGCTGCGGGTGCCTGGGCGACAATCCGGCGCATGAAAGTCCACGCGCTCGCCGAGCTCCAGGCGCTCAAACGCACCATGGCCGAGCGGGCTGCCGCCGAGGCGGCCCGGCGCGAGGCCGAACGTCTGGCTGCCGAGCAGCGCGAGCGCGAACGCCGGCTGTTTGAGCTCGCGGTCGGTCCGGTTCAACCGATCCCTCATCCCGGCCGCATCGAGCCGCGCCCGGTGCCGGTGGAGCCGGTGCCCGTTCAGCGCCAGCTCGACGAAGCTTCGGTGATGCGCGAGGCGCTCTCTGACGACTTCGACATCGAAACCTTGCTGCACACCGACGAGCTGCTGAGCTACCGCCGGCCCGGTCTGGGGCCGGAGATCGTGCGCAAGCTGCGCGAGGGCAGTTGGAGCATCCAGCGCCAGATCGACCTGCACGGCCTGCGCACCGACGAAGCCCGAGAAGCCTTGGGCCGCTTCATTCGCGAGGCCCATCAAAACGGCCTGCGCTGCGTGCGCGTGGTGCACGGCAAAGGGCTGGGCTCGCCGGGCCGCACGCCGGTGCTCAAGAACCGCGTGCTGCGCTGGCTGGTGCAGAAAAGCGAGGTGATGGCCTTCGTGCAGGCGCGGCCGGCAGAGGGCGGGGCCGGGGCGCTGGTGGTGCTGCTGCGATCGGGGTAACGGCTGGCCGGTACGGGCTGTTACCCGGGTGAATTCCGCATCCAGTCCGCCGTCTGGAAGAAGCTGGTCTTGAGCCGCTCACGCAGGGCCGGGTCCACGCCAGTTTCGCCCAGCGCCTGGTCCATGCACGCCAGCCACTGGTCGCGCTCGATGATGCCGATGGAAAACGGCATGTGGCGCATGCGCAGGCGGGGGTGACCGAACTTTTCGGTGTAGTGCTGAGGGCCGCCCATCCAGCCACACAGAAACCAGAACAGGCGTTGCCGGGCGTTGTCCAGCGCGCTGCCGTGTGCGGCACGCAGTTCGCGGTAGCCCGGCTCGATGTCCATGAGGTCGTAGAAGCGGTCCACCAGCGCGCGCACCTTGTCTTCGCCGCCGATCCACTCGAACGGGGTTTCAAAGCGCGCGGGTTCCTGGGGTTGGAACACGGGGATGTTCATGCGGTTGCCTTGCGAAGCGTTTCCACCACCGGGGTGCGCAGCACGCTGCGCAAGCCCCACCAGCCAGCCATCAGCGCCAGCAAGGCACCGGCCAGCGCGCCGCCCAGCGGCACCCAGGGCGACGCGGTCCAGGAGAACTGGAACACAAAACGCGCCAGCGCCCATCCCACCGCCACGGCCACCACCGACGCAAGGAACCCGGCCAGCAGGCCCACGCCGAGCAGTTCGATGCGTTGCACCTGCCGCAGCAGCCTGGAGCCGGCTCCCACCGCGCGCAGGATGGCGAACTCGCGCTCGCGCTCGCCACGTGTGGCGGTGATGGCCGAGAGCAGCACCACCAAGCCGGCCGCCAGCGTGAAGGCAAACAGGAATTCGACTGCGCTGATGACTTGCCCCAGCACGCGCTGCACCTGCGCGATGGTGAGGCTCATGTCGACGTTGGTGATGTTGGGAAACTGGCGCACGAGCGCGTTGTCGAAACCATTGGTCGCGCCGGGCGCGACCTCGGGTGCGCGGAACGCGCTGATGTAGCTCACCGGCACGTTGGGCACTTCGGCCACCGGGAACACCACGAAGAAGTTCACCCGCATGGAGCCCCAGTCCACCTTGCGCAGGCTGGTGATGCGCCCCTCGGTGATCTGCCCTGCGATGTCAAAGCCCAGGCGGTCGCCGAGCTTGAGGCCCAGGGTTTCGGCCAGGCCCTCTTCCACGCTGAGTGCGTCGGGCTCGTTGTCGGTCCAGCGACCGGCGCTCACCGGGTTGTGCTCGGGCAGTGTGGCGGTGTTGGAGAGGTTGAATTCCCGGTCCACCAGGCGTTGCGCGCGGTCTTCGGTGAAGTCTTCGGGCACCACGGCCTTGCCGTTGACCGTGACCAGGCGGCCACGGATCATCGGGTACCAGTCATAACGCTGCACGCCCGCGCTCTTGAGCGCTTGCTGGAACGCTTCGCCCTGATCGGGTTGCACGTTGATCACGAAGCGGTTGGGCGCATCGGGCGGCGTGGCGTTGCGCCAGCTGGAGATCAGGTCGGTGCGCAGCAGCACCAGCAGCACCAGCGCGAGCAGGCCCACGGCCAGCGCACTGATCTGCACCACGGCATAGGCCGGCCGGGCCGAGAACTGGCGGGTCGCCATGACGAGGGCGCGCGGTGCCGTGGCCTCGTTCACACTGGCACGCAGCACGCGCACGGCCGCGTAACTGGCGGCTGCGAACAGCAACACGGCACCCGCAAAACCGCCCACGGCAATGGCGCCCAGCAAGAGGTCGCGGCTGGCGGCCAGCAACAGCGCGGCAAAGCCGACGATGCCCAGACCCAGCACGGCCAGCGTGGCGGGCTTGAGCTGGCCGACGTCGCGACGGATCACGCGCAGTGGCGGCACCTGAGCGAGTTGCAACACGGGGGGCAGACCAAAGGCCAGCATGAGCGTCAGGCCCATGCCCAGACCCAGCAGCACCGGCGCGATGCTCGGCGCAGGCAGGCTGGCCTCCACCAGCCCCGCCAGCAGCAACACGAACACATGGTGGACCGCATAGCCGATGGCCACGCCCAGCGCACTGGCAAACAGGCCGATCAGCGTGAACTCCAGCGTGTAGGCCCGCGCCATCGTGCCTTGCGAGAGGCCGAGCACACGCAGCATGGCGCAGTCGTCCAGGTGGCGCTGCGCGAAGCCCCGTGCGGCAATGGCCACGGCCACGGCGCACAGCAGCGCGGCCAGCAGCGCGACAAGGTTCAGGAATTTTTCGGCGCGCCCCAGCGTCTGCTGCATCTCGGGCCGCCCGCCTTCGAGCGACTCCAGCCGCATGCCGCGCGCACCGGGCTTCTTCAGTTCTTCGTCGACCCAGCGGCTGAAATCGCTCACCCGCGCTGTGTCGCCTGCCACGGCCAGGCGGTACGTGAGGCGGCTGGCGGGCTGCACCAGACCGCTGGCGGGCAGGTCGGCGGCATTGAGCATGACGCGGGGCGCAAAGCTCATGAAGCCACCGCCGCGATCAGGCTCGACCACCACGATGCGGGCGATGCGCAGCGAGGTATCGCCCAGGAGCAGCGGGTCGCCGATCTTGAGGTTGAGCGACACCAGCAGGGCCTCGTCCACCCAGGCGGTGCCGGGTGCGGGAATGTCGCGGGTGGCGCTGTCGGGCGCGCCTTGCGCTTCGGCCACGCGCATCGTGCCGCGCAGGGGATAGCCCTGGTCGACGGCTTTGAGGGCCACCAGGCGAGCAGCGCCACCCTCCTCGTCGCGCGCGCGGCCCATGGTGGGGAAGCCCAGCGTTTGGGTGGAGGTGAGACCGAGTTCGCGGGCCCTGGCCTCGAAGGCGGCGGGCAAGGCGTGATCGCTGCTGACCACGGCGTCGCCGCCGATGAGCGCGCTGGCGTCGCGCGTGAGGCCACCTTGCAACCGGTCGGCAAAAAAGCCCACGGCCGTGAGCGCTGCCACCGCCAGGGTGACGGCCACGACCAGCAGGCGCAACTCGCCCGCGCGCCAGTCGCGCACCAGCGAAGACCAGCCCAGGGTCCAGAAGCGGATCGGGAGAGAGGTGGGGGGTGTACTCATTCGGTGGACCTTATCGCATCAACAAAAGCCACACATCCGACCGGCGCGAAGCGAGTTGGTTCAGAACACCGCGGAACTGGCTCCGCCAGGCCGCAGGTGTTGCCCCCTCGAGGGGGTGATGCGCCTCAGGCGCGGCGCGGGGGTGGTCCTATTTCGTGCCAAAGATGCGGTCGCCCGCGTCGCCCAAGCCCGGCACGATGTAGCCGTGGTCGTTCAGGCCGCGGTCGACCGCCGGGGTGTACACCGGCACGTCGGGGTGGGCGTCGTGGAAGGTCTTGATGCCCTCAGGGCAGGTCACCAGGCAGACGAAACGGATCGATCGCGGGCCGGTTTTCTTCAAGCGGTCCACGGCGGCCACGGCAGAGTTGCCGGTGGCCAGCATGGGGTCGAGCACGATCACGTCGCGCTCGTGCATGTCTTGCGGCATCTTGAAGTAGTACTCGACCGCCTTGAGGGTGGCGGGGTCGCGGTAGAGACCGATGTGGCCCACGCGCGCGCCGGGAATCACCTGCAGCATGCCGTCCAGGAAGCCATTGCCCGCGCGCAGGATGGAGGCCAGCACCACCTTCTTGCCGTCGATCACACGCGACGTCATCTTCTCCAGCGGGGTCTCGATCTCGATCTCCTGCATGGGCATGTCGCGCGTGATCTCGTAGGCGAGCAAGGCGCTGAGTTCGTGAACGAGCTCACGAAAGCTCTTGGTGCTGGTGTCCTTGCGGCGCATCAGCGTGAGCTTGTGCTGCACCAGGGGATGGTCAATGACGTGGACTTCTCGGCTCATGGGCGAATCTCTCGGCAAAAAAAGTGAACCGAGTTTATGTCCGAACCTGCCGCCAGGGCAGGCTCAGGAGGGGCTCGCAGCGCGCTCGCGGGCGATGGGTGTGGCGGCCGGTATGGCGTCGAGCTCGAGCCGCTGCGGGTTGGCGTAGCACAGGAAACGCTGGTTCGTGGCGCGGCCAATGGCGCACAGGCCCACCCGCTGGGCCACATCCAGCCCCATCTGGGTGATGCCGCTGCGCGAGATGACCACCGCCACGCCCATCTGGGCCGACTTGATCACCATCTCGCTCGTGAGGCGGCCGGTGGTGTAGAAAATCTTTTCGCCGCTGGCGTGTCTGTCCGGCGCCGGGCCGCCCCCGGCCGAAGCGGGTCCTTCCGGGGGCACCGAGGGGTGAACCGTGGGGGCGGGGTTCATGGCCATCCAGCCTGCGATGGTGTCCACCGCGTTGTGGCGGCCCACGTCCTCCACAAAGAGTTGCAGCGCCTCGCCATGAAAAAGCGCGCAGGCATGCACCGAACCGGCCGACTTGTAGGTGCTCTCCTTGAGCCGGATCGCATTGACGATGGCGTAGAGCTGCGACTGCTTCAGCCCCGCTTCGGCGGGCAGGCGGATGGTGTCTATCTCGTCCATGAGGTGGCCGAACACACTCCCCTGGCCGCAGCCCGTGGTGACCACGCGCCGGGAGGTGCGCTCCTCGATGCGGTCAATGCCCTGGCGGGTTTTGACCGACGCGGCGTTGACCTCCCAGTCCACCGTGATCGACTCGACTTCGTCCACCGACGCGATCAGGCGCTGGTTGAGCAGGTAGCCCAGCACCAGCCATTCGGGGTGCGCGCCCAGCGTCATGAGCGTGACGAGCTCGCGCTTGTCCACGTACACCGTGAGGTCGCGTTCGGCCGGAATGGAGATGGTCTCGCGCACACCATGCTCGTTCATGACCTCGATCGCTCGGGTCAAAGGCGCGCGCGCCTGGGTCAGTTGGGGCAAGGGCATGGACGAAGACTACCGCATGAAAAGGGCCGCCACCCGGAGGTGCGGCCCTTGGGAGGCTGGCGCGAGGGGGTATCCGCAGACACCCCGTCGCCAGCACGCGCCTACTTTTTGGCAGGGGTCGTGGCGCCCGCCGGAGCCTGGGTGCTGGGCGGGCTGACCGCCGTGGCAGCCGGCGAGTGGGCACCCGCTGCTTCGGCAGGCTTGGGTGCGACGTAGGCGAAGGCGCCCGGGTCGGTGCAGGCGGGTGCGCCAGCCGTTGCCGGGTTGACCGACTTGCCCGTGGACGCTGCGGTCTTGAAGTAATTGCTGGCTGCCTTGTCCATGTACACGCACAGCTTGTAGGCATCGACCTTGGCGGCCCAGGCGGTCTTGGCGGCCGCCTCGGCGGCCTTGGCCTTGGCCTCTTCGGTGGGCGCGGGGGGCGCGGGCAGCTTGGCGTGGGCCGCGAAGGCCGCCAGCAGGGTCAGGCACAGGAGGCTGCGTTTCATGAGGTCGTCCTTGTCGTCTCTTGTGTTTCTTGGGGCATCAGGCCTTGACGGCGTTCGAGGCCTCGGCAGCGGCGACCGCATCGATCGGCCCAGGGCTGCGCTGCGCCGGGATCTTGCCGGCCTTGACGTCGTCGTGCCAGAGCTGGTGGTGTTCCTTGGCCCAGGTTTCGTCCACATAGCCGGTCTTCATGGCTTTGTAAGCGCCCTTCATGCCGATGGTGCCCAGGTAGATGTGGCCCATGAACATCGCCATCATGAGCACCGCCGCGCTGGCGTGGATCATGTGCGCCACCTGCATGTTGCCGCGGCTGTAGTCCACCGACGGCAGCAGCTTGTCCAGGAAAAGGCCGGAGCCCACCACGATCAGGCCGAAGAAGAACACACCGGCCCAGAACACCACCTTCTCACCCGCGTTGAAGCGGTGCGAGGGCACTTCCTCGCCACTGAACAGGCCACCGCCCTTGAGCAGCCACTGGATGTCTTCCTTGGCGGGCAGGTTGTCCTTCACAAACGTAACGAACACCACCACCAGCGACACCGCAAACAGCGGCCCGGCAAAGTTGTGCAGGTTTTTCAGCGCGTAGGTCAGCCAGCCGAACAACGTGCTGCCAATGATCGGCAGCAGGAAGAACTTGCCGAACGCCATCACGATGCCGGAGACCGCCAGCGCCACGAAGGCAATGGCATTGACCCAGTGCGCGGCCCGCTCGAAGTAGGTGAACCGCTCGATCACGCGGCCGGTGGGCGCGCCATGCGTCGGGATGGAGCCCTTGGCGGCGTAAAACAGCCCGATGGCCACCATCACGATCAGCAGCACCGAGCCGCCGTACGGAATGATCCAGTTGTTGCGCACCTGGCGCCAGGCTTCACCGGCGTTGGTCAGGCGCGAGCCGGGGTAGTTCACGAACGGCTGGATCAGGTTGCCGGACTCTGCGTAAGGCAAGCTGGAATAGCCCGTCACGCCCTTGCCCACATCGCGCCACATCGGCGCGTTGTTGCCAGGCTGGACCTTGCCGCGCTCGGCATTGGTCTGCTCGGTGTATTTCGGGTCCTTGCTGGCGTCGGGTGCGATCTCGAAGATGTTCGCGCCGCGGATGCCGCCCACCTGGCCATTGGCCGGTGCAGCGGCGCCAGCGGGCGCGGGGTCGTCTTGCGCTGGCTCCACCTTGAGTGCCTGGGCATTGGCCCAGCCTGCGCTGAGCGCCAGCAAAGCCGCCGACCAGACCATGGGTGACGCCAAACGGCGCAAGCCTTGTATCAGGTGCCTGTACATGGTGATGCGGCCTTATTTGCTGTTGCCCATGCGGGTGTAGTCGTTCTGTCCGTATTGCGCGCGCGACTTGAGCTGCTGTTCCCAGCTGCCCTTGTCACCGGCCTTCCAGCCGGTGTTGGCGTACTGGCTGGCGCCCACGCCCTGGTAGGGTGCGTTGTCCTGCTTGACGCCCGCGCCATTGACTTCCTGCGGCGACTCGCCGCAAGCGGTGAGCGCCAGCAAGGTGGCGGCAATGGCCGTGCCGAGTGTGACGCGGCGCATCATGACTTGGTCCCTTGCGCGGTGCCGTAGGCGGTGCCCCAGCCCCAGACTTCAGCGCCCTTGCCGCGTTGCAGCACACGGTTGCGGAAGATGTCGGCCACCACATCGCCGTCACCGGCGAGCAGGGCCTTGGTCGAGCACATCTCGGCGCAGGCGGGCAGCTTGCCTTCGGCGAGGCGGTTGCGGCCGTACTTCTCGAATTCGTTCTGGCTGCCATGGGCCTCGGGGCCGCCGGCGCAGAAGGTGCACTTGTCCATCTTGCCGCGGACACCGAAAGTGCCTTGCGAGGGGAATTGGGGTGCGCCAAACGGGCAGGCGTACGAGCAATAGCCGCAGCCAATGCACACGTCCTTGTCGTGCAGCACCACGCCTTCGTCGGTGCGGTAGAAGCAGTTGACCGGGCAGACCGCCATGCAAGGCGCGTCGCTGCAGTGCATGCAGGCCACCGAGATCGATTTCTCGCCCGGCACGCCGTCGTTGAGGGTGACCACGCGGCGGCGGTTCACGCCCCACGGGACTTCGTGCTCGTTCTTGCAAGCGGTGACGCAGCCGTTGCACTCGATGCAGCGCTCGGCGTCACAGATAAATTTCATTCGTGCCATGTGGTGCTCCTGGTCTTATGCTTTTTCGACGTTGCAGATCGTCGTTTTGGTTTCCTGCATCATCGTCACGATGTCGTAGCCATACGTGGTGGCCGTGTTCACCGCCTCGCCGCGCACGATGGGGAAAGCACCGTCCGGGTAGAAGGGCTTCATGTCCTGGCCTTGCCAGCGACCAGAGAAGTGGAACGGCAGGAACACCGTGTCCGGACCCACGCGCTCGGTCACCAGCGCCTGCACGTTGATGCGCGCACCGGTGGGTGAGACCACCCACACACGTTCGCCGTTGCGGATACCGCGCGAGGCCGCTGCCGCCGGGTTGAGCTCGACGAACATTTCCTGTTGCAGCTCGGCCAGCCAGGGGTTGGAGCGCGTTTCCTCGCCACCGCCCTCGTACTCGACCAATCGGCCCGAGGTCATGATGAGCGGGAATTTCTCGTGCAGCTTGTCGTCCACGTTCTTCTTCTGGAGCGACTTGTACAGGATGGGCAGACGCCAGCGGGTCTTCTGGTCGTCGTGGCTGGGGTACTTGGCCACCATGTCCGGGCGCGTGCCGTAGATCGGCTCGCGGTGCTGGGGCACGGCGTCGGGGAAGTTCCACACCACGGCGCGCGCCTTGGCGTTGCCAAACGGGTGGCAGCCGTGGGCCATGGCCACACGGATGATCGCGCCCGTCGGGTCGGTCTTCCAGTTCTTGCCTTCAGCGGCCTTCTGCTCGGCCTCGCTGAGGTCGGCCCACCAGCCCAGCTTCTTGAGCAGCACGTGATCGAACTCGGGGTAGCCGGTGGTGATCTCTGCGCCCACCGAGTGCGAACCGTCTTCGGCCAGCAGGCTCTTGCCCTCGCGTTCCACGCCGAAGTTGGCGCGGAAGTTGCCGCCACCATCCATGACGTGTTTGGAGGTGTCGTACAGGTTGGGCGAGCCCGGGTGCTTGATCTGCGGCGTGCCGTAGCACGGCCATGGCAGGCCGAAGTAGTCGCCGGTCATGTCGTAACCGGTTTCCTTGTCGACGACCTTGCCCTTGGCCTTGAGCGTCTTCACATCGAAGGCGTTCATGTTGCGCATGTGGGCCTTGAGGCGCTCCGGGCTCTGGCCGGTGTAGCCAATCGTCCAGACCGACTTGTTGATCTCGCGCAGGATGTCCTCGGGCACGGGCTCGTCCATGCCCTTGACCTTCTGCAACTTGTAGTTCTTGCTGAGCTCCGCGGCAAAGCCGAGTTTTTCAGCGAACTGATGCATGATCATGTGGTCGGTGCGGCTCTCCCACAGCGGCTCGATCACCTTCTCGCGCCATTGCAGGGAACGGTTGGACGCCGTGCACGAACCGCTGGTTTCGAACTGCGTGGCAGCCGGCAGCAGGTACACCGCGCGGTTGGGGTTGAGGTCTTCGGCCTTGCCCGGCATGGCTGCCATCGACGCGGTGGCCGACGGGTACGGGTCCACCACCACCAGCAGGTCCAGCTTGTCCATGGCGCGCTTCATCTCCAGACCGCGGGTCTGCGAGTTGGGGGCATGGCCCCAGAAGAACACACCGCGCAGGTTCGGGCCCTGGTCGATCAGCTCGTTGTTTTCGAGCACGCCGTCGATCCAGCGCGACACCGTGATGCCGGGCTTCTCCATCGTGCCTTCGGCGTACTGCTTCTTGATCCACTCGTAGTCCACGCCCCAGGTGGCAGCGAAGTGCTTCCACGAACCCGCGGCCAGGCCGTAGTAGCCGGGCAGCGAATCGGGGTTCGGGCCGACGTCGGTGGCGCCCTGCACGTTGTCGTGGCCACGGAAGATGTTGGTACCGCCACCGCTCTTGCCGATGTTGCCCAGCGCCAGCTGCAGGATGCACGAGGCGCGCACGATGGCGTTGCCGATGGTGTGCTGCGTCTGGCCCATGCACCACACGATGGTGGCCGGCTTGGCCTCCACCAGCATCTTGGCGACCTTGAGCACTTGCTCTTCCTTGACGCCGCAGGCCTCTTCCACGGCCGCCGGCGTCCACTTGGCCATCACGTCGGCCTTCACGGTTTCCATACCGTAGACGCGCTCGTTGATGTACTGCTTGTCTTCCCAGCCGTTCTTGAACACGTGGTACAGGATGCCGAACAGGAAAGGAATGTCGGTGCCCGAGCGGATGCGCACGTACTCGTCGGCCTTGGCCGCGGTGCGGGTGAAGCGCGGGTCAACCACGATCATCTTGCAGCCGGTTTCCTTGGCGTGCAGCATGTGCAACATGGACACCGGGTGCGCCTCGGCGGCATTCGAGCCGATGTACAACGCGCACTTGCTGTTTTGCATGTCGTTGTACGAGTTCGTCATGGCGCCGTAGCCCCATGTGTTGGCCACGCCAGCCACCGTGGTGGAGTGGCAGATGCGCGCCTGGTGGTCGCAGTTGTTGGTGCCCCAGAAGCTCACGAACTTGCGCAGCAGGTAGGCCTGTTCGTTGTTGTGCTTGGAGGAGCCGATGAAGTACACCGAGTCGGGCCCGCTGGCCTCGCGCAGTTCCTTCATCTTTGCGGTGATCTCGTTGAGCGCCACGTCCCAGCTGATGCGCTGGTACTTGCCGTTCACCAGCTTCATTGGGTAGCGCAGGCGGTACTCGCCGTGGCCGTGCTCGCGCAGGGCAGCGCCCTTGGCGCAGTGCGCGCCGAGGTTGATGGGGGAGTCGAACACCGGCTCCTGGCGCACCCAGACGCCGTTTTCAACGATGGCGTCGGTGGCACAGCCCACCGAGCAGTGGGTGCAGACGGTGCGTTTGACTTCGATCTTGCCGGTGCCGTCGATGGACTTGCCGGATGCCGCTTCGGCTTTCTTCACCAAGGTGAGCTGGCTGGCGGCCAGACCGACACCCACGCCCAGGCCCGAGCGGCGCAGGAAGGCGCGGCGGTCCATGGTGGGCAGGGCGGACGACAGTCCGCGCTGCAGGTTGTGCACGAAAGCGGAAGCAGACGACGCGCGCGCGCCGTGGGCCACCGAAGAGGTTTTTTTGGTCAGCAACATGGGGGGAGCTCCTGTTCGCTCAGATGCGGGTGGTCTGGTAGTACTGCTTGACGTGATCGCTCAGCGAGTAACCACCGCCCTTGGTCGGCGCTGGTTTGGGCTCCACCGCAGCCGTTTCCTCGGGCGCAACCCGGGGGATCAGCGTGGCGGCAGCCGCCAGGGCGCCCACGGTTGATGCGCCCGCAAACAGGGTGCGGCGCTTCAGGCTCGGACGGGATTCTTCAGACGGGTTTCGTGGGGACTTGTTCATGCATGTCTCCTGTTGGTACCGACCACGCATCACAACATGCGGGCCTTTTGCATACGTGGAATCTAACCGCCCGCCACCACCTATGCAAGCCGCTCATAGGCAGGCACCCGCCGGGAAAATGCGAGCCGTTCTCATCCCCCGATGCCGCACCGCAGCATGCTCATATGCTCCGGATTTCATAGCCAGAACCGTGCCATGTTTTAAGCAGCAACGGCGACGGGCCGGCCTTGCGAGGGCAAACCCGCGCTGCCCCTGCCACCACAAGGCAGCACGCGGTGCGGCGACGCACACACGTCAGGGATAACCCCTGCCACTTATTCATCACTTCGCGTGGGCCACGCCAAGCTGTCCGAAGCGGGTGCGACAAGTTGTCGCAACGCTGCGCGATCGTGCGGCCTTGTAACCCCGGGCACAAGCGTCGGAAATGCGCCAATACCCCAGTGATTTCGTAGGCTTCCTCCGTAGAATGCCCGCGGGTGGAAACCTCATTTCTCCCCCCCTCTCCCGAGCGCACCCTGGAGGGTTGGCCAGACTGGTCGATCCTGATCGTCGACGACGAACAGGGCATGCTCAACTTCCTCGTCAAGACACTCGCCCCCCGTTGCCATTTCGTGATGAGCGCCTCCAGCGCGGAGGACGGCGCGCAGTGGCTGCGCGGCCACCACGTCGACCTCGTGATCCTGGACATTTCACTGCCGGGCAAAAGCGGCGTGGTCTGGCTCAAGGAGTTGCGCGAACAGGGCTTCACGGGCGAGGTGATCCTGATCACCGCGTTCGCCGACCTCGACACCGCCATTGAAGCGCTGCGCGCGGGCGCGTCCGACTTCATCCTCAAGCCGTTTCGCGTGCCCCAGATCCTCAACGCGGTGAAGCACTGCTACGAACGATCGCGCCTGCGGCGCGAAAACTTCGTGCTGCGCCGCGCCGTCACCAGCACCCCGGGGCGCGGTGCGCTGGTGGGCAGCTCGGTGGCCATGGAGCAGTTGCGCGGGTCCATCGCGCGCGTGGCGCCGGTCAACAGCACCGTGCTGCTGCAGGGCGAATCGGGCACGGGCAAGGAACTGGTGGCGCGCGAACTGCATGCGCACAGCAGCCGCGCCAGCGGCCCGTTTGTGCCTGTGAACTGCGCGGCGGTGTCGCCCGAGCTGATCGAGAGCGAGTTGTTCGGCCACGCCAAGGGCGCGTTCACCGGCGCCACCCGCGCGCGCGATGGCCTGTTTCACTACGCGCAGGGTGGCACGCTCTTCCTGGATGAAATCGCCGAGCTGCCCTTGCCCATTCAGGCCACGCTGTTGCGGGCCATTGAAGACCTCAACATCCGTCCGGTGGGCAGCGAGCAGCTGGTGCCGCTGAACCTGCGCATCGTGGCCGCCACCAACCGCCAGCTCAGCCATGAAGTGGCCGCGGGGCGGTTTCGCAAAGACCTCTACTTCCGCCTGCAGGTGGTCGATCTCACCCTGCCCCCGCTGCGCGAGCACAAAGACGACATTGCCGAACTCGTGGCGCACTTCATCGCGCAGCTCGCGCCGTCACTGGGCGTGGAGCCGCTCACCTTGAGCGAGCAGGAGATGGATTTTTTGCGCCAGTACGACTGGCCCAGCAATGTGCGCGAGCTGCGCAACCTGATCGAGCGCTCGCTGATCCTGGGCAGCCTCAACGTCTCGGCACTCTACCCGGGTCAGCCCCGCGCACCCGACACCAGCGCCGCCCCCACCGACCTGCACACACTGGAGAAGATGCACATCCTTTCCGTGCTCGATTCGGTGCAGGGTGACAAGACGCGCGCGGCGCAGTTGCTCGGCGTCTCGCGCCGCACGCTGGAACGGCGCGTGGCCGAGTGGAACAGCCTGTGACATCCGCCGCGCCGCGCCTGGCCTGGCGCACGCCCGGCTGGCTGGCCGGCTCGGTTCGCAACAAGCTGCTGGCCATGGCCTTGCTGCCCTTGCTGGTGGCATTTCCCATGCTGGTGATTGCGCTGGCGCTGTGGGGCAATGTGGCCTACGACCGGCTGCTCATCACGAAGGTGCGCAGTGACCTGGCGGTGGCGCACGGGTATTTCGAGCAGGTGCTCAGTGAGGTGGGCTCCGGCACCCTGGGCGTGGCCGGTTCACAGGCGCTGTATGCCGCCCTGCGCCCCGGCACATCCGCCCCGCGTGGCGGGTTGAACGAGCAGCTGGCGCTCGCGCGTGAACGGCTGTCGCTGGACTTCCTGCTGCTGTACGACCCCCTGGGCAAGCCGCTGGCGCGCGCCGTGCCCACAGGCCTGAGCCGTGGCGACGCCAACACACCCATCGGGCTCATGCCCGAAGCCCTCGGTGGCGCGCTGCAGGCCGCCCGCAACGACTCGCGCGCACGCCTGCTGCTGCTGGAGCCCGATGCACTGGAAGCGCTCGCACCCCACCTGGCACCGCGCCTGCGCATTCCGCTGGTGGCCACGCGCAATGCCGCGCCCGCCACCCGCGAAACCGAGCACCGCGCGATGGTGATGCTGGCCACCCACCCCGTGCGCGACGCATCGGGCCAGACCATTGCAGTGCTCGCCGGCGGACTGCTGCTGAACCAGAACCTGGACTTCATCGACCACATCAACCGCATCGTCTACCCCGAAGGCGCGCTGCCCTTCGGCAGCCAGGGCACCGCCACGCTGTTCATGGAAGACGTGCGCATCACCACCAACGTGCGCCTGTTCCAGGACCAGCGCGCCATCGGCACGCGCGTCTCTCAAACGGTGCGCGACGCGGTACTCGGCCGGGGCCAGACCTGGCTGGACCGCGCCTTCGTGGTCAACGACTGGTACGTCTCGGCCTACGAGCCGCTGCTCGATGCGAACGACCAGCGCATCGGCATGCTGTACGTGGGCTACCTGGAAGCGCCCTTTCGCCTGGTGCGCTACGCCATGCTGGGCGTGATGGGGCTGATCTTCCTGGGCGTGATGGCGCTCTCGGCCTGGTTCTCGCTGCGCTGGGCGCGCAGCATTTTCCAGCCCGTACAGCACATGAACCGCACCATGCAACTGGTGGAAGAAGGCCAGGCGCACGCACGGGTAGGCCAGCTTGCGGCACGCGACGAACTCGGCGCGCTGGCCGGACACCTCGACGAGCTGCTGGACGTAATCGACGACAAGACCAGCGCGCTGCGCCGCTGGGGCGAAGAGCTGGACCACAAGGTGGCCGAGCGCACGCGCGAGCTCGAAGCCAGCAACGCCTCGCTGCAGATGGCGCAGCAGCAACTGGTGAAGAGCGAGAAGCTGGCCGCCATCGGGCAATTGACGGCGAGCATTGCGCACGAAATCAACAACCCGATCGCGGTCATGCAGGGCAACCTCGACCTGATGCGCGAGACGCTGGGTGTGGCCGGCGAGCCGGTGAAGTCGGAGCTCAAGCTGCTGGACGAACAGGTCGAGCGCATGCGCATCATCGTCACGCAGTTGCTGCAATACGCGCGGCCGACCGAATACGCCGGCTACGTGGAGACGCTGGACATCAACCGCACCGTACACGACTGCCTGGTGCTGGTCGGGCATCTGCTTTCGCAGACGAGCATCGCGGTGCAGCAGGACCTGCAGGCCACGCGGCGCGCGGGTTGCAACCGGCAGGAGCTGCAGCAGGTGATCATCAACCTGCTGATCAACGCCATTCAGGCCATGCCCCAGGGCGGCACGCTGCGCCTGGAAACGCGCGACTGGGCCGACGAGCAGGGGCGCGTGGGCGTGCGTTTGTGCGTGCTCGACAGCGGCAGCGGACTCTCACCCGAAGTGCTCGAGCGCCTCTTCCGGCCCTTCTTCACCACCAAGAACGATGGCAACGGCCTGGGCCTGTGGATCAGCCAGGGGCTGGTGGAGCGCTACGGCGGGCACATCGCGGCCGCGAATCGGCCCGACGGCGAGGGTGCGGCCTTCACCGTGGCCTTGCTGACCGAGCCGCAGGCGCCCAACGCAGCATCAACGCGCGATGGTCGCCCTGGCGGTCTCTGAAGCGCTGCCGGTAGGCCGTGTCAGCGACCGAGTGCCACCGGTCACACCAGCATGTCGAAACCCTGCGCCTCCACGTTGACGAACGCCCGGGTGAAGCCGGCCAGCGCGGCATAGAAGCGCGCGCGGTGGTGGGCGGCGATGGCATCGCACATCTGCAACACCCACGGCTGCAGGTGCGTGGTGAAAAACTTCTGCTGCTGGGTGAGGTTGGCCACCGCCACGTCGTCGCCCGCGATCAGGTAGCGCATGACCTCGCAGAGGTAGGCCACGTGGTCCTCGGTCTCAGGCATGGCCTCGTCACGCGCCAGACCCAGCTCGGCCAGGTCGTTGCGCAGCGCAGCCAGCGGCTTTTCATTCAGGAAGCCGCTCAGGTAGTGCGAGCCAAATACGTACACCTCGGGCTTGCCCACGCCGCCAAACAGCGCGTCGTATTCGGTGGCCACCTCGTCGTCGCTCAGCTCGCGCGCGGCGGCGACCACTTCGCGCCAGGGCTCTTCCAGAAAACCACCCGCCGCGGGCGCTTCCGTCACGGCCACGCGCAGCTGCGCCATGAGATCGGGCGAAGGCGGTGCGTAGTACAGCGCGGCCAGCAGGCCATACACCTCGGCACGGGCGGTTTCTTCGTCCAGGGCGGAGGAGACAGGAATGGCGTTGTTCATGGCGGTGTGCGGTTCAGAGATCGGTGATGCGGGACTCGCCCGGGTTGGAATACAGGTCCACCACGCGGCAATCGCCACACATTTTCAGGCGCTCCAGGGCTTCGCCCTGGAACATCGAGTGTCCCGCGAGCTTGCCCAGCATCATCTCGATGCCCTTGAGCGTGCCAAACGGTTTGGCGCAGCGGATGCAGTGGTAAGGCTGCGCTTCGTTGAGCACGCGCAGCTGCTTGCGTTGCTCGCCCAGCAGCAGGCGCGGCTGCAGCGTGATCGCGTCTTCCGGGCAGGTGCTGGCGCACAGGCCGCACTGCACGCAGTTCTTTTCAATGAAGCGCAGCTGCGGGCGTTCGGTGTTGTCCTGCAAGGCGCTGGCCGGGCAGGCGCTCACGCAGCTCAGGCACAGGGTGCAGCTGTCCTTGTTGACCTGGATGGCGCCGAGCAACGAAGCGCCGGGCAGTGCGATGGCCTCGGCCGGTGCGCGTTGGGTGGCGCTGTCCTGCATCAGGTGATCGAGCGCGAGCTCCACCGTGGCGCGCTTTTCGGCCTGGATGGCAAAGGTGCCACGGCGTTTGACGGTCTGCGCGGGGGCATCGGCCAGCGCGGCTTCCAGGGCCTTGGCGTCGCGCGCCTCGATCAGGCGGAAGTGGCGCCCGCTGTAGCCCAGGCCGCTGACGATGGCCTGCGCCACCTCCATCTGCGCGCGCACCGCGTCGCGGTACTGGGGCGCTTCTTCGCCGGTCATCAACACCCACACCTGAGAAGCGCCGTAGGCAAAGGCCGAGAGCCACACGTCCAGACCGATGGAGGCGGTGTGCCACAGCGGCACCGGAATGACGCGTGCCGGCAGCCCGCGTGCGCTTTTGGGCTGGAGCGATGCCGAGCGGCCTGCCTCGTGGACCAGCGCCGCGCCCGCCACTTCACTGTGCAGCAGCAGCGCTGCGTCTTTGCCACCGGCTTTGGCGTAGGTGGCCAGCAGCGTACGCAGCTTCACGCCCTGCTCGCTGGCACGTGGGTATGCGTAAGTCAGCGCGCCGGTGGGGCACACGGTGGTGCAGGCACCGCAGCCCACGCACAGGTTGGGGTTGACCACGATCTGGTTGCGCTGCACGTCGCTGCGAATGGCCAGGGCCGAGCAGATCTCGACGCAGGCGTTGCAGCCCACCGTTTCGTTGCGGCCGTGCGCGCACAGCTTCTGCTTGTAGTTGAAGAATTTCGGCTTCTCGAACTCGCCCACCAGCTCACGCAGCTGCATGAGCGTGGCCAGCGCCGCGTCGGCCCGCAAGCCGCCGGGCAGGTGGAAGTAGCCCTGCGGATGGGCGTGTTGGCTGAACGCGGGCGCATCGCGCAGATCCAGCACGATGTCAAAGCGCTCGGTGTGGTCTTGGGCGTCGCGCTGGAAGTTGATGGCACCGACTGCCTCGCAAGCCTTCACGCAGGCGCGGTGGCTCTGGCACTTGCTCATGTCGATCTGGTAGTCCAGGCCAATGGCGTCTTCCGGACAGGCCGACAGGCAGGCGTTGCAGCGGGTGCACAGGTCGAGGTCGATCGGGTTGTCCGTCTGCCACTGCACGTCAAACGCGCCGAGCCAGCCCTGCACCTGCTGCAGCTCGCCGGCCATCACGGGGTAGCGGCGCGCCTGCATGCCGGCACCACCGGTGGCCATGAGGCTGACCTCCAGCACATCGGCCACGCGTTCGGCAATCGCTTCGCTCTGGTCGAGCGCGCCAATGATCAGCAGGCGTCCGGTGCTCTTGTAGGTGACGGTGGGCACGGGTTCGGCATCGGGCAGGCGGGCGGCGGCCAGCAGCGCGGCCATTTTCGGGCTGGCCTGCGCGCCTTCGCGGCTCCAGCCGCCGGTTTCGCGGATGTTGACGAAACGGATCGGGCGCACATCCAGCGACACCGCGCCTTCGGTCTGTTCCGAGAGTTCGGTGAAGAGGCGGCTCTCCTGCGTGCAGGCCACCACCAGTTCGTCGCTGCTGCGGCAGGCTTTCTGGAAGGCGGGCGCGTCGCGGCGGCACAGCGAGGTGTGCAGGGTCAGGTCTTCATCCAGCGCGTCGCTCAGAACCCGGGGGTTGAGCGTCATGGTCTGGTTGCAGTTGCAGATCAGCGTGGTCATCGTGGGGAGGTTCCGGGGGTTCGGAAGCGGTGGGGTCGCGGGCGTCGGCCACGCTGTCGTGGTCGCGCGGGTGAGGGGTGTCGGTGCCGGGTTCGGCCATCGACTCGCTGGGGGTTGGGGCGCTGGCAGGCGCGTCCATCCGGCCTTGCGCCGCGGCTTGGGCGGCGGGTGGCGGCTCGTTGGGGTCGTCCACCAGCTTGAGGAACTGCGCGCCCACCATCTTGGCCATTTCGAGCGGCGACAGCGGGCTGGGCTTGGAGTAGTCGTCGATGTAGATGTCCAGCCCGTCCATCACGTTGTAGTGAGGGTCGGTGAACAGCTTCTTCACGGCGGCGTTGCGCACATTGGCAGGCACATCGCGCGCCACAAACGCCGCGTAGTCGGACTCGGGGGTGAGACGGGCCACATCGTCCAGGGTGAGCTGCGGAGGTGGCTCTGGCGCGACTTCAGCGGGCGCGGCGGGTGCAGCCGGTGCCGCCACCGCAGCAGGCGTGACCACGGCCGCCACCGGTGCGGCTGCGGCAGGCGCGGGCGGCTCGGCGGGCAGCGGCTCACCGGTGCGCACCTGTGCCTTGCGCCGCGACCAGCGCGAGAAAAAGCTGTCGTCTTCCTGGGCCATGTTCAGCGTCCGGGCGGTCCGCCGCCGCGCATCTTCTCGGTGCTGATGCGCACGGGCTGGCCAAAGCGGTCGGTCAGGGGCTTGAAGCTGTCGGGGCGCTTGCGGCGCTTGGGCTCGGGCTGGTAGTTCGCGTCGACAAAGCCGCGCAGCCACGCCACTACTTCTTCGGGCGCGGGCACCTGGTCCACGCGCTCCTGCGCGTCGAGCCAGCGGCCCGCGTCGTGGTAGCTCAGCGTCACGATCTGCGGCACCGCCATGGGCTCGCCATCGAGCAGGCGGGCTTCGTCGGCGCGCCAGAACACCCAGAAGCAAGGGCTCGGGCTGTCAAGGTTGAGAAAGTAGCCTTCGGGGTCGTCGCGGAACAGCTCGACCCGGTAGCGCGGGAACAACCAGTGGGTGGACTGCGCATCGGTGCCAGCTGCATCCAGCGGCTCCACGGCTTGCGGCTCGTGTTGTTCGTCGGGCGGCTGCTCGCCGGTGTCTTCGGGCTCGCTGCGCACCATCACGTCGGCCAGCACCCAGCGCCAGGCCTGCCAGCGGCTCATCGGCCCGCTCACCGGCTCGCGGCGCATCACCACATCCACTTCGATGGCAGGGCGTTGGCGGGGGGCGCTCGACATATGTTCAATCTTCATAGGAAGACCGCAATGTAAGCCATCCCCCCGGGGGTAGCCCGCCGCAAGCCACATCTCCCCGCCACCCACTGCGACATGGGAAGGGGAAACCCTGACAGATCCACCCCATCGACGCCGCCAGACCAGGACACCGAGGAACCGGCTTTGCCGGGCCTCAGGTGTCGCCCCCCTGGGGGGGGTGACGCGCCGCAGGCGCGGCGCGGGGGGGGACGTCTAATACGTCTCGAGGTGCAGGCGCCCTTCGCGCTTGAGCGCGCCGCCCACGGCGTCCCAGTCCAGCCCGGCGCCGTGTGCCACGTCGCGCAGGGCCAGCACCACGCCCTCTTCCATGCTCTTCAGTCCGCAAACGTAGAAGTAGGCATTGGGGTCCTGCAGCATCACGGCCAGGTCGGCCGCGCGCTCACGCATCACGTCCTGCACGTAGCGCTTGGGCTGGCCCGGTGTGCGGCTGAAGGCGAAGTTGGTGTCGATGAAATCTTTGGGCAGGCTTTGCAGCGGGCCGAAGTACGGCAGCTCTTCCTGCGTGCGGGCGCCAAAGAACAGCATGAGTTTGCCGCTCTCGAACTTGCCCGTGGCGCGCAGGCGCCGGCGCCACTCGGTCATGGCGCGCATGGGCGCGCTGCCGGTGCCGGTGCAGATCATCACGATGTGGCTCTTGGGGTGGTTGGGCATCAGGAAGCTGGTGCCGAACGGCCCGATCACCTCCACCTTGTCGCCCACCTTCAGGTCGCACATGTAGTTGCTGGCAACACCGCGCACGGGCTCGCCGTCGTGGTCTGCGAGCACGCGCTTGATGGTCAGCGACAGGTTGTTGTAACCCGGTCGCTCGCCATTGCGCGGGCTGGCAATGGAGTACTGGCGCGCGTGGTGCCGGCGGCCGATCTCGTCGACCCCGGGCGGCACGATGCCGATGCTCTGACCTTCCAGCACCGGGAAGGGCATGGCGCCGAAGTCGAGCACGATGTGGTGCGTGTCGTAGTCGCTCCCGGCGGTCTTGCCCACCTCCGTCACGCGCACATTGCCCACCACGGTGGCGGTCACGGTTTTTTGCGCGGCCTTGGGGCCGTAGAGGTTGGCGTAGGCGTGGGCAGCCGACCAGGGCGGCAGCGTTGCGCCGAAGGCGGACGAATTGAAAGCTTGTTCGCCACTGGGGTCCTGCACCACGGCAGGCGCAGCGGCCGGCGGCGTCGCCACGGACACATCCGCGTCGGCGGTGGCCAGGCCATCAAGCTCTTCGGGGGGCAGCTCGGCGGGCAGTTCTTCCCAGGTGAGCTGTTCCTCCACCGTGTAAGCGCGCACCCGAGGCATGGTGCGCCAGTTGTCGATCGAACCCGTGGGGCATGGCGAGATGCAGGCCATGCACAGGTTGCACTTCTCCGCGTCCACAACGTAGTTGACGTTGTCGTGTGTGATCGCGCCCACGGGACAGGTGGCCTCGCAGGTGTTGCAGCGGATGCAGATTTCCGGGTCGATCAGGTGCTGCTGGATGACAGCGGTTTCAGCGACAGCGTTCATGTTCTTGTCTCCTGAGAAGAGAGACAGTGTAGGGAGAGGTAAGCCGTGGAAGTGCGATGCGGGCCGGGTGTCCCGGCCCGCTTGGGGGACATCAGCCGAAGCGGATGTATTCGAAGTCCACTGGCTGGCGGTTGATGCCCATCACGGGTGGGGCAATCCAGTTGGCGAACTTGCCCGGATCGACCACACGGCCCATGAGGCTGGCCACGAACGCGCGGTCCGACTCGCTGGGCAGCCAGTTGTCGCGGTTGGCGTTCCATTCGGACTCGGAGATCACGCGACCATCGGGCGCGACCTTCACGCCCTTGAGCAAACCGATGTTGCGGTGGAACGCCTTGTGCGGCACGGTCAGGCGGAAGGGAATGCCGGCCTTGTCAATCACCTTGTTCCAGCGCTCCACGCCGCCCACGCTGTCCTTGATGTAGTCGTCGCGCAGCACTTCGTTGAGCGCGTTGAGCATCGGCACTTCTTTCTCCACCAGCTGGCCGTTCTGCACGTTGAGCACGCGGTAGGTCTGGCCCTTGAGCACGTGGTCATCCGTGCGCTTGCCTTCTTCGTAGCGGCCCTTGAGGCCGGTGCTGTAGAAGGTGGCGGCGTTGCTCGACTCGTCGGCACCGAAGAGGTCGATGGTCACCGAGAAGTGGAAGTTCAGGTAGCGCTGGATGGTGGGCAGATCGATCACACCGGCGGCGCGCAGCTTGGCCGGGTCGTCGGTCTTGAGCTCGTTCATCACCTGGCAGGTGCGGTTGATCACGCGGCTCACGCCCGACTCGCCCACGAACATGTGGTGCGCTTCTTCGGTCAGCATGAACTTGGTTGTGCGGGCCAGCGGGTCAAAGCTGCTTTCAGCCAACGCGCAGAGCTGGAACTTGCCGTCGCGGTCGGTGAAGTAGGTGAACATGAAGAAGCTCAGCCAGTCGGGCGTTTCTTCGTTGAAGGCTTCCAGAATGCGCGGGTTGTCGGCGTTGCCGCTGTTGCGCTCCAGCAGGGCTTCGCCTTCTTCGCGGCCGTCCTTGCCGAAGTACTTGTGCAGCAGGTACACCATGGCCCAGAGGTGGCGGCCTTCTTCCACGTTCACCTGGAACAGGTTGCGCAGGTCGTACTGGCTGGGCGCGGTCAGGCCCAGGTGGCGCTGCTGCTCCACCGATGCCGGCTCGGTGTCGCCTTGCGTGACGATGATGCGGCGCAGGTTGGCGCGGTATTCGCCGGGCACGTCTTGCCAGGCGGCTTCGCCCTTGTGGTCACCGAAATGGATCTTGCGGTCCTGCTCGGCGGGGTTCAGGAAGATGCCCCAGCGGTAGTCGGGCATCTTCACGTGGCCGAACTGCGCCCAGCCCTGGGGATCCACGCTGACCGCGGTGCGCAGGTACACGTCAAAGTTCTGCGAACCGTCCGGACCCATGTCGTCCCACCACTTGAGGTAGTTGGGCTGCCACTGTTCCAGCGCGCGCTGCAGCGTGCGGTCTTCGCTCAGGTTGACGTTGTTGGGGATCTTGTCGCTGTAATCAACTGTGGACATGTTGTGCTCCTGCGGATGCTTCGTGCGGTGGACTGCTCTGAGGTTGCGGCTGGCTCCACCGGGACACCCACCGCACAACAAGACTCAAAAAATCAATCGGCCATCAGACGCGGTTGAAATCGAAGGCCGCTTTGTCGCCCTTGCCGTAGACCTTCAAGGCGCCCTTTTCACCCACGGCGTTGGGGCGGATGAAGATCCAGTTCTGCCAGGCGGTGAGGCGGCCAAAGATGCGGGTGGCCATGTTTTCTTTCTGCGCGAAACGCAGGTTGGCTTCCAGGCCGGTGAGCGCATCGGGCGACATGGACGCGCGCTCTTCGAGCGCCATGCGCACCTCGTCGGCCCAGTCGATGTCGTCGGGCGCGGCCGTCACCAGGCCCAGGGCCAGGGCGGCGTCGGCGTCCAGCGCCTTGCCGATGACGCCGCGCGCGGCTTCCATGGGCGCCGTCTCTTCGTAGAAGCGGCGCTGCAGGCGCGACTGCTCATTCACCATGGGCAGGTAGCCGAAGTTGAACTCACCCAGCTGCATCTTGGGCGCGGCATCGGCGTCGTCGGGCAGGGCCAGCATGTAGGCGCGGTCGGCGCAGAAGGCCAGCTCGGCCAGTGAGCCGGCGAAGCACGAACCGGATTCGATCAACGCAAAGATGCTGCGCGAAGACACATCCAGGCGGGCAAAGGTGCGGCGCATCAGGCCCAGGGTTTCGCGCACCAGCCAGTGGTCTTTGTGGGCCAGCATCAGCGCGTCGCTGGCGAGCACGGCCGCGGCGTCGCCTTCGGTCTTGAGCAGCCAGGTGCCCATGTCGAGTTCGTTGGTGCGCAGGCACAGGATGGCGTCGTCCAGCTCGCGCGCCATCTGCAGCGGCCACCAGGCTGCGCCTGCGGCTTCGATGCCGGCGATGTCGGTGGGCTGTGCGCCGGTGGGCGCCTTGACGGTGAGGGTGACGTTGCGCTTGGCGCGGTCGATCGCGACATTCACATAGGCATAGCTGATGCCGTCGGCGCTGTCGGTGCGCTCCACGCGTGGCAGGGCCACGCCCTTGGCGCCGGCGGGGCGGTCGCTCTGGGCGGCCAGCGCCGCAGCGCGCTCCTTCACGTGGTCGGCAAACTTCTGCGGCTTGGCGATCGAGTCCACCAGGCGCCAGTCCACCGCCTTCTGACCGCGCACCCCTTCGCTGGTGGTGCAGAAAATGTCGGCCAAGTCGTGGCGCACGTGGCGCTTGTCGGTCACGCGGGTGAGGCCGCCGGTGCCGGGCAGCACGCCCAGCAGCGGCACTTCGGGCAGCGACACGGCAGAAGAACGGTCGTCCACCAGCACGATTTCGTCGCAGGCCAGGGCCAGCTCGTAGCCACCACCGGCGCAAGCGCCGTTGAGTGCGGCGAGGAACTTCAGCCCGCTGTACCTGGAAGAGTCTTCGATGCCGTTGCGCGTTTCGTTGGTGAACTTGCAGAAGTTCACCTTCCAGGCGTGGCTGGACAAGCCCAGCATGAAGATGTTGGCGCCCGAGCAGAACACGCGGTCCTTGGCGCTGGTGACGATCACCGTGCGCACTTCGGGGTGCTCGAAGCGCACGCGGTTGAGCGCGTCGTGCAGCTCGATGTCCACCCCCAGGTCGTAGCTGTTGAGCTTGAGCTTGTAGCCCGGGCGGATGCCGGCGTCTTCGTTGATGTCGACCGCCAGCGTGGCGACCTCGCCGTCAAAAGACAGCTTCCAGTGGCGGTACTGGCTGGGGTCGGTGCGGTAGTCGACGGTGGACGGTGTCGCGATGGCGGTGGCGCTCATGGGGTGTCTCCGGGCAGGTCTCAGGAATCGGGGGCAACCGCAGCGGGCTGCGGAAAGGATCAGGGCCGATGACCTGCACTCAAACGCTGGCCCGAACCTGACGACGTGAATAATAGTTCACAAGCCCGAAGCCGTCAATGCACTTTCATGCATGTTTTTTCAAACCAAGCCCAGTGCCTCGCGCACCTGCACCCGCAGCGCCTGAAAAGCGTCTTCCAGGTTGTAGGCGCTGGTGTCGAACGCCATGTCGGCCTTCGAATAGAAAGCCGAACGCCCCGCCAGGATGCGCTTGAGGTCTTCCATGGCTTCGCGGCTGGCGGCCATGGGGCGCATGTCGCCCTGCGCGGCCACGCGGCCCATGTGGTCGGCGGGATCGGCCTGCAGCCACACGGTGGTGCAGTGGGACAGCAGCAGGTTGAAGTTGGCCGCGTCCGACACCAGCCCGCCGGGGGTGGCAATCACCACCTCGGGGTAGATCTGGATCGCCTCTTCCAGTGCACGGCGCTCGTAGCGGCGGTAGGCTGGCGTGCCGTACAGCGAGTGGATTTCATTGATGCTGCACCCGGCAAACTTCTCGATCTCGCGGCTGAGCTCGATGAAGGCAAAACCCAGGTCGTCGGCCAGGCGCTGGCCCAGCGTGGACTTGCCCGCGCCACGCAGGCCAATGAGCGCAATGCGTGCCTTGCGGCCCGGGTCGCCGCCCGGCAGGGCACCGCCGCCCAGCAGCCCGCCGATGGCGATGCGCGCGCGGCGCAAATCGGCTTCGTTGCGCTTTTCCAGCAGCTCGCGGATCAGCAGCCACTCCGGTGAGCTGGTGCTCACGTCACCAATCAGCTCCGCCAGCGAACACTGCAGGGCGGTGGCCACCTGCAAGAGCACCAGGATGGATGCATTGCCCGTGCCGTATTCGAGGTTGGCCAGGTGCCGCTCCGACACGTCGGCGGCAATGGCGACCGCCTTGCGCGTCATGCCACGGCGCGAGCGCAAGGTGCGCACGCGCTCGCCCAGCGCCACCAGAAACGGATGGCGCGGCTCCTCTTCCGCCACGGGCTGCCTGGGCTCGCCTGTGGCCATCGCGCCGGGTTCGACGACGTCCATGGTGTCTGGATCTTTCTGTGGGTGGACGGGAAGGAAAACCCTGAAGGGCTTGCCAAGCGTCAAAACATGCACTTTAATGCACAATCCGCGAAACGCAAGATAGTGCAGTTATAGCGCCATTCTCCTCCCTCGACCACTGTCGCAGGGCCGTCCCACAACGATCGAGACAACCCGATGAGCTCATCCCCCCTGCTTCCCAACTTCCTCGGCGGCCAATGGCACACCGGTTCCGGCGCGGGCACGCCACTGATGGACCCGGTGCTGGGCACCGAACTCGCCCGAGTGAGCAGCGCCGGGATGGATCTTGCCGAAGGCTTCCGGTTTGCCCGTGAGCAGGGCGGCCAGGCCCTGCGCGCCATGAGCTACGGTGAGCGCGCCGGCCTGCTGGCCGCCATCGTCAAGGTGCTGCAGGCCCACCGCGACGCCTACTACGAGATCGCCACCGCCAACTCGGGCACCACCGCCAAAGACTCCGCGGTAGACATCGACGGCGGCATCTTCACCCTGGGCTACTACGCCAAGCAGGGTGAGGCCCTGGGTTCTGCGCGCGCGCTGCTTGATGGCGAGCGCATCCGCATGGGCAAAGACCCCGTGTTCCAGACGCAGCACGTGCTGCAGCCCACGCACGGCGTGGCGCTGTTCATCAACGCGTTCAACTTTCCCAGCTGGGGCCTGTGGGAAAAAGCGGCCCCGGCCCTGCTCTCGGGGGTGCCGGTGATCGTCAAGCCCGCCACCGCCACAGCATGGCTCACACAGCGCATGGTCAAAGACGTGATCGACGCCAACATCCTGCCGCCGGGCGCGCTCTCGGTGGTCTGCGGTTCGTCCGCCGGGCTCATGGACCAGCTGCAAGCGTTCGACGTGGTCTCGTTCACCGGCTCGGCCGACACGGCACGCATCATCCGCAGCCACCCTGCCGTGGCGGAGCGTTCGGTGCGTTGCAACATCGAAGCCGACAGCCTCAACAGCGCGCTGCTCGACCCCGCCGCCACCGCCGACAGCGAGGCGTTCAACCTGCTGGTGAGCGAGGTGGTGCGTGAAATGACGGTGAAAGCCGGGCAGAAATGCACCGCCATCCGCCGCGTGTTCGTGCCGCGCGGGCTGTTTGATGCCGCCGCGCAGGCCATCGCCACCAAACTCGGCAAGACCAGCGTCGGCAACCCTCGCGTGGAGTCCGTGCGCATGGGCTCGCTGGTGAGCCAGGAACAAAAAGCCAACGTGCTCGCCGGCATTGCCCAGCTGCGCACCGAGGCCGAAGTGCTGTTTGATGGCGGCAACGCCCCGCTGGTGGAAGCCGATGCGGCCATTGCCGCCTGCGTGGCGCCCGTGCTGCTGGGTTCGCGCGAGCCCGCCAAGGCGCGCGTTCTGCACGAGGTCGAGGTGTTCGGACCGGTGGCCACGCTCATGGCCTACGACAACATCGAGCAGGCCTTTGAACTCATTCGCCGCGGCGAAGGCTCGCTGGTGTGCTCGGTCTACAGCGCCGACCCAGCCTTCACCGCCAGCGCCGCGCTCGAACTCGGCTCGTCGCATGGCCGCGTGCACGCGATCTCGCCCGACGTGGCCGCCAGCCAGACCGGCCATGGCAACGTGATGCCCATGTCGCTGCACGGCGGCCCGGGTCGCGCGGGCGGTGGCGAAGAACTGGGCGGCCTGCGTGCGCTGGGCTTCTACCACCGCCGCAGCGCGGTGCAGGCCAGCAGCGCCGCGCTGGACGCCTTGGCGGCCTCGGCGGCTCCCCTGAAATACTGAGCTTTCCACTGCGACCCCAAGAGGAGACACACCCATGACCACCCCCGTCGCACCGCCCCCCGAGCGTTTCAACTTTGCGCGGCACCTGCTGGCGTTGAACACGGGCCGCGCCAGCAAAACGGCCTTGATCGACGACCAGGGCACGCTCACCTACGGCGAGCTGGCCGAGCAGGTGCGCCGCTTTTCCAGCGCGCTGAGCGCGCTCGGTCTGCGCCGCGAAGAACGCGTGCTGCTGCTCATGCACGACAGCAGCGACTGGGTGGTGGCCTTCCTGGGTGCGCTGCACGCCGGCGTGGTGCCGGTGGCGGTGAACACGCTGCTGACCGCCCAGGACTACGCCTACATGCTGTCCAACAGCCGCGCGCAGGCCGCGCTGGTGTCGGCCGCGCTGCTGCCCACGCTGCAAACGGCGCTGGCGGCACAACCCAACGAAGTGAAGCACCTGGTGGTCTCACGCGCCACCGAAGCCCTGCCCGCCGGCTTGCACCACTTCAGTACGCTGGTGGCCAGCCACGCAGCCGTCGCCGACGCGGCCGACACCCACGGCGACGAACCGGCGTTCTGGCTGTATTCGTCCGGCTCCACCGGCGCGCCCAAAGGCGCGGTGCACACGCAGGCCAACCTCTACTGGACCGCAGAGCTCTATGGCAAGGGCGTGCTGGACCTGCGCGAAAACGACACCGTGTTCTCCGCCGCCAAGCTCTTCTTTGCCTACGGCCTGGGCAATGCGCTGACATTCCCGCTTTCGGTGGGCGCCTCCGTCTTGTTGATGGCCGAACGCGCCACGCCACAAGCCTGCTTCAAGCGCTTCACCGACCACAAGCCCACCGTGTTCTACGGCGCCCCCACCGGCTACGGCGGCATGCTCGCCAGCCCCGACCTGCCGAAGAAAAGCGACGTGGCTTTGCGCCTGTGCTCGTCGGCGGGCGAAGCCCTGCCGCAAGACATCGGGCAACGCTGGACCCAGCATTTCGGCGTCGAAATCATCGACGGCATCGGCAGCACCGAGATGCTGCACGTCTTCCTCTCCAACCGGCCGGGCGACGTGCGCTACGGCACCACCGGCAAGCCGGTGCCGGGCTACGACATCGAACTGCGCGGCGAAGATGGCCAGCCCGTGCCCGACGGCGAGATCGGCGACCTCTACATCAGGGGCCCCAGCGCCGCGCTGATGTACTGGAACAACCGCACCAAGAGCCGCGACACCTTCCAGGGCGGCTGGACCAAGGCGGGCGACAAGTACACCAGGGACACCGACGGCTACTGCACCTACGCCGGGCGCAACGACGACATGCTCAAGGTCAGCGGCATCTATGTGAGCCCGTTCGAAGTGGAAGCCACGCTGGTGCAGCACCCCGCCGTGCTCGAAGCCGCCGTGATCGGGAAAGTGGACGCCGATGGCCTGACCAAGACCAAGGCTTTCGTGGTGCTCAAGGCTGGCGCCGTGGCCACCGAAGCCGAGCTGCAGGCTTTCGTGAAGGAGAAGCTCGCGCCCTACAAGTACCCGCGGTTCATCGAATTTCTGCCCGAGCTGCCCAAGACGGCGACGGGGAAGATCCAGCGCTTCCGGCTGCGCGAGCGCGAGAGCGCCTGAGCCAGGCCTGCCGCTGCCCGCTCAGGGCGACTCCCTCCGGCAACGGCCCTGTTTCTCGAACCAGTAAGCCACGTTGCCGACGATGACGATGCTGCCCGACACGATGGCGCTGGCGGCAGCGGTGGCGCCCGCCGCGACCAGCAGCACCACGCAGCCCTCATTGCCGCAATGCTGGATGGACGCCAGCTGCAGCGGTTCCAGATCCATGCGCCGGGCCGACACCTGGCAGTCGGCGTCGTAAAACGCGGTGGTGCGGGGCACGTACACACAAGCCTGCAGCAGCCCGAGCACGCTGGTCAACACCATGGCCCGCCCGACGCGCCGCGCAGTCCCCGGATGGCGAGACCTTCCGATGGCGCGCAGCCGTTCCATGGAGGGCCTCAAGGAACTCAGGTGTCCTTCGAAATCTTGATCGAAGGAAACTTGCTGGAGAAGTCTTTCGCCTTGGCCGCGATCTTGATCGCCACCTGACGCGCCACGCCCTTGTAGAGGTTGGCGATTTCGCCTTCGGGGTCTGCCACCACGGTGGGCATGCCGCTGTCGGCCTGCACGCGGATGCTCATGTTCAGCGGCAGCGCGCCCAGGTAGTCCATGCCGTATTCAGCGGCCATGTTCTTGCCACCGTCGGCGCCAAAGATGTGCTCCACGTGGCCGCACTTCTCGCACACGTGCACGGCCATGTTTTCCACGATGCCCAGAATGGGCACGCCCACTTTCTCGAACATCTTGATGCCCTTGCGCGCGTCGAGCAGCGCAATGTCCTGCGGCGTGGTCACGATCACCGCGCCCGTCAGCGGCACACGCTGGCTCAGCGTGAGCTGGATGTCGCCCGTGCCCGGTGGCATGTCGACGATCAGGTAGTCCAGGTCCGTCCAGTTGGTCTGGCGCAGCAGCTGCTCCAGCGCCTGGGTGGCCATCGGGCCGCGCCAGATCATGGCTTCGTCGCGGTCGATGAGGAAACCAATCGAAATGACCTGCACGCCGTAGTTTTCCAGCGGGTCCATGGTCTTGCCGTCCGAACTCTCCGGCCGGCCTTCCACGCCCATCATCATGGGCTGGCTGGGGCCGTAGATGTCGGCATCCAGAATGCCGACCTTGGCACCCTCAGCCGACAGCGCCAGCGCGAGGTTCACGGCGGTGGTGCTCTTGCCCACACCGCCCTTGCCCGAAGCCACGGCAATGATGTTCTTCACGTTGGGCATGAGCTGCACACCGCGCTGCACGGCGTGCGCGGTGATCTTGGTCGTCATGTTCACCGACACGTTGTCCACGCCCGCCACCGCCTTGGCAGCGCCAATCAGCGCGCGGCGCAGCGACGGCAGCTGGCTCTTGGCCGGGTAGCCCATTTCCACGTCAAACGACACGTCACCCTCAGCCACCTGCAGGTTTTTCAGGGCCTTGGTGCTCACAAAGTCCTTGCCGGTGTTCGGGTCGGTCACAGCTTGCAGCGCGGTCAGCAGCGCCTGGGAATCAACGGCCATGGGAAACGGTCTCCAGAGGGGGTGGGGGTATCGGTGTTTTGAGGGGCGTCCGAAGGTGCGGAAGTCTAACGTCCTGCCCGACCGCGGGTCATACACACAGGCGCCATGAGGTCATCGGCCCGTAAAATCGCGGGTTCCCCGACAGAAAGCCCTTCCCCATGAGCCAGCGACGCCTGTTCGTCACCACCGCCCTGCCGTACGCCAACGGCCATTTCCACATCGGCCACATCATGGAATACATCCAGGCCGACATCTGGGTGCGCTTCCAGCGCATGCAGGGTCATGAAGTGCACTTCGTCTGCGCCGACGATGCCCACGGCGCGCCGATCATGATTGCGGCCGACAAGGCGGGCAAGACGCCCCAGCAGTTCGTGGCCGACATCGCTGCAGGCCGCAAGCCGTACCTGGATGGCTTTCACATCGGCTTTGACAACTGGCACAGCACGGACGCGCCCGAAAACCACGAACTCGCGCAACAGATCTACAAGGACCTCAAGGCCAATGGCCTGATCGAGACCCGCACCATCGAACAGTTCTTCGATCCCGAGAAGAACATGTTCCTGCCCGACCGCTTCATCAAGGGCGAGTGCCCCAACTGCCACGCCAAGGACCAGTACGGCGACAACTGCGAGGTGTGCGGCAAGGTCTACAGCCCCACCGACCTGATCAAGCCCTACTCTGCCCTCTCGGGCGCGCAGCCGGTGCTGAAGAACTCCGAGCACTTCTTCTTCAAGCTGTCCGACCCGCGCAGCCTGGATTTCCTCAAGCAATGGACCACCAGCGGCGCCGTGCAGCCCGAGGTGCTCAACAAGATCAGCGAGTGGATCGCGCCCGACGACACCGGCCAGACCAAGCTGGGCGACTGGGACATCTCGCGCGACGCGCCCTACTTCGGCATCGAAATCCCCGACGCGCCAGGCAAGTACTTCTATGTGTGGCTGGACGCGCCGGTGGGCTACCTGGCCTCGCTCAAGAACTGGCTGGGCAAGCAGGGCATCGACTACACCGCCTTCATGGCCGACCCGACCACCGAGCAGTACCACTTCATCGGCAAAGACATCATCACGTTCCATACGCTGTTCTGGCCGGCCATGCTGCATTTCAGCGGACGCAAGACGCCCAACGCGGTGTTCGTGCACGGCTTCCTCACGGTGAACAACGGCGAGAAGATGAGCAAGAGCCGCGGCACCGGGCTGGACCCGCTCAAGTACCTGAAGCTGGGCATGAACCCCGAGTGGCTGCGCTACTACCTCGCGGCCAAGCTCTCAGCGCGCAACGAAGACATCGACTTCAACCCCGAAGACTTCATGCTGCGGGTCAACAGCGACCTCATCGGCAAGTTCATCAACATCGCCAGCCGCGCCGCAGGTTTCATTGCCAAGCGGTTTGACGGCAAGCTCGGCACGGCCTCGGCCGACGGCGCCGCGCTCCTGCAGGCACTGCAGGCGCGCGCAGACGCCGTGGCCGCGCTGTTCGACACGCGCGAATACGGCAAGGCGCTGCGCGAGGTCATGGCGCTGGCCGATCAGGTCAACGCCTACGTCGACCAGAACAAGCCCTGGGAACTCGCCAAACAGGAAGGGCAGGATGCCCGCCTGCACGACGTGTGCAGCACCTGCATCGAGGCCTTCCGCCTGCTGTCGCTCTACCTCAAACCGGTGTTGCCTGCGCTCGCCACGCAGGTCGAAGCCTTCCTTCAAGTCCAGCCGCTGCAATGGACCGACGCCACACGCCTGCTGGGCGCCGGCCACGCCATCAACGCCTACCAGCACCTCATGCAACGCGTGGACGTGAAGCAGCTCGACGCGCTGTTCGAGCCGCCGCCACAGCCCGAGGCGCCCAAGACCGTGCCCGGCGGCGAACCCATCGCCGACACGATCTCCATCGACGACTTCGCCAAGATCGACCTGCGCATCGCGCAGATCGTCAACTGCGAAGCGGTGGAAGGGTCGACCAAGCTGCTGCGCCTCACGCTTGACGTGGGCGAAGGCCAAACACGCAACGTCTTCAGCGGCATTGCCAGCGCCTACAAGCCCGAAGAACTGGTGGGCAAGCTCACGGTGATGGTGGCCAACCTGGCACCGCGCAAGATGAAGTTCGGCGTGAGCGAAGGCATGGTGCTGGCCGCCAGCCACGCCGACGAGAAGGCCGCGCCCGGCATCCACATCCTCAACCCATGGCCGGGCGCAACCCCGGGCATGCGGGTGCGCTGAACGGCCCACCTTGTTTGAACCGATCCGCGGCTTCACCAGTCTGCAGCGCACGCCGCAGACCGACCTGAAGCTCGGCTCGGTGCTGGCCTTCGTGGCCGGTGCGGCCAACGCGGGTGGGTTTCTGGCGGTGGGCCAGTACACCTCGCACATGACCGGCATGGTGTCGTCGGTGGCCGATCACCTCGTGTTGGGCGAGCTCACGCTGGCCCTGGCCGGCGCGGGTGCGGTGCTCGCCTTTCTGCTGGGCGCCATGACCACCGCCTGGCTGGTCAACTGGGGCATGCGCCACCAGCTGCGCAGCGCCTACGGCCTGCCGCTGATTCTTGAGGCCGCCGCGCTGCTCGTCTTTGGCCTGTTCGGCGCGGCCATGGGCTTCATGACGCCGGTGTTCCTGCCCCTCACGGTGGTGCTGCTGTGTTTCATCATGGGCCTGCAGAACGCCGTGATCACCAAGATCTCGCACGCCACCATCCGCACCACCCACATCACGGGCCTCGTGACCGACCTGGGCATCGAGCTGGGCAAGCTGCTGTACGTCAACCGCCAGCCCGGCGCCGAGCCGGTGCAAGCCGACCGGGGCCGCTTGCGGGTGCATGGCCAGCTGATCACCTGCTTCTTCTTTGGCGGGCTGGCGGGCGCGCTGGGCTTCAAGTACCTCGGGTTCATCAGCACCGTGCCACTGGCACTCATGCTGTTGCTGCTGGTGATGCGCCCCGCGCTGGACGACTGGCAGCGGCTGCGAGCTGCCTGAAGCCACCGCCCGGTCAACGGTTCCTGTCGAGGTCAGGGTCGCGCACCGACATCGTGCGGACCACCTTGAGGTCGGCGTCGAACACCACCGTGAACACCTGGGACTCGCCCACGCCCGGGCTCTCGAAGTAACGCCAGTCGTAGTGCGTCTCGCGCTTGAGGGCGTATTGGGTGATCTTCATCGGCTTGCCGAGCATGCGGCGCACTGCTTCCATCGGCATGCCCGGCGTCACCTGCGCGAAGGTGCGTGGGGTGAGCACCTGGCGCAGCGAACTCATCTTGCCGTCCGCGCCGATGGTGATCATGTAGTTGGTGTGGCCTGCGGGCTGGCGGTTGTACTCGTAGATCTGCGCACCGTCCTCGCCCTCCCACACCGCCTCGGGCACACCAAAGCGCTCGCGCACGTCCGCCTCGGTGGACACGCCCTCTTCCAGCTCGCTGATGTTCTGCGGATCGCAGGCGCTCAGCAGTCCCACCAGTGCCGTCAGGGCCACGGCGACCCTGGCGCTGCGCCACACCTTGCCCATTGATTGCTGCATGTCGGTCCCTTGTCTCGCACCAAAAGGCCAGTCTAAACCCGCGCCTCTGTGCTGCACGGCTGGCCGACCCACGAGCGGTTGCCAAAGGTAACATCGACCCATGTTCCAAGGTCTGCCTCCCGTGGCTTCGTTTCGCCCTCGCCTGCTGCAGGACCTGCGGGGATACAACCGGGACAAGCTCGCGCGCGATGTGGGCGCCGGCGCCACGGTGGGCATCGTGGCGCTGCCCCTGGCCATGGCATTTGCCATCGCCAGCGGCCTCAAGCCCGAGGCCGGCCTGTGGACCGCCATCATCGCCGGCTTCCTGATCTCTGCGCTGGGCGGCACATCGATGCAGATCGGTGGCCCCGCCGGCGCCTTCATCGTCATCGTCTACGGCATCGTGGAACGCTACGGTGTGGCCAACCTGCTGATTGCCACCGCCAGCGCGGGCGTGCTGCTGTTTTTGCTGGGCCTCTTTCGCCTGGGCACGCTGGTGCGGTACGTGCCGGTGAGTGTGGTGATCGGCTTCACCAACGGCATTGCCGTGCTGATCGCGATGTCGCAGGTGCGCGACCTGCTGGGCCTGGAAATCGCCAAAATGCCCGGCAGCTTCTTCGGCCAGATGAATGCGTTGGCGCAGAACATCGGCAGCGTCAACCCGTTTGCACTGGGCCTGGGCGGGCTGTGTGTGCTCGGGTTGTTCGTGTGGCCCCGCCTGTGGGCGGTGGACTCGCAGTTTCGCAAGCAGATTGCCGCGCTGGACCGGGTCAGCGCCCTCAGCGCCACTTCGCGCCTGCCTGGCCCGGTGGTGGCGCTGGTCACGCTCACCTTGCTGGCCTGGGCGCTGGGCCTGCCGGTGGAAACCATCGGCACACGATTTGGCGGCATTCCGCAAGGCCTGCCGGTGTTCGAGCTGCCCGACTTTTCCTGGGAAACCGTGCGCCTGCTGGTCACGCCCACGCTCACGATTGCGCTGCTGGGCGCCATTGAATCATTGCTGTGCGCGCGCGTGGCCGACCAGCTGGGCGATGCGCCCAAGCACGACCCCAACCAGGAGCTGATGGCGCAAGGCATTGCCAACACCGTGGTGCCTTTCTTCGGCGGCATGCCCGCCACCGGCACCATCGCGCGCACCGTCACCAACATCCGCTCTGGCGCGGCCTCTCCCGTGGCGGGCATGGTGCATGCGCTCACGCTGGCAGCCGTGGTGCTACTCGCCGCACCGCTGGCCTTTCACATTCCGCTCGCCGTGCTGGCCGGCGTGCTGCTGTTTGTGGCCTGGAACATGGGCGAATGGCGCGAATTCGGGCGCCTGCGGCAGTTCAGCAACCACTACCGGTTGATGATGCTGTCCACCTTCTTCGTCACCATCATTTTTGACCTCACCGTCGCGGTGGAACTGGGCCTCGTGCTGGCGGTGGTGCTGTTTGTGCGGCGCCAGAGCGACATCTTTCGTGCCGAGCCGGTGGCGCGCACCGAGCAGCAGGTCACCTACCGCTTGTACGGCTCGCTGTTCTTTGGCGCCGTGGCCAAGATCGACCCCATCGTCGCCGACGTGGAGCGCTCATCCAAGCCCCTCAACGTGATGCTCGACGCCAGCCACATGATCTCGCTGGACACCACCGGGCTGGACGCCCTGGAGCAGCTGCACAAGGCAGTGCACAAACGCGGCGGGCATCTGGGCATGGTGGGCCTGCATGCCCAGCCCCGCTCGTTGATCGAGCGCTCGGGTTTTGCGCAGCACCTGAACACCTGCCAGTGAGGCCCCGGGCGACCTGACGGCGCAGAACAGGGCGGCCCGGTAAAATCGCGCTCTTTCCCCCTGCGCACCGAGCAAGCCCACCATGTCCTTCTTCCGCCGCCCCGACTACACCTCCGACACGACGCAGTTCATCGAACAGCTCAAGGCCGGCAAGCCCGGGCTGGAACAGTCGCAGCGCCAGGGCCGCGCCCTGCTCTGGGACAAGCAGATCGACCGTGAATTCCAGGCCAAGGCCGAAGCCGCCCGCGTGCCCCAGAAGCCCTACGTCTACCAGACCGGCTCCGACCACACCTGATCGGCCGGGCATGAGCGATCCGCACACGCTCAACGAGGCCCCGCAGGGCCTGGAAGACGTCCTGCCCTCGGTGGTGGACCATGTGGCCCTGGCCAGGCTCTACGGCGAACCGCTGTTCGCCATGCCGCGCGACCTGTACATCCCGCCCGATGCGCTGCAAATCTTCCTGGAAGCTTTCGAAGGCCCGCTGGATCTGTTGCTCTACCTGATCCGCAAGCAGAACTTCAACATCCTCGACATCCCCATGGCGGCGGTCACGCGCCAGTACCTCACGTACGTCGACGAAATCCGCGCCAGCAACCTCGAACTCGCCGCCGAATACCTGCTGATGGCCGCGATGCTGATCGAGATCAAGTCGCGCATGCTGCTGCCACCGAAGAAAACGGCCGAAGGCGAAGAAGCCGAAGATCCCCGCGCCGAGCTGGTGCGCCGCCTGCTGGAATACGAGCAGATGAAGCTGGCCGCGCACCGCCTGGCCGACTGCCCGCAATACGGGCGCGACTTCCTGCGCGCCCAGGTCTATGTGGAACAGGCGATCGCGCCACGCTTTCCCGACGTGAGCGCCATCGACCTGCAAAGCGCGTGGCGCGACATCCTCAAGCGAGCCAAGCTCGTGCAGCACCACAAGATCAGCCGCGAGGAGCTCTCGGTGCGCGAACACATGAGCATCGTGCTGCGCCATCTGCAAGGCCGCAAGTTCGTCGAATTCGGTGACCTGTTCGACCCCACGCAAGGATCGCCGGTGCTGGTCGTCACCTTCATCGCCATGCTCGAACTCGCCAAGGAAACGCTCATCGAGCTGACCCAGGCAGAAGCCTTCGCCCCCATTTACGTCCGCCTGGCCTACACGCCAGCCTGAAGGCCCCGCGCGGGCCCCTTCGCACCGCCACACCATGACCGCTTCGCACCGCTTTGACGTTCTCATCATCGGCAGCGGCCTGGCCGGGCTCACCGCCGCGCTGCACCTGGCCCGCACCCACCGGGTGGCGGTCATCACCAAACGGGCCCTGGCCGATGGCTCAAGCAACTGGGCGCAGGGCGGCATTGCGGCCGTGCTGGCCGAAGGCGACAGCGTGGCCTCTCACGTGGAAGACACGCTGGTGGCTGGGGCTGGCCTGTGCGATCTCGAAGCCACCCAGTTCACGGTGGAAAACGCGCCTGCCGCCATCGCGTGGCTGCAGGAACTCGGCGTGCCTTTTTCACAGGAAGGCGGCGAGCTGCACCTCACGCGCGAAGGGGGCCACAGCCACCGCCGCATCGTGCACGCCGCCGACGCCACAGGCGCTGCGGTGCAGGCCACACTGATCGAGCGCGTGCGCGCCACGCCCGAGATCGCGCTGTTCGAACACCACATGCTGGTGAACCTCATCACCGACCGCCAGAGCGGCGACGCGTCCGCCCAGCCCCGCTGCTCGGGCGCCTACGTGCTCGATACCGAACGCGACGAAGTACTGACCTTCAACGCGACCCACACCGTGCTGGCCACGGGCGGCGCAGGCAAGGTGTACCTGTACACCACCAACCCCGACACTGCCACGGGCGACGGCATCGCCGCTGCCTGGCGCGCGGGCTGCCGGGTCGGCAACATGGAGTTCATCCAGTTCCATCCGACGTGCCTCTACCACCCGCACGCCAAGAGTTTCCTGATTACCGAAGCCGTGCGTGGCGAGGGTGGCCACCTCAAGCTGCCGCCGCACCTGGGCAGCCACCGCTTCATGCCCGACCACGACCCGCGTGCGGAGCTCGCGCCGCGCGACGTGGTGGCGCGCGCCATCGACTTCGAGATGAAGAAACATGGCCTGGACTGCGTGCACCTGGACATCTCGCACCAACCGCCCGAGTTCCTGCAGGCGCACTTCCCCAACATCCTGGCCCGCTGTGCAGAGCTGGGCATCGACATCACCCGCGAGCCCATTCCCGTGGTGCCGGCGGCGCACTACACCTGTGGCGGCGTCGTCACCGACCTGGCCGGGCGCACCGACGTGGCCGGCCTGTACGCGGTGGGCGAAACCACCTGCACCGGCCTGCACGGCGCCAATCGGCTGGCCAGCAATTCGCTGGTGGAGTGCATGGTGTTCGCACAGGGCGCGGTCAACGCCATCCGCCAGGCCGCCAGCCCGCAGGCGCCCCACTCCCCGCCATGGGACGACAGCCGCGTGACCGACGCCGACGAGCACGTCGTGATATCGCACAACTGGGACGAGCTGCGCCGCTTCATGTGGGATTACGTGGGCATCGTGCGCACCAACAAGCGGCTGGAGCGTGCGGCGCACCGCATTGCGCTGTTGCAGGGAGAAATCCAGGAGTTCTACTCGCAGTTCCACGTCACACGCGACCTGCTGGAACTGCGCAACCTCGTGCAGGTGGCCGACCTGATCGTGCAGTCGGCCATGCTGCGCCACGAAAGCCGCGGCCTTCACTTCAGCCGCGACTACCCCGGGCTGCTGCCCGAGGCGAGACCCACGGTCCTCGTGCCCCCGACCCGATAGCGCACGCCAGCGCAGGACTGGAGGCCTTTTTTCAGGCTGCGCCGATGTTTGGAACGAGCGAGCCCGGGTTTTGCCCGCTGCGTTGCGCACCCGTGAAGGCCAGCATGCGGTCGATGGGCTGGCGCGCCCGTGGAATCAGCGCCGGATCGACGTGGATTTCGTTGAGCCCTTTTTCCAGAATCTGCGCCACACCGGCCAGGCCGTTCATGGCCATCCAGGGGCAGTGAGCGCAGCTCTTGCACGTGGCGCTGTTGCCGGCGGTCGGCGCTTCAATGAACAGCTTGCCCGGGTTCTGCTGGCGCAGCATGTGCATCATGCCGTTGTCGGTGGCGACGATGAACTCCGGCGCGTCCAGCGTGCGCGCGGCCTTCAGGATGGCCGAAGTCGAGCCCACGGCATCCGCCAGCGCAATCACGTCGGCCGGGCTTTCAGGGTGCACGAGCACCTTGGCCAGCGGATGGGCCTTCTTCAGGGCTTCGAGCTCGAAGGCCTTGAACTCGTCGTGCACGATGCACGAGCCGGTCCACATCACCATGTCTGCACCCGTCTCGCGCTGAATGTAGGCGCCCAGGTGCTTGTCGGGCGCCCACAGAATCTTGTGGCCCTTGTCCTTGAGCGCGCTCACGATGTCCAGCGCACAGCTGGACGTGACCAGCCAGTCTGCCCGTGCCTTCACGGCCGCGCTGGTGTTGGCATACACCACCACAGTGCGGTCCGGGTGGGCGTCACAGAAGGCGCTGAATTCGTCGATCGGGCAGCCCAGGTCCAGCGAGCAGTTGGCATCCAGGTCGGGCATGAGCACGGTTTTCTCCGGGCTCAGAATCTTGGCGGTCTCGCCCATGAAGCGCACACCCGACACCACCAGCGTGGTGGCGGCATGGTCGCGGCCAAAGCGGGCCATCTCCAGCGAGTCGCTGACGATGCCACCGGTTTCAATGGCCAGGTCTTGAAGGTCAGGGTGCACGTAGTAATGCGACACCATCACCGCGTTGCGCTCCTTGAGCAGCTGGCGAATGCGCTCCTTGAGCGCCGCGCGCTGCTTGGGACCGGGCTCGACCGGCACGCGCGCCCAGGCATGCTGGGTCGGGCACGCCGGCTGCTCGTATTCCACGTCGATGACGCCGCTGGAGTCGGGGGTGTTCATGTCGGTCAATCTTGATGTTCCAGCGCTTCAAAGCGCCTGGAATCGCATGGAGAAGTCGGTGGCCTTGACGTCTTTGGTCAGGCCGCCGATGGAGATGCGGTCAACCCCGGTTTCTGCAAGGCTTCGCACCGTGTCCAGGTTCACACCACCGGAAATTTCGAGCACGGCGCGCCCGGCATTGCGCTGCACGGCGGCGTGGAGCGTGGGGATGTCCATGTTGTCGAGCAGCACCATGGTGGCGCCGCAGGCCAGCGCCTCATCGAGCTGCGCCAGCGTTTCCACCTCGATCTCCACGAAGCGCGCCTGGGGCGCGGTGTCGCGCACGCGTTGCAGCACCTGGGCCACGCCGCCAGCGGCCGCGATGTGGTTTTCCTTGATCAGCACGGCGTCATAAAGACCAATGCGGTGGTTCACGCCACCGCCGGTCTTCACCGCGTACTTCTGCGCCAAGCGCAGACCGGGCAGCGTCTTGCGCGTGTCCACGATCTGCGCGCGCGTGCCGACCACCGCATCGACGAAGGTCGCTGTCTTGGTGGCCACGGCCGTGAGCAGTTGCAAAAAATTCAACGCTGTGCGCTCCGCGGTGAGCAGCGGTTGCGCCCGGCCTTCGATGGTGAGCACGGTCTGGTCGGCGGTGCAGCGCTGGCCCTCACCGATGTGCCAGGTCAACCGGGCTTCTGGGTCCATCGCGTGCACGGCCGCTTCCACCCATGGCGTGCCACAGATCAGCGCGGCTTCGCGCGCGAGAATGCGCGCGCTCGCAGGGCGCTCGGCATCCACCAGCGCGGCGGTCAGATCGCCGCCGCCCACGTCTTCGGCCAGCGCCTGCGCTACATCGCGCCGGGCCAGTTCCTGCACGTCGGCCAGGGTGAATTCAGAGAGGTGTTTCATGGGGCGCAAGCATAGCGGTTTGGACTATAGTCCCCGATTCTCACCCACCCCCCAACCCTGCGGGATTCCCACATGAGCACCCCCACCACCTCTGCGCCCATGGCCACCCCCTATGGCACATTGCCAGCGGCATCGCCGCTGCCGCAGCGCAAGCCCGTGAGCTTGCCGCGCCTGAGTGAAATGCGCGAGCGCGGCGAGAAGATCACCATGCTCACCGCTTACGACGCCACCTTTGCCGCCGTGGCCGATGCCGCTGGTGTGGAGTGCATCCTCGTGGGCGATTCGCTGGGCATGGTGTGCCAGGGCCTGGCCAGCACGGCGGGTGTGACGCTGGAGACCATGGCCTACCACGTGGAAAGCGTGGCACGCGGTCTGCGTCGGGTGCAAGGCACCGCGTGGCTGCTGGGCGATCTGCCCTTTGGCAGCTACCACGAATCCCGAGAGCAGGCGATGCGAAGCGCAGCCCAGCTGGTGCACGCGGGCGCCCACATGGTCAAGCTCGAAGGCGGCGGATGGACGGCCGACACCGTGCGCTTCCTCGTCGAGCGTGGCATTCCCGTGTGCGCCCACCTGGGACTCACGCCGCAAACGGTGCACGCCCTGGGCGGCTACCGCGTGCAAGGCCGCGGCGACGCGGCAGCGCTCACGCTCAAGCGCCATGCGCTCGAACTGCAAGACGCCGGCGCCACCATGCTGGTGCTCGAAATGGTGCCCGCAGCCCTGTCGGCCGAGATCACCCAGCAACTGCCGCACTGCCACACGATCGGCATCGGCGCCGGCAAAGGCACAGCCGGTCAGGTGCTGGTGATGCACGACATGTTGGGGGTCAACCTGGGCAAGAACCCGAAGTTTGTTCGCAACTTCATGGAAGGCGCCAGCAGCGTGCGCGATGCCATGGCCGCCTATGTGAGCGCCGTCAAGGACGGCAGCTTTCCCGACGACAGCCTGCACGCCTGGTGAACCACCTGCGTTCAAGAACAAGCCCGGTCCTCATGAAAATCGTCCACACCATCGAAGCGCTGCGCGACACACTCAAGCCCTTCAACGCGCCCACCCTGGTGCCCACCATGGGCAACCTGCACGACGGCCACCTCGATCTGGTGCGCGCCGCGAAACCACTGGGTGACGTCACCATCGCCAGCATCTTCGTCAACCGGCTGCAGTTCGCTCCCCACGAAGACTTCGACACCTACCCCCGAACCCTGCAAGCCGACTGCGACCAACTCGCCGCCGCGGGTTGCGACGTGGTTTTCGCGCCGTCGGAGAAAGAGCTGTATCCCGAGCCTCAGGGCTTCAAGGTGCAGCCCCCCAGTGAACTGGCCGACATCCTTGAAGGGCATTTCCGCCCGGGCTTCTTCACCGGCGTCTGTACCGTGGTGATGAAGCTTTTCCAGTGCGTGCTGACCGAGGCCAAGGGACCGCGCCATGCGGTGTTCGGGCAGAAGGACTACCAGCAGCAGATGGTGATCCGGCGCATGGTGCAGCAGTTTGCGCTGCCCATCGGCATCGTGAGCGTGCCCACGCAGCGAGCGGCCGACGGACTGGCCCTGAGCTCGCGCAACAGCTACCTGAGCGACACAGAGCGCGCCGAGGCGGTGCAACTCTCACTGGCACTGCGCGCACTCGGGCGCGACGCACTGGCCGCTGCCGATAGCCTCACACGCCACCTGCCCGCGCTGGAAGACCGTGCCATGAAGGCGCTCTCCGCGCGAGGCTGGCAGCCGGACTACCTCACCGTGCGCCGTCGCACCGATCTGCAAACACCCCAGGCGGGCGATCCGCTCGTGGTGCTGGGCGCTGCGCGCCTGGGCAAGACGCGCCTGATTGACAACTTCGAAATCTGATCCCGGGAGGCATCCATGTTGCAACTGCGTCCCAACTGCGAGTGTTGCAACCGGGATCTGCCCAACGAAAGCACCGAAGCGCGCATCTGCACGTTCGAGTGCACGTTCTGCAGCGACTGTGCAGACCAGCGGCTGAATCACACCTGCCCCAACTGCGGCGGCGAACTGGTGCGCCGGCCACGACGTCCCGCCGCAGCGCTCGCTCGCCACCCGGCTTCTGCCGAACGGGTGTTCAACCTGGCCGGCTGCGCCCCAGTGGAGACCTGACTACAGGCCCTCTTCCTTGGGGTCGCGCCCCATGAGCGCGGCCACCGCCTGAGCGGGGCGAAGACGGCCTTCGAGCAGAGCCACCACCGCTTCACTGATCGGCATGTCCACACCCAGCAAGCGGGCGCGTTGCACCACCGTGCGGGCGCTGTACACGCCCTCGGCCACGTGGCCCAGCGAATCCAGCGCCTGTTGCAGCGTCATGCCTTGAGACAGCAACTGCCCCACGCGGCGGTTGCGCGACAGGTCGCCGGTGGCTGTGAGCACCAGGTCGCCCAGACCAGACAGCCCCATGAAGGTCTCGGCGCGTGCACCCAGCGCAAGCCCCAGCCGTGTCATTTCAGCCAGTCCCCGCGTGACCAAAGCCGCGCGGGCATTCAAACCCAGATCGAGGCCATCGCACAGGCCGGTGGCAATGGCCAGCACGTTTTTGACGGCGCCACCCACTTCCACGCCGACGATGTCGTCGTTGGCGTACACCCGCAACGCGGGGCCATGGAAGGCGGCCACGAGCACGTCGCGCACGCTGGCATGTTCACTGGCAGCCACCAGCGCCGTGGGCTGGCCTCGCGCGACTTCCTGTGCAAAGCTCGGACCGCTGAGCACGCCCGCCTTGAGGCGTGGCGCCACCTGTGCACGAATCTCGTGGCCCAGCCAGCCAACACTGTTCAGGTCACCGAGCACAGACGCCTCAAAGCCCTTGCAGAGCCACGCCACCGGCGCAGGATGTGCCGCCAGCAACGCCAGCATGCCGCGCAAGCCCGCCATGGGGGTGCCGATGATGACGAGGTCCGCCTTTGCCAGCACCCCGTCAGAACAAGCGGCATCCAGCGGGTCGCAGTCAATCGACACGGTGGGCGGCAGCTCCACACCGGGCAAGTAACGCCGGTTTTCGCGCTGCTCGCGCATCTCGGCCGCTTGTTGGGCGTCTCGCGCCCACAGCGTGACCTGGCGAAATTGGCCGTCTTGCGACGCAGCGCCGATGGCCAGCGCAGTGCCCCAGGCGCCCGCTCCAAGCACAACGATGTTCATCGGTCCTCAGCAGGACGGCTTACTGCGTGACGATGCGCGGGGCGTCTTCGCCGGCCTGGGCCTGTTGCTGCTCGTACATGGCCTGGAAGTTGATTTCCGCGAGGTGCACCGGCGGAAAGCCACCGCGCTGAACGATATCGGCCACGTTGCTGCGCAGGTAGGGGTAGACGATCTGCGGGCACGCGATGCCCATGATCGGGCCCATCTGGTCCTGCGGCAGGTTGCGGATCTCGAAGATGCCGGCCTGCTTGGCCTCCACCAGAAACACCGTCTTGTCCTTGATCTTGGTCGTCACCGTGGCGGTCACGCAGACTTCGTACACGCCGTCGGCCACCGGGCTGGCTTCCACGCCGAGCTGGATGTCCACCGTGGGCTGCTCCTGCTCAAGCAGGATGGCCGGGGAATTGGGCTGCTCCAGCGACGCTTCCTTGAGGTACACGCGTTGAATCTGGAAGATGGGGTCCTGGTTTTCTGCCATGGTGATGTCTCGAATGGATCGGGGATAGAAAAAACAAACCCGCCGGGGGAACGAGTCCCTGCGGCGGGCGCTGGGCTGATTATGTCAGCCCGGCAAGGCGCTACACAGGCGCTCAGGCCTGCAGCATCGGCACCAGGCCACCGCGGCCATCCAGTGCGTGCAGATCGTCGCAGCCGCCCACGTGGGTGTCGCCAATGAAGATCTGGGGCACGCTCGTGCGCCCCGTCAGCTGGGTCATCTGGGCGCGCAGCTCGGGCTTGCCATCGACAAAAACCTCTTCCACATCCACCACGCCCCGCCGATCCAGCAAGGCGCGGGCCCGGCTGCAATAGGGGCAGTACGCGCTGGTGAACATCTTGACTTTGGCCATGTGCAGTTCCTGTCAACCGGATAAAAACGAAGCCGGAATGATCAGGTTTTTTCCACGGGCAGGTTGGCCGCGCGCCAGGCACCCATGCCGCCGGTCAGGGATTGCGCGTTGTCGTAACCCAGCTTTTTGGCGATGGCCACACCCTTGTTGGCAGAGGCGCCGTTTGCACAGACCATGATCACCTGGGCGGCCTTGTTCTTGACGGCACCAGGCAGCTTGGCCTCCAGATCGGCCAGCGGCAGGTTCTTGGCGCCAATGATGTGGCCCGACGCAAAGCCTTCGGCATCGCGCACGTCCACCACTACCGCCTTTTCGCGGTTCATCAACTGAACCGCCTGGGCCGCATTGAGCGAACCTGCCCGGGCACCCGAAGAGGCCAGCGGCCACAAGAGGAAGGCACCAGACGTGATGGCCACGGCGAACAGAACCCAGTTTTCGATGAAGAAACTCACAGAGACACCTTTCGAGTAAGCCGGCGATTTTAGAATGCCTGAACTGCAGCGCGCCGGCGACGTGTCGCCCGCACACGCAGGACCGGCCCGATTGTGTGGCTTGTCGCTCTCCCTGCCAGCCCCCTCCGATCTTCAACGCACGTTCTTCCCATGTACAAACTCGTCCTGATTCGCCATGGCGAATCCACCTGGAATCTGGAAAACCGCTTCACCGGCTGGACCGACGTCGACCTCACGCCCACCGGGCTGGAGCAGGCCAAGAATGCGGGACGCCTGCTCAAGGCCGAGGGATATGACTTCGACCTCGCCTACACGAGCGTGCTCAAACGCGCCACGCGCACCCTGTGGCACGCCCTGGACGAAATGGACCGCACCTGGTTGCCCGTGGTGCACAGCTGGCGTCTGAACGAAAGGCACTACGGTGCCTTGCAGGGCCTGAACAAAGCCGACATGGCCAAGCAGTACGGCGACGAGCAGGTCCTCGTCTGGCGCCGCAGCTACGACACGCCGCCTCCCGCTCTCGAGCCCACCGACCCGCGCAGCGAACGCGGCGACCGGCGCTACGACCGGCTCAAGCCCGAGGAAGTGCCGCTGACCGAGTGCCTCAAGGACACCGTGGCACGTGTATTGCCCTTCTGGAACGAAGCCATGGCACCGGCCATCAAAGCTGGCAAACGCGTGGTGGTGGCGGCGCACGGCAACAGCATTCGCGCACTGGTCAAGTACCTGGACGGCATTTCCGACAACGACATCGTGGGCGTGAACATCCCCAACGGCATTCCGCTGGTTTATGAACTCGACGCCAACCTTCAGCCCATCCGTCACCACTACCTGGGTGACCCGGAAGCCGCAGCCAAGGCGGCTGCGGCCGTGGCTGCGCAGGGCAAAGCCTGAAACCGGCGATCCGTCACGACACCCCCGGGAATACCAGCGTAGACCCAGGGGAACCGAAGCAGTTGGCCATGCTCCAAGGTGTATATTGACCCGTCAGGGTCACGCAGGTCCTGTACGGGCTTTTTTACTGGGGTATTTCGATGGCAAAACTGGTGAGTCACAAGCTGAAAATTGCTGGTTGGGTGGCAATTGGCGCGGTGGCCGGCGCACTGACCACAGTGCAGGTACAAGCGGTTGCACGGGGTGCACTGGCGCCCTTGCCGCTGGAAGAGCTGCAACAGCTCGCCGCTGTTTTCGGCATGGTCAAGAGCGACTATGTGGAGCCCGTGGACGAGAAAAAGCTGATCTCCGAAGCCATCACCGGCATGGTGGCCAGCCTAGATCCGCACTCGCAGTACTTCGACAAGAAGTCCTTCAAGGAATTCCGCGAAGGCACAAGCGGGCGCTTCGTGGGCGTGGGGATTGAAATCACCATGGAAGACGGCCTCGTCAAGGTGGTCTCACCCATCGAGGACTCCCCCGCCTTCCGCGCGGGCCTGAAGACGGGCGACCTGATCACCAAGATCGATGACACGCAGGTCAAAGGCCTGAGCATCAACGATGCCGTCAAGCTGATGCGTGGTGAGCCGCGCACCAAGGTGCTGTTGAGCATCTTCCGCAAGGACGAGAACCGCACGTTCCCCGTGACCATCACGCGCGAGGAAATCAAAACGCAGAGCGTGAAGTCGCGGGTGGTCGAGCCCGGCTACGCATGGGTGCGTGTGTCTCAGTTCCAGGAGCGCACGATTGAAGACTTCGCTCGCAAGATGGAAGACATCTACAAGGCCGACCCCAACCTCAAGGGTTTGGTGCTGGACCTGCGCAACGATCCAGGCGGTTTGCTCGACGCTGCCGTGGCACTTTCCGCCGCCTTCCTGCCCGAAAACGTGACCGTGGTGTCCACCAACGGCCAGCTGGAAGACAGCAAGTTCACTTACAAGGCCATTCCGCAGCACTACCTGCGCCGCGGCGGTACCGACCCGATCAAGCGACTGACCGACAACACACAAGGCGCACTCAAGCGTGTTCCGCTGGTGGTGCTGGTCAACGAAGGCTCTGCCTCGGCCAGCGAGATCGTGGCTGGCGCACTTCAGGACCACAAGCGCGCCACCGTGCTGGGCAGCCAGACGTTCGGCAAGGGTTCTGTGCAAACGGTTCGCCCTCTGGGCCCGGACACCGGGCTGAAGCTGACCACGGCCCGCTACTACACGCCCTCGGGCAACTCCATTCAGGCCAAGGGCATCGTGCCCGACGTGATGGTGGATGAAACGCAGGAAGGCAATGTGTTTGCCGCACTGCGCACCCGCGAAGCCGACCTGCAAAAGCACCTGAACAACGGCACCGAGGCAGCCAAGGGCGGCCAGGGCATGACCGATGCCGAGCGCGCGGCTTCGCAGCAGCGGGAAGAGGCCCGCGAAGCGGCTCGCAAGCGGCTCGAGGAAGAAGCCAAGAAGAACCCGAACCAGCGCTTGGTGCCTGAATTCGGCACCGACAAGGACTTCCAGCTGCAGCAGGCACTCAACCAGCTGAAGGGCCGCCCCGTCATGGTGAGCAAGACGCTGTCCGTGCGCGAAGAAGAGAAGAAAGAAAACTGATCTGACGGAGCGCCGCGGGCTGTGTCCCGCGGCACGATCCCCCTTGGACGACGCCCAGCTCCTGCGCTACTCGCGCCACATCCTGCTCGATGAACTGGGCGTGGAAGGCCAGGAAGCCTTGCTGGCTTCGCATGCGCTCGTGATCGGCGCCGGCGGCCTGGGCTCTCCGGTCGCGCTGTATCTGGGCAGCGCAGGCGTGGGTAACATCACGCTGGTGGACCACGACAAGGTGGATGAAACCAACTTGCAGCGGCAGATTGCGCACAACCTGGCGCGCGTGGGCCGCCTCAAGGCCGAGTCCGCTCGCGAGGCCATTGCGGCCATCAATCCGGATGTGCGGGTCACCACCGTCACCGAACGAGCCGACGCCGCCCTGCTCAACCAACTGGTAGCACAAGCCGACGTCGTGCTGGACTGCACCGACAACTTCGCAACCCGCCACGCCATCAACCTAGCGTGCGTGACGCACCAAAAACCCCTGGTGTCAGGCGCCGCGATCCGCATGGATGGCCAGCTCAGCGTGTTCGACGCCCGCACACCCGGCAACCCCTGCTATGCCTGTGTGTTTCCGCCAGATGCCGGCGTGGAAGAAGCGCTCTGCGCCACCATGGGGGTGTTCGCACCCCTGGTGGGCATCGTGGGCACGATGCAGGCCGCCGAAGCGCTCAAGTTGCTCGCCGGACTGGGCTCACGCATCACGGGCAAGCTCCTCATGATCGATGGGCGAGACCTGGCATTCACATCGATTTCACTGCCGCAGAACCCGCATTGCACGGTGTGCGGCCACGCGCACTGATTCAGCGCGTCACCGTGGTGGCATCGGGCACGGCCCGTGACGTTTGCGGAAATCGCGCGGCAACTCGACCGGGCTCTCGGAGAACACGCCTTTGCGCGCTTGCCGCGCCCTGGCCTCTTCGTCTTTGAATGGCCCCGGGTTGCGGCCCCAGCGGTACGACCACGCGCTGCCCTGTCTGACCATCCATGCAGCGATATCGTCGCCCTGATGCGTCAGCCGAGCCAAATCACGGCCGTAATCGTCGTGGTGGCGCACGCTCACCTCCACCACCTGGTTCAACACCCTGGCGGCCAACGCGTCACGCGAGGCCGCACCCCCACGCTGGCAGATCTCCGGGGCGTCAATGCCGTCAATGCGCAGCTTGCGATAGCGCCCGCCCGCCACTGGCTTGACCCACAACGTGTCGCCGTCGAAGACCCGCGTGACCCGGGCGGGATACACCTCGCGCTCCGGCGGGTGGTCTGCCCCGGCCACCGATGATGCAAGGCAGGGTGGAACTGACAAACAAAGCGCGGCTGCCAGCCGCAGCACCGTCAGCAAAGCTGGGCGAGAACGCCGCGCCGGCATCAACCCTTCTTGCCGCCCAGCACCAACAGCGCAGCGCCAACCACAATGGCTCCCACGCCAGCCCAAACGGGTACGTTGACGGTCTCCTTTTGTTTCACCGACAACTCCAGCGGGCCCAGCTTCACGGCTTCCGTGTCTTTGGTGTAGCTGAAGCTGCCGTACACGAGGCCGAGCACGCCGGCCACGATGAGAACAATACCGACCAGCTTGGCTGCGTTCATGGACATTCCTTCTATGGGTTGCGCTTCCACCGCGCGACCCGAATGCCGGCGACGCAGCGCAGACCGCGATGATGCACCAAGCAATGCCCCACCCTTGCAGTCAGCGGAGGTCTTTCCACCAGCGTTGGTTCTGGCGCGGCCGACCCAGGGTGAGCACCTCACCCATTTCCGGCGTGACCAGCAGCAGCCCCTCTTGCTCGGCGATATCGGCCACACGGTCCAGGGGCTCGCGCCAAGGGTGGAACGCCAGGTCGAAGGTGCCGTTGTGCACGAGGTAAAGCTGTCGAGCGCCCAGGTCTTTGAAAGCGCGCACGGTTTCATCGGGCGACATGTGGGCCGATGGCCAGTCGCTGTCGTAGGCCCCGTTTTCCATCATGGCAATGTCGATCACCCCGAAGCGCTCGCCAATGGTTTTGAAGCCTTCGAAATAGCCCGAGTCACCACTGAAAAAGATGCGCTCGCTGCCGCTCTGGATGAGCCAGGACGCCCACAGCGTGCTGTTGCGATCCCACGGTGTGCGCCCCGAAAAATGGTGCGCGGGTGTGGCCGTGAGTTGCACGCCCGCGTGGCTCGCACCCTGCCACCAGTCAAATTCTTCAACGCGCTTGGGGTCCACACCCATGCGTTGCAGGCGAGCACCCACGCCCAGCGGCACGAAATAGCGCTGCACGCGCTCACTCAGATGAACGATGGTGGCACGGTCCAGGTGGTCGTAGTGGTCATGAGAAAGGATCAGGCCTTCGATGGGTGGCAGTTCGTCGAGCGACAACGGTGGCGCATGGAAGCGCCGTGGGCCGAACCACTGCACGGCGGAAGCCCGCTCGCTGAACACTGGGTCGATCAGCCAGTAGCGGCCGCGCAGCTTGAGCAAATGCGACGAGTGACCCAGGCGCACGATGTGGTTCGCAGCGGGGTCCAGTGCATCGAGCGTGGCCCGGTCGAGCCGGCGCACGGGAATCGCGTCGCGCGGTACCGCACCCGTCTTGGCCTCCAGCAGGAACCGGCTCCAGATTTTCCAGGCGCTTTGGGTCGGTCGGGCGTTCTTGTCGGGTGGGTTGTGAAACCGGCCGTCTTCGCCGCGTTGGGGAGAGATCATGCGATCGGACTGACCCGCGCGCACCGCAGCACAACCGGCCACAAGAAGGCCTGCGGCCACCAGCACACAAACGGAACTGAAAAGATGCGGCAAGGTCATGGCAAAGCCCGGGGTTCGACGGTGTGGACAACGACCGGACATGTTGCCGACCCGATGCGCATGCGTCGATACCCCCAATGCAGCACGCCGGCGCTGCGCCGCCGTGCAGTCGCTGCGGTCAGCGATCCGCAGAAGCCGGGCTTGGACTCAGCAAAGCGTCCAGACGGCGCAACCCCGCCACGGTTTGCAGGCACGCTTGTGCGGCCTCAGTGCCCTTGACCGCGAAGTGCCGCAAAAAATACTTGCGGTGTTCGGCATGCTCATGGAAATGGTGAGGGGTGAGCACCGCCGAGATCATCGGCACGCCGGTGTCGAGCTGCACGTCCATGAGCGCCTGCACGACGGTTTGCGAAACGAAGTCGTGGCGGTAGATGCCGCCGTCGACCACCAGTGCACTGCCCACGACAGCGGCGTAACGGCCAGAGCGCGCCAGGCGCTGGGCATGCAACGGAATCTCGAACGCGCCGGGCACATCGAACACGTCAATGGCATCTGCATTGAAGCCGCCTTGCGCCATTTCGGCAAAGAACGCATCGCGCGCCTGGTGCACGATGTCGGCGTGCCAGGAGGCTTCGACAAATGCAAAACGCAAGCCCGCAGGCAGGTGAAGGTGGTGGGAAGACTCGGTCTGATTCATGGTGTCCTCGAAGCTCGGGAGGGCCAAAAAATCAGGGCGCACAAGCGCATGCGCCACCGTGACGCATCCCGGCGCACGGTGGAACATGGCTCGCGCTCTCTTGCATCCGGACTGTGACCGTCGGTCCCGGAGTCTCACCGGGTCTGCTGACCCCACGCACCAGACGCGCTGGCACACGGGCGCTCGCGGCACTTGTGCGGTTGTGTTGCCACGCCGCCATCACCGCCGGTGGGGAATTTCACCCCGCCCTGAGAACGCTTGTGTCCGGCACAAAACCGAACACGCCGCATTCTAGGCAGTGCGACGGGTGGCCGCTGTCACCTGGGCAGAAGCCCTTTCACGCTGTGACGATCCAGCCTTCCAGCGGATCAAACTCGGGCAGGCCCCACCGCGGCAGGCCCGCCAGGTGTTGACGCTCGGCCCAGGCCGCCTGCAGCAGGCAGAGCACGGCGTCCAGGCTGTCGCCGCTGGGGTCGTCGGCCAGGGCGTCGCGCTGGGTGTTGGTGAGCTTCAGACGAAGCCCCACCGCCTGCATCAAGGGCGCTTGCCCGTTTTCCAGTGCATTGATCAGCGTCTTGCGCGCGATCAGCCGGTCAGGCGTCTGCTTGGCTTTGTCATCGCTCTTGTAAGACACCGCACCCAGCACGCTGCGCGCGAGCAGCCCCGGGTAGGCCTCCAGGCCCACGCGCGTGCCGTCGCCTGGCAACAGGCCGGGCAGTGTGACGCCTGCAGCCATGAGGCGGGGCACACCGGCATGCAACATGAAAGCCACCGGCGGGTTGACCCACTTCATGCTCGGACTGGAGCCTGCAGGCCCATCGGTGGCGCGGTGGGCAAATTTGCCGCCCACCGGGCGGGCGTCGCAAAAGGCGGCAAATGCCTCGCGAATGTCGCTGCGCTCAAGCGCTGCATAGTGCGCCATGCAAGCAGCCCACTCGGTGGGCCAACCCAGCGCGACGACGAGTTCGCGTGGCAGGCCAAACGGCAGGTCAAACCCGCCGACCCAGCAGCCCGGTGCAGCCAGGCGTTGGCTCCAGGCTTCCAGGGCCTCGAAGCGCTCCACCGAATCGATCAGCACGCGCCCGCGGTCGGCACGGCCCACCGCGAGCGTGATCGGCTTGCGACGGGTGGGCGCACTGGTGAAGTCGCAACCCAACAGGGTTCGGACGTTGTTATCGCTCATGTCATCCCAAAGCCAGCGCGGTCACGCCGGCCGCAATACACAGCGCGCCCAGGATGCGCGCCACACGATCGCCTTCGCCCAGCAGGTGGCCGCCGATGAGCGCAGCAAAGAGCATCGACACCTCGCGCGCCGGAGCCACGTGTGACAGGGGCGCCTCGCGCATGGCATACAGCACGAGCACGTAAGCCACTGGACTCACCGCCGCCACCAGCAGCGCATAACGCCACTGCAGGCGCCAGAGCTGCGCGGCGGTGGGCAGATCACGCAGCACGCTGGGGGCCAGCAGCGCCACGCGCACGAAGTTGCCCATGTAGTCCACCAGAATGGGCGACATCAGCAACACCTTGACGGCATAGCCATCGACCACCGTGTACGACGCAATGAAGACCCCCGTGAGAACGCCGTAGAACATGCCTTTGTGCACCCGCTGCCGTGCCGCCGGGTCGTGCGTGGCCCGCAGCAGGCCAGGCCCGCCTGCAATGAGGAACACGCCCCCGACCACGCCCACAATGCCCAGCGCGCCCAAGGCTGAAATGCGTTCGCCCAGCAGCGCAATGGCCACCAGCGACGACAGCAGGGGCCCGGAGCCCCGTGCCATTGGGTACACCACGGTGAGGTCCGCTTTCCGGTAGCCGCGCAGCAGGATGACGTAATAGAACACGTGCAGCACCCCGCTGGCCACCACGAAGCCCCACTCCGTTGCCCCCCAGGTCGGTACTTCCGAGCGCCCGATCCACCAACCCAGCGGCGCCCAGATCAGCATCATGAGAAATGCGCTGAAGAATGCAAAGCGCGCATCGCCGGCCGCTTTTTTGGCCGCAATGTTCCAGCAGGCGTGGATCAGACCCGCCAGCACAATCAGACAGAACGCGGTCAGCGACATGCAGGGTCAAAAAGACGAAACGCCCTGCGCGCCAGATGACCGCAAGGCGTTGGGCAGCGAGCCGCGCAGGGCTCGGGTTGTCAGGCCCTGCCGATGATGCTGGCAGTGGCCATGAGCTCTTCGAGCAAGGCCAGCGATACCCGGCCCGACACCGCGTAGGGATCGAATTCGGGGCGCTCGGAATACTTCAGCACGATGGATGTGTTGAGCTTGGACAGGTTGACCTGACCCATCGTCCACCCCCCGAAGCGGCGCTCGGAGATTTCTTCGTAGTGCAGCAGCTCCACGTCGGTGTGCCGAGGGTCGGCCACGATGTGGTTGTAGAGCACGTTGACGGCGCCGCGCCCGCCCTCGATGGCTTGCAGAAACACACCACCGCCGTAGCACAGCACACCGGTGATGCCGTTGCCCATGTTGTGCGAGCGGGATGCCTCCAGGATGGATTCGATGACCTTGGCGCTGTCCTTTTCAACAGCGCGACTGACGTAGAGCAGGCGTACCAGCATGTTGAGCCTCAGGGTTGACGGGGGATGAGTGCGAGGAATTCACGCCGCAGGTTGGGGTCCTTGAGGAACACGCCGCGCATGACCGAGTTGATCATCTTGCTGTTCATGTCCTTCACGCCACGCCAGGCCATGCAGTAGTGGCTGGCCTCCATCACGAGGGCCAGGCCATCGGGCTGGGTCTTTTCCTGGATCAGGTCGGCCAGCTGCACCACGGCTTCTTCCTGGATTTGGGGACGGCCCATGATCCATTCGGCCAGGCGCGCGTACTTGGACAGGCCAATCACGTTGGTGTGCTCGTTGGGCATGACGCCGATCCAGATGCGCCCGATGACGGGACAGAAGTGGTGGCTGCAGGCGCTGCGGACGGTGATCGGGCCGACGATCATCAGCTCGTTGAGGTGCTCGGCATTCGGAAACTCCGTGATGCTCGGGCCCTTCACGTAGCGGCCATTGAACACCTCCTTGATGTACATCTTGGCCACGCGGCGCGCGGTGTCACCGGTGTTGTGGTCGTTCTCGGTGTCGATGACCATGGCGTCAAGCACGCCCTGCATCTTCGCCGCGACTTCGTCGAGCAGCAGCTCGAGCTCGCCGGGGCGGATGAACTCGGCAATGTTGTCGTTGGAGTGGAAGCGCTGGCGCGCGGCCTTCACGCGTTCGCGGATCTTGACGGACATGGGCACGCCATGATCGTCGTCTGGGGGGGCGTCAGAGGTCATGTCGGATGCGGTTTTCGTCGGCATGGGGCATGCTAACACCGCGCCCCCGGGGGGCCTCATGCCTGGGGGCTTTCAGGGCATTGGCCTAGGTGCGCAGCAACCGTTCCAGATCTTGCAAGGTGTTGGCCTCGTGCAGCGGCTTGTCGTACCGCACGCGGGCGATGCGCGGAAACCGCAGCGCAACGCCGCTCTTGTGGCGCGTGCTGCGGGCAATGCCCTCAAACGCCAGCTCAAACACGAGGGTGGGCCGTACGCTGCGCACCGGCCCGAACTTCTCGAGCGTGTGGCGGCGCACCACCGCATCCACCGCCTTGAACTCTTCATCGGTCAGGCCCGAGTAAGCCTTGGTGAAGGCCACCAGCTGCAACGCACCGGGCTCGGCTGGACGGCGCTGCGCGATCGCCTCGACCACCGCCTGCGCCTCGGCCGCGTCTGCCGGGGTGCGGTTCCACACTGCAAAGGTGTAGTCGGTGTAGACCGACGCGCGCCGACCGTGGCCCGCCTGGGCGTAGATGAGCACGCCATCAATGCCCATCGGATCGATCTTCCACTTCCACCAGGCCAGCATGCTGGTGCCATCGCCGCGCTTCTGGCGCCCCGTACCGTAGGTGCTCAGTCGGTGCTTGAGCATCAAACCTTCCACGCTCAGCGCGCGCGCCCGAGATCGCTGCTCGGCAAGCGTGTGCCAGCCATCGGCCGTGAGCACCGGCGACAGCCACAGGCGCGGACCGGGCGTGGCGTCGAGCAAAAGGGCGAGCGCTTGCAGCCTGGCTCGGCGTTCGTGCTGGGGGCGCTGGCGCAGATCTTCCTGGTCGGCCTCGAGGAGGTCGTACGCCATGAAGCTCACGGGCGCTTCGGCCAGCACCTTGGGGCCCAGCGTCTTGCGGCCGATGCGCTGCTGCAGCACGGCGAAAGGCGCCGGACCACCCGGACGGTCGCTGCCAGGCAGCGTGGATGCCGCCGCCTGGTCGTGCCAGACGAGGATCTCGCCGTCGACCACCGTGCCGTCTGGCCAGCGCTGGGCGAGTGCCTGCAACTCAGGGAAGCGATCGCTCATCAGCTCCTCGCCCCGAGACCACACCCAGACCTGCCCGGCGCGCTTGACGATCTGTCCACGGATGCCATCGAACTTCCATTCGGCGATCCAGTCGCTGGCTGGGCCCAGCGCGTCGGGCGTTTCGTTGGCACCCGCCTCCAGGGGGCTGGCCAAAAAGAAGGGGTATGGCTGGCTGGGGTCTCCCTGTGCCTGGCCAGCCTCCTGGGTCGGTGCCACCAACGCGCGGTACATGGCGGGCGTGGGCACACGCTTGCCGTCGGTGAAACCCATCATGCGAGCGGCGACCTGCTTGGCGTCCAGCCCGGCGTGTGCCGCGAGCGCGCGCTGCACCAGCAACTTGCTCACGCCCACCCGAAATCCGCCGCCCACCAGCTTGACCAACAGGAAGCGCCCGGTGGCGTCGAGCTCGCGCCACCACGTGGCCAGGGCTTGCGTCACCGCGTCGTCGCCCTGACCGCGCAAGGGCAGCAGGCGTTCTTCCATCCAGGCGCTCAGCCGGGTGTTCATGCCGGCATCGTTTTGCGGCAGGGGCAGCACCAGCGAGATGGTTTCGGCCAGGTCGCCCACGGCCTGGTAGCTGGCCTCGAACAACCATTCGGACAGCCCCGACTCGGCAATCGCCTGCGCGCGCAGCTGAGCGGTCTTGATGAGCTGGCGCGGCTTGCCACCCGCCAGAAAATACACAGCCCAAGCCGCGTCGGCATCGTCCACCTCGGCCAGATAGCGGCGCAATGCCGCCACTTTGGCGTTGGTGGCTGTGGTCGCATCGAGCTCGTCGAAAAGCGCGGCAAACCGTTTCATGCCGCCGCCTCCGGTTCGTCCCCATACTCGGTGTCGAAACTGTCTGCTTGCAGCCCCTGCTCGCGCAGATGACGCACCAGCACCGGCACGCTGCCGTGGGTGACGATCACGCGTTCGGCACGGCTGGCTTCGATGGCGCGCAGCAGGCCTGGCCAATCGGCGTGGTCGCTGAGCACGAAGCCGCGATCCAGTCCACCGCGGCGGCGCCAGCCACGCACCTGCATCCAGCCACTGGCAAACGCATCGGACACATCACCAAAACGCTGCATCCAGGGCGACCCCAGCGCCGAACCGGGGCACAGCACGAGCGCCCGGCGCAAGGACGCCGGGTCGCTGACGTCGCCCACCTGCAGCGTGTCGGGCAAAGCGACCCCGGCGGCACGGTAGGCACGGTTCAGCGGCTCCACAGCACCGTGGCACACGATGGGACCGATGGACGCGTCCACGCCGGCCAGGATGCGCTGCGCTTTGCCCAGGCTGTAACACGTGAGCACGCTGGCCCGCCCCACCTCAGCGTTGTCCTGCCACCAGCGGTTGATCTCGGCAAATATCTCGGTGTCGGCGCGCCAGCGGTAGATGGGCAGACCAAACGTGGACTCGGTGATGAAGACATCGCAGCGCACCGATTCGAAAGGTACGCAGGTGCGGTCGGGCACAGCGCCTGCGGGCGTGGTGCGGTAGTCGCCACTGGCCACCCACACCCGCCCTTCGTGTTCGACCCGCACCTGCGCCGAGCCCAGCACATGCCCTGCCGGGTGCAAGGAGAGGCGAACGCCGTGGTGCTCCACTGTCTCGCCGTACGCCAGCCCCTGAAGGGAAATGCCTGCACCCAGACGCGCGCGCAGCAAGCCCTCGGACACCGCGGTGGCGAGGTAGTGCGCGTGGCCCGTGCGCGCGTGGTCGGCGTGCGCGTGCGTGATGACGGCGCGATCCACCCGGCGCCAGGGATCGATGTAGAAATCGCCCGGCGGGCAATAGAGCCCTTCGGGCCGTTGGACGATCAGGTCGTCGGACATCGGCGCGTCAGTACCTGTGTCCAGTCACAAACAGCATCGTGCGCATGACCGCGAAGGCAACGCGATCGAGCTGGCGCTGCACCCAGGGGCGCTGCCCCAGCGCATCCGTGTCCAGCAACTGGCCTGCTTGTTGCACCAAACCGTCCAGATGGCTGTGGAGCAGGCTGGAGAAGCGACGGTCGGTGGTCATCACGTTGGCCTCGCGCGCCAGCAGCATGGACAGGGGATCCAGGTTGGTCGAACCCACCGTGGACCAGCGCCGGTCCACCACCGCCACCTTCGCGTGCAGCGCACTGGGTGCGTACTCGTGGATCTGGATGCCGGCGCTCACCAGCCGCTGGTACACCGGTCGCGCTGCGCGGTACTGCAGGAAATGCTCGTATCGGCCCTGCAACAACAAGCGCACCCGCACGCCCCGCTGAGCCGCCAGGGTGAGGGCACGGCGCAGCTTGCGACCCGGAATGAAATAGGCGTTGGCGATCACGATCTCGTGGCGCGCCTCACCAATTGCCTTGAGGTAGGCGCGCTCAATGTCGTGTCGGTGGCTGACGTTGTCGCGCAGCAGCAGACGGGCACGCGCGCCGTCCACGCCCAGCGGCGAGGGCGCGCTTTCGCCGAAACGGCTGTCAGAGACCGCATCGGGGTCCAGCCCCGTCTCGATCTTCTGCAACAGGCGGGAAAAGTCGCCCACCGGACGCGCTTGGCTCAACGCATCCCAGGCCGCCTTGAATTCGCGCTGCCTCGCGCGCCGTGCGGCCAGCACACGCCACCAGAGCTGCTCCATGGTGTCGACCATGTGTTCCACCAGCGGGCCGGCCACGCGCAGCGCGAAATCCAGCCGGGGCTCAGCCAGTCGGCCCAGCGCCACGTCGTCTTGGTCGTCGATGATGTTGATGCCGCCACAGAAGCCGACCACACCATCGACCACGCAAAGCTTGCGGTGCAGCCGGCGCCAGTTGCGCGGCAGCAGCAGGCCCAGGCGCCCCAGCGGCGCATAGATGCGCAGCGTCACGCCGGCATCGGCAAAGCGCTGCTTCCATTCCTCGGGCACGCGTGGCGTACCCACGCCGTCGACCAGCAGACGCACCACGACACCGCGCCGGGCCGCGCGCTCCAGCGCCTCGGCCACACTCAGCGCCGAGCCCGCAAACTCAAAGATGTAGGTCTCCAGATGCACCACGGCGCGCGCTGCATCCATGGCTTCAACCAGCGCGGGAAAGAACTCGGCTCCGCCCTGCAACAGCAGCAACTGGTGCCCGCCCTGCATCGCACCCTGGCCATGCCGCACGCGCGCGCCGGGTGCGGGCAAGGTGCTCACAGCTCGAGCTCAGCGATCAAGGGCAGGTGGTCCGACATGCGAGACCACACACGCCCGTGAGGCACGTGTGCCGAGACGGGGCGCAAACCCCGCACGAAGATGCGATCCAGATGCAACAGCGGCAACCGCGAGGGATAGGTCGCAAGCCTGATGCCCTCAAACGTACGCAGATCCAGCGCGGCCATGGGGCGCAGCAGTTGTGCACCCCAGTCGTTGAAGTCGCCCGCCACCACCAGTGGCGCCCCCGGTGGTACAGCGGTCGCGATGTACTCGCCCAGGCGTTGCACCTGCCGCTCGCGGCTCGCATGGATCAGGCCGAAGTGCACCACCACCACATGCAATTCCTTGCCGTCCACCAGCAATTGCACATGCAGCAAACCGCGCTGCTCAAAGCGGTGGTCAGAAACATCGGAGTGCTGGGTGTCGATCACGGGCCAGCGCGAGAGCAATGCATTGCCATGCTCCCCGTGACGTGTGGTCGCGTTGGTGCGGTACACCGACTCGTAGCCCTCGGGCGACAGATAACCGGCCTGGTCCAGATCGGGCCACCGGGTGAACTGCTTCTCCAGTTTGCGGTGATGCCGGCGCACTTCCTGCAAGCAGACGATGTCGGCATCGAACTGCTCCACCGCATGCGCGAGATTGTGAATTTCCAGTCGGCGCGCGGGGCCCATGCCCTGCACGCCCTTGTGAATATTGTAAGTGGCAACCCGCAAAATGCTCATGCGGGGGATGATCGCATGTGCGCCGGGTTCTCCGCGGCCGCGCCGCGCAAGACCGCGAAATCAGAGGGTGACGTCGGGGGCAGTGGGCGGCCATTCAGGCTGCGCCAGGCGCAAGCCTTCTGCGCCGCTCATGGCGGCCAGGAAGCTCGCCGGGAGCCCCGGGCTGGCGCTGTCGAAAATGTCCAACAAGGCCGAGCGCATGCGATCGCTCTGGTCCGAGCCTGTACCCGATTGGCTGGGCACACAAGATGCTGGCTTCACCAGGTCGTCCAGCGTTTCCACCTGAATCTGCACTTCGGCGATTCCACCCAGGGCATCTGTCACCGTGCAGGCGAACGTGGTAGCGCCCATAAAGTCAGGCGCGGGCAAAAAGACCAACGAGCCATTGAGCCCTGCCACCACCTGGCCCCGGTTCACGGTCACGACCTCGTCAGTCTGCACCGACTGACCGTCGATGGCCGTGACCTGTCGCGCGAGTCCCGGTGCAGCCAATACCTCGACGTCAATGTCGACGAAGGCGGCCGTCTCGCGCGTCGGATGGCTCGCTGCCGCTTCGCCTGGCATTGCGGCAGGGCAAAGCACGTCAACTTGCACGCTGACCGTGTCCTTGAGGTGCAGCCCCTCGAGCACCACGATGCTGAAGCTGTCCTGTCCGATGAACGCGTCATCCGGTGTGTACGACCACGCGCCATCGGCCTGCACCAACAGCATGCCGTGCAGGGGAATTGCTCCGATGCAAAAACTCCGCTGCGCTCTCGCCCCCCCCGTGATGCCCACCGATCCATGGACAGGTGTGTTCGCCGGGGTATCCAGCGCAAGTTCGCGCACAGGCAGATCGCATGTGGCGGTACGACCATTCACCGAGACCACGACGCAGGCACCTGTGATGCACGACAGTTGGTGCATCAACGCCAAGCCGGCGGCGTCCGCGCTCAAATCAACGCCATGCAGGTGAAGTTGGGCCTGCGGTGACAGCGCGCCTGCGATCACGGCCAAGGCCTCCCCATGCTGATCGCCCAGGCTGGGCGCATCGAGCAGCGAAGAGCCCAAGGTCATGAAGCCAGCCGATCCGCAGGTCAGCAGGTGAACCGACTGGACATTGGTCTGCCCGTGCAGCCATCCCGCCATCTGCTCCAGCCCCTGACGCGACGGATCGAGGTGGACCACCTCCCCTTCCAATGGCTCAAGCCACGCTTCCGCATCGCTCAGGCTGGGGTCGAGAAAAATCCAGGAAACAGGCAAACCGCCATGAGGCAGCTGCCCACCCTGAAAGGACACGCCCGAAGGAACGACGGTGGATGCAGCCTTGGCGACCGCGCTGCGCACGCGATGGCCCGCCAGTTTGCTGCGCAATGGGGTCGGGCCAGTGCCAGATCGGCCGATGATGGCGGCGCGTTTGATCGATGTGCGATGAGACCTGTTCATGGCTTTTCCGGAGCGCGAAGCCTGAACACGCAGGCTGAAACGGTACGGAAATTATTTGAAGCGGGCCTGAAAAACACCGACTCGGCGTTGCGTGCACGCCGCGTCTCAGGTGTGAGTTATTTCACGGAAATTTGAGGCTGCGCGCCAAAATAGTGCAGATGCAGTAGCAATCGCCCAGTCATCTGGCAAACTTTGGCAGCCAGCCTATTGCCTCTGCATTCGAAGGCGAAAAACACCGGTTCGCAGCATCCTGCCAAGGCAACCAGACTTGGTCCCTATGCTCCCGTGGACTCAGACGCACAGGCAAGGCGGCGGGGACGCACAAGCCAAACAGATGTTCGGTGTTGTGGACAACACCAGGCGCATACCGGTGTCGCCATTGCGGGTAAATCTCGTAGACATTCTCCAGCGCCCAGTCGGTCAGCACATGTCCCGGTGCACCCGTGTCGATGCCGGTCTCTTCCCACACCTCGCGCACTGCCGTCGCCTCAAAGGTCTCGTCGGGCGTGTCCTTCGAACCCGTCACGGATTGCCAGAAGCCGGGCGCATCCGCGCGCTCGATGAGCAGAACATCCAGTGCCGGCGTGTGAATCACCACCAGCACCGACTGCGGAATCTTCATGAGCGAAGCGACCCGATCAGCGAGGTGGCTTCGCGCCAGACGCGCGCAGACGCTGGAACAGGCGCCACGCCGACCACGCGCGAAGACCCCAGCCGAGGAGCCGCCGTGGGCGCGATGCCGCCAGCGCCATGCTCCCAGCGACGGCCATGACAGGATTGCCACGCAACCAGAGCCAGACATCTTGCAGGCGATCGGCCCAGGCCAGAGCAGGCTCGGCGGCCCTCATTTCCCGCGTGAGTGCGCGGCGCAAGTGCCCGGAGCGTTGCACGAGCCGCTCACGACGTCGCAACAGCACGGTCGCGCGGGGATTCATGCGTCCACCTGGCTCGATCGCAGGACCTCGCGGTCTTGCTTGAGCTCATCAACACTCGCAGAGAACAGCCGCGTGCCCGAAAGAACGCGCTCGCGCGCCAACCAGGCGGCCACACCACCGGTGATCAGGAACAGCCCAGTGAACACGCCCAGCGCGAGCAAGCGGTGGGTGTCCCACAGCGCCACCGTGATCAACAGCGCCAGCAACACCACGCCCAAACTGAGAAACGCCACCGCGATGGCGCCATACACCAGCAGCGCCCCCACGCGAAGCACTTCCTCCTGGGCTTCAATACTGAAAAGCTCGAGCCGGATCTGAACCAGCTCCAGCAACGTCGAAGCCATACCCTTGACGGAGGAAGACAAACGCGGGGGCGTGCTCATGGGGTGCTCAGCCTCAGCGACGGCTGATCAGCAAACCGACCACAAGGCCGAGACCTGCCGCGGCACCAATCGCAGACCAAGGGTGCTCGTGCACATAGTCGTCTGTGGCGCGGGCGACTTCTCGCGTCTTTTCCTTGATGGCGTCCTCCGCATCGGCCAGTTTGTGGCGCGCGTCGCGCAGGTTGTCGCTGATGCGCTCGCGCAATTCGGCCACCTTGCCTTCGGTCTGGTGGGCTGTGGCTTGCATGAGTTCCTCGGCGTCAGAGATGACGCGTTGCAGGTCGGCCACGAGCTTTTCCTTACCGGCGAGGGTGTCTTGACGAATCTTGGACATAGAGAACTCCTTTGCAAAAGTGCATGGTAACAAACCCACCGGGATGCCGAGAGTTGAACGCAGATAACCGCACGAAACGCTTTGATACAAGAAAAAAGGGCGCCAACAGGCGCCCTCAGTGGGACTGACGCGACTGCATCAAGCCGATTTGGCGAGATCCACATTGCGCAAGCGGATGTGCAGTTCCCGCAGCTGTTTTTCATCCACAAGGCTCGGTGCCTGCGTGAGCAGACACTGGGCACGCTGCGTCTTCGGAAAAGCAATGACGTCCCGGATCGAATCTGCGCCGGTCATCAAGGTCACGATACGGTCCAGGCCAAACGCAAGCCCACCGTGCGGAGGAGCGCCATATTGCAGCGCATCAAGCAAGAAGCCAAACTTGACCTGGGCCTCTTCTGGCGTGATCTTGAGGGCATCAAACACCTTCTGCTGCACAGCGGCCGTGTGGATACGCACGGAGCCCCCGCCGATCTCCCAGCCGTTGAGCACCATGTCGTAGCCCTTGGCGATGCACTTTTCGGGGGCGGTGACCATCCAGTCTTCGTGGCCATCCTTGGGCGCCGTGAAAGGGTGGTGAACAGCCGTCCAACGATCGGCTTCTTCGTCGTGTTCGAACATGGGGAAGTCCACCACCCACATCGGCGCCCAGCGGTCTTCGAACAGGCCGTTTTTCTTGCCCAGCGCGCTGTGACCGATCTTCAGGCGAAGCGCACCGATCGCGTCGTTGACGATCTTGGCCTTGTCGGCACCGAAGAAGAGAATGTCACCGTCCTGGGCGCCAGTGCGGGCCAGAATCTCGGCAATGGCCTTGTCGTGCAGGTTTTTGACGATCGGCGACTGCAGACCGTCCTTGCCCTTCGCCAGCTCATTGACCTTGATCCAGGCCAGGCCTTTGGCGCCGTAGATCTTCACGAACTCTGTGTACGCGTCGATCTCGCTGCGCGGCATTTCGGCGCCGCCGCGCACGCACAGCGCGACCACCCGACCGCCCTTCATTTGTGCCGGAGCGCTGAACACCTTGAAGTCAACATCGGCCATGACATCGGTCAACTCGGTGAACTCCAGCTTCACGCGCAGGTCGGGCTTGTCGGAGCCGAAGCGCTGCATGGCTTCGCCATAGGCCATGACCGGGAATTCGCCCAGGTCCACCCCGAGCGTGTTCTGAAAGACCGTCTTGATCATCCCCTGGAACATGTCGCGGATGTCTTCTTCGGTCAGGAACGAGGTTTCGATATCGATCTGCGTGAACTCGGGCTGGCGATCAGCGCGCAGGTCTTCGTCGCGGAAGCACTTGGTGATCTGGTAGTAGCGGTCAAACCCCGCGACCATCAGCAGCTGCTTGAACAGCTGGGGCGACTGCGGCAACGCGAAGAAGTGGCCATCGTGCACGCGGCTGGGCACGAGGTAGTCGCGAGCGCCTTCTGGCGTGCTCTTGGTGAGCATCGGGGTTTCGATGTCGATGAAGCCATTGGCGTCCAGGAACTTGCGCACCTCCATGGCCACGCGGTAGCGCAGCATCAGGTTGTTCTGCATATAGGGGCGGCGCAGGTCCAGCACCCGGTGCGTCAGGCGCGTGGTTTCTGACAGGTTCTCGTCGTCGAGCTGGAAAGGTGGCGTGACCGAAGGGTTGAGCACTTTCAGCTCGTGGCACAGCACCTCGATCTGACCGCTCTTGAGCTTGTCGTTGGTGGTGCCTGTGGGGCGTGCCCGCACGAGGCCCGTGACCTGCACGCAGAACTCATTGCGCACGTCTTCAGCGGTCTTGAACATCTCGGCGCGGTCCGGGTCGCAGACGACCTGCACATAGCCTTCGCGATCGCGCAGATCGATAAAAATCACGCCGCCATGGTCGCGACGGCGGTTGACCCAGCCGCAGAGCTGAACGGTTTGGCCCAGTTGGGCTTCGGTCACCAGACCGCAATAGTGGGTACGCATCGCCATTTCGACTCTTCTTTCAACAGGTTCGCGGAACAGATCCGCAAGGGAACATCAGGATTGGGGGGTGATGGCGCCGTCAGCGGCGACCTTGATGTGGGCATTCTTGGGACCACCGGGCACGATCACGCCCATGGACACGATGTATGTGAGTGCTTCATCCACACTCATCTGCAGCTCGATGCAGGCACTCTTTCGCACCATGACGAAATAGCCGCCTGTAGGGTTGGGCGTTGTGGGCACATACACGCTATGAAACTCGTCGTGCTCGGCACCGCCGGGCATGGACTGCAGGTGACTCAACACATCACCGGCAGGCGAGCCCGTGAGAAAGGCGATGGTCCACATGCCTTCGTGGGGCCACTGCACGAGCAAAGCCTTGCGAAAGGCATTGCCCTTCTCTGAAAAGAGCGTGTCGGAAACCTGCTTCACGCCTGAGTAAATCGAACGCACCACGGGGATGCGGTGCAGCATGGCATGCCACCAGCTCACCAGTTTGTTCCCGATGATGTTGGAGGCCAGCGCGCCGATCGACAGCACGACCAGGAGCGCGAACACGACACCCAGCCCTGGAATGTGTACACCCAGAAGCTGGTCGGGCTGCCAGCTCGTGGGCAGGATGCGCAACGTCTGGTCCAGCGTGCTGATGACCCACTCGATCACCCACAAGGTGATGATCAGGGGCACCAGGACCAGAAGGCCCGAGAGCAGCCATTTGCGCAAAGAGGGCATGAAGATGCGGCTCAGGTGGAAGTGGAGGGCGCGCTGGATGGCGCCACTGCGGGTGCGGCAGCTGGCGCAGGCGATGCCGCCGCAGGCGTAGCCGAAGCGTCTGTGGGCTTTGAGGTGGCTGCAGCCGTGGAGTCAGCGGTTGTGGAAGGGGCCGTGGCCGCAGGCTTGTTGCCCTCGCGGAAATCGGTGACATACCAACCTGAGCCCTTGAGCTGAAATCCTGCAGACGTCAGCTGCTTCTTGAAGCTGGCCTGCCCGCAGGCGGGGCAGACGCTGAGCGGGTCGTCGGACATTTTCTGCAACACGTCCTTGGCATGGCCGCAGGACTCGCACTTGTAGGCATAGATGGGCATGGCGTTGACCTGAAAGTTGGCAATGGCGGCCCGCTGGATCGGACATCACAGGCAACCGGGCGTTCCGGCGTGGGCCGCGGAACAAAACCGGTCATTATAAATTGCGGGTGTGCGATGCTGACCAGGCAGAAAGGTTTGGCCGCTACCAGAGGCGCACGCGCAGCAGCATCTGCATGACGATGAGGCCCAGCACAAAGCCCACACCGCTGTAGATGATGCCTTGCAGCAGCCGATTGGTGCGGCGTTGCTCCGATACCAATGCATCGAGTTCACGGCGCAGCTCGTGCGGCTTGTGGTTCAGGTAGTCGTGCAGCAGTCGCGGCAGTGCAGGCAAAAGTTTGGCGTACTGAGGCGCTTCGGCCTTGAGTTGCTGGAGCAGCTTTTGTGGCCCCACCTGCTCGACCATCCATTTCTCAAGGAACGGCTTGGCGGTGCTCCACAGATCGAGCTCGGGGTCCAGCTGGCGCCCCAAACCTTCGATATTGAGCAGGGTCTTCTGCAACAACACCAGTTGCGGCTGAATCTCTACGTGGAACCGGCGCGAAGTCTGAAACAGGCGCATGAGCACCATGCCCAGCGAAATTTCGCGCAAAGGCCGATCAAAGTAGGGTTCGCACACCGCTCGAATGGCCGATTCGAGCTCATCCACCCGCGTTTCAGCAGGCACCCAGCCCGATTCGATGTGCAGCTCGGCCACGCGCTTGTAGTCCCGCCGGAAGAATGCGGTGAAGTTCTGCGCCAGGTATTCCTTGTCGAACTCCGTCAACGTTCCCACGATCCCGAAATCGAGAGAAATGTAGCGGCCGAAGGTCGCGGGCGATGTACTGACCTGAATGTTGCCGGGATGCATGTCCGCGTGGAAGAAGCCATCGCGGAAGACCTGCGTGAAGAAAATCGTGACGCCGTCTCGGGCCAGCTTCGGGATGTCCACCCCCAAACCCCGCAACTCGTCGACCTTGTTGATGGGGAGGCCGTGCATGCGCTCCATCACCATCACCTCGGTGTGGCAGTAGTCCCACAGCATCTCGGGGATCAGCACGAGGTCGAGGCCCTGCATGTTGCGCCGAAGCTGGGCTGCATTCGCCGCCTCGCGCAACAGGTCCAGCTCATCGTGAAGGTACTTGTCGAACTCCGCCACCACCTCACGCGGCTTGAGCCGCTTGCCATCGGCCGACAGGCGCTCCACCCACCCCGCCATCATGCGCATGAGGCTCAGATCTTTGTCGATGACGGGCCCCATATGGGGTCGCAACACTTTCACCGCGACTTCGCGACCACCATGCCGGCCGTCAAGCAAAGTCGCAAAGTGCACTTGGGCCACGGACGCGCTCGCCACCGGCACCTGGTCAAAGTGCGAAAAAACCGAGGTCAAGGGTTTGCCAAAGGCGCGCTCGATGGTGGCCACGGCCACGGCGCTGGGAAACGGCGGCACGCGGTCCTGCAGGAGCGCGAGTTCATCGGCGATATCGGTAGGCAGCAGGTCTCGCCGCGTCGAGAGCACCTGTCCGAATTTCACGAAGATCGGTCCGAGGCGCTCCAGCGCTTCGCGAAGTCTCACACCCCTGGGCGCATCCAGGTTGCGCCCGATGGAGACGATGCGCGTCAGCAGACGAATGGCTGGACGCTCAAAGCTGGAGAGCACGAGCTCGTCCAGGCCGTAACGCAACACGACCCAGACGATGAAGAAGCCGCGAAATAGCCGGCTCATGCCGACGGTCCGTCAGCGCTCGGAGGCACTGACGCGTCACCTTGCGCCTTGCGAGACGGGAAGGCTGCAGGTACCCGTGCGGCAAAGGCCTTGATGGCCTGACCTGCAGACTGCGCAGCGCGCGCGAGGGTGTGCGCAGTCGCGTCGCCGACCACACGAGAGAGGTCTTCCTCGACGTCCCAGCGCACGTTGTCCACCAGCCAGGCCACTTCGGCTGCAAGCTGCACATCGCCCTGAATGTCTACACCGGGTTTCTCTCCGGCAAGAACACGCTGAGCCAGATCGAGCGCGGAGCGCTGGGTCAGCGTCACGCTCAGCTCCGGCTTTGCGCCTGCCTCACAACGTTCCAGCAGGCCAGCCGCCGTGGGGGCCAGCGTGAGATGGAAATCGCCCCATTGAATGCGCACCGGTTTGCCCTTTTGACGGCGCAGGCGGTCCTGGGCTGATTTTTCCTGCATGAGCACGTGATTGAGAAACAGCACCACGCGGTTCTGTATCTCGTCCACCAGCCAGTCGGGAGGACGGATGGAACCCAGCAGGGATTGCAGGAAGTTCAACGGAGCGGCAGCGCCAGCCCCGGAAGAAAAAACGGGTGGTTCATTTTTCATGACCACCCGATTTTGACGGATAAAGCCCAAACCACGGGCGATGCGGGTTGCACACAGGCAACCCGCTGCGGGTCATTGCAAGGCCTGCACGCCTGCCACCAGCCAGCCGCCTGGACCATCTTTGGGACGGGTGATGTTCCAGACCTCACGGAACGGGTTGGGGCCGGCAGACGCTTCCTCACGGATCAGACCGGAGAATTCCACGCTGGCCATGTACTCGGCTTGCAGTTCTTCAATGCCCAGCAGTTGGGCATCGAGCATGACGACCTCGGTCTTGTTCAAACCACCCGCCTGCTCACGCTCAGTCAGCTGACCGCGGATCTGCTCCAGCATGTCGTCGGTCATCATGGCGCGCAGCGCAGGAATGTCCGAGCGGTCCCAGGCGTCCTGCAGGCTCACAAAGTTCGCCTTGGATGCCTTGAGGAATCCGTCGACATCGAAGCCAGCCGGCACACCCCAGCCCTGGCTGCCACTCAAAGCCGAGCCGATCAGCGAGCCGCCATTGGGACGTGTGTCCAATGCAGCAGGACCGCTGCGTTCCCAAGGCCGCGCCGAAGCGTCGTTGCCGACGTTCTGTGGGCTGTAGGTGCGCGGCGTCGCGGGATCGAACTGGGAGTTGCCGGTCTGACCGGCAGCCTGGTAGGCCAGCCCGCCAGCGCGGGCAGCTGGCGCGCGGCGACGCATCACCATCCCCACAACCACCATGATGGCGACTGCCAGCAGTGCAAACATCAGGAACTGCGCAAAGCCTTCACCGAAACCCATCGCCGAGGCCAACCAAGCCAATCCCAAACCGGCGGCCAGGCCTCCCAGCATGGCGCCCCAGGGGCGCTTGGGCGCTGCCGCGGCCGCCGGGTTCGCGGTGGCAGGACGCGCAGCGGCGTTTTGCGTGGGTGCCTGCTGAGGCGCGGCCTGCTGGGACGGCGGCGTGCTGCTGCGCTGCGTCACATTGCCGGACTGCTTGCCAAAAGACGTTCCACCGCCCATGCGCTTTGCCCAGACCTCCTGGGAACCCAGCGCCATGGCGCAAACCAACAAAACCGACCACAACTTGTTCATGCTTTTGCCTCCTTCAAAACAACAGACTTGTCAAAACCTTCGTCAACACTTGATGCCCATGTGCAGTGCAACCACTCCAGCGCTGAGGTTGTGCACATCCACGTGACCAAACCCCACCTTGCGCATCATCTGCCTCAATTCTTCCTGTCCCGGGTGCATGCGGATGGACTCGGCGAGGTAGCGGTAACTGGCCTCGTCGTTGGCCACCAACTTGCCCAATTTGGGCAGCACGTTGAACGAGTACCAGTCATAAGCTTTCTCCAGCGGTTTCGCCACCCGGGAAAACTCCAACACCAGCAATTTGCCGCCCGGCTTGAGCGTCCGATGCATTTCGGCCAGTGCAAGTTCCTTGTGCGTCATGTTGCGCAGGCCAAAAGCCACTGACACGAAATCGAAAGAATCACTGGCGAACGGCAACTTTTCGGCATCGCACACCAGCGTCGGCAACACCACGCCCATGTCGAGCAAGCGGGCACGACCTTCCCCGAGCATCGCGGCATTGATATCGGTGTGCACCACGCGACCCGTGGGGCCCACCTTGCGAGCAAAGGCCAACGAGAGGTCGCCCGTGCCGCCGGCAATATCCAGCACCTGGTCACCCGGCTGGGGATTGGCCACCGTGATCGTGTAGCGCTTCCACAGACGATGCAGCCCAGCCGACATGAGGTCGTTCATCACGTCGTACTTGGGCGCAACGGAATCGAACACGCTGCGCACGCGCTGCGCCTTCTCGCGCTCGTCGACCGTCTTGAATCCGAAATGGGTAGAGGCCATGTACGGTTCCCTTGAGTTTCAGTGGCTGCCGCAGGCGTGACCGCCCTTTTCCGGCATGGGTGCGTCCCGGTCCACGCCCGCGGATTGCAGGCGGGCGGTGTAGTCTGCCCAGAGATCAGTCTGCTGGGAGCCCAGGAAGTACAGGTAGTCCCACGAGAAGATGCCAGAGCTGTGGCCATCCGAGAACATGGGCTGAACCGCGTAGTTGCCCACTGGCTCCAGCGCCACGATGCCGACCTCGCGTTTACCGGTCTGCAGCACTTCCTGCCCCTTGCCATGGCCCTGAACCTCGGCCGATGGCGAGTAGACGCGCATCAGTTCGAACGGGATCTTGAAGACGTTGCCGTCAGAAAACCCCACTTCCAGCGTGCGTGACTGCTGATGCAGCGTGATCGATTCCGGTGAAGGCGTGTTCTTGTCAAGTCCGGCCATGGGTGTCTCGGTTGTGGGTGGGCTCAAACGAGCACGCGCTCGATGCCGCCTTCGTTGGCCTTGGCCACGTACTCGGGCAGCCACTGCTCGCCGAGAATCTGGCGAGCCATTTCCACCACGATGTAATCGGCCTCCAGCAGGCCCGACTTGAGGTCGTCGCCGTAGCGGCTCAAGCCCTGCAGGCAGCTGGGGCATGAGGTGAGTATCTTGACGTTGTCCTGAGCGCCCACGGTTCCCGCCGCGCGCAAAGCGGCTTCACCCTTCTGCAGCTCCTCTTCCTTGCGGAAACGGATCTGGGTGGAAATGTCGGGCCGTGTCACACCCAGCGTGCCCGACTCGCCACAGCAGCGCTTGCTCTCCATGACGTTGTCACCCATCAGTGCCTTGACCGTTTTCATCGGCTCCTGCAGCTTCATGGGGGTGTGACAAGGGTCGTGATAGAGATAGCCACCCTGCCCGGCTGGCAGCGTGATGCCTTTCTCCAGCAGGTACTCGTGGATGTCGATGATGCGGCAGCCCGGGAAAATCTTGTCGAATTCGTAACCCTGGAGCTGGTCGTAACAGGTGCCGCAACTCACCACCACCGTCTTGATGTCGAGGTAGTTCAGCGTGTTGGCCACGCGGTGGAACAGCACCCGGTTGTCGGTGATGATCTTTTCCGCCTTGTCAAACTGCCCACTGCCGCGCTGCGGGTAACCGCAGCACAGGTAGCCGGGCGGCAGCACGGTCTGTACGCCCGCATGCCAGAGCATCGCCTGCGTCGCCAGACCTACCTGAGAGAACAGACGCTCAGACCCGCAACCAGGGAAATAAAACACCGCTTCCGTCTCTGCCGTGGTGGCAGAGGGGTTGCGGATGATGGGCACGTAATCCTTGTCTTCAATGTCCAGCAAGGCGCGCGCGGTCTTCTTGGGCAGACCACCCGGCATCTTCTTGTTGATGAAGTGGATCACCTGCTCCTTGATCGGCGCAGCCCCGAGGGTGGCCGGCGGCGCGCTCGTTTGCTTTCGCGCCAGTCGCTGCAGCAGCTCATTGGCCAGACGCTGGGCCTTGAAGCCCACGCCCACCATGGCGCTGCGCATGAACTTGATGGTCTCCGGATTGGTCGCATTCAGGAAGAACATCGCAGCGGCGTTGCCGGGCCGGAAGCTCTTCTGACCCATTTTGCGCAACAGGTTGCGCATGTTCATGGTCACATCACCGAAGTCGATCTTCACCGGGCAGGGTGAGAGGCACTTGTGGCACACCGTGCAATGGTCCGCCACGTCCTCAAACTCTTCCCAGTGCTTGATGCTGATGCCGCGGCGCGTTTGCTCCTCATAAAGGAACGCTTCGATCAGGAGCGAAGTGGCCAGGATCTTGTTGCGGGGGCTGTAGAGCAGGTTGGCGCGGGGCACATGCGTGGCACACACCGGCTTGCACTTGCCGCAACGCAGACAGTCCTTGACGCTGTCGGCGATCGCACCGATGTCGCTGCGCTGCATGATCAGCGACTCATGGCCCATCAGCCCGAAGCTGGGTGTGTAGGCGTTGGACAGGTCGGCACGGCGCAGGGTGTCGTCGCCCGCCGGGCCTTCTCGCAGCAGCTTGCCTTTGTTGAACCGGCCTTGCGGATCGACCCGCTGCTTGTACTCGGCAAAGGGGCGCAGCTCTTCGTCGGTGAGGAACTCCAGCTTGGTGATACCAATGCCGTGTTCGCCCGAGATCACCCCATCAAGCCGGCGTGCGAGCACCATGATGCGAGCCACCGCTTCGTGTGCGGTCTGCAGCATTTCATAGTCGTCGCTGTTGACCGGGATGTTGGTGTGCACGTTGCCGTCACCGGCATGCATGTGAAGCGCCACCCACACACGGCCCTTGAGCACGCGCTGGTGAATGGCGTTGCATTCGGCCAGCAGCGGGCCGAACGCCGCACCCGTGAAGATGGCCTGCAAGGGCGCGCGGATTTGCGACTTCCAGCTCGCGCGCAGGCGGTGGTCCTGCAGTTGCGGGAACAGCGTGTCCACATCGCGCAACCAGCCAGCCCAGAGTGCACGCACTTCGCGCACCAGCGCCACAGCCTGCTGCACGCGGTCTTCGAGCAACTCGGCGCTCGGGATGTCGCTGGCGTCGTCGGTCTTGCCCAGCGGCAGGTTGCCCTTGGTGAAGAAGGTCTCCAGCGCGTCTGCCAGTTTGATTTTGTTGCGCAGCGACAGCTCAATGTTGATGCGCTCGATGCCTTCGGTGTACTCACCCATGCGCGGCAGCGGGATCACCACGTCTTCGTTGATCTTGAACGCGTTGGTGTGTTTGCTGATGGCGGCCGTGCGCTTGCGGTCAAGCCAGAATTTCTTGCGCGCTTCAGCGCTGATGGCCACGAAGCCTTCTCCGCTGCGCGAGTTGGCCAGGCGGATGACTTCGCTGGTGGCGCGCGCCACCGCATCGGCATCGTCACCGACGATATCGCCGACAAGCACCATCTTCGGCAAGGTGCCACGCTTGCTCTTGGTGGCGTAACCCACGGCCTTGAGGTAGCGGTCGTCCAGATGCTCCAGACCAGCGAGGATGGCGCCACCAGGCCGCTTCATCTCGCCAAACATGAAGTCCTTGATGTCCACAATCGACGGCACACAGTCTCGTGGATTGCCGAAGAACTCCAGGCACACCGTGCGCACATGGTCGGGCATGCGGTGCACGATCCACCGCGCGCTGGTGATCAGGCCGTCGCAGCCCTCTTTTTGAATGCCCGGCAGTCCGCTGAGGAACTTGTCGGTCACGTCCTTGCCAAGGCCTTCCTTGCGGAAAGTCTTGCCCGGGATCGCGAGCTGCTCGGTGCGCACCGGCGTCTTGCCATCGGCCTCGAAGTACTTCAACTCGAACGTGGCAACTTCGGCATCGTGGATCTTGCCGAGGTTGTGGTCCAGGCGGGTGACTTCCAGCCACTGCGCTTGCGGCGTGACCATGCGCCAGGACACCAGATTGTCCAGCGCAGTGCCCCAGAGCACCGCCTTTTTGCCACCGGCATTCATGGCAATGTTGCCGCCGATACAGGACGCCTCGGCCGAGGTCGGGTCCACGGCGAACACGTGCCCGGCACGGTCGGCCGCGTCAGACACGCGCTGCGTGACCACACCGGCTTCGGTCCACACAGTGGGCAAAGGTTGGTCGTGCCCGGGGACCTTGACCCACTCCACCTCGGTCATGGCTTCAAGCTTCTCGGTGTTGATCACCGCGCTCTTCCAGGTCAGCGGGATCGCGCCGCCCGTGTATCCGGTGCCGCCGCCACGAGGAATGATCGTCAGGCCCAACTCGAAGCAGCCTTTGACCAGCAAGGCCATCTCGGCTTCGGTGTCCGGCGTGAGCACGACGAAGGGGTATTCCACGCGCCAGTCGGTCGCATCCGTCACGTGGGACACGCGAGAGAGCCCGTCGAACTTGATGTTGTCCTTGGCGGTGAGCTTGCGCAGTGCCTTGGTGGAACGCTGCCGCAGCGCAGCCATGTCTTCAAAAGAGCGGGCAAACTGGTCGACCGCCGCGCGGGCTGCAGTGAGCAGTTCGGCCACCAGGGCATCGCGCACGGCGTCGTCGTTGGGTGTGCGGCGCTTCTGCACTTCGCCCAGGCGATGGTGCAGCGCGTCGACCAACTGTTGGCGCCGCTTGGCGCTGTCCAGCAAGTCGTCCTGTAGGTAAGGGTTGCGCTGAACGACCCAGATGTCACCCAGCACTTCGTACAACATGCGCGCGGAGCGCCCGGTGCGGCGCTCGCCCCTCAACTCGTCCAACAGCCCCCAGGCGCGCTCACCGAGCAGGCGGAGCACGATCTCGCGATCCGAGAAGGAGGTGTAGTTGTAGGGAATCTCGCGCAAACGCGGCGCATCGTCGGTGGCGGTGGCGAGCAACGAGAGCGGTGTGGGTGCGTTCATGTGAGTGGCAGTCGCCAGCATGACAGTAAAGAACCCAAGATGGTACCGCAGCGCAACATATCCCCCGCCCCCCTGTGGAAACCCCTGTTGTCACGACAGGGAAACACATGTGCAATCATTTCGTCACAAGCGGCACGTACCCTAGCCGCTCCCGATCTGCCCACAAGGAGCATCCATGCACAAGCGTTTTCTTCCCCTGACCGGCGCCCTGGCGTTCGCAGCCCTGATGAGCGGCCCCGTCCAGGCTCAAGCACAGGCACCGACCGAAATTCAATGGTGGCACTCGATGAGTGCAGCCCTCGGCGAATGGGTCAATGACCTGGCCAAGCAATACAACGCCAGCCAGTCGACCTACAAAGTGGTTCCCACCTACAAAGGCACCTACGACGAATCCATGGCGGGCGCCATTGCCGCCTTCCGCGCGGGCAATGCCCCCCACATCCTGCAGGTGTTCGAGGTGGGCACCGCCACCATGATGGCGAGCAAGGGCGCTGTGGTGCCGGTCACGAAAGTGCTCAATGACGGCGGCTTCAAGTTTGACCCGACACAGTACGTGTCGGCGGTGGCAGGCTACTACACCGCACCCAATGGCCAGATGCTGAGCTACCCGCTCAACAGCTCGACCACCATTTTTTATTACAACAAGGACGCCTTCAAGAAAGCTGGCCTGGACCCTGAAAAGGCACCGAAGACCTGGCCCGAGGTGTTCGCAGCGGCTTCCAAACTCAAGGCCAGCGGCCACAGCTGCCCGTTCACCACCAGCTGGATCAGCTGGACGCAGCTGGAGAGCTTCTCGCTCTGGCACAACACGCTGTTCGCCTCCAAGAACAACGGTTTCGACGGCAATGACGCGCAATTGCTCATCAACACGCCGCTGCATGTGCGCCATTTCGAGAACCTGGCCAAAGCGTCCAAAGAAGGCAGCTTCGTCTACAAGGGCCGCGGCAACGCACCGGACGCCTCTTTCCCGTCGGGTGAGTGCGCCATGATCACCGGCTCTTCTGGCCTGTATGCCCGCGTGAGCAAAGACGCCAAGTTCGCCTACGGCATCTCCGCCCTCCCCTATTACGAAGACGTCAAGGGTGCGCCTCAGAACACCGCCATCGGCGGTGCCAGTCTGTGGGTGATGGCCGGCAAGAAGCCTGCGGAATACAAGGGAGTCGCCGACTTCCTGAACTTCCTGAACGACACCCGTGTGCAAGCGGCCAGCCACCAGCGCACCGGCTATCTGCCTGTCACCACCGCCGCGTACAAGTTGACCGATGCGTCCGGCTTCTACAGCAAGAACCCCGGCACCGATGTGGCCGTGACCCAGATGATCCGCAAGGCAACCGACAAGTCACGCGGCATTCGACTGGGCAACTTCCTGCAGATTCGCGCCATCATCGACGAGGAAACCGAACAGATCTGGGCTGGCAAGAAGACGCCCAAGGAAGCGCTGGACACCGCCGTGACCCGGGGCAACGAGCAACTGGTCCGGTTTGCGCGCGCCAACAAGTAAGCGCCTGACAAGCACTGGATAATGCCGCCCTGCCTCATGGCGCGGCATCGGTAGCCCGCCACTTTGCACAACCACCTGGTTGGCAAAGGGCGGGTTCTCCTTTTGAAAGTCTGGATATGGAAAAGCGCGTTCTCTTTCGCTCTGCGTGGCTGCCCTGGGTGCTGCTCGCACCGCAGCTGGCGGTGATCAGCATCTTCTTCTTCTGGCCGGCGGGTCAGGCCCTGGTGCAATCGTTCCAGGTGCAGGACTCGTTCGGCTTCTCCAAGGAATGGGTCGGCTTCGAGAACTTCAAGGCACTGTTTGAAGACCCGAGTTACCTCGCCTCGTTCAAGACCACCGCGTTCTTCTCCGTGATGGTCGCCGTCAGCGGCATCAGCATTTCGCTGGTGCTCGCCATCTTCGCGGACCGCATCATCAAAGGCGCGCTCGCCTACAAAACGGCCTTACTGCTGCCCTATGCGGTGGCGCCTGCGGTGGCCGGCGTGCTCTGGATGTTCATGTTCTCGCCCTCGCTCGGCGTGGTGGCTTACATGCTGCGCGAGTCCGGCTTCGACTGGAACCACATGCTCAATTCCGACCACGCCATGGCGCTGATCGTCATTGCGGCCGTGTGGAAGCAGATCTCCTACAACTTCCTGTTTTTCCTCGCAGGGCTGCAGTCGATTCCCAAGTCGCTGATCGAGGCTGCGGCGATCGACGGCGCAGGCCCATGGCGGCGTTTCTGGAGCATACAGTTCCCGCTGCTCTCACCCACTACCTTCTTCCTGCTGGTGATCAACGTGGTTTATGCCTTCTTCGACACCTTCGCCATCGTGGACGCCACCACGCAAGGTGGCCCGGGGCGAGACACTGCGATCCTGGTCTACAAGGTCTACCACGACGGCTTCAAGGCCATGGACATGGGCGGTTCGGCCGCGCAGTCGGTGGTGCTGATGGCCATCGTCATCGTGCTCACCGTGGTCCAGTTCCGCTACGTCGAAAAGAAAGTGCAGTACTGAGATGGTCGAAAGAAGTCCCTATCTGAAGCTCCTGTCGCACCTGATCATGGTGCTGGGCGTACTCATCGTCGGCTTCCCGCTGTACCTTGCGTTCGTGGCTTCCACACACACCGCACAAGACATCGTGCAGGCGCCCATGCCACTGCTGCCGGGCAGCAACTTCTGGCAGACCTACCACGACACGCTGTTTGGCGGCGGTAGCGGCCCTGGCTCCAGCGCACCTGTGGCGCGGATGATGTGGGTGAGCCTGGTGACGGCGCTGGTCATCACCTTCGGCAAGATCGCGATCTCGCTGCTCTCGGCTTTTGCCATCGTGTATTTCCGATTTCCGTTCAAGGGCATCTGCTTCTGGCTGATCTTCATCACGCTCATGCTGCCCGTGGAAGTGCGCATCGGCCCGACCTACCAAGTGGTGTCTGACCTGGGCATGCTCAACACGTACGCAGGACTGACGATTCCGCTGATTGCATCCGCCACCGCCACCTTCCTCTTTCGACAGTTTTTCCTCACGGTACCGGACGAACTGGTCGAGGCAGCCCGCGTGGATGGCGCTGGCCCCATGCGCTTTTTCAAGGACATCCTGGTGCCGCTCTCGCGCACCTCCATTGCTGCGCTGTTCGTCATCCAGTTCATCTACGGCTGGAACCAATACCTCTGGCCCTTGCTGGTGACGACCTCGGAAGAGATGTACCCCGTGGTGATCGGCATCAAACGCATGATCGCCGGCGGCGATTCCGGTAACGAATGGAACATCGTGATGGCAACCGCGTTGCTGGCCATGCTGCCGCCCGCCCTCGTCGTGATCTTCATGCAGCGCTGGTTCGTCAAGGGCCTGGTGGACACCGAGAAGTAACAACAACCCGATCACAACAAAGTCATGGCTTCCCTCTCACTTCGCAACATCGTCAAGCGCTACGGCGTCGGCCCCAAGGCCAATCAGGTCATCCACGGGGTAAATGCCGAGATCCAGAACGGCGAATTCGTCGTCATCGTCGGCCCATCGGGCTGTGGCAAGTCCACGCTGCTGCGCATGGTCGCAGGGCTGGAGGAAATCTCCGGCGGCGAGCTCTACATCGGCGATCGCATGGTCAACAACCTGGAGCCTGCCCAGCGCGACATCGCCATGGTGTTCCAGAACTACGCGCTTTACCCGCACATGACGAACTTCGACAACATGGCCTATGGCCTGAAGATCGCCAAAGTGCCCAAAGAAGAGATTCGGGCGCGCGTGGACAAGGCCGCAAAGATCCTCGAACTCGGTCACCTGCTCACGCGCAAGCCGCGCGAACTCTCGGGCGGTCAGCGCCAGCGCGTGGCCATGGGCCGCGCCATCGTTCGCCAGCCGCAGGTCTTCCTGTTTGACGAACCGTTGTCGAACCTCGACGCCAAGTTGCGCGCTCAAACCCGCCTGGAAATCCAGAAACTGCACCGCGAACTGGGCATCACCTCGCTCTTCGTCACACACGACCAGGTCGAGGCCATGACGCTGGCGGAACGAATGATCGTGATGAACGCCGGCAACATGGAGCAATTCGGCACACCCGAGGAGGTGTACTCCCGCCCAGCGACGACGTTTGTCGCCAGCTTCATCGGTTCGCCACCCATGAACCTGCTGAAAAACGCACCCGGTGGACGCCCCGGCAGCATTCTCGGCATTCGCCCCGAACATCTGGATGTGGGCGACACCGGCTGGAGCTTGCAGGTTGAAACCGTTGAATTGCTCGGCGCCGAGAGACTGGTGCACGCGCGCCTGGGCGACGAGTCGCTGATCATCCGCACGCACGAAGACCAGGGCGCCCCCGCCATCGGAAGCACCATCCGCGCTCAGCCCCGCGAGGACCGGCTGCACTGGTTTGACGCTGAGACCGGCAAGCGCAAATGAATGCTGGCGACCGACCGGGCAACTGGCCGTATCCGCGATGGATCGCTCATCGGGGCGCCGGCAAACTGGCCCCCGAAAACACCCTTGCAGCCTTCCGAGTCGGCGCCGAGCACGGGTACCGCATGTACGAATGCGACGCGAAGCTCAGCGCAGATGGTGTGGTGTTCCTGTTGCATGACGCCACGCTGGACCGCACCACGAGCGGCTCGGGCATTGCGGGCGAACACGACTGGGCGACGCTGAGCCAGCTGGATGCCGGTGGATGGCACTCACACGCTTTCGCCGGTGAAGCGCTGCCCACGCTGGCTGCGGTGGCACGCCACTGCCAGGCGCATGGGCACTGGCTCAACATCGAGATCAAACCCACACCGGGCACCGAGCTGGCCACTGGCCGCGCGGTGGCGCAACTGGCCGCGCAAGCATGGGCACGCGATCCCGAGCGCACGCCTTTGCTGACGTCCTTCCAACCCGACGCGCTCCGTGGCGCGAGGGAAACGGCACCCCACCTGCCGCGAGGCCTGTTGCTGGACACGTGGTGGGACGGCTGGTTGGGCGTTGCGCACTCGCTGGAGTGCGTGGCCATCGTCTGCAACCACGCGCTGTGGGATGCGGCCACGGTAGCCCGCGCGCGCGAAGCGGGCCTGCGCACCCTGGCCTACACGGTGAACGATGAATGGGCAGCGCAGCGGCTGATGGATTTCGGACTGGACGGCATCATCACTGACCGGGTCGACCTGTTCCCACCCAGCCGTTGACGCCGGGCGCTCAGCGCTTGCGGTGCAGCCACCATCCCAGGGTGCCCTGGACCAGCACCAGCGCCGCATAGGTGGCCATTTTTCCGTCGCGGCCAAACACCAGCAATCCGGCCAGCAGCACCACCACGCCCGCCACGACCAGCAAAAACGCCTCCAGACTGGCCCCGGAAGCCTCCCGGCCCGCACGGGTCAAGCGCGGCACGATCCAGAGCACACAGGCGACGAAAACAGCGGGGGCGATGAACCCAGCGAGGTGCGCCAGAAAGGCAAGTGGCGTCATTCGCGAAGAGGGGCTGCGTTCATAGGGGTTCAATTTTATAATCTCGACATGTCTGTCTGGACCCTCGGTATCAACCACAACACGGCTCCGCTCGATTTGCGGGGCCGTTTTGCGTTTGCGCTGGACCAGATTCAGCCCACACTCCATGGCTACAGGCAGAGCCTGGCCCGTCAACCCGAGGCGACGCTGCTGTCTACCTGCAACCGCACGGAGCTCTACGGCGCAGGCGACCAGTCGGCCGTGGACCCCACTCTGGACTGGCTGGCCCAGACCGGCGGTGTGAGCATCCAGGTGTTGCGAGACCACGCCTATGTGCTGCGCGACGACCAGGCTGCGCGCCACGCGTTTCGCGTGGCCAGCGGCCTGGACAGCATGGTGCTGGGCGAAGCACAAATCCTCGGTCAGATGAAAGACGCGGTGCGAGCCGCCAGCGATGCCGGTGCGCTGGGCACCACGCTGCATCAGCTCTTTCAGCGCTCGTTCGCTGTGGCCAAGGAAGTGCGAAGCTCCACCGAAATCGGTGCGCACTCCATCAGCATGACGGCGGCCGCCGTCCGCCTGGCTTCACAACTGTTTGAAGACCTGCGCGACATCAAGGTGCTGTTCGTGGGTGCAGGCGAGATGATCGAACTCGCCGCCACACACTTTGCAGCCAAGACGCCCAAGAGCATGGCGATTGCCAACCGCACGCTGGAGCGCGGTGAAAAGCTCGCCAGCCGCTTCGGCGCGCAAGTGATGCGACTGGCGGATGTGCCCGACCGGTTGCATGAATTTGACGCCGTCATCAGCTGCACGGCCAGCACACTGCCCATCATCGGGCTCGGTGCCGTCGAGCGCGCCCTCAAAAAGCGGCGTCACCGGCCCATGTTCATGGTTGATCTGGCCGTGCCGCGCGACATTGAGGTCGAGGTGAAAGCCCTGCACGACGTCTATCTGTACACCGTGGACGACCTCGCTTCCGTGGTGCAGACCGGCAAAGACCATCGCCAGGCCGCAGTGGCTCAGGCCGAGGCCATCATCGACGCCGGCGTGCTCAGCTTCATGCACTGGATGGATCAGCGCGATCCCGCAAACGGTGTGGTGCCTCTGATCCAGCAGATCAATGCTCAGGCTGACGAGTGGCGGGCCGCTGAAATGGCGCGCGCTCGCCGGCTGCTGGCCAAAGGCGAACCGGTGGAAGCCGTGCTCGAAGCACTTTCGCGCGGGCTCACACAGAAGATGCTGCACGGCACGCTGGCCGAGCTGCACAGCGGCGACAGCGCCACACGCGCGGCCACTGCGCAAACGGTCTCCCGTCTTTTCTTGCGGGACGAGCCCTCCAAATCCCCGCGCAACGCGCAAAACTAGCGGCACGAGCCTGTAAACCGAGGAGGCATCGCGCCTCCGCCGGCTGTTGGGCTGTCCTTGCTTCACCATGAAAACCTTTGTCCGTGACACCCTGCTGCGCCAGCGAGCCCGATTGCACGAGCTCGATGCCTTGCTGTCCGCACCCGATGTCGTTGACCAGATGGACCGCTTCCGCGCACTGAGCCGCGAGCACGCTGAAGTCTCCATCGTTGTCGAGGTGTTCAACCGCTATCTGCAACGCGAGTCGGACATGACCACCGCGCGGGAAATGCTGAACGACCCCGACATGGCCGAAATGGCCCAAGAGGAAATCCAAAGCGCCGAAGCCGACATCGCGCAGCTGGACCAGGAGCTGCAACAACTGCTGCTGCCCAAAGACCCTGACGATGAGCGCAACGCCTTTGTTGAAATTCGCGCGGGCACAGGTGGCGATGAATCCGCCCTGTTCGCGGGCGACCTCGCCCGCCTCTACACGCGCTACGCAGAAAAGCAACGCTGGCAAGTGGAGACCGTGAGCGAATCGCCCAGCGAGCTCGGCGGCTACAAGGAAGTCGTGCTGCGCGTGGCCGGCCAGGGCGCATACGGTCGCTTGCGCTTTGAGTCGGGCGGACATCGTGTGCAGCGCGTGCCAGCCACCGAAACCCAGGGCCGCATCCACACCAGCGCTGCCACCGTGGCGGTGATGCCCGAGCCCGACGAAACCCAGGCGGTGCAGCTCAACCCCAGCGAACTGCGCATCGACACCTACCGCGCCAGCGGCGCCGGGGGCCAGCACATCAACAAGACGGACTCCGCCGTGCGAGTGACTCACCTGCCCACCGGCATCACCGCGGAATGCCAGGACGGCCGCTCGCAACACAGCAATAAAGCCAAAGCCCTGCAGGTGCTCACCGCGCGCCTTCAGGAAAAAGACCGCAGCGAACGCGCCGCAGCCGAAGCGGCCACCCGCAAAGGCCTGATCGGCAGCGGCGACCGCAGCGACCGAATTCGCACCTACAACTTTCCACAGGGCCGTCTCACCGACCACCGCATCAACCTCACCCTGTACAAAGTGCTGCAGGTGATGGAAGGCGACCTGGACGAAGTGGTCCACGCCCTGCAAGTGGCACGCGGCACCGAGCTGCTGGCCGAGCTTGAACAACGCAACGGCGCATGACGACGCAAACCCTTCGAGCCACGCTCGCCCAACTGCAACACGAGGGGCTGGAAAGGCTCGATGCACAGATGCTGCTGTTGCTTGCCCTGCAGCGCCCCGCGCACGACCGCGCGTGGCTGCTCGCACACGATGGCGATGCTCTCGATGTGGATGCCCAAGCGCGCCTGGACACATTGCGACATCGCCGGATGCGTGGCGAACCCATGGCCTACCTGCGCGGTGACCAGGAGTTCTTTGGGCTGCAGCTGCAAGTCGACGAGCGCGTGCTCGTGCCACGGCCTGACACCGAGACGCTGGTGACCTGGGCGCTTGAGGTGCTCGGCAACTGTGCCCATCCCGCTCGCGCGCTCGACCTGGGCACAGGCAGTGGCGCCATCGCGCTCGCGCTCAAGTCGCACAGCCCGAGGTCGCACGTGTCGGCGTCGGACGCCAGCCACGCGGCACTGGCCGTGGCGCAGGCCAACGCCGCCCGCCTCGGGCTGCCAGTGGCTTTCCACGCGGGCCTCTGGCTCGATGCGGTCCCGAACCAACGCTTCGACCTGCTCGTCAGCAACCCCCCCTACATCGCCGATGGCGACCCCCATCTGGCGGCGCTCAGCCACGAGCCCCGCTCAGCCCTGACCGCCGGTCCCGACGGTCTGGATGACATCCGAACACTGGTAGCGACCGCGCCCGCTGCGCTCAACCCGGGAGGCTGGCTGCTCATCGAGCACGGCCATGACCAGGCAAATGCCGTGCGAGCGCTGATGGAGGGCGCTGGCTTCGAAAGGATCGGCAGCCGCACCGACCTCGCGGGCATTGAACGCTGCAGCGGCGGCCAATGGCCTCAGCAGCGATAATGCAAGCCGTTTCCGGGTCAGCCCAGACCCACTCCGCAGAAGGACCTTTCAGCCATGAGCGACGCGCAATCCCGAATCGACCAACTCGTCAAATCCCATGACATCGTGCTGTTCATGAAGGGCAATGCGAGTTTCCCCATGTGCGGCTTCTCTGGCCGTGCCATCCAGATCCTCAAGGCCTGTGGCGTCGAAACCAAAACGCTGACCACCGTCAACGTGCTGGAAGATGACGGCATCCGCCAGGGCATCAAGGAGTACAGCAACTGGCCGACCATTCCACAGCTGTACGTCAAAGGCGAGTTCATCGGTGGCTCCGACATCATGATGGAGATGTACCAGTCCGGCGAGCTGCAGCAGGTCATCAACGGTCAAGCCTGACTCCCAACCGCAGACGCCACACGAGCCACCTTCGGGTGGCTTTTTCACGTCTGTGCCGCGCCGTTTTGCACATCGACGGCAGATCCTTCGGTCTGAGGTGCGATTGCCGGGCTTTTCGCCATTGAGAGCGGGCACGTCTTGTGCTTGAATGAAAGCGTCGCCGAACCTCACAGGAGAATCGCATGAGCTCACGCAGCCTGGTCGCTTCACCCTCTCTCGGTCTGCCCATCGCCCAGATGCGCAGCGTCTTCAGCGCCGATGATGTCGAGCGCAAGCTGGCCCACCTGCAGGCCAGCGGCAACGAACGCGACTACGAAAGCCTTCGCAACACCTGGCAACGTATGCTGGAACGCGGTCCACAGCGGTTTGCGGTCAAGCCGTCCGGCGTTCCCGACATGGCACCGCTTTACGACCTGTTGCCCAACTTTGGTGAAGTGCTTGACGACGTGAAGCGCCACGTCGCCCTAAGCCAGGACAGCCGCGACAGCCTGGAGGTCACGCCCATCTTGTTGCTGGGCCCGCCTGGCGTCGGCAAGACCCATTTCGCCCGCCAGCTCGCCGACCTGCTCGGCACCAGCATGAGCCTCGTGCCCATGAGCTCCATGACGGCAGGTTGGCTGCTTTCTGGTTCGTCGTCCCAGTGGAAAGGGGCCAAGCCCGGCAAGGTGTTCGAGGCACTGGTCGACGGGCAATACGCCAACCCGGTGATCGTGGTGGACGAAATCGACAAGGCCGCGGCCGACGCACAGTACGACCCGCTTGGTGCCCTTTACAGCCTGCTGGAGCACGACACGGCGCAGAGCTTTGTGGACGAATTTGCCGAAGTGCCGATCGACGCCAGCCAAGTGATCTGGGTCACCACGGCGAACGACGAACGAGCCATTCCCGAACCGATCATGAACCGCATGAACGTGTACGAGATCGCGCCGCCTTCGCTGGATGCGGCCCGCAAAATCGCCGCTCATCTCTACCGGGGTATTCTGAGCGAACACGACTGGGGGCAGCGTTTCGATCCGGAGCCCGCCTCAGATGTGCTTGATCAATTGGCACTGCTCGCACCACGCGAGATGCGGCGTGCACTGGTCACAGCCTTTGGCAACGCACGGCTGGACAATCGCTACCGCGTTGAACCCGATGACCTGCCCCGCGTGGGCACAGGCAAGAGCCGCATCGGCTTTCTGCAGTAGCGCAGGTTCAAGCGTCGGGGTGTGCCCAGTTCCTGGCCGCGGCATACACGGCGTTCGGGTACTCGGCTTTGCCTCGGCTGCCGTTGTAACGACCCAGCGCCAGGAAGGTGTCGCCGCGCTCACGGTCGAGGTAATGGCGCAGGATCACGCAGCCAAAACGCAAGTTCGTCTGCATGTTGAAAAGACGGCTCGCGTCGCCGTCTCCGATCACCCGTGACCAGAACGGCATGATCTGCATGTAGCCACGCGCGCCAACGCGCGAGATGGCGAACTTTCGGAACGCACTCTCGACCTGCACCAGACCGAGCACGAGGGTGGTGTCCAACCCAGCCCGACGCGTCTCATACCAGATGGTCTGCAGAAATTCGATGCGCGTCTGAAAGTCGGGCTTGCGGCGCTGAAGGCGATCGCTGCTCGCACCCAACCAGCGCAGGTACGCCAGCCGCTTGTTGAGATCGGTGAACTCGGGCACCGGGGGCGCACTATTGGCGATGGCCGCGCTCAATGCACCCCGAACGGAATCCGCCAGCGGCTCTTCGAGCTGACCGCCCGCTTGGGCAAACTGGGGCCACGAACCCAGGCTCAAAGAGGCCGCCGCCAGCAGGCAGTCGCGGCGCGACCAGGCCAGCGGCTTCATGCCTGGAGCTTGTCCCTCAAAAGGGCCACCACATCCGCCACGGCCACTTGAGTGGCTGCCGCATCACGACGGTGCTGGTACTCGAGTTGCCCCGCTTTGAGACCACGGTCGCCAATCGTCACGCGGTGTGGCACCCCAATCAGTTCCCAGTCGGCAAACATGGCACCTGGGCGCTCGCCGCGATCGTCCAGGATGACATCGACGCCCTGCGCCGACAACTCGGCGTAAAGCTGCTCGGCAGCGGCCTTCACTTCGGGACTGCGGTCCATGCCAATGGGGCAGATGACCACGGTGAACGGCGCCAGTGCGTCGGGCCAAATGATGCCGCGTTCGTCGTGGTTCTGCTCGATGGCGGCGGCGGGCAATCGCGTGATGCCAATGCCGTAGCAGCCCATCTCGAAATGTGCTGGCTTGCCGTCCTCCCCCAGGAAGGTCGCGCTCATGGCCTTGCTGTACTTGGTACCGAGGTAGAACACATGGCCCACCTCGATGCCACGCTCAATCGCCAGACGCCCTTTGCCGTCGGGCGACATATCGCCCTCGACAACGTTGCGCACATCGGCGACCAACGTGGGTTCAGGCAGGTCGCGACCCCAGTTCACGCCGGTCATGTGGAAATCCACCTCATTGGCGCCACAGATCCAGTCAGACATCGCCGCAACCTCGCGATCGACCACCAGATTCACAGGCTGCTTCAACCCGATGGGGCCCAGGTAGCCCGGCTTGCATCCGAAGTGCGCCTCGATCTCCGCTCCGGTCGCAAAGCGGAAACCAACATTCAGTCCGGGCACCTTGCCCACCTTGACTTCATTCATGTCATGGTCGCCACGCAGCAACAAAAGCCACACCTGGCTCTTGACGATCGCGCCCGCTTCGTCGAGCTCGTCGGTGGCCAGCACCAGCGACTTCACCGTGGTCGCCAGCGGCACGCCCAACAGCGCGGCGACATCTGCGCACGTGCTCTTGCCGGGCGTGGGTGTCTTGACCATCGGGTTGACCGCCGCCGGACGCGTGCCCGCGGGTGACAGGGCTTCTGCCTTCTCCATGTTGGCCGCGTACTCGCTCTCAGGGCAGTAAACGATGGCATCTTCCCCGGTGGCGGCAATCACCTGAAACTCTTCACTCAGATCGCCACCAATGGCACCACTGTCGGCCGCCACAGCGCGGTAGCGCAAACCGAAGCGGTCAAAGATGCGGCGGTAGGCAGAAGCCATGATCTGGTAGCTCTTCTTGGCGGCCACTTCGTCGCGATCGAAGCTGTATGCGTCCTTCATGATGAACTCACGGCCCCGCATCAGGCCAAAGCGCGGGCGCCGCTCGTCCCGGAACTTCGTCTGGATCTGGTAAAGGTTTTTGGGCAACTGCTTGTAGCTGCGCAGGTCCTGACGTGCGATGTCGGTCACCACCTCCTCGCTGGTGGGTTGCACCACAAAATCGCGATCGTGGCGGTCCTTGATGCGCAAGAGCTCCGCGCCCATCTTGGTGAATCGGCCCGTCTCCTGCCACAGCTCGGCCGGCTGTATCACCGGCATGGTGAGCTCCACGGCACCCGCGCGGTTCATTTCTTCCCGAACGATGGCCTCCACCTTGCGAATGACGCGCAATCCCATGGGCATGTAGCTGTAAATGCCCGCGCCAAGCTTCTTGACCATGCCGGCGCGCATCATGAGTTGATGGCTGACCACCTCGGCATCGGCCGGCGCTTCCTTGAGGGTGGAAATCAGGAACTGAGAGGCTTTCATGGACGACGAGGTGCTGTCAAAGACAGGCTGAAGAAACCGAAGAAGAGGGGCAGGTGACAGAACGTCGCCGCCCCGGGAGGGGTTACTGCCACACGAAGATGCAACAGGTGTGTGTTCACGTCGCAACTCGCATGGCGCGATGCATAATGAACACAGTTTAAAAATTTGGGGTTGATTATGCTTGACAGAGAAGGCTTCAGGCCCAATGTCGGCATCATTCTGCTCAACCAGCGAAACCAGGTGTTCTGGGGCAAACGCATCCGCTCACACTCCTGGCAGTTTCCGCAAGGTGGCATCGACAGAGGCGAGACACCTGAGCAGGCGATGTACCGCGAGCTGCATGAGGAAGTGGGCCTCATGCCTGAGCACGTGAGCATCGTGGCACGCACTCGCGACTGGTTGCGCTATGAAGTGCCTGACCGCTTCATCCGAAGGGATGCTCGGGGTCACTACAAAGGGCAGAAACAGATCTGGTATCTGCTTCGCTTGGTCGCTCATGACTGGAATTTGAATCTGCGCGCCACCAGTCACCCTGAGTTCGATGCGTGGCGATGGCATGACTATTGGGTGCCACTGGACGTGGTGGTGGAGTTCAAGCGCGGCGTGTATGAAATGGCGCTGACCGAGCTTTCTCGCTACCTGCCGAAGAGCGATACCCGCAATCGCTACTTGCGCGGCGGTTCGCGCCACCGTCACGACGAAACATCCGAGCCATCGTCCATGCCCATGGCGCCCGTTGGTCTGGAATTGCCCCCGGGCGCCAGCTTCGATCCTGACCCCCAAAGCGATACGCGCTCTGCGCATAGCAACCACAAATGAATGCTGCCTTCCCACAAACGCCGCGAAGATTATGGTCAGCGAGCGTGTTGACCGTGCTTGCGGTTTGGAGCTTCAGTGCCCAGGCACAACTGCGAGATCCCGACGCCGAGCCTTGGAAGGAAGCGGCGTCAACGCCGCCTGCTTCATTCAACACAGACCAGCTGCAAACGTTCGAGGTGGCTCAAGGGGCTGCCCTGACGTATGGAATCGACCCCCAAACGCTGAGCGTGGGCGCTGATGGCGTGGTGCGTTACGTGCTCGTGGCCAAGAGCAGCACCGGAGCGCTCAACGTGCTGTACCAGGGCATTCGTTGCGAAACAGCCGAAGTGAAGACCTATGGCCGCTGGGACAATCAGACGAGCTGGAACACAAGCGCCAAAGATGCTTGGCAAGTGTTGTCATTCCGAGGCCCGAGCCGCCCCGCCATGATGCTGGCGCGCGGCGGTGTTTGTGAAGGCCGCACGATCACCGGCACCCCTCAAAAGATTCTTCACACGCTTAAAAACGGCCGGCCGGACGTCAGGTAATACAGCTGCGGGCTGGCTCGCTCTCGCTACCCGCGCGCCAACACCAGGTTGTCGCGATGAATCATCTCAGGCTCCGCAGCGTAGCCGAGCAAACGCTCAAAGTCTTGCGATGACTTGCGGCAGATCAACCGCGCTTCGCTGCTGGAATAGTTTGCCAAGCCACGGGCTACTTCCATGCCGTGCGCATCACGCACAGCAATCACATCGCCGCGTGAAAACTCACCTTCAACGCCCGTCATGCCGATAGGCAAAAGGCTTTTGCCTTCTCCCACGATCTTGTCGACAGCACCGTCGTCAACCAAGACTGCGCCACGCATTTGAAGGTGGTCCGATATCCAGCGTTTGCGCGCTTGGTGCTTGGCGGTTTGCGCTACCAGGCAAGTGCCAATGGACTCTCCCTTGACCAGCCGCAGCAGCACATCGGGCTCGCGACCCCACGCAATCACAGTGGAAGCACCTGAGCCAGCAGCTCTTTTGGCAGCGAGTATCTTGGTGATCATCCCGCCCTTGCCAATCCCACTGCCGGCACCTCCGGCCATCGCTTCCAAGCGCACATCACCAGCACGGGCGACATGCACGAACTCTGCGGCAGGATCGCGCCGTGGGTCTGCGGTATAGAGCCCCTTCTGGTCGGTCAGGATGACCAGCACGTCTGCTTCCACCAAGTTCGCAACCAATGCACCCAAGGTGTCGTTGTCTCCGAACTTGATCTCATCGTTGACGACGGTGTCGTTCTCATTGATCACGGGCACCACACCCAGCCGCAGCAAGGTCACCAGAGTGGAGCGCGCGTTGAGATAACGCTCGCGGTCTGCCAGATCAGCGTGTGTCAGCAAGACCTGAGCGCTGCCCACACCACACCCACGCAGCTTGGTCTCGTACATCTGTACAAGGCCCATTTGCCCCACAGCCGCCGCCGCTTGAAGCTCGTTGATTTCCTTGGGCCGTACCGTCCAACCGAGGCGCTTCATGCCTTCGGCCACAGCGCCGCTGCTCACCATGATGACTTCGAGGCCTTGCTGCACCAAAGCGGCCAATTGCTGGCTCCAGTGACCAATCGCCTCTTCGTCCAGGCCTCGCCCTTCATTGGTCACGAGGCTGGAGCCCACCTTGACGACGATGCGCCGTGCGGACTTGAACACGGGGACCGGCGCGACGTCGCTCTTGATCATCGGAGAGGTTGGAAGGTTGTCCATGTGTCGGCAAAAAATCGGATCAATGCCCGTCTGCACCACCCAGAAAACGCGGATCCACTTCGACCGGCGCCTGCTGGGCTTGGTGTACTTGTGCAATGTGCTGGTACACCTTCTGCACCAGAAACTCACAGCCTTCACGCGTGAGCGCAGAAATTTCGAACACTGGCCCTTTGTATTTCAACCGCTTCACGATGTCTTTGACGAGCCCTTCGCGCTCTTCGGCAGGCACCATATCCAGTTTGTTGAGAACCAGCCAGCGCGGCTTTTCGTACAGCTTCTGGTCAAACTTCTTCAGTTCGGCGACGATCGCCTTGGCTTGTGCCACAGGGTCAACGCCCTCGTCGAAGGGAGCAACGTCGAGCATGTGCAACAACAACCGTGTGCGCTGAAGATGCCGCAGAAACTGATGTCCGAGACCCGCCCCCTCCGAAGCACCCTCTATCAGACCAGGTACATCGGCCACCACGAAGCTTTTCTCGGGGCCCACCCGCACCACACCCAGGTTGGGATGGAGTGTGGTGAACGGGTAGTCGGCAATCTTGGGCCGGGCATTGGAAATGGCTGCAATCAGCGTGGACTTACCCGCGTTGGGCATACCCAGCAACCCCACATCGGCCAGGACCTTGAGCTCCAGCTTCAAGCTGCGCTTCTCTCCCGGCCAGCCGGGGGTTTTTTGGCGGGGAGCGCGGTTGGTTGAGCTTTTGTAGTGCATGTTGCCAAAGCCGCCGTCCCCCCCTTTGGCAATCGTCACCTGCTCCCCGGGTTGCAGCAGTTCGTGCAACACATCGCCGGTTTCCGCATCGGCAATGATCGTGCCCACGGGCATTTTGAGCACGATGTCATCACCCTTGACACCGAACATGTCTGAGCCTTTTCCATGCTCACCACGATGGGCTTCAAAACGGCGCGTGAAGCGAAAGTCCACCAGCGTATTCAAGCTGGCATCTGCCACAGCAAAGACATGGCCACCGCGGCCACCGTCGCCGCCATCAGGACCACCAAACTCCTTGTACTTTTCATGCCGAAAAGATGCGCAACCGTTTCCGCCGTCTCCCGCAGCGACCTCGATCGTGGCTTCATCCACAAATTTCATGACATGTATTCCAAAGAGGGCGCCGACAGGCGGAAAAAACAAAAAGCCCGCACAAGCGGGCCTTTTGCACTCGAAACATCACTCATGGTGCACCCGCGAAGACTTTCATGTCCAGCGGCCTCCATGGAGCCCGTTCAAACGGGGGTGATGCTGACGATTTGACGGTTCAACGCGCCCTTGAAGCCAAAAGTCACGTGACCATCGACCGTTGCAAAGATGGTGTGGTCCTTGCCCACGCCGACATTCAAACCGGGGTGAAATTTGGTGCCGCGCTGACGCACGATGATCGAACCAGCGCTGACCAGTTCACCACCAAATGCCTTGACGCCGAGCATCTTTGGCTTGGAATCGCGCCCGTTTCGCGTTGAGCCGCCGCCTTTTTTCTGTGCCATGTTGACTTACTCCTCAGGCTGCAATCGAAGCAATCTGCAGTTCGGTGAAATTCTGACGGTGCCCTTGGCGCTTTTGGTAGTGCTTGCGACGGCGCATTTTAAAAATGCTCACCTTGTCGTGCCTGCCGTGTGCCAACACCGTGACCGTGACCGTTGCGCCGGATACCAAGGGAGTGCCAACCTTGATTTCGGTGCCGTTGCCGACAGCGAGAACCTGATCAAACACGATCTCTTGGCCCACATCCGCAGCAATCTGTTCTACTTTAATTTTTTCGCCAGCAGCAACACGATACTGTTTGCCACCGGTTTTTATGACCGCGTACATATGAACCTCTTTGAAAATTCCACGAGTGGAAACCCAGCGAACCCAATTCCGCCGAGCCGCAGATTCTAGCACGCTACACAAGTCGCCGGCAAGCGGCCGCCTCTCACTTAAAACCCTACCGAGCTTACGCGAGCAACAAACGAGTCCGGCGACGTGCTTTCTATAATCCGCTGCCACTTTCGCGCATCCACCTGCAACCCACCTTGACCCACGCCGACACCCCAACCGCCAGCCCCTTGAGGCTGATCCAGCCAGACATGCAGCGGGTGGACGATGTCATCAGTGAACGACTCACCACCGAGGTACCTCTGGTAAAGGAGGTGGCCCAATACATCATTTCCGCAGGGGGTAAGCGCCTGAGACCAGCTTTGCTCTTGTTGGTAAGCGGCGCCATCAACAGCCATGACCCCCGCCGGCACGCTCTTGCGGCCGTTGTGGAATTCATCCATACCGCCACACTGCTGCACGACGATGTCGTGGACGAGTCCACATTGCGCCGCGGCCGCGAGACCGCAAATGAACGGTTCGGCAACGCCGCCAGCGTTTTGGTTGGCGACTTCCTGTATTCCCGAGCCTTCCAGATGATGGTTGACATCAACGACATGCGGGTGATGCAAGTTCTCTCGGACGCCACCAATGTGATCGCTGAAGGTGAAGTGCTGCAGCTCATGAACATGCACGACGCCACGATTGATGAGGCCGCCTATCTGCGCGTGATTCGCTCCAAAACCGCCAAACTGTTTGAAGCAAGTGCGCGACTGGCACCGATCTTGGCGGGCGCCGACTCAAGGACCGAGGCGCTGTGCGCTCAGTACGGCCAGGCCCTGGGCACTGCATTCCAGGTTGTCGACGATGTCCTGGATTACGAAGGGAGTCCCGATGAGTTGGGCAAAAACCTGGGCGATGACCTTCGCGAAGGCAAAGTCACTTTGCCGATCATTTGCGCATTGCGAGCCGGATCCAAGGAGCAAAACGCCCTAATCCGTGAGGCCATTGAGCAGGGCAATGTCGAACATCTGGAGGCTATCCGGGACATCATTGTTCAAACAGGCGCGCTCGACGCAGCGAGAGTAAGCGCACACAATGAGGCCCTTCGGGCGATCGATGCCGCGAAGCAGCTGCCTGTCAATAGCTACAGTGCAGCTTTGCTACAATTGGCGGCTGGCCTGCTTGAGCGACGCTCTTGACGGGCCTCCAGTGGCCTGCGGCCACTGTTCGATTGACCATCGGTTCATCGGGGTGTAGCTTAGCCTGGTAGAGCGCTACGTTCGGGACGTAGAGGCCGGAGGTTCGAATCCTCTCACCCCGACCAACTTTGTTCGAACTTTGCCATTCGAGCGCGGATTTCGACCGGTCGGCGACGTTTCGCATCCTTGATACAACGCGCACCGCGCCACTGGAGGCTTTTTGAACACAAGTTGCCTGAAAAGCGGCCGGCAAGTCGTTGATTTACGATAGATTACGTGCCTTATGGCGTCCGTCGAAACAGCCCTCCAGGACACTCCCTCCATGGCTTTGCCGGGTTTGGGGAGAGCGCTCGTGTCCGCTGGAAAGTTGGGGCAAAAAGCGGCAGAGGACCTCTATCGAAAGGCGCAAAGTGGGCGCACCAGTTTCATTGCAGAGCTGACGGGCTCTGGCGCTGTATCGGCCTCGGACTTGGCTCACACCATGTCCGTGGCTTTCGCTGCGCCGCTGTTGGACCTCGACGCGATCGACGTCCAGCGTCTCCCGGCCGGCCTGCTTGATGCCAAGATTTGTGCTGACTACCGCATTGTTGTCCTGAGCAAGCGAAACAACCGCTTGATGGTGGCGACGGCCGACCCAGCCGATCAACAAGCTGCCGAGAAGATCAAGTTCGCGACGCAGATGGGCGTTGACTGGGTGATTGCCGAATACGACAAGCTCAGCAAGCTGGTCGAGGCCCAGACCACCAACGTCAACGAGACGATGGACAACATCATCGGTGGCGACTTCGAATTCGACGAAGCCGCAGCCGATACCAACATCAGCGAAGTGAACGACAAGGCGTCGGAGGTTGACGACGCCCCGGTGGTCAAGTTTCTCCACAAGATGCTGATCGATGCGTTCAACATGCGCGCGTCGGACTTGCACTTTGAGCCTTATGAACACAACTACCGTGTCCGCTTTCGGGTAGACGGCGAGTTGCGAGAGATTGCATCCCCGCCGATCGCGATCAAGGACAAGCTGGCGTCCCGGATCAAGGTGATCTCCCGGATGGACATCTCCGAGAAGCGCGTCCCCCAAGACGGGCGGATGAAGCTCAAGATCGGGCCGGATAGGGTCATCGACTTCCGGGTCAGCACACTGCCAACGCTGTTTGGCGAAAAGATCGTGATCCGTATTCTGGACCCGAGCAGTGCCAAGGTGGGCATCGACGCATTGGGCTACGAGCCAGAAGAGAAAGAGCGGCTGATGAACGCCATCGGCCGACCCTACGGGATGGTGCTCGTGACCGGGCCCACGGGTTCGGGCAAGACCGTCTCGCTGTACACCTGCCTCAACATTCTGAACAAGCCAGGCATCAACATTTCAACGGCAGAAGACCCGTCGGAAATCAACTTGCCTGGGGTTAATCAGGTCAATGTCAATGAAAAGGCCGGCCTCACTTTTGCTGCGGCACTTAAGGCGTTTCTGCGCCAGGATCCCGACGTGATCATGGTGGGTGAGATTCGCGACTTGGAAACGGCGGACATCTCGATCAAAGCGGCTCAAACCGGCCATATGGTGCTGTCCACCCTGCACACCAACGACGCGCCGACCACGCTTACGCGAATGATGAACATGGGCATTCCCACGTTCAACATCGCGTCGAGCGTGATTTTGATTACCGCGCAACGGCTCGCAAGGCGCCTTTGCGCTACGTGCAAGGCCCCACTGGATGTGCCTCGCAAGGCTTTGGTAGACGCCGGCTTCAAACCAGATGATCTGGACGGCACGTGGACACCCTACAAACCGGTGGGATGCTCAGCGTGCAACAACGGCTACAAGGGCCGGGTCGGCATCTACCAAGTCATGCCGATATCGGAGGAGATTCAGCGAATCATCCTGCGTGGTGGTAGTGCGCTGGACATTGCCCAGCAGGCGAGCAAGGAGGGTGTCCGCACCCTTCGCGAATCGGGCCTTCTCAAAGTCAAGCTGGGTATGACCTCGCTTGAAGAAGTGCTCAGCGTGACCAACGAATGATGCAGCTCTAGACAAGAGCTTTAGAGGACACCATGGCAACCGCAGTATCCAAAAGCGTCAAGGAAGTGGTCTTCGAGTGGGAGGGCAAAGACCGCAATGGCAAGACGGTCCGCGGGGAAACGCGCGCCGCTGGTGAGAATCAGGTGCTGGCCGCTTTGCGGCGCCAGGGTATCGTCCCGGGCAAGATCAAAAAGCGCCGCATGAGCGCGGGCAAACGCATCAAGCCCAAAGACATTGCGATCTTCACACGCCAGTTGGCCACCATGATGAAGGCCGGCGTGCCGCTGCTGCAGGCATTCGACATTGTGGGCCGAGGCAATGCCAACCCGAGTGTCACCAAGCTCCTCAATGACATCCGGACAGATGTGGAAACAGGGACGTCTCTGAGTTCTGCATTTCGCAAGCACCCTCTGTATTTCGACAGCCTCTATTGCAACTTGGTGGAAGCAGGCGAAGCCGCAGGTATTCTGGAAGAGTTGCTGGACCGTCTGGCGACCTACATGGAGAAAACCGAGGCGCTCAAGTCCAAGATCAAGTCGGCGCTGATGTACCCCATCGCGGTGGTGATCGTGGCGTTTGTGGTGGTTGCCGTGATCATGATCTTCGTGATTCCGTCCTTCAAGCAAGTTTTCAGCTCCTTCGGCGCCGACCTGCCCGCCCCCACGCTGTTCGTGATCGCGATGAGCGAGTTTTTCACGGCTTATTGGTGGCTGATCTTTGGCGGCATTGGAGGCGGTCTGTATTTTTTCATGCAGGCATGGCAGCGCAACGAAAAGGTACAGCGCTTCATGGACCGCTTGTTGCTCAAGTTGCCGATTTTTGGCGTACTGATCGAAAAGTCGGTCATTGCTCGCTGGACTCGCACGCTCGCGACCATGTTTGCGGCAGGCGTTCCGCTGGTGGAGGCTCTGGACTCGGTCGGCGGGGCTTCGGGCAATTCGGTTTATGCAATTGCGACAGAAAAGATCCAGCAGGAGGTGTCCACCGGCACCAGCCTGACCGCCGCCATGACCAACGCCAACATCTTTCCCTCGATGGTGCTGCAGATGTGTGCCATCGGCGAGGAGTCGGGCTCTATCGACCACATGCTGGGCAAAGCCGCCGACTTCTATGAAGCAGAAGTCGATGACATGGTGGCTGGTATTTCCAGCCTCATGGAGCCCATCATCATCGTGGTGCTGGGCACCGTGATCGGCGGCATTGTGGTGTCGATGTACCTGCCTATTTTCAAGCTGGGACAGGTGGTTTGATGCCGGAAACAGGCGCGCCGGGTGCGGCGCTGCTGGGCCTGCTTGGCCTGCTCGTAGGCAGCTTTCTCAATGTGGTGATTCACCGCTTGCCCAGGATGATGGAGCTGCGTTGGGCGGCCGAATGCGCGGAAATGCAAACAGAAAGCTCGCCCGGCGAGGAAGAGTCGAAAACTGCTGCACCATACAACCTCATGGTGCCTCGATCGCGCTGCCCACACTGTGGCCATCAAATCCGCTGGTTTGAAAACATCCCAGTCTTCAGCTACCTGGCACTCAAAGGCCGATGCAGCCAATGCGCTGCGAGCATCGGTGCACGCTACCCGACAGTGGAAGTCATCACGGCTTTGCTGTTCGCCTGGTGTGGCTGGAACTGGGGGTTGACTTGGGAGGCTTTGGTATGGTGCGGCTTTTCGGCGTCGATCCTGGCATTGGCCTGTATTGATTGGGACACCACCCTCTTACCGGATGACATTACCCTGCCGCTTCTGTGGGCAGGACTGTGCGCTGCGGGTCTGCGCTTGACCGACACGACACTGCCTGACGCTCTGTGGGGTGCAGTGGCGGGCTACGCATCACTTTGGCTGGTGTACTGGGCGTTCAAGCTCGCCACAGGCAAAGAGGGGATGGGCTACGGCGACTTCAAACTCTTCGCTGCGCTGGGAGCCTGGTTTGGCTGGCAGGCGCTGATCCCCGTGATACTGATGGCTTCGTTGATTGGCGCTGTGGTCGGCATCGCCATCAAAATCAAGGGGCGCTTGCGCGAGGGAGGCTATGTGCCTTTCGGCCCCTTTTTGGCACTCGCCGGTTTGACGTCCATGGTCTTTGGTCCTTCGGCCATCCTGACTGCCATCGGGTTGTGACTGCCACAGCGCTCACCAGACTGGGGCTCACCGGTGGTATCGGTAGCGGAAAAAGCACTTTGGCGCGGCTGCTCCAGGCCCGCGGCGCGGATGTCATAGACGCCGACGCGATTTCCCGTCGGTGCACCGAGGCAGGAGGTGCCGCAATGGACGCCATCGCCCATCAATTCGGTAGCGACTTCCTCTTGGCGGATGGCGCTCTCGACCGTCAGCGCATGCGCGATCATGTGTTTGCCCACCCCGAGGCGCGTCAATCCCTTGAGCAGATCGTGCACCCTGTGGTGGGCGCCGAGATTCAGCGCCGCGTAGAAGTCACAAAGGCGACGTGCGTGGTGTTCGATGTGCCACTGCTGGTGGAGTCGCCGCGCTGGCGGCCCCAACTGGACCGCGTGCTGGTCGTCGATTGCACGCCTGAGACACAGATTCGGCGCGTGCACACACGCAGCGGCTGGGATGCAAACACCACGCAGGCGGTGATGCGCAACCAGAGTCCAAGAGCCATGCGTGTTGCAGCGGCCGACATCGTGATCTTCAACGACACCGACGATCTCAGCACGCTCGAGAGAGCTGTTGAGGCGCTGGCCAAGCGGTTCGGGCTATCATGAACGCCCACCCAACGCCCCGCCTTGCGACATCCCGCCGCCGTGATCCTGTACGACTACCCCTTCAACGAACGCATTCGCACCTACCTGCGGCTTGAACAGCTGTTTCGTCGCATGGTGGAACTGGTGCCACGCAGTCATCCGCTGGACCACCACTACGCCATTCAGACGATCTTCGAGATCATGGATGTGGCAGCGCGCGCCGACATGAAGTCGGATGTGCTGAAAGACCTGGACCGGCACAAGCAGCAGCTCATCGGGTACCGCGGCAACCCGATGATCGCGGAGCAAGCACTTGAGGAAGTCATCCAAAAGCTGGACGACTGCTTCACCCAGCTCAATGAGATGACCGGTAAGACGGGCCAGGCGCTCACAGAAAACGATTGGTTGATGAGCATTCGAAGCCGCATCGGCATCCCGGGCGGTACTTGCGAATTTGACTTGCCGGCCTATTACCACTGGCAACACCACAGCGCGGAGGAGCGTCGCGCCGATTTGCATCGCTGGTCGATGCCGCTGGCACCGCTGGCGGAGTCGATCGTGCAGCTGCTCAAGATGTTGCGCGAATCGGGCTCCCCTCAGAAAGTGGTCGCACCGGGCGGGCAGTTCCAGCTCACGTTGCCACAAGGTCGCACCTTTCAGCTGCTGCGGCTTCGCATCGATCCGGCCACCGGACTGATTCCAGAAATCAGTGGCAACCGCCTCATGTTGTCGGTGCGATTGATGCGACACGGCGCCGACGACAGACTCCATCCGGCGCAGGAAGACGCTGCGTTTGAATTGACCCTCTGTGCCTGAGGCGGTCATGAGTGACGCCACAGCGCCTGCCCGAACCGTTCGTTGCCCCCAGTGTGGCGGTCCCAGCGTCTACGCCCCCAGCAATGCCTTCCGCCCGTTTTGTAGCGAGCGATGCAAACAGATTGACCTGGGTGCCTGGGCGAACGAAGCTTTCAGCCTGCCTGAAAAGGAAAATCAGAGCGACCCAGGGTTTGAGCAAAGCTGACGGCCCGATCTGCTGCCACAGCGCTGCGCATCATTGCATCTGCTCTTCTGCGAGCCACTCCAGCACAGGCACCGTCCCGGCCAATACAGGCTCGCACGTTACAGGCAGTTTGTGCCAGCCGAATTGCTGACCTTCTTGCATTTGAAGGTCACCGTTCCAATCGCGGACCTTGCAGAAGTGCAGCCGCACCAAGCCATGCGGGTAGTCCACCACCGAGACTTTCCAGATGGCTGCAGAACCGATGGTGACGCCGATCTCTTCCTGCAACTCGCGCCGCAGCGCCTGCTCCACGGTTTCGCCTGCCTCCAGTTTGCCGCCCGGAAACTCCCAATATCCCGCGTAGACCTTGCCAACAGGGCGAGACGTGAGCAGGAAAGCGCCATCCGGTGCGATCAAAATGCCCACCGCCACGTCCACCACGGGTCTGTCGGCGGGCCGGGGCGCTGACGCATCACCATCCACCACCAACACTTGCGTGCTCATGGCTGACTGGCGCGAGTTCCAGCGTAGTCGCGTGCGAACTGGTAGGCAACGCGCCCGCTGCGTGAGCCGCGTTCCAGCGCCCAGACCAACGCCTGAGGCCTCGCCGCTTCGATGTCTGCAGCGGACATGCCGAGGGAGGACAGCCACTGCGCCACGATGATGAGGTACTCGTCCTGGCTGAAGGGATAGAAGCTCACCCACAGACCAAAACGCTCAGAAAGCGAAATCTTTTCTTCTATGACCTCACCCGGGTGCACCTCCCCATCGGCGGTGTGCGTGTAGGTCAGGTTGTCCTTCATGTACTCGGGCAAGAGGTGGCGTCGGTTGCTGGTGGCATAGATCAGCACATTCGGGCTCGCTGCGGAGACCGACCCGTCCAGAATCGACTTCAGCGCCTTGTAACCTGGCTCACCGTCCTCGAAGCTGAGGTCATCGCAAAACACGATGAATCGCTCTGGGCGATCGGCTACCACTTCAACAATGTCAGGCAGGTCCACCAGATCGGACTTGTCTACCTCGATCAGTCGAAGACCTTGCGGTGCGTACTCGTTGAGACAGGCGCGCACCAGAGACGATTTGCCCGTGCCGCGTGCGCCTGTCAGCAACACGTTGTTGGCGGGCAGTCCCTGCACGAATTGCAAGGTGTTGCGCTGGATCTTTTCTTTCTGCCCGTCGATCTCCTGCAGATCGTCCAGGCGCATGGCTCCTACGTGGCGCACTGGCTCGAGCACGCCATGGCCACTGCTTCGCTTGCGGTAGCGCCAGGCGACAGCGGCTGCCCAGTCTGGCGCCGACATCGGCTGAGGCAACACCGCCTCGATGCGCACCATCAGCTGCTCAGCGCGCTGGAGCAGACGCTCGAATGCCTCGTTCATGACCGGTAGTCAGCGTTGATGGTGACGTATTCGTGGCTGAAGTCGCAGGTCCACACGGTTTCAGTGGCTGTGCCGCGGCCCAACCCAACGCGCACCAGGATCTCGGCCTCTTTCATCACGCGCTGGCCGTCCTCTTCCTTGTACTCGGCGTGTCGCCCGCCCGATTTGACGACATGTACGTCGCCCAAATGCAGATCGATCCCATTGATGTCCAGATCGTGAATGCCTGCGTAGCCCACTGCCGCCAAGATGCGGCCAAGGTTGGGATCGCTGGCAAAAAACGCCGTTTTCACCAGCGGTGAGTGCGCTACAGCGTACGCCGCCAGCAGGCACTCCGCCTTGTCCCTGCCGCCTTCAACCTGCACCGTGATGAATTTGGTGGCGCCTTCACCGTCACGAACGATCGCGTGGGCCAACTGGCGCGCCACCTTCGTCAGCGCGGTCAGCAAAGCCTCGCCCGCCGGGCTGTCGAGATCGGTGATGGGCGCATTGCCGGCACGTCCGGTGGCCACCACCACGAACGAATCGTTGGTGCTGGTGTCGCCGTCCACAGTCACGCGGTTGAACGAGGCATCCGCCAACCGTCGGGCCAGCGCGTCCATGAGTGAGGGGGCCACACTGGCGTCCGTGGCCAGGAAGCCGAGCATCGTCGCCATGTTCGGCCGGATCATGCCGGCGCCCTTGGCGATTCCCGTGGCGCGGACTGAACGGCCATCGAGCTCAAACCGCAGGCTGCTGGCTTTGGGAAGCGTATCGGTGGTCATGATGCCCTGGGCGGCAGACAGCCATTGATCACCCGTCTCAGACTGCGGCACAGCGGCATCGGCCAGCGCCTGAGGCAGGCCTGCCAACAAACGGTCCAGCGGCAGCGGCTCCATGATCACGCCTGTTGAGAACGGGAGCACCTCTTCATGGTGCAGGCCCAGCGATCGAGCCAATGCGGTGCAAGTCTGGCGGGCATTGGCCAAGCCGGACTGGCCCGTACCCGCATTGGCGTTTCCGGTGTTGATCACCAACGCGCGGATGCCCTGGCCGGCAGCCAGATGTTCCCGGCACACCTGCACAGGGGCCGCTGCATAGCGGTTCTGGGTGAACACAGCCCCCACCGCGCTGCCCTCGTCGAGGAGGAAAACGGTGAGGTCCTTTCGATTTGCCTTGCGGATACCAGCCTGCGCGACACCAATGCGAACGCCGGCAATGGGCAACAAATCCTGGGCCAAGGGAGCGTTGAGTTGGACTGGCATGTGAACTCCGTGAATGTGCCGAGAGGCGCGACCGTCGTGCGATGACACCGGCGCCTTGTGACACCAGGCGCCGTCACACCCTTCAGTCCAGCTTGCCGTGGCAGTGCTTGTACTTCTTGCCGCTGCCGCAGGGGCATGGATCATTGCGCCCCACCCGCGGCACCTCGCCCACCGGACGCGACGCCGCAGCGGCGATGGCCGCATCCGAGATGGTTTCCGTTTCGCCGGTTTCCGTGGGCGCGGTGTAGGTCACGTTGGCGATTTGCTCAGCACGCTCTTCGAGCTGCTCGGCAGCCGCTGCCATCTGCTCTGGCGACTGCACGCGCACATTCATGAGTACGCGCGTCACGTCGTTCTTGACGCTGTCGAGCAGTTGCCCGAACAACATGAACGCTTCGCGCTTGTATTCCTGCTTGGGCTGCTTCTGGGCGTAGCCACGCAAGTGAATGCCCTGGCGCAGGTAGTCCAGCGCAGACAGGTGCTCGCGCCACTGGCTGTCGATGGTTTGCAGCAGCACGACGCGTTCAAACTGAGTGAAGTTCTCTTCGCCGACCAAGGCGACTTTGCCGTCGAAAACCGTCTTGGCTTCGGCGAGCACACGCTCGACGATTTCCTCGACATCAATGGCCTCGGCTTGCGACACCCAGGCTGTCACGGGCGCTTCCACCGCCCACTCTTCACGCAACACGCGCTCAAGCGTGGGCAGATCCCACTGCTCCTCCACGCTGCCCTCCGGCACGTATTGGTGCACCAGGTCCGTAAAGCAACCCTCGCGCAGGGCATCGATCTGACCGCGCAGCGAGCTGGCATCCAGGATGTCGTTGCGCTGCTGGTAGATCACCTTGCGCTGGTCGTTCGAAACATCGTCGTACTCCAGCAGTTGCTTGCGGATGTCGAAGTTGCGCGCTTCCACCTTGCGCTGTGCGCTCTCGATGCTTCGGGTCACGATGCCGGCCTCGATGGCCTCGCCCTCGGGCATCTTCAAGCGATCCATGATGGCGCGGACACGGTCACCCGCGAAAATGCGCATCAGCGAATCGTCCAGGCTCAGATAAAAGCGCGAGGACCCCGGATCACCCTGGCGGCCCGAGCGACCACGCAACTGGTTGTCGATGCGGCGCGACTCATGGCGCTCCGTCGCAATGATGCGCAAGCCACCCAGCGCCTTGACCTTGTCGTGGTCCTGCTGCCATTGCTGGCGAATGGCTTCGATGCGCGCCGCCTTGGCGCCATCGTCAAGCGCCTCGTCGTTCTGCACCGCGTCGACCATCTTCTCCAGATTGCCGCCGAGCACGATGTCGGTGCCGCGACCCGCCATGTTGGTCGCGATCGTGATTGCACCAGGGCGACCCGCCTGAATGATGATGTCGGCTTCGCGTGCGTGCTGCTTCGCGTTCAGCACCTCGTGCGGCAACTTCTCGGCTTGCAGCAGGCTGGCGATGATCTCGGAATTCTCGATGGACGATGTGCCCACCAGCACAGGCTGGCCACGCTCATGACATTCACGAATGTCCTCGATGGCAGCAACGTACTTTTCGTTTGTTGTCTTGTACACGCGGTCGAGCTGATCGGACCGCTTGCTGGGACGGTTGGCCGGAATGACCACAGTCTCAAGACCGTAAATCTCCTGAAACTCGTAGGCCTCGGTATCCGCGGTTCCGGTCATGCCCGAGAGTTTGCTGTACAGGCGGAAATAGTTCTGAAAGGTGATTGATGCCAGCGTCTGATTTTCTGGCTGGATCGCCACCCCTTCCTTGGCTTCCACAGCCTGATGCAAGCCATCGCTCCATCGGCGACCTGACATCAGGCGGCCAGTGAACTCGTCGACGATCACGATCTCACCGCCCTGGTTCACATAGTGCTGGTCGCGGTGATAGAGGTGGTGTGCCTTCAGCGACGTCACCAGGTTGTGCAGCAATGCAATATTGGCGGGGTCGTACAACGAGGCCCCTTCCGGCAGCAACCCCGCCTGGCTGAGGAGCCGCTCGGCGTTCTCGTGGCCCTGCTCGGTCATGTGGATGGAATGCGCCTTCTCATCCACGGTGAAGTCGCCGGGCTTGATCACACCTTCGCCGGTGCGAATGTCCGCTTCACCTTCCTGTCGCACAAGATGAGGCACCAGCTGCTTGATGGCCACGTACACCTGGGTCTGGTCTTCAGCTTGCCCGCTGATGATCAAGGGCGTGCGCGCTTCGTCAATGAGAATGGAGTCCACCTCATCGACGATGGCAAAGTTCAGCCCACGCTGCACACGGTCGGCTGCCTCGTACACCATGTTGTCGCGCAGGTAGTCGAAGCCGTACTCGTTGTTCGTACCGTAAGTGATGTCGGCGCGATAGGCGGTCTGCTTGTCTTCACGGGGCGCTTGCGGCAAATTGATGCCCACGGAAAGACCGAGGAAGTTGTAGAGCCGACCCATCCATTGCGCATCACGGCTCGCCAGGTAGTCGTTCACGGTCACCACATGAACGCCCTTGCCCGTCAGCGCGTTCAAGTAGACGGGCAAGGTCGCTGTCAACGTTTTGCCCTCTCCGGTGCGCATCTCTGCCACCTTGCCATGGTGCAGTGCGAGGCCGCCGACCAACTGCACATCAAAGTGGCGCATCTTCATGACGCGTTTGCTGGCTTCACGCACCACGGCAAACGCCTCAGGGATCAGCGCCTCGAGGGTTTCACCCTGCGCAATGCGCTGCTTGAAGGATTCGGTTTGCGCCTTGAGCTCATCGTCGCTGAGCTTCTCGAACTTCGCCTCCAGCCCGTTGATGCGCTCCACCGTCTTCCGATAGGTCTTCAAAAGACGGTCGTTGCGGCTACCAAATATTTTGGTGAGGAAGGTTGTGGCCATACGTGCGGGCCTGCGCCAGACACCCCTGGGGACTCCGGGCAAGCGATTGGATTTAGGAGGGCTCTCGCGAACCCGGGAGAGCAAAAGACGGGAAACTACCCGTGATGTGCAGACGAACGCTGGGCTTTCAAGAGCAAAGCGCGCATTTTACCCGGCGTGCGCTTACCGATTTCAGGGCTTTCGAGGGCCCAGCCCAGCCGTTTTCGCATTGGTCAGGTTTTCACCTGCCGCGAGGAATCGCTGGGGATCTTGCGGCACGCCAGAAACCCACACTTCAAAGTGCAGATGAGGCCCTGTGGAGCGCCCTGTCGACCCTACCTCGGCTATCTTCTGGCCTCGCTTCACGATATCGCCCTTTTTCACATGTACCTTGGAGGCATGGGCGTAACGGGTAATGAGGTCATTGCCATGGTCCACCTCGATCATGTTCCCGTAGGCGGGGTGGTATTCCTGCACCACCACAACGCCACCTGCCGCCGAGAGGATCGGCGTTCCAGGATCCGCCGGGAAGTCCAGCCCTGTATGCAGCGCGGAACGACCCGTGATGGGATCGATACGAAAGCCAAACGCCGACCCCACCTGAACACCGACCACAGGCTTCTCGGTGGGCACCATGGTTCGCTGGATTTTCTGGTCAAAAAGGCGCGACTCGACAACTGTCAGCCAGTCAACGCGCGAGCCACTGGTGTGGTCGATTCTGTCCAGGGCGCCCATCAACTCTTCCATGGTCAAGTCTCTGCCGCCCACCAATGCACCGCCCGCCCCGGGCGCTGCCTTGAACTCCGCTGGACTCAAACCAGCCAAGCCAGCCACACGCTCACCCAGGGAGTCGATTTGCACCATGCGCGCCTGCATCTCGCCCAGCTTGCGAGCCATCGCATCGAGGTTGGCGCGCATGTAGGCGTTTTGAGAGGCCGCTTCGTCCTGATGCACCAAGCGTGCGACCGACGCGAACCCCGGCCAGCCTTGACGCACACCTTCGAGGAAAACCCAGTGGTATGTTGTGATGGCACCCAGCATCAGCAGCACCGAGGCCAGCATTCCAGCGCCAACGAGCTTGACCCCACTGAGGTGCATGGCCCGGCTTTTGGCCAGCCAGGCGTCCGTGATAATGATGTGCACTGTTCACCTTTCCCGGGCCACTCCGGCCGCACCGGAGGACCATTCATCCATGTCTACCGCCCAACGCCCTTTCCATATGCTCAGCTTGGAGCAGGCTCTAGGCGCGGCGCCCCCACTTGCAGCGCTTCAGGAGCGCATTCGGGAGTCCCTGTGGTGCCTTGAACAGGTTCAACATTTGATCCCTGTCAGTCTGCGCCCCCATGTCGTGGCCGGGCCCCTGCAAGACCAGGAGTGGTGCTTGCTCGTGGCGAGCGCAGCTGCATCCACCAAACTGCGCCATCTGTTGCCTTCGTTGCAACAGACTTTGACCCAGCGGGGTGCGCAGGTTACCGCAATAAGGATCAAAGTCCAAACACCGGGACGATGAGCGGGCACGAGGGAGTGCGGGCGGTGGTGATTGGTGCCGCTTGTCTGACTCGAACAGACGACCTATCGCTTACAAGGCGATTGCTCTACCAACTGAGCTAAAGCGGCGCACTCGGAAAATTTTACTTGACCCGTTTGAGCTGAGGCTTCCCGCCGGGGCGCGCGGGACTGGGTGGATCAGGCTCATCGCCCGGCTCGGAGGGGTGGAGTGCAGGATCGCTGGGCACCGAACGCAATGCACCGCCACGGGCATGGGTGTCCGCTTCAGCTTCGGAAGGGCCTTCAACGTTGCCCACCTCCAGCCCGGGCACAGCGGCAGGGGGAGCGGGAAAAGCCATGCCCTGCCCGTTCTCGCGCGCATAGATGGCTATGACATGGCTCACAGGCACGATGATTTCGCGAGCTACTCCTCCAAAACGAGCCTTGAACTCAATGAATTCGTTGCCCAGTTTGAGGGAGCTCGTGGCATCCATGCTGACGTTGAGCACGATCTCGCCATTCTTGACAAACTCCATCGGCACCCGCACCGACGCATCCACCTGCACGGCGATGTAGGGCGAGAAACCGTTATCGGCGCACCATTCGTGCAGCGCACGAATCAGATACGGCCTTGTCGATGGAATTTCCGGCTTGAACGCGGTCATGACAGTTGGGCGCGTAAGGCACTCAGGTTCAGGCGACCCTTACTTGCGCATTACCTTTTCTGAAGGGGTCAGCGCTTCGATGTAGGCAGGCCGAGAGAAGATGCGCTCAGCGTACTTCAACAGCGGAGCTGCGTTCTTGCTGAGTTCAATGCCATAGAAGTCCAGCCGCCACAGCAGCGGGGCGATGGCGACATCCAGCATCGAGAAGTTGTCACCCAGCATGAACTTGTTCTTCAGGAACACAGGGGCGAGCTGGGTCAGGCGGTCACGAATGTGTGCGCGGGCCTTTTCAAGCGCCTTCTCATTGCCCTTGGTGCTGCGCGACTCGAGCATGGACACATGCGTGAAGAGTTCTTTCTCGAAGTTCAGCAGAAACAGTCGAACACGAGCGCGGTCAACGGGGTCCCCAGGCATGAGCTGCGGATGCGGGAAGCGCTCATCGATGTACTCGTTGATGATGTTCGACTCATACAGGATGAGGTCACGTTCGACCAGGATCGGCACCTGACCGTAGGGGTTCATCACGCTGATGTCTTCTGGCTTGTTGTAGAGGTCGACATCCCGAATTTCAAAGTCCATGCCTTTTTCAAACAGCACGAAGCGGCAGCGGTGGGAGTAAGGGCAGGTGGTGCCCGAATACAAGACCATCATGTGGGAGTCTCCTTAAAGCAAAAAACAGTGGTTTGCACGCATGCCTGAAAGGCACTGCAAACCACTGTGGGACGGTCGGAACGGCCTTTGGCGAGGCCGTTCCACCCGGGTACGGTTACTTGATGTCTTTCCAGAACGCCGCGTTCAAGCGCCAGGCGATCACGGTGAACACGGCCAGGAACAACAGCACCCACACGCCAATGCGCACGCGGGAATTTTGCGCAGGCTCAGCCATCCATTGCAGGTAGGCCACCAAGTCGCCGACGTTGTCGTCGTAGCGCGCGTCGCTCAAAGTGCCAGGCTTAACCTGCTCCCAACCCTTGACACGATCCACCTCGTGGCCGTGGCTCATGACCTTTTCATAAACCGGGCGGCGCTCACCCTGCAACTCCCACAAGGGATGAGGCATACCGATGTTGGGGAATGCGAGGTTGTTCCATCCCGTCGGCTTGGTCTCGTCGCGGTAGTAGCTGCGGAGGAGCGTGTAGACGTAGTCAGCGCCCGAACCGGCACCACTCGAGCGCGAGCGGGCGATCAGAGTGAGGTCCGGCGGGTTCACACCGAAGAACTGCTTCGCCTGCTTCGGGTCGATGGACGCCTTCATCGTGTCGCCGATCTTGTCGGTGGTGAAGACCAGGTTTTCTGAAATCTGCTTGTCGGTCAAACCGATATCACGCAGCCGGTTGTAGCGCATGAAGGCGGCCGAGTGGCAGCTCAGACAGTAATTGACGAACAGCTTGGCGCCATTCTGCAGCGCCGCCATATCGTTCGTGCGCTTTGGCGCCTTGTCGAGGGGAATGTTGCCGCCTGCAGCCAGCACAGCGCCCGACATGCCCAGTGCCAGCATGAAGCCCAAGAGGATTTTTTTCATTTGCTTGACTCTCCGGAATGGCTCTTTGGGATTCAGTGTGGCTGGAACGTGACGCGGTTGGGCACTGGCTTGAATTCGCCCAGGCGACTCCACCATGGCATCAACAGGAAGAAGCCAAAGTAAAACAGCGTGCCGACTTGAGAAACACGTTCGCCAATGGGCGAGGGAGGCAGGACACCGAGGTAACCCAGGATCAGGAAGTTGATCACGAACACGGTGTAGAGCCAGATGTTCCAGGTCGGGCGGTAGCGGATCGACCTGACGGGGCTGTGGTCCAGCCAAGGCAGGAAGAACAGGATGATCACCGCGCCACCCATGGCCACAACGCCCCAGAACTTGGCATCGATGGACAACATCAAGGCCACCAGAACCAGTGCGCCGATGACGATGCCGCCTTTGACCGCCCCAGACACCTTGGCCTTGAGCGCCCCCAGCACGGCGGCGATCACGACGATGGCCACCAATGCGTACATCATCTCGGTGGTGATGGCACGCAGCATCGAGTAGAACGGCGTGAAGTACCAGACCGGCGCGATGTGCAGAGGCGTCACCAACGGATCGGCTGGAATGAAGTTGTTGTACTCCAGGAAGTAGCCACCAAACTCAGGCGCGAAGAAGATGATGGCTGAAAACGCCATCAGGAAAACCGAAACGCCCAGAATGTCGTGCACCGTGTAGTACGGGTGGAAAGGAATGCCGTCCAGCGGCTTGCCCGATGCGTCCTTGGTTGCCTTGATCTCCACGCCATCGGGGTTGTTGGAACCCACTTCGTGCAGCGCAATGATGTGAGCCACCACCAGACCCAGCAGCACCAGGGGCACCGCGATCACATGGAAGCTGAAAAAGCGGTTCAGCGTCGCGTCGCCCACCACGAAATCGCCGCGGATCAGCAGCGCCAAGTCTGGGCCGACAAAGGGGATCGCAGAGAACAGGTTGACGATCACCTGGGCGCCCCAATAGGACATCTGGCCCCATGGCAGCAAATAACCCATGAAGGCTTCTGCCATCAGGCAGAGGAAAATCGCGCAACCAAAGACCCACACCAGCTCGCGCGGCTTGCGGTAGCTGCCGTAGATGAGGCCACGGAACATGTGCATGTACACCACCACAAAGAACGCGGAGGCGCCCGTGGAGTGCATGTAGCGGATCAACCAGCCCCAGGGTACGTCGCGCATGATGTACTCGACCGAAGCAAATGCCAGGTTGGCATCGGGCTTGTAGTGCATCACCAGGAAAATGCCGGTCACGATCTGGATCACCAGAACCAGGAGCGCAAGGGAGCCGAAGAAGTACCAGAAGTTGAAGTTCTTGGGCGCGTAGTACTCAGAGAGATGCTCTTTGTACAGCTTCGAGAGCGGGAACCGGTTGTCGACCCAGTTCAGCGCTTTCTGACCGATCGGTGCGTCGGGGGAAATTTCTTTGAATTCAGCCATGGGGATGCCTCTGTGATCCGTTGTCTGCCAGCGCCGCTCAGGCCTGCTTTTCTTCGCCCACCAGCAAGGTGGTATCGGACAGGTAATAGTGGGGCGGTACTTCCAGGTTGTCCGGAGCCGGCTTGTTCTTGAACACGCGGCCGGCCACATCGAACGTGGAACCGTGACAGGCGCACAGGAAACCGCCCTTCCAATCGTCCGGCAGAGACGGCTGGGGTCCTGGGGTGAGCTTGTCGCCTGGTGAGCAACCGAGGTGGGTGCAGATGCCCACGGTCACGAGGAACTCCGGCTTGATGGAACGGTGGCGATTCTTGGCGTACTCGGGCGTCGGGTAGGCGGTGCGATCGGAATTCGGATCGGCGAGCTGTCCGTCGATTGTCTCCAGTGCGGCGAGCTGTTCGGGCGTGCGACGCAGGATCCACACCGGCTTGCCGCGCCACTCGACGACGATCTTTTCGCCAGGCTGAATGCCCGAGATGTCGACCTCAACAGCGGCACCGGCGGCTTTGGCGCGCTCGGAGGGCTGGAAGGTGCTCACGAAGGGTACGGCGACGGCGGCTGCACCAGCGCCACCCACGGCGCAGGAGGTGATCAGCCAGGTTCTGCGGCTGCGATCGACGGTCGCACCGGCGGTTGCTTCACTCATGGGGCTCTTTCAATGAGGACGAGACGGACACTAGGGACAACCCGGCATTGTACTGGAGCGGTCAAAGCGCTCAGCCCCTTGCCGGGGTTCGGAACTGGGCTATTGGTCGGACACCTGCCGCGGAAACGGGGCGGGACCAGCGCTGGCGCTCAAACACGACCGCCTGTGTGAGAATCTCGGCCGTCTGTACCAGACGACCCGGCAGGCGGTCAGCGCCTGCCAATACCCAAAACTTGGAGGAACACCATGGGCATGCTGCAAGAGTTCAAGGAATTCGCCGTCAAGGGCAACGTCATCGATCTCGCCGTCGGCGTGATCATCGGCGGCGCTTTCGGCAAAATCGTGACCTCAATGGTCGACGACGTGATCATGCCGATTGTGGGCGCCATCTTCGGCAGCCTGGATTTCACGAACCTTTTCATCGCCCTGGGACGCGTGCCCGAGGGTACGGCGCCCACGCTGGCCGCACTGAAGGCTGCCGGGGTGCCGACGTTGGCCTACGGCAACTTCATCACGGTGGCGCTGAACTTCACCATCATGGCGTTCATCATTTTCATCATGGTGAAGCAGATCAATCGGCTCAAGCGCGAAACCCCACCCGCTCCCGCCGAACCCGCTGCAACGCCCGAGGACATCGCGCTGCTGCGCGAGATTCGCGACAGTCTGCGCAAGTAAGCACTTCCCTGCCACCCGCTGTCGAGTGGCGGCAGGCCACCGGGCCTGTCGCCAATCAACCGCCGGTTGCAGCCAAGGCGGCATCTACCGCGGCGATCAGGCTGGTTGCACTGGCGCGCCCCGTGCCCGCCAGATCGAAAGCGGTGCCGTGGTCCGGGCTGGTACGGACAAAGGGGAGCCCCAGCGTGGTGTTCACGCCATGCTCCAACCCGAGCAGCTTCACCGGGATCAATCCTTGGTCGTGGTACATCGCCACCACCACATCGAACGCGCCCTGACGCGCCCGCATGAAAACTGTGTCAGGCGCGTGAGGCCCCGAGGCATCAATGCCGTCAAGGCGTGCGAGCTCGATGGCCGGTGCAATGGACTCGATCTCTTCACGTCCGAACAGCCCTCCCTCACCCGCATGAGGGTTCAGTCCCGCCACGGCGATTCGGGGCATCGCCACACCGGCCCGCCGAAAGTGCGAATGGGTGATGCGAATGGTCTGCAGCACCTGATCAGGGGTCACAGCCTTCAAGGCCTGCTGCAACGACACGTGGATGCTCACCAAGACCGTGCTGAGTCCCGGACAGCTGAGCATCATGCGCACGGGCAGCGCTGACACCGACACGCCTGAGTAAGCAGCCGCCTCGGCCTGCAACAACTCGGTATGACCCGGGTACGCCACTCCCGCCGCCGACAGCGCCTCCTTGTGTATGGGTGCGGTTACCACGCCTCGGGCCGCGCCAGTCAACGCCGCCTGCGCCGCCCAGCGAATGGACTGCGCCGCAGCGAGGCCCGATTCCGCACTGATCTCGCCCCACTTGACAGCACGCGTCAAGGAGCACGCCTGCACCACCGCGATGCAGCCCGGCGGAACTTCAGCAAGATCGGTCAGTTGTCCCACCTCCGCCAGCATCAAACCCCCCATCGCCGACGCCGCCCCACCGGCTGTAACGCGCAACGCGCGCTGCATGGTGGGCACGTCCCCAGCCACCACCAGCTGACGCAGCAGCGACGGGCGCTCCCTGAAGGCTTTGACAATGGTCTCCGGCCCAATCCCGGCGGGATCACCCATGGAAACGACGATGGGGCGGGATTGCAATTCGGACATGCGATGGATCAAGCGGGGTTGTCGATATCGATGAACACGTGCGCCAGGCCCAGTTGCGACGCCACGTGTGCGCCCACGGCCGGAGCACCATAGCGTTCGGACGCGTGATGACCGCAGGCGATGTAGGCAACGCCACATTCGCGCGCGTAGTGCGCTTGCGGCTCGGAAATTTCGCCTGTGATGAACACGTCGGCCCCGGCAGCAATCGCGGCTTCGAAGTAGCTTTGCGCGCCACCGGTGCACAGTGCAACCCGTTGCACAGGCCGATCTTCCCCGGCCACCAGGGTCACTGCACGCCCGAGCCGCAGCGCGACATGATCGGCCAGAGCCCGGGCACTTTCACAGCGGCGCTCACCCATGAAGCCCAGGGATTGTTCGCCGAAACGCCCTCTCCCATCGGTGTAAATCTCCACCCCAAGGTGCTGTGCGAGTTGGGCGTTGTTGCCCAGCCGGGGATGCGCATCAAGCGGGAGGTGGTACGCCAGCAAGTTGATGTCGTGCGAGAGCAGCTTCGCGAGTCGGGCTTTCATCCATCCTGTGACTCGGCCGTCCTGCCCGCGCCAAAACAGGCCATGGTGGACCAAAAGGGCATCAGCTCCCTCGGCAACAGCCGCTTCGATCAAGGCCAGACTCGCGGTGACGCCGCTGACCAGCTTGCGCACGTGGAGTCGGCCCTCCACCTGAAGGCCATTGGGGCCATAGTCCTTGAACTGGGCAGGCAACAGCAGGGTATCCAGCGCTTCGGTGAGCGCCGTACGGGTGACGGTGGGGCCTTGAGTTTCTTGGGCGGACATGTCGCGAATCGGTCAGACGGGAAGCGCGCCATTCTGACACCCGAACCACGTCCCTGCACTGGTTTACAGGGACTTGAAGCCCGCTCCACACGGCTCATATGCGGGACAATACCGCCCGTGGCGCCCAGACTGCGCCCCCCCCCAACCCGATCACTCCGCACATGAAACGTCTCTGGCTTCTGTTTGCCCAAACCGTCACTTGCCTCGTGGCGGCTCTTTTTGTGGTCGGCACCCTCCAACCCCAGTGGCTGGGGCGCCATGCCACGGTGGTGCCCGTGTTCGAAGCGCCGTCGGGTACCCCCGTGGGCTCCACGGATGGCACGGGCAGCTTCCGAACCGCGGCGCGCATTGCTTCTGGCGCGGTGGTCAGCATCAACACCAGCAAAGCACCCGCTGCCAATCCGCAAAGCGCAGACCCATGGTTTCGCTTCTTCTTCGGCGATCAAGCGCCGTCGCAACAGCAAAGCGGGCTCGGCTCTGGCGTGATCGTCAGCCCCGCGGGCTATGTCCTCACCAACAATCACGTCATTGAAGAAGCGGACGAGATTGAAGTGATCCTCAACGACGGCCGCAAGGCGGTGGCCCAGGTGATCGGCACAGATCCGGAAACCGACCTGGCCATCCTGAAGATCAATCTGACCAACTTGCCCGTGATCACGCTCGGCAATTCCGACGCACTGGAAATTGGTGACCAGGTGCTGGCCATCGGAAATCCCTTTGGGGTGGGCCAGACGGTCACCAGCGGGATCGTGAGCGCGCTGGGTCGCACACAACTGGGCATCAACACGTTTGAGAACTTCATTCAGACCGATGCGGCCATCAACCCGGGCAACTCCGGCGGTGCCCTGGTGGATGTGAGCGGCCAGTTGATGGGCATCAACACGGCCATCTATTCGCGCTCCGGGGGATCCATGGGCATCGGCTTTGCCATTCCTACCTCTACGGCACGCAGCGTGATGGAAGCCATCGTGAAAGATGGCCAGGTCACCCGTGGCTGGATTGGTGTGGAGCCGCAAGACCTGAGCGCCGAGCTGGCCGAGAACTTCGGGATGCAGCCGGGCACGGGCGTGATCATCAGCGGTGTGCTGCAAAACGGGCCCGCTGCGCAGGCGGGTATCCGCCCTGGGGATGTGATCACTGCTGTGGCCGGCCGGCAAGTAAACAGCGTCGCACAACTGTTGTCGGCAGTGGCCAGTCTCGCACCAGGCAAGCCCGCCACACTCGACGTGGTCCGGCGCGATGGCACCACGAAGATTGAGGTCACACCAGGGCGGCGAAATCTTCCGCGACAACAAGCCGCGCCCCGTTGACCCGATACGTCAAGCCGACGTCTTCTCTTCCTTGGCGACGTCCTCGTCGGACTTGGCCGACGATTTGACAAACCAGCGAGCGCCCCAGATGCCCGCCTCATAGAGCAAGCACATGGGCACAGCGAGTGCCAGCTGGGAGATCACGTCAGGCGGCGTCACCACTGCAGCGATGACGAAGGCCACAACGATGAAGTACCCCCGAAAGTCCTTCAGCTTCTGCACGGTCACCATGTTCATCTTGACCAGCAGTATCACAACGATGGGAACCTGAAAAGCGAGGCCGAAGGCCAGATAGAGCGACAGGATGGCTTCCACGTATGAGGCGATGTCAGGCGTGGCCGCCACGCTGGCTGGCGTGAACTGCTGGATGAAGCCAAACATCTTGTCCAGCACGAAAAACTGCACGAAGGCAATGCCGATATAGGCCAGCAAGCTGCCGAGCACAATCAGCGGCACGGCAAAGCGCTTTTCATGGCTGTAGAGGCCAGGCGCAACGAAAGCCCACACCTGGTACATCCACCAGGGCAAAGACAGCAAGAGCGCCGCCATCGCCAACACCTTGATCGGAACGAAAAACGGAGAGAACACGCCCACGGCGATCAACTTGGCATCAGGAGGCATGTGCGCTCGAATGGGCACCGCGATCAAGTCAATCAGGCCACTGGGCCCGGGCCAGAAAGCCAGAAGGGCCATGCAAATGGCCAGACCGATCACGCCATACAAGAGCCGGTCGCGCAGCTCCATCAGGTGCTGGACAAACGGCTGCTCGGAACCGGCGAGCTCGTCGGTGGAATCTTTGGGGTCGGACATCAACGGGGAGCGGATGAGGAGCGTGGCCGGAAACGGGCCACGCGGGCCGCACCCGATTGCGTGCGGGTGCGCACGCCGGTGCGGGCTTTGAACCACTGGGGCATGGCCTTCTGCTTGAGGCGCCAGTTCTTCTTGGGGTGTTTGTAAACCGGCACATCCATGGAGGTCATGGGTGCATGGGCGTCATAGGACGAGGATGCTGTGCCGTCCAGACCTGCAGTGGCCTCCGACCACGACTTCTCGAAATCGCTGGCTCCGCCCTGCACCGAAGCTTCCACATCTCGCGCGGCTTCGGTCACGGACTCCTTCATCTTCTTGAGCTCTTCGAGCTCCATGGAGCGGCTCACCTCGGCCTTGACGTCAGCCACGTAGCGCTGCGCCTTGCCCAGCAGCGTGCCGACCGTGCGGGCGACGCGAGGCAGTTTCTCGGGCCCGATGACGATCAACGCCACCGCCCCGATGAGGGCGAGCTTGGAAATGCCCAGATCAATCATGTATCGGCCATCCTGCGGGCAATGTCGGGTGAGCGGTCACCCGGGGGAGGAAGCTGCTCTACAAGCACTGGCGTGCTTGTTGCAGCCGCTGAACTTCAGCTTTTTTGTTTGGCTTCGACGTCGATCGCGTTTTTGTCGGCGCGGGTGTCCTGAGTCACCTGGCCGGCAGGTGCCGACGTGTTGTCTGCGGTCGTCTGGCCGCCTTCCTTGATGCCGTCCTTGAAGCCCTTCACTGCCCCGCCCAAATCGGAACCAATGTTCTTGAGCTTCTTGGTGCCAAACACCATCACGACGATGAGCAGCACGATCAGCCAGTGCCAGATTGAGAACGAACCCATGAGTTTCTCCAGGTAGGGAATGAGCGAGAGTCGCTATGGGTGCGATTCTAAGCCCGGGTAGGAGTTCAGCCAGGCTGGCCACCCTCACACCCACGTCCGCTGTACGGCACTCAGCCGCGCAACCAGGGGCGAGGCCCGCCCATCACGTGAACGTGCAAATGATGGACCTCTTGCCCGCCTTCGGTGCCGTTGTTGCACACGATGCGGAATCCACCTTCGGGGTACGGATTGCAGCCCTGCTCCAGCGCGAGGCGCGGCGCCAGCGTCATGATGCGCCCCATCAAGCGCTCGTGCTCGGGGCCAAGTTGCGCCATGGACGGAATGTGCTGCTTCGGGATCACCAGGAAGTGCACTGGCGCCCAAGGGTGAATGTCGTGAAAAGCAAAAATGTCATCGTCCTCGTACACCTTTCTGGAAGGGATCTGGCCAGCAACGATTTTGCAGAAGATGCAGTTGGGGTCGTGAGCACTCATGGCAGATTGTTCAGTCGGGCATGGGCTGGCTGGCATTCATGCGAACCATGCCCTTGACGATGCGATAGAGGAACCAGATGGAGATGAGACACCAGGCGATCCAGCCCGGCGCCACCAGCAACAGCCACAGCGGAAGCGTCACCAGATAGAGCACGGCCGCCCAGAGCACCGTGCGAATGCGCCAGGCGAAATGACTCGCCTGCCAGGTGCCCTCGGCATCGCTCTTTTTCACGAGATCGATGATCAGCGCGATGATCAGCAAAACGGGGCTTGCCTGCGCGCCGGGCAACACGGCACCCACAGCCACCACCAAGTGCAGGATGTAACTGACCCAGCCCACGGTCTTGAGCGACTGCGCCCTCTCGCTGTCCACGGCCTTGACGTCGATGATGTCGCTCATGGGGTTCTCCTTCAGCTGGCGTCCTGGCGCGATGCTGCTTCGCGCTGCAGCACCTTGCGCAATGCCTTCTCTTCCAGCCCGCTCAGGCCTTCGCGGCGCACGAGTTCAGCCACCACATCGGCGGGTCCGAGGTTGTAATGGGCCAGGGCAATCATGCAATGGAACCAGAGATCGGCGGTCTCGTTTACGAGCTTTTGGCGATCACCGCCATGGTCGGCATCTTTGGCCGCCATCACGGTTTCGGTAGCCTCCTCACCGATCTTCTTGAGAAAGGCCTCCGGGCCTTTGTGCAAAAGGCGCGCCACGTAGCTGTGCTCGGGATCGCCGCCGTTGGCCGGCTTGCGGCTCTCGATCACGGCGGCCAGGCGCGCGAGGTCATCGGTGGTGGACATGTCGGATTTACTTGTAGATCGATTCAGGGTCTTTGAGCACAGGGTCCACAGCGTGCCACTGTCCGTCGTCGAGGCGCTGGAAGAAGCAACTGTGGCGCCCGGTATGGCACGCGATGCCTGGTTCGTGGCCGAGTTGCGTGACCTTGAGCAGCACGACATCGTTGTCGCAGTCCATGCGGATGTCATGCACGGTCTGCACGTGGCCTGACTCCTCGCCTTTGAACCACAGGCGTTCGCGTGAGCGGCTGTAGTACACCGCACGGCCCAGTTCGGCCGTCTTTGCGAGCGCTTCGCGGTTCATCCAGGCGAACATCAATACGTCGCCCGTGGCGGCCTCTTGCGCAATCACAGGCACCAGGCCCTGCGCGTCCCACTTCACTTCGTTGAGCCAATTCATCCCGGGAATCTACCATGGGCCTTTCACATGGACACACCTCGCCCGGCGAATGCCGTTAGGATGGTCCGGACCGCTGCGGCCCCGCATGCATGCCAGACAAGGAACACCCATGAAACTCCGCACCCTGCTCCTCGTCGCCTTCATTCTGTTCATCGCTGGCTTTGTGGCTTTGAACTTCGAACAAATTCTGCAACCCACGGCCCTGAATTTCGGCTTTACGCAGGTTCAGGCACCCATGGGCTTGGTGCTTCTGGGCATGCTGGCGCTTGTGCTGGTGGTGTTTCTCGCCGCGCTGGTGTACTACCAGACGCTGCACCTGATGGAGGTGCGTCGGATCACACGCGAAGCGGCTGACCAGCGGCTGCTGGCGGACAAGGCAGAGGCGTCGCGCTTCACGGAGCTGCGGCAATACCTTCAGACCGAACTGCAAACCACCGCCACGCGCGAACAGGATCTGACGAACAAGCTGCACACCAAGCTCGATCAGGTGCAGTCGGCGCTCACCCAGGTGATTGAGCAGAGCGCCAATGGTCTGAGCGCCAGTGTCGGCGAGCTGGAAGACCGGATCGAGCGGCAGCTGCCCGCGCGCGGCAGCGACCACCTGTGAGGCAACGCGGTCAGAGCCGCACGGGGATGCCGCGCTCGGCCATGCGAGCCTTGGCCTGGGCCACGGTGAATTCGCCGTAGTGAAAAATGCTGGCGGCCAGCACGGCATCAGCGCCACCTTGCTGCACGCCATCGGCCAGATGGTCCAACGTACCCACGCCGCCTGAGGCGATCACGGGAACGCTCACCGCGTCGGCCACCGCACGGGTGAGTGACAGGTCAAAGCCCGATTTCGTGCCATCGCGGTCCATGCTGGTGAGCAAGATCTCGCCGGCACCGAAGTCGGCCATTTTGGCGGCCCAAGCCACCGCATCCAGCCCGGTGTTTTTGCGCCCGCCGTGGCTGTAAACGTCCCACCCTTCGCCGCGCTGTGCCAGATCGTCACCCTGACGCCGCTTGGCATCGATCGCCACCACGATGCACTGCGCGCCGTATTTGTCGGATGCGTCGCGGATGACCTGGGGATTGGAAATCGCCGCCGAGTTGAAACTGGTCTTGTCCGCGCCTGCGTTGAGCAGGCGTCGCACGTCTTCCACAGTGCGCACGCCACCACCCACGGTGAGCGGAATGAACACCTGCGACGCCACCGCTTCGATGATGTGCAGGATGAGATCGCGCCCGTCGGAGGTGGCCGTGATGTCCAGAAAGGTGAGCTCGTCAGCGCCCTGTTCGTTGTAGCGTGCGGCGATTTCCACGGGGTCACCGGCGTCGCGCAGTTCCACGAAGTTCACGCCTTTGACGACGCGACCACCAGTCACATCGAGGCAGGGGATGATGCGTTTGGCGAGCATGTCAGCCGTTGAGGTCGTCGGCCAGTTGCTGGGCCGCTTCAAAGTCCAGATCACCGCTGTAAATCGAGCGGCCGCAAATCACGCCTTCGACGCCTTCGTCTTCCACGGCACACAGTGCACGGATGTCATCGAGGTTGGACAGACCGCCAGAAGCGATGACAGGGATCGACAACGCCTGCGCCAGCTTGACGGTGGCTTCGATGTTGATGCCCGAGAGCATGCCGTCACGACCAATGTCGGTGTAGATGATCCCTTCGACACCGTAGTCTTCAAACTTCTTGCCCAGGTCCACGACCTCGTGGCCGGTGAGCTTGCTCCAGCCGTCCGTGGCGACCTTGCCGTCCTTGGCATCCAGGCCCACGATGATGTGACCGCCAAACGCGGTGCAGGCATCCTGCAGGAAGCCGGGATTTTTCACGGCAGCCGTGCCGATGATCACGTAGCGCAGGCCCGCATCGAGGTAGCGCTCGATGGTGTCGAGATCGCGGATGCCGCCACCCAGCTGCACGTCGACCTCAGCGCCCACCTCTTTGAGGATGGCACGAATGGCCTGTTCGTTCTTGGGCTTGCCGGCGAACGCCCCATTGAGGTCCACCAGATGCACCCGACGCGCACCCTTGTCCACCCAACTGCGGGCAATGGCCGCGGGGTCCTCGCCGAACACCGTGGATTGGTCCATGTCGCCTTGTTTGAGGCGAACGCACTGGCCGTCTTTCAGATCAATGGCAGGAATCAGCAGCATGATGGTGTGGATGAAGGGCGGGTGGACTCAGGGATTCCAGGACAGGAAGTTGCGGTAGAGCGCCAGCCCCTGATCGGCGCTCTTTTCCGGGTGAAACTGGGTGGCAAAAATATTGCCGCGGGCGATGGCCGCCGCAAAGCGCCCGCCGTAGTCGGCTTCGCCAGCACAGTGCTTGGCCTGCGCCGGACGGGCATAGAAACTGTGCACGAAGTAGAAGTAGGCACCTTCTGCGATCCCTGCCCAAAGCGGATGGGCCGCACCGCGACCCAGCTCATGGAACACCTGGTTCCAGCCCATCTGCGGCACCTTGAACCGGCTGCCGTCGGCCTGGAGTTGCCCTTCGAGCCGGAATCGCACCACTTCACCTGGAACGAGGCCAAGGCCCTGCGTGGGACCTTCTTCGCTGCGGTCCAGCAACATCTGCATGCCGACACACACGCCAAACAACGGTTTGTTCGCTGCCGCGTGCAGCACGGCATCGAGCAAACCTGAGTCGGCCAGCTCACGCATGCAGTCGCCCATGTGGCCTTGACCCGGCAGCACGACGCGGTCGGCGTCAAGCACGGCCTGGGCTTCGGCGGTGACGAGCACGTCCACGTCTTGCGCGCGCGCGACGTGTTGAACGGCCTGCGATACCGAGCGCAGGTTCCCACTGCCGTAGTCCACCACGGCGACTGTCTTGCGTTTCATCGGACAGGAGGGCTCAGAGCGAGCCTTTGGTCGAAGGAATCACGTCACCCATGCGCGAGTCGCGCTCCAGGGCCATGCGCAGTGCACGGGCAAAAGCCTTGAACACGGTCTCGGCCTGGTGATGGGCGTTTTCACCGTGCAGATTGTCGATGTGCAAGGTCACCCCTGCGTGATTGACGAAACCCTGGAAGAACTCGAACGCCAGCTGCGTGTCGAAGCCGCCAACCATGCCACTTTTAAAGGGCACGCGCATGTGCAGGCCGGGACGGCCGGAGAAATCGATCACCACGCGCGACAAGGCTTCGTCCAGGGGAACGTAGGCGTGGCCGTAGCGCCGGATGCCCTTTTTGTCGCCCACGGCCTGTGCGAAAGCCTGGCCAAGGGTGATGCCCACGTCCTCGACCGTGTGATGACCGTCGATGTGCAGGTCGCCTTTGGCCTGGATCTCAAGATCGATCAGCCCATGGCGGGCGATCTGGTCGAGCATGTGGTCGAAGAACCCGATGCCGGTGGACAGGCTCGCCTGGCCCGTGCCGTCCAGATTGACGCGCACGCCGATCTGCGTTTCCGAGGTGTTGCGCTGCACGTGTGCCACGCGGTCGGACACGGAAGAGACAGGATGCGTCTGGGTCATAGGGTGGCTTGAAGGGCGCGGATCAACTGGGCGTTTTCCGACGGTGTCCCCACCGTCAGGCGCAGACAGTGGGTCAGCAGTGGGTGCATTTTAGAAACATTCTTCACCAGAATGCCTCGGGCCTTGAGCGCATCGAAACAACGTTGCGCATCGGGCACACGCACCAGCACCATGTTGGCTTCGCTCGGGAAGGGCTCGAAGCCCGGCATGCGCCCCAGCGCTTCGATCAGCAGGGCACGCTGCTCGCGAATCTGAGCCGCCTGCTGGGCAAACACCTCCGCATGTTCAAGCGCGAACAACGCGCACTCCGCGTTGAGCACGCTGACGTTGTACGGCGGTCGCAGCTTGTCGATTTCATGCACCACCGCCTTCGGGCCAAGAAGGTAGCCGATGCGCACACCCGCCAGACCGAATTTGGAGAGGGTGCGCATGAGCAGCACATGGGCGTTGTCGGCCGGATGGGCGCGAATTTCATCGAGCCAGCTGCGGCTGGAGAACGGCTGGTAGGCCTCGTCCATCACCACCAGACCACCGAACAGCGCGGCCTCGGCAATCAGGCGGCGAACGGTGTCGGCGCTCCAGAGGTTGGCTGTGGGGTTGTTGGGGTAAGCGATGTAGGTGATGGCAGGCCGGTGTTCGCGCATCGCGGCCAGCATGGCTGGTTCGTCGAGTTCGAAGTCGGCGGTCAGCGGCACGCCGACGAAGTTCAGGCCCTGCAACTGCGCGCTCATGGCGTACATGACGAAGCCGGGCAGCGGCGCCAGAACGGACGCACCGGGCAAGTCGCAGCCCATGGCCAGCAGCGAGATGAGTTCGTCCGAGCCGTTGCCCAGCACCAGGGCGCACCCGTCAGGCAAGTTCACGTAGCGGGCGAGCGCCTGCTTGAGCTCGTCAATACGCGCGCCGGGATACCGGTGGATGGCCACGGCGCCCAGCCGTGCACCCAGCTCCGCCTGCAATTCGGCCGGGAGCTCAAAGGGGTTCTCCATGGCGTCCAGCTTGACCATGCCGGTCGAGTCCTGGATCGCGTAGGCGTGCATGGACTGCACGTCCTGGCGGATCACGCGCAGCGGGCCGGCGCTCATTTCGCGCCCCGCATGGGTGGCACGTCCTTCAAGCGCAGCTCAGCGGCGCGCGCGTGCGCCTGCAGCCCTTCGCCGTAGGCCATCTCGGCGGCAATCAGACCCAGGTTCTGCGCACCGGTCGGGCTGACCTCGATCAGGCTGCTGCGCTTCTGGAAGTCGTACACGCCCAGCGGGGACGAAAAACGCGCAGTGCCGCTGGTGGGCAAGACATGGTTGGGCCCGGCGCAGTAGTCACCCAGGCTCTCGCTGGTGTACGCGCCCAGAAAGATCGCTCCCGCGTGCTTGAGCAGCGGCTCCCAGCGGTGCGGCTCGCTGCTGGAGACCTCCAGGTGCTCGGGCGCAATGCGGTTGCTGATGGCGCAGGCCTCTTCCATGCTTCGCGTGTGAATGAGCGCCCCGCGGTCGTTCAGGCTGCGGGCGATGATGGCTGCGCGCGGCATGGTCGGCAGCAAGCGATCGATTTCGCGTTGCACGGCGTCGATATAGGCGGAGTCGGGGCACAGCAGAATGCTTTGCGCCAGCTCGTCGTGCTCGGCCTGGCTGAAGAGGTCCATTGCGACCCATTCCGCAGGCGTGCTGCCGTCGGCCAGCACCAGGATTTCGCTGGGGCCTGCGATCATGTCGATGCCCACGGTGCCGAACACGCGCTTCTTGGCACTGGCCACATACGCGTTGCCCGGGCCGGTGATCTTGTCGACCTTGGGGACCGTGGCCGTGCCGTAGGCCAGTGCCGCCACCGCCTGCGCCCCACCCATGGTGAAGGCGCGTGTGACACCCGCCACGTAGGCTGCGGCCAGCACCAGGTCGTTGCGCTCGCCGCGCGTGGCCGTGGCAGCGCCCGAGCCCCCGGTGGCCACACTGCCACGCACCGGCGTGGGCACCACCATGATGATTTCCTGCACGCCCGCCACGTGCGCCGGCACGGCATTCATGATCAGGCTGGACGGATAGGCTGCCTTGCCCCCGGGCACATAAATGCCCACGCGGTCCAGCGGCGTGACCTTCTGGCCCAGCAAGGTGCCGTCCTCGTCGCGGTAGCTCCAGCTCTCTCCGCCGGCTCTTTTCTGGGCCTCGTGGTAGGTGCGGACGCGACGCGCGGCGGCCTGAAGCGCTTCGCGCTGGGCAGCAGGCAGGGCATCAAAGGCCGCCTTGAAGTCGGCCTGTGTCAACTCCAGATCGGCCATGCTGCTGGCGGCCAGTCCATCAAAGCGGGCGGTGTACTCGAGCACCGCCTCGTCCCCGCGCTCACGCACGTCCGCAAGGATGTCGGCCACGCGCTGCTCGATGGCGCCATCCGTCTCGGCAGACCAATGCAGGCGGGCCTTGAACTGCGCCTCGAAATCGGCGGACGTGGTGGACAGGCGAACGGGTTGGGCAGTCAGGCTCATGAAGTCGCTGGGGTCTTGACAATGGCTTGTGCGAAGGCGTCAATGATGGGTCGAATGACGGCCTGCTTGAGTTTGAGTGAGGCTTGGTTGACCACCAGGCGCGCACTGATGTCCATGATGCGTTCCACCTCGACCAGGTGGTTCGCCTTGAGGGTGTTGCCGGTCGACACGAGGTCGACGATGGCGTCGGCAAGACCTGTCAACGGCGCGAGCTCCATGCTGCCGTAGAGCTTGATCAGGTCCACGTGAACGCCCTTGCTGGCGAAGAATTCGCGCGCGATCGACGTGTACTTGGTCGCCACCTTCAAGCGCGAGCCTTGGCGAACCGCCGAGGCGTAGTCGAAGTCGGCACGCACCGCCACACTCACGCGACACCGCGAAATGTGGAGGTCCAGCGGCTGGTAGAGACCTTGGCCGCCGTGCTCGATCAGCGTGTCCTTGCCGGTCACACCCAGGTCGGCGCCGCCATGCTCCACATAGGTGGGCACATCGCTGGCGCGCACCAGCACCACGCGCACATCGGGGTTGCTCGTCGGCAGGATCAGCTTGCGCGACTTTTCCGGGTCTTCCAGCACTTCGATGCCCGCAGCCTGCAGCAGCGGCAAGGTCTCGTCGAAGATGCGCCCTTTGGACAGTGCGAGCGTGATCATTTGACTCTCTCGATATCGGCGCCGATGCCGCGCAGCTTGGCTTCCATCTGGTCGTAGCCGCGGTCCAGGTGGTAGATGCGGTCGACGATGGTTTCACCCTCCGCGACCAGGCCAGCGATCACCAGGCTGGCCGACGCGCGCAGGTCGGTGGCCATGACGGTGGCGCCGGAAAGGCGCGGGATTCCCTCGATCACCGCGACCTTGCCATCGGTCTGGATGCGCGCACCCAGGCGCACCAGTTCGTTGACGTGCATGAAGCGGTTCTCGAAGATGGTTTCGGTGACCTTGCTCGCGCCTTCGGCAATGCAATTGAGCGCCATGAACTGCGCCTGCATGTCCGTGGGAAAGCCGGGGTACTCGGTGGTGCGGAAACTCTGGGCTTTCAATCGACCCGAGGCGCGCACGCGAATGAAGTCGCCTGTGCCGTCCTTGCCCGCTTCGATCTCGGCGCCGGCTTCGTGCAGCTTGTCGATCACGGCGTCCAGGTGATCGGCACGGCCATGGCGCAAGACCACGTCGCCGCCCGTGGCAGCCACCGCGCAAAGAAAGGTGCCGGTCTCGATGCGATCGGCCACCACCTGGTGGGTGCAGCCGTGCAAGCGTTCAACACCTTGCACGTGGATGCGGCTGGTGCCGTGTCCCTCGATCTTTGCGCCCATCGCGATCAGCATCTCGGCCAGATCGCCGATCTCTGGCTCTTGCGCCGCGTTTTCAAGCAAGGTCTCGCCTTCAGCCAGCGCGGCCGCCATGAGAAAGTTTTCCGTGCCGGTCACGGTGACCATGTCGGTGGCGATGCGTGCGCCATGCAGACGCGTCTTGCCTGCCGGGAGCTTGGCCACCATGTAGCCGTGCTCGACCACGATCTCTGCCCCCATGGCCTGCATGCCCTTGATGTGTTGGTCGACCGGGCGCGAGCCAATCGCGCAACCGCCAGGCAGCGACACACGTGCATGGCCGAAACGCGCCAGCAAAGGCCCGAGCACCAGCACCGAGGCGCGCATGGTCTTGACCAGCTCATACGGCGCCTCTGCCCGAATGGGGTCGGCCGCCTGCAGACGGATGCCACCGCGCTCACCCAGGGTTTCGGTCTGCACGCCCATGTTGTCGAGCAACTGGCGCATGGTGGCCACATCGCGCAGGCGTGGCACGTTGTTCAGCGTCACCGCGTCGCTGGTGAGCAGGGCAGCGCACAACTCGGGCAGGGCGGCGTTCTTGGCGCCGGAGATGGTCACCTCACCATTGAGGGTGCGGCCGCCGTTGATTCGCAGTTTGTCCATGGAGCGCGTCGTTCAGGGTTGGGATGCCCACTCGGCGGGCGTGTAAGTCTTCATCGACAAGGCGTGCACCTCGTCGTTCTGGATGCGCGCGCCCAGCGTGCCGTAGACAGCCTGATGGCGCTTGATCGCCCGCAAGCCCTCGAAAGCGGGCGAGACGATCACGGCGGCCCAATGGCGGCCATCGCCAGTGACTTCGATGTGCTCGCACGGCAGGCCGGCGGCAATGAGGTTTTGCAGTTCTTCAGCGGTCATGGGGGTCTTCTAGTGCCGGATCTTGTAGCCGGTCTTGAGCAGGTGCAACGCGATCGCGCTCACCACGGCCAGCGCACCACCCACCAGCGCCAGGCTGATCCACGGAGAGACGTCGCTCTTGCCGAAGAAGCCATAGCGGAAGCCGTCGATCATGTAGAAGAACGGGTTGAGGTGGCTCACGCGCTGCCAGAATTCCGGCAGGGAGTGGATGGAGTAGAACACGCCCGAGAGGAAGGTCATGGGCACGATGATGAAGTTCTGGAACGCGGCCATCTGGTCGAACTTTTCGGCCCACAGACCGGCGATCAAACCCAGTGCGCCCAGCAGGGCCGCGCCCATGAAACCAAACGCCAGTATCCACAGCGGCGCCACCAGCGAGGGTTGCGCAAACCACCAGGTGACCAGCATCACCCCGGCGCCCACGGCCAGACCGCGCACGATGGACGAGCCCACATAGGCCACGAACCAGGCGCGGTGCGACAACGGTGTGAGCAGCAGAAACACCAGGTTGCCCATGATCTTGCTCTGGACCAGCGACGACGAACTGTTGGCAAACGCGTTCTGCAACACGCTCATCATCACCAGGCCGGGCAGCAGGAAGGCCGTGTAGCTCACCGAGTCATAGACCTGCACACGGTCTTCAAGCACATGGCCGAAGATCATCAGGTAAAGGATCGCCGTGATCACCGGCGCTGCCACGGTCTGGAAACCCACCTTCCAGAAGCGCAGCACTTCTTTGTAGAAAAGGGTCTGCCAACCGCTCATGCCGCCACCTCGGCCGATGCAGCGGTGCGCGGCTGCGCACCCGTGAGGTCGAGGAACACGTCCTCCAGATCGGCTTTGCGAATCTCGATGTCTTCCGGCGACACACCCACCTCGCGCAGACGCGCCAGGATGCGTTCCACGGCCAGCGCGTCGTTGGCAGGCAATTGCACCACTCGACCCGTGATGCGCGCCTGCACCGCCAAGTCGACCGGCAGGACCGCGTCGGTCTTGAATCGCAACACGTTGGAGGCCGCCCGGGCAAGCAGTGCAGACGTGGATTCGAGGGCCACCACCTTGCCTTGCTTGAGCATGGCAATGCGCCCGCAGAGCGCCTCGGCCTCTTCCAGGTAATGCGTGGTCAGCAGCACGGTGCTGCCCAGGCGCTTGTTGAGGTCCGACACAAACTGCCACAGCGTCTGGCGCAACTCCACATCCACGCCGGCGGTAGGTTCGTCGAGCACGATGACGGGCGGCTTGTGCACCAAAGCCTGCGCAATCAGCACGCGGCGCTTCATGCCGCCGGAGAGTTGGCGCATGTTGGCCGACGCCTTGTCGGCCAGCCCCAGCCCTTCCAGCAGTTCGTCGATCCAGGCCTCATTGCGCTGAATGCCGAAGTAGCCCGACTGGATGCGCAGCGCTTCCCGGACGTTGAAAAACGGATCGAACACCAGCTCTTGCGGCACCACGCCCAACTGACGACGTGCCGCGGCGTAATCGGACTGGACATCATGTCCGTGCACGAGCACGCGCCCCGAGGTCGCGCGTGCCAAGCCAGCCAGTACGCTGATGAGGGTGGTCTTGCCGGCACCGTTGGGGCCGAGCAAACCGAAAAACTCGCCCGGTTCGATGTCGAAGGACACCGACTGCAGCGCATGCAAATCGCCGCGCGAGGTCGGGTAGGTCTTGGAAACTTGCTGGAAGGAGACGGCTGGCATGCGCGGGGAGGACCCATGGCTCACCGGCCGCGGGCAGGACATCTGGCGCCCGCCGGTGAACCGGGTATTTTATGCGCCCCCCTTCGGCCGCGCTGGCGAGGGGGTGCAGCGCTTCAGGCGGGCTCGAGCAGCTCGCGCACGCCGTACAGGCCGGCCAGGTCTTCCAGCCGCCGAGGCCAGCCGCTCACGCGCATGGCCTTGCCCTGGGACAACAGACGACGGCGCAACTCCAGCAGCACAGAGAGCGCGGCGGAGTCGAACACATCGAGTGAGCCGGCATGCACCACCACCGTGGCATCGGTTTGCTGCGCCAGCTCGCCCGTCAGCCGGTCAAGCGTAGCGCCGGCTTCGGTGAGCGTGAGGCGCTGCGGCAGCGCCAAGGTGGCAGTGGCAGCCATGGCTCAGCTGGTTTTGGCCGTAGCGCTGCTCTTGTTGCGCTGCACCAGTGAAGCAATCAGGCCGTCAATGCCCTTGCTGCCAATCTCTTGCGCAAACTGCGTGCGGTACGTCTCCACCAGCCACACACCCAGCACGTTCAAGTCATAGATCTTCCAGCCATTGGCCGTTTTCTCCATGCGGTAGTCGAGCTGGATCGGCTCGCCCTTGCCACGCACCTCGGAGCGGACCACCACCTCGGTGTCCTCCGGCTTTGAGCGCATGGGGCGGAAGCTCAGCGTCTGGTCCTTGACCTCGCCCAGCGCGCCCGAATAGGTGCGCACCAGCAGCGTCTTGAACTCGTCCTGCAGCTGCTTCTGCTGTTCGGGCGTGGCCTGACGCCAGTAGCGCCCCACCACGGACGACGTCATGCGCGTGAAGTTCACGTTGGGCATGATCTTGGTGTCCACCAGCGTGATGATCCGGTTGACGTCACCTGCCTGGATGGCGGCGTCGGACTTGATGGTGGCCAGCACGTCGGCAGAGATGCGCTTGACGAGCGCATCAGGCGCCTCTTCCTGCGCCAGTGCAGGAAGGGAGAAAGCGCCAGCGGTGGTCATCAAGAGGGCGGCAAGCCAGGAGCGGCGTTTCATCATGTAGGTTCCTTTCGAGGCCATCGGCCTTGCTGCAGAGAACGCAGCGTAGTTCATCGGAGCGGCCAGATTGTGAAGGGGTTCCCCTTCAATCGTTGCGATTCGTATCCTTGCCGCTTTCGAAGCCATCGCCCAGGCCAATGCCTTTGTCGATCAGGTCGTCGATCTGGCTTTGCCGGCGGTTGAGGTAGAGATCGCGCGTGAAGCTGTACTTGTCCAGCGCCGCGTCTTCGAGCAGCGAGGAAGCGCGCAGATAAGTCGCACGGGTGTCGACAACGCGCAAGGCCGTGAGCGAATTGCGGGTGGGCACGTGGTTCAGGCCGCTGACCATGTCCACGGAAGAATCCACCACCAGGCCCGTACCATCGCGCACCGATGAGGAGCCGAAAATCGGCAGCACCAGGTAGGCGCCCGATGGAGCCCCCCAGCGGCCAAGTGTCTGGCCAAAATCCAGCCGCGTGCGGGGAATGCCCATTTCGGTGGCGATGTCGAGCACACCCGCCAGGCCAAAGACCGTGTTCACGCTGAATCGCATGAGGTTTTCAGTGGCCTCGCGTGGGCGCAGCTGCAGACCGGCATTCACCGACGACCAGAGGTCTCCCAGGTTCCCAAAGAAGTTGCCCACCCCCGTGCGGATGGGACTGGGGGTGACGTTCTGGTAGGCCGTGGCCACCGGCTTGAGAACGGCCGTGTCAACCGCGTCGTTGAACTGGTAAACGCTGCGGTTCAACGGCTCCAGCGGGTCGCGCGGGTTGGCGTCAGGGCCGGTGGCACAGCCGGCCATCAGCACGACGGTGGCGGACAGCAGAACGCCTTTCAAAGCCGTGGTCGCAAAGGAAAGGTGGGGCGAGGTCATGTGTGGATTCCCTGGGGTATGCACCCTGCTGGTGGGGCGCCAAGACTGCATTCTCGGTGGCACCGAAGGGCTCCGCGCCCCATCCGTTGCAAAGCCCCCACAAGTACTACTTGGCGGGCGCTTCCTGCGGGTTGCTGCCATCGGCAGCGCGGCTGAACAGGAACTGGCTGATCAGGTTTTCAAGAACGATGGCCGACTGCGTCTGGGTGATCACATCGCCTTCGGCAAAGTTCTTTTCGTCGCCACCGGGTTCGATGCCGATGTACTGCTCGCCCAGCAAGCCGCTGGTGAGGATCTTGAGCGAACTGTCCTTGGGGAAGGCGTACCGCGACTCCAGCTCCAGTCGGATGTTGGCCTGAAACGTCTTGTCGTCAAAAGTGATCGACTCGACCCGGCCCACCAGCACGCCGGCACTGCGCACCGCCGCCTTGGGCTTGAGACCTCCGATGTTGTCGAACCGGCCGACCACGTGATAGGTCTTCTCGAAGTTCAGGCTCAGCAGGTTGGCCGACTGCAGCGCGAGAAACAGGATGGCCGCCGCGCCGATCAGCACGAACAACCCCACCCAGACGTCATTTCTGGAAGTTTGCATGTCCACCGACTCCATTCAGATGCTGAACATCATGGCGGTGAGGACGAAGTCCAGCGCCAGCACGGTCAGCGAAGCCACCACCACCGTGCGGGTGGTGGCGCGAGAAACCCCTTCGGGCGTGGGATGCGCCTCGAAGCCCTGCAGCAGCGCCACAAAGGTGACGGCAAAGCCGAACACCACGCTTTTGATGACGCCATTGCCCACATCGGCCCAGACGTCCACCCCGCCCTGCATCTGGCTCCAGAACGCACCGGGATCAAGGCCAATGAGCAGCACGCCCACCACCCAGCCGCCAATGACGCCCACCGCACTGAACACCGCCGCCAGCAGCGGCATGGTGATGACACCCGCCAGGAAGCGGGGCGCGAGCACACGGCGCACCGGATCCACCGCCATCATTTCCATGGCGCTGAGCTGTTCGCCGGCTTTCATCAGGCCGATCTCGGCCGTGAGTGAGGTGCCCGCGCGTCCGGCAAAGAGCAGCGCCGTGACCACGGGCCCGAGCTCACGCATCAGGGAAAGCGCCACCAGCAGGCCCAGCGCTTCGGTCGCGCCGTAGCGCTGCAGCGTGTAGTAGCCCTGCAAGCTGAGCACGAAGCCGACGAACAAACCCGAGACACCGATGATGGCCAGCGAGTGATTGCCGAGAAAGTGAATTTGGTCGCGCACCAGCGAGGGGCGGCGCATCGCAGCCCCCATCAGCCACAGCAGGCGGCCAAACAGGCGGGTGCCACGGCCGATGCTGGCGAGCTGAAGCCGCACCGCACGGCCCACGCGAGCGGGATGCAAGGCGTTCATGGGCGAGACCCTTCGCGGCCTTGCGGGCCGAAGTCCTGGGCAAGCGCCGGCCCGGGGTGATGGAAACGCACCGGACCATCGGGCAGCGCGTTGACGAACTGGTGCACCAGCGGGTCCTGGCTGTTGCGCACCTCATCGGGCGTACCCTGCGCCGCGATCTTGCCGTTGGCCAGCACGATCACCTGGTCGGCAATGTGGAAGGTTTCGTCCAGATCGTGCGACACGACGATGCTGGTCAGGCCCATGGCGTCATTGAGCTGGCGAATCAGGCGGGCGGCGGTGCCCAGAGAAATGGGATCGAGGCCAGCGAACGGCTCGTCGTACATCACGAGTTCCGGGTCGAGCGCAATGGCGCGCGCCAGCGCCACGCGCCGGGCCATGCCGCCCGAAAGCTCGCTGGGCATGAGATCGCGCGCACCACGAAGGCCCACTGCATTGAGCTTCATCAGGACGATGTCGCGCACCATGGCATCGGACAGCTTCGTGTGCTCGCGAAGCGGAAAGGCCACGTTGTCGAACACGCTCATGTCGGTGAACAGGGCGCCAAACTGGAAGAGCATGCCCATGCGACGGCGGGCCGCATAGAGCGCCTTGGCGCCCATGGTGGTGACATCCTGTCCGTCAAACAGCGTCTGACCGCGTTGCGCGCGGATCTGACCGCCAATGAGCCGCAGCACGGTAGTCTTGCCACCGCCAGACGCACCCATCAACGCCGTGACCTTGCCGCGAGGCACCGTCAGCGAAACGTTGTCAAGAATGGCGCGGTCACCGTAACCAAAGGTCAGGTTGCGCAGTTCGACCAGAGGGGTAAGAGATTCGGTAGGCATCAAACAAAAAACCGGGCAGTTCAGCGCCCGGTTTTTGGATGATACGGGATTCGGGATTACCCCGAGCCGTTACGAAACGTGTCAGCGCGGCAGGTCGGAGAAGCCCATGAGGAACTCGTCGACCGCGCGAGCCGCCTGCCGGCCTTCGCGGATCGCCCACACCACCAGGCTCTGGCCGCGGCGGATGTCGCCGGCCGCAAACACCTTGGGGACGTTGGTGGCGTAGCCACCGGTGAAGTCGGTGCTGGCCTTGGCATTGCCGCGCGCGTCCTTGTCCACGCCGAAGCCGTCCAGAACCGAAGCCACCGGGCTCACGAAGCCCATGGCGAGCAAAACGAGGTCGGCCTTGTAGGTTTTCTCGGTGCCGGCGATTTCGACCAGCTTGCCGTCCTTCATCTCCACATGCACGGTCGTCAAGCCGGTGACCTTGCCCTTTTCGCCGATGAATGCCTTGGTGGAGATCGCGAACTCGCGCACGCAGCCTTCTTCGTGGCTGGAGCTGGTGCGCAACTTGAGCGGCCAGTAGGGCCACACCAAGGGCTTGTTTTCCTGCTCGGGCGGCTGCGGCATCACCTCGAACTGCGTGACGCTCACCGCGCCGTGGCGGTTGCTGGTGCCCACGCAGTCACTGCCGGTGTCGCCACCGCCGATCACGATCACGTGCTTGCCATCGGCCCGCAACTGGGCCTTGAGCTTGTCACCGGCATTCACCTTGTTCTGCTGCGGCAGGAACTCCATCGCGAAGTGCACGCCTTCGAGTTCGCGGCCTGGCACAGGCAGGTCGCGGCTCTGTTCGGCGCCGCCAGTGAGCAGCACGGCGTCGAAGTCTTTTTGCAGCTGTTCGGGCGTGATGGTTTCCTTGGCCCAATTGGTGACCTTGCTGTCCTTGGGCAGGTTGCCCACCATCACGCCGGTGCGAAACACCACGCCTTCGGCCTCCATCTGCGCCACGCGGCGGTCGATGTGGGTCTTCTCCATCTTGAAGTCGGGGATGCCGTAACGCAGCAGGCCGCCCACGCGGTCGTTCTTCTCGAACAAGGTCACGTCATGGCCGGCGCGCGCCAGCTGCTGTGCCGCGGCCATGCCGGCCGGGCCGGAACCCACCACGGCAATCTTCTTGCCGGTCTTGTGGCGCGGCAGCTGGGGCTTCACCCAGCCTTCAGACCAGGCGCGGTCGATGATCGCGTGCTCGATGGACTTGATGCCCACGGCGTCGTCGTTCACGTTGAGCGTGCAGGCAGCCTCGCAAGGCGCGGGGCAGATGCGACCCGTGAACTCGGGGAAGTTGTTCGTGCTGTGCAGGACGGTGATGGCGTTCTGCCAGTCGCCCTGGTACACGAGGTCGTTGAAGTCCGGAATGATGTTGTTGACCGGACAGCCGCTGTTGCAGAACGGCGTGCCGCAGTCCATGCAACGCGCGGCCTGGACCTTGGACTGCTGGTCGTCAAGGCCGACCACGAATTCCTTGTAGTGCTTCACGCGCTCCGGCACGGGCTTGTAGCCCTCTTCCAGACGCTCGAATTCCATGAAGCCAGTGACTTTTCCCATGATGCGATTCCTTCGTTTGCGTGCGTGCGGCGGGCTTACTTGGCGGGCGCAGCGGCCTTCTTGGCCGTGGTCTGCGCCTTGGCGGTGACGACCGCGGCTTCCTTGCGTGCGTGGATTTCACCCAGCGCGCGCTTGTATTCGTTGGGGAATACCTTCACGAACTTGCCGCGAGACTGCGCCCAGGTGTCGAGCAGCTCGCGCGCGCGCTTGCTGCCCGTCCAGCGGTTGTGCTCTTCCAGCAGCTTCTTGAGCTGGGCCTCGTCGCTCAGGCCGCGGTGCCAGATCGCCTTGTCCAGCGTGGCTTCCTGCTCGGCCACCGGCAGCACCTTCTCGAGGCTGACCATGGCGGTGTTGCAGCGCTTGGCGAAATCGCCGTCTTCGTCGTAGACATAAGCCACGCCACCGCTCATGCCGGCGGCGAAGTTGCGCCCGGTCTTGCCGAGCACGACGACGGTACCGCCGGTCATGTATTCGCAGCCATGGTCACCGGTGCCTTCCACCACGGCGGTAGCGCCGGAGAGCCGCACAGCAAAGCGTTCGCCAGCCACACCGCTGAAGAAGGCCTCACCCGTGGTGGCGCCGTACATCACGGTGTTGCCCACGATGATGTTGCGCGTGGCTTCGCCACGGAAGTCGATGCTCGGGCGCACCACCACGCGACCGCCCGACAAGCCCTTGCCGGTGTAGTCGTTGGCGTCGCCGATCAGGTACAGCGTGATGCCGCGCGTGAGGAAAGCGCCAAACGACTGACCGCCCGTGCCTTCGAGCTGGATGCGGATGGTGTCGTCCGGCAAGCCTTCCGGATGCACCTTGGTCACCGCACCGGAGAGCATCGCGCCCACCGAGCGGTTGACGTTGCGCGCCACCTCGATGAACTGCACCCGCTCGCCCTTGTCGATGGCAGCGCGCGACTTCTGGATCAGGATGTTGTCCAGCGACTTCTCCAGGCCGTGCTCTTGCTCCTGCGTGTGGAAGCGCGGCACGTCGGCCGGCACGGCGGGTTGCGCCAGCAAGCGGCCAAAGTCCAGGCCACGCGCTTTCCAGTGTTCAATGCCCTGCTTCATGTCCAGCAGGTCGGCACGGCCGATGAGGTCGTCGAACTTGCGGATGCCCAGCTGCGCCATGATCTGGCGCGCTTCTTCGGCGATGAAGAAGAAGTAGTTCACCACGTGCTCGGGCTTGCCGCTGAATTTCTTGCGCAGCACCGGGTCTTGCGTGGCCACGCCCACCGGGCAGGTGTTGAGGTGGCACTTGCGCATCATGATGCAGCCCTCGACCACCAGCGGCGCGGTCGCAAAGCCGAATTCGTCAGCGCCCAGCAGCGCACCGATGACAACGTCGCGGCCGGTCTTCATCTGACCGTCGGCCTGCACGCGAATGCGGCTGCGCAGGCGGTTGAGCACCAGGGTTTGCTGGGTTTCGGCCAAGCCGATTTCCCAAGGGCTGCCCGCGTGCTTGATCGACGACCAGGGCGAAGCGCCGGTGCCGCCGTCATGGCCGGCGATCACCACGTGGTCGGCCTTGCACTTGGCCACGCCTGCGGCGATCGTGCCCACACCGATCTCGGACACCAGCTTCACGCTGATGCTGGAGTGCGGCGCCACGTTCTTCAGGTCGTGAATGAGCTGGGCCAGATCTTCGATGGAGTAGATGTCGTGGTGCGGCGGTGGCGAAATGAGGCCCACGCCCGGCACGCTGTGGCGCAGCTTGCCGATGTAGTCGCTCACCTTGCCACCGGGCAGCTGACCGCCCTCGCCCGGCTTGGCGCCCTGGGCCATCTTGATCTGGATCTGGTCGGCGCTGTTGAGGTACTCGGCCGTGACACCAAAGCGCCCCGAAGCCACCTGCTTGATCTTCGAGCGCATCGAGTCACCGGCTTGCAGCTCGTAGTCGACCTCAAAGGTGTCCTTGCCCAGCAGGTCCGACATGGTCTGACCCTGCTTGATCGGGATGCCCTTGAGTTCGTTGCGGTAACGCATGGCGTCTTCGCCACCTTCACCCGTGTTGCTCTTGCCACCGATGCGGTTCATGGCCACGGCCAGCGTGGCGTGCGCTTCGGTGGAGATGGAACCCAGCGACATCGCCCCCGTGGCAAAGCGCTTGACGATTTCGGCCGCGGGCTCGACGTCGTCGATGGAGATCGCGGTACTCGGATCGATCTTGAATTCGAACAGGCCACGCAGCGTCATGTGACGGCGGCTCTGGTCGTTGATGATCTGCGCGTACTCCTTGTACGTGTTCCAGTTGTTGGCTCGCGTGCTGTGCTGCAACTTGGCGATCGCATCGGGCGTCCACATGTGCTCTTCGCCGCGGGCGCGCCAGGCGTACTCGCCGCCGGCGTCGAGCATCGTGGCGAGCACGGGGTCGTCGCCGAAGGCTGCCTTGTGCATGCGGATGCCTTCTTCGGCGATCTCGAACACACCAATGCCGCCCACGCGGCTGGCCGTGCCGGTGAAGTACTTGTTGACGGTCTCGCTGTTGAGACCGATGGCTTCAAACAGCTGGGCGCCGCAGTACGACATGTAGGTCGACACACCCATCTTGGACATGATCTTGGACAGCCCCTTGCCGATCGCCTTGACGTATTGGTAGATCGCCTTGTCAGCGCTCAGGTCGCCCGGCAAGCCCTTGTGGATGGCCTGCAGCGTCTCCATGGCGAGATAGGGGTGCACGGCTTCGGCGCCGTAGCCGGCCAGCACGGCAAAGTGGTGCACTTCGCGTGCGGTACCGGTTTCCACCACCAGGCCAGCGGTGGTGCGCAGGCCTTCACGCACCAGGTGCTGGTGAATGGCCGAGAGGGCCAGCAGAGCGGGAATGGCGATCTGCGTGGCGCTGATGGCGCGGTCGCTGATGATGAGGATGTTCTTGCCACCCTTGATGGCGTCCACCGCGCCGGCGCACAGCGACGCCAGTTTGGCTTCCACACCCTCGCGGCCCCAGGCGGCGGGGTAGGTGATGTCCAGCGTGTGGCTGCGGAACTTGCCCTGCGTCACGGCGTCGATGTCGCGCAGCTTGGCCATGTCGGCGAAGTCGAGCACGGGCTGGCTCACTTCCAGCCGCATCGGCGGGTTGACCTGGTTGATGTCCAGCAGGTTGGGCTTGGGGCCGATGAAGGACACCAGCGACATCACGATCGCTTCGCGGATCGGGTCGATCGGCGGGTTGGTCACCTGCGCGAACAGCTGCTTGAAGTAGTTGTACAGCGGCTTGTTCTTGTCGGAGAGCACGGCCAGCGGGCTGTCGTTGCCCATGGAGCCGATGCCTTCTTCGCCGTTGGCGGCCATCGGGCTCATCAGGAACTTGATGTCTTCCTGCGTGTAGCCAAACGCCTGCTGGCGATCCAGCAGTTCAGGCGCCACGTTTTCAACGCCGGCCGTTTGCGGCTCGGTGGCGCCGATGCGCTGTTCTTGCGCGGACTCGCCCGCCACCGGCGTTTCCACGTCGTCCAGGCGAATGCGCAGGTTGTCGATCCACTGCTTGTACGGCTTGCTGTTGGCGAGGTTGGCCTTGAGCTCCTCGTCGTCGATCATGCGGCCCTGCTCCAGATCGATCAGGAACATCTTGCCGGGCTGCAGGCGCCATTTGCGCACGATCTTGTTTTCGGGCACGGGCAACACGCCCGACTCCGAACCCATGATCACGAAGTCGTCGTCGGTGATGCAGTAGCGCGAAGGGCGCAGGCCATTGCGGTCCAGCGTGGCGCCGATCTGGCGGCCGTCGGTGAACACGATGGACGCAGGGCCGTCCCACGGCTCCATCATCGCGGCGTGGTATTCATAGAAAGCCTTGCGGCGGCTGTCCATGGTGGTGTGCTGCTCCCACGGCTCGGGGATCATCATCATGACGGCCTGTGCCAGCGGGTAGCCCGCCATCGTGAGCAGCTCGAGGCAGTTGTCGAACGTGGCGGTGTCGGACTGGCCGGCGAAGCTGATCGGGTAGAGCTTCTGCAGGTCGGCGCCCAGCACCGGTGAAGACATGACGCCCTCGCGCGCCTTCATCCAGTTGTAGTTGCCCTTGACCGTGTTGATCTCGCCGTTGTGGGCGACGTAACGGTACGGGTGGGCCAGCGGCCACTCGGGGAAGGTGTTGGTGGAGAAGCGCTGGTGCACAAGGCCCAGGGCGGAGACGCAGCGTTCGTCTTGCAGGTCGCGGAAGTAGGTGCCCACCTGATCGGCCAGCAGCAGGCCTTTGTAGACCACGGTGCGGCTGCTCATGCTCACCACGTAGTACTCCTTGGAGTGCGTGAGCTTGAGGCGCTGGATGTTGGCGCTGGCGGTCTTGCGGATCACGTACAGCTTGCGCTCGAGGGCGTCCTGCACGATCACGTCGTTGCCACGACCGATGAACACCTGGCGAATGATGGGCTCTTTTTCGCGCACGGTGGGCGACATCGGCATGTCGCGGTTCACTGGCACGTCGCGCCAGCCCAGCAGCACCTGGCCTTCGGCGGCAATGGCGCGCTCCATTTCCTGTTCGCAGGCCAGGCGGCTGGCGTGCTCCTTGGGCATGAAGATCATGCCTACGCCGTATTCACCCGCGGGCGGGAGCGCCACACCTTGGGCGGCCATTTCCTCACGGTACAGCGCATCGGGCAGCTGAATGAGAAGACCCGCGCCGTCGCCCATGAGCTTGTCGGCACCGACCGCGCCCCGGTGGTCCAGGTTCTCCAGAATCTTCAGACCCTGCTGCACGATGGCGTGGCTTTTCTCGCCTTTGATGTGCGCCACAAAACCCACGCCGCACGCATCGTGCTCGTTGGCCGGGTCGTACAGGCCATGTTGCTGGAGGTGCTGCTGCTCGGCTGCCGTGGTCATGGCGCTTCCTTTTCGGTTCGTGGGCGTGAATGCAAAAAATCGGATTGCGAGCTTATTGCATTGCAACAACAATGCCAAGCAGTTTAAATGGGGTCAGATCCCATTTAAATTTCTACAAACCGAATCAACCATTTATTGGGGACAGATCAATTCCAGCTTTCGCTATCCTGGCCCGAGTCACGGCTACATCAGCTCTCTGGCGGCGTGGACGGGGGGCGACCCGGCTTGGCGGGTGTGATGCGGCGCGGCGTTCGCTTCTGCAATTCAGCGGTGAACGCCGCGTCGCCCAGCGCCCAGCCATGCAGCGTGGCGTCCGTGATAGCGCCTTGCTGCGCCACGGACTGGCCAGCGTGCACCAATTCGGTGTACGCCGCCTCGCGCGCAAACGGGGTGTTTCCCAGACCCCAGTACACCGAGGGCGGCGACAGGCGCCGGTCAGACACCTGGCCGATGTAGTGGCGGTGGCTGGACCAGAGGTGCTGCCTGGCCTCGGCGACCATGCCGGCGCGCACCGGATTGAGGTCCATGTAGACCATGCAGGCCAGCAGATAGCGCTCGGTCTGAACCAGCGTGGACCGGTACCGCCCTTCCCACAGGGTGCCGGTGCGGCCGTGCAGGTCGTTGAAGTAGCGCACGTAACGCCGTCCGACGGCTTGCATCATGAGCGGCACACCCTCCGCTGTCTCGGGCGTGAGCAGCAGATGGAAGTGGTTGTCCATGAACACGTAGGCATTGAAGGCCACCTGATGCTTGCGCGCGTTCTCGGCCATCAATTCCAACAGGCACTCACGGTCCGCATCACTGCGCACGATGGCCTGGCGGTTGTTGCCTCGCTGGATGATGTGGTGCGGATAGCCCGCGACGGTAAGACGGGGAAGGCGGGCCATGGTCTGCTCGGTGGCGTCGCCGCGAGGCGCCGCAAGTTAACCTGACCCTGATTATGCTGACCCTGATTATGGGCGGGTGCGCCACGCGGCCTGCAATCGGCTGGCCAGCATCAGCCCCAAGAGCGACGAAGCCCCGGTGACGGTCCAGGTCCACTGCCAGCCGCCAGTCAGTGTGGCCACCCAAGCCACCACCGGGGGCCCGATGAACTGGCCCAAGGCAGAGAACTGCTGCATCCAGCCGACGGTGGTGGAGACGGTGTCGTTGTCGGGCGCCAGCTTGACGGCCAGACCGAAAAGGGTGCCGGGGATCAACCCACCCACCCCCGAAAACACCAGCACAGCCAGGTACTGCACCACCGGGTACCCGACCGCAGTAAAGGCCACCCAGGAGCCCACACCCATGGCGATGTAGGCCAACGCAAGCACCGCACCTGGCCGGGCGCCGCGTGCGAGCCACCAGCCGGCGCCAATGTTGCCCGCCATGTTGATGCCCGCAGCCAGCGCGCTGAGCAAGGCAACCGTTGTGCCGGTGTAGCCCGCCTGGTGGTAGATCGTGGGCAGAAAGCCCACCACCGCCAACCATTGCCCCGAGTAGAGGAAGAACGCAAGCGCCACGAGCCACGGGCCGCCCGACTGCAACGTGCGACGCAAGCGGGCGCCCAGCGCCGACGCAGGCGACGATGCGACCGCCGAAGAAGGCACATCAGGCGCCACCCATTTCGCCAAGCCCGCTGCCGCGAGCAGCGACAGACCAGCCAACAGCACCCAAGCCCAGCGCCAGCCGGCCACCGAAAGCAGCGGCACGCCCAGCAACAAAGCCAACGCCGTGCCCAGCGGCATGTAGGCCCCCCACCAACCCAATGCTCGAGACAGCGTCGCGGTGTGCTGAACACGTTGACGCAGCAGGCCGGGCGCAGGCAGCACCGCGCAAAGAAAGCCCATGCCTTCGACCACACGCGTGGCCAGCAGCACGGACACGTTGGGCGCGAGTGCCCCGAGGGCACTGCCCGCCGCAAGCAACAACAGACCCGCCAGCATCACGCGCCGAGGGCCCAGGCGGTCGGCCATCAGTCCGACCATCAAACCCAGCGTCATGCCAGCCAATTGCACCAGCGACAACAGAAAGCCCGCCTGCAGCAGGCTCAGACCCAGGCTTTCGCGGAGCACGGGAATGGCGACGGGCAGTTTGCCCACATGCAAGGCACAGGTGACACCCACCGCCACCACCAGCGCAGCCAGACCGCGCGTGCCCACGGGAGCGCCTCGCGTCACGGAAACATCACCGCACCAAACAGGCGCTCGTGCTCGCGGATGGCAAACCGGTCGGTCATGCCGGCAATGTAGTCGGCCACGGCACGTGCGAGGTCCTGCCTTTGGCCATAGGCCTCTGGCAACTCTTGCGGCGCATTCTGGTAACGCTCGAACAAATCAGCCACCACCTGGCGCGCGCGCTCTGTGGTCTCCATCACCTGCGGGTGCCGGTACAGATTGCGGAAGAGAAAGGTTTTCAGGATCTGTGAGCGCTGCCGCATGTCGTCCGAAAAGGCCACCAGCGGTGGGCAACGCCGAACGTCGTCCGCACTGCCCGCACCCGACGCGAGCACCCGGGCACGTGTGGTGTCGATGACGTCGTACACCTGGTCACTGAGCATGAGACGAATGGACTCGAACAGCAGACGCCTCCCTTGCAAGCCTGGATGGGCATTCAGAGCGGCACGACGGTAGTGCTCAAAGAGCTCCACTTCGCCCAGTTGCTCCAGTGTGAGAAGGCCGGATCGCACCCCGTCATCGATGTCGTGCGCGTTGTAGGCAATCTCGTCGGCCAGATTGCACAGCTGCGCTTCCAACGAGGGCGCCCCACCGCTCAGAAAACGCGAGGCCACGCCACCCGGCTCCTGCAGTTCGAGGCGGACGGCGTTGGCCCTGGAGCAGTGCTTCAGAATGCCCTCGCGCGTCTCGAAGCACAGATTCAGGCCATCAAAGGCCGGATAGCGCTCCTCCAGTTCATCGACCACGCGCAAGCTTTGCAAGTTGTGCTCGAAACCCCAGCCGTCTGCCTCGCCCGCATGGGCATGGTTCGACGCGTTCTTCAAACACGCATTGAGCGCGTCCTGACCGGCATGCCCAAAAGGCGTATGGCCCAGGTCATGCGCCAAGGCAATCGCCTCCACCAGGTCTTCGTTGAGGCCGAGCGATCGCGCGATGCTGCGCCCCAGCTGTGCCACTTCCAGTGAATGGGTCAGGCGCGTGCGAAACAGGTCACCTTCGTGGTTGAGGAATACCTGCGTCTTGTAGACCAGCCGCCGAAATGCCGTGCAGTGAATCACGCGGTCACGGTCCCGTTGAAACGCCGTCCGGGTGGGCGCTTCAGCCTCAGGATAGCGGCGACCGCGGCTCTGGCCTGGGTCGCTCGCACAATGGGCGAGCCCAGCCGGCATCGGCTTGTTGGCGGCGGCCATCAGCCCTGGCAACTGGTTTCGATGACCTGAGCCACCAACGCATCGGGTGCGCTGCGCATCACCGCGCGCCCAGGCGAATCGATCACCACGAACTTGATCGCGCCCGCTTCCGACTTCTTGTCGACGCGCATGAGCGCGAGATAGCGCCCGACGTTGTCCTGCGTGTCGAGCACAGGCGCCACCGTGGGAAGGCCAGCGCGCTGGATGAGCCGCGTGAGCCGATCCACAAAGGCGCGATCCACAAGACCAAGCGCATGGGAAAGCCGCGCGGCCATGACCATGCCACACCCGACCGCCTCACCATGCAGCCACGCGCCGTAACCCATGCCGGCCTCAATCGCGTGGCCGAACGTATGACCAAAGTTCAGAATCGCGCGCACGCCCGATTCGCGCTCATCCTGCCCTACCACCCAGGCTTTGATTTCACAGCTGCGCCGCACCGCAAACGCGAGCGCGTCTGCATCACGTGCCAACAGCGCTTCGATGTGGGCTTCGATCCAGTCCAGAAAGGCCATGTCGGCGATCGGCCCGTACTTGATCACTTCGGCCAGCCCCGCGCTCAGCTCGCGCTCCGGAAGCGTCTTGAGCACTTCGAGATCACACAACACGCGTTGCGGCTGATAGAAAGCCCCGATCATATTCTTGCCCAAAGGATGGTTGATGGCTGTCTTGCCACCCACGGACGAATCCACTTGAGCCAACAAGGTTGTCGGCACCTGCACGAACGGGACCCCTCGCATGTAGCTCGCCGCAGCAAAGCCCGTCATGTCACCCACCACGCCCCCTCCCAGCGCGAAGAGCACCGTCTTTCGATCACACCCGTTGGAGAGCAGAGCGTCGAAGATGAGGTTGAGCGATTCCCAAGTTTTGTAGGCCTCGCCATCGGGCAGCGAGACCACATGAACCGTTCGGTAGTGCTGTTGGATCGCTTGGATCAGTCTCGCCTGATAGAGCGGCGCCACTGTCTGGTTGGTGACGATCATTGCACTGGACGCCTGCGGCAAGCCGCCATAGCTGCCGGGCGAATCCAGCACCCCCGCTCCGATCAAGATGCCATAGCTTCGGTCACCAAGATCAATATCAACCTGTTGGAAGTGCGAGGGCAGTTGCTGTGGGGTCATGGGCGCCAAGTTTATCGGTACCCGCCCCAGCCAATGCGGCTCAGGGCGCAGGCGCGAAGGGAGGCTCTGGCTGGCGCGCACCTCCCAACTCCACTTGCATCACGATCATGTTGACCAGCGTCGCCACCGATGGGCGCCCCGTCTCGATCACAAAATGCGCCGTTTCCCGGTACAGCGGGTCTCGAACCTCGAACAAATCGCGTATGCGCTGCAAGGGATCTTCCACCTGAAGCAAGGGGCGATTTCGGTCATAGCGAAGCCGCCGGAACACTTCTTCTGGCGTGGATTTCAAGTAGAAAACCGAACCCCGTGCGTGCAACCGTTCCCGGTTTTCAGGGCGCAGTACAGAGCCGCCACCCGTCGACACCACGGCCGTCGGGCCTTGGGTCAGCTCATCCAGTACAGATGCTTCAAGGTCGCGAAAGCGGGCCTCACCCTCGCGCTCGAAGAACTCACGGATCGAGCATCCCAACCGCTGCTCGATGACATGATCGGAATCAAAAAACGGAAGGGCGATGCGACGCGACAGCTGGCGTCCCACCGTTGACTTGCCGGACCCCGGCAAGCCAATCAGGTAAATCGATGAACCCGGGCTCAATTGATCGCCGAACGCCCCAGGACACGCGGTGTGATGAAGATCAACAGCTCGGACTTGTTCGCAATGCGGTTGCGCGACTTGAACAGGTTGCCGACCGCGGGCAGATCGCCGAGCAATGGAACCTTGTTGACCTCATCGCGTTCGGTTTGCTCGAAGATACCGCCGATCACCACGGTACCGCCGTTCTCAACCAGCACCTGCGTCTGCACATGTTTGGTATTGATGGCAATGCCGTCGGGTGTCGACTCGCCTCGGCTGTCCTTGTTGATATCCAGGTCAAGAATGATGTTGCCTTCCGGCGTGATTTGAGGCGTAACTTCCAGCTTCAGGTTCGCCTTGCGGAACGCGATCGCAGTCGCCCCGCTGGACGTCGCCGTCTGGTAGGGAAATTCCGTGCCCTGCTCAATCAAGGCCTTGACCTGGTCAGCGGTGACCACGCGAGGACTGGAGACGATACGGCCCTTGCCGTCCGATTCAAGTGCCGAGATCTCAAGGCTCAGGAAACGCGAGGCGTTGGGGCTGAACAGCGAAAGCGCGTAGGACGCAGCAGCAGCAGAGCCCGGGTTCGCAGGGAGGCTGACAAAGGGCGCCGAAGTCAGCGTTGGGCCTGTGGAAACTGCACCATAGGTGGAGCCAAAGTTACCCAGCACAGGGTTGCCGTTGACCGACCCCGCACCAAAACCACGAACGCCGCCGCCAAGACGCACGCCCAACGACTTTCCAAAGGTGTCATCGGCCTCGACGATGCGTGCTTCGATCATCACTTGTCGGATCGGAATATCTAGCTTGCGAATCAGTTCTTGCACCTGCTCGAGGCGAGAAGGGATGTCGGTGACAAACAGTTGGTTCGTGCGCGGCTCAGAGATCACACTGCCCCGTTCCGAGAGAATGCGGGCATTCGCGCCCCCAGATGCGCCACCGCCGCCACCCGCTGACGCCGTCAGCTGCGTCGCGATGTCGGCAGCCTTGGCATAGTTCATCTGGAAGCCCTGCGTGCGCAGCGTTTCGAGACTCTGGATGGACGCTTTGGACTCAAGCTCCTGCTTCTCTCGCGTGGCAATTTCGTCTTTGGGTGCAATCCACAACACGTTGCCCGACTTGCGCATGCCCAAGCCTTTGGCCTGCAAGATGATGTCCAAAGCCTGGTCCCAAGGCACATCCTTCAAGCGCAAGGTCACCGAGCCAGACACCGAGTCCGACGTCACGATGTTGAAGTTCGTGAAGTCGGCAATGACCTGCAGCAACGAACGCACCTCGATGTTCTGGAAATTCAACGAGAGCTTTTCGCCGTTGTAGCCGGGGCCTTGCGTCAGCTTGGAGGTGTCCACCTTCTGCTCGCGGATCTCCAGCACGAACTGGTTGTCGCTCTGGTAAGCCGAATGTTCCCAGTTGCCGGTGGGAGTCACCACCATGCGCACACGATCGCCCGCTTGTGATGTTGTGACACTTTGAACGGGTGTCCCGAAATCGCTTACGTCCAGTCGACGGCGCAGGCCCTCGGGCAGGGACGTTTTAAGGAACTCCACCACCAGGTTTTGGCCTTGTTGGCGGATATCCACGCCCACCTGGCTGTTGGCAAGGTCGACCACGACCCGTCCAGCGTTGCCCACACCGCGGCGGAAATCAATGTCTCGCAAGGCCACCACATCGCGGTTGCGGTTCTCGGCAAACGCTGCGGGCGGTGCGGTCGTGGCAGTGACCGACTGTGAACGTTCCAGCACAACGATCAAAGATTTGCCTTCGATCTTGGCTTCGTACGCAGCCGACTGCTTCAAATTGATGACTACACGTGTGCGGTCCCCAGCTTGCACCACGTTTGCCGATCGAAGATTGCCTTCGTTGATGTCCACCGCGTTTCGCCCGATGGCGTTGGCCACACCTGGAAAGTCAAGTGCAATGCGCGCTGGCGCCTGAATGGTGAAGCCTGTCGGTACCGCAGCAAGTGGCTCACTGGTGGTGATGCGAATGACTTCGACACCACCTTGGATTCCGCCCGTGATGGACTGGATCGCGTTCTGCGCCTGGGCCCAAACGGCCGTCAAGGTCATGCAGGCAATTGCGGCTCCCTTGAGTGCGCCCCGCCCCATCGCTGCGAACCTGGTTGCCCTGTTTGGCTTGTTCATTTAGAAGCATCCTCTTGTAACTGCAGCGCCGCAGCGCGCTCAATCCATTCGCCAGCCGAATCCTGCACGATCTCACGCATCACCACCTCGGTTTCGCTGATCCGCGTGACACGTCCGTAGTTTTGCCCGAGGTAACTGCCCGGCCGAACCTGATACAGAAGGTTGTCCACCTTCACCAGCGCCACCAACTTTCCATCTCGGTTCAGACTGCCCACCATCGACATGGTGTCCAGTGGGTAGGCCTCCAGCGGCTGCTTGCGGCGGTTCAGTTCCGGCTCGATGAGCGCGGAATTGACGACGGGAGCCGACTGGCTTCCACGCAAGACGCTGGCCAACTTTTCGCTGCTGAAAGGCTCTGTCTGTCGCTCGCCGAGGTAGGCCTGCGGAACGAATTTGGTGGGCTCGGGAATCGGCTGAACGGAAGGCTTGATCGAGTTTCGCTCGGTCTGCATCCAACCCTGGAGCTCGTCCTGGCCAGAAGCGGTACAAGCAGCGAGAGAAAGGGCAAGCAAGACACCCGCCCCTACTGAAATCCAACGGCTGTACATCACTGCTTGGGCCCTTTCCCTGCCGCCTTTTGCTGCGCCGCGACTTCCTCCTGATCCAGGTAGCGGAAAGTCTTGGCGGTGCAATCGAGCGTCAACACACCGTCGCGTTCCTTGATGGGCGTCAGTGTCATGTTGTTCAAAGTGACGATACGCGACAGGTTGGCAATATCGGCCGCAAACAAACCGATGTCGTGATAGGTGCCCGTCACTCGCACCGAGATGGGCAGTTCGGCGTAGTACTCCTTCACACTCACCTGCCCCGGACGGAACAGTTCGAACTGCAGACTACGGCCCAGGCCAGCCTGGTTGATGTCGGACAACAAAGCGTCCATTTCGGCCTTGCTAGGCAGCTGTTTCTCGAGCTGCGTGACGTACTGCTGAACCTGTTCCAGCTGCTTGCGCAGCGCATCCAGATTCACCGCCTGCACCAGCTTCTTGCGGTAGTCCTCGCGCAACTGTTCTTCCCGGGCTTTTTCGGCAATCAGCTCTTCATCTGAAGTCTTCAGCCACGCGAACCACAAACCGGCAATGACTGCCGCGCACACGGCAACGAAGAGCAAATTGCGTGGCAATCCCGGCCACTGTGATGGATCGTTGGGATCCAGACCCGTGAACTGGGCTTTGAGCTTGTCCTGGATTCCCTTGAAATCCACATTGATGCTGGGTGACTTGGCCATGTTGCGAGGTCCTGGTTTCAGACTTTGCCCGGAGCAGGGGTGGCCGACCCCGCAGCAGGCGCGGCAGATGGACGCTGCAAAGACACACGGATCGTGAAGTTGGACACGCGTCGCTGATCACGGCCAGAAACCGAGGCCCTGGCTGACACGATTTCCACAAGATCCGGCCGCACAAGCCATGGGCTGTTGTTGGCCAAGTTGCGCAGGAGATCGGACACACGTTCCTGAGACTGCGCCACACCCACCAGCAACACGCTCTGGTTCTCCTGCCTCATGCTGCTCAAGTAAACGCCATCAGGCAGCTGGGCGACCAATTCATCGAGCAAATGCACGGGCAGGTTGCGGTCGCCCTGCAGGTTCTCAACCGCCGTTTGACGAGCGCGCAGCGACGCGATCTCTCGTTGAAGGTTGGCGATGTCCTTGATCTCTTCGTCCAGCTTCTTGATCTCCGCCTGCAGAAACGCATTGCGATCCTGCTGCGAAGCGATTTGTCCCTGGTACCAAGTGAACACCGCACCGCAGACGATGCCCCCCAGCAGGGCGGACAGGCCCAACTGCGTGAAGAACTGATCCTTCTGCTTCTTTCGCGCCGCTTCCCGGTGCGGCAATAGGTTGATCAGGATCATTGGTAGAACCTCCGCAGCGCCAAGCCCGTGGAGGTCAGGTAAGAGGGCGCCTCTCGGGACATCTTGCGAGCCTGAACGGAAGCCGCCATCTCCATCGCATCAAACGGATTGATCACCATGCAGGCAAACGACGTCTGGTGGGTCACTGCCTCGGTCAGACCGGGCAGCGCGGCGCTGCCACCGGCCAGCAGAATGTGGTCGACCTTGTTGTAAGGCGTGCTGGTGAAAAAGAACTGGAGCGCACGTCCGACTTCCTGCGCCATGCTCTCAATGAAAGGGTCCAGAACAGACGCCTTGTAGTCGTCAGGCAAGTCGCCCGATCGCTTCTTGGCCTCGGCCTCGTCGGAGGAAAAACCGTACTGCCGCACGATGAGCTGGGTCAGTTGCGCTCCGCCAAATGCCTGATCGCGTTCGTACAGCACTTCATCGTTGCGCATCACCTGCATGCTGGTGGTCAAGGCCCCGACTTCAAATAGCGCCACGAGCGCATCCACGCCCTGGTTGGGCAAGGTTTCAATCACCCGACCGGCTGCCATCCGCGACGCATAGGACTCCACATCCATGACCACGGGCTTGAGCCCTGCCGCCTCGGCGAGACCTTGCCGGTCAGACACTTTTTCCTTGCGTGACGCGGCGATCAGCACCTCCACGTCTCCTACCGAATTGGCGCTCGGGCCAATGACGCAAAAGTCCAGGCTAACCTCGTCGAGCGAGAAAGGGATGTATTGGTTGGCCTCGGATTCGACCTGGGCCTCAAGCTCTTTGTCAGAGAGGCCGCCCGGCAAGATGATCTTTTTGGTGATGACCGCCGACGCAGGCAATGCAAGCGCCACGTTCTTGGTTTTGCTGCCGCTCTTGCGCACCACACGGCGCACCGCATCCGCCACTTCGTCAAACTTTTCGATATTGCCGTCTGTGATCCAGCCACGCTCCAGGGGCTCCATGGCGCAGCGCTCCAACACGAGATCGCCCGAGCGGTTGCGGCCCAGCTCGACCAGCTTGACGCTGGACGAACTGACATCGATGCCCAACAAGGGCGCCGGTTCACGGCTGAATAACGACCCCAATGAGATCAAGGCGGCCCCCAAAATAGACGGCAACACGCGTCGCCAAACTTAAGAATTCACTTGAATGCTAGCAGTAAGCCCCTTGTCCAGCAAAGATTTTTTGCCTTTGAGACAAAGTGAAACGTTGTCAAAAGCATACGCACTCAAGGCCTCATGCTCACTGCTTCATCGGCCGCTTGGCCGAGAAATACACAACAACTCACAATACGCATCCGGGCCTCTCGAAGCGCCCCCAACCGATTTTTATAATCGCCGGCTCCGGCACCGAACGATTGCATGCCCAAGAACGACAACTCTTCAAACTCCCCCTCTGATGCTCCAGTATTGACCGGGCGAACCGCACTGGTCTGGGCTGGTCGCTTGGTGGTGGGTCTGGCCGGACTGGCGGCGGCAGGTGTTGCGTGCGTGCTGATGGCCGTCTGCATCGCACTGGCGGTGGCTTATCCGAATTTGCCCGAAGTGGCAGGCTTGGCGGACTATCGGCCGAAGTTGCCCCTGCGGGTTATTTCGTCGGACGGCTCGCTGATCGGTGAGTTCGGTGAGGAAAGGCGCAACCTGCTCACCATCAACGAGATTCCTCCGGTCATGAAGAATGCCGTGCTGGCCATCGAGGACGCGCGCTTTTTCGAGCACAACGGCGTGGACTATCGGGGAATGGTCCGCGCTGCGCTGGCGAATTTGCGCCAGGCCAAAAGCCAAGGCGCTTCCACCATCACGATGCAGGTGGCTCGCAACGTGTATCTGTCCGCAGAGAAGAGCTACACGCGCAAGATCTATGAAGTGCTGCTGACCTTCAAGCTGGAACACATGCTGACGAAGGAGCAGATCCTCGAGATCTACATGAACCAGATTTTTCTGGGACAGCGGGCTTACGGCTTTTCAGCAGCCTCCCAGATCTACTTTGGCAAATCGCTCAAGGACGTCACCATTGCAGAAGCAGCGATGTTGGCCGGCCTTCCGCAGGCACCGTCGGCCTACAACCCTGTCAGAAACCCCCGCCGGGCGCGCGCGCGCCAGTTGCACATCATTGATCGCATGGTGGAGAACGGATTCATCACAGCCGCAGAGGCAGAGGTGGCCAAGGCGGAACAGCTCAAGCTGCGGGTGGTGAACAACCCCGATCGCCCTCACGCGGAGTTTGTCGCCGAGATGGTGCGGCAGGCCATCGTTTCACAGTATGGCGAAGAGGCATACACCCGCGGCCTGGTGGTGACGACAACGATCAAGGCCAACGAGCAGCTGGCTGCCTATCGCGCTGTGCGCCAAGGCGTATTGGACTATGAGCGCCGACAGTTCTATCGCGGCCCGGAGCTGTTCATCGACTTGCCGCAAGACAAGGCTGCCCGGGACGATGCCATTGATGAAGCGCTGACCGACCGCCCTGACAACGACGATCTGCTTTCCGCAGTCGTGCTCGAAGCCAACGCCAAACGCGTGGTGGCTGTGCGGCAGGACGGTGAGCCTTTTGAGATCACCGGGGAAGGCCTCAAGCCAGTGCAGTCCGGACTGTCTGACAAGGCCGGTCCCAACATCAAGATCCGGCCTGGGGCGGTGATTCGGGTGGTGCAAACGGCACCCAAGGTCTGGCGCATCACCCAGTTGCCGGAGGTGGAGTCGGCGTTTGTGGCGCTGGACCCGCGCACGGGCAAGGTGATTGCTCTGGTTGGCGGCTTTGACTTTCAGAAGAGCAAGTTCAACCACGTCACGCAAGCCTGGCGCCAGCCGGGTTCGAGCTTCAAGCCCTTTATTTACTCGGCGGCTCTGGAAAAGGGCCTGACGCCCATGACGGTGGTGAACGACGCGCCGCTGTTTTACTCGGCGGGCGAGACCGGCGGCAAGCCTTGGGAGCCCAAAAACTACGATGGTCAGTTCGAAGGGCCGATGTCTGTGCGCCGCGCGCTGGCCAAGTCGAAAAACATGGTGTCCATTCGCGTGTTGCAGCTGGTGGGCACCCAAAGCGCGCAGGAATGGGTCTCGCGCTTCGGATTCGACGCCGACAAGCATCCACCGTACCTCACCATGGCGCTGGGTGCGGGTTCCGTCACACCCATGCAGATGGCCACAGGCTATTCGGTGTTCGCCAACGGCGGCTACCGCATCTCGCCCACGCTCATCACCCGCGTGAGCGACCACAAAGGCAAGGTGTTGTACGAAACACCCGAAGTGACCTTGACGGATGCCCAACGGGCCATCGAGCCGCGCAACGCGTTCATCATGAACAGCCTGCTGCAAGAGATCACTCGATCGGGCACGGCTGCTCGGGCCCAGGCCACACTCAAAAGACCGGACCTGTACGGCAAGACCGGCACGACCAACGACTCGGTGGATGCCTGGTTCGTGGGTTATCAGCCGACCTTGGTGGCGGCTGCTTGGGTGGGGTATGACACGCCTCGCAACCTGGGCAGCCGTGAGACCGGTGGTGGCTTGAGCCTGCCCATCTGGATTTCATTCATGTCGGAGGCACTCAAGGGTGTGCCCGTTGCGCCGTACGCGCCACCATCAGGAGTGGTCAACGTGGGTGGCGAGTGGTACTACGAGGAGTTTGGGCCCGGGCGTGGCGTGCACAGCCTCGGCCTTCAAGACCCTTGGCCTGGTGGCGTGCCCGCGCAAACCGAGCCCGATGCAGGCGCGCCCGCCGTCAAGCCGCCGGCACCCACCGAAGAGCGCCGCAGCATTCTGGACTTGTTCAGGAACTGAAGCTCAGCGCTCGGCCTGCCTGCTCAGAAGCGAAACGCGACAGGTGGGCGAAAAACTCGCCCTGGCCTTTGGTATCGGTCCAGGCCTGGCCGTCGTGCTTGTAGTGGAAACCGCCTGCCCGGGCAGCCATCCACACTTCGTGCAGCGGCTTCTGCAGGTTGACGATGATCTGGCTGCCGTTGGCAAACGTCAGGGTGATCATGCCGCCCACACGCTGGTTATCAATGTCGGCATCGGTGGCGTCGTTGATGTCGTCGCAAGCCTGCTCAATGGCCCGCAGCAGCGCCTCAGCGCGGTCCAGATACTCGATGTCGGTCATTACAATGCGTCGATGTTTGGATTGAAACGCATTCTAGGTCGGGCTGCCCGCCCCTCTCGGGGCAAGGCCATCGCGGCCTTGATGCTTTGTTCGCTGGCACTTGCAGCGTGCGGCCAGCGAGGCCCGCTGTACTTGCCGCCCCCGTCAGACCAGACGCCCGCCAAGAAGCCAACGAGCACGACACCTTCCGAAGCGCCCACCGCACCCGTGGCGCGCTGATTTGCCCTCTCAGCCCCGCTCTGCATGACCACCTCGACTGGCCTGTCCTCAACCACCGCATTGCCGTCCTTCTTCAGCTACCAGCAAGGTCAGCTCATGCTGGAAGGTGTGTCTCTCGGACAACTGGCACAGGAACATGGCACACCCTTGTTCGTCTACAGCCAGGCAGCCATGCTGGATGCACTGGGTGCCTACCAACGGGGACTGGCGGGGCGCCAGCACCTGATCTGTTACGCGATGAAGGCCAACTCTTCGCTCGCCATCTTGCACACGCTCGTGCAGGCGGGTTGCGGGTTGGACATTGTCTCTGGTGGCGAGCTGGAACGTGCATTGGCCGTCGGCGTCGAGCCCGGCAAGATCATCTTCTCCGGTGTGGGCAAGACACGCGCCGAGATGCGGCAAGCCCTCAAGGTGGGTATTGGCTGCTTCAACGTGGAGAGCCGTGCGGAACTCGATGTGCTGGACGAAGTGGCCCGCGAGATGGGCGTGCGCGCACCCGTGAGCGTGCGCGTCAATCCCAACGTGGACGCCCAGACCCATCCCTACATCTCCACCGGGCTCAAGGGCAACAAATTCGGTATTGCGCACGAGGACGTGGCGTCGACTTATCGGCACGCCGCACAGTGCCAGGGGCTCCGCGTGGTGGGCATCGACTGCCACATTGGCTCGCAGATCACGCAAACCGGCCCGTACCTCGACGCCATGGACCGCGTGCTCGATCTTGTGGAGAGCATCGAAGCCGCCGGCGTTCGCATTGAGCACATCGACTTTGGTGGCGGTCTGGGTATCGACTACCAGGGTGACAACCCGCCGCAGGCCGATGCACTCTGGTCCGCCCTGCTCCAGCGCCTGGACGCACGAGGGTTTGGCGATCGCAAAATCTGCATCGAGCCTGGTCGGTCGCTGGTGGGCAACGCTGGCGTCTGCCTCACCGAAGTGCTTTACCTCAAGCCCGGTGAACAGAAGAACTTTCTGATCGTCGATGCGGCCATGAACGATTTGCCACGCCCGGCGATGTACCAGGCATTCCACCGCATCGTGCCTGTCACGCCGCGTCAAAGTGAGGCGCCCACGACATGGGACGTGGTGGGCCCCGTGTGCGAGAGCGGCGACTGGATCGGGCGCGACCGTGCACTGGCCGTGCAATCTGGCGACCTGCTCGCCGTGCTGTCGGCTGGCGCGTATTGCATGAGCATGGCGAGCAACTACAACACGCGCGGGCGCGCTGCAGAAGTGCTGGTGGATGGTGACAAGGCCCATCTGATTCGAGCGCGCGAATCCACGGCGGATCAAACGCGGCTCGAACGCTTGCCCTGAACAAGGCGATCGCGCTGTCGTGCGCGTGACCACCGCCACAAGCAACCCATCGGGTTGCGACCGCAGCCATGCGCCTTCAGCCCGCATGGCTGCTGCCAAATCAGAGATTCTTGGATACCCCCCTCGGTGTTTGCACCTATAGGCCAGGGCAGGTGTCGTCCTCCAGAATCCCGTCACATTGTGCACAGCAACATAGCCTGACGGCCCGCACTGGAAGCGTCTCACACCCATGCACGACAAGACCAGCGACACCATTCTCGAAACGCGCCAGCTCACCAAATCCTTCAAGGGTTTCACCGCCGTCAACAACGTCAACCTGCGCGTGCAGCGTGGCGCGATCCACGCGTTGATCGGACCCAATGGCGCGGGCAAGACAACCTGCTTCAACCTGCTCACGAAGTTTCTCGAACCCACGCAAGGGCAGATCCTTTTCAACGGGCAGGACATCACCCGCGAAGCACCAGCGCAGATCGCACGCCGCGGCATCATCCGCTCGTTTCAGATTTCGGCGGTCTTTCCGCACCTGAGCGTGCTGGAGAACGTGCGCGTGGGCCTGCAGCGAAAGCTGGGCACCGCATACCACTTCTGGAAGAGCGAACGCACCCTCACCCGGCTCAATGATCAGGCGCACAGCCTGCTCGCCGAGGTGGGCCTGCAGGACTTCGCCCAAGAGACCACAGTCAACCTGCCTTACGGCCGCAAGCGCGCGCTGGAGATCGCCACCACGCTGGCCATGGAGCCCGAATTGATGCTGCTGGATGAGCCCACGCAGGGCATGGGCCATGAGGATGTGGACCGAGTGACGCAACTCATCAAGAAGGTGGCGGCCGGCCGCACCATCCTGATGGTGGAGCACAACATGGGCGTGGTCTCCACCATTGCCGACACGATCACGGTGTTGCAGCGCGGTGCGGTGCTGGCAGAAGGTTCGTACGCCGAGGTGTCCGGCAACCCTGCCGTGATGGAAGCCTACATGGGCACCACCGAAGGCCAGCTTCAGGGAGCCCACTGATGAGCGCGCCTGCCCTCGAAATCCAGAACCTGCAAGCCTGGTATGGCGAATCGCACGTGCTGCACGGCGTCGACATGGTGGTGCAACCGGGTGAAGTGGTCACGCTGCTCGGGCGCAACGGTGCGGGCCGCACCTCCACCTTGCGCGCGATCCTGGGTCTGACCGGTTCGCGCAAAGGCTCCATCAAGAGCAACGGGCAGGAGCTCATTCACCTGCCCACGCACAAAATCGCCCGCCATGGCATCGGCTACTGCCCGGAAGAGCGCGGCATCTTCGCCAGCCTGACCTGCGAAGAAAACCTCATGCTGCCGCCCATGCTCAAGGGCTCGGACAAAGGCATGTCGGTCGCCGACATCTATGAGATGTTCCCCAACCTGGCCGAGCGCCGCCACAGCCAGGGCACGCGCCTGTCGGGTGGCGAGCAGCAGATGCTGGCCGTGGCCCGCATCCTGCGCACCGGCGCCAACCTGCTGTTGCTCGACGAGATTTCTGAAGGCCTTGCGCCTGTGATCGTTCAGGCACTGGCCCGCATGATCAAGATGCTCAAAAGCAAGGGCTATACCGTGGTGATGGTGGAGCAGAACTTCCACTTTGCCGCGCCCCTGGCCGACCGCTTCTACGTCATGGAGCACGGCCGCATGGTCGAGCACTTCGACGCTGCCCAACTGCAGGAAAAGATGCCCGTTCTCAACGAACTGCTCGGCGTTTGATCCCTGCCACCGCTTTCTTCCACGCCAACTCAACGGAGACCGACAGCATGAAACACACCATCAAACTGCTCACACTGGCCCTGGGTGCCGCCGGCCTCGTCACGGCCGCGCAGGCGCAAGACAAAGTCCGCATCGGCTTCACCACCGACATGTCCAGCCTGTACTCGGACGTGGACGGGAAAAACGGCGCCATGGCGATCCAGATGGCCATCGACGACTTCGGCGGCAAGGTGTTGGGCAAGCCTATCGAACTGCTCACCGCCGATCACCAGAACAAGGCAGACATCGCCGCCTCGAAGGCTCGCGAATGGTTCGACACGCAGAACGTGGACGCGATGATCGGAGGCACCAACTCCGGCACCGCCCTGGCCACCGCCAAAGTGGCTGAAGAAAAGAAGAAGGTCTACATCGTCAACGGCGCGGGCTCCTCGGCCTTGACCAACGCGGCCTGCTCGCCCTACGTGGTGCACTACGCCTACGACACCGTGGCACTCGCCAAGGGCACCGGCGGCGCGGTGGTGAAGCAAGGCGGGAAGGACTGGTTCTTCCTGACGGCTGACTACGCGTTCGGCCATGCACTGGAGACCGACACCGCCAACGTGGTGAAGGCCGCAGGCGGCGCGGTCAAGGGCACGGTGCGCGCACCGCTGAACACCTCTGACTTCTCGTCGTTCCTGCTGCAGGCTCAAAGCTCGGGCGCCAAGATCCTCGGGCTGGCCAACGCCGGCGGCGACACCATCGCCTCCATCAAGGCCGCCAGCGAATTCGGCATCACCAAAACGATGAAGCTCGCTGGACTGCTGATGTTCGTCACCGACATCCACAGCCTTGGGCTGAAGGACACGCAGGGCATGTACCTGACCGACAGCTGGTACTGGGACAAGGACGACGCCAGCCGCGAGTTTGCCAAGAAGTTCTTCAGCAAGGCCAAGAGCATGCCCACCAGCATTCACGCGGCCAACTACTCCGCAGCCACCACCTACCTGAAGGCCGTCACGGCCGCCAAGACCACCGACAGCGACAAGGTGATGGCCCAGCTCAAGAGCATGGAAATCAGCGACTTCTTCGGCAAGGGCCGCATTCGCCCAGACGGCCGCTACGTGCACGACATGTACCTGCTGGAAGTCAAGAAGCCTGCCGAGTCCAAGCAGCCCTGGGACTACATGAAGGTCGCTGCCACGCTCAAGGGCGACGATGTCTTCACCACCAAGGCCGAGTCGAAGTGCGCTCTCTGGAAGTGATCTGACCCCGGCGCCGCAGGCTTCGGTCTGCGGCGTCTGAATCTGCGAAGCCCGCCCCTCAACCTGACGCACCGCCGATGGACTTCTTCGGAATACCTTTGTCCGCTCTTCTAGGCCAGTTGCTGCTGGGCCTGGTCAACGGATCTTTCTACGCCATCCTGAGCCTGGGCCTCGCGGTCATCTTTGGTCTGCTCAACGTCATCAACTTTGCGCACGGCGCTCTGTTCATGCTCGGCGCGGTCCTGACCTGGATGGGCATGAACTACCTGGAGTTGAACTACTGGGTCATGCTCGCTCTGGCACCGCTGCTGGTGGGCTTGCTCGGCGTCGTGATCGAGCGGCTCTTCCTGCGCTGGATCTACCGCCTCGACCACCTCTACGGCCTGCTGCTCACACTCGGCATCACGCTCATGCTGGAGGGCGTGCTGCGCTCGGCTTACGGCGTCTCCGGCCTGCCCTACAGCGCGCCCATTTCCGGCGCGACCAACCTCGGTTTCATGGTGATGCCCAACTACCGCGGCTTCGTGGTGCTGGCCTCACTCATCGTCTGCTTTGCCACCTGGTACGTGATCGAGAAAACCAAGCTGGGCGCCTACTTGCGCGCTGGCACCGAGAACCCGCGCCTGGTTGAAGCCTTCGGCATCAACGTGCCGCTCATGGTGACGCTCACGTACGGCTTTGGCGTGGCGCTTGCCGGCCTGGCCGGTGTGCTGGCGGCGCCCATCATGCAGATTTCGCCGCTGATGGGGCAGAACCTCATCATCATCGTCTTCGCGGTCGTCGTGATCGGGGGCATGGGCTCCATCCTCGGCACGATCCTGACCGGCCTGGGCTTGGGCATCGTCGAAGGCTTGACCAAGGTCTTCTACCCCGAAGCGTCGTCCACCGTGGTCTTCGTCATCATGGCCATCGTGTTGCTGATCCGCCCTGCCGGGCTGTTTGGCAAGGAAAAGTGAAGCCCACCGCATGAACTCGATTTCCAAGAACATTCTTTACGGCTTGCTGTTGCTGGGCCTGGTGGTGGCGCCCTTCGTCGGGCTGTACCCGGTGCTCGTGATGAAGCTGTTGTGCTTCGCGCTCTTTGCCTCGGCATTCAATCTGCTGCTGGGCTACACAGGCCTGCTGTCCTTTGGCCACGCAGCCTTTCTGGGCGGTTCGGCTTACATCACCGGGCATGCGCTCAAGGTGTGGGGCGTGCCGCCCGAGCTGGGGCTGTTGATTGGCACCCTCGCGGGCGCGGTGCTGGGCTGGCTGGTGGGCTCACTGGCCATCCGCCGCCAGGGCATTTACTTCACCATGATCACGCTGGCACTGGCGCAAATGCTGTTCTTCTTCTTTCTGCAGATGCCGTTCACCGGCGGTGAAGACGGCCTGCAAGGCGTGCCACGCGGCAAGTTGCTCGGTGTGATCGATCTGAGCAACGACCTGACGATGTACTACTTCGCGCTGCTCATCACCGTTGGCGCATTCCTGCTGATCATGCGCATCGTGCACTCGCCCTTTGGCCAGATCCTCAAAGCCATCAAGGAAAACGAGCCGCGCGCGATTTCACTGGGCTATGACACGCAGCGCTTCAAGCTGCTGGTGTTCGTGTTGTCGGCCGCTCTTTCCGGATTGGCCGGCTCGCTCAAGACGCTGGCCATGGGCTTCGCCACCTTGACGGACGTGCACTGGACGATGTCGGGCTCGGTGGTGCTGATGACACTCGTGGGCGGCCTGGGCACGCTATCTGGCCCGCTGGTGGGTGCCGGTGTGGTCGTGGCACTGGAGAACAAGCTGGGCGAGATCGGTCACTTCCTTGCCGGGGTGACGGGCATTGAGTGGTTCAACAACCTGGGCGAGTCGGTGACCATGGTGATCGGCTTCATCTTCGTGGTGTGTGTGCTGGCCTTCCGGCGCGGCATCATGGGCGAGGCCATTGCGCTGGTGGAACGCTGGCGCGGCAAACGCGCCTGACATTCAGGGCGGGGCGCTCAGCCCCGCCAGCGGCGCCAGACGCGCCATGCCAGCAAACTGCCCAGCACAGCGGCATACACCCCGACTTCGGCAAAGTTGTTTTTGCCCGCGCGCATCCAGAAGAAGTGCAGTACCGCCAGACCGGCAATCAGGTACACCGCGCGGTGCAGCATCTGCCAGCGCTTGGCGCCCATGGCACGAATCGCCCGGTTGAAAGACGTGGCCGCCAGGGCCAGCAGCAACACCCACCCCAGAAACCCCACGAGGATGAAAGGGCGCTTGATCACGTCCGCTGCGATGCCCGCCACGTCAAAGCCCATGTCGAACAAGGCATAGGCCAGCAAGTGCATGCTGGCGTAGAAAAACACAAACAAGCCCACCATGCGCCGCAGCCGCGCCAGCGCAGGCCAGCCCGCCGTCACACGCAGGGGCGTGATGGCCAGCACCAGCACCAGGAAGCGCAGCGTCCAGTCGCCCAGCGAGCGGATCAAGGCCTCGGCCGGGTTGGCGCCCAGCTGGTTGCTGAAGGCGGCCCAGACCAGCCAGACAAAAGGCAAGGTGGCCAGCACAAAACCCAGCGGCTTGGCGGCCCTGTGACTAAGCCAGCGATTGACGCGCGAGCCACCCGCGCGTGCGCCGGACGGGGTCGCGGCCGTTGTGGTGACCATGTGCCTGCGCGACTTCAGAACAGCTTGCGAAGGTCCATGCCGGCGTAGAGTTGCCCGACCTGGGGCGCGTAGCCGTTGAACATCTGGGTCTGGCGCCGCTTGGCAAACAGCCCGGCGCCTTCGCCAATGCGACGCTCGGTGGCCTGGCTCCACCGCGGATGGGACACCTCGGGATTGACGTTCGAGTAAAAGCCGTATTCCTGTGGCGCGGCCACATTCCACGCGGTGCGCGGCTCCTTGTCGGTGAAGCGAATCTTCACCAGCGACTTGCCGCTCTTGAAGCCGTACTTCCAGGGCACCACCAACCGAAGGGGCGCGCCGTTCTGGTTGGGCAGTACCTCGCCGTACATGCCAAAGGCCAGCAGCGTCAGCGGGTGCATGGCTTCGTCGAGCCGCAGGCCTTCCACATAGGGCCAGCCCAACACGTTGGAACGCAAACCCGGCATCTGCTTGGGGTCGGCCAGCGTCACGAACTCCACGTACTTGGCGCTGCCCTGCGGCTGCACCTGCTTGATCAGTTCGTTCAACGAATAGCCCACCCAGGGGATCACCATCGACCAGCCCTCGACACAACGCAGCCGGTAGATGCGCTCTTCCATCGGGCTGAGCTTGAGCAAGGCGTCCAGGTCGAAGGTACCCGGCTTGTTGACCAGCCCTTCCACCGCCACCGTCCACGGACGGGGCTTGAGCGTCTTGGCCTGGTCCACAGGGTCGGACTTGTCGGTACCGAACTCGTAATAGTTGTTGTACGAGCTCGCGTCTTCATAGGAAGTGAGCGCCTCCATGGTCACCGCGCCGTCCACGGCAGAGCGACGGCCTGGCAGCGCGGCGAGCCTGCCTGGTGGCTTGGCCGTGGCCGGAGCGCCCTGTGCCCAGGCGTCGCGCCCTGCCCAGACTGCCATGCCACCGCCCAACGCTGCTGTGGTCAGCAGCCATTGCCGCCGGTTCTGATAAACCGCCTGGGGCGTGATTTCGCTCGCCAGGGGATGGTTGAAGCCGTTATCACGGTTGCGGAAGATCATGGCGCTGTCCTCGGTGATTAGGACCCAGCCACGGAAGATGCCGGGCGGGCTTGAGAGTCGGTCGTGGGAACGGCGCCATTCTTACAAAGTTCCAGTCGCAGCGCCCTGCCCCTGGGCACTGCGCGGGTATCAGAGCTCGCCGTAGCTGTGCAGCCCCGAAAGGAACATGTTCACGCCCAGGAAGGCAAACGTCGTGATCGCCAGACCCACCAGCGCCCACCAGGCGGCCACCGTGCCGCGCAATCCCTTCATCAGCCGCATGTGCAGCCAAGCCGCGTAGTTCAGCCAGACGATCAGCGCCCAGGTCTCTTTCGGGTCCCAGCTCCAGTAGCCACCCCATGCTTCCGCGGCCCACAGCGCACCCAGCACGGTGGCGATGGTGAAGAACGCAAAGCCCACGGCGATGGCCTTGTACATCACGTCGTCGAGCACTTCAAAGCTGGGCAGGCGCTCGGCGATGCGGCGACGACCAAACATGATCGTGGCCACGATGAGCGCAGAGATACCAAAGTACACGAACCAGTAGCTGCCACCGTTCTCCGCTGCGGACTGGCGGAACACGATGGGCTCGAAGCACAGCGCCACGCCCAGCAACCACAACGGGGCCAGCTTGTACCAGCGGCTCTCGGTCGCGCTTTGCTTGATCAGGTAGGCAAACGCCAGCATGGCGGCAATGGCAAAGGTGCCGTAGCCAATGAAGTTGGCTGGCACGTGCAGCTTCATCCACCAGCTCTTGAGCGCGGGCACCAGGGGCTGGATGGCATGCGCTTCGCGCACCACGGTGTACCAGAGCAGAAAGCCCACGGCTGCGCTCACCACCAGCATGACGAATGCACCCATACCGCGGGTCTTGTACTGTTCTTCGTAATAGAGGTAGAACGCGGCGGTCATCCAGCAGAACAACACGAACACTTCGTACAGGTTGCTCACCGGGATGTGCCCGATGTCGGGGCCGATCTGGTGGCTTTCGTACCAGCGCACCATGGTGCCGACCAGCGCCAGCGTGACGGCCGCCCAGGCCAGCCGCGACCCCAGCAGCTCGAAGGTATCGCCCGCGCGCTTGAACATGCCCCCCCAGTAGAAAGCGGTGCTCATGAAGAACAACACGCTCATCCACAGAATGGCCGACTGGCTGGAGATGAAGTACTTCAGCATGAACACCTGGTCGGCCCGCGCCAGGTCGGCGGTGCCCGCAGGTGTCTGGTACAGCCAGATCGCCAGCAGCGACAGCGCGGCTACACCCACAGCCAGGGCGCGCAGCGGGCGCCAGAACCAGCCCAGCCACACCATCGATGGCACTGTGCCCACGAGGATGGCCTTTTCATACACATCCATGGCCGCGTTGTAGCGCACGAAAGCCCAGGCGGCACCCACCGTGACCAACACGGCAAACAGCCAGTCCCATACGTTTCGGCGGGCCCAGTAACCCGGCTGCAGGCCTTGGCCCCCGTGGCCCTTCTTCAGTTCTATGGTCTGTGTGGCAGTGGCGGTATTCATCATTGCACCTTCAGCAATTGGGTCTTCAAAAGATCGAATTCACGGTCGGCTTCCATCGTCTTGCGGTTCGACGAGAGGGCCATCCGGGCCTCGGAGCCCTGGTCACCCGCCGGTGCGAGCCAGACCCAGAGACGGCGCTCGCGCACGTAGAGCATGGCAAAAACACCCAGGATGAGCAACAGGCAGCCCAGGTAGACGATGTTCTGGCCGGGCGCACGCGCCACCTGGAACACGCTGGCCTGCACGTGCGTGAAGTCCGTGAGCTGGAACGTCATGGGCGCTGGGTAGAAGAAGGTGTCGCTCAGGCTGATCACTGCTTGAGACATGAACTGCTGTGTCGCGTCGCCAAGTTGCAGTGGCGGCAGCCCTGCGCGCTCGCGGCTGATCTGCATCAGCTCGAACAGGGTGCCGTTGAGGATGCGCACCAGCACGTCGCTGGCGCGCTCGCGCTCGGCTTCGGGCACGTTGCTCTCCAGAAAAGCCGAGACGGCCTGCAAGCCACCACGAATCGCCGGCGATGGCTCGCCGCTGGTGGAGGCGGGTCGAAGCGCTGGTGCATTGATGGACTCAGCACCAGCAAACAGGCCCAGTGCGCGCGCAGCGGAGGCCGACAGCGCCTCGGCCAGTTCTGGACGCTCGTCTTGCACCGCCGAGGTGGCATAGCGGCGCACGGCCAGCTCGCGCATCTGGGGATCGGCCAGCGCAGCGCGCAGGCGCACAAAGCCTTCGAGGCTGTCCTGGTCGTCTACGGGGATGCGCAGGTAGCGGAATGGCTCGGAAGGCGTTTCACGCAAACCCAGCAAATACACGCGCGAGCCTTCAATCTCGACCGGCAGCATGTAGTTGTGGTACTCCACCGCTTGCCCCGCCGAGTCCCTCAGCTTGTAGGTGACGCTGGGCCCGACGTTGCGCAGCGTCTTCTCGGTGACGGTCTTGTGGCCTGAACCCAGACGGCTCTCGATGGAGCCCCTCAGGTCCACCTTGCGCACATCGACACCAGCCGCCGCTTTGTCGCCGGCGAAGTTCTCCACGTTGATCACGCGCAGACCTGTGTACTCCAGCGTGAGTTTGTCGTCTCCATTGCTCAACGCGGTTGAGCCACCGATGGTGCCCTCGATCTCGAAAGGTCTGGAAGGCCCATTGAGCGGCACAGCGCGCAGCTTCACGCGCGAGCCTCCGTCGTCAAAGCTCGACTGGTAAATGTTGATGCCTCGGTGGCTGGCGGGGTGATTGACTTCCACGCGGGCGGGCTTGCTCTCGCCGGTCTCTTTGTCGTGGATCACGATTTCGCTGGCAAACAGCTTGGGCATCCCGGTGTCGTAGTACTCGACGATGAACTTCTTGAGCTCCACAGAGAAGGGCAGATCTTGCAGCAGCACGCCCTGCGGTTGCGCGAGGATGGCCGTGCCTGCGGTGGTGCCTTCGGTCACCAGAAGGTTGCCGCGAAAGGTTGGGTTGCTGGACGACAACCGGTGCTGGGCAGGTACGTCGGCAATCAGGCCACCACCCATGAAAGGCGTCTTGCCGTTGAACCACGTCTGCGCGCGCACCATGAGGTCACCGTCAAGCAGCCCACCGATGCACACCAGCACGATGGCGCTGTGCGCGGCCAGATAGCCGATCTTGTTGGCCGCCCCCGTTTTGGCCGCCACCATCCAGCCCTTGCCGGTGGGTGTCTCGCGCGATTGCAGCTTGACCTTCCAGCCCGAGCCCAGCAAGGTCTGGCCAATCCGGTTGGCCGCCGCCTCAGGCGTTTCGGCCAGACCCCCTTCGGCCCGGTGCGGAAACGCCTTGAGGCTTTGCTCGCGGATGTTTTCCTTGTAGGCCTTGAAGTCCGCAAAAATCTTGGGCGTGTTGCGGGCAATGCACAAGCTGGTGCTGATGACCAAAAACGCCAGGATCAGCAGAAACCACCAAGCGCTGTAGACGGAGAACAGACCAGCACTGGCAAACACATCGGCCCAGAAAGGCCCGAACTGATTAACGTAATTGATGAAGGGTTCGTGCTGTTTCACCACGGTGCCGATCACCGACGCGATGCAGATCACAGTGAGCAGCGAAATGGCAAACCGCATCGAAGACAGCAGCTCGACGGTCTCGCTGAGGAACCGCGAACCGGTGCGAATCTGCATGCCTTGGGTGGAAACAGTCATGGGGACGTGGCAAAGGAAAACAGGACAACAAAAAGGGCGGCTCCGGAGGCCCCGGAACACGCCCTGTTGTGATGCATTTTTATGGCTGGCGGTTCAACGCCCGGCGAATTTATTGCATTGTGCCGGCAAACATCAACGCTGACTTATATCCCGGCCGACCCCAGGGGCTTGGGGCAAAAGCCCCGCGCGTCAACGAAGGCCAGCAATGTAGTCCGACACCGCCTGGATTTCGCGGTCGTTCATCTTCGCGGCGACGCCCGTCATCTGCGCGTTGTTCTTGCGGGTGCCGTTGCGGAAATGCTCAAGCTGCGTCTTGGTGTATTCGGCATGTTGGCCGGCCAGGCGCGGGTACTGCGCAGGAATGCCGGCGCCGTTGGGGCTGTGGCAGCCAGCGCAAGCAGCGATCTGACGGTCGGCGATGCCGCCGCGGTAAATCCGTTCGCCCAAGCGCACCAGATCCTTGTCGGTCGCGGCGCCACCCTTGGCTTTCTGATCCGCCAGCCAGTAAGCGATGTTGCGCATGTCGGCATCCGACAGCGCTGAAGCAAAGCCCTTCATGATGGCGTTGTCGCGCTTGCCGGATTTGTAATCCTGCAGCTGCTTCACCAGGTATTCGGGATGCTGCTGCGCCAGTTTGGGGTTGGCGGGCGTGGTGGAGTTGCCGTCTGCCGCGTGGCAGGCCACGCACACCTGGCCAAACGTGGCGCCGCCCTTGGCCAGGTCAGGCTTGACCGATTGCGCCTGGGCGCTGAACGACAAGGCTGCGGCTGCAGCGGCGCAAAGGAAGGAAACAGGCAATTTCATGACGGGGCGGGCGTCGGTTGCGACGGGTTCGGTTTGTGGGAAATCTCGGTTTGTCTGAACAAAGCCAATCGATTTTACAATGTCCCACCGGGAAAACCCCCAAATGACCCACCGCCCCACTCCAGCCCCTCCGAACGCTTCGCCGTCGCAAGACGCCCCGGGCCTCAAAGACCCGACACCCCGAGCTGGAAACATCATCGACTCCCTCAAGCCCGATCCCAAGATCGCTCACGGCTGGCTGCACACAGCCCGGTTCCTCACCACCGCTCCGCAGCTCGAGCACCTGCCGCCGCTGGACGTGCCCGAAGTGGCCTTTGTGGGTCGCTCCAACGCCGGCAAGTCCACCTGCATCAACACCCTGACGCAACAAAAGCGCCTGGCGTTCGCGTCCAAAACGCCCGGGCGTACGCAGAGCATCAACCTGTTTTCACTCGGCAAGCAGGGTGTGACCGATGCCGTGCTGGCGGATTTGCCCGGCTACGGCTATGCCGCAGTGCCGCGCGAGGCCAAGCTGCGCTGGCAGCGCGTGATGGGCAACTACCTGCTCACTCGCGAAAACCTCAAGGGTGTTGTGCTCCTGATCGACCCCCGCCTGGGGCTGACCGAACTCGACGAAATACTGCTGGAAGTGATTCGCCCGCGGGTCGAAGAAGGGCTGAAGTTCCTGGTGCTGCTCACCAAGTCGGACAAGCTCAACCACGCCGAAGCCCAAAAGGCGCTGTCGATTGCGCGACTGCAATCGGGCGGTGGTGAAGCGAGACTGTTTTCTGCCTTGAAGAAAAAAGGGGTGGACGAAGTGGCCATGCTGCTGTGGCAGTGGACCCACGGTGTCGCAGCAACGGCCGAAACCCCGGCGCCCGCTCCTGAAGACGAACCTCCTGCACTGGATTGAGACCCGTGTGGGCCAACGCACACGCCCACATGATCCAGACCTTCCAGCAAGAACTGCCCCACGGCATCACGTTGAGCTGCCGCGCCACGGGGACACCCGGCGCGCCGGTGCTTGTGTTCCTGCATGGCTTCCCGGAAGCCGCGTTCGTGTGGGACGAGCTGCTCGAACACTTTGCTCAACCCGAACACGGCGGCTTTCGGTGCATTGCCCCCAACCTGCGCGGCTATGAGCGATCGAGCGCACCCGTCGAGGCAAGCGCCTATCGCGCCAAGCCGCTGCTCCAAGACCTGGAAGCCTTGATCCTCGCCGTCACAGCGGACGGCCCTTCGCCCGGCCAGCTGGTGGCCCTGGTGGCACACGACTGGGGTGGCGCACTGGCCTGGGGACTGGCGGCGCAACGCCCCGCATTGATGCAACGCCTGGTGATCATCAACGCGCCACACCCGGCCACGTTCCAGCGCGAACTGGCGCACTCGCACGAACAGCAGGCGGCCAGCGCCTACATGAACTTCCTGGCACGCCCCGACGCAGCGGCCCTGCTGGCAGAAAACGATTTCGCACGCCTCTGGCCCTTCTTCACCAACATGGCCGCCGACAGCGGGCCTGTGGCTTGGCTGGATGACGCCATGCGCGAACGCTACCGCGCCGTCTGGCACCAGGGCCTGACCGGGCCCTGCGCGTACTACGCCGCTTCGCCCCTGCGGCCGCCGACGGCGGACGACCCTGGCGCAGCGGCAGTACAGGTGCCCAGGGACAAGGCAACGGTCACAACGCCCACGCTGGTGATCTGGGGCTTGGGCGACACGGCGCTGCCCGAAGCCCTGCTGGATGGCTTGGAAGATTATGTGAAGGATCTGCGCACAGAGCGCGTGCCGCGAGCCACCCACTGGATAGTCCACGAACAACCTGCGCGGGTCGCGCTCTTGATCGCGGACTTCCTGGCCAACTAACGCGACTCAAAGATCCGCGTAAAACGAGGGTTCGCCCTCGGGCCGTGTCTTGAAGCGCTTGTGGACCCAGTAGTACTGCTCCGGTGCGCGGCGGATGAAACCTTCCAGGTACAGGTTCATGGCGGCGGTGTCGGCTTCGGGATCGTCGGTCGGGTAGTTGGCCCAGGGCGACATCACGGTCACCTCGTAACCCTCTCGCGTGAGCCGGCTTACCACCGGCACGACACGTGCACGCCCCAATCGGGCCAGGCGCGACAGCGACATCAGCGTGGCGGTCTGCACACCGAAGAAAGGCACGAACGCCGCGTCGCGCAGGCCATGGTCCATGTCGGGCAGCAGATACAGCGGCAGACCTTGGCGCATGGCCGCCACCAGGGGCTTGATGCCCTGGCGCTTGCCCACCACATGCGGGTTGCCGAAGCGCTGCCGGCCCTGCGCCATCCAGCGGTCCACATCCGCGTTGAGCTGCTCGGCATAGAGGCCGCAAAACCGGCGTTCAAGATGCGCCGTCAGGCCGATCCACCCGGCGTCCATGCCCACAAAGTGGGGGGCGAAGATGACGGTGGGCTCGCTGCCCTCCAGCGCCTTCAAGTCACCCGTGAGCTTCAAGCGCTGTTGCACCGTTTCAAGCGGCGCCTCCCAGAGCCAGCTGCGGTCCAGCCAGGCCTGCGCGAAATACACGAAGTGCTTGCGCACCGCACGGCGCTGCTCTGTCGCGCTGCTTTCCGGAAAGCACAGCGCCCAGTTGATGCCGGCAATGCGGCGGCGGCGGACCGCCAGCAAATAGAGCACGTGGCCCAGGCACCAACCCAGAGCCCTCACCCACGGCAGCGGCATCCTGGCGAGAAGGCGCATGAAAGCCACCCCGAGCCGGTTGGCGAGGTTGCCGCGGGGCAGGTCGGGTTCGGAGGGCGATGAAGACATCAGCGTGGACGTGGCGCCGAACCGCGCGGCGCCTTGTAGCGGTCATAAGACCAGAGGTATTGGGCGGGGCATTCTCGCACCAGCGACTCCATTGCCCGGTTGATCTGCGCCGCGGCTTCCAACGGATCGGTCGACAAAGGGCCCCCGTTGACCGTGTCGAAAGGACGCACGTGCACACGATAGCCCCGGCCCCAACCCAGACGCTCGCCCCAGCTCAGCAGGATCTGCACGCGGCCGGCCTGTGCCAGGCGGGCCGACAGGGTCATCGTGTACGCGTCACGACCAAAAAAGGGCGCCCACACACCTTGCCCATCCGGGGGCACCTGGTCTGGCAACAGCCCCACCGCCTGCCCGGCCTTGAGCGCCTTGATGAGCTGCTTGACGCCCGCCAACGTGGTGGGTGCCGCGAACAGCCCTGGTCGCTCGCGCGCATTGGCCACCAGCTCACGCAACCAGGGCTTGCGCGCCGGACGAAACAACACGGTCATGGGATGCGCCACACCAAAACGCTGCGCATAGGCCTGCGCGGTGATCTCGAAGCAGCCCAGGTGCGGCGTCAGAAACAAAACGCCGGCGCCTTGCGACTGCGTGGCTTCGATGTGCTCTGCCCCCGACCAGTCCACGTGAGCCGGCCGACCCAGCCAGAGGCGAGGCAACTCCGCCACCAGCTTGCCGGACTCGCCCACCGAGGCCAGCGCCAGTCGGCGCGAGAAGCCTGCCTGCCGCGCATGGGCGAACAGTCGGCGACGGTAGCGGCCCGACAACAGGAAACTCAGCCAGCCCAACACCCAACCCAGCGCGTGCAGGAAAGGCAACGGCAGCCAGCTCAGCGCGCGAAAGAGGCTATGGATCAGCAGGGCCACAAGTGGGAGGGGGAAAAGCGCGCCTGGGGAGTTGATCTAAAATCCCGCCGTCGCCGAGTTATCGAACTAATTGCGGGGCGACTGACAAATTCCGCTAAAGCGTTCGCCGAACTCCGAAAGACCGGCAACGCCGATCAACCAACTTGGAGTTTAACCATGGCGAGCGACTTTCTTTTCACCTCCGAATCCGTCTCTGAAGGCCACCCCGACAAGGTCGCTGACCAGATTTCCGACGCGATTCTCGACGCGATCTTTGCCCAAGACCCACGCAGCCGCGTGGCCGCCGAAACCCTGTGCAACACCGGTCTGGTGGTGCTAGCCGGTGAAATCACCACCAATGCGCATGTCGACTACATCCAGGTGGCACGCGACACCTTGAAGCGCATTGGCTACGACAACACCGAATACGGCATTGACTACAAAGGCTGCGCCGTGATGGTCTGCTACGACAAGCAGTCCAACGACATCGCCCAGGGCGTGGACCACGCGTCCGACGACCACCTCAACACCGGCGCGGGTGACCAGGGCCTGATGTTCGGCTACGCCTGCGACGAGACGCCCGAGCTCATGCCCGCGCCGATCTACTATGCGCACCGCCTCGTGGAGCGCCAGGCCCAGCTGCGCAAAGACGGCCGCCTGCCCTTCCTGCGCCCGGACGCCAAGAGCCAGGTCACCATGCGCTACGTGGACGGCAAGCCCCACAGCATCGACACCGTGGTGCTCTCCACCCAGCACTCGCCCGACCAGAGCGAGACCTCCACCAAGATGAAGGCGTCGTTCAACGAGGCCATCATTGAAGAGATCATCAAGCCGGTTCTGCCCAAGGAATGGCTGAAGGACACGAAGTACCTGATCAACCCGACCGGGCGCTTCGTCATTGGCGGCCCGCAGGGTGACTGTGGCCTCACCGGCCGCAAGATCATCGTCGACACCTATGGCGGCGCATGCCCCCACGGTGGCGGTGCGTTCTCTGGCAAGGACCCTTCAAAGGTCGACCGCTCGGCCGCTTATGCCGCGCGCTATGTGGCCAAAAACGTGGTTGCAGCGGGGCTGGCCAAGCAGTGCCAGGTGCAGGTGGCCTACGCCATCGGCGTGGCCCGGCCGATGAACATCACCGTCTACACCGAAGGCACCGGCGTGATCCCGGACGACCAGCTCTCCGCACTCGTGGCCGAGCACTTCGACCTGCGCCCCAAGGGCATCATTCAGATGCTGGACCTGCTGCGCCCCATCTACTCCAAGACCGCTGCCTACGGCCACTTTGGTCGTGAAGAACCCGAGTTCACCTGGGAGCGCACCGACAAGGCTGCCGCCCTGCGCAAAGCCGCCGGACTGTAAATAGTCACGTAAAAAGCTGCAAAAGCCCCAAGGCGCAAGCCTTGGGGCTTTTTTTGTGCACTTTTTTCTGATGGAACGTGCGGGCCACCGGTCGTAACAATTTGAATTTTCTCCAGCTGCGTCCGATATGGGAGTACAAGCCTTTTTTCTGGCTTGCACTGAAACGACCCCGGAGCCCTGAACCATGGACACCTCGATCTGCCCCGATGGGATGGACACGCCTGAGCAGCAGCAGCGGCTCGAGCAGATGCTGGCCCTGCGGACGCAAGAACTTCAGGCCGCGCTGGACAGCGCTCGATCGCTGTGCGACCAGGCCACCTGCGGCCTGCTCACGTTTGACGCAACACAACGCTGCGTTCACCTCAACCAGACCCTGCACAGCTGGCTGGGCCATGGCTCGGCCGGCGTCCACCTCAATGGCCTGGTAACGCCACGCTCGCGCGAGGCACTCACCGCCCATGTGGAGTCGCTGCGCCAGAGTGGCCACGCCGAGCCGGTGGTGCTCGACTGGCTGCGTGTGGACGGCAGCGTCTTTCATGCCCAGCTCGCCTCTACGCCGGTGTTTGACGCCGAAGGGCACTTTCTGCACGGCAGCGCTGTGATCACCCAGACCGATGAGGCGCCGACCCAGGCACAAGACGGTCTGCTGCGCAGCATCACCGACCGCATTCCTGCGCGGCTGGCGTACTACGACAAGAACCTGATCTGCCGCTTTGCCAACCAGGCACACGCCAGCCGCTACGGTAGGACGCCCGCCGAGATGGTCGGCTCTCCCTTGAGCCAGGTCGTGCGGCCAGAAATCCTGCCCGACATCCTGCCGCGCGTGGCCCAAGCTCTCTCGGGACAAACGCAAACCTTCGAAGCCGAACGCGTGGGGGCCGATGGCCTGCGCAACTACTTCGAGATTCACTACATCCCCGATTTCCGCGACGGCGCGGTCGAGGGCATCTTCATCGAGCTGCACGACATCAGCGAACGCCGCCGCACCGAAGAATTTGTGCTGCACGCCAACCGCGATCTTGAAGAGCGCGTGCGCGACCGTTCCGCCGAGCTGTTCGCGAGCGAGCAGCGCTACCGCCTCATGGTGGATGCGATCCAGGACTACTGCATCTACTTCGTCGACGAAAACGGCGGCATCACCGAATGGACCGAAAGTGCCCAGCGCCTGCATGGCCACAGCCGCTCGCAGATCATGGGCCGCTCTTACGAAGTGCTGCTGGCCGCCGACAACGCTGGCGAAGACGAAGTCGACCCCGGGCAGGTACTGCGGCTGGCCAAGGCACATGGCCAGTGGGAAACGCGCGGCTGGCGCCTGCGCGAAGATGGTTCGCGCTTCTGGGCTCACACAGTGCTCACCGCGCTGCGCAACGAGGCGGGAGAACTGCAGGGGCTCTCCAGCATCACGCGCGACATGACCGCCGCCAAGAGCCTGGAAGACGTCATGAACGACCTCAACCGTGAGCTGGAGAAGCGCGTGGCCGAACGCACGCAACAGCTTGTGGCCGCCAACAAAGACCTCGATGTGTTCTCGCACATGGTTTCGCACGACCTGCGCGCCCCGCTGCGACACATCGCCAGTTTCGTGAGCCTGCTGCAGGAGCAGATGGGCGAGTCGACCGATGCACTGGCGTTGCAGTACCAGAACTCGATCGCCAAAGCGTCCAAGCGCATGAGCCTGATGATTGAAGGCCTGCTGGAGTACGCACGGCTGGGCAGGGTCGCGATCGAGACGCAACCGGTCCCCATCTCGCAGCTGGTGCAGGGCGTGATTGCGCACCTCAAACAGGAAAATCCGGATCGCCGTATCGAGTGGGTGATCGAGAACGACCTGCCCGTGGTGCGCGGCGATGCGATGCTGCTGGCGCAGGCCCTGGGCAACCTGCTGGGCAATTCCGTGAAGTACACCCGGCCGCGCGATGTGGCACGCATCGAGCTCGGCTGGAAGGTCAACCCGGTCGGTGGACGCACTTTCTTCATCGCCGACAACGGTGTGGGCTTCGACCTGGAGAAGGCACACAACCTGTTCGTGATGTTCCAGCGCCAGCACCACTCGATGGACTTCGAAGGCACGGGCACGGGCCTGGCACTGTCGCAGCGCATCATCGAGCGCCACGGTGGCCGCATCTGGGCAGAGACCACGCCGGGCGAAGGCTGCACGTTCTACTTCACGCTGCCATTCGATGGCATGGAGCCAGAAATGCCGTTCTCCGAATCGTCGATGGCAGAGCTCTCGCTCTGACAGAGGTGCCCGCGATAATCGGGCGGTGAACGCCCACCGCCCGATCCCCACCACCCTGTTCTCCCTGCAAGGCCGGGTCGCCTTGATCACCGGTGCGAGCCGCGGCTTGGGTCTCTCGATGGCCAAGGCCCTGGCCGCTCACGGCGCAACGGTATGGCTTAACGGCCGCGATGCCCATGGCTTGCAAGATGCCGTGCAATCGGTGAACCAGGCCGGGAAAGAAGCCGCTGGTTCGGCACTTGCCCTGGCGTTTGACGTGACCGACGAAGCCGCCGCCAGCGCCGCCGTTGAACAGGTGCTCGCGCAGAGTGGTCGACTCGACATCCTGATCAACAACGTCGGCCAACGTCGGCGGCAGCCGCTGGAAGATTTGCCTGCGCAGGCGCTGCGCGAACTGCTGGAGTCGAACCTGGTGTCGGCCTGGCACCTCTGCCGCGAGGCGGCGCGGCCAATGCGACAGCAGCGCTTCGGCCGCATCATCAACGTCACCTCCATTGCCGGGCCGATCGCACGCGCAGGCGATGCCGCCTACACCACGGGCAAGGGAGCGCTGGAGGCACTGACCCGCGCGCTGGCAGCCGAACTGGGCGCTCATGGCATCAACGTCAACGCCATTGCGCCGGGCTACTTCGCCACCGAAGCCAACGCGAGCATGGTGAAAGACCCCGCCACCCTGCAGTGGCTGACCCAGCGCAGTTCACTGGGCCGCTGGGGCCAACCCGACGAGATCGGGGGCGCTGCGGTGTTTCTGGCGTCACCCGCCGCGAGCTACGTCACCGGGCAGGTCCTGGTGGTCGATGGGGGCTATTTGGCCCACTTCTGAGCGGCCGGCAGTTCAACGCTGCCCTCCTGCGGCAGCGGCGAGGCCGCTGGCGGTGAAAGGTGCTGCACGACCTTGCGCGGATCGCTCACCATGCGATCCAACGCGGCACCCATGTGCGCGATCAGATGGTCGTCTTCAACCGCGGTCGCGGTGTCGTCGGGCAACGCCATCGACACAAGTCGAAACCGCAAGGCAATGTCTGCGGGCAACGCCGGGATGCGCTCCAGCCCCCTGGCCACGATGTGCTGTGCCAGCCGCTTGAGCTCATCGGCAGGAAGCGGGCCTTCCACGAGCACCACAAAACGGGCGTCGGCGGTGCGACACACGGTATCGACATCGCGCACCACGGCGGACAAGCGCGAAGCCGCGACCACCAGCGCGCGATCGCCCGCTTCACGCCCCTCGCGCGAAACAATGTCTGCGTGGTTCGCCAGATCCACCAGCACCAGACCGCAGCGGTGCCCATAGCGCCGGGCGCGACGCATCGCGTCACGCAATCGCAGCGTGAGCACCGGCGCCACCGTCAGGCCCGTGAGCGGGTCGGTACTTTCAATGGCGCGCAGGCGAGCCCTGTTTTCGTTGAACTCCTTCGCACGGCGGTGGAGGATGTAGAGCAGCAAGGGGATTTCGATGGCCGAACCGATCAGCACCGCGTACTGCGTGGCCCAGCCATCGGGCAAGAGGCCGGCGCTGCGCAAGGCAGGAAACGGATAGCTCAGATGCACGGGCAAAAAGCCTATCGCCATCCAGCCGGCGTACTTTTCACCCAGGCGCCATGTCCACACGCACAAGCCAAAACTCAGCAGCACCGACAACAGGCCATAGAGATTGAGCACCACGAAGACCGCGTGGTTCTGCAGCCAGAGATAGAGCGCTGGAAACACCAGGCCGAACAACGACCAGGCCAGCACGAACCGATCCACACGCTGGTGGTACCTCGGCACCGCGCAGACCTCGCGGACGAACCAGATACCTGAGGCGGTAAGCCAAAGCATGAACAGCGCTGGGGCGGCGTCGTTCCAGCGCGCGTGATCCGGCCAGAAAAACAGCCCTCCGATGCCGGTGAAGGACGCCTGGAAGCCCAGCATGCAGACGACGTAAGCGCAATAGGCCACGAACGCTCGGTCGGCATACAGGCGCGCGTGCACCCAGGCCAGAAAGAGCACGAGCAAGCCGAACCCCAGGTAACCGCCCACCATCAGAAATGTCCACGAGCGCATTTCCAGCAGGCGCTCTTCGGTCATGAGCAGCAGCCGCGGGCTCAGCGAGGCCGGCCGGTTCTCCAGCCGCAGCCAGACGGGTGCGGCGGCCTGGGGAGCAAGGGCAAACACCGGTGTCTGGTCCGGGTGGTCCCACTGCGACACCGGCAAACGATCCCCGGCCTCCTGCATCTGCCACTGCCCATCGCGCCCCAGGGTGTGCAGCGTCGCCCGGTTGGCAAACGCCGCCGCGCTGAGCATCAAGTACCAGCGGTCCCCGGGGTCGAGTGCGGGCGGATCCAGGCGCAGCCACAAGGCTGCGCCATCGAGCCGGAAGGCGCGGTAGCGCTCCATGGGCTGGAAAGCTGTGGCCGGCAACGACACCACCTGATCCACGGTGGACTGCCCGGTGGTGTCCACCCAGTAGGCAGCTTGCAGCGTGACATCGACCTCAGGGGCCGTTGCCGCCCTGGCCAGGCCCGGCAGGCAGGCCAGCACGACGCCACACCACATCGCGGCACAAGCAAGGAATCGGCGGAAAGTGGCACGAAGTGCCGGGGAAACGGTGCAGGTCGATCGATCCATCCCGGCATCGTAAATGTTTGTGACATACACCCCGGGGGTATTCCTGTCAGGGTTCTGCTTTTGCCAAATAAAGCTGAGCCCGCCTTGAAAAGCCCCTGCGGCACCCTTATCATTAGCACTCGCTGGGGTTGAGTGCTAACACCCAACCCCAAGTCGATCAGCGGTATGCGCTGGCCCCCCGGGCCCGCTTCACCGTGCTGAACCACCCCATCTGTTTCATACCCAGGAGATGCAATGAACCTTCGTCCTCTCGCCGATCGCGTGATCGTCAAACGCATTGACAGCGAAACCAAGACCGCCTCCGGCATCGTCATCCCTGACGCAGCCGCTGAAAAGCCTGACCAAGGCGAAGTGCTGGCGGTCGGTCCCGGCAAGAAAAACGACAAAGGCGAACTGTCCGCCATGAACGTCAAGGTCGGTGACCGCGTTCTGTTCGGCAAGTACAGCGGCCAGACCGTGAAGGTCGCTGGCGACGAACTGCTGGTCATGAAGGAAGACGACCTGTTCGCAGTCGTCGAATCCAAGTGATTTTGCGGGACCGACCGACTGACGCGCTGAGCACCCGGTCGCCCGGTCCCAACTGATTAACTTTTTAATATTCCGGAGAAATCAACATGGCAGCAAAAGACGTCATTTTCGGCGGCGAAGCCCGCGCACGCATGGTTGAAGGCGTGAACATCCTGGCCAACGCGGTCAAGGTCACCCTGGGCCCCAAGGGTCGCAACGTGGTGCTCGAGCGCTCCTTCGGCGCCCCCACCGTGACCAAGGACGGTGTGTCCGTGGCCAAGGAAATCGAACTCAAGGACAAGCTCCAGAACATGGGCGCGCAGATGGTCAAGGAAGTGGCTTCCAAGACCTCCGACAACGCCGGTGACGGCACCACCACCGCGACCGTGCTGGCCCAGGCCATCGTGCGCGAAGGCATGAAGTACGTGGCCGCCGGCATGAACCCGATGGACCTCAAGCGCGGTATCGACAAGGCTGTGGAAGCCCTGATCGCCGAGCTGAAGAAGGCTTCCAAGGCCACCACGACCAGCAAGGAAATCGCCCAGGTCGGCTCCATTTCCGCCAACAGCGACACCTCCATCGGCGAGATCATCGCCAACGCGATGGACAAGGTCGGCAAGGAAGGCGTGATCACCGTGGAAGACGGCAAGTCGCTGCAGAACGAACTCGACGTGGTCGAAGGCATGCAGTTCGACCGTGGCTACCTCTCGCCCTACTTCATCAACAACCCCGAGAAGCAATCGGCCCTGTTGGACAACCCCTTCGTGCTGCTGTACGACAAGAAGGTCTCCAACATCCGTGACCTGCTGCCCACGCTGGAGCAAGTGGCCAAGGCCGGCCGGCCGCTGCTGATCATTGCCGAAGACGTCGAAGGCGAAGCCCTGGCGACGCTGGTGGTCAACACCATCCGCGGCATCCTGAAGGTTGTGGCAGTGAAAGCCCCTGGCTTCGGCGACCGCCGCAAGGCCATGCTGGAAGACATCGCCATCCTGACGGGCGGCAAGGTCATCGCTGAAGAAGTGGGCCTGACGCTCGAGAAGGTCACCCTGGCCGACCTGGGCCAGGCCAAGCGCGTGGAAATCGGCAAGGAAAACACCACCATCATCGACGGCGCTGGCGCTGCTGCTGACATTGAAGCCCGCGTGAAGCAAGTGCGCGTGCAGATCGAAGAAGCCACCAGCGACTACGACCGCGAGAAGCTGCAAGAGCGCGTGGCCAAGCTGGCTGGCGGCGTGGCCGTGATCAAGGTTGGCGCTGCCACCGAAGTCGAAATGAAGGAAAAGAAGGCCCGCGTGGAAGACGCCCTGCACGCCACCCGCGCTGCAGTGGAAGAAGGCATCGTGGCCGGTGGTGGCGTGGCCCTGCTGCGCGCTCGCCAGGCTGCTGGCGCCATCAAGGGTGACAACGCTGACCAGGACGCCGGCATCAAGCTGGTGCTCAAGGCCATCGAAGCGCCTCTGCGCGAAATCGTGGCCAACGCCGGTGGCGAGCCATCGGTGGTGGTCAACGCGATTCTGGCCGGCAAGGGCAACTACGGCTTCAACGCCGCCAACGACACCTACGGCGACATGATCGAAATGGGCATTCTGGACCCGACGAAGGTGACCCGCACCGCGCTGCAGAACGCCGCTTCGGTGTCCAGCCTGATGCTGACGACCGAGTGCATGGTGGCCGAGTCCCCGAAGGACGACGCACCTGCCATGCCGGGTGGCGGCATGGGTGGCATGGGCGACATGGGCGGCATGGGCATGTAATTGCTCCTTGCCTGAGACGCCATGCCGGCGTTGCAAGGGCTTGCCGTGGCGCTGCCACTGTCTACGCCCTTGCGCCTTGTCCTGGCGGCTCATGCTGCGTCGTAGGGGAGCTTCTGCACTCCCTGCTTCCAAAAACAAAAAGCCCCGCGAGCGATCGCGGGGCTTTTTGCTTGGGCGTTTCGGTTGCTTACTTCATCAATGCTTCGAGCTTGATGGTGTCGGCCACGAAAGCGCGAATGCCCTCGGCCAGCTTCTCGGTGGCCATGGCGTCCTCGTTGAGCGCGAAGCGGAAGCTGGCTTCGTCGTGCGTCACAAAGGGAATGTCCATCGCCCGGGCCGCGCCTGCGTCGAGCGAGCGGCCCAGCGGCGCTTCGCTGCCTGCGAGCTGGGCCAACAGTTCCGGGCTGATGGTGAGCAAGTCGCAGCCGGCCAAGGCGGTGATCTGGCCTACGTTGCGAAAGCTCGCGCCCATCACCTCGGTCTGGATGCCGTGCTTCTTGTAGAACTCGTAGATGCTGCGCACCGAACGCACGCCGGGGTCGTTGGGGCCCGCCATGGCGGCCTCGTCCCAGGCGGCACCGGCCGACTTTTTGTACCAGTCGTAGATGCGGCCCACAAAGGGCGAGATCAGCTGCACCTTGGCCTGCCCGCATGCCACCGCCTGAGCAAACGAAAACAGCAGCGTGAGGTTGGTGTGAATGCCCTCGCGCTCCAGCCGCGCGGCCGCCTGAATCCCTTCCCAGGTGGAGGCGATCTTGATCAGCACACGGTCCACATGCACGCCTTCGCCCTGGTAGAGCTCGATGATGCGGCGCGCGCGCGTCACCGTCGCTTCGGTGTCAAAGCTCAGCCGCGCGTCCACTTCGGTGGACACACGACCCGGGATCAGACGCAGGATCTCGCACCCGAAACGCACCAGCAGCCGGTTGGTCACTTCGTCCAGGCCCTGAGCGCCGTACGTGGCGACCGCGTCTTTCAACAGGTGCGCGTACTCGGGCTTCTGCACCGCCTTGAGGATGAGCGACGGGTTGGTCGTCGCATCCTGCGGGGCATAGGCCGCGATCTGGTTGAAGTCGCCGGTGTCGGCCACCACCGTGGTGAATTGTTTGAGGGCGTCGAGCTGGTTCATGGCTGGATTATCGGCCAGTTGATGTAATAAAATTTCACGATTCTATCTGCCGATGTAACCAGGGGCCCGCACCATGCTCGACCGGATCAAAGCCTCCATGCCATCGCTGGCACCTGCCGAGCAGCGCGTGGCCAAGCTCGTGTTGCTGGACCCCCGCACCTTCGCCAGCCTGCCGGTCACGGAGCTGGCCGATCGCGCGCATGTGAGCAAGCCCACGGTGGTGCGCTTCTGCCGCAGCATGGGCTACGACGGCCTGTCGGACTTCAAGCTCAAGCTGGCCGGCACGGTGAGCGAAGGCGTGCCCTTCATCCACCGCAGCGTGGACATGGACGACAAGACCGGAGACGTGCTGGTCAAAGTGATCGACAACACGGTGGCGGCGTTCCTGAAGTACCGCAACGACGCCTCCAGCCACGCGATCGAGAAAGCGGTCGACGCGCTGGTGGCCACCTACAAGAACCGTGGCCGCATCGAGTTTTACGGTGCGGGCAACTCGGGCATCGTGGCGCAGGACGCGCAGCACAAGTTCTTCCGCCTGGGCATCAACGCCATTGCCTACAGCGACGGCCACATGCAGGTGATGAGCGCGTCACTGCTGGGGCCGGGCGACTGCCTCGTGATCATTTCCAATTCAGGCCGCACGCGTGATTTGATGGACGCCGCCGACATCGCCCGAAAACACGGCGCGACGGTGATCACGATCACCACCAGCGGCACACCGCTGGCGCAGAGCGGCCACATTCACCTTTCGGCCGACCACCCGGAAGGCTACGACCGCTACAGCCCCATGACGTCTCGCCTGATGCACCTCATGGTGATCGACGTCGTGGCGACCTGCCTGGCACTGCGCATCGGGGGCACGAAGCTGCAACCCTTGCTCAAGGAAATGAAGAACAACCTCAAGAGCAAGCGCTACGCATGAGGGGGCGCGCCATGCGCGCCACCGCTCAAATGCGTCCTTCTTGCACCGCGTGACAGGCAATGCGGATACCGCCCAGCGTCAACAGCTCGGGCCGCTCGTTGCGACAACGGTCATTGGCATGCGGGCAGCGCGGGTTGAAGGCGCAACCGCTGGGTGGGTTCAGCGGATTGGGCACTTCGCCTGAGACGGGCGTGCGAGCCCGGCCGGTGTCGTGCATCTTCGGAATGGCGTCCAGCAACATGCGCGTGTAGGGGTGGCGCGGGCTGTCAAACAGGGTGTGCTTGGGCGCCAGCTCCACCAGCCGACCGAGGTACATCACCCCCACCTGATCGCTCACGTGGCGCACCACCGCGAGGTTGTGGCTGATGAACAGGTAGGTCAGACCGCGCTCGCGCTGCAGGTCTTTCATGATGTTGAGCACCTGCGCCTGCACGCTGACGTCCAGCGCCGAGGTAGGCTCGTCGCACACGAGAAACTCGGGCTGGGTCGCCAGCGCGCGCGCAATGGAAATGCGCTGGCGCTGACCGCCGGAGAACTGGTGCGGGTACTTCACGCGGTCCAGTGGCGACAAGCCCACCGACTTCAGCAACTCATCGACCCGAGCGCGCAAGGCCGCAGGTTCGGTCTCGATCTCGTGTTCGCGCAGCGGCTCGGCAATGATGTCTTCCACCCGCCAGCGGGGGTTGAGGCTGGCGTATGGGTCTTGAAAAATCATCTGGATCCGACGGCGCAGCTTGCGGCCCTCGGGTGTTTTGAAGGCAGCGTGTGCGTCCTGCCCGTCAAACTCGAAGCCCCCGCGTGTGGGCTCGTACAAGCCCACCAGCAGGCGCGCGACCGTGCTCTTGCCACAGCCGGATTCACCCACCAGCGCCAGTGTCTGGCCGCGTGGAATGTCGAACGAAACGCCATCGACCGCGCGCAACAGCTGGCGTGGCTGGCGCTCAATCACACGGTTGAGCCACGGCGCGGAGACGTCGAAGGTCTTGGCCAGGTCGGTGGCGCGCACCAGTGGTGCAGCGTTGGCGGCCTCGGTGGTGGCGGCAGAAACGGCGGCGCGGGTCTGGGCCTGTGCCGCTTTGTCCATCATGTCGGCGCTCATGCAGCCACCCCCTTCCCGCCGGCGTGCAACCAGCAAGCGGCGCGCGTGGCCCCAGCCGTCAGCAGATCGGGGCGGTCCACATGGCAGCGGTCGAACACCTTTTCGCAGCGCGGGTTGTACGCGCAACCCTGCGGAATGGCATTGAGCCGTGGCATGGCGCCGTCAATCTGGTGCAGGCGTTCGCGGTCCTGGCTCATGTCGGGGATGCAGGCCATGAGACCTGACGTGTAGGGGTGAGAAGGGTGGTTGATCACCTCATGTACGGGGCCGATCTCGGCGATGCGACCCGCGTACATCACGGCCACGCGGTCGCAGGTCTCGGCGATCACGCCCATGTCGTGGGTGATCAGCATCACCGCGGCGCCCCGTTGTTTGCAGATGGTCTTGAGCAGCGTGATGATCTGCGCCTGAATCGACACGTCCAGTGCGGTGGTGGGCTCATCGGCCACGATCAGCTGCGGTTCGGCGGCCAGCGCCAGCGCAATGACGACCCGCTGGCGCATGCCGCCGGAGAACTGGTGCGGGAAGTGGTCGATGCGCTGCTCGGCCGCGGGAATGCCGGTGTCCTTGAGCAGCTCGATCGCGCGCTGGCGTGCCTCGGCGTGGCTCACTGGCAAATGGGTGGTGATGGTTTCGATGAGCTGGCGACCCACCGAATACAAGGGATTGAGCGAGGTGAGCGGGTCCTGGAAGATCGCGCCGATCTTGCGTCCGCGGACCTTGCGCATCTGGTCGTATGGCAGGTTGTCGATGCGCTGGCCGTGCAGCAGGATTTCGCCCGAGGCCACACGCCCCGGCGGCTCCAGCAGCCCAATGATGGAAGCGCCCGTGAGCGACTTGCCCGCGCCAGACTCGCCCACCACGCCCAGGATTTCGCCCGGCGCGATGTCGAAAGAAATGTCGTCGAGTGCGCGCAGCGTACCGCGGCGGCTGGGGAACTCGACCACCAGGTTTTTGACTTGTAGAAGGCTCATGTGAATTCAGCGCAGGCGCGGGTTGAGGGCATCGCGCAGCCAGTCGCCCAGCAGGTTCACGCTGAGTGCGATCAGCACCAGCATGGCGCCCGGAAAGATGGTGATCCACCACTCGCCGGAGAAAAGGTAGTCGTTGCCCACACGGATCAGGGTGCCCAAAGATGGCGAGGTGGGCGGAGCACCCACGCCCAGGAACGAGAGCGTGGCCTCGGTGATGATGGCCGTGGCCACCTGAATGGTCGCCAGCACCAGCACCGGCCCCATGACGTTGGGCAGCACGTGGCTGCGCATGATGCGCAGTGGCGCCACACCGGTCACGCGAGCGGCCTGCACGTACTCCTTGCTGCGCTCCACCAGCGTGGAGCCGCGCACCGTGCGGGCGTACTGCACCCAGCCGGTCAGCGTGATCGAGATGATCAGCACGCCAAAGGCGAGTGTTTCGTGGGCGTTGGGGAACAACGCGCGGCCCACACCGGCGATCAGCAGCGCAATGAGGATGGCGGGAAACGACAGCATCACGTCGCACAGGCGCATGAGCACGCTGTCGATCCAGCCACCCAGAAACCCGGCGAGCAAACCGAAGGTGACGCCAATCACCACCGACAGCACCACCGATGCCAGACCCACGGCGAGCGAGATGCGCGCGCCGTACATGAGGGCAGAAAGAATGTCGCGGCCCTGGTCGTCGGTGCCCAGCAGAAAGCGGGTGGTGCCTTCAGCACTCCAGGCGGGCGGCAAGCGCGCGTTGGAGAGCTCGAGCGTGGCGAGATCGAACGGGTTGTGGGGGGCCACCCACGGCGCGAACACCGCACAGAACACGCAGATGAAAGCGATCACCGCGGCAACAATGGCGGTGGGTGAAGTTCGGAAGCTGTGGCCGACATCGCTGTCGAGCCCTCTTTTGATGAGGCTGATCACGTAGGGGACCTGTATGAAAACAAGGCTGCCGCCAGGCTTGTGGCCCTGCGGCAGCCGGGCGTGCTTACTTCGCGGGCTTCACCGACATGAAGCGAAACGGCATGAAGTTGTCGGCCAGTTGCACCAGCTCGACGTTGTTGGCCACACCCCAGGCCAGGGCCTGCTGGTGAAGCGGGAGGTGGCCGATGTCGTCAGAGTGCAGCTTAAAGGCTTCCTTGATCAACGCATCGCGTTTGGCCTTGTCCGTTTCGGACTGGATCTGCACCGTCAGCTCGTCCACTTTGGGGTTGCAATACGCGCCCAGGTTGAACTGGCCGCTACCCTTGTCGTCCACACACCGCATGAGCGCGTTGAGCGCGTTGTGCGAGTCGTAGGTGCCAGGCGTCCAACCCAGCATGTACAGGCTGGTGTCGCGGCGCAAGACCTTGGGAAAGTAGGTGCCCTTGGTTTCAGCCTGCAGGTTGATCTTCACGCCCACGCGCGCCAGGCTGGCGGCCACCGCCTGACAGATGGCGCCATCGTTCACGTAGCGGTCGTTGGGACAGTTCATGGCCACTTCGAAGCCATTCGGGTAGCCAGCTTCGGCCAGCAGCTTCTTGGCCGCTTCGGGGTCGTACGGCAGACGCGTGTTCATGGCGTTGTCAAAGCCGTTGATGCCCGGGCCCACCAGCAGCGCGGTGGGCTTTGAAGCGCCTCGCATCACCGTGCGCTGGATGCCGTTGATGTCGATGGCCTGGTAGAAGGCCTGGCGCACGCGCTTGTCCTTGAACGGGTTCTTGCCTTTGACGTTGGAATACAGCAGCTCGTCGCGCTTCTGGTCCATGCCCAGGAAGATGGTGCGCAGCTCCGGGCCCTGGATCACCTTGCTCTTGCCGCTGCCGTTGACGCGGGCCACGTCTTGCAGAGGCACGGGCTCGATCACATCCACTTGACCCGACAGCAAGGCGGCCACGCGGGTGGAATCGTTGCCGATGGGGGTGTACTCGACATTGAGCACGTTGCCTTCGATCTTGCCCCAGTAGTTGCCGTTGCGAACGAAGCTGGTCTTGATGTTGGGCTGGCGCTCGCGCAGGCGGAACGGGCCAGTGCCGTTGGCCCGGAACGAGGCTGCGTTCTCGATGCCCTTGCGGCGGTCCACCGGGCGCGTGGCCTGGTTGTCTTCCGACCACTTCTTGTTCATGATGAACAGCAGCGACAGCACGTCGGGCAGGATGGGAAACGGGCCCTTGGTCTCGATGTCGACCGTGAAGTCGTTGACCTTGCGCACTTCCTTCACGTCGTTGGTGTAGCTCTTCATGTCAGAGCCCTCGCCCGATGCACGCGCAAAGGTGAACAACACGTCGTCGGCCGTGAAGGGCGCGCCATCGTGAAACTTCACGCCTTTGCGCAGTTCGAAACGCCACACGCTGGGCGACGTCTGCTTCCAGCTAGTGGCCAGTGCCGGCACCAGCTTCAAGTTTTGGTCGCGCCCCACCAGCGGCTCGTACACGTTGTTGGTCACGCTGAGCTGCAGGGACTCATTGAGCGAATGCGGGTCCATCGACAAGGCATCGCCCTGGTTGCCGATGCGGATCGTCTGCGCCGAGGCGGCGCCCATGGCGACCAGCGCGGTCGAGACCAGGGCGGTGGTCAGTGCGGTCCTAAGATTCATGCTTCGCTCCTTGATGGGGTTGTGGTTGTTGACTGGCTTCTGATCTGCGCAGGGGCGGCATCCGCCAGCGGCATGCCCTGCTCCACCAGGCTGGCGTGCAGGGCTGCGCCCAGCGGCAGCACCTCGTCATTGAAGTCGTAACGGCTGTTGTGCAGGAAGCAGCTGCCCACGCCGTTCTCAGCGCCCTGCCCCAGGCGCAGATAAGCACCTGGCTTGACCTGCAGCATGAAAGAAAAGTCCTCAGCCCCCATGCTGGGGTCCATGTTGCGGTCCACGTGCTCGTGGCCCACCAGCTTTTGCGCCACATCGGCTGCGAAGCGGGCCTCGTCTCGGGAATTGATGGTGGCCGGGTAGATGCGTTCGTATTTCACGTGCGCTGTGGCGCCCAGGCCGAGCGCCACGCCCGAACACACCTCTTGCAGGCGCTTCTCCACCATCGCCTGCACCTCCGGGTTGAACGTGCGCACCGTGCCCACGAGCGTGGCCTTGCCCGGCATCACACTGAAGGCGGCCGTATCGCCCGCCTGCATGGCGCAAATGCTGATGACCGCGCTGTCGATCGCGCGCACGTTGCGCGAGACGATGCTCTGCACCGCCGTGATGATGTGGGCCGATACGAGCACGGGATCCACGGTTTGGTAAGGATGCGCCCCATGGCCTCCTTTGCCGGTGATTTCGATGGTGATGCGATCGGCCGACGCCATCATGGGACCGGGGTTCACCCCCACCGTGCCCGGGCGCATCTGCGGCCAGTTGTGCATGCCAAACACCGACTGGACCGGGAAGCGCTCGAACAGCCCGTCTTCGATCATCGCCTTGGCGCCGGCAAAGCCCTCTTCGCCAGGCTGGAAGATGAGCACGGCGGTGCCATCGAACTGCCGCGTCTCGGCCAGATAACGTGCCGCGCCCACCAGCATGGCGGTGTGCCCATCGTGGCCGCAGCCGTGCATCATGCCGGGGCGCGCAGACTTCCAGGCAAAGTCGTTGTGCTCGGTCATGGGCAGGGCATCCATGTCCGCGCGCAGGCCCATCATGCGGCCGCTCGCGTGGCGGCGGCCACGGATCACCGCCACCACACCCGTCTTGCCGATGCCGGTGTGGATCTCGTCCACACCGCACACCTTGAGCGACTCCACCACGCGTTGCGCCGTGTAGTGCTCTTCGAAGCCAAGTTCGGGATGGGCGTGCAGGTCGCGGCGCAGCGCTGTGAGCTCAGGGTGAAAGGCCGCGATGTGCGAGAAAGCGCGGCCGTGCGCCTTGATGCGGGACATCGTCGACATCAGTGGCCGCCCGCCTTCTCCACGCGAAGGCGCGGATCGACTGCAAAGTACAGCAAATCAACGATCAGGTTGATGACCACAAAGATCAGCGCGATCAGGCACAGGTAGGCAGCCATCACAGGAATGTCGGCAAACGTCACGGCCTGAATGAACAGCAGGCCCATGCCTGGCCACTGGAACACCGTCTCGGTGATGATGGCGAATGCGATCAGGCCGCCGAGCTGCAACCCTGTGATGGTCATGACCGGCACCAGGGTGTTCTTCAGGGCGTGACCGAAGTGCACTGCGCGGTTGGTCAGCCCGCGCGCCCGCGCGAACTTGATGTAGTCGGTGCGCAGCACTTCCAGCATTTCCGCGCGCACGAGCCGCATGATCAGCGTGAGCTGGAAGATGGCCAGCGTGATCGCCGGCAGCGTGATGTGGTGCCAGCCTTTCGCGCTGAGCAGCCCCGTGGTCCACCACCCCACCTGCGTCACGTCGCCACGACCAAAGCTGGGAAACCAGCCCAGCGTCACAGCGAACAGCAGGATCAACAGAATGCCGATGAGGAACGTGGGCAGCGACACACCCAACAGCGACACCGTCATGAACACCTGGCTCAGGAACGTGCCCCTTTTGAGCGCGGCATACACGCCCATGGGAATGCCCACCACCAGCGCGAGCAAGGCCGCGACCATGGCCAGCTCAAGCGTGGCCGGGAATCGCTCGGCGATCAGGCGGGAAACCTTGGCACCCTGGCGCAAGGACAGTCCAAACTCGCCCTGCACGGCGTTGGCCAGGAAGTGCCAGAACTGCACAAAGAAAGGTTGATCCAGCCCCAGGTCTGCCCGCAATTCGCGGATCTGTTCAGCGGTGGCGTCCTGCCCCAGCAAAAAGACCACCGGGTCTCCTACGTACTGGAACAGCATGAACGCGATCAGTGCCACGCTGATCATGACGATCACGGCTTGCGCCAGTCGTCGAAGAATGAATGCAAACATCGTTTGAGAAATAAAGAGAGGGTCGCGCCTTTACGGTGCGCGACCCTCGATCAATGCCTGTGAATCAGTTTACCTTGATCAGGCGCCAGTCCAGCCGGTTGTCGGCGCGGTGCACCACGTCGATGTTCTTCTTCATCGCCCATGGAATGACCTGGTTGTGCAGCGGAATGTGAGCCACATCCTGGTTCTGCAGAGCGAGCGCTTTGGTCAGCAGTTCGGTGCGCAACTTCAGGTCGGTTTCCTTCTTGGTGCGTTCCACCAACGCGTCCATCTGCGGGTTGCTGTAACGGCCTACGTTGTAGTTGCCGTCGCCACCCGCTCCCACCGAGCGCACCAGCGACTGCAGGCTGTACAGCGCATCAAAGGTCGGCACGCCCCAGCCCAGCATGTAGATGCTGGCTTCATAGCGCTGGATCATCGGGAAGTAGGTCACCAGTGGCAGGGTGCGGAGCTTGGCCTTGACACCAATCCGCGCCCACATGGCCGTCACAGCCTGGCAGATCGCTTCGTCGTTGATGTAGCGGTTGTTGGGGCAGGCAAAGTCGACCTCGAAGCCGTCCTTGTAGCCCGCTTCAGCCAGCAGTTTTTTGGACGCCTCCACGTCGAACGGGTAGCGCTTGTGCACCGCCTCTGTCCAGCCATTCACCTGCGGCGCCACCAAAGCGCCCGTGGCCTGTCCGAGCCCGCGCAAGCTCACGCGCGTGATCGTCGACATGTCGATGCCCTGGTAGAGGGCCTGGCGAACACGGCGGTCCTTCAACGGGTTCTTGCCCTTGATGTTGCTGCCGGGCAGTTCGTCGCGGAACTGGTCCATGCCGAAGAAGATGGTGCGGTTCTCGATACCGTCGATCACCTTGAGCGAAGCGTCCGAGCGCACGCGCGGCAAATCTTGCGGGCTTGGGTCGAGCACGAGATCCACTTCACCGGAGAGCAGTGCCGCCATGCGCGTGGCCACCGCCTTGACAGGCGTGTAGACGATCTCGGTGACGTTCCCCTCCGACTTGCCCCACCAGGCAGCGTTCTTCACGAGCACGATCTTCTGGTCAGGCTGCCACTCTTTCAGCATGAAGGGGCCAGTCCCGTTCGCATTGCGGTGCGCAAAGGTCTCGTCCTGCGTCTTGATGTCTTTGGGTGAAGTCGAGTTGTTCTTTTCCGCCCACGCCTTGCTCATCATCCGCAGCTCTGTGAGCTGGTTGAGCAACACCGGATTGGGGTCCTTGGTGAAGATGTCGATCGTGTTGGCATCGACCTTGACGACGCGGTCGATGCCTTGCGCATAAATGCCGAAGTTGGAGGTCTTCGACATCGCACGTTCAATCGAAAACACCGCGTCGTCCGCAGAGAAGGTCGAGCCATCGTGAAACTTGACGCCCGTGCGCAGATTCAGGCGCAACTGGGTCGGTGTGACTTGCTTCCAGGCGGTGGCCAACACAGGCTCTGGCTTGAACGTTTTGCTGTTGTAGTAGACGAGCGATTCGTACACGGCCGCATGCACTCCATTGGCCAGAGCATTGTTCTGCGAGTGAATATCCCAAGTGGGAATGTCGCTGGCGCTGGTCCATTTGAAGGTCTTTGCGTGAGCGCCGCCCACACCAACCGCCATCGCCGCGCACAGAACCGCAAGTGAGTACTTCATTTGTTGACACCTAAATAAAATGGACATCACGCCACTATGCAACAAACGTTCCCGCTCATGCACGGGACTAACCCGAACCGGGCATTCACCTGCGCGACACGCCGCCTTCAGTCGCTCGCGCGCTCAAGCGACAAAGCGCCATACCAGGCAGTCAGCGCGCTTTCCGTGTTGTCTGTGTCCGTCATGAGGCCCACCAATCGCAAAGGCCCAGGCTCTTCGCCAAAGGCCTGCCGGAAATCCGCCCGCACGTCGCGCACATGGTCGCGCCAGCGGCCGACTTCTGCGGTGCCGCTGTCGAGCACCAGTTTGCGAATGCGGTCGGTGCGCGGATTCACCACAACGGTGCCTGCAGGCTCCTTCACACTCCACACATAGACCAGCGTTGCGTAGGGCAACTCCTCTCCCGTCAACAAGCGGCTCATTTCAGACAAGCGATGGGTTCGTGCGGGCCACCGCGTGCGATCGCCGTCGAATGCCAGCACCACCCGGACGGGCGAGTCGGCCAGCGCGGAATCGGCCAGATCGGCAGTGGGAGACAGAGCATCCACCCGCCAAGAGAAGGACAAGCGCCCCACTGCGTCCAGTGTGGGCACAAACCTCTGGCGCAAGATGCTGACAGAGCTCTTCGCGCGCACCCTTAACGCAGCGCGCCCATCTACCTGAACAGGTTCGAAAGGCACGTATCGCTTGCCGGGAAAGTAGAACGGCTCCCAAGGCACGCCGTTGGCCGGGGTGGCGAAGATGCGTGCCGACGCCTCGGCAAGCGCAACACCCGCCCCTGTGGCCACGCGTTGCGGCCGAACCGGCGGAGCGTCATCCGAAGATTCGACCGACTCCCAGGACGTACCGGCACAACCGCTCAGCGCCAAACCAAGCCATACCGCGCAGGCACTCAACCGCCTGCCACGACTGAGCGCCCTGCTGCAAACAGATGCCACCGGATGATCCTTCGATTTCAAAAATCAAACTTTCGATTTACATTTCTATCCCAGAGGTCTCTGGTTGGCTTCTGCCATGGTCGCCCTCAGGGCTCGCCCCACCTTGGCATCTTTAACGTCTCATGCGGAGGATATTCATGTTCAAAAAAATGTTGGCCGGCTTGCTGTCACTTGTTGCTGCCGCCAGTTTCGCTGCAGTCGATATCAACACCGCGACGGTGGCAGATCTCGACAGCATCAAAGGCATCGGTCCAAACACCTCCAGCAGAATCCTGAAGGAGCGCAAGACAGCGCCTTTCAAGAACTGGGGCGACTTGATCCAGAGAGTACCCGGCATTGGTGACAAACGCGCCGCCCAGCTTTCAACCGAAGGCCTGACGGTCAACGGTGAAGCCTTCAAGCCAGCCCGCAGCGGCGCGTCCGACAAAAGCACGGCAAAGCAACATGAAGACAAGAAGCCGGCTTCAGCCATCAAGCCACCCAGCAACATCACTCAAAAATGAAAAAACCCACCGTGTTGCCACGGTGGGTTTTTCTTATTGAAACCGCAGCCGGCTTTCGCCGGCGTGGGATTTAGAAGGAGTGCTGCAGGCCCAGGGCGTACAGGCGGTTTTCGCTGTTCTTGACGCCGGCGCCGGTCTTGCCGGTCACCTTGGTGATGCCAGCGTACGTGAACGTGCGCTTGGACAAGGCGTACTTGGCGGCCAGGCCAGCACCGGTGCGCTTGCCGTCACCCAGAGCTGCGTTGTCCTTGGTGCGGGCGATGCTGCCCGACAGGGTCAGAGCGGTGCTCAGGGGAACGTCCACGCCGAACTGGAGGTCGGTGCTCTTGTTCACGCCGGTCTTCACTTGGCCAACGGTGGCCAGCAGCTTGGCGGCGCCCAGGTCATAAGAACCGTTCAACAGCGTGCGCTTGGTGTCGGTCACGTTGTTCGAGATCTGGTGAGCGAAGCTCACACCCAGGGGACCTGCGCCGTAGCCCAGGTTGAAGTCGACCACGTTTTCGCTGACGGCTGCGTTCTCGTCCAAACCAACCACGGCAGCAGCGCTGAAGCCACCAAAGGCAGCGGCGTACTTCATGGCATTGCGAGGACGGTCAACGTACGTGTTGTGCACCGAGCCAGACATGCTGTACAGGGGGGAGAAAGCCGAGTCAAAGGCGCCGTTGGCGGCACCGATCACGTCGTCCATGGCAGACCACACGTTACCGAAAGTCACGGTGCCAAAGCCACCCGACAGGCCCACGAAGGCTTGACGGCCAAAGGCGGTGCCACCAATCGACTGGGTGCCGGTGTCGATGTTAAAGCCTTGCTCGAGCTTGAACACAGCCTTGAGGCCGCCGCCGAGGTCTTCCGAACCGGTCAGACCAAAACGGCTGCCATTGAAACCGCCCGAGCCGACTTTGGTCACCGAAGCTGCATTGAGACCAGCCTTCTCGGAACCAACCCACACGTCAGCGATACCGTACAGGGTCACGCTGGATTGAGCTTGGGCCACACCGGCCACGGAGCCGAGAATCGCCAGGGCGATGAGTGATTTTTTCATGGTTACTTCCTTAAGAATATTGCGGTGACATCCACCACAAAGTTAGAAAACTGACTGGTGCATGGTAGGGCGAAAGCTCTGCTTCCTTAGGGTAAGCCCTGAAAAACGCCTCAAGTTCTGCCTTTTTCGTTGCCTATGTGCAACAAGGCCAAGGTCGTCGTGGCAACACTCGTCGCGCGCGACGGACAACAAAAAAGCCGCCTGTCTGAGACAGGCGGCTTTCCAGACTCATGAATCCAGCTGGCTCGAGGCCAGCAAAGAATCAGAAGTTGTGCTGCAGACCGAAGCCGAAGCCGGTGCTCGACTTGGTGCCGGTGCCACCAGCGGCGGTCACGGTTGCTGGGATCCAGGCAGCGTTGCGGCGGGCCACGTTCACATAAGCTTGCGTGCGCTTGCTCAGGTTGTACTTGTAGCCAGCGATGATGGTGCGGCCATCGTCGCCGATTTGCTCGTTGCTGTTGAACGAGGCGTACACGAGGCCAGGACCCACGGGAGCCGTCAGGCCCAGCGCCCAAGAGTTGTCTTGGTCAGAGGTCAGGCCGCCTTGGTCACGGATGGTGAACAGAACCTTGACGACGCTGAAGTCGTAGGACACGGCGAACTGGTTCACGGCCTTGAGGGTCGTGGCAGCAGCGGTAGCGCCGGTGTAGTTCACGAACGTGGCGCTCAGCGGGCCGCCGTCGTAACGGACAGCCAGGGCCTTGCCAGCCTTGTTGCCCACAGCCGTGGACTCGGAGGGTGCATATTCCACTTGGACTTGCACGCCACCGAAACGGGGCGAGTGGTACTGCACAGCGTTCGGCACGTACACCGAGTTCGACGCGTTGGACGTCTTAGCGTTGACCGTCGCGTTGCCGCCCAGCACGGAGTTGGCATCGTGAGCCGAAACACCCTTGGTGCCGTTGGCCAGCAGAACGTTGCCGTACAGCGTGTTGACCGGACGGCCAGCGCGCAGGGTACCGAAGCCGCCGGTCAGGCCAACGAACATGCCGTTGTTGCCCAGGCCATCAACGGAAGACACGGTGCCGGTGTCGCTGTTGAACGAGGTCGACACTTGGAACACAGCCTTCAGGCCGCCACCGAGGTCTTCAGCGCCGGACAGGGTCCAGTTGCTGGTGCCGTTGCGGTTGGGGGTCATGCGGGTGGCATCACCGGAAAAACGCTTCTCGATGCCCACGTCAACGGTACCCGACAGGGTCACGGTCGATTGTGCGAAGGAGGCGCTGGTGGCTGCCACGGCGGCCAGAGCGATCAGGGTCTTTTTCATGGAAGGGTTCTCCAAGGGTTAATAAGGGCCGGAAGTCTCTGCCGCCGAGCCAACCTCCATTCAGGAAGCTGAGGCAATTGCATCAGAAAGTTTCCGATGGCGCCATGGTGATGAGGGCTTTTCTTGCCTCACGGTGGTGCATCCGTTGCAGCGTTGCCACGGCGTTAGTAGATACCCGCATATGGATGGCCGTCGATGCTTGCTCCAGCGAGTGCAATCGTTCAACCCAGGAAACAGAGGGGGTCTTGGGCTACCAAAAACTGCAGCACAAAAACCGTGGCAGCATGAGCGTTTGCCAGCCAGACACGTGAGCTTTGCCATGCCAAACACCACTGACGCCATCTTGAACGCCGTTGACTCGGCCTTGCGAACGCTGTTCGTTGCGCCGCGGGCAACGCGTGAATGCGCTACGCTGCCGGAGGCCTCCTCGGACCCGGCGCTGGATCAACAGGAGCGCCAACTTTCCGGTGCACTCATGCGGGTGAACCACGTGGGGGAGGTGTGCGCTCAGGCGCTTTACAGCGCGCAAGCCTTGGCGGCACGGTGGCCTGGCAGAGCGGGCCAAACACCGAACGAGGCGCTGGCCCTTCAACTGGAAGCCGCCGGGCGCGAGGAAACCGACCACCTCGCTTGGACGCAGGCCCGCCTGGAAGAGCTTGGTGCGCGTCCTTCGCTGCTCAACCCGCTCTGGTACGCGGGCGCATTTGGCCTGGGCTTGGTGGCCGGCCGCATGGGGCCTGGCTTAAGTCTGGGCTTTGTCGTTGAAACAGAACGGCAGGTAGAAGCCCACCTGGCAAGCCACTTGGATCGTCTCCCTGCCAAAGACTTGGCGTCACGGGCCGTGGTGGCTCAAATGAAGGACGACGAGGCACGCCACGCACGCGAGGCGCAGCAGGCAGGCGCTGTGGAGTTGCCAATGCCAGTCAAGGGACTGATGCGAATGGCCTCCAAGGTGATGACCACGGTGGCTCACCGCATCTGAGCCACTCCAGAGCCAGCCGTCAGGCGTCGAGCAGGTCGAAGCTGGTCGTGATGTCGGCGGTTTTGCTCAACATGATGCTGGCCGAACAGTATTTCTCGTGGCTCATGGCGATGGCTCGCTCGACGGCCGCTGCGGGGATTCCTTTGCCGGTAACCGTGAAATGCATGTGGATCTTCGTAAAGACCTTCGGGTCTGTGACCGCGCGCTCGGTGACCAGCTTGACGCTGCAGCCGCGCACATCGTGGCGACCGCGCTTGAGGATCAGCACCACGTCGTAGGCGGTGCAGCCGCCCGTGCCGGCAAGAACGGTCTCCATGGGGCGGGCAGCCATATTGGCCCCGCCATTTTCTGGCTTGCTGTCGTCGGGCGCGCCATCCATGGCGATCACGTGGCCGCTGCCCGTCTCGGCGACAAAGCCCATGTTTGATCGGGTGCCGGCGGCGCCGGTCCAGGTAACGGTGCATTCCATCTTTTTGTCCAGTCGTGAATTTGCCAACGGTATTGGGGTCGGCGCTCTAAAAATCATAGAAAAGTGATTGCCGCATGTTGCAACGCAGCATGCGAGCGCTATACTCGCGGCATTGTATTTACGGTTGTCTCCTCTACCCTCCACGGGTGGATTTAAGCCCGGTCTGGTTCTGCCAGCCCGGGCTTTTTTTCGCCGTCTATATGATGTGCGCCGAGGAACACCATGCCGACTGCCCGTCCCAAACAAGAAAACAACTCTGCCGCTGTCTCGCCACTCACCACCCTGGGGCCGGCCGACTACCTCAGAAAAATACTCAACGCGCGCGTCTACGATGTGGCTGTGGAGTCCGCACTGGAGCGGGCCGGCACCCTGAGTCGGCGATTGCACAACACGGTGCTGCTCAAACGCGAAGACCAGCAACCGGTGTTCAGCTTCAAATTGCGCGGCGCCTACAACAAGATGGCGCACCTCACGCCGGAACAACTGAAGAAGGGTGTGATCTGCGCTTCGGCCGGCAACCATGCCCAAGGCGTGGCGCTGGGGGCGAGCAAGCTGGGCACCCGCGCCGTGATCGTGATGCCCACCACCACGCCGCAGGTCAAGATCGACGCGGTGCGCGGCTTCGGCGGCGAAGTGGTGCTGCACGGCGACAGCTATTCCGATGCATACACGCATTCCCTGGTGCTTCAGAAGAAGCAGGGGCTTACTTTTGTTCACCCCTTTGACGATCCTGATGTGATCGCGGGCCAGGGCACCATCGCGATGGAGATCCTGCGTCAGCTGCAAAGCCTGGGCTCCGACCATCTTGACGCGGTGTTCGTGGCCATTGGTGGTGGAGGACTCATCTCCGGGGTGGCGAACTACATCAAGGCGGTTCGCCCGGACATCAAGGTCATTGGTGTGCAGATGACCGACTCGGACGCGATGCTGCGCTCGGTGGAAGGCGGTGCACGCGTGACGCTGCCCGATGTGGGTTTGTTCGCGGACGGCACGGCGGTCAAGCTGGTGGGCGAAGAGACGTTCCGCATCGCCCGCGACCTGGTGGATGGATACATCACCGTGGACACAGACGCGGTATGCGCGGCCATCAAAGACATCTTTGTGGATACGCGCAGCATCGTCGAACCCTCAGGCGCTTTGGCCGTGGCGGCGGTCAAGCAGTACGTTGCCACGCACAAGACAAGAGGCGAGACCTACGCAGCCATTCTGTGCGGCGCCAACATGAATTTTGACCGGCTTCGGTTTGTCGCCGAGCGTGCTGAGGTCGGCGAGGAGCGGGAAGCACTGTTTGCGGTGACGATTCCCGAAGAGCGCGGCAGCTTTCGCCGCTTTTGCGAAGTCATCGGCGAATTGCCTGGCGGTCCACGCAACGTCACCGAGTTCAATTACCGCATTCACGACGGCAGTGCCGCGCACGTGTTCGTGGGGTTGAGCACCCACGGCAAGGGCGAGTCCAAAAAAATCGCCGCCAACCTGATCAAGCACGGGTTTGAAACCCTGGACCTCACGCACGATGAGCTGGCCAAGGAGCACATCCGCCACATGGTGGGTGGCCACTCGCCCTTGGCGCAGGAAGAACGCCTGCTTCGCTTCGTGTTCCCGGAGCGCCCGGGCGCGCTCATGAAGTTCCTCAGCCTGATGCGCCCAGGCTGGAACATCAGCCTGTTCCATTACCGCAACCAGGGTGCGGACTATGGGCGAATCCTGGTGGGCATTCAGGTCCCTGCAAAAGACCACAAGGCATTCGACAAATTCCTGAACACGCTCGGCTACCCGTACGTGGAGGAAACCAGCAACCCTGTGTACCGTTTGTTCCTCAAGAGCTGATCAAAGCACCATGGCCCTCGATCCTGTCTTTGAACCGATCACCCGGCGGGCACCCGAGTTACCGGCCAACCTGACACTGCCGCACATTGCGCCCACGTCAGACACGTTGCTGGATCACGCCGTCGCGCTGCGCCTGACACCTGACGGGGCGGCCGAGCACGCGCTCGGCCGCATGGAAGCGCTGACACTGCAGCTGGCGCGCATTCAGAACAGCAGCGGAACGCCGTTTGACACACTCCACTTCGATGCCCCGCAGCTGGTGGTGTTTGCAGGCGATCACGGTATTGCGGATGAGGGCATGTCCGACCAGGCGCAATCCATGACGAGCGAGCATGTGCTGCAACTCCTCCTTGGCGCGACACCGGTCAACGCGCTGGCCCAAATGCATGACTTTGACCTCACGGTGGTGGATGCGGGCGTGGCCACCCACATCGCCCTGCCCGATGCGGCACACCGCAAGGCTCCGCTTCTGCTGCGCAAGATCGGTTATGGCACGCGCAACCTGATGCTGGGCCCGGCCATGTCACAGGCGCAGGCGGTGTCGGCGCTGCATGCAGGCATGGACGTTGTGCGCCACCTGCCTGGCAACGTCATCGCCCTGGGTGACGTGGGCGTGGCCAACACGGTGAGTGCATCGATGCTGCTCTCACGCCTGTGTGGCGTCCCCCTGGCCGATGCTTGCGGTCGCGATGACTTCCATGGCGTGGACGACGCCTTGCATCCCAAACGCATTGAAAAGCTGTCGGCCGCGGCCAGCCGCCACCGCAAGGCGCTGGGCCCGGTCGATGCCCTGGCGGCGCTGGGTGGCTTTGAAATTGCCATGATGGCGGGCGCGATGTTGCAGGCGGCCAGCGAACGGCGCGTTGTGCTTGTGGACGGGTACGTGGCCAGCTCGGCAGCGCTGATTGCACGCGGGCTGGTGCCCTCGGTAGCCGACTACCTCGTGTTTGGTCACCGCTCAGGCGATACCGGGCACCGCTTGATGCTGATCCACCTGCAGGCCCAGCCGCTGCTCGACATGGGCATGCGCATGGGCCAAGGCACGGGGGTCATGCTCGCGTGGCCGCTGCTGCTCGCCGCGCAGAAGCTGCTGGAGCACTGAAAAGCGAATCAGGAGCGCGCTGCGGCCGTCTCGGGCAAGCTCAGTTGGAGGGTGGAGGGCGCATCCATCGCCGGCCCAAGCTTCACGGCGTTGCGGGTTACAGCCTGCAGCACCAGACCGCCGTCCAGCGGCGACCCCACCCGGTAAGGCCTTGCCGGCTGCCCATCGACAGCAATCAACGCGGCGCCATCCTGCGCGCCCACCGCCACCACCCCCAGCAGGATGTAACGGGGCGGCGGGGCGTTCGTCACGTTGCTCGCGGCGACCGCGGCCGGCACAGCGCCCAAGGTGCGGGCCACCGCGCCAGAGTCAGCCACGAGCTGCGCGGGTGCGATGGCGGACACCGGCGTCACGGGAGAACGGCCCCAGGCCATCAACACCCAATACCCCGCGCTGAGGCCGGCGGCAAGCCAGAGAACACCTGCCGCAATGGTCGGACCACGACGCCCTGCGGTCTGCAGGGCTGCAGGGCTTTCCATCAGGAAGCCGGAATGGCCGAACGCGGGTGCCTGTTTCATATGCGCGCATTATGATCGACGACCACCGATTTACGGCCTGTCCATCGAGGCCTTGCGCGGCCCTTGTTTGCGGGAGATTGATTTGCAACACCTCACCACCCCCACCCCTCGCACCGCGGGCATCGTCGCCCGGGCCTCGCGAGCCGTGCAGCGCGGCTTCACTCTCATCGAACTCATGGTGGTGCTGGTGATCATTGGCGTCCTGGCGGCACTGATCGTGCCCAATGTGCTGGACCGGGCCGACGATGCTCGCGTGACCGCCGCCAAGACCGATGTCAACAACCTGATGCAGGCGCTCAAGCTGTACCGGCTGGACAACCAGCGTTACCCCACCAACGAACAGGGCCTGAACGCGTTGGTGGCCAAGCCCTCTGCGGGCCCGGTGCCACCCAACTGGCGGCCGTACCTGGACAAGCTGCCCGGAGATCCCTGGGGTCGGCCATACCAGTACATCAACCCCGGTTTGAGGGGTGAGGTGGACGTGCTCTCGCTGGGCGCTGATGGCCAGGCCGGCGGCGAAGGCAAGGACGCCGACGTCGGCAGCTGGCAGTGAAGTGTCGCGCCCGCGCTCACGGCTTCACCCTGCTTGAACTCATGGTGGTGCTGGTGATCGTGGCTTTTGCCACGGCGGGCGTGAGCCTGGCACTGAGAGACGACGGCGCCACCCGTCTGGAGCGCGAGGGTCTGCGGCTGACGGCGATGCTGGAGTCGGCGCGTGCCCAATCGCGCACCAGTGGGCTGCCCGTGGTCTGGCGCAGCCTGCCCCAAGGGTTTGAATTCATTGGCCTGCCCACACAGGCAGGGCCAGGCTCGCTGAACGGGCCGCGCCCCTGGCTGAACCAGGGCACGCAGGCGCAGGTGCTGCAGCCGCCGGGTGCACAAACCCTGGTGCTGGGACCCGAACCGCTGATCGCGGCACAACGACTGATGCTGGTGCAGGGCGATCGCAGGATCACGCTGGGCACCGATGGCCTTTCGCCCTTTACGGTGCTGGCAGCCACACCATGACCCGCGCGCGCGGCTTCACCCTGATCGAAGTGCTCGTGGCACTGGCGGTGGTGGCCATCACACTCGCTGCAGGTCTGCAAGCCACGGGCGCACTGACCCGGGCGTCTGGCCGTCAAAGCGACCAATGGCTGGCGCAGCTCTGCGCCGAGAACGAGCTCACCCGCCTGCGACTGCAGCGGCAGTTGCCCGGTACGGGTGACAACGACGCGCTGTGTTCGCAGGCGGGGCGCGAGATGCGCGTGCGCGTGTCGGTGTTGCCCACGCCAAATCCCAACTTCCGGCGGGTGGATGCCGTGGTGGAGGCGCCCGTGGATGGCGTCAACGTGCGACTGCTCAGCTTGTCGACCGTTATGGGTCGGTATTGAGATGAAACGCTCGCGCGGCTTCACCCTGGTCGAACTGCTGGTGGCCATCGTCGTGATGTCCATGCTGGCGCTGCTGAGCTGGCGTTCGCTCGACGGCATGACGCGCACACAGAACATCACCCAGCAACGCGCCGACGACTTGCTGCGCATGCAGGCCGCCATGGGGCAATGGACGGCCGACCTCGATGCGCTGATCGACACCGGCGAGGTGAACACGCTGGATTTCAACGGACAGGTGCTGCGCATGACGCGGCGTGACAGTGGCGAATCCGGCCTCGACAGCCGCGGCATTCGGGTGGTGGCCTGGACGCGCCTGACTGGCGTGGCGCTGGCCGGACTGCCTCAGATTTCGTCCAGCATCCAGGCCAGCGGTCAGTGGGTGCGCTGGCAATCCGGCCCGCTGCTGCGCCGCGACGAACTGGCGCGCGCCTGGCAACGCGCCGCCGAATGGGGCAGGGGCACGCTGCCTTCCCAGACCGGCAACGCCGGTACCGACAGCGCCATCGCGCTGCTGGGCATCGACGACTGGCGGCTCTATTACCACCGGGGCGAGGCCTGGGCGAACCCCCAATCTTCTGTGGGCAGCGACGAGCAAAGCGTGGGCACCGCAGGTGCGCGCACCGGCGAGCTGCCCAACGGCGTGCGGCTGGAACTGATTCTGGGCACTGGCGAAGGGCTGAGCGGCAGCCTGGTGCGCGACTGGGTTCGTCCCACACTGGAGGCCGGCCGATGAACCGGCACCCACGCTGCGCCGCAGCCCGCCACCAGCAGGGCGCCGCGCTGCTGCTTGCCATGCTGGTGGTCACGCTGGTCGCCACGCTGGCGTCGGCTGCCCTGTGGCAACAGTGGCGAGCCGCCGAGGTAGAGCAAGCCGAGCGCCAACGAACGCAAGCCGGCTGGGTTCTGACGGGTGCGCTGGACTGGGCGCGCCTGATCCTGCGCGAAGACGCGCGCGACAACCAGACCAGCGGCAACGCCGATCACCTGGGCGAGCCCTGGGCCATGCCGCTGGAGGAGGCGCGCCTGTCCAGCTTTCTGGCCGCCGACAAGAACAACAACACCGACGGCATGCTGGAAGCCTTCCTTTCCGGTGAAGTCGTCGACATGCAATCGCGCATGAATTTCATGAACGTGGTGCGCACGGTGGGCGCCGGCGCACTGGCCAAGGTTGAGCTGTCCGAGCCGGACATGCGCAGTTTCAGCAAGCTGTATGAACAGCTGGGCCTGCCGGTGTCAGAGCTCAACGTGGCGGCCAACGAGCTGCGCACATCGATGAGCCTGGCATTGAGCGACCCCCTGCCCTCACGCACTGCCCTTCTGCCCAAGAAATTTGCCCAGCTCGCCTGGCTGGGCATCAGCCGCAACAGCTTGGGCCGCCTGGAACCTTACGTCACGGTTCTGCCCACGCGCTCGACCCTCAACCTGAACACCGCCAGCGCACAGGCCATCAGCGCAAGCCTTCCGGGCATGGACATGGCCCAGGCGCGGCAAATGATCACAGCGCGCGAACGCGAGCCCTTCAGAACCATGGCCGATGCCCGCGCCGCCGTGCCGGCGGTGACGGCTCAACTGTCTGATCTGTACCACGGTGTGCGCAGCAACCACTTCGAGGTCAGGGGGCGCCTGAGGCTGGACAACACCATCATTGAAGAGCGCTCCCTCGTCGTGCGCAACAACCTCGATGTGCGCGTGAGCTGGCGCGAACGCTTCGCGCGCCAGTGAAAATGAACGCTCCGGCCGTGCACACCAACTCACCGAGTGTCACGTCGGGTCTCTAGAATGGCAGACCCGGCCCATCTGTAACACCTTCGAATGACCGCATCACCGTGCTGATCGTCACCCCCTCGGATTTCTCTGCTGCCCCCGCTGCTGGCGCCACGGCCCTCTTCGACTGGGCTTCGTCCAGCAACGGGCAGCAGATCACCGACCACGGACAGTGCGCAGCCGCGTTGCTGCCTCGTGACGACGATGTGGTGCTTGTCCTTCCGCCCAGGGCCGTTTCATGGCACCGCATCGCCTTGCCCAAGGTGGCCGCGACGCGGTTGCGAGCGGCGCTGGAGGGCTTGCTCGAAGACCGGCTGCTGGCCGACACCACCGAACTGCATTTCGCGCTCGAGCCGGGAGGCCGCTCGGGCCAGACGGTGTGGGTCGCGGCCTGCCAGAAGGTGTGGTTGCGCAGCTGGCTCCAGACGCTGGAGGGCGCAGCCCGCCCGGTCGGGCGCATTGCACCGGCCCTGTGGCCCCTGGTGCCTTCCGAAGCGCCTGGCGCATCTCCCGGCGCCTCGCGGAGTTTTTCGCTCGATGTGCCATCCAACATCCACTGGGCCTACAACGAAAACGGACAAACCTGGCTCGGCAGTGCCGGCCTGCTGGGCGTGAGCTGCACGCCATTGCGCGAAACCCCTTTGGGCCACGGCACCGCCGCCGACATGGTGGTGACCGCCCTCATGCCGCCGGCCAGCGACGCACCCGGCGAACCCGGCGAGTACGACGTCTGGCTGGCCGACCCGACCGTGGCCGCCCAGGCCGAGCGCGTGCTGCAGCAACGCTTCGAATTGGTCGCCCAGCCTGCCTGGCTGCTGCGTTGCGCGCAGTCTGACTGGAACCTGGCCCAGTTCGACCTCAGCCTGTCGGCCGGTGCCCGACGAGGGCAACGGCTCAAACGCAGCTTTCGCCAATGGCGCAACGCCCCCGCATGGCGCCCTGCGCGCTGGGGGTTTGCCGCCTTGGTCGGGGTGCAGCTCGTGGGCCTGAACGCTGCGGCCTGGCACGAACGCAGCGCCCTGGAGGCGAAGCAAAAAGCGGTTGTCCAGACCCTGCAACAAAGCTTTCCGCAAATCACCCTGGTGCTCGATGCACCCGTGCAGATGCAGCGCGAAGTGGCCCGCCTGCAGCAGGCCAGCGGCGCACTGTCCGCTGGCGATCTTGAAACCTTGCTCGCCGCCGTCGACCAGGCCGCCGCTGGCGATGCCCTGCTGCCGTCCACAGTGGCCTACAGCACGGGTGAAGGCCGCTTCTCGGGCTGGCGCGCCACGGCTGACCAGCTGCGCGCCCTGCAACAGTCGCTGGAGCGCAGCGGCTGGCGCGTGCGGTTCGATGGCAATGAGCTGGCTCTGCGCCCGCCGGAGTCCTGATCATGGCCACTGCAAGCCCCACCCCCATTGAAAAAATCACCCTGGCCGTGTCGGTCGCGATGGCACGGTTGTCTTCGCGCGAGCGCACTGCCGTCACCATCGCCGTCTGGGTGGTGGGCCTGGGCCTTCTGTGGTGGTTCGCGGTGGCCCCTGCCATCGACACCCTGCGCGCTGCCCCGGCACGTCATGCCCGCCTCGACGCCCAGCTGGGGCAGATGCAGCGCCTGGCCGCCACGGCCGAGAGCCTGCGTGGCCAAAACACCGCCCAACCACCCGGCCGCGACGAGGTGCTGCGCGCGCTCGAAACCGCGACCAATGGACTGGCGGGCACCGGGCAGCTCTCGGTGCTGGGCGAACGCGCCACGCTCACGCTGCGCAATGCCCCCCCCGAGGCCGTGGCCCAGTGGCTCGCCCAGGTGCGGATCAACGCGCGCATGTTGCCGGTCGACAGCCAGATCAACCGGGAGCCAGGCAGCCCGGGCTGGAGTGGCACGGTCGTGCTGGCGGGGCCAGGCTTGGGCGGCACCCCATGAATGCCAACTGGCCAGCCCGATTCGCCTGGCTGAGCGCCGTGCTCGGCCTCCTGATGGCCCTGATCGTTTTCGCGCCTGCGCGCTGGCTGGCCGACAGCGTGACGTCTGCCACGCGAAACCAGCTGCAGCTCGTGAACGCGCGTGGCACGGTCTGGAACGGCCAGGCCGACCTGGTGCTCACCGGCGGGGAAGGCAGCCGCACCCAGACGGCGCTGCCCCAGGGCGTGCAATGGCGCCTGACGCCACGCCTGGCCTCGGGTATGCCTGCATTGGGTTTGCGCCTCATGGCGCCATGCTGCACCCCCGAGCCGGTAGACCTCACGCTGATTGCCCGGCTGGGCGGCGGCGAAGTGCGCGTGGACGGCACTCGCAGCCAATGGCCCGCCGAACTGCTGATCGGCCTGGGAACACCTTGGAATACCCTGCGCGTGGAGGGGCAGCTGGGTCTGCAAACGGCCGGCCTGACCCTTCGCTGGGACCGGGGCCGCGCCAGCCTGCAGGGCGAGGCGGCCATTGAAGCGATGGATGTGGCCTCTCGCCTGTCGCCACTACGGCCGCTGGGCAGTTACCGCATGACCCTGCGTGCCGATGCCGACGGCAACACCACCACCCTCGATCTGCAAACCCTCAGCGGTGCGCTCAAGTTGCAGGGCGCCGGGCGCTGGGTGGGCGGACGGTTGCGCTTTGAAGGCGTGGCCGAGGCCGCACCCGAAGCCGAAGCCGCACTGGGCAATCTGCTCAACATCATGGGCCGCCGGCAGGGCCCACGCTCGCTGCTCAGCATTGGCTAGGCCACGCGTGCGCCCTTTTTCACCACTTCAAGATACGATCGCCCCATGAAACCGAACCCCCTCTGCGCCACCCCGGGCCGAGCCGCCCACGGCGGCGCACTCACGGCGCTGGCCCTGGCCCTGTGCCTGACGTCGGGCAACGGCATCTCCCAAACCGCGCGCGCACCGGCAGGTGCCAGCGAACCCGTGGTGCTGAACTTTGTCGCGGCAGACATCGAATCGGTGGCCCGCACCATGGCCACCATCACGGGGCGCAATGTGGTGGTGGACCCCCGCGTCAAGGGCACCGTGAACCTCGCAACCGAGCGCCCGGTCAGCCCCACCGCCGCCCTCAACCAGTTTGCGGCTGTGTTGCGTCTGCAAGGGTTCTCGTTGGTCGATACCGGCGGTCTCTACAAGATCGTGCCCGAGGCCGACGCCAAGCTGCAAGGCAACGTGGTCAGCGCGGGCTCGGTCGCGGCGCTGCCCGCCTCCAACACCGTGGTGACGCAGATCTTCCGCCTCAACCACGAATCGGCCAACAACCTGGTGCCTGTGTTGCGGCCACTGATCGGACCCAACAACACCATCAACGTCAATCCCGGCAACAACTCGCTGGTGATCACCGACTACGCCGACAACCTGCAGCGCATCGGCCGCATCATTGCCACGCTGGACGTGGCCGGTGCGACCGACGTGGAGATCATTCCGCTGAAGCACGCCGTGGCCGTGGACATGGCCGCACTCGTGGGCCGGCTGATCGACCCGGCCACTGCAGGCGGCAGTGCACAGACGGACCAGTCGTATAAAACCACGCTCGTGGCCGAGCCGCGCAGCAACAGCCTGGTCCTGCGGGCGGCCAACCCCGCGCGGCTGGCGCTGGTGCGCTCGCTTGTGGCCCGGCTTGACCAGCCCTCGTCCGACAGCATGAGCGGCAACATCCATGTGGTGTACCTCAAGAACGCCGACGCCACGTCGCTGGCCACGACGCTGCGCGCCGCGCTCGCGGGCGAGTCCAGCGGCGCCAGCAGCATCCAGAGCGGCGGTGGCACGAACCGTGTGGCACTGCCCACTGGCGCCACCGCTTCGGTGGGCAACAGCAATGCGTCCAACGCGGCCACGGCCGCCATCACGCCCAGCGGCTCGCCTTCCACCGGTGGCCAGATCCAGGCCGACCCCGCCACCAACTCGCTCATCATCACCGCGCCCGAGCCGCAATACCGCCAGCTGCGCGCCGTGATCGACCAGCTCGACTCGCGCCGCGCACAGGTGTATGTGGAGAGCCTGATTGCCGAGGTCAATGCCGAGAAAGCGGCGGAGTTCGGTATTCAGTGGCAAGGCGCCCTGGGCAACTCGGGCGACCGGGTCATTGGCCTGCTGGGCACCAACTTCGGCACGGGTGGCCGCAACATTCTTGACCTCGCACAAGGCAACAGCACGCCATCCCCAGGCCTCAACTTCGGCCTGGCGCGGCGCACCAACGGCGTGTATGTGCTGGGCTTCCTCGCCCGCTTCCTGCAGGAAAACGGCGAGGGCAACATCCTCTCCACCCCCAACCTGCTCACGCTCGACAACGAAGAAGCCAAGATCGTCATTGGCCAGAACGTGCCCTTCGTCACCGGCCAGTTCACCAACACGGGCAGCAACAACGGATCGGTGAACCCCTTCCAGACGATCGAGCGCAAGGACGTGGGCCTGACCCTGCGCGTGAAGCCGCAGATCAGCGAAAACGGCACCATCAAGATGACCATCTTCCAGGAAGTCAGCAACGTGGTGCCCTCCTCGATCAACTCCACCACCGGGCTGATCACCAACAAGCGCACGATCGAATCGAACGTGCTGGTGGAAGACGGTGCGATCGTGGTGCTCGGGGGTCTGCTGCAAGACGAATACGCAGGCAATCAGGAAAAGGTGCCCGGCCTGGGTGACGTGCCGGTGTTCGGCGGTTTGTTCCGCAACGAAACCCGCTCGCGCAAGAAGACCAACCTGATGGTGTTCCTGCGCCCGGTGGTCATGCGCGACGCCCGTGACACCAGCAACCTCGCGCTGGACCGCTACGAACTCATGCGCTCGGTGCAGAAGGATTCGCAGCCCAAGCAAAGTGGCGTGCTGGGTGTGAACGAAGCCCCGGTGATGCCGCCCCAGCTGCCACCGCGCACCGCTGTGCCGGGCGATGGCACGGCCCCGGTGCGCTCGCTGGCCGACCCGCAAACCACGCCTCCGGTCAACCCGCCGCCCGTGCCGGCACCGTTGCGCTGAGGCGGTCGCCGTGAGATACCCGCTGCCCTACGCCTTCGCGCGCGAGCACCACTGGCTCGTCGAGGACGACGGCACCACCTTGACGCTGCTCGGCAGCAGCACGCCCGCGGTGGACACCGGTGCGCAAACGCGGCGCCTCTCGGCGCTGTCGGAAATCCTGCGTTGCCATGTGGTCAACGACATTCGCTGGGAAAACGGCGAAGCGCTGCGGCAGCGCATCAGCGCAGCCTACGCGCAGGGCGAGTCGAGCGCGGCGGCCGTGGTCAGCGAGGTGCAGGGCGATGCGGACCTCTCGCGCATGATGCAGGAGCTGCCCGCCATTGAAGACTTGCTGGAAACAGCCGACGACGCGCCCATCATCCGCATGCTCAACGCGCTGCTCACGCAGGCCGCGCGCGACGGCGCCAGCGACATCCACATCGAGCCCTACGAGCGGCATTCCAGCGTGCGCTTCCGTGTGGACGGCACGCTGCGCGAGGTGGTGCAGCCCAACCGTGCCCTGCACGCCGCGCTGATCTCTCGCCTGAAGATCATGGCCGAGCTCGACATTTCAGAAAAACGCCTGCCGCAAGACGGCCGTATTTCGCTGCGCATCGGCACTCGGGCGGTGGACGTGCGCGTCTCCACCCTCCCCAGCGCCCATGGCGAACGCGCCGTGCTGCGTCTGCTGGACAAGTCCGAGAGCAAGCTCAGCCTGGAGGCTGTGGGCATGCAGGGCGATGTGCTGGACGCCTTCCGCAAGCTCATTGGCCAGCCGCACGGGATCATTCTGGTGACCGGCCCCACCGG
>CALRUK020000001.1:0-435088 GCA_943371335.1 Synechococcus sp. UW140 | reverse complement strand
GCGCAGGCCGGCCAGCGGGTAGCTGAGCATGGCCAGCGCGAGCACGCGGGAAGAAGGCCACACCTGCCCGAAATGCGACCAGCCCGAGGGCGGCAACCCCATGTCGGCGGCGCGGTGGTCGGTGTCGGTGTACTGCTGGTCGTCGACGAGCCGACGGATGTGCCAGTCGTCGCCGCCGAGTTGCAAGGTCTCGGTCCGGACTTGGTAGCCTGGCATGGGCGGCTTTCGTGGGGGTTGTGGGCCACGGTACCATGCCCGGGCACCCGGTGGGCGGTGCGTCAGCGGGAGTTTTTTTCATGGGCTGGTTTTCCAAAAGCAAGGACGGTTTTTTTCTCAGCACCACCTTGCCCGAGGGCGTGGAGCGCTCGCAGTACCTGGGCATCGTGCACGGCGAGGCCATCATTGGCGCCAACATCTTTCGCGACCTGTTTTCGTCGGTGCGCGACGTGGTGGGCGGGCGCGCCGGTGGCTACGAGCGGGCGCTTTCGGGCGCGCGCGACGCGGCCATGGAAGACCTGATGGAGTCCGCACGCGAGATGGGCGCCAACGGCGTGATCGGCATCGACTTCGACTACGAAGTGCTGGGCGAGACCAACGGGATGATGATGGTCTGTGTGAGCGGCACCGCAGTGCGGTTGTAGCTTTCCCCGCCGCGCGGCGCGCGACCCCCTCCGGGAGGGGGCGCACCCTTGGGCCGGCGGAGCCGGACCCTGGGGTGCCCTGGGTGAAGGCCCGTGCTCCGTCAGCGTTGGTCGTCAGGCGTCGATCTGCATCGCGGGGCGCGCCTGCACTTGCTGCAGCCAGGCGGTCACGTGCGGGTGCTTCTGCACCGGTGCGCCGAGGTAGGCGCTGTAGCCGATCACCGACCCCACGATCAGGTCCACCAGCGAGTACGAAGCGCCAAGCATGAAGGGCTGCGCGGCCAGGCGTGTGTCGAGCAGGGCCAGCAGTTCGTCCATGGCCTGGTGGGCTGCGGTGCCATGCGGGTCGTTGGGCTGGCCCAGGTGGCGTGCAGCCTCCGCGCGCAGCATCTGCGCGCCGTAGGTCACGTAGGCCCAGCTGCACCAGGCCATGGCCTGCAGGCGTTCGGGCGTGCCTTCGGCGGGCCACAGGCCCTGCTGCACGCCGTAGGATTCGCCCAGCCACATCTCGATGGCGAGCGCTTCAAACATGGGCGCACCGTCCACGGTGAGCGTGGGCACCTTGCCGTTGGGGTTGAGGGCCAGGTAGTCGGGGCGGCGCTGCTCGCCTTGGGTGATGTCGATCTTCACGCGCTCGTGCGCCACGCCAAGCTCGGCGAGCGCGCAGGCCACGGGCGTGGCGCTGGACATGGGGTGCCAATACAAAACAATGCGGGACATAGGGGACCTCCTGTGATGGGTTGACGTTCGCGCCGGCACCGCGCCGGACACGTGGCGCGAATGTCGCGCCGATTGCGGACGGTTCCAGGCCTCAACAGGCGATAGAGTGGCGCCATGTTGTCCTCGTCCTCCAGGTTGTTGCGGGTGTTGTCGCTGCTGCAGACGCGCAGCCACTGGGCCGGCGCCGAACTCGCCGCGCGGCTGGAGGTGCACCCGCGCACCCTGCGCCGCGACATCGACCGCCTGCGCCAACTGGGCTACCCCATTCACGCCAGCAGCGGCGTGGCCGGCGGCTACGCGTTTCGGGCCGGGCAATCATTGCCACCGCTGCTGCTCGACGACGAGGAGGCGCTGGCCGTGGCCATTGCCCTGCAGATAGCAGCAGCAGGCACGGTGAGCGGTGTGGAAGAAAGCTCGCTGCGCGCGTTGGTGAAGCTGGAGCAGGTGATGCCTGCACGCCTGCGCCAGCGCACCGACGCGCTGCGCTCCGCGATCCTGCCCATGCAGCGCATCGGGCCCACCGTTGACGCGGGTGTGCTCGCGACCCTGGCCACGGCGTGCCGCGACCAGCTGCAGGTCGGGTTTTCTTACCGCGACGTCAAGGGCCGCAGCACGACGCGCACCGTGGAGCCCCAGGGCCTGGTGCACACCGGCAGCCGGTGGTACCTGGTGGCCTGGGACCCGGGGCGCAGCGACTGGCGCACCTTCCGCCTCGACCGCGTGGAAGGCGAGCCCGTGAATGGCGAGCACTTTGCGCCTCGTGCCGGACCGGGCGGCGGCGACCTGCGCGCCTACGTGGCGGGCGCGATCGCGGTGGACATTCATGGCGAAGAGGCGAGGGTGGTGCTGCACCAGCCGCTGGAGGTGATGGCGCCGCGCATTCCACTGGCGGCCGCGCTGCTCGAAGCCATCGACGCCAACCGCTGCCTGATGCGCTGCCCCGCGCACCAGCTCGACTGGCTGGTGTACTGGCTGATGTCGCTGGACGTGGAGTTCGAGGCGCTGGAGCCGCCCGCGCTCATCGAGCGGTTGCGCGCGGCGGGGGAGCGGGTGGCGCGGGCGCTGGCGCCCACAGGCTCGGGCTAGGGCAAGCGCCGCAAATGACGGAACTGGGTAGCCATGCCCATGTCGTTTCCGTTTTCCAGGCGAACGTAAGACAGCAGATCACCGGCGGAAAATGCCACCGCGTCAAACATGAAGGGCGTGGTGACCAGGAACACATCCCAGGCTTCCACGTGATTCGCCACGTCCGTGCGCGCAACCTCCACGCGGCCGGCGTGAGTCATCGTCCATGTCGCGACCTTCGGGCGACGTCGGGCTTCCTCCAGATCGTCTGCCCGCAAGAAAGGGCAAGAGACCGTTTGCCCCGCCACCACCGCATGCCGGAGTTCGCCGCCTGGGTAGTAGCCCACCGCATCGCACTTCACCGGGGCACCGCCGGCGGGCGGCTGCCGCGAGGAGCGGGCCGGCAAGCGCAGCTTTTGCGAGGTGTCCGGAAACAGCCAGACGCCTTCGATGTCCCGCGCTGTTGCCCTGCGCACCTCGGGCCGAAGCGGCGAGAAGGGACATGGAAAGCGCGCCCACATGGCCCGGGCAAGGGTCTCGGCCGTCACCGTGTCGGGTGCCCCCGAGGCTTGCAGGTGCAACACGAGCTGCTCGCGGATGGCCGGTGTGGGTGAGGATTTTTCGACGCACAGCGTCGCATCCTGATGCAGTTGCAGCATGCCGACGATGAACTGGTCGATGGCCGCGGCCTGCGCTTGGGCGATACCGGGCGCCCCCAACGACCAGACCACCGGGAGCAGACACCGAAAAAGCGCGACGAGCCTCATTTCCCGCCGGGCGGAACGTCGGGCACGGTCAGCAGACCTCGGCATGGGTTGACACCGGGCTGATTGGACGAACCGGCGATGCGGATATCGGCCACACGCCAGACGCGTTCCTGATCTTGCAGCATGACGAACTGTGCTTCACAACTCGTGCGAACGCCTTGCTCCATGACCCGACCACTGGGGACGTGGACCATCGCCGATGAGTTGTCAAAGGACTGGTTGTAGCCCAGGAACTTGAGGCTGCCCGACTGCGTGATCACCGGAGCCCCCATTCGCGCGGCGACTTCGCTTTCTTCATAAGCGAGCCACGCCATCACGGCGGCAGCCTCCATGTTGTTGAGCGAACGTTGGCCGCGCACCTTGGCGGCCGCCTCCACAAACGCCTGTTCGGCCTGCATCTTGCGGATTTGCGGCAGGTGTCGCTCGTTGGTCTTCTGCACCGCCTCGTCCATCTGCTTCTGGATGGCGGCGTACTGCGCTTCGTTGCGGGCCCGGTCCTGGGGGCTGAGTTTTTTCACCCAGAAGCCAGAAGGGTCTGGTCGTTTGCTGCCCTTCCTCAGCACGTTCCAGCTCAGGTCGAGCAAGGCAACGCCAGTTTTGGCTTCGAGTGGATACACCGGCTCCAGCAGGCCGATCTTCTGCAGCTCGGTGTTGAACCGGCTCACGTCGAACGAGCCCTGGGCCATGGCGGCCTGCAGCGCGTTGCGCACATCTTCGTCCTGGCAGGCCAGTTTCTGCGCCTTGATCATCGGCGCCCGGGCATCCCTCGCCCATGGGGTTTCTGCCAGCGGCCGGTTCGACAAGTCGACCCTGGGCACCGTGTAGCTGCGCGCGGCAATGCGCATGTTGACCGGATCGTTCCATCGGCCCGGATCGTTCCATCCCTCGGCGATCAGGGATGGGCTCTGCGGCTTGCCCTCTTGTCGGGCCTTCGCCGCATTCCTGGCTTCGTTGTATGTCAATGCCCGGTATTTGTTGAGGCACTCGAACTGCAGCTTCAACTCGGTCCATTCCGGCGCGTTGGCCGATTCGTGAACCACCATCACAGGCATTTCCCAGACGCTCGTCCTGGCCTGTGCGCCGTTTCCCGAGCCGAGCATCTGGTCTACCTCGGTGCGCTCGGTCGTGCGCGTGATCTCGGCGAAATAGGCTTCCCGCTGCCCGGGTTGGCCTTGCTGGTGGAACAGCACCCAGCCCGCCATCGCGGTGTTGCTCAGGCTGGCCAGCAGGCACAGGCCAACCAGTTGGGGCAGATGACGCATCGCAAGGCTCCGATCTGGCTTGAAAGGCACGGGGTTCAGCTGCCCTTGCGTTTGCAGCTGGGTGGGTTGGTCATGCCAAAGCTGAGCAGGTTGCCGCCGTTGATGACGCAGTTGTATTCCTTGCCATCGCGCGCCTTGACGGCATAGAAAGTGTTGGTGCCTTCAGTGCGACGGTTGAGCAGCGCCAGCTCGCCGGGCGACAGGCCAATCGAGCCTGCGGCTTCCGACTTGAGGCGGTCGTCGGAGAGGCTGTTGGTGGAGCTGGCAATGCTGCCGCAGCCACTGAGGACGAAGATCGCTGCCAGCGCAATGGCGAGGGTGTTGGTTTGAAGCATTCGAGTCATTCCTGGAGTGGTGGTGGAAACGGCTTCGATGCTAGGCAGCTGTCTCCCGGGTGGGAATAGACCCAAAGGGCAGGTGGGACGCGCCCGCTGTCAGGTGCCGAAGGTCTGGCCGAGGAAGGCGCGCAGTTGCATCGGTTTGACGGGCTTGGCCAGCAGGCGCAAGTCCGCTTCCTGCGCGCGCTGCGTCTGCGCTTCGCCCACATCGCCCGTGATCAGCAGCGCAGGCAAAGCATTGCCCAGGGTGCTTCGCACGGCGTGCACCGCTTCAATGCCGCTTGCGCCGCCCGCGAGTCGCAAGTCGGCGATGACCGCTTCAGGCTGGAATCCCTCCGCCAGACGCTGGCTGGCGCTGGTCACATCTTCGGCCGATCGCACCTCGCACCCCCAAGCGTTCAACAGTGCGACAAGGGCCGTACGCGAGTCTGCGTCGTCTTCGATCACCAGCACGCGGCGCTGAGTCAGCAGTGCGTCGCGCTGCGCGATGTACGAATCGATGGCGGGTGGTGTGGCGTCGTGCAGCGGCAGCGAAATGTGGAAGGCGCTGCCTTGGCCGAGGGTGGACTGCACCTGCACGCGCAAGTCCAGCAGATCGCTCAGGCGCTTCACGGTGGCCAGACCCAGCCCGACGCCCAGTCGCCTGTCGCGCGCCGGGTTACCCACCTGGTAGAACTCCTCGAAGATGCGAGGCAGCTCGTGCGCCGCGATGCCGATGCCAGTGTCCTCAACGCAGACCTCCACACGCCCCCCCAGCACCCGGCTCTTCAGTCGCACCACACCCCGCTCTGTGTAGCGAATGGCGTTGGACATCAGGTTGGCCAGCACGCGGGTGGTGAGACGGCGGTCGGTCAACACCGTGAGTTCACTGCTGTGTATCTCAAGGGTCAGGCCTTTGTGTCGGACCGGCAGTTCGTGAGCGCGCACGACCTCGCGCAGCAGGGTGTCGAGTGCGACTGCTTCGGGCCGTGGCACGACACCGGCCACATCCACCTGCGCGAGTTCGAGCAGTTCGTCCACGATATGCGCCATGCTGTCCACGCACTCCACCAGCCGGGCTGGCACTTCGTCGGTGCGCGCGGCCGCGCTGCCCTGGAGGAGCGAGTGGGCGAGCAAACCCATGGCGTGCAAGGGCTGGCGCAGGTCGTGGTTGGCAGCGGCAAAGAAGCGCGCCTTGGCGTCGTGCGCCTGCTCGGCGCGCTGGTTCTCCAGCCGCAAGGCCTCGATCAGCGCAGCGTTCTTGCGCCGTTCGGCCTGCGTCTGGGCCAGGGCCTGCGCCTGTCGTCGCCCGCCTTGCAACGTGTACAGACCGGTGGCCACCACGAGTGCAGCCAGCGTCAGGTGGTAGGTGTCGGCAATCCATACGTCACGCAAGGCCAATGGCCCCAGCACCGACACGACAAAGGCGACAAACACCGGATAGAAGGGCGGCAGGGGAACCGTGGCACCAATGACGATCGTCGCCACGACGATGTGCAGCAGCGACTCAACCTCTGGCGCAGCCGGCTCCAGCCAGATCAGGCTCAGCGAGCCGAGCAGCAGCCCTTGCAGCAAGATCGTGCCGAACGCCCACGCAGCCCAGCGGTGCAGCCGATCGCCAGCAGGACGCAGGCGGTGGTAGCGCCGTGCGCCCACCATACGCGCCACGCTGACCACCACAATCGCGAGCATCCAGCCGTCGGCAGCATCGAAACCTTCACCGCTGCGCAACGCCCCGTAAAGGATCAGGGCCGCCAGCGTGGTCATCAGTGCCGTCAGGGACGTGAATCGAAACAGATGGTCGAGTTGCTCGGCTTCGAGCCCCTCCAGCCAGGCACGCGCGCGCGGCCACCGCATCTAAAGCAGCCCCTGCTCGCGTGCCCGCACCAGCAAGTGGGTGCGGTTGCTGGCTCCCAGCGCTTCGAGCAACGCCGTGACGTGCAGTTTCACTGTGCGTTCGGCAATGCCCAGTTCGAGCGCAATGCGTTTGTTGGGGTGACCCAGAGCCACCAGGGTCAACACCTCCAGCTGGCGCGCCGTGGCCCCGGCCTTGATGGGTATGGCCGCATCGTCAAACACCACGTCACCATGGGCAACGCGCTGCAGGCCTTCCACCAGCGCCGCAATCGACGCCGACTTGCCCAGAAAGCCACTGGCGCCGGCAGCACGCGCCCTCTGCGCGAGCGCCGGGTCTTCATGGCCAGAAATCAGCACGCGCGCAACCAGGGGAAAGCGCTCACCGAAATGACGCAGCGCCTCCAGGCCGTCGGTGGCGCCCAGCCGGTAGTCGATCAGCACGATGTCGATGTCGGGCCGGGCCGCAGCGTGCGCCAGCCCTTCCAAGAGGGTGGCCGCGGTGAGCACCTCGACGCCGGCGCCAGCCTGGCTCAAGGCATGGGCGAATCCCACACTGAAAAGCGGATGGTCGTCGATCAGCAGCAGCTTCATCGGCGAGACTTTAGCGGACACCCAAACAGCTGAGCCGCGCCGACGTCACGCGCACTTGCAGCGCGCGAGCCTCAGCCCCCGCGCAGCGCTTTCAGCAGCTTCTGCCCGGCGCGCCCCGTGGCCTCCTGGCCCATGCGGGTCTGCTCGGCGCGGATCGCCACGCGGCTCTTGTCGCCCAGCATGCCGTCCACCTCGCCGATGTCGTGGCCGCGCGCGATCAGCAGCGTCTGCACTTCGCGGCGCTCCGCGCGCGACAGGCCCGGGTCGTCGGTGGGCCAGGGCGTGACGAACGGGCCGCCACCGCGCAGCCGGTCGGAGAGGTGTGCGATGGCCAGGCCGTAGCTCTCGGCCGCGTTGTAGCTGTAGATGGCGTCGAAGTTGCGCAGCACCAGAAACGCCGGGCCTTGCGGGCCAGCGGGGGTGAGCAGGCCCGCGCTGCCCATGGCGGGGAGGGCGCTGCCGTCCACGCGCCGCACACCGCGCGCGGCCCAGTCGTCCATGGTGCGTTTGGTGCGGCGGCCTTCGTTGCTGGTGTTGAAGCCCGACGGCAGCTTGACTTCAAACCCCCAGGGCTGGCCCGTCTGCCAGCCGGCCTTGGCCAGGAAGTTGGCGGTGGAGGCCAGCGCGTCGGGGGTGCTGTCCATCAGGTTGGCTTTGCCGTCGCCATCAAAGTCCACGGCCAGGCGCTCGAAGGTGCTGGGCATGAACTGCGTGTGGCCAAAGGCGCCGGCCCACGAGCCCACCAGGCGCTCGGGCGCGATGTGCCCGGCCTGCAGGATGCGCAGCGTGGCGTACAGCTCGGTCCGGAAGTACGCCTGGCGCCGGCCAAAGCACGAGAGCGTGCCCAGCGACTGCACCAGCGGCGATTTGCCGAAGGTCTGGCCGAAGTTGCTTTCCACACCCCACACCGCCACCACGGTGGCCGGGTCCACGCCATAGCGCTCGCTCACGCGCGCCAGCGTGTCGGCGTGCTGAGCCAGCATCGCGGTGCCTTCGGCCACGCGCTGGTCGTCCACCAGGCCCGCGAGGTAGTCCCAGATGGCGGTGCGGAACTCGGGCTGGAAGTTCAGCTTGTCGATCACGCTCATGTCGGGCTGCAGGCCCTGCGTGTGCTGCGTGAAGGTGGCGTCGCTAACACCCACGGCGCGTGCGGGCGCGCGCAGGGTGTTCAGGCAGGCGTAAAACTCGGGGTTGGCGTTTTGTGCCCAGGCGGTGGAGGCGAGCAGGGCGGTGGAAAGGAGCAAAGGGGTGTGTCTGTTCATACGGGTTCGAGTCGTATCGGTGGGCTGGGTTCGCCGCGCCCATGTGAGGAAATGTGCGAGGGGCGGCGCATGGCCTGCGCTGATGATAGGCGCCGCAATCGCACGCGACGCTGCGATATGCTCGTCACATGAAGACAGACGCCCAAAAACGTCTCACTAGCACGGACATCGCACGGCTTGCAGGTGTGTCGCAAGCCACCGTTTCTCGGGTGCTGCAGGGGCTACCCGGCGTGCGAGAGGAGACTCGACGCACCGTGCTGGACGTTATCCGCGAGCAGAACTACCACCCCAGTGCTGCGGCACGTTCCATGAAGACCCTCCGCAGCAACAGCATTGCAGTGGTGGTGGCACGACTCTCCAACCCGCTGTACCCGCAACTCTTGCAACTGCTTTCCGAAGAACTCCACCGAGCCGGCCTGCTTATGAGCGTTTGGGAGTCGGTGCCGCAGTTCGAGGATCGCCTGTTGCGATCCATTGGCGAGGGTGCGGTGGATGGCGTCATTTTCGCCACAGCCACGGCCGCCGAGACCAGCCTGTTGACCCGGCTGAAGGCGCAACGTCCCGTGGTGCTGCTCAACCGGATGGTGGACGACGACGCCTTCGACCAGGTCAGCAGCAACAACGAGGCAGGAGGGGCCGCGGTGGCGCAGTACTTCGTACGCGAAGGGCGCGGGAAGCTGGGGCTCATCTCGGGGCCGGTGGGCGCGAGCACGATCAGGGATCGCGAGAAGGGCTACCGTGCCCATTTGCTGGAGCGGAATGTGCCGCTTTCTGACGCAGGCCACATCCGTGCATCCGAATACACCTACCAGTGCGGCTACGAAGCCGCGCAGGCCTTGCTCTCCATGGACGCGCGGATCGACGCAGTGTTCTGTACGAACGACGTGCTGGCCATCGGCGCGGTCGATGGGCTGCGCGCCATGGGTCGACGGGTGCCTCAGGATGTCTGGGTCGTGGGATACGACGACATTCCCATGGCCAATTGGCGCGCGATCAACCTCTCTACCGTTCGCCAACCGCTGAAGGTAATGACCGAGGTGGCGGTTTCCAAACTCCTGGCGCGTCTGGACGGCGAGACAGGGGCCACGGAGCGCGCGCTGCTCCACAACGACCTTGTCATCCGAGGGACTAGTGGTTAACCCTCGCTATCTTTGCGCTTTGTTGACGCTACAATGAATACGTATTCAGCGAAATGCTGATCAATTTCAGCCCACATCAAGGGCTTTTCTTTTCCAGCAAAATGACTACGTATTCATGAAATTCATTTCCGACCTTATAGAACCCGAGCGCCGAACGCCGGTGGCGATGGACGTCGACATCTGCGTGGTCGGCGGCGGTGCAGCAGGGGTGGCTGCCGCGGTGTCGGCGGCCCAGTGCGGTGCGAGTGTTGCGCTAGTCGAGCGCTACGGCTTCCTGGGGGGCACGCTCACCACGGTGAGTCTGGGCAGCATCTGTGGCCTGTATTCGGTCAAGGGCCGCGAGGTCACGCCTGTCGTCGGGGGTTTTGTGGAACAGGTGGTGCGCGAGCTCGACCAGCTCGGAGGCCGCGGTGAGATCTTGCACTGGCTCAAGACCGCATCGCTGCCCTATGACCTTTTCAAGATGAAAGTAGCGCTGGATCGCCTGACCGCGATCGATGGCCTGGACGTGATGCTGCATTCACTGGTGGTCGGTGTGGCAAGGGAGGATGAGCACCTCACGCACGTGCTGGTGGAGACGCGCGAGGGTCGCGTGGCCATCCGGGCCAGTCAGTTCATTGACTGTTCGGGCGACGCGGACCTGTGCGCCAGGTCGGACGTTCCTTTCGATCTCGATCTCGAGAACCTCCAACAGCCCACGGCGATGTTCCGGATGATGGACGTGGATGCAAAGGCGGTTGCGCGCACCGACCGGGCCGCTTTGCATCAGCACCTCGAACGAGCGGTGAAAGATGGGTTTGACCTGCCTCGCACCGCGGGTGGCGTTTTCATGGAGCGATCCGGGTTGGTGCACCTAAACATCACCAAGGTCAGCTTCGATGGTGCCGCGCCTCATCCACTGTCGAGCAGCGAACTGACGAAGGCGGAGCGCCTGGGCCGGGAGCAGGTGCTCCTTTACGAGAAGGCGTTCAAACAGTATGTGCCTGGTTACGCGCGTGCTCGCGTGGTCGACACGGGCGCTGCCATCGGCATCCGCGAAAGCCGCCGCATTCTTGGTGAGTACGTGTTGACGGGTGAAGACGTCCTTGGCTTGGCCCGCTTTCCGGACGCCATCGCCTGCTGCGCTTGGCCCATGGAAGACCACGCAGCCGGACGGGCCACCAAGTGGGTGTGGCTGGAAGAGGGCGGACATTTTCAGATTCCCTACCGAAGCCTGTTGCCACGAGGCGTGGACAACCTGCTGGTCGCCGGCCGCTGTGCGTCGGCAGACCATGCCGCGCAGGCTTCCATCCGCGTTACCGCACAGTGCTTCGCGATGGGCGAGGCCGCAGGCGTGGCTGCCGCCACGGCGGTCGACCAGGCGTGTCGGCCAGCAGACATCTCACCCCAGAAACTTCGCCATGCGCTGCAGGCGCGGGGCGCCATCATCGAGACCAACCCATGAATATTCCGGTCCCACTGAGAAGCAATTTCGAGCCAGGTACTTCCCGCTGGGCTTTGCGCAAGGCGCAATGGAAGGCCCTCGGCCTCTCTGACGCTGATCTGGAAAAGCCGAAGATTGCGATCGTCAACTCTTCTTCTGCCTTGTCGAGTTGCTTCAGCCACCTCGATGGGGTTTCCCGGGTCGTGCAGGAGGCGATCCGTGCAGCCGGCGGCGTGCCGCTGGAGATCCGCACCGCGGCACCGTCCGACTTCATCACCAGCGCGGGCCGGCAGGGCCGCTACATCCTGCCCTCGCGGGATTTGGTGGTGAGCGACATCGAGGTTCAGGTGGAGGGGGCGTTGCTCGATGGCATGGTGTGCTTGGCTTCTTGCGACAAGACAGCGCCAGCGCAGATGATGGCGGCCGGTCGCCTGAACATTCCCACCATCCTCCTGGCTTGCGGCTATCAGCCCAGCGGCACCTATCAGGGCCGTCGGGTCGACATCGAGGAAGTGTTCGAAAGCGTGGGGAAGGTCGCGACCGGCGAGATGACCCTCGGTGACCTCTCCGGCATGTGCGATCAGGCGGTGCGCGGGCCGGGTGTTTGTGCCGGCATGGGCACAGCGAACTCGATGCACATAGCAGCCGAAGCCCTGGGCATGGCTCTGCCGGGTTCCACGCCGGTGGAGGCCAACTCCGAACGTATGTTCGAGTTCGCTAGGGCTACAGGCGCGCGCATCGTCGCCATGATCCACGCAGACCTCCGGCCGCGCGCGATCCTCACCCCTGCGGCCTTCGAAAATGCGGTCAAGGTGGCGCTGGCGGTGAGTGCCTCCACGAACACGGTTCGCCACTTGCAGGCAATTGCGGAAGAGGCACAGGCCGATGTCGATGTGTATGAACTTTTCGACAGGTTCGGCGCCTCGGTGCCTATGCTTGCAGCGGTGCGGCCCAATGGCGATTCGCGCATCGAGGATCTGGAAGAGGCCGGAGGCACGGCCGGCCTGATGAAGCGTCTTGAGAGCCTGCTCAACCCACACGCTATGACCGTGACGGGCCAGTCCGCCATCGGTAACGTGGCATCCATGGATTTGAAGGTGTCGAGCCACGTCCGTACGCTGGACAACCCTATATCAACCACACCCTCCCTGCTCATCATGAAGGGCAACCTCGCGCCGGAAGGTGCGATCTACAAGGTGGGTAACGCGGTTGAGAAGACCACGCGCTTCGTGGGCAAGGCTCTGGTCTTCGAGAGCCAGGAAGATGCCATCGACGCACTTCGGCGCGGTGAACTGGTGCCAGGCACCGTGGCGGTGCTGCGCGGCATGGGCCCCATTGGCGGGCCCGGCATGGCGCTGGCCTCATCATTCGTAGCCGCCGTCGATGGCGCAGGCCTGAGCAAAACCGTCGCCGTGGTGACGGACGGGCAGCTCTCCGGTTTGAACCGTGGTATCGCCGTAGGTCAGGTCTGCCCCGAGGCCAAGGCCGGGGGCCCGATAGCGCTGGTCGAGAACGGTGACGAGATCGCCGTCGACAGCCAGTTGAAGGAAGTCCAGTTGCTGGTGGACAACGTGCAACTGGACGAAAGAAGAAGCCGCTTGGTGGTCTGGACCATGCCCGCCGACAACGGCTGGCTTTCGGTCTACGCCAGAACGGTGCAGCCGCTGGCACGAGGCGCGGTCCTTTTTCTGAAACAGCAACCCCGTTGAGCCCGGGCTCGACGTCCATCTACCCCAACCCCGAGGAGACTGACATGAACCATCCCATCAACCGCAGGCTGGCGACCGCTGGCATCCTGAGTGCCATCGCCACGCTGGCGATGCCGGCGCGCGCCAACACCTTTCCGAAAGACGCCATCCGGATTGTTGTGCCGTACCCTCCTGGCGGTGCGTCTGACGTGACCGCACGTATCCTGGCCGAGAAGATGCAAGCTTCATTGAAGGTGTCTGTGATCGTTGAGAACAGACCTGGCGCCAATGGCAACATCGCAGCCGATGCCGTTGCCCGCTCTCCAGCGGACGGCTACACGCTGCTGATGGCCAACGTCGGTCCCAATGCGATCAGCCAGAGCATTTACCCCAAACTGACCTACAACACTGTCAAGAGTTTTGCCGCCGTCACCCAGACGACACTGGTGCCCATCGTCCTTGTTGCGGGTCCGGGCATGCCGGCCAGGAACATGCCGGAGTTGCTGGCCGAATTGAAGACGAACCCCGGAAAACATACGTACGCATCGGCTGGCAACGGCTCGTCGAATCACCTCACCGGCGCGTTGTTCGCCAGCATGGCCGGGGTTGACGCACTGCATGTGCCCTACCGCGGGGACAGCCCTGCACTCATGGACGTGGTCTCAGGCCGTGTCTCCATGATGTTCACGACGATCGTCGCCGCCATGCCTCACATCAAGGCCGGTCGGGTAAAGGCGCTGGGCATTGCCAGCAACCAGCGGATTCCTGCGCTTGAAGGGGTGCCCACGATCGCCGAATCGGGCTTGGCGGGTTTTGACTCCGCCTCCTGGGGCGGCATCGTCGCACCAGCCGGTACACCCGCTCCCATTGTGGATGTGCTCAACAAGAGCCTGATCGACATCCTGAACCAAGCGGATGTTAAGAGCCGCCTAGCAGACCTGGGTGCCGTGGTGGTGGCCAGCTCGCCCGCCCAGTTCGCGACCTATATCCGCACCGAAACCGAAAAGTGGGGACAGGTGGCCAAGGCCAACAAGATCGTTGCGGACTGATTCTGGAATCAACAGGATCTGCGCCAGGTCGCGTGTGACCGGCGTGCGCTGGGTCAATGGCTTGCGGATCAGTTGGCCATTGCGTCCAGCACCAGCATGAGCACGAACCCTGTCAGCAGCGTGCCGGTGGCCAGCGTTTCGTGGCCATTGCGGTGCGTTTCGGGAATGATTTCGTGGCTCACCACGAACAGCATGGCACCGGCTGCCAGCGCCAGACCCAGCGGGTAAAACGCAGGCACGCTGCCCAGCACCGCCACACCCAGGATGGCGCCCAGCGGCTCGGCCAGGCCGGTGAGTGCGGCCACTGCCCAGGCCTGCGCGGCGCTGCGGCCCAGCGTGCGCAGCGCCATGGCCACGATGAGGCCTTCAGGCATGTTCTGCAGGCCAATGGCCAGCGCCACCGAAGCGCCGGCCTGAGCGCCTGCGGTGTCTTGCGGGCCGGCGTAGGCCGCGCCCACGGCCAGGCCTTCAGGAACGTTGTGAATGAGGATGGCCAGCACCATGAGTTTGGCCGCGTGCACGGCGTTGGCGCTGTGCACGACCGCGTGGCCAGCGGCAGCGGGTGGCAGCACCGCGTGCTCGTGCGGGGTGAAGCGGTCCACCGCGAGCATGAGCGCCATGCCCAGCGCCAGGCCCACGCCGCTGAGCGCCGCCGCACCGATGCGCCCGCCGTCAAACAGCGCCTGCCCAGCCGACAGCGAGGGCAGCAGCAAGGCAAAGATGGCAGCCGCCAGCATGACCCCGGCGGAGAACGAGAGCAGCGCCGCTTCTTGCAGCTTGCTCACGCGCTGCACCAGAAACACCGGCAGGGCGCCCACGGCCGTGGCCACCGCCGCCAGCAGCGAGGCCTGCACGCCAGCGGCCATGGCGCTGCCGTGCTCGGCCGCTTCCCACCAGGCGCGGGTGGGCGCCCAGAAGGTGCTGAGCGAGGCCAGGCCCGCCATCAGCAGCAGGCCGGTGCCCAGGGCAAGCAGGGCATTGCGCAAGGCGTGCGGTGGCAGGGGCAACTCCATCTGCTGCACCTGCGCCCAGACGGGGCGGACTTGTCGGATCAGTTCGGTCATGGCGGCAAGCTCCTGGGGCAATCGAAACAGGCCGCTAGTTTGACAAAAACTATCGATCCAGGCCAATCGATGTTGGCAATGAGGGGGATAGGTGCGGGGCCGCGCACCCTATGCCGAAGTGTGTACCCGGTCCCGGAAACGCGGTCAATTGGGCTCTGCTGAAGAACTCAGATGGCCTGGTACGAGGAAGGTTTGGCGCAACCTAAGATGGCGGTCTTCGGCCGGAAGCGGCAGTTCACTCGATCGTGGCCAAGGTCAAGTGAAGGCTGAAAGTCGACTTTCGCAGTGCTCCAAAGCAGTCGCTATCGTTCGCACTGCTTGGCGCACCAAGCAAACGGCGGGGTTCATACAAAACACAAACCTGGTTACCGCTATTCTTACTGAAGAATCTGTAGCCGCCCCGAACGAGAAGACCTATCACCAGGAGCGGAATTCCAAACCACATGAACGCAACCAACCCCATAGCCCCCAAGATGAGGCAGGTACCCGAAAAGTCACCGAGGGCGTTCCCAACAAGTCCCCCACACCCACGGCATGCACTCGCAGGAAACCCGCAGGTGCACCCGGGAATAATGGCTGGCAATGCAAGGCCAAGAATTATGGTTCCCAGTAAGGCCGCCCCAATTGAAAGCAAGATCTTCATAGCTCCCCTAACGTGTTATACAAACTTAACTTTTTGTAAGTCCGCTTTAGCTGCACACTAGGTATTGTCGTCAAGTTGCCATCCGAATGCGGTGGGCCCGCTTCAGTCTTTCAATGCGATCCGAACAAAAGTCGTCCAAGGCGCAAGGGCGATAACATGCTCTCGATGAAGTCAAGCTTCTCATTGGAGAAGTTGGAAGCGCGAGAAAAAGTACGGCTTTGCCAGACGCTCGCGAATCCTAATCTCTGGCCTTATCTACCCGGTGAACTGTCTCAATGCGCTATTTTCTTGATCCAAACAAATTCGAAAGAAACTTAAGCGCAGTATGACCGAGCAATACAATCGCTGAATAAAGTGGAGCCGCAAAGAAGTATAGGGCGGCTGCTTCTAATAATCCCATATATCCAAACAAAATTAAATACCCGGATAGCACTGCAAGCGAAACCCATACAAACAACAAATAAAATGCCGTACGCTGATGAAAGCGCATCCAAGAGAGCGCTTCGTTTAACGTCCTGGCACCAATGACTCGTCTTATTATTAATAAATTTATCGAGGTCAATAAAATAACCAGTAAAGTCCCCCGGCTCAATTCATACATCATTTGTGTTGCAGTTATCACCAGCAGAATTGCTGAAAGAAAAACATCAAACGATCTTGCAGATTGCACATTCACTCCTCAGGCGCTGCGGCCTTTTACATCGCCATTAGTATGCGGACAATCAAACCACATTTCTATGGAGTCAAGCTGTAATTCCAGCGAACCGCTAGACGCGTACGGCGGGCGCCCGCCATGGAAGAAGTCAGCAAGCTGCTCATGGCCGAAAGCACGATGTCAGTTGCGGCAGGTTTAGGTTCGCAGCCGCTGCAAGCCTCACTGCGCATCGGCCGCTCAGCTCCGGTCAGCGCCCTATCGATGTGGCTGAGAACGAGAAGTCATTCCCACGTGTGCATCACGCGCTTCGCCGCGTGAACAGCAACAGCCCACCCATCAGCGTGAAAAGGCCGCCGCAAATGCGATTGACCCAGCGGATCGGGCCGCTCTGGCGCAGCAGAGGCGCCAGGCGCGACACGCTGAGCGCACACGTGGTGAGCACGGCGAACTCAAAGGCCATGAAGGTCAACGCGAGGATGGTGAACTGGGGTGCCATGGGCGCGGCGGGGTTCAGGAACTGCGGGAAGAACGCCGCAAAGAACAGCAAGGCCTTGGGGTTGCTGGCGCCCACCAGCAGGCCCTGAAGATAGAACGAGCGACGCGGTTTCCCGGTGGCATGGTCGTCAACCGTCATGGGCGACGCATCGGTGCGAAAGGTCTTGATGCCCAGCCAGACCAGGTAGGCGGCGCCGATCAGCTTGGCCGTTGTGAAGGCTGTTTCGGACGCGGCCAGCAACGCGCCCAGGCCCATCGCCGACAGCACCATCACCACGAGCACGGCGCTCACCGAGCCGGCCACAGAGGTCATCGCCCGGCGCGGGCCGTGGTTCAGCGCATTGGTCATGCACATGAGCATCGTGGGCCCGGGTGTGGCGATCAGCAACGCAACGGCTGCAACGTAGAGGAGGTAGGTGGAGAGTGTCATGGTTGAAGGGTGTTCGAACGGCCGTGGCGAACTCGAGCATAGCGATACAGTGCGGGGACGCCGTCGCCAGCGGCACCACACAGGGAATTCACATGACATTGCGCAGCCGGATCGGGTCCATCGCACTGGGGCTGCTGGCCCTTGGGCTGGCCATGGCCGCTGCACTGGTGTCGGCCTGGGCGATCGAGAAGGCCACCCTGCCGTTCAACGAAGAAGGCAACCACTTTGACGGGCTGGTGGTGCACCACGCGGGCAGCGAGTGGGTGATGGCGGCGCTGGCGCTGTTGCTCTGGTTGCTGGTGGGGTTGGCCGGCTGGGGCGCTTACCGGCTGCACCGGCGCGCGCGGCGGTAGCGCACAAAAAAAGCGACGCCGTGGCGTCGCTTTTTTTGAGGGGTACGCGTTCAGCTGAAGAACGACTTCGCCTTCTCGAACCAGCCCTTGTCGTTCGGGCTGTGCTTGTGGCCGCCCTTCTTGAACGACTCGTCAAGCTCCTTGAGCAGCTTGCGCTGATGCTCGGTGAGCTTGATCGGCGTTTCCACGGCGACGTGGCAGTACAGGTCGCCGGGGTAGCTGCTGCGCACGCCCTTCACGCCCTTGCCGCGCAGGCGGAAGGTCTTGCCGCTCTGCGTGCCTTCGGGCAGGTCGATGGTGGCCTTGCCGGCGAGGGTCGGGACGTCGATCTCGCCGCCGAGGGCGGCCACGGTCATGCTCACGGGCACCTGGCAGTGCAGGTCGTCGCCTTCGCGCTCGAAGATGTCGTGCTTGCGCAGGCGCACTTCAATGTAGAGGTCGCCCGAGGGGCCGCCGTTCTGGCCCGGCTCGCCGTTGCCGGTGCTGCGGATGCGCTGGCCGTCGTCGATGCCGGCAGGGATCTTGATCTCCAGCGTCTTCTGCTTCTTGATCTTGCCCTGGCCACTGCAGGCGGTGCAGGGCTCGGGAATGATCTTGCCCTGGCCATGGCAGGTGGGGCAGGTTTGCTGCACGCTGAAGAAGCCCTGGCGCATCTGCACCGAGCCCTGGCCGTGGCAGGTGGGGCAGGTCTTCACGCTGGTGCCGGGCTTGGCGCCGGTGCCGCTGCACACCTCGCAGTTGTCCCACGAAGGAATGCGGATCTGCGTTTCCTTGCCGGCGGCCGCTTCTTCCAGCGAAATCTCCATCGCGTAAGAGAGGTCGGCACCGCGGTACACCTGACGGCCCGCGCGCTGGCCGCGCGCGCCACCGAAGATGTCGCCAAAGATGTCGCCGAACGATTCCGAGAAACCGCCAAAGCCTTCGCCGCCGCCGGGGCCGCCGCGCATGTTGGGGTCCACGCCCGCGTGGCCGTACTGGTCGTAGGCGGCCTTCTTTTGCGGGTCGGACAGCATCTCGTAGGCCTCTTTGGCCTCCTTGAACTTCTCTTCGGCGGCCTTGGCCGCGTCACCCTGGTTGCGGTCGGGGTGATGCTTCATCGCCAGCTTGCGATACGCCTTCTTGATCTCGTCGTCGCCGGCGTTCTTGGGCACGCCCAGCACTTCGTAAAAATCGCGTTTAGCCATGGTCTTTTGCGGTTCAGTTGGAACACAAACGCCGCGGCAGGTTGCCCTGACGCGGCGGATGATCGAGGGCGCTCAGTCGATCAGGACTTCTTCACTTCTTTCACTTCGGCGTCGACCACGTCGTCGTCGGCCGGCTTGCTGCTGCCTTGGGCGGCTGCGCTGTCGGCGCCACCCGCTGCGGCAGCGGCTTCGGCCTGCGACGCGGCGTACACCTTCTCGCCCAGCTTCTGGCTGGCCGACATCAGGGCTTCGGTCTTGGCCTCGATGGCTTCCTTGTCTTCGCCCTTGGCGGCTTCTTCCACGTCCTTCACGGCGGCTTCGATCGCTTCCTTCTCGGCGGCTTCGAGCTTGTCACCGTGCTCGCCCAGCGACTTCTTCACGCTGTGCACCATGGCCTCGGCCTGGTTGCGCGCCTGCACGAGTTCGACCTTCTTCTTGTCGTCGGCGGCGTTGAGCTCGGCGTCCTTCACCATCTGCTGGATCTCTTCTTCGGACAAGCCGGAGTTCGCCTTGATGGTGATCTTGTTTTCCTTGCCGGTGCCCTTGTCCTTGGCGCCCACGTGCAGGATGCCGTTGGCGTCGATGTCGAACGACACCTCGATCTGCGGCATGCCGCGCGGTGCGCTCGGAATGCCTTCGAGGTTGAATTCGCCCAGCAGCTTGTTGCCCGAGGCAATTTCGCGTTCGCCCTGGAACACCTTGATGGTCACGGCCGGCTGGTTGTCTTCGGCGGTCGAGAAGGTCTGCGCGAACTTGGTCGGGATCGTGGTGTTCTTCGTGATCATCTTGGTCATCACGCCACCCATGGTCTCGATGCCCAGGCTCAGCGGGGTCACGTCGAGCAGCAGCACGTCTTTGCGGTCACCCGAGAGCACCTGGCCCTGAATGGCAGCACCCACGGCCACGGCTTCGTCGGGGTTCACGTCCTTGCGCGGCTCCTTGCCGAAGAACTCCTTGACCTTCTCCTGCACCTTGGGCATGCGGGTCATGCCGCCGACCAGGATCACGTCGTGGATGTCGGAGGCGCTGATGCCGGCGTCCTTGATGGCCATGCGGCAGGGCGCAATGGTGCGCTCGATCAGCTCTTCGACCAGGGCTTCGAGCTTGGCGCGCGTGAGCTTGATGTTCAGGTGCTTCGGGCCCGATGCGTCGGCGGTGATGTAGGGCAGGTTCAGGTCGGTCGCGGCCGAGCTGGAGAGCTCGATCTTGGCCTTCTCGGCGGCTTCCTTCAGGCGCTGCAGCGCGAGCACGTCTTTCGACAGGTCAACGCCTTGCTCTTTCTTGAACTCACCAATGATGTAGTCAATGATGCGCTGGTCGAAGTCTTCGCCGCCCAGGAAGGTGTCGCCGTTGGTGGACAGCACTTCGAACTGCTTCTCGCCATCGACGTCGGCGATTTCGATGATGGACACGTCGAACGTGCCGCCACCCAGGTCATACACCGCGATCTTGCGGTCGCCCTTTTCCTGCTTGTCCAGGCCAAAGGCCAGGGCTGCGGCGGTGGGCTCGTTGATGATGCGCTTCACGTCCAGGCCGGCAATGCGGCCGGCGTCTTTCGTGGCCTGGCGCTGCGCGTCGTTGAAGTACGCGGGCACGGTGATCACGGCTTCGGTGACGGGCTCGCCCAGGTAGTCCTCGGCGGTCTTCTTCATCTTGCGCAGGATGTCGGCGCTGACCTGCTGGGCAGAAATCTGCTTGCCGCGCACTTCCACCCAGGCGTCGCCGTTGTCGGCGGCCACGATGGAGTAGGGCATCAGGTTGATGTCCTTCTGCACTTCCTTTTCAGTGAACTTGCGGCCGATCAGGCGCTTGATCGCGTACAGCGTGTTCTTGGGGTTGGTCACGGCCTGGCGCTTGGCGGATGCGCCGACCAGCACCTCGCCGTCTTCCTGGTAGGCCACGATCGAGGGCGTGGTGCGCGCACCCTCGGCGTTCTCGATCACCTTGGTGGTGTTGCCTTCCATGATGGACACGCACGAGTTGGTGGTGCCCAGGTCAATGCCGATGATTCGTCCCATGTTGTTGCTCCGATGCGAAAAATGAAAATGTGAAAAACGATGTGTAGAAGGTGTGGATAACCGGTGAATATTTCAAGTGCGCCGGGCTGTCATTTCGGCGCGGCCACCGTCACTAGGGCCGGGCGCAGCACGCGGTCGGCAATCAGGTAGCCCTTTTGCAGCACGGCGACCACGGTGTTCGCTTCCTGGTCGGCCGGCACCATGCTGATGGCCTGGTGCTGGTGCGGGTCGAACTTGGCGGCCTGGGCGGGGTTGATTTCCAGCACCTTGTGGCGCTCCAGCGCGCTCTTGAGCTGTTTCAGGGTGGCTTCGGAGCCTTCGCGCAGCTGTTCGCGCGTGGCTTCCTGGATGGACAGGCCGGCCTCCAGGCTGTCGGCGACGGCCAGCAGGCTTTCGGCAAAGCTTTCCACGGCGAACTTGCGCGCCTTGCTCACTTCTTCCTCGGCGCGGCGGCGGGCGTTTTCAGCCTCGGCCTTGGCGCGCAGGAACTGGTCGGCCAGGTCGGCGTTCTGCGCCTTCAGGTTCGAGACCTCCTGCGTCAGGGCGGCGGAGGCATCGGCCTGGTTGGCGGCCTCGGCGGCCAGCGCCTCTTCGGGGCTCACGGGCGCGTTCTGATCGGGGTGGTCGGGGTGGTGGGGCGTCTGGCTCATGGGTTTCCGAAGGGCGTGAAGTCGACGGCCAAGGCGGCCATGCGAGGCAATTGGGGCCAGCTGGCCCGGATTCAAGGGGTGGGGGTGGCACTTCTGCCACCGGGGACGCTGCCGACGCAAGGCGGCGGGTCCAGGGCCGTGATTCTATGTCCCGGCGTGGGGCTGGCTGGCGGCGGACACCGCGCGCGCCTGCTGCTGGGACCATTTGCCCGCGAACTGCTGCACCTCGGTCAGGCGGCGCGCCAGCTCGGCGCCCTGGGTGGTGAGGCGGTAGCCGCTGCCGCTGTGGTCCACCAGTCGGGCCGCGCGCAGCTCCTTGATGCGGGTGTTCAGCGTGTTGGGCGTGACGCCGCCGACGCTGTCCTGCAGCAGCCGGAAGGTCTGGGGGTGGCCGTCGCTCAGCGCCCAGATCACGCGCATCGCATAGCGCGACTCCAGCAGGTCGAACAGCTGGATCACAGCGGCGTTGTCCTTGGCACTCATGCGCGGTCTCCTGGGGCGGCCCTGACGGCTCGCCCACTATAGGCAGGAAAGCGGCGCGCTACCCGTTTGCTAGCTGCGTGCGCCGCAGCAATGTGGCGCAAAGACCATGGCTACGGATTTACCCGGATTGCGTTCAGGCCAGCCAACCCGCGAACCAGACGTACAGCGGGATGCCCAGGAAGATGTTGAACGGGAAGGTGATGCCCAGCGCGGCGGCGATCGACAAGCCGGCGTTGGCCTGGGGCAGGCCGATGCGCATGGCGGTGGGTGCGGCGATGTAGCTGGCGCTGGCGGCCAGGGTGGCCATCACCGCAACGCCCCCGGTGCTCAGGCCCAGCAGCTTGCCCACCAGCGCGCCGGCCACCGCCAGCACCAGGGGCAAGGTGGTGCCCAGCACCAGCAGGCGCCAGCCGAAGCGGCGCACCTCGGCCAGCCGGTCGCCCAGCACCAGCCCGAGTTCGAGCATGAACAAGGCCAGCACGCCTTTGAACGGGTCCACGAACACGGTTTTGAGCGGTGCCGTGCCGGCTTCGCCCATCACGGCGCCAATCACCAGACCACCGGCGAGCAACATGACCGAAGGGCCGGCCAGCACGTCGCGCGAGAGGTGGCGCCAGTCGATCGGCCCGGCACCGCCGCGCCGCGCCAGGTAAATGGCCGAGAGCAGCGCTGGCGCCTCCATCAGGGCCACCCACAGCGCCGCGTGGCTCTCGTAGGCAATGCCGGCCTGTTGAAGCTGGCTCGTGGCCACCGCAAACGTCACCACGCTGACCGAGCCGTAGTGGGCTGCGAGGCTGGCGCTGTCGACACCAGAGAAACCCAGCCGGCGCAGCACAGGCACCACGGCAAACGGAATCGCGAAGCTCAATGCCACGCAGGCGAACACCTGCGGCAACAGCTCCTGCACCGGCTGGCGGCTGATTTCCACGCCGCCCTTGAGGCCGATGGCCAGCAGCAGGTAGATGGAGAGGGTTTCGTAGAGGGCCTGCGGGACTTTGAGTTCGCTGCCTGCCAGGCGCGCAGCAAGACCCAGTCCGAAGAAGAGAACGACGACATCCACGGACATGTTTTTTTCCCTGACTGAAGAGCCGACCTGGCCGCAGATGCACCCAGCCCGGTTGAGCTGGCCCTGACTGTAGTGGCTTGTTGCTTCGGTATAAATTCGGTTTTGAGGTAAAACCCATCGAATAAACCGATGGGTTTTTCGATGGGTTTTTCATGAACTACAAGCACCTGTATTACTTCTGGACCGTGCTGCGCCTGGGCAGCATCGCGCGGGCGAGCGCGCAGCTGCACCTGACGCCGCAGACGCTGAGCGGGCAGATCAAGCTGCTGGAGCAGCGCCTGGGCAAGCCCTTGTTGCGCAAGGTGGGCCGTGGCGTCGAGGCGACCGACACCGGGCGCATGGTGCAGCGGTTTGCCGACGACATCTTTTCAACGGGCGCGGCGCTGCAGGAGGCCTTGCACAAGGGGCAGGAAAGCACAGGGCTGGGCAGCCTCCGGGTGGGTGTCGTCAATTCGGTGCCCAAGTCGATCGCGTGCCATGTGCTGGAGCCGGCGCTCATGGGGGAAGAGGGCACGCGCCTGATCTGCATGGAGGGCAAGCTCACGCCCCTGCTGGCCGAGCTCGCGGTGCACCGGCTGGACCTCGTGATCTCGGACGTGCCCATGCCGGCCGGGCTGAGCGTGAAGGCTTTTTCCCATTTGCTGGGGCGCACCGATGTGTGTTTTTTTGCGTCGCCCGAGCTGCTTCAGCGCGAAGGGCTGACGCTGCGCCAGGCGCGCGCGCGCTTCCCGCGCTGCCTGGGCGAGCTGCCCTGGCTGATGCCGGACGTGGAGTCGGTGCTGCGCCCGCGGCTCGATGCCTGGCTGGCCGGGCAGGGTGTGGTGCCTCGCATCGTGGCCGAGTTCGACGATGGCGCCTTGACGAAGGCGTTTGGCCGGCAGGGGTTTGGCGTGTTTGCAGGGCCTGCGATCCTGGCGCGCGAGATCGAGACGCAGTTCCAGGTGGCGCGGCTGGGCTCGGCGCCCGACCTCATGGAAGAGTTCTACGCCATCTCTATCGAGCGGCGCATTTCAAACCCGGCGGTGGCGGCGATCACCGATGCCGCGCGCCGCGAGCTGTTCCCCAGGCCGTAGCGCTGTGGCGCTCAGCCTCGGTACACCTTGCGCAGCAGGCCAATGAGGGTTTGCAGTTCTTCGGGCGAGAGCCGGCCGGCCACGTCTTGTTCCAGCTGCGAGGCGGTGGCCTGCGCTTCGCGGTAGAGGCGCTGGCCGGCGGCCGAGAGGTGCAGGCCTTGCGCGCGCCGGTCGGTGGGGTGGGGCTTGCGCAGGATCAGGCCGCGCTTGTGCAGGCTCTTGATCATGCCCACGAGGTTGGGCGGCAGGATGTCGAGCGCGGCGCAGATCTGGCGCGAGGTCACGCCCGGGTTGTGCGCCACCACCGAGAGCACCGAGAAGTCCACCGGCCGCATGCCGTAAGGCTCCATGCGGCGCAGAAACACGCCGATCACCGCCAGGGCTGCGCGGCGCGCGTTGTAGCCCAGCAGGGTTTCAAGAAAGCCGGTGTCGATCTCCGGCGCGGCGCTGGCGCTGCTTTCCGGGGCGGGCGCGGTGGCATCCAGCGGTGCAGCCGGGGTCTTGCGCCCGGCCCGGGGGCGGCGCAGGGCGTTGGCAACGGAGGCGTCGGACATGGTGCGGTGCCTCAGCTGGAAAGGGTGGCGTTCAGCATGCCCAGGCGCATGTCGAACTCGGGCCAGACCCAGCGCCAGAAGGCGTTGGCGGCTTGCGGGGTGCCGGCAGGCGCTTGCGGCGTGGCGGCCACGCGCTCCCAGGCCCAGGCCATGAGCAGCAGCGCGGTGGCGCGCAGGAAGTCGTCGGCCAGCCAGTAGGGGCGCTCGGGCGCATCGGTGGCGCTGCGGGTTTCGGGCACGAGGCGGTCGCGCACAAACAGTGCAAAGCGCACCAGCGCCTCGCGCGTGCGCCCGGCCTCGGGCAGGGCGCGCAAATCGTCGCCCAGGTCGGCCAGCAGGGCCTGCAGCGCGCTGGCACCGTCGGGCAGGGTCTTGCGCACCAGCAGGTCGATGGCCTGGATCTCGTTCGTGCCTTCGTAAATCATGGCCACGCGCGCATCGCGCACGTGTTGCTCGATGCCCCACTCGCGCACGTAGCCGTGCCCACCCAGTACCTGCAGGCAGGCGCTGGCGCCGGTGAAGGCCTGTTCGGTCCAGGCCGACTTGAGCACCGGTGTGACCAGGCTGCACCAGCGCGCGGCCGCCTCGCGCCGCTGGGCGTCGGGGTGGTGTTTCTGGGTGTCGAGCTCCAGGGCGGTGCGGTAGGCCACCACGCGCCCGGCATCGACCCACGCGCGTTGGGTGTCCAGGATGCGCTGCATGGCCGGGTGCTGGGCAATGGCATCGGCTTCGCCGGCCTTGCTGGCGCTGCCGGGAGCGCGCATCTGGCGGCGCTCCTGCGCGTAGGCGTGCGCCTTCTGCCAGGCAGCGTCGAGCAGGCCAACGCCTTGCAGGCCCACCAGCAGGCGCGCCGCGTTCATCATGACGAACATCGCGTTGAGCCCCTTGCCGGGCTCGCCCACGATCGCGGCGCGGGCCTCGTCAAAGCGCATCACGCAGGTGGGGCTGCCGTGCAGGCCCATCTTTTCTTCGATGCGTTCGCACTGCACGGCGCTGCGCTGGCCGTCTTCGTGGAACTTGGGCACGAGGAACAGCGAGAGGCCCTTGGGGCCGGGCGGGGCATCGGGCAGGCGCGCGAGCACCAGGTGGACGATGTTGTCGGTGAGGTCGTGCTCGCCACCCGAAATGAAGATCTTGGTGCCGCTGAGCGCGAAGTGGCCGTCGGCTTGCGGCACGGCCTTGGTGCGCACCAGCCCGAGATCGCTGCCGGCGTGGGGTTCGGTCAGGCACATGGTGGCCAGCCACTCGCCCGAGGCGAGCTTGCCCAGGTAGCGCGCCTTGATCTCGTCGCTGGCGTGGTGGCGCAGGCATTCGTAGGCGCCGTGCAGCAGGCCCGGCGCCATGGTCCAGCCGTGGTTGGCGGCGTTGAGCTGTTCGTGCAGCACCGCTTCGAGCACCGTGGGCAGGCCCTGGCCACCGTCTTCTGCGGCGCAGGCGAGCGAGGGCCAGCCGGCTTGCCAGAACGCCTGGTAAGCGTCGCGAAAACCGGGCGGCATGGTCACCGCGCCGGCCTTCCACTGCGCGCCCACTTCGTCGCCTTCGCGGTTGAGCGGGGCGATCACCTCCTCCACAAACTTGCCGGCTTCTTCCACCACCTGCGTGAGCAAGGCAGCGTCGGCGTGTTCGGCCAGCGCGGGCAGTTCGGCCAGCACGCTGGGGGCACGCAACACCTCCATCAAAACAAAGGCGTGGCGCTCGGCTTGGGGCTGGTAACTGTTCATGGGCGGGCGTGGGTCATCGGCAGGTGAAGCTGGACGCGGTTTCCACCGGGCCGGTGCCGTTGTACTGCGCCACAGTGGGGTAGGCGCACAGCGGGCGGCTGCGCTGGGGCGACCAGTCGGCCGGCAGTTCGGTGTTGGCGCCAGCGGGGTTGCCGGCGCCGCGCGCGCTCGCCGCAATGGCTTGCGGGGCCACGCCTTGCTCCACCCACTTCACCAGCGGCGACAGCAGATCGAACTGGTCGGTGGCGGGGCCGCCGCTGCAGTGGTTCATGCCGGGCACGGGGAAATAGCGCGCGAAGTCGGCGCCCTGGCCACCCTGCGAGCGGTTCACCCGCTCGACCCACTGGCGGGTGTCTTCGGCCGAAAAGATCGGGTCGCTCACGCCGTGGTACAGCACCATCTTGGCGCCGCGTTCGCGCAAGGGCAGCAGGTTGTCGGGCCGCTCATGACCGGGTGGGCCCATGAGCGCCAGACCCGATTCGCGGTAGGTGTCGCTCGTGGCGGCCACCGCGCCGAGCAGGGCGTCGATGTTGGCGGTGGCGAAGTTGACCGGTGCGGCCGGTGGGGCGGTGAACACGGTGCCGACCGACAGCGGGTCCAGCGCCACGGCGTTGACAAACTTCCAGGTAGCCCAGTTGCTGCCCGCGATGCCGGGGTCGTGCGGGAAGGCGCTGTAGATGGCTTGCCCGTTGGCGGCCTTGCCACCGGCCTGCACCTGGGCCAGCGTGGTTTTTTGTGCGGGGCTGAGGCAGCTGCCGTTGCCCGGGCCGCTGCAGGTGGGCACGTCGCGCACCACGTCAAACGCAGCCTGGCAGGCCTGTGTGGCGTGCACCAGGCCGTCTTTCAGGCCGTCGAGTGCGTCGCAACGGTTGAGGATGGCGCGGGCCACGGTTTGTCGCTCGGCGGCTGGCAGGGCGCTGCCCAGGTCCGGAATGGTGGCGTTGGGGTTGAGCGGGTGCTTCACGGTGGCGCCGGGTGTGGCCAGCGGCGCCCAGCGCTGTGCGCCCCAGAGCTGCGCCAGCGCGGCGTTGGGCAGGCGGTAGCCGGGCGCGCCAATGAGGTAGCCGTCGTACTGCGTGCCCAGGCGCGCAGCGGCCACCATGGCGTGGCGCCCGCCGTTGGAGCAGCCGCCGATGTAGGAACGGTCGGGGCCTTTGCCGTAGGCCGACGCGATCAGCGCCTTGGCCATGGGCGTGAGCTTGGCCACGGCCTGGTGGCCGTAGTCCAGGCGGGCCTGGGGCTCCAGGCCGAACACCGGGGTTTGCGCACCGGTGTGGCCGGCATCGGAGCTGATGACGGCAAAGCCCTGCACCAGCGCGCCCGTGACGGGGCCGCCACCCAGCGCGCCTTCGGCCGGGCGCACCGCGCCGTCCAGGCCACCGTTGCCCTGGTAGTAGAAGCGCCCGTTCCAGGCCTGGGGCAGGCGCATCTCGAAGCCGATGGCGTAGTCGCGGCCGTCGCTGCCTTTGCGCACGTGCATCTTGCCTTTGACGAGGCAGTGCGCCGCCACCGGCTGCCCGGCGAGCATGAGCCCGCCGGCGGCCACGGGCGCGGCGGAATCGATCGCCGTCTGCTCAAAGCGGAACTGGCTTGCGAGCGCTTCGCACTGGCCCAGGCTGGCGCCTGACGCGGCCTTGAGCGATGCAGACGGTTTGGGGGGCGCCGTGACCGAAGGGGCGGTGCCGCAAGCCACGAGCGCCAAGCCCAGGGCGGCAGGCAGGGTGAGGCGCGCAACGGGTGTCGACTGCTTCATGAGGTGTCTCCGATCAGGGCGGGTGGGCTACAGGGATGCAGGGCTTCAAGGCATCACGCGCTCTTGCGCGCGGTGCCCAGGTAGGTTTCGATCACGCGGGGGTCGCTGGCGAGTTCGCTGGCCGGGCCTTGTGCGCTGAGCTCGCCCATCTCCAGCACATAGCCGTGGTCGGCCACCTGCAGCGCGGCGCGGGCGTTTTGCTCCACCAGCACGATGGTCACGCCGGTCTGGCGCAGCCGTTCGATGATGGAGAAGATCTCGCGCACGATGAGCGGCGCCAGGCCCAGGCTGGGTTCGTCGAGCATGAGCAGGTCGGGGCTGGACATGAGCGCGCGGCCCACGGCGAGCATCTGGCGTTCACCGCCCGAGAGCGTGCCGGCCAGCTGGGTGCGGCGCTCCTGCAGGCGCGGGAAGATGCTGTAGACGTCGTCGAGCTTGCTGCGCCATTTCGCATTGCCCAGCCGCATCTGGCGAAAGCCGCCGAGCAGCAGGTTGTCTTCCACGGGCATGGTGCCGAAGAGCTCGCGCTTTTCAGGCACCAGGGCCATGCCGTTCATCACGCGCTCTTCGAGCGTGAGTGCGGTGATGTCTTCACCCCGAAACGTGATCGTGCCCTGGCCGGGCAGGATGCCCATGAGCGTGTTGAGCAGCGTGGACTTGCCCGCGCCGTTGGGGCCGATCACGGTGATCACGCCACCGGGTTGCACCTCGATGTCGATGCCGTGCAGCACCTCGGCGCGGCCGTAGCCCGCGCGCAGGCCCTTGACTTGAAGAATGGGGTTGCTCATGTCAGTGTTCCGTTCCCAGGTAGGCGGCGCGCACTTTCGGGTCTTGCTGCACCTGCTCGGGTGGCCCCTGGGTGAGCAGGGTGCCGAATTCCATCACCACCAGGTGGTCGCAGATCTGCATCACCAGGTCCATGTCGTGTTCCACCAGCAAGATGCTCATGCCTTCGCTTTTGAGCTGGCGCAGCACACCGGCCAGCGCCTGCTTTTCCTTGTGGCGCAAGCCGGCGGCTGGTTCGTCGAGCAGCAGCAGGGTGGGGTCGGCGCACAGGGCGCGGGCAATTTCCATCAGGCGCTGGGGGCCCATGGCCAGGTTGCCGGCCTGCTCGTGCAGGTACTCGCCCATGCCGATGCGCTCCAGCTGGCGCTGCGCCTCGCGGAACAGCTGCCGTTCCTCGGTGCGGTTGGTGCGCAGCATGGCGGGCAACACGCCTTTGCGGCCGCGGGTGTGCGCGCCCAGCGCCACGTTTTCCAGCACCGTCATGTCCGGGATCATCTTCACGTGCTGGAAGGTGCGCGCCATGCCCAGCTGCGCAATGGCCCGTGAAGGCTTGCCGATGACGTTGCCGCCCTGGAACTGCACCACGCCGCTGGTGGCCGGCAGCACGCCGGTGATGAGGTTGAAGGTGGTGGACTTGCCCGCGCCGTTGGGGCCGATGAGGCCCACGATCTGCCCGGCATGGATCTGGAAGCTGATGTCGTTCACCGCCACCAGGCCGCCAAACTGCATGCGCGCTTTCTGCACATCGAGCACCAGCTCACCGGTGGCCGGCTTGGCGCGTTCGGGCAGGGCGGCGGCGTTCTGCCAGTCCACCGTGCGGGGCTTTTGCGGCATGCGTTTGCCCACCATCGACCACAGGCCATCGGGCAGGTACTTCAGCACCACCACCAGCGCAATGCCGAAGACGATCACTTCGTAGCTGCCGCTGGTGCCCATGAGCTTGGGCAGCAGCACCTGCAGCTGGTCTTCGAGCACGCGGATCAGGCCGGCGCCCACGATGGCGCCCCACACATGGCCCACGCCACCGATCACCGCCATGAAGAGGTATTCAATGCCCATCTTCAGGCCGAAGGCCGAGGGGTTCACCGTGCGCTGGAAGTGCGCGAGCAGCCACCCCGCCACAGAAGCAAACAGCGCGGCCAGCACGAAGATGGTGACCTTGTAGCGGAAGGTGCTGATGCCCATGGCCTCGGCCATCTGCGAGCCGCTCTTCAGCGAGCGGATGGCGCGGCCCGCGCGCGAGTCCAGCAGGTGCAGCAGCGCGGCCACGAAGGCCAGCAGGATCACCCATGTGAGCACAAAGAAGGCACGGCCCTGGCCAATGTCGTAGCCAGCAATGGACAGGCTCTTGATGCCCAGCAGGCCGTCGTACTTGCCCAGCGCATCCAGGTTGCCCATGAGGTAGTACAGCGACAGGCCCCAAGCGATGGTGGCCAGCGGCAGGTAGTGGCCCGACATGCGCAGCGTGATCAGGCCCACCAGCAGCGCACTGCCCGCGGTGAGGCCCAGCCCGATGAAGAGCGTGATCCATGGCGACATGCCCAGGTTGAGCGTGAGCCATGCGGTGGTGTAGGCGCCAATGCCCACGAAAGCCGCCTGCCCGAACGAGGTGAGGCCCCCCACGCCGGTGAGCAGGATCAGGCCCAGCACGGTCATGCTGTACATGCCGATGTAGTTGAGCTGCGTGATCCAGAAGTCAGGCAGCGGCAGCACGGCGATCAAGGGAATCGCTGCCGCCAGAACCAGCAGCCCCAGATTTTGATTTTTTGCCATTTCAGTGGTCCTCGTCGGAATGCTTGCTGCGCAGTGAGCGGAACAGCAGGACGGGCAGGATCAGGGTGAACACGATCACTTCCTTGAAGGCGCTGGCCCAGAACGAGCCAAAGGCTTCGATGACGCCCACGCCCAGGGCCGCCACCAACGCACCGGGGTAGCTGGCCAGGCCGGCGGCCACAGCGGCCACAAAACCCTTGAGGCCGATCAGGAAGCCCGAGTCGTAAAACACGGTGGTGGTCGGGCCAATGAGCAGGCCCGAGAGCGCGCCGATGAAGGCGGCCATGGTCATGGTGAGCTGGCCGGAAGCCTGCGACGAAATGCCCATGAGGCGCGCACCGGTGCGGTTGACCGCGATGGCGCGCAGCGCCTTGCCGCGCAACGAGCGCTCGAAGTACAGCCAGAGCATGACGATCAGCGCGACCGCCGCAGCGAAGGTGATGATGGCCTGACCGGACAGCATCACCGGGCCCAGGGTGTAGCGCGCGTCCCAGAAGGCCGGGTTGCGAAAGCCCTCGGCACCGAAGAACACCAGGCCCAGCCCGGTCATGGCGAAGTGCACCCCCACCGACACGATCAGCAGCACCAGCGGCGTGGCGCTTTCCAGCGACTGGTAGGCCACGCGGTACACCAGCGGGCCATACACCGTGACCACCGCCACACTCAGCACGGCCTGCACCCACAGCGGAAACTGCTGCGGCGCGGCCCAGATGGCCACCAGCGACACCACCACCGGCAGCGCCAGCGTGCGGCCGGCGGCCTTGAAGGCGGTGAGTGCGTTGCGGTGGTGCTGCCAGCGGCTGGAGAGCTCCATGAGCGCGGCCACGCCGGCCAGCAGCAGCAACAGCCACACCGTGCCCGGCACCTTGCCAGTTTGAAAAATCGCCAGCGTGAGCGCGCCATACGCGACGAACTCACCCTGGGGAATGAAGATGATCCGGGTGACGGTGAACACCAGGACGATGGCCAGACCCAGGAGCGCATACACCGCGCCGTTGGTCAAGCCGTCCAGCAAAAGAATGCTGGCAATGGAGAAATCCATAGAACCCTCAACGAGAGAAAGAGGGCGCCCCGAATGAGGGATCGCCAAAAAAACCAGGGACACCAAGGGTCCGGCTCCGCCGGCCCGAGGTGTCGTCCCCCCTCGAAGCGCCGAAGGCGCGCCACAGAGGGGGGAAGCCGCGTCAGCGGCGCAGGGGGGAGTTACTCCACCTTGAACTTGCCGTCCACCACCTTGAGCATCACACCGGTTTCGTTGGTATAGCCCCAGTGGTCGGTGGCCGTCCAGTTCATCACGCCGTGCGAGAAGATGGTGCGGCCCATGGTTTCCATGCTGTCGCGCAGCGCCGCGCGGAATTCAGGCGTGCCGGGCTTGCCCTTCTTCAGAGCCACGGGCACCACCTTCTCCAGCACGATCTGCGCGTCGTACGAGTGGCCGGCGAACTGGTTGCGCGAGTTGGCACCGTAGGCCTTCTCGTACTTCTGCACGAAGTCCACCGCCACCTTCTTGGAAGGGTGGCTGTCGGGCAACTGCTCGGCGATCACGGCCGGGCCGGAGACCACGAACGCGCCTTCCACGGCCTTGCCACCCACGCGCATCAGGTCTTGCGTGGCGGCGGCATGCGTCTGGTAAATCTTGCCCTTGTAGCCACGGTCGATCATGGCCATGTGCGGCATGGCCGCGCCGCTGCCCGAGGCCACGATCAGCACGGCGTCGGGGTTGGCCGAGGTGATCTTCAGGGCTTGCGGGGTGGCGCTGGTGTCGGTGCGGGCGAAGCGCTCGGTGGCAATGATCTTGATGCCGGCCTGGTCCAGCAGCGGCGTCACTTCCTTGAGCCACTGTTCGCCGTAGGCGTCGGTGTAGCCCAGGAAGCCAATGGTCTTGATGCCCTGCTTCTTCATGTGCTCGACCACGGCGTGGCCCATCACGGTGTTGGACTGCGGCAGGCGGAACACCCACTTGTCCTTGCCGGGCGGCAGGCCCACGGGCGAGCCGGTGAGCTGCACGGTGCCTGCTTCGGTGGCGATGTCGCTCATGGCAGCGGCCACGGCCGTGATGCTCGAACCGATGATCATGTCCACCTTGTCTTCGGTCACGAAGCGGCGCGCGTTGGCCGCGCCCTTGCCCGGGTCGGTGGCGTCGTCGAGGATGATCAGGTTGACCTTTTCACCGCCAATGCTGGCGGGGAACAGCTTGAGCTGGTTCTGCATCGGAATGCCCAGGCCGGAGCCCGGGCCGGTGAGCGAGAGGCTCACGCCGATGTTGATGTCGGCCAGTGCAGCGGTGCTGGCCAGGGCCGTGACGGCCACGGCGATGAGGGTTTTGACGGCTTTCATTCGAGGTCTCCTTCTGGGTGGTGAAAAGGTGCGAGGGCAGGGAACAGGGTGCGACTCAAGAGCACAGGGCCTTGATGTCTTCGGGCACGGGAATGGCCTTGATGCGGTCGGGCGTCTCGGGCGGGTGGATCACGAAGGCGCGCGTTTCGGTGCCTTCGCACAGCACCTCGTCGCCGCGCTTGACCACGTGCTTGTGCATGAACACTTTTTCGCGCCATTCGGTCACGCTGGTGTGGATCTGCAGGCGCTCGCCGTAGGTGGCCGGGCGCGAGAACTTGGTGTGGATCTCCAGCAGCGGTGTGCCGACGATGCCGCGCGTTTTCTTCAGCTCGCGCCAGGGCGGCACGCCGCACTTGACGAAAAAGTTCAGCGAGGACGCGTCCATCCACTTCGAGAAGTTCGGAAAGAACACGATGCCGGCGGGATCGCAGTCGCCAAACATCACTTCGACTTCGTACACAACCACTTTGCTCATCTCGGGGCCATTCTCAAAGCACCATCCAGGCGAATCACTTCGCCATTGAGGTGCGTGTTGGTGACGATGTGTGCCGCGAGCTGCGCGAACTCTTCGGGCTTGCCCAGGCGCGGCGGGAACGGAATGCTGGCGGCCAGCGACGCCTGCACCGGCTCGGGCAGCTGCTTCATCAGCGGTGTGCTGAACAGGCCCGGTGCAATGGTGCACACGCGGATGCCGTGCTGTGCCAGGTCGCGCGCCATGGGCAGCGTCATGCCCACCAGGCCGCCCTTGGAGGCGCTGTAAGCCTGCTGGCCCACCTGGCCGTCGAACGCGGCCACGCTGGCGGTGAACACCATCACGCCGCGCTCGCCGTCTTCCAGCGGATCGAGCTTCGCGCAGGCGGCGGCAAACAGGCGGCTGGCGTTGTAGGTGCCGATCAGGTTGACCTGGATCACCTTGGCAAAGTCTTCCAGCGGTGCGGGGCTGCCGTCTTTGGCCACCACGCGCTTGGCGCTGCCGATGCCGGCAATGTTCATCAGGATGCGGGCGGGGCCATGGGCCGCAGCGGCCTGGTCGATGGCGAGCTGCAGGCTCTCGGTGTGGGTGATGTCGCAAGCCAACGCCACGCCGCCAATGTCGGCGGCCACGCGCCGGGCGTTGTCGATGTTCACGTCGAGCACGGCCACTTTGGCGCCCAGGCGCGCCAGCTCGCGCGCCGTGGCTTCGCCGAGCCCCGAGCCGCCACCGGTGACGAGGGCGGCGTGTCCTTGAATGTTCATGGTGTGGTCCTTTTGTTCAAGCGTTTTGGTTTTCGATGAGCAGTGCCATGCCCTGGCCACCGCCCACGCAGGCGCTGGAGATGCCGTACCGCTGGCCGCTGCGCTGCAGTTCGCGCGCCAGCGTGAGCGTGAGGCGCACGCCGGTGGCCGCCAGCGGGTGGCCCAGCGCAATGGCGCCGCCGTTGACGTTGAGGCGGTCCAGGTCCATGCCCAGTTCGCGCGCCACCGCCAGCGTCTGTGCGCCTTGGGCTTCGTTCACTTCAAAGCGGGCGATGTCGCTCAGCTGCAGGCCGGCGCGCTCCAGCAGCAGGCGAATGGCCGGTGCCGGGCCAATGCCCATGATCTCGGGCGGCACGCCCACGGCGGCTGCGGCCACCACGCGCGCCATCGGCTTCTTGCCGTGTGCCTTGGCGTAGCTGCCCGAGGCCACCACGCAGGCCGCGGCCGCGTCCACCAGTGCGGAGCTGTTGCCACCGGTCTGCACGCCGCCTTCAAACACCGCGCGCAGCTTGGCCAGCACCTCCACCGGCGACACGCGCGGGTGCGTGTCGGTGGCCACTTCGGTGAGCTTGCCCTGCAGCCTGATGCCGCGCGGCTTGTAGCCGGCCAGCTCGAACTTCTCGGTGACCACCGGCACGATCTCGCCCGCCAGAAAGCCGCTTTGCTGCGCGGCCACGGCTTTGGCAAACGAGGCCGAAGCAAACGCGTCCACTTCTTCGCGGGTGATGCCGTATTTCTTCGCCAGGTTCTCGGCGGTCTGGATCATGTTGATGCCGGCCGCCGGGTCTTTCAGCGCTTCCCACATGTAGTCCTTGAAGCCCACCGGCGCGCCCAGCTTGAAGCCGGTGCGGTGGTCAAAGGCGGCAATGGGGTTGCGCGTCATGTTCTCGGTGCCCACCACCAGCGCCGCGTCGCAGGCGCCGCCCTGGATGTGCTCACCCGCTTGGCGGAACAGCTCGAAGCCGGTGCCGCAAATGCGCTGCGCCATGATCGCCGGCACTTCCACCGGCACGCCCGCGTACAGGCCGATATGGCGCGGCAGGAAGAACTGGTCGAAGTCGCCCGGGGCCATGTTGCCCGCCACCACCGAACCAATGTGATCGCCGGGCACACCTGCGCGCGCCAGCGCCTCGCGCGCGGCCTTGATGCCCAGGTCGGTGGGCGAGATGTGGCCCAGCGCACCGCAGTAGTCCACCATGGGGGTGCGCACGCCGTCGAGCAGCCAGACGTCGTCGAACGCGTTGAAGAAGCCTCGGGTTGCCATGTGGTGGTCGCTTTACTGGGGTTTCAGGATGGCGTGCAGCGTGTCGGCGTGCAGGCGCTCCACGGTTTCGGCCCGGTGCGCGAGCACCGCGCGCTGGTTGATCGAGCCCTTGTCGGTGATCTCGCCGCGGTCGATGGTGGGCGGGTCGGCCAGCAGGCACAGGCGCGCAATGCGGCTGGCGCTGCCGGTGGCGTGCCTGGCCAGTTCATTGACCACGCCCTGGAAATGCGCGAGCACCGGCGCGCTGTTGAGCACGTCGTGCAGCGAGGCCTCGGGCCCCATGCCGCTGAGCGCGCGCACCGCACCGGTGGGGAACACCATGGCGCCCACTTCCTTCATGTTCAGGCCGGTGAGCACCACGTCCTGGATGTAGGGAGCGCCGGCGGCGATGATCTTGGCGCGCATCGGGCCTACGCTCACGAAAGTGCCGGTGGCCAGCTTGAAGTCTTCGGCAATGCGGCCGTCGAACTTCAGGCCCTGGTGGATGTCGGTCTCGTCGATCCACTTCACCGCGTCGCCGGTCTTGAAGAAGCCTTCTTCGTCGAAGGAGTCCGCCGTCTCGGCGGGCATGCGCCAGTAGCCGGGCGTGATGTTCGGGCCCTTGTAGCGCACCTCGGTCTTGCCGTCGGTGTCCACCAGCTTGAGCACCAGGCCCGGCGTGGGCAGGCCCAGGTCACCGGCCTTCACGTTGGGGCTGGTCACGAAGATGCCAAAGGGGCCGGACTCGGTCATGCCCAGGCCCGTGCCCATCACGATGCGTTCGCCCACTTCCTGCTCCTGCACTGCGTGCAGCGCGTCCCACACCGGCTGGGCGAGTGCGGCGCCGGCATAGAAGAACATCTGCACGCGCGACAGCAGCTTTTTGCGCAGGGCGTCGTCGGTCTTCATGGCATTCGCAATCGCCTCGAAGCCGGTGGGCACGTTGAAGTACACCGTGGGCGCGATCTCGCGCAGGTTGCGCAGCGTCTCGCCCATGAGGGCGGGCGTGGGCTTGCCGTCGTCGATGTACAGGGTGCCGCCATGGAACAGCACCATGCCCACGTTGTGGTTGCCGCCAAAGGTGTGGTTCCAGGGCAGCCAGTCCACCAGCACCAGCGGGCCTTCGGCCAGCACCGGCATCGACTCGGCCATTTGCTGCTGGTTGGCGCACCACATGCGCTGCGTGTTGATCACGGCCTTGGGCATCTTGGTGGAGCCCGAGGTGAAGAGGAATTTGGTGATGGTGTCCGGCCCCGTGGCGGCCATGGCGGCGTCCACCGCCGGGGTGGGCTCGGTGGCGAGCAGCGAGGCAAACGAGGTGGTGGCGCGGCCGGGCACGGTGCCCTCGGTCGTCACCAGTTCCACGCTTTCGCCGAGCGTGGCCAGCATGGCGCGGCTGTAGCGGTGCGCGTCGCTGGCAAACACCAGGCCGGGCGTGAGCGTCTTGACCACGTGGTGCAGCTTGTCGAAGTCCTGGCTCACCAGCGAGTAAGCGGGCGAGGTGGGGCAATAGGCAATGCCGGCATAGATGCAACCCAGCGCCAGCAGCGCGTGCTCCAGGTCGTTTTCGCTCAGGATCAGCACCGGGTGGTCGGTGGACAGGCCGCGGTTGAGCAAGCCCTGGCCAATGCGCCGCGCCGCGTCGAGCGCCTGTGAAAACGTGATGTGCCGCCAGTCGCCGGTGGAGCCGTCCGCGTTTTTCGTGCGGCGGGCAAACAAGGTCTGCTCGGGCCGCGTCTGCGCCCAGTGCACCAGCCGGTCGGTGATGCGCGCGGGGAAAGCAGGCAGGTCTTGCTGAGCGCTCAGGTAGTGCACGCCGGTGTCGCCGTCGCGCAGCGTGGCGCGCGTGACACCGAACTTCAGGGGGCGGTAGCGGGCGGCCGCGGTGGGGTTCTGGCTCATGTCTCTCTCGGGCTTTTCTTTATCGATCACTTACTCGAGTCGCGTGTCTCATTCCAGAGATGCCGCGGAACCGGCTTTGCCGGGCCGCTGGCATCGCCCCCCTCTGGGGGGTGACGCCGCAGGCGGCGCGGGGGGGGCGCGACCTCAGTCGCGCTTCACCTTGCTCGCGCGGCCTTCCAGAAACGCTCGCACGCGCTCCTTGGCTTCCGGGGCGTTCTGCACGATGGCGGCCATGAGGGCTTCGGTGAAGAAGCCCTGGTCGGCCGGTTGTTCGGCGATGCGCGGCAGGGCGTGCATCAGCGCGTAGTTGGTCAGCGGTGCATTGCTGGCGATGCGCGTGGCCAGCTCCATGGCTTTTTCCAGCGCCGTGCCTTCGGGCACGAGGTACTGCGCCAGGCCAATGCGCTCGCCTTCTTCGGCCTTGTACACACGGCCGGTGAACATCATGTCGGCCATGCGCGCGGCGCCGATCAGGCGCGGAATGCGCACCGAGCCACCACCGCCCACGAAGATGCCGCGCGAGCCTTCGGGCAGCGCGAAGAAGGAAGACGTATCGGCCACGCGGATGTGGCAGGCGCTGGCCAGCTCCAGGCCACCACCCACCACCGCACCGTGCAGCGCGGCCACCACGGGCACCGGACCTTGCTGCACGCAGTCCAGCGCGGCGTGCCACATGCGGGAGTGGTGCAGGCCCTGGCCGGCGTCGCGCTCCTGCAGTTCAGACAGGTCCAGGCCGGCACAGAAGTGGTCGCCCGCGCCGTGGATGACGGCTGCGCGCACGCCCGAGGGCATGCCCTGGAAGATGTCGCGCAGCGCGAGGATCAGGCCGTCGTTGAGCGCGTTGCGCTTGGCCGGGCGGGTCAGTGTGATGACCGCGATTTCGCTGGATTCGCCTTGCAGGCTCAGGCTGATGTCGTTCGAGTGGATGGGCATGAAAGTTCTCGGTGTCTCGGCCCCGGAGCGTCGGGTTTGTGTGCTTGAAGTGAGCCCGCATTATTGTTATAAACAATAACCAAAACAAGCGCACCGGTCGAAAACCGACCCCGTGTTTACCCTAGGTACCGGAGACATTCATGGACCACAAGAACCTCCTCGCAATCGACATCCACACCCACGCCGAAGTGAGTTGCCGCAACCCGTTTGACAACTACGGCGAGGAGTACGACCGCGCCGCCGACAAGTACTTCGGCAGCAACCGCCGGCCCACCATTGCGGAGACGATTGCGTATTACCGCGAGAAGAAAATCGGGCTGGTGATGTTCACGGTGGACAGCGAGTCCAAGCTGGGCCGCCGCCGCATTCCGAACGAAGAAATCGCGCAGGCCGCGCGCGAGAACAGCGACATGATGATTGCCTTCGCCAGCATCGACCCGCACAAGGGCAAGATGGGCGCGCGCGAGGCCGAGCGGCTGATCGCAGAGGAGGGCGTGAAAGGCTTCAAGTTCCACCCCACGGTGCAGGGCTACCACCCCTACGACAAGATGGCCTGGCCCATTTATGAAGTGATCAACGCGCACAAGTTGCCCGCGATCTTTCACACCGGGCACAGCGGCATCGGCTCGGGCATGCGCTGCGGTGGCGGCCTGCGGCTGGAGTACAGCAACCCCATGCACCTGGACGATGTGGCGATCGATTTCCCCGACATGCAGATCGTCATGGCCCACCCCAGCTTTCCCTGGCAGGACGAAGCGCTGAGCGTGGCCACGCACAAGCCCAACGTGTGGATCGACCTCTCGGGCTGGAGCCCGAAGTACTTCCCCAAGCAGCTGGTGCAGTACGCCAACACGCTGCTCAAGGACCGCGTGCTGTTTGGCAGCGACTACCCACTGATCACGCCCGAGCGCTGGATGAAAGACTTTGAGGTCGCCGGCTTCAAGCCCGAGGTGATGCCCGGCATTCTGAAAGGCAATGCGGTGCGCCTGCTCGGCCTGGACGCCTGAGGCGCCCGCCATGCAGCCCTTTGCCACCCTGGCCGACATCGAGCGGCTGGAACGCACCCCGCTGGCGCAGGCCGCGCCGCACCGCAGCCCCTATGCGCTGATTCGCGCGGCGGCCCAGCGCTTCCCCGAGCGCGAGGCCTTCACGTTTCTGCCCGACGCTGCGCTGGACACACCGCCGGTGCGCACCACCTACGCCGCGCTGCTCGGCCAGATTCACCGGGCGGCCAACCTGTTTCGTGCACTGGGCGTGGGGCCCGACGATGCGGTGGCGCTGCTCGCACCCAACACGCCTGAAGCGCACGCGGTGCTGTGGGGCGCGCAGCTGGCCGGGCGCGTGTGCCCCATCAACTACCTGCTGCAGCCCGAACACATTGCAGCGCTGCTCAAGGCCGCCAATGCACGCGTGCTGGTGGCGCTGGGCCCCAACAGCGAGCTGGCCGTGTGGCCGGTGGCCGAGCAGGTGGTGCGCCACCACGATGTGCCGCTGCTGCAGTTGCGCGTGGGGCCGGGCGACGGCCCGCAGCTGGTGCCGGTGCTGCAGGAACTGCTGGCCACGCAATCCGATGTGCTCGGCTTCGAGCCCGACCTGAACCCTGACCGCGTGGTGGCGCTGTTCCACACCGGCGGCACCACGGGCGCGCCCAAGCTGGCGCAGCACACGCAAGGCAACGAGGCGCACACGGCCTGGTTCGCGCATGCCTACTACGACGTGGACGAACACGCCGTGGAGATCAATGGCTTCCCGCTGTTCCATGTGGCCGGTGCCTTTGTGTACGGCCTGGCACTGCTCGCGGTGGGCGCGCGGCAAGTGCTGCCCACGCTCAGCGGCATGCGCAACGCGGGCTTCGTGCAGCGCTACTGGCGCTTCTGCGAACGCGAAGGCGTGACGCACCTGGCCTGCGTGCCCACCGTGCTGGCCAGTGTGATGGGTGTGCCGGTGGACGCGAACATTGCCTCGGTGCGCGCGGCCTACACCGGCGGCTCGCCCCTGCCTTCCGAACTGGCACAGCGCTTCGAAGCGGCCACCGGCATTCCCGTGCGCAACATCCTGGGCATGACCGAATGCGCAGGGCTGGTGAGCATCGAGCCGCTGCGTGGGCCCCGCACGCCCGGCTCGGCCGGCCTGCGCCTGCCCTACACCGAGGTGCACGCCGTGCCCTGGGGCGATGCCGAGCCGAAGCTGGACGAACGCTGCGCCGCCGGCGAAACCGGCGTATTGGTGCTGCGCGGCCCGCATGTGAGCCCGGGCTACACCGACGCCGCGCGCAACGCCGGCCTGTTCGAGCAAGGCTGGATCGTCAGCGGCGACCTGGGCCACCTCGACGACGCGGGCCGCATCCACATCACCGGCCGCGCCAAAGACGTGATCATTCGCGGCTCGCACAACATCGACCCAGGCCTGGTGGAAGACGCCTTCCTCGCGCACCCCGACGTGGCATTGTGCGCTGTGGTGGCCGAGCCCGATGCTTATGCGGGCGAAGTGCCCGTGGCCTTCGTGACGCTCAAGCCCGGCGCCACCCTGGGGGCGGAGGCCTTGCTCACGGCCGTGGCGCCGCAGGTGTACGAGCGGCCGGCGGTGCCCAAGCGCGTGGTGCTGCTGGAGGCCTTGCCCATGACGGCCATTGGCAAGGTGTTCAAGCCCGAGCTGCGCTTGCGCGCCATCGAGATCAAGCTGGCCGAGTCGCTGCGCGATTGGGCACCGGGCGTGGCCGCGCGCGTGCAGGCGCTGGAGCAGGGCGGGCGCAAGACCGCCGTGATCACGGTGGCGGGCCCGCAAGACGACGCATTGCGCGAACGCCTGCAGCAAGGCCTGGCCGCCATGGCGGTGCAGACCGAACTGCGGTTCGAGTGAAAGGCGGCGGCTTACCAGCCGCCGCGCGTGAGCCAGCGTTCCAGCTGGTCGAGCTTGTCCACGCCCCAGAACAGCTCGCCGTCGACCACCACCGTGGGCGAGCCGAACACGCCGGCCTTCAGCGAGGCATCGACCATGGCGCGCAGCAGCGCCGCGGCTTCTTCGCCCGCTGCGGCTTCGGCCACGGCGTGGGCCGACAGGCCTGCCGGCAACGCGAGGCCGAGCAGCGCTTCGGGCTTTGACAGGTCCTGGCCCTCACCCCAGTAAGCGCGGTAGATGGCGTGGGCCAGCGCGGCGGCGTGTTCGGGGTGGTGCTGCTTCACCCAGGCAAACGCGCGCGCGCTGGGCAGCGGGTTCATCACGGCGTCGCTGGGTTTGCGCGCCATCACCAGGCCGTGTTCGCGGGCGTAGCGCAGCACGTCGTGCTCGGTGTAGGGGCCTTTGAGCGGGGTTTCCAGCAAGGGCTTGAGGCCCATCACCTTCATCACCGACACACCGAGCAGCATGGCGTGCCAGTTCACCGTGCGCCCGTGCCGCGCGGCGAGCGCCTCGATGCGCAGCGAGGCGAAATAGCCAAAGGGCGAAATGAAGTCGAAGTGAAAGTCGAGCGGGCGGTTCATGCGCGCATCGTACCCATGCCCCGCTGGCCGATCGGCTCGGGCAGCGGGAGTTTCATATCAACACGGCATAGCTGCAAGTCGTGAAAAGGGCTGGTGTATGTGGAGCGATGCCTGCACAGTGCGGGCCTTGTGTCTGACGTGGCACATGTCCTGGCATGCCCCTTGGGGGTTCGCCGCCTCGCTTTGTCTTTCCCTTTTCCCTCACGACAGGAGCTTCTCCATGACCTTCCTTCGACGCCGCAACGCCATCGTGGCCATGGCTGCCCTGGGCGCCGCCACACTGACGGGCAGCGCCCTGGCCCAGCAGACCGTCACGCTGCGCCTGCACCAGTTCCTGCCTCCCACCGCCACCATTCCCGCGCGCGCCATCGTGCCCTGGGCCAAGAAGGTCGAGACCGAATCGGGTGGCCGCATCAAGGTCCAGCTGTTCCACGCCATGTCCATGGGTGGCTCGCCACCGCAGTTGTTCGACCAGGCCCGCGACGGCGTGGTGGACATCACCTGGACGGTGCTCGGCTACACCCCGGGCCGCTTCAACAAGGCCGAAGTGTTCGAGCTGCCGTTCTTGAGCGGGCAGGCGGAGCCGGCTTCGCGCGCCTTCCACGAGTACGTGGAAAAGAACGCTGCCGACGAGTTCCGCGAAGTCAAGCTGCTGGCCGCGCACACGCACGGCCCGGGGCTGTTCCACAGCAAGTTTCCGATCACGGGCCTGGACAGCTTGAAGGGCAAGAAGGTGCGCGGCGGTTCGCGCGTGATCAACAACATGCTGCTCAAGCTGGGCGCCACGCCCGTGGGTATGCCGGTGCCGGCCGTGACGGAGGCGCTGACCAAGGGCGTGCTTGATGCCACCACCATTCCATGGGAAGTGACGCCGTCGCTCAAGATCGCCGAGCTGGTGAAGAACCACACCACTTTCTCGGGCAGCACGGGCCTCTTCACGCAGACCTTTGCCCTGGTGATGAACCGCGCCAGCTACGAGAAGCTGCCAGCCGACCTGAAAAAGGTGATCGACGCGAACTCGGGCGTGGACACCGCGGCCTTCTTTGGCCGCGCCATGGACGAGGGCGACAAGGTGGGCATGGAGGTGGCGAAGAAGGCGGGCAACAGCATCGTCACGCTCGACGCCGCCGAAACCAAGCGCTGGCAGACCACCGCAGCGGCGGTGGAAGCCGACTGGGTCAAGGAAATGCAGGGCAAGAACCTCGACGGCGCCAAGCTGGTGGCCGAAGCCCGCGCCGCGATCGCGAAGCACAGCAAGTAAAGCAACGTCTGGTGGTGTGCCGCTCGCCCGCATTTTTGGCGAGGGCGGGCGGTCCGGTCATGCGGACGCTGGCCGCTCGCGGGGGCCTGAACGGGCACATGGGTGCTGCTTCATCAACGTCGGGTGGGCGGGCGTCGTTTTGTGGCAACCGCGAATGAGGGCCAGCGCCCACATGCCCAAACCACCCGCCCCAGTGAGATGGAGGCGCGCCACGTTGGGCGAGCAAACCTTGCTTCACAGGACGGTGGCGGTGCCCGCATGCGAAGGCCCCATTCGCGGTTGCCACAGAGGCTGAGCACCCGCCAATGTGTTGATGAAGGGGTGCGGGCGAACCCGGGCAGACGCCTGCGAGCAAGGCCGGAGCTGGCGGGCGCCGCCACCGGCCTGGCGCGAGGTCAACGCATGAAATGCAACGGGGAAAAGAGCTTAGCCCCAGACTTCTTGCGCCGTCTCCACCACCAGCGCCAGCTTGCGGCGCTGGTCTTCCATGGCGATGTTGTTGCCGTGCACCGTGGACGAGAAGCCGCACTGGGGCGAGAGGCACATCTGGTCCAGGGGCGCGTATTTCGCAGCCTCGTCGATGCGGCGCTTGAGCGCGTCCTTGCTCTCCAGCTGCCCGAACTTGGTGGTCACCAGGCCCAGCACCACGATCTTGTCTTTCGAGAGGAAGCGCAGCGGGCGGAAGTCGCCCGAGCGGTCGTCGTCGTATTCCAGGAAGAAAGCGTCCAGCTTCATTTCAGACAGCAGCGCTTCGGCCACCGGCTCGTAGTTGCCGGCCGCCGCGTGCGTGCTCTTGAAGTTGCCGCGGCACAGGTGCATGGCCAGCGTCATGCCGGCGGGCTTGTGGGCCACCACCTTGTTGATGAAGGTCGCGTAGCGGTGCGGCAACTCGTTGGGGTCGTCACCGCGCTGGCGGGCGGCTTCGCGCATGCGCTCGTCGCAAAGGTAGGCCATGTTGGTGTCGTCCATCTGCACGTAGGTGCAGCCCGCATCGGCCAGGCTTTGCAGCTCTTCGCCGTAGGCCTTGGCCACGTCGTCGTAGAACACCGGGTCGAGCTCGGGGTAGGCCTCTTTGCTGATGCCGGCGCGCCCGCCGCGAAAGTGCAGCATGGTGGGTGACGGAATCGTCACCTTGGGCGTGATGGCCTTCAGGCCCAGCGCCTGCACCTGCGCCTTGAGGTATTCAAAGTCGGCGAGCTGGATGTTTTTGGCGTGGCGCACCTTGTCGATCACGCGGATCACGGGCGGCGCCAGTTCTTCGGTGCCATCGGGCTTGCGAATGGTCACCGGAATGTCGGTCTTCACGCCACCGAGCTGCTCCAGGAAGTCGATGTGGAAATACGTGCGGCGGAACTCGCCGTCGGTGATGGACTGCAGGCCCACGTCAGCCTGGAACTTCACGATCTCGGTGATGGCGCGGTCCTCCACCTCGCGCAGCTGCGCGGGCGTGATCTCGCCTTTGGCTTTTTTCTCGCGCGCTTCGAGCAGGTAGGCCGGGCGCAGAAAGCTGCCGACGTGGTCGGCGCGAAACGGGGCATGGGAGCGCAGGGTCATGGAAATCGTCCTGTGTGGGAGGGGCCAGACAACGGGTGAAGGCGCACTGTGCCAGCCTTCATTGCATACATAAACCTATGGAAAACCCCGAGCAGGCCCTAAATCTCTTGAAAATCCGGCGGTTCTGTATACATTGCAGACCCCATGAGCCTGCTAGCCGTCAACCCCACCCCTGCGCTGGACGCCTCGCGCACTGACGCGGGCGGCGCCACCGAAAGCGCCCAGGTGCGCGCGCTGCTGCAGCTGCGTGAACTCATCCTTTCGGGCGAGTTGGCGGGAGGCTCGCGCATTGCCGAGCTGGCCATCGTCGAGCGCCTGGGCGTGTCGCGCACCCCCATCCGCGCCGCGCTCATGCGCCTGGAGCAAGAAGGCTTGCTGGAAGCGTTGCCCAATGGCGGCTACGTGGTGCAGATCTTTTCCGAGCGCGACGTGGCCGACGCCATCGAGCTGCGCGGCACGCTGGAAGGCTTGCTCGCGCGGCTGGCGGCCGAGCGCGGCGCCAGCGCGGCGGCGCTGGCCCGGGCGCGCGCCTGCCTCGAACACATCGACGCCGTGCTCGCCGCACCGGCGCTCAACGACGAGGGCTTTTCCGCCTACGTCGCATGCAACAGCGAATTTCACACCTGCCTCTGGTCGATGGCGGACAGCCCGACCACCGTGCGCCAGCTCGAGCGCGTGCTCAGCCTGCCGTTCGCCTCGCCTTCGGGCTTCGTGGTGATGCAGGCGCATTCGCAGCGCGCGCGCGACATGCTGGTGGTGGCGCAAGACCAGCACCGCCAGGTGCTCGATGCGATCGAGCAGCGCGAGGGCGCGCGGGCCGAGGCCATCATGCGCGAGCACTCGCGCCTGGCGCAGCGCAACCTGCGCGAGGTGCTGGCGGGTCATGCCACCGTGCACGCGCCTGCGTCCATGCCGGCGATCAAGCTCATTCGTCGGGGTGGCGCGTGACAGCGTGCACCCCAGGTTTCATAGAAAAACGGCATAACTGAAAGTCGGTTATCTGGCTGGCGCAGATGCCGGCGGACATGCACAGTGTGGGCAAGAGGTCGTCAAAGCCTGCTGGTTCCGGAGCGCGCCCACACGCTCCCGGCCCGGCAACACAGGAACTGGAGACATACATGACATTCATCCCACGCCGCACCGCACTGATGGCCCTGGGCGCCATGGCTGCCGCATCGATCGCGGGCAACGCCCTGGCCCAGCAGCAGGTCACCCTGCGACTGCACCAGATGCTGCCGGCCCAGGCCACCATTCCTGCCCGCGCACTCGTGCCCTGGGCGCAAAAGGTCGAGGCCGAGTCGGGCGGCAAGATCAAGGTGCAGCTGTTCAACGCGATGGCCCTGGGCGGCGCGCCACCACAGCTCTTTGACCAGGCCCGCGATGGCGTGGTCGACCTCACCTGGACCGTGCTGGGTTACACCCCCGGGCGCTTCAACAAGTCCGAAGTGTTCGAGCTGCCCTTCATGAGCGGTTCGGCCGAAGAGTCTTCGCGCGCCTTCCAGGAATACGTGGAGAAGTTCGCCGCCGACGAATTCCGCGAGGTCAAGCTCATTGCAGTGCACACGCACGGCCCCGGCCTGTTCCACACCAAGACGCCGGTGACCGGCCTGGAAAGCCTGCGCGGCATGAAGGTGCGCGGCGGTTCGCGCGTCATCAACAACATGCTCACCAAGCTGGGCGCCACTCCCGTGGGCATGCCGGTGCCCGCCGTGACCGACGCGCTCTCCAAGGGCACCATCGACGGCACCACGATTCCCTGGGAAGTGACGCCTTCGCTCAAGGTGACCGAGCTGGTGAAGAACCACACCACGTTTGCCGGCAAGCAAGGCCTGTACACGCAGACCTTTGCGTTCTCCATGAACCGCGCCAGCTACGACAAGCTGCCAGCCGACCTCAAGGCCGTGATCGACAAGAACTCCGGCATCGAGACGGCGGCGCTGTTTGGCCGTGCCATGGACGAGGGCGACAAGGTCGGGCGCGAGATCGCCGAGAAGGCCAAGAACAACATCGTCGCCCTGGACGTGGCCGAGACCCAGCGCTGGAGGCGCACCGCCGCCACGGTGGAAACCGACTGGATCAACGAGATGAAGGGCAAGAACATTGACGGGACGAAACTCCTGTCGGAAGCGCGGGCGTTGATCGCGAAGTACCAGCGATAATCCCGCTCCCCTGAAGGGCCGCCCCCCAAAGGCTGCGCTTCGACTGAGAGACCGATTCGCTTTTGCCGTCTTCGGCGGGAGCGGATTGGTTGTTTTTTTTCGAAGGTGACAAGTTGAAACTGCTGTCTGTGTTGGCCAGGGCGTGTGCGATCCTGGCCGGTGTCCTTCTCACGGTGATCACCCTGATCACTTGCGTGAGCCTCATCGGTCGAAACACCATCGGCACCACGCTGGTGGGTGACTACGAACTGACAGCGGTCACGGCGGGCGCGGCCATCGCGCTCTTCATGCCGTGGTGCCAGCTCAAGCGCGAAAACATCATCGTCGACTTCTTCACCGCCAAGGTCTCTCCCGGTGGCATCGCCGTGCTCGACCGCTTCGGCAGCTTGATGCTGGGGCTCTTGATGTTTGCGCTGGCCTGGCGCACGGCCATTGGCGGCATGAGCGCTTACGCCTCCCAGACCACCACGATGATGCTCGGCTTCCCCGAATGGATCACGTACTGGCTGATGGTGCCGCCGTTCGCATTGACCGGTGTGATTGCCCTGTATCAGGTGTTCTTTGGCAATTTTTCGGAGCAGGGCGAATGAGTTCTTTGAGTCTGGCGGGGATGATCTTCGCAACCATGCTGGTCCTGATGGCGGTGCGCGTGCCGATCGCGGTGGCGATGTTCGCCGCCGGCACCTTCGGCTACATCTACCAGGTGGGTCTGCCACCGTTTCTGAACAACCTCAACGGCCTGGCGTTTGCGCGCTTCGCCAGTTACGACCTGTCGGTGATTCCGCTGTTCATCCTGATGGGCAACTTCGCCACGCAGGGCGGCATTTCCAAGGCACTGTTCCAGTTCGCCAGCGTGGTCATGGGCCGCTTCAAGGGCGGCCTGGCCATGGCCGCCGTGCTGGCCAGCGCGGGCTTTGGCGCCATCTGCGGTTCTTCGGTCGCCACGGCGGCCACCATCACCTCGGTGGCCTTGCCTGAAATGAAGCGCCACGGTTATTCCGGGCGCCTGGCCACCGGCACGCTGGCTGCGGGCGGCACGCTGGGCATCCTGATTCCGCCTTCGGTGCCGCTGGTGATCTACGCGATCCTGACCGAGCAGAACATCGCCAAGCTGTTTGCCGCGGCCATGGTGCCCGGCATCATCGCCATGGTCGGCTACATGATCGCCATCGCGACCTATGTGCGCCTCGTGCCCGGCCACGCCCCCGACCACGCCGACCACCCCAAGCTCACCATGGAAGCGCTCATGGGCGTGGCGCCCATCGCCATCGTGTTCATCATCGTGTTCGGTGGCATTTACGGCGGCCTGTTCACGCCCACCGAAGGCGCTGGCGTGGGTGCAGCTGCCACCTTCATCGCCGCGGTGCTCAAGGGCGAGCTGACCATTGCCAAGATCAAGCAGTGCTTCTACTCAACGGCCGCGGCCAGCGCGATGATCTTCATGATCTTCATCGGCGCGGACCTCATGAACTCGGCACTGGCGCTCACCCAGGTGCCGGCGATGCTGGCCGAGGTGATCAACGGCTGGAGCATTCCGCCGCTGATGGTGGTGTCGGCCATCCTGCTGTTCTATGTGGTGCTGGGCGCCGTGATGGACGAGCTCTCGATGATCCTGCTCACCATCCCGATCTTCTTCCCCGTGATCATGGGCCTGGACTTCGGCATGCCGCCCGAGTCGGTGGCCATCTGGTTCGGCATCATGGTGCTCATGACCGTGGGCTTCGGTCTGCTCGCGCCGCCTGTGGGTCTGAACGTCTACGTGGTCAACGGTCTGGCCAAAGACGTGCCGATCGGCGAGAGCTACCGCGGTGTGATGCCTTTCCTGGCCAGCGACGTGGTGCGCACGCTGCTGCTGCTTTTCTTCCCGCCCATTTCCTTGTGGCTTGTTCAATTCGTGGGGTGACCTGATGACGACTTTCCTCAACCTGCGCCGCCGTGCCGTGCTGGGCGCAACCCTGGCCACGGCCGCCCTTGGCCTGTCCTTGCCCGCTGTGGCACAGCCCGCTTTCCCTTCCAAGGGTCTGCGCATCGTGGTGCCGTTCGGGCCGGGTGGCGTGGGCGACCTCACCGCGCGCATCGTGGCCGAGAAGCTGGCCAGCCAGCTGGGCCAGACGGTGGTGATCGAGAACCGCCCGGGTGCCGGTGGCGTGGTGGCGGCCGAGTCGGTCGCGCGCAGTGAGCCCGATGGCCACACCATGTTCCTGATGTCCAACGGCACCGCCGTGACCGCCAGCCTGTTCCAGAAGCTGCCGTTCGACACGGTCAAGGACTTCACGCCGGTGTCCACGCTGGGCTACTTCGATATCGCCGTCGTCGTGCCCGCGAACTCGCCGCACAAGACCATGGGCGAGCTCGTGGCCTTTGGCAAGGCCAACCCCGGCAAGATCAACATCGGCAGCATCAACATTGGCAGCACGCAGCACCTGGCGGCCGAGCTGTTCAAGAGCACCGCAGGCATTGAAGCGCAGATCGTTCCGTACAACGGTTCGCCCGCGCTGATCGGCGCCATTCGCGGCCAGCAGGTCGATGTGGCGGTGGAAATTCTGGCGCCCGTGCTCACGCAGATTCAGGGCGGCGCGTTGCGTGCGCTGGCCGTGACGGGTGAGAAGCGTTCCATCGTGCTGCCCGATGTGCCCACCGCCGTGGAAGCGGGCGTGAAGGACTACGTGGCCTCTTCGTGGAACGCCCTGGCGGTGCCTTCGAAGACCCCGCGCGCCGCGGTCGAGCGCCTGCAGCGCGAGATCGCCACCGCGGTGGCCGACCCTGCCGTGCGCGAAAAGCTGCGTGGCCTGAACATCGACGCCCGGTCCAGCACGCCCGAGCAAACGGCTGCGCTGCTCGCCTCGGATATCCGCCGCTGGAGCGGTGTGATCGAGCGGGCGAAGATTCCGAAGCAGTAAGCACCCCCCGCGCCGCAAGGTGTGAGCACCCCCCGCCGCGCTGGCGCGCGTCCCCCCTAAAGGGGGGCGTGCCTGGCGGCCCGGCAGAGCCGGTTCCGCTGGCACTCTTGATGAGGCACTGTGCGCCGGCGGCCTGGTTTCTTTCCTCTTTTCTTTCCTGCCTCCCTTGCTCGACATCCTGGCCATCACCGGGCCGATCTACCTCTGCATTGCGTTGGGCTTTGCGGCGGTGCGCTGGCGGGTGTTTTCGCCGGCGGACATGCGGGTCATGGGCAAGTTCGTCATCCAGTTTGCGTTGCCCGCGCTGCTGTTCAACGCGCTGGCTTCGCGGCCTTTGGCCGAGCTGTTGCAGCCCGCTTACCTGCTGGCGTTTGGCACCGGCTCGGTGGTGTGGCTGCTGGTGAGCCTGTGGCTGGCTCGGCGGGTGCAAGGGCGCGGCGTCGCGGAGAGCGCCTACATGACCATGGGCATGACCTGTGGCAACAGCACCTTCATTGGCTACCCGGTGGTGCTGCTGGCCATCGGGCCGCTGGCCGGTGTGGCGCTGGCCATGAACCTGCTGGTGGAAAACCTCATCAAGCTGCCCCTGCTCATGACCATGGCCGATGTGGGCGCCGCGGGCAAGGCGCATGCGTCGTGGAAGCAGGCCCTGCGCGACACGCTGCAGCGCCTCGTGCGCAACCCCATGATCGTGGCCATCGTGCTGGGCTTTGTGGTGGCCCTGCTGGGCTGGCCCATTCCTTCGGTGATCGCGCGCACCGTCAACCTCTTTGGTGCGGCCAGTGGCGGGCTGGCGCTGTTCATCATCGGCGGCACGCTGGTGGGTCTGCAGGTGCGCGGCCTGCGCCGCCAGGTGGCGCAGATCGCCATCGGCAAGCTGCTGGTGCACCCGGCCGCCGTCCTGGCCGCGGTGCTGCTGCTGCCCTTGCTTGGGCTGCCGGCGCTCACGGGTGAGCTGCGCGCGGCGGTGGTGCTCTCGGCTGCCATGCCCATGCTGGGCATTTACCCCTTGCTCGCGCAGCGGCACGGGCATGAGGGCTTCACGGCCGCGGCCTTGCTGGCGGCCACGGTGGCCTCGTTCTTCTCGCTCAGCGCCATCCTCTGGCTGATGCGCCACAGCGCCGGCTGGCTCGCCTGAGTCAGCGGGGTTTCTGTGCGTCCAGTGTCTGGCGAATGAGGTCCAGCGTGGTCTGCTGCGTCAGGGTGGCGGGGCGCTGCGAGCTCACGGCCAGGCACAGGCGGGTGCGCAGGGGCGGGTCGCTCACGGCGCGCATGCGGTAGGCCGAAGGGCGGATCGAGCTGGACACCGCATTGCGCGAGAGCAGGGCGGCCCCGGCGCCATCGGCCACCAGGTCGAGGATCGCCGACACACCGTCGATTTCGAGCGCCACGTTGGGCCGGCAGCCGATGTTGGCCATTTCGGCTTCCACGTGCATGCGGATCGCATTGGGCCGGCTGGGAATCACCAGCGGCATGCCCGCCACCTCGCGCAGCGCAATGGGCGGCGGCGGCGGGTCTTCGGGCAGGCCGGGCGGGCGTGGCTCCACCAGCACGAGTTCTTCTTCCTGCAGGGGGTGAATGTCCAGGTCGGGCGAGGGCTGCGCGTTGTAGAGCACGGCAATGTCCAGCCGGCCCGTCACCAGCGACTCGTGCATCACCATGGACAGGCCTTCGCTGATCGACAGGCTGGCTTGCGGCAGCTGGGCGCGAAAGGCCCGTGTGAGCGGCACCGTGAGCACACGCGCTAGGCTGGGCGGCAGGCCGATGGCCACGCGTCCGGCGAGCGCACCGCGCACGCGGCCCAGTTCTTCGCGGGCGCGCTCCACCTGGTGCAGGATGCCGCGCCCGTGCGCCAGCAGCAGCTTGCCGGCTTCGGTGGGCGTGGCGCCGCGGCCGTTGCGCACCAGCAGGTTTTGGCGCAGCTCCACTTCGAGCAGGCGCACCTGGCGCGAGAGCGCGGGTTGGGCGACGTTGAGCGCCATGGCCGCGCGCGTGAAGCTGCCGAGTTCGGCCACGCGCACGAAGTATTCGAGTTGTTTCAGGTCCATGTGAGCCAGGGGGTTGGGGCCCCATCATAGTTATGTAATTTTGTTCTAGCTGATAGCCGGGGCCATGCCTTTTCTTGAGGGGAGGTGAGGCCCACAATGCAAAGTTCACCAGAGTGCCCCCTCCATGACTTCAGAGACAAACCCCACCCTTCGCGGCATTTCGTCCATGGCCACCCGGCAGGTGCTGGCCGATCTGGGCGCGGCGTTCGAGCAGCGCACGGGTTGCCCGGTGGCCATCGAGTCGGTGGGTGGCGTGGATGCCGCCAAGCGCGTGGCCGCCGGCGAGGCCTTTGACGTGGTGATCCTGGCGTCGGACGCCATCGACAAGCTCATCGCTGCCGGCCACCTGCGTGCCGGCAGCCGCGTGGACCTGGTGCGCTCCGGCGTGGCCATGGCAGTGCGCGCCGGCGCGCCCGTGCCCGACGTGGGTTCGGAAGCTGCGCTGCAGCAAGCCGTGCGCAGCGCGCGCAGCATCAGCTATTCCACCGGCCCCAGCGGCGTGGCGCTGGCCCAGCTCTTCGAGCGCTGGGGCATGGCCGACGAGGTGCGTGGCCGCACGGTGCAGGCGCCACCCGGTGTGCCGGTGGGCACGCTGGTGGCGCGCGGCGAGGTCGAGCTGGGCTTTCAGCAGCTCAGCGAACTGATCCACGTCGAAGGCATCACGCTGGTGGGTGGCATGCCGTCGGGGGTCGAGATCCTCACGGTGTTTTCCGCCGGCCTGCCGGTGGGCCTGGCCGAGGGCTCGGCCCAGGCCGAGCGCGTGCGCGCCTTGCTCCATTTCATGACTTCGCCCGATGCCGAGGAGGCCAAGCGCCGCCAGGGCATGGAACCCGCCTGAACCCCATTCGAACCCCCGAGGAGACCGACCCCATGAGCCTGATCATCGACTGCCACGGCCACTACACCACGGCGCCCAAGGCGCTGGAGGCCTGGCGCAACGCCCAGATTGCCGGCATCAAAGACCCGGCCGTCATGCCCAAAGTGGCCGACCTCAAGATCAGCGACGACGAGCTGCGCGAGTCCATCGAAACCAACCAGCTCAAGCTGATGAAAGAGCGCGGCAGCGACATCACGCTGTTCTCGCCGCGCGCCAGTTTCATGGCGCACCACATCGGCGACTTCAACGTGTCCAGCACCTGGGCTGCCATCTGCAATGAGCTCTGCTACCGCGTCTCCACCCTGTTCCCGGACCACTTCGTGCCCGTGGCCATGCTGCCGCAGAGCCCGGGCGTGGACCCCGCCACCTGCATCCCCGAGCTGGAGAAGTGCGTCAAGGAATACGGCGCGGTCGGCATCAACCTCAACCCCGATCCATCGGGGGGCCACTGGACCAGCCCGCCACTCACCGACAAGCACTGGTACCCCATCTACGAGAAGATGGTCGAGTACGACCTGCCCGCCATGATCCACGTGAGCACGAGCTGCAACGCCTGCTTCCACACCACCGGTGCGCATTACCTCAACGCCGACACCACGGCCTTCATGCAGCTCATCCAGGGCGACCTCTTCAAGGACTTCCCGACGCTGAAGTTTTTGATCCCGCACGGCGGCGGCGCGGTGCCATACCACTGGGGCCGTTTCCGTGGGCTTGCACAGGAAATGAAGAAGCCGCTGCTGGACACGCACGTCATGGGCAACGTGTTCTTCGACACCTGCGTGTACCACCAGCCCGGCATCGACCTGCTCAACACCGTGATCCCGGTGAAGAACGTGCTGTTTGCCAGCGAGATGATCGGCGCCGTGCGCGGCATCGACCCGACCACAGGCAACTACTACGACGACACCAAGCGCTACATCGAAGCGTCGAAGATCCTGAGTGCGGACGACAAGCACCAGATCTATGAAGGCAACGTGCGCCGCGTGTTCTCCCGACTCGATTCACGCCTGAAGGCAAAGGGGCTCTGACATGTACGAACTTGGCGTTGTGTACCGCAACATCACCCGCGCCGACCGCGCGGCCGCCGACGGCCTGGCCGCACTCGGCTCGGCCACCGTTCACGAAGCCATGGGCCGCGTGGGCCTGCTCAAGCCTTACATGCGCCCGATCTATGCGGGCCAGCAGGTGAGCGGCACCGCCGTGACCGTGCTGCTGCAGCCCGGTGACAACTGGATGATGCACGTGGCCGCCGAGCAGATCCAGCCGGGCGACATCGTGGTGGCGGCCGTCACCGCCGAGTGCACCGACGGTTACTTTGGCGACCTGCTGGCCACGTCGTTCCAGGCGCGCGGTGCGCGTGCGCTCATCATCGATGCCGGTGTGCGCGACGTGAAGACGCTGCAGGAGATGAACTTCCCGGTGTGGAGCAAAGCCATTTCCAGCAAGGGCACCATCAAGGCCACGCTGGGCTCGGTGAACATCCCCATCGTGTGCGCCGGCATGCTGGTGACGCCGGGTGACGTGATCGTGGCCGACGACGATGGCGTGGTGTGCGTGCCCGCCGCGCGCGCTGCCGCCACGCTGCAAGCCGCGCAAAAGCGCGAGAGCTTCGAGGGCGAGAAGCGCGCCAAGCTGGCCAGCGGCGTGCTGGGCCTGGACATGTACAAGATGCGCGAGCCGCTGGCAGCGGCCGGCCTTCGCTATATCGACTAACTCCCGCCGCGCTGCGCGCGACCCCCTTGAAAGGGGGCCACACCCGCGGCCCGGCAAAACCGGTTCCGCGGTGTTTCTTGACAGAGTCACTTCATGCAGAAGGATTTGCAAATGACAAAAGCCACATCTGGAGATTTCACCAAGACGGCGGGCTGGCTGGACTGGTTTGACGGCCCGAGCAAGCCGCGCTTCCAGTTGCCCGCGGGTGCGGTCGACGCGCACTGCCACGTGTTTGGCCCCGGCGCCGAGTTCCCTTATGCCCCCGAGCGCAAGTACACGCCCTGCGACGCGAGCAAGGCGCAGCTGTATGCGCTGCGCGACCACCTGGGCTTTTCGCGCAACGTGGTGGTGCAGGCCACCTGCCACGGCGCCGACAACCGCGCCATGGTGGATGCCTGCGTTTCCAGCGGCGGCAAGGCGCGCGGTGTGGCCACCGTCAAGCGCAGCATCAGCGACGACGAGTTGCAGCAGCTGCACGCGGCCGGTGTGCGCGGCGTGCGCTTCAACTTCGTCAAGCGCCTGGTGGACTTCACGCCCAAGGACGAGCTCATGGAAATCGCCGCGCGCATCCAGAAGCTGGGCTGGCATGTGGTGATCTATTTCGAGGCGGTGGACCTGCCCGAGCTGTGGGACTTTTTCACCGCCTTGCCCACCACCGTGGTGGTGGACCACATGGGCCGCCCCGACGTGAGCAAGCCGGTGGACGGCCCCGAGTTCGAGCTGTTCCTCCAGTTCATGCGCCAGCACCCCAACGTGTGGAGCAAGGTGAGCTGCCCCGAGCGCCTTTCGGTCAACGGCCCCAAGGCGCTCAACGGCGAGCAGGCGGCCTACCAGGACGTGGTGCCCTTTGCGCGCAAGGTGGTCGAGGAGTTCCCCGACCGCGTGCTGTGGGGCACCGACTGGCCGCACCCCAACCTGAAAGACCACATGCCCGACGATGGCCTGCTGGTGGACTTCATTCCGCAGATCGCGCCCACAGCCGAAGCGCAGCAGAAGCTGCTTGTCACCAACCCGATGCGCCTTTACTGGCCTGAAGAGGTCTGACCATGGCCCTGGACAAACCCTACCTCGACGTTCCCGGCACGACCATCTTCGATGCCGAGCAAAGCCGCAAAGGCTATTGGCTCAACCAGTTCTGCATGAGCCTCATGAAGGCCGAGAACCGCGAGCGTTTCAAGAAGGACGAGCGCGCCTACCTTGACGAATGGGCGATGTCGGAAGAGCAGAAGCAGGCCGTGCTCGCGCGCGACCTCAACTGGTGCATCCGCCTGGGCGGCAACATCTACTTCCTGGCCAAGATCGGCGCCACCGACGGCAAGAGCTTCCAGCAGATGGCCGGCTCCATGACCGGCATGACCGAAGACGAGTACCGCAACATGATGGTCGGCGGTGGCCGCTCGGTAGAAGGCAACCGCGTGGTCGGCGAAGACGGCACCGCGCAGGCGCACCGCCAACCCCAAGGCTCCGCAGGCCAGAAAGCACACTGACATGGCACGCATCACCGCCTCCGTATACACCTCGCACGTGCCGGCCATTGGCGCCGCGCTCGACCTGGGCAAGACCCACGAGCCTTACTGGCAGCCCGTTTTCAAGGGCTACGAGTTTGGCAAGCAGTGGCTGAAGGACAACAAGCCCGATGTGATCATTCTGGTCTTCAACGACCACGCCACGGCCTTCAGCCTGGACATGATCCCCACCTTTGCCATCGGCACGGCGGCCGAATACCAGCCCGCCGACGAAGGCTGGGGGCCGCGCCCTGTGCCCAAGGTCATGGGCCACCCCGAACTCGCTTCGCACATTGCGCAGTCGGTGATCCAGCAGGACTTTGACCTCACCATCGTCAACAAGATGGACGTGGACCACGGCCTGACCGTGCCGCTCTCGCTGATGTGCGGTCAACCCGAAGCCTGGCCCTGCCCGGTGATTCCGTTCGCGGTCAACGTGGTGCAGTACCCGGTGCCCAGCGGCCGGCGCTGCTACAACCTGGGCAAGGCGATCGCCAAGGCCGTGGCCAGTTACGACGAAGACATCAACGTCCACATCTGGGGCACGGGTGGCATGAGCCACCAGCTGCAGGGACCGCGCGCAGGCCTGATCAACAAGGACTTCGACAACGCCTTTCTTGACAAGCTCATCAACGACCCCGAGGCCGCCGCCAGCATTTCGCACATCGACTACGTGCGCGAAGCGGGCAGCGAAGGCATCGAGCTTGTGATGTGGCTGATTGCGCGCGGCGCGATGGCCGACGCGGCCGGTGGCGCCCAGCCCAAAGCCGTGCAACGCTTCTACCATGTGCCCGCTTCGAACACGGCGGTGGGCCACCTGATTCTGGAGAACACCTGACATGACCAAAACCATCAAAGTCGCACTCGCCGGTGCCGGCGCCTTCGGCATCAAGCACCTGGACGGGATCAAGAACATCGACGGCGTCGAGGTGATCTCGCTCATCAGCCGAGACATCGACAAGACCAAGGAAGTGGCCGCCAAGTACGGCATTGGCCACGTCACCACCGACCTGGCCGACGCGCTCGCCCTCAAGGAAGTGGACGCCGTCATTCTGTGCACGCCCACGCAAATGCACGCCGAGCAGACGCTGGCCTGCCTGAAGGCTGGCAAGCACGTGCAGGTGGAGATTCCGCTGGCCGACAGCCTCCAGGGCGCACAAGACGTGATCGCCCTGCAGAAGCAGACCGGCCTGGTGGCCATGTGCGGCCACACGCGCCGCTTCAACCCCAGCCACCAGTACGTGCACAACGAGATCCAGGCTGGCACATTCAACATCCAGCAGATGGATGTGCAGACCTACTTCTTCCGCCGCACCAACACCAACGCGCTGGGCCAGCCCCGCAGCTGGACGGACCACCTGCTGTGGCACCACGCCGCGCACACGGTCGACCTGTTTGCCTACCAGGCCAACAGCCCGATCGTGCAGGCCAACGCCATCCAGGGCCCGATCCACCCCGTGCTGGGCATCGCCATGGACATGAGCATCCAGCTCAAGGCCGCCAACGGCGCCATCTGCACGCTGAGCCTGTCGTTCAACAACGATGGCCCGCTGGGCACCTTCTTCCGCTACATCGGCGACACCGCGACCTACATCGCGCGCTACGACGACCTGTTCACCGGCAAGGAAGAGCCCATCGACGTGTCCCAGGTGGCCGTGAGCATGAACGGCATCGAGCTGCAGGACCGCGAGTTCTTCGCCGCCATCCGTGAAGGCCGCGAGCCCAACTCCAGCGTGGCGCGCGTGTTTGCCTGCTACGAAGTGCTGCACAAGCTCGAGCAACAACTCAACGCCCACTGAACGCCATGCAACAACGCCAGCTCGGTCCCTTCCAGGTCGGTGCCATCGGCCTGGGCTGCATGAACATCTGCCACGCCTATGGCGCGCCGGTGTCCAGGGAGCAAGCCGAGCGCCTGTTGCTCACCGCGTTAGACGAAGGCGTGACGCACTTCGACACCGCTGCGCTCTACGGCTTCGGCGCCAGCGAAACGTATGTGGGCAATGTGCTGGCCAAACACCGCAGCCAGTTCACGCTGGCCAGCAAGGGCGGCATGGCGGGCGTGCAGTTCGACGACGGCGTCAAGCGCGTGATCGACGGGCGGCCCGAGACGATCCGCAAGAACTGCGAAGACAGCCTGCGCCGCCTCAAGACGGACGTGATCGATCTCTACTATCTGCACCGCTGGGACAAGCAGGTGCCGGTGGAAGACAGCGTGGGCGCCATGAGCGACCTGGTGCGCGCGGGCAAGGTGCGTGCGCTGGGTTTGTCGGAGGTGTCGGCCGCGACCCTTCGCAAGGCGCACGCCGTGCACCCGATCGCCGCCCTGCAGACAGAGTACTCGCTGTGGACGCGCAACCCGGAAATTGCGGTGCTGCAAACCTGCCGCGAACTCGGAACCACGTTTGTGGCGTTCAGCCCGGTAGCGCGCGGCTTCCTGGGCGGTGAAGACCTGGATGCCAGCGCCTTCGACCCGAAAGACATCCGCCTGGGCATGCCGCGCTTCAAGCCCGAGCACCTGGCGGCGAACCTCAAGCTGCTGCCGCCGTACCGCGCGATCGCGCAGGCCGTCGGCTGCACGCCGGCACAGCTGGCCCTGGCCTGGCTGCTGCACCAGGGCAACGACATCCTGCCCATTCCCGGCACCTCACGGGTGGACCACCTGCGCGACAACCTGGGCGCGGCCAGCGTGAAGCTGGACGCGGCCACGCTGGCGCAGCTGGATGCGCTGATCAACCAGCAGACCGTGAGCGGCAACCGCTACAGCGAGCAGGCGAACCGCGAAGTCGACACCGAGGTGTACTGAGGCCTACGCGCCGCCGCGAAACAGCGAGAAGCCCCAGGCCGTGAACTTGAACGGCAGGTGGTAGTGTTGCGACACGTCGGCGATGTGAAAGCGGTAGGGCACCGTTTCCAGGAACGCGGGCGAGGGCACGTCGGCCCCCTGGCTGCGGTAGAAGTCACCCACCGCAAAGCGCACCTCGTAACCCCCCGCGCTGATGGCGTCGCTCATCAGCACCGGGTGCTGCAGCAAGCCGTTGGCGCCCACCGTGCCTTGAGCCAGCACCGGGCCCTGTGGCTCGCCGTCGGGCCCGAGCCGCACCACGCTCACCCGCAGGCCAGCCGCCACGCGGCCGCTGGCCACGTCCACGCAATGAATGGAGAGCCCGCCGCTCATGGCGCTCAATTCAGCCGCGCGCCAGACGCCTTGACGGCGGGCGCCCACTCGTTGACCTGCTCGGTGACGAAGCGCGTGAACTGGGCAGACGTCATGGCCTCCGATTCCACGCCGAGGTCGCTCAGCCGCTTGGCCACGTCGGGCCGCGCCACCACCTCGGCCACCGCCTTGTTGACCTTGTCGACCACATCGGCCGGCGTGCCCGCGGGCGCCGAGATGCCCAGGAAGTTCTCGGCCACCAGCTTGGGGTAGCCGGCTTCCACCACGGTGGGCACCGTGGGCGACATCGGTGCGCGTGCGCGCGATGTGACGGCGATGCCGACCAGCTTGCCTTCCTTCATGAAGGGCACGTTCTGGGTGAGCGTGTCCACCGCAAACTGCAGCGTGCCGCCGAGCAGGTCGTTGTGCATGGGCGACGAGCCCTTGTACGGCACGTGTTCCATGTTGAGCTTGTATTGCTGCTTGAACATTTCACCGACCACGTGACCAATGGAGCCCACACCACCAGAACCGTAGTTCACGGGTTTGGCCTGCGCGTTGATCCACTTGATCAGCTCGGGCATGGTCTTGGCCGGCACCGAGGGGTGCACCACAAACACATTGGGCACGGCGCCGATGTAGGCCATGTGCGTGAAACCCTTGACCGGGTCGTAGGGCGGCTTGTCCATCATGAACGGCGAAATGCTCATGGGCGCGGTGTTGGACAGCAGCAGGGTGTAGCCGTCGGGCGCGGCGCGCGCCACTTCGTTGGCGCCAATCGTGCTGCCGGCGCCGGGCTTGTTCTCCACGATCACGGTCTGGCCCAGCTTTTCCTGCAGGCCGGGCTGCAGCAGGCGCGCCACGATGTCCGACGAGCCGCCGGGCGAGAAGGTCACGATGATGCGGATCGGTTTTTGCGGCCAGGCCTGGGCCTGAGCAACCAGGGGAAGCCCCAGCGCGAGGAGCGCACTGGAGGCCAGAAGAAGGCGGCGTGAGGTGTTCATGATGGGCTTCCTGCAAGGGCGGTGACGGTGGACGGGGAAAGGGGATCGGGCGACACGGCCAGCGCGAGCCGCCCGCGCATGACTTCGCAGACCTGTTGCAGCGCAAGGCGCCGTTCGGTGGCCTCGTCGTGGCGCAGGCGCGCTTCACCCGCGAGCAAGACCGAGGCCAGCGAATCGTGCAGGCGCAGCGCGGCGATGAAGGGGTAGCCAAAGCGTTCGCGGTAGCGCCGGTTGAGCGCTTCGATGCGCGCCACGGTGGCAGCGTCCAGCGCCAGCAGGCCCAGGCGCCCTTGCTCGCTCTGGGAGTCGGCGGTCATGGTGCCGGCGCGGGCTTCCTGCCCGGCCAGCTCGGGGTGGCTGCGCAGCAGGGCCAGCTGCTGGGCCTGCGGGGCCACATGGATCACGCCCGCCATGGCCTCGAATAGCGCCTGCCAGTGGGCGAACGGTCGACGCGTCCACGCCTGTTGCGCCACCCAGGGCGAATGCTCGACCACCGCCCCCAGGCGTGCGCAGAACGCTGCTTCGTCCAGTGAGGTCAGCGCTTTCCAGGTCATCGGTGCGGGTGGGGCGGTGTTCATGGAAAGCCAGTTTGCGGCGCTCCATCGTTGCTGTCCATCGCATAATTGGGCACGTTGCATTCGAATTTTCAGCACGCATGAGTTCCCTCAACCAGCTCCTCCACCCCAAAGCCCTGCGCTACCTCGCGGCGGTGGCGCAGCTCGGTTCGGTGCAGGCGGCGGCGCGCGAGGTGTCCATTTCGGCCTCCGCGATCGACCGCCACATCTTGCTGCTGGAGGAAGACCTGGGGCTGCCGCTGTTCGAGCGCCAGCCGCGCGGCATGCGCCTGACCGCCGCCGGCGAACTGCTGCTGGCCCTGTCGCAGCGCTGGAAGGCCGACCTCAACCGCACGCTCTCTGACGTCAAGCACCTGCAGGGCGTGAGCCAGGGGCAGCTGCGACTGGCCGCGATGGACAGCCATGTGAACGGCTTCCTGCCCGAGTTCGTGCTGGCGGTGGCGCAGGAGCACCCCGGCATCGTGCTGGAGGTCGACATCGTGAGCCCCGACGAAGCCGTGCAACGCCTGCGCGCCGGCGACGTTGACCTGGCCGTGGCCTTCAACCTCAAGCCCAGCCGGGAACTGCACATCGTGGCCAGCGCCGAGCTGCCGCTGGGTTGTGTGGTGGCGCCCGATCACCCGCTGGCCGCCCACCCGCACGCCACCTTCAAGGACGTGGCGGCCTGGCCGCTGGCTGCACAGAGCCGGGTGCTCGCCATCCGCCGCTACCTGGAGCGCCGCCACAACTGGTTGCTGGAAGAAGCGCGCCCGCCGCTCGTGACGAACTCGCTGCAGCTCGTCAAAAGCTTGGTGCGCAGCGGCAGCCACGTGGCGCTCACCTCCGAGCTCGATGCCGGCCCCGAGATCCTGGCGGGCAGCCTGCGGTTTGTGCCGCTCAAGGACAAGAGCGCCCAGCCGCAAAGCGTGGCGGTGGCCATCAGCGCGGGGCGCTCGTTGCCACACATTGCGCGCATGGTGGCCGAGCGCCTGGGCACGCACGTGAACGACTACCTGGCCCGCGTGCGCGCCGCCGGTGCCGATACAAAACGAAAAAAACCGAAACCGCGCTGAGACCCCCCGACGGCCGCCCACCGGCACCATCACGGTCATGTTCAACAGTCCATTGAAAGGACACCGTGATGAAACCCTGGATCAAACGCTCGCTCATGGCCTTTACCGGCGTCACCCTGGCCGTGGGTGGCCTGGCCGCCTGCGGCACGCGCCACCACGAGCGCGGCCCCATGAGCCCCGAGAAGATCGCCGAAGTGCGCGGCAAGGTGGTGGAGCGCATCACCAGCAAGCTCGACCTCAATGCCGAGCAGCAGCAAAAGCTCAACGTGCTGGCCGACAAGGTGCAGGCCCAACGCACCGCGCTGATCGGCCAGACGCCCAGCCCGCGCGCCGAATTCAGCGCCCTGGTGGCCGGTGAAAAGTTCGACCGCGCCCGCGCCCTGAACCTGCTCGACGAGAAAACCCGCGTGGTGCAGGTGAGCAGCCCCGACGTGATCAACGCCATGGCCGACTTCTACGACAGCCTGAACCCCACGCAGCAAGCCGAAGTGCGCGAGCGCATGGGCCAGCGCAAGGGCTGGTTTGGGCGCGGCTGAGCCGGGTGACAATGCCGCATGCACCGCGTCCTGCTCATTGACGACGACGAACAGCTCGGGCCACCGCTGGCCACTTACTTCCAGCGCTTCGAGCTGTCGTTGACGCACGCGCTCAGGCCCAGCGAAGGGCTGGCGCAGCTGCGCGGTGGTGCGTTCGATGCCGCGATCCTGGATGTGATGCTGCCCGAGATGGACGGCTTCGAACTCTGCCGCACCATCCGCAAGGAGAGCGACATTCCCATCGTCATGCTCACCGCGCGCGGCGACGTGATGGACCGTGTGGTCGGCCTCGAACTCGGTGCCGACGCCTACCTGCCCAAACCCTTCGAGCCGCGCGAGCTGGTGGCGCACATCCAGACCGTGCTGCGCAGGCGCAAAGGCGGCAGCGGCCCGGCCGCGCAGGCCGCTGCGCCCGACCCCGGCGTGTTGCAGTTTGAAGGCCTGACCGTGGACCCGACGCGGCGCAGCGTGCAGCGGCTGGGCGAGGCGGTGGAGCTCACCAGCACCGAGTTCGACCTGTTGCACCTGCTGGCGCGCGAGAGCGGGCGCGTGTTCAGCCGAGACGACATCCTGAACCAGCTGCGTGGCCACGAGGCCGACCTCTACACGCGCGCGGTCGACATTGTGGTGAGCCGCCTGCGCAAGAAGCTCGAACCGCTGGACTGCATCAAGACGCTGCGCAACGCGGGCTATTCGCTGGCGCTGCGCCGGCTCGTGCCATGAGCGCGGCCGGTCCGGCACCCGCCGCACCCTGGTACCGCCGTGCCGTGCACGCCGTGCGCTGCTCGCTCAAGCTGCGCCTGGTGATGGTGTTTCTGCTGCTGGCCATGGCGGTGTCTTTTGCCTTCATCAGCGGCGCGCAGAAAGCGTTTTCGGTGGGCTGGCGCGACGCCGCACGCCCCTTGCTCATGGACTATGTCGATCGACTGGCGCAGGACATTGCGCCGGCCGGCAATGTGCCCAGCATCGAGCGCGCGCAGGCCATCACACAGCGCTTGCCGATCACCATCGACATCTCGGGTCCGCAGGTCAACTGGCGTTCCCACCCTGGGCAGTCGCGGCTGGAGTGGAAGCGCCAAGCGCCTCCCGGCGCTAAGCATCCCGACCCTGAAGACTGGGGCAACGACCAGGACTGGCAGGCGCTGCTGCAACGCACCACCGCCGATGGGCACCGCATCGAGGTGGGCCTGAACGAAGCGGCCTTTGAGCGCCGACCGCGCCTCTTCGGCTTCACGCTCACCGCGCTGCTGGTCTTCACACTGCTGGCCTTCCTGTATGTGCGCCGCCTCTTGCGCCCGCTCGATCACATCCGCCAGGGCGCGTTGCGTTTTGGTGCGGGTGAGTTTGGCCAGCCCATTCCTGTGCGCCACGCCAAGCGGCCCGACGAGCTCGGCGAACTCGCCGCCACCATCAACACCATGGGGCACGACATCCACCAGATGCTCGAGGCCCAGCGCGCCTTGCTGCTGGCCATCAGCCACGAACTGCGCAGCCCGCTTACCCGCGCGCGGCTCAACATCGAACTGCTGCCCGACACCCCAGACGTCGCCCCGCAGCGCGATGCCTTGCTGCGCGACCTGGGCGAAATGGCCCGGCTCATCAGCGACTTGCTGGAAAGCGAACGCCTGGCCGGCCGCCACGCCGCGCTGCAGCGCGAACCCACCGACGCGGCCGCGCTGGCACGCGACGTGATCGGCGACCTGACCGCCACCGAACCCGCCGCACACACCATTGCGCTGCACGCGGCCAACGGCCTGCCCACCACGCCGCTGGACCGCATCCGCGTGCGCCTGCTGCTGCGCAACCTGCTGGGCAACGCCCTGCGCCACAGCGCCGGCGTGGCGCAGCCGGTGGAGCTGCACGTGCGCGCCGGCCCCGCAGGCCAGGGCATAGAGCTCGAGGTGCGCGACCACGGCCCCGGTGTGCCCGAAGACCAGCTGCCGCACCTCGGCCAACCGTTCTTCCGCCCCGACACCGCCCGCACCCGCAGCGCCGGCGGCGTGGGCCTGGGCCTGTACCTGTGCAAGCTGGTCGCACAGGCGCACGGCGGCACGTTTGCAGTGCGCAACGCGAAGCCAGGGTTGGCGGTGACGGTGACGCTGCCGGGTGCGACTCCTGGATCCGCGCTGTAGAAGCGATGCCCACTGCTTGCAGCGGCGCAGGGCAGCCATGCGAATGACACGTTGCAGAACTTGCAGGCATCCTTTATATTCTGTATTCGCAAATCGCGAATACAGAATATATGCAGCTCAAACCCCAAGACTTTTTGGTCGCACTCAAGCTGGTGAGCTGGCGTGACCAGCGCTGGACGTACGCCCAGCTCGCTCAGACGCTGGGCTTGAGCGCCTCGGAGGTGCATGCCGCTGTGAAGCGCGGCATACACGCGGGGTTGTTGCTCGATACCGCGTTGCTGGCACCGCCCCCTTCGGCCGCGCCGGGTGTTCAAGAAGCGGCGCCGGTCTACCGGGTACGCGCTAGGCCGCGCCGCGCGGCGGCCGGTGCCGATAGCGAGGCCGACAACCCCGCTCGGGTGAACAACCGGAACCTGGCCGAGTTCGCGGTGCACGGTGCCCGGTATGCCTTTGCCCCGGATCGGTTGCCAGCGGCGGTGGGGCTGCCCACCAGCCACAGTGCGCCGGCCTTTGCTGGCGTGTTTGCGCCGGGGTCCGACGACTGGGTATGGCCACATCCCAACGGCACGGTGCGCGGGCAGGGACTGGAACCGTTGCATCCGAGCGTGCCATTCGCCGCAACGCAAGACGCGGCGCTCTACGAAATGTTGGCCTTGTTCGACGCACTGCGCGTGGGGCGCGCGCGCGAGCGCGGCATGGCGCTCAAGCGGCTGCCGCGGCTGATCGACCCGGACAGGCCTCTGCCCAAAGAGAGTCCCATGCATGGCTGACCCCAACCTTGAGCTGCTCAGCGGCATGGCCATCGCTATCGGCCCGCTTTGCGAACAGGTGGTGTTCGTGGGCGGCTGCGCCACGGGGCTTTTGGTCACGCAGCCCCTTGTGGCTGATTCAAGGGTCACAGAGGACGTGGACGCCATCGTGGAGGTGGCCTCGCTGGCGGATTACCACTCCTTGGCTGATCAGTTGATGGCGCAGGGGTTCAAGCAGACGATGCTCGACAACACACCCCCATTCCGCTGGTTCTGGCAGCGCATGCAGTTGGACCTGGTGCCGCTCGATGAGAAGGTGCTGGGTTTTGCCAATCGCTGGTATCGGCCCGGATTTGACGCGGCGCAGACCGCGACGCTGCCCACGGGCTTGCGGGTCAGGCACCTGTCGGCACCTTACTTCGTCGCAACCAAACTCGAAGCGTTCCGAGACAGGGGGCGCAATGACGTGTACCTCAGTCACGACCTCGAAGACATCATCACCGTGATCGACGGAAGGCCGGAGCTCTTGGCCGAGCTGACCCAGGCACCGCCCGATGTGCGCGGGTTCATTGCGGGGCAATTCACGGCTTTGCTCCAGGTCCCAGACTTCTCCAACGCCTTGCCCGGTATCGTTTCGCACAGCAGCCGCGCCGGTCTGGTGCTTCAGCGATTCGCCGACATGGCCCAGCTGTAAAACCCGGCCGAAGAATCGAGCGCCATGAAAACCCTGCCCATCCGCCTGACACCCGGCCAAGACCTTCGCCCCGCACTCGAAGCGGTGGTGCGCGAGCACGGCTGCCGGGCTGCCTTCGTGATCGCCGGCATTGGCAGCCTGCGCGATGCGCGCATCCGCTTCGCGGGCGTGGACGAGGCGCAGACGCTCGTGGGCGACACGGAAATCCTGAGCCTCTCTGGCACCGTGGGTGTGGACGAGCACGGGCGCAGCCACTCGCACCTTCACATGGCGGTGTCCACTGCCACTGGGGCGGTGTTCGGTGGCCATGTGGTACCCGGCTGCCGTGTGCGCACCACGGCCGAGGTGTTGCTGGGTTTGCTGCCTTCGTGGTCGTTCACGCGCGAACACGACGCGGCCACCGGCTTTCCCGAGCTGCGGGTGCGCCCCCAAGAGCCCTGAAGCGGGGCGCACCGCACCAGAAAAAAGGGAGCCAACAGGCTCCCTTTTTTCATGTGGCGGACCGCCGCCGGCTTACAGCGTGTCGATGAAGCTGCGCAGCTTGTCCGAACGGCTGGGGTGCTTGAGCTTGCGCACCGCCTTGCTCTCGATCTGGCGAATGCGCTCGCGCGTCACGTCGAATTGCTTGCCCACTTCTTCCAGCGTGTGGTCGGTGGACATTTCAATACCGAAGCGCATGCGCAGCACCTTGGCTTCGCGCGGCGTGAGGCTGTCGAGGATTTCCTTGACCACTTCGCGCAGACCGGCCTGCATCGCCGCCTCGATGGGGGCGGTGTTGGCCTGGTCTTCGATGAAGTCGCCCAGGTGCGAATCGTCGTCGTCGCCGATGGGGGTTTCCATCGAGATCGGCTCTTTCGCAATCTTCATGATCTTGCGGATCTTGTCCTCGGGCATCTCCATCTTTTCGGCCAGGATGGACGCATCGGGCTCGAAGCCGAATTCCTGCAAGTGCTGGCGGCTGATGCGGTTCATCTTGTTGATGGTCTCGATCATGTGCACCGGGATGCGGATGGTGCGCGCCTGGTCGGCGATCGAGCGGGTGATGGCCTGGCGGATCCACCACGTGGCGTAGGTCGAAAACTTGTAGCCACGGCGGTATTCGAACTTGTCCACCGCCTTCATCAGGCCGATGTTGCCTTCCTGGATCAGGTCCAGGAACTGCAGGCCGCGGTTGGTGTACTTCTTCGCAATCGAGATCACCAGACGCAGGTTGGCCTCGATCATTTCCTTCTTCGCATCGCGCGAAGTGGACTCGCCCTGGTTCATCCGCTTGTGGATGTCCTTGAGGTGGGCCAGCGGCACGACCACGCTGCTCTGGATGTTGATGAGGCCTTGCTGCAGTTCCTGCACCGGCGGGATGTTGCGCTCGAGCACCACGCTCCAGGGCTTGCCCGATGCGGCTTGCTTCTCGACCCACTTCAGGTTGAGCAGGTTGGGCGGGAAATCCTTGATGAAGGTTTCCTGCGGCATGCCGCACTTGTCCACGATGATGCGGCGCAGTTCGCGTTCTTTCTTGCGCACGTCGTCGACCTGGCTGCGCATGGTGCCGCAGAGCTTCTCGATCGCCTTGGCGGTGAAGCGGATCGACATCAGCGTTTCGGTGATGGCGAGTTGCGTCTTGAGGTAGGCCGGCGTGCCGTAGCCTTCCTTGTCGTAGGTCTTGTGCAGCTTCTCGAACAGATCGCGCATGGTGTCGAAGCGGGTGAGCGCTTCGCGCTTGAGCTCTTCGAGCTTGCGCGTGAGGGCCTTGGAGCCGCCCTTGCCGTCGTCGTCGTCGGCTTCGTCGTAATCGTCGAAGTCTTCCTCGGCCACGTAGTCATCGGCCTCGTCGGCGTCGGCAAAGCCGTCCACCACGGTCGAGATGACGACCTTGCCTTCGCGGATGTCGTTGGCCATCACCAGAATTTCGGCGATGGTGGCCGGGCTCTCGCTGATGGCGGCCATCATGTCGTTGAGGCCGCCTTCGATGCGCTTGGCGATCTCAATTTCGCCTTCGCGCGTGAGCAGCTCCACCGTGCCCATTTCGCGCATGTACATGCGCACGGGGTCGGTGGTGCGGCCGAATTCGCTGTCGACGGTGGACAGGGCCGCTTCGGCTTCTTCCTCGGCTTCTTCTTCGGTCGCGGCGGTCGGGCCGGTGTTGTTCAGCAGCAGGGTTTCGGCATCGGGCGTCTGCTCGTAAACGGCCACACCCATGTCGTTGAGCAGCGAAACCACCACTTCCAGCGTTTCGGCTTCGACCAGCTTGTCGGGCAGGTGGTCGTTGATTTCGCCGTGCGTGAGGTAGCCGCGCGTCTTGCCCAGCTTGATCAGGGTCTTGAGGCGTTCGCGGCGGTTGCGCGCTTCTTCTTCGGACAGGACGGTTTCGTCCAGGCCGAATTCCTTCATCAGCGCGCGCTCCTTGGCCTTGCTGATCTTCATGCGCAGCGGCTTGACCTTCTCGGTCGTCTGCGCGGTGCTCGTGTCAACCGCCTCGGCCTCGACTTCACCCGTCAGGTCGTCCTCGATGTCGCTCAGGTCGGCGTCGTCCATGTCCGCGTCGCCCTTGCCTTTGGCATCGGCTTTGGGCTTGCGGCCGCGCTTGGCGGCGGGCTTGTCGCCCGCATCGGCCTTGGCCGGGCGACCGGCTTTTTTCTTCGGGGCGTCTTCGAGCAGTTCGGCTTCGGGCTTGGCCTTGGCGGCGGTCTTCTTGGCGGGAGCGGCCTTGGCTTCGGCTTTGGCGGGAGTCTTCTGAGTCACAGCAGGGGCTTTCTTCGGGGGCGAGGCCGGGGCGGCAGCGCGCGCGCTGGCCTTCTTGGCGGTTTGGGTGCTGGACGCAACGGACGTACTGGATTTCTTCGCGGGCATGAGGACCTCAAAAAAATGTCGAACTGGAACCGGCAGAACACACAAAAACCGCCAGAAGGCCGCACGAGACGGCGCTTCCCGGTGATTTTCTGGGGCACTAAGCCTGCCTTTCGCCGGAAAGGGCAGGCCCGCAAGCTGTGGGGGCGAACATTTGGTGTGCAGTCCTTGCGGGGTTCCGTCGGGCCGGGGAGGTCGCCGAGGTGGCCAGGAAGGTGTTCCATCTAGCCCCGTTCTGGGGCCGGGCCGATGCCGGAGGTGCTGCTGTCGCGCTTGCGGTGAAAAGCCGTGGATTATACCGCCGGCGGCGTTTTTGTGGTCAGCGGGCCGTTGCGGTCTTCAGGGCCTGCAGCTGGGCATTGACGCGCTTGTAGTCGTCCATGGCGCCGTTTTCGCCCCGGGCCACCCGTTCGGCCAGCTGGCGCGCCTGCTCCTCCAGGGCGTCGCGGCGCAGGCGGTTCATCACGTCGGCCAGTTCGGAGAGCTCGGTGGTGGCGTCGGCCCCCAGCGTGACCTGCTCGGCCTGGGCGCAGGCAAAGGACTCGTGTTCGTGCCCGCGCAGCGCCTCGCGCAGCGCAGCCCAGGGCTGGTGACCGTGTTCGTGGAGCTGGGCTTCGAGCCAGCCAAACACGGCGCCGTGGGGGGCTGGCAGGTGGGCCAGCAGGGCGTGGTCGTCGGCCGTGAGGTTGTCCCACGCCTGCATGTTGGCCAGCAACAGGCCCACGGCGCGGTCGGCACGGCTGCCCCCGGCGCGCCGCGTGCCCAGCATGCGGGGCGGGGGTGGGTCTTTGCGCCACTTGCCATAGCCCTTGCCGCTGTACTTGCGCGGGGCTTCGCTGCTGTAGCCGCCTTGGGCCGGTGCCGACTCGTAGCCAGAGGGCGCGTAGCTGAAATCGCTGGTGCCGCCGTCGTAGCCGGCGTCGCGAGGCGGTTGAGGTGCAGGCGCCTGGGCGCCGGCGCGGGGCGAGCGTGAGCCCCCACCGGACTGTTGCCAGAGCTGCAGCAGGTCGGCGCTGCCGATGCCGATGCCCGACGACAGCTCGCCGATCAGCTGGCGCTTGAGCGCGCCATCGGGCAAGGCGCTCCAGAGCGGGCGGGCCTGGCTGGCCATGCGGGCGCGGCCTTCGGCGGTGCCCAGGTCGCATTCGGCGCTGGCGGCCTCGATCAGGAAGCGCGAGAGCGGCACGGCGTCTTTCACGCATTGGGCGAAGGCGGCTTCGCCGTTGGCGCGGATGAAGCTGTCGGGGTCGTGCTCGGCCGGCAGAAAGAGGAACTTCACGCTGCGCGTGTCGGTGGCCAGGGGTAGGGCGGCGTCGAGCGCCTTGCGGGCGGCGCGGCGGCCGGCGCCGTCGCCGTCAAAGCTGAAGACCACCGTGTCGGTGAAGCGAAAGAGCTTCTGCACGTGGTCGGGCGTGCAGGCGGTGCCCAGCGTGGCCACGGCATTGGCAAAGCCGAGCTGGGCCAGGGCCACCACGTCCATGTAGCCCTCGGTGACGAGCGCGTAGCCCGCCACGCGGATGGCGGTGCGGCCTTCGAACAGGCCGTAGAGCTCGCGGCCCTTGCTGAAGACGGGCGTTTCCGGGGAGTTGAGGTACTTGGGTTCGCCCTTGTCGAGCACGCGACCGCCAAAGCCGATGCACTCGCCCTTGACGTTGCGGATCGGGAACATGATGCGGTCGCGGAAGCGGTCGTAGCGCTTGGACTGGCCGTCGGCGCCTTTTTCGTCTTCGTGCTCGATCACCATGCCCGACTCCACCAAGAGCGGCTCCTGGTAGTCGGGGAACACGCTGGCCAGGGCGCGCCAGCCTTCGGGCGCGTAGCCCATGCCGAATGTCTTGGCGATCTGGCCCGAGAGGCCGCGCCCTTTGAGGTACTGCACCGCCCGCGGGCTGACCTTGAGTTGTTTGGCGTAGGCCTGTGCGGCCTTTTCCAGCACGTCGGTGAGCGTGGCCTGCTTTTGCCGTTGCTGCGCGGCGCGCTCGCGGTCTTGCGGCGAGGCGTCGTCTTCAGGCACCTGCATGCCGGTTTGCTGCGCGAGGTCTTTCACGGCTTCAATGAAGCTCATGCCCGCGTGTTCCATGAGGAAGCCGATGGCGTTGCCGTTGGCCCCGCAGCCGAAGCAGTGATAGAACTGCTTGGTCGGGCTCACGCTGAAAGAGGGCGATTTTTCGCCGTGGAACGGGCACAGCCCCATCAGGTTCGCGCCGCCCTTCTTGAGCTGCACGTAGCGGCCCACCACGTCGACAACGTCGACGCGGTTGAGCAGTTCCTGGATGAAAGTCTGGGGGATGGCCATGGCGGGGGGTGCCAAGCTTAACGCCGTGCCTCAATCCCCGGCGACGATGCCCTCGCGGCGCGGGTCCGCGCCACCCAGCCAGACGCGCTGGCCCGCCTGCTGGCCGCGCACGATCGCTTGCAGCCCGCTGGTCATGGCGGCTTCTTCCACGGTGTGGCCGCGCTGGCGCAGGTTGGCCACGGTGGCGGCGGGAAAACGTTTGTCTTCCAGCAGCACTGGCCCGCCCAGCGTGCCGAAGTTGGGCAGGTCGATGGCGGCCTGGGGCGACAACCCGCCTTGCAGGGTGGCCAGCAGCGTCTTGGCCGTGAAGTGAATGATGAGCGCACCGCCGGGGCTGCCGGCGCTCATGAGCAGCTCGCCCGTGGCCTGGTCGAACACCAGCGTGGGCGACATGGACGAGCGCGGCCGCTTGCCCGGCTCCACGCGGTTGGCCACGGGACGGCCTTGCGCGTCGGCGGGGGTGAGGCTGAAGTCGGTGAGCTCGTTGTTGAGCAGAAAGCCGCCAGGGCGTGACGGGTTCGTGGTGACCATCATCCGCGAGCCGAAGCCGGCTTCGATGGTGGTGGTCATGGCCAGCGCGTTGCCCCAGCGGTCGGTGATGCTGATGTGGCTGGTGCCGTACTCAGGCTGGTCGGGCATGCGGGCCCATGCGCTGGGCGTGCCGCCGGGCTGCCCGGGTGTGACCTGTGGCGCCCGCGCCGGCGTGATGCTGCGGGCGCGATCGTCGAGGTAGCGCGGCGCCAGCAGGCTTTGCCAGCCACCGCCCGGTGCCGCCACAAAGTCGGGGTCGCCCAGGTACTGCGCGCGGTCGGCAAACGCCAGGCGGGACGCTTCAATGTAGGTGTGCAGCCAGTCTGCGTCGGGCACGCCGGCCAGCGGCTGCGCACCCTGCGGCGTGCGCGCGAGCAGGCCAAGAATCTGGCCGACCGCCACCGCGCCCGAGCTGGGGGGCGGAAAGCCACAGATGCGCAACGCCCTGGCCGCAGCGCGGTGGTCAAAGCACAGGGCTTCGCGCTCCTTGGGTTGGTAGCGCTTCATGTCGTCCAGCGAGAGCGTGCCGGGGCGCAGCGGGTGCTGCTGCACCTTGGCCACCATGGCGCGCGCCACCGGCCCTTCGTGCAGGGCCAGCGGGCCGATGGCCGCGATGTTGCGCAGCACCTCGGCCAGTTCGGGGTTGCGCAGCACATGGCCCACGGGGTGGGGTGTGCCGTCGGGGCGGTAGAAGTAAGCGGCGGCCACGGGATCGGCCTTGAGCGCGGTTTCCTGCGACAGCAGGGTGTGCAGCCGCGGGCTCACGGCAAAGCCGCGCTCGGCCAGTGCAATGGCCGGCTCGAACAGGCGCGGCCAGGGCAGCTTGCCGTGCTGGCGGTGGGCCAGCGCGAGCATGGCCACCGCACCCGGCACGCCCACCGACAGGCCCGAAGCCACGGCCTCTGCAAACGGCAGGGGCTTGCCGTCGGGCCGCAGAAAGAGCTGCGGCGTGGCCGCCTGCGGCGCGGTTTCGCGGCCGTCGAAGGCCTGCACGCGCCGTCCGTCAAAGTGCAGCAGGAAGGCGCCACCGCCGATGCCGCTGGACTGCGGCTCCACCAGCGTGAGCACCATCTGCACCGCAATGGCCGCGTCCACCGCGCTGCCACCGGCGCGCAGGATCTGCGCCCCGGCTTCCGTGGCCAGCGGGTTGGCGGCCGCCACCGCGTGCTGCCGGAAGGTCCAACCCGGTTTTGCCGTGAGGCCAGAGGCGCCTTCGGGCGGCGTGGCTTGCCCGGCCGGAGGGGGCGTGGTGCCTTGTGGCGTGGTGCAGGCCACCAGCCATGCGGCCAACAAGCAGGGCAGCCAGCGCAGGTGCCGCAGAGGCGCGCAGCCAGGGGAAGTCGGGTGGCGGGGTGAGGTGTGAATGGGCATGGCGATGGGGTGAGTGGGTGACTATGGACAGGACGGGCAGCGTCGGCGCGGGTCAGCCTTTGCCCAGCGGTGGGCGCCCGAACAGGCTGGAGCCGTTGCTGATGGGGCCGAGTTCGGCGGCGGCGGCCAGCAGCGCGGGGGCGAGCTCGCGCATGCGGGCTGCAGTCAGGCGCGTGCGCGGGCCTGCAATGCTGATGACGCCAATGGCCTCCTTGCGCCGCATCACGGGCGCGCCCATGGCGTTCATGCCGGGTGCGAACACCTCTTCGATCATGGAATGGCCGCGCACACGCGCCGCGTGCAGAAAGCCCAGCAGGGCCTTCACGGTGGTGGGGGCTTTCGGCCCGTATTGCGCGGGTGGGCCAAAGCCCTGCCGCGCCACGAGTTCCACCGCGCGCTCGTCGCTCAGGGTGAGCAGCCAGGCATGGCCCGAGGCGGTGCAGGAGAGGCGCGCGTCCATGCCCATGTCGGGGTCGTAGCGCAGGCCCTGGCGCGTGCCTTGCGACTTGGCCACCCAGGTGAGGCGGTCCTCGTCGACGATGGCGAGGCGAACCAGTTCGCCCGACTTGTGGGCCAGCCGCTCCAGCAGCGGCTCGGCGATGTCGACGATGCCGGCGTTGCTGAGGTAGCCCAGGCCGAGCGACACGACCTTGGTGGTGAGCACGTAGTCGCCCTGCTTGTGTGCCTGCCGCACATAGCCGCGGCGCTGCAGCTCCCCCAGCAGGCGGTGGCAGGCGCTCAGTGGCATGTCGAGCTCGGACGCCATCAGGGCCAGCGGCAGGCCGCCCGGGTGGTCGGCCAGGTGTTCGAGCAAAGTCAGGCCACGGTCGAGGGCAAGGCTCATGGCGTCTCCATTTTTTGTAATGAGGAATGGGTTTCCAGTTTGGAAAGATTGTCCCACCATGGCCCAAGAATCCGTGCACATGAACGACACCCTCTACATCCTCAACGGCCCGAACCTCAACCTGCTGGGCGTTCGCGAGCCGCATCTGTACGGCGGCACGACGCTGGCGCAGGTGCAGCAGCTGTGCGAGCGGGTCACGGCTGAGCTGGGCTACCGGTGCGATTTCCGGCAGTCCAACCACGAAGGGGTGCTGGTGGACTGGGTGCAGGAGGCGCGCGAAAACGCCGCCGCCGTGGTGATCAACCCGGCGGGCCTGTCGTTTCGCTCCATCCCCCTGCTGGACGCGCTCAAGACACTTGACCAACCGCTGGCAGAAGTGCACATCACCAACATCCACCGCCGCGATCCGCTGTACCAGCATTCGCTGATCTCGCTGGCGGCCACCGGCGTGATCTGCGGCTTCGGCCCCTTCGGCTACGAGCTGGCGATTCGCGCCGTGGCGCAGCGCCTGGCGCTGGCGGTCGCCTGAGGTTCTGTTTTCTTTCCGGCTTTCACACACCCACAACAGGAGACATCACCATGAACGTTCAACTCAACCGCCGCGCAGCCCTGCAAGCTGGTGCAGCACTGGCTGGCGCTTCGCTGCTGCCCGCCTGGGCGCAGACCCCGCCCACGCTGCGCTTTGCCGCCGTGTTCTCCGACAAGGACATTCGCGCCGACATGATGAAGATGCTGGCCAAGGACATCGAGGCCGACTTCAAGGTGGAGGTGTTTCTCAACTCCACGTTGTTTCGCCAGGGCACCGAGCTGGTGGCACTGCAGCGCGACAACCTCGAGATGGGCAACGTGGGCCCGCAGGACATCTCCAAGCAGATCCCGGCGTGGTCGTTGCTCACGTCGGCCTACCTGTTTCGCGATGCCAACCACCTCACCAGCTTCTTTGCCAGCGACATGGGCGCCCAGATGAAGAAGATGGTGGAAGACCAGCTCAAGGTGAAGGTGCTGGGCCCGACGTTTTTCGGCACGCGCCAGGTGGGCCTGAAGACGAAGAAGAAGATCAACGTGCCGGCCGATCTGGCGGGCGTGAAGCTGCGCATGCCCCCGGGCGACAGCTGGCAGCTGCTGGGCAAATCCATTGGCGCCAACCCCACGCCCATGGCCTACGCCGAGACCTACACGGGCTTGCAGACCGGCGCCATCGATGGCCAGGACAACCCGCTGCCCAATGTGCAGAACATGAAGTTCAACGAGGTGATGTCGCAGATCGTGCTGACCTCGCACCTGGTGGGCTACGACCTGCTCACGCTCAACATGAAGGTGTGGCAAGGCATGTCGCCCGCCAAGCAGAAGGCGTTTCAGGCCGCCGCCGACAAGGCCATTGCCTGGAGCACCGCCGAGCACCTCAAGCGGGAAAAGGAACTGGCCGACAGCTTCAAGAGCCAGGGGCTGGACGTCTACACGCCCAACATTGCCGCGTTCCGCGAGCATGCGCAAAAGGTGTATCTGGCCTCGGACGAATCCAAGCAATGGCCCGCCGGCATGCTGGACAAGATCAACGCGATGAAATAGAACACCTGCCGCGCGGCGCGCGACCCCCTTGATGGGGCGACACCTGCGGCCTGGCCATGTCAGTTCCGCGGTGTCTCCAGGTGGGACTTCTTCATGCGATGTTTTTTGAAGCCTTCCGAATGACTCTCCTGCGCAGACTCTCCCGCTTTGCCGACGCCGTCGCGGCTGGCCTGCTGGCCATCATCTTCGTGGCGTTCATCCTCCAGATTGCGTTGCGCTACCTCTTCAACTGGCCGGTGGGCTGGACGACCGAGGTGTCGTTGCTGGCCTGGCTGTGGTTGGTGCTGTGGGGCGCCGCCTTTGTGCTGAAAGACCATGAGGAAATCCGGATCGACTTCATCTCGGCCGGGGCCGGGCGGCGCACGCGTATCGGGATGGGCATCGTCGGTTCGGTCTGCGTGATCGTGCTCTTCGGCATGCAGTTGCCTGCGGCCTACGACTACGTGAGCTTCATGAAGGTAGAGAAGAGCTCGTACCTCAACACGCGCTTTGACGTGCTGTTTTCGATCTACCTCGTCTTCTCGGTGGCGGTGATCGCACGCCACGCCTGGAACCTTGTGCAGCTGCTGCGGGGCAAAGCGCCCGTGGCCGCACCCCCTGACCAAACCAGCTCTCCCCTGTGAACTTCACCAGCCCTTTTTCTCTCGCGCTGGGCACCATCCTGGCGCTCAGCCTGCTGGGCGTGCCCGTGGGGCAGGCCATGATTGGCGGCTCTGTGCTCTACCTGTACCTGCGCGGCATGGACATGGGCATGGTGGCTGAGCAGTTGCTCAATGGCACCTATTCCAGCTTCCTGCTGCTGGCGATCCCGCTGTTCATCCTGGCCGCCACGATCATGGGCTCGGGCAGCGTGCTCGATCGCCTGATGCGTTTCTGCAATGCCCTGGTGGGCCACTTTCCTGGCGGTCTGGCGCAGGTGAACGTGCTGCAAAGCGTGGTATTTGCCAGCATGTCCGGCTCGGCCCTGGCCGACGCGGCAGGCTCGGGCAAGCTGATGCAGGTCATGATGACCAAGGACGGCAAGTACACCAAGGGCTTTGCCGCTGCGCTCACCGCCGCGTCCTCGGTGATCGGCCCCATCCTCCCGCCCTCGATCCCCCTGGTGCTCTACGCCCTGGTGTCGGGCACCTCCATCGGCTTTCTCTTCCTGGCCGGTGTGCTGCCGGGCCTGTTGCTCGGCGGTGTGCAGATGGGCCTGGTGCAGTACCTGGCCAAGAAGCGCCAGTTTCCGGTCGAGCCCAAGGTGCCGCTGCGCGAGCTGCCGCGCATCACGCGCGAAGCCTTTCCCGCGCTCATGCTGCCCGTGGTGCTGCTGGGCTGCCTCTACACGGGCATCACCACGCCCACCGAGGCGGCCGGGCTGGCGGCGGCCTATGCCTTGCTGATCTCGGTGGTGCTGTACCGCAGCATCGGCTGGGGCGACCTGTACGACGCGCTCATGAGCAGCGCGCGCATCAGCATCTCGATTGGCATGCTGATCGCCGGGGCGCTGGTCTTCAACTACGTGATCACGGTGGAAAACATTCCGGCCAGCCTGAGCCGCTTGCTGGCCATGCTCGACCTCTCGCCGCTGGGCTTCCTGTTGCTGGTCAACCTGATCCTGCTGTTGCTCGGCTGCATTCTGGAAGGCTCCACCATCATTCTGGTGATCTTGCCGGTGCTGCTGCCCACGGCCGTGGCGCTGGGCGTGGACCCGGTGCACTTCGGTGTGGTGGCGGTGCTCAACATCATGATCGGCCTGGTGACGCCGCCCTATGGCCTGCTGCTTTTCATGATGACCAAGATCGCCGATATCTCGCTCATGGAGCTGGTGCGCGAGATGGTGCCCTTCCTGGTGGTCATGGTCGGTGCGCTGGCGCTGGTCACGCTGTGGCCGGACATGGTGCTGTTCCTGCCCCGCATGGCGGGCTACACGGGCTGAGTTCATGGGTCGCACCTTCTGCATCGATGGCCACACCGAGCTCATTGCGCACATTGGCCACCCCACGCACGCCTTCAAGGCGCCGCTGATCTACAACCCCCATTTCGAAGCCCAGGGCATCAACGCCGTGGTGGTGCCGATGGCCTGCCGCGCAGAAGACTTCCCCGGCTTCCTGCGCGCCGTCTTTGCGCTGGACAACGTGCGCGGTGCGCTCATCACCATGCCGCACAAGGTGCGCACCGTGGCCCTGCTCGACGACGCATCGCCGGCGGTGCACGTGGCCGGCGCTTGCAACGCCGTGCGCCGCGATGCCCGCGGTCGCCTGGTGGGCGAGCAGTTCGATGGCGCGGGCTTTGTGCGCGGCATCCAGCGCAAGGGCTTTGACGTGCGCGGCTGCACGGCGCTGGTGGTGGGGGCCGGGGGCGTGGGTTGCGCCATTGCCGCTTCGCTGGCGGGTGCAGGCGTGGGCGCGCTGCGCCTGATCGACGAGAACGCGGCGCTGGCCGAGCAGCTGCGCGAACGGCTGGCGCTGCACCACCCCGCGATCCAGGTGAGCACCGGCAGCCGCGATCCAAGGGGCTGCGATCTCGTCGTGAACGCCACGCCGCTGGGCATGAACGACGGCGACCCCTTGCCGTTCGACGTCTCGTTGCTTTCTGCGTCCACCTTTGTGGGCGAGGTGGTCATGCGGCGTGAGGTGACGCCGCTGCTGGCCGCGGCACAGGCGCGTGGGTGTCGCGTTCAGATCGGCACCGACATGCTCTTCGAGCAGATACCGGCTTATCTGGAATTTTTCGGGTTCCCCAGCACCACGCCGCAGGCGCTGCGCGCCACGGCACGGCTGACTGCAGACAGCTGAAGCTGACCCTGCTCAGGCCGACGGCGCTGCTTCCAGTTGCTGGCGCAACGCCGACACCTGCTCTCGCAGGCTGGTGTTTTCCGCCTGCAGCGCAGCGACCTTTTCGCGCAGCGCGGTGAGTTCGTCGAGCGGCTGCGCCGTGGCGTCATCGGCGCCTTCTGCTTCGTTGGGCTTGCGCCGTGCCGCGTCGCGCACGCGCTTGGCGACCAGCTTCAGTTCGTTCTTGCCGGCCAGCGCGGCCACCTTCTGCTCGTCTGCAGGGAGGCTGGCCACCACAGCTGCGGCGTTGAGCGAAATGCTGCCGGCCTTGAGGGCCTGCACCAGTTCGGGCGCGGCCTGCTTCTGAATCTTTTCGATCATCACCACCTGGCTGCTGCTCAGGCGCGCGGCCTTGGCAATGTCTTCGCGGCTGCGCAGTGGCTTGGGTTCGGGCACGGCGGCATGGGCAGCCGCCGCAGGTGCGGGGACGGGCAGGGCATCATCGTCCGCCGGCAGGTCTTGCGGCGATGGTGTGGCGGCGAGAAAGCGCGCCCGCCGCTCGGTGAGGATCTCGCGCTTGCGCAGCGCGAGCACGCCGCGCTGAAAGTCCGACACGCTGCGCCGGCCCAGGTGCTGCTCGATCATCCACAGGTGCACGTCTTCGATGGACTGAAAGTTCGGGTTCTGCACCGTCTGAAACGGCAGGCCATGCTTCTGGCAGATGCCGTAGCGGTTGTGGCCGTCCACCAGCACATCGCCCCACAGCACCAGGGCGTCGCGGCATCCCTCGGTCAAGAGGCTTCGCTCCAGTGCGTCGTGCTCATCGGGCGTCAGGGGGTCAATGTAGGCTTGCAGTTCCGGGTCGACGGTGATGGGCATGAGGCGTGAACGGGGAGGAAGGAAGGGGCGCGAATTGTAGATGCCCCAAGGCACCCGGCGCCTCAGCCCTCCAGCAGCGCGCCTTGCAGCTGCTGCAGCTCGCGCGGACCCAGACCCATCGCGCCTTCCAGGTAACGCGGCAAGCCGCCAAAGTCTTGCTCGATGGTGGCAAAGGCGGCTTCCAGAAACGCGGGTTGCACGCTCCAGAGCACGTCCATCACATGCTTCGGGCCGCGCGCTTCCACCAGCGGGCTGCGCACATACAACTGGTTGGTGAGCAGGTAGTCGTGCAGGATGTCGTCGCGGGAAACGCCCAGCGCGCCGAGCAGCAGTGCAGCCGCAAACCCTGTGCGGTCTTTGCCGGCTGTGCAGTGAAACACCAGCGGCGTGCTGTGGTCCAGCAGGTGGCGAAAGAAGCGCGCATACACCGGAGCCGCCTCGCGCGCGAAGCCGCGGTAGGTCTGGCACATCAGCGCCACCGCTTCGGCTTCCGTGGGTTCGGTGCCCTGGGCCAGCAGGGCCTGCACGCGGTGCACCACCGTGGGTTCGATGGACAGCGCCAACGTGGTGAGGCCGTCCACATCGGAAGGCAGCGTGGCACTTTCGGCCACGCCACGAAAGTCGATGCGGTGCGTCACGCCCAGGCCCTGCAATGTGGCTCGGTCTTGCGGCGTGAGTGCCGCGAGGTGGTCGGAGCGGTAGACGCGCCGCAGGCGCATGCGGCGACCGTCCAGACCGGTGAGGCCGCCTAGATCGCGGAAGTTGGAGGCGCTCTGGAGAAGGCGCGTGGGTACGTGCGCGGGGGCGTTGGTTGACAGAGGGTTGGGCGAGTGATGGGGCATGGTGGCCATTGTCAGTCCGAGACCAGCCGCCACGCGTCACCTGTGTGCCGCCGAACCAGCTCAGACCTTGAACACCCCCACGATTTCCGCCAAGCGGGCGGCCTGACCCTTGAGGCTGTCGGCCGCCGCCGCACTTTCCTCCACCAAGGCAGCGTTCTGTTGCGTCACCTGGTCGAGCTGCTGCACCGCGTCGCCCACCTGACTGATGCCCTGGGACTGCTCGACACTGGCCGCACTGATCTCGGCAATCATGTCCGTGACGCGCTTGACCTGCGCCACGATGCCTTCCATGTTGCGGCCCGCGTCGTCGACCAGCCTGGAGCCTACTTCCACCTTTTCAACGCTGTCGTTGATGAGGGTCTTGATCTCCTTGGCAGCGCCCGCGCTGCGCTGTGCCAGGTTGCGCACCTCACCCGCCACGACCGCGAAACCGCGGCCTTGCTCGCCCGCGCGAGCGGCTTCCACGGCGGCGTTCAGCGCCAGGATGTTGGTCTGGAACGCAATACCGTCAATCACGCCGATGATGTCGCTGATCTTGCGCGAGCTCTCGGTGATGTCCTGCATGGTGCCCACCACCTGGGCCACCACCTCGCCGCCCTGAACCGCGGCCTCGCTGGCCGTGTTGGCGAGCTGGTTGGCCTGGCGGGCTGTCTCTGAGTTCTGTCGCACGGTGGAGGTCAGTTCTTCCATGGAGGCGGCGGTTTGCTCCAGATTGCTGGCTTGCTCTTCCGTGCGCTGGCTCAGATCGTTGTTGCCGATGGCAATCTGCGAGCTGCCGGTGGCAATCGACTCGGAGCTGGAGCGCACGTTGCTCACGATGCCGAGCAGGCTCGTGTTCATGGTTTTGAGCGCGGTGAGCAGCTGACCGGTCTCGTCAGTGCTGCGGACTTCGATGCGCGAAGTCAGATCGCCAGAGGCCACCGTTTCGGCAACGTGCACCGCCTCCCTCAAGGGAACCGTGATCGAGCGGCTGATGACGACACCCAGGGTCATGCCGATGCCCACGGCCGCCACGATCAGCGCCAGCATCATCGTCAGGCTGGTGGCGTAGAGCTCGTCGGTCAGGTCGTTGGCCTGGCTCGCGTTGGCCTCCTTGATCTTGGACAGCTCGGTGAACAGATCGTCGACCTTGGTTGATTCGATGCGCGCGTCGTTCAAGGCTTTGGTCAACGCCTCGCTGCGGCTGAGAAGGTTGTCCTGCGCGGCCAAGGTCAGCGCGGTGTTGAGGTGGGCGCCGTACGCGGCCAGCGAGGCCTGCGCTTGCGTCAGCATGGCTTTGGCTTCCACCGAGGAGAACAGAGGTGCTGCCTTCGCCAGCAACTCGGCTGCTGTTGCCATGCTTTTGTCGACCGTGGCCTTGTTGGCCGCGCGTTCCTCAGGGGTGGTGGCCAGCATGAAGTTGGAGCGGGCACGTCCTGCGTAGATCAGGTTGATGTTGGCCTCCTTGATGTGCGAGAGGCCCATCAGCTCTCGCGTGTACATGTTGGTCGCTTCATCGTTGATCTTGGACATGTTCACGATGCCGACGCCACCCACCAGTGCGCAAATGGCGCAGATGACAAGAAAAGCGGCGATCAGGCGCGGGCCGACTTTGAGGTTCTGGATGAAGTTCAAGGGCTGAGTTCTTTCGAAGAGGGTTGACGTTGGGTTTCGACGGGCATGCGCTGTGGCAGCGATGACGCTCGCCCGACCTATATCGTTGACCGATCGGTCAACTTAAGGAAAAAGTGATTCTGGTTGCGCACGCAACTTGAAAAGGCGCGAACAGCGCTGGAATTACCGCGCTGTTTTCTGGCGCGCTGACGCAGGCCCCTGGAGAGTCAAACCCGCCGGCGCAGCGGTTGTGGTTCAGGGCTTGCGAGGCGTTGCAGCTGCTGTGGTGCACGGATCGCCTTCGGTCTGGCTGCCGCGCTCCATCAGTGGCAACACGGCCGCTGCCGGGCCGGCGGCCGCACCGAGCGCCAGTGCCCCCAGCACCCGGCCCGCGAGGCCCCGGCCTTCGATCCCCACGGCGGGCTTGCCCAGCGTGCCGTTCACGGTGATGGGCGTGCGCAGCGAGAGCAGCGACCAGTCTTTGGGCTGCGTCACCAAGCGCAGCGCCAGTGTTTCGTCGCGCAGGTTCACGTTGCCGCTGATGCGCACCGTGCTGTCCTGGTTGTCGATGACGGCCATGCGCGGCTCCAGCACGCCCTCGCGCGCTTGCAGGTCGAAGCGTGCGCAGCGCAAGGGCAACGGATGGTCGCCGCGGATGAACACGCCCAGGGCCTGCGCCACGTCGAGGCCCATGGCCTCGGTGGCCAGGTGCGAGATCGTGCCGTCGCGCAACGTGAGGTCGACGGGGCCATGGAGGGAGCCCAGGATGTCGGCGGTGGAGCGGCCCGCGCCGCGCACATCGAGCTTTGCAAAGAGCACACCCGTCACGTACGACTGCACGGCCTGTTCGCCACCCTGGCGTGCCTGTTCGCGCTCCTTCTTGAGCGTCCTGGTTGCGGTGGGGGCGGTGGCTTCACCGGGTGCGGCGTCGCGGCGCAGGCCGGGCATCCAGCCGGCGATGTCCACGTTGGCGATGTCGAGGCGGGCTTGCCATTGCGCCGGCTGGGTGTTGGCATCGAGTTGCGTCATGCCCTTGAACTGGCCCCCCGATACCGTGGCCTGCAAATCGTCCAGCCGCAGCACGCCGGCGTCGAGCTGAATGCGCGTCTGCAGCCCCTGCAGCGGCGCCATGGCGGGCGTGCCGAAATCCACTTCGTCGATCTTCACCTTCACATCGGCGTCCATCGCCTTGAGCGAGGGCAGGTCAAACGGTCGTTGAGGCAGCACGCGGCCCTGGGCCACTTGCCGAGCCGGTGGTGCTGCTGTGCCACCCTCGCCACCGATGGCCGGGCCGAGGTCGGCAAAAGCGAGTTTGGAGCCGGTGAGCTCACCGGTCAGGCGGCGCGGTTGGGCGAGCTGGTGGAACTGCAAGTCGCCGGCCAGTCGGCTGCTGCCGATGTGGGCGCGGGACGCCTGCAGCCGCCACACGCCGGCGTTTTGCGACAGGCGCCCACGCAGGTCAAACGGCGGCGTTTGCGGCAGCGTGATGCCCAGCGGGCGCCCCACCTCGGCCAGCGAGCGGCCCTGGAACTGCAAGGCACCTTCCAGGCGCGGCATGCCCAGCAACGCGGCGGCCTGTCCGTCGAACAACAGTCGGGCGGCGCCTGCGGTGCCTTCCACGCGCAGCGGCACCCAGGGGGCATCGGGCGCCACCTCGGGGTCTTGAATCAGGGGCAGGGTGCTGCCCGCCCGCACCTGCAGCTTCAGTGGCAAGGTGCGGTAGCGGCCCGTGAGCGAAGCGCGGTAGCCCGACGCCGCGTTGCTCACGGCCTCGCCCTCGCTGCCTTGCACGTCGATGGCCAGATCAATGTCTTGCACCCGGTCTTTCAGTTCGATGCGGCCCTGGCCGACGACGAGCGCGCCAAAGCGCGGCAGCGCAGCGGCCACATCGGTGTCTTCTTCGTCTGTGGGTGCAGTGCCCTGTGGTCGCAGCTGCCAGTTGGCCTGGCCGTCGGTCAGGCGCGTGAGCCGCGCGTCCAGCGTGTTGGCTTGCAGCTGCTGCACGCGCAGCCGGGCTCCCTGCCGCCACTGCCACACGTCACGCCATTGCCAGGCCAGCGTGACGCGTTCAGCGTCGAGCAGGTGCGGCACACCAAAGCGCTCGTCGGAACCGATGCGCAGGCGGTCCACCTCCAGCCGGGGGCGCCACAGCAGATGCAGTTTGAAGCGGCCCTGCATCGTGACCGGCACACCCACCTGGCGCGACGCCGCGTTCTCTATCGGCTGGCGCAGCACCGTCCAACCGCTGAGCTCACCCCAAGCCAGGCCCACGCCCAGCAAGCCCACCACGCCTGCCGCGACCCATGCCGCGCGTGTGCGCCGGCTCATGGGCCGCTCCTTACGCAAATGGCGCACCTAGTACACAGGACGGGATGGAGTGAGGACAGTTTGATCACGATTCATTGGAACCCAAGGGCGGCGGTCGCGTTCGTTTTCGAGGGCACGACGCGGCCTTGTCCTACACGTCAGCGACCTTGCGCCAAGCCCCCGGTCGATAGAATCCATGCTCCGAAGATGAATGGGTTTCTCCATGCGCGATGCCTCGAGCGGAAATGCCTCGTCGGACACGATGGAGGTGAATCACGAGACGCATGCTCCGAGCGCACGCTGGCTCTCACAGGGCGCTGCGCTCGTGCTGGAAATCAGCGGTCCATGGCGCGGGCACCGTGCTGCCTTGCCCGAACCACCCGCAGCAGGTGACGTGGCGTCGGTGCGCGTGGATGCGCAAGCGCTGCAATCCTGGGATGCCTCGCTGGCCTCATCGTTGTGGCATCAACTCGAACCCCTGTCGCGCCGTGAAACGCCGATGGATTTGCAAGGGCTTCCCGTAGGCCTGCAGCAGATCGTGGCCCTTGCGCTGGATGCGCGCGTGCCGTCGAATGCCGGCGCAGCACCAGCCGCTGGCCGCATGGCCCGTGTGGGCGCGCGGGCGTCGGCTGCCTGGGCGGTGCGCCGCAAGACGCTCGCCTTCTTTGGCGAGGTGCTGCTGTCGCTGGGCCGGTTCTTCCGGGGCCGCAGCGACATGCGCGTGTCCGACCTCGCGTGGCAAATCGACCAGACCGGGCCTCGCAGCTTGCCCATCGTCTCGCTGGTGTGTTTCCTGGTCGGCCTGATCGTGGCCTACATGGGTGCGGCGCAGCTGCAGCGCTTTGGTGCCCAGACCTACATTGCAGACCTCGTGACCGTGGGTGTGGTGCGCGAAGTGGCCGCACTGCTGGTGGGCATCGTGCTGGCCGGGCGCGTGGGCGCGGCCTTTGCAGCCCAGATTGGCAGCATGCGCGCCAACGAAGAGGTGGACGCACTGGCCACCATGGGTGTGAATCCGGTGGACTTTCTCGTGTTGCCGCGCGTGCTTGCGCTGTTGATCGTGGGGCCCTTGCTCACGGCCTTTGGCGCGCTGGTGGGCATGGCAGTGGGTTGGATGGTGGCGGTGGGCATCTATGGCGTGACGCCGCTGGAATACGTGTACGCCAGCATGGAAGCCATCACGCTGCCACATGTGCTCGTGGGCCTGATCAAGGGCACGGCGTACTCGGTGCTCGTGGCGCTGGCGGGCTGTCTGCAGGGCATGTCGGCCGGGCGGAGTGCCCAGGCCGTGGGCGACGCCACCACCGCAGCGGTGGTGCAGGCCATTGTGTGGATCGTGGTGGTCGCCTCCGTGCTGACCGTGGTGTTTCAACGCCTGGACATCTGAATGACATCGCCCATAAACCCATCCGCGCAAACACCCCTTGTGAAGGTGGAGCAGCTCACCATGGCCTTTGGCAACAACGTGGTGCAGCGCGACCTGGACTTCGAGATCCTTCCCGGCGAAGTGCTGGCGCTGGCCGGCGGCAGCGGCTGTGGCAAGAGCACGTTGCTGCGCCACCTGATCGGCCTGCAGCAGCCGGCCAAGGGACGCGTGCTGTACGGCGGCACGCAGGACCTGTACGCCGCCGACGAGGACGAGAAGACCACGCTGCTGCAATCGTTCGGCGTCATGTTCCAGGCCGGTGCGCTCTGGAGCAGCATGACCGTGGGCGAAAACGTGATGCTGCCCATGCAGGTGCTCACCCACATGAGTGCGGAGCAGCGTGAGCAGGAAGCCCGGTTCAAGCTGGCGCTGGTGGGGCTGGCGGGCAGTTTCGATGCCGAGCCCGCCACGCTCAGCGGCGGCATGCGCAAACGTGCGGCCATTGCCCGAGCGCTCGCGCTGGACCCACCGCTGCTGTTCCTGGACGAACCCTCTGCAGGACTCGATCCCCTGACGTCGGCCCACCTGGACGAACTCATCCTGCACCTGCGCGACGACCTCGGCACCACGGTGGTGATGGTCAGCCACGAGCTGGACAGCATCTTTGCGCTGGCAGACCGCCTGCTGTTTCTCGACGCAAAAACCAAAACCATGACCGCACTGGGCCCGCCCAGGGAACTGCGACAACACGGCCCCGAGGAGGTGCAGCGCTTCCTTCGGCGCGGGGCCCCGGCACCACAGGAGGAACACGCATGAAGCGCAAGGCCAACCCCACCCTGATCGGCACCTTTGTGGTGGCCGGCATCGCGTTGATCGCGATCGCCATCATCACGCTGGCAGGCAGCAACTACTTCACCCGCAAGGAGCGCACGGTGATGTATTTCAGCGGCTCCGTCTATGGCCTGCAAGTGGGCGCACCCGTGGTGTTTCGCGGCGTGCGTGTGGGCAGCGTGGAGTCCATCGAAGTGTCCTACGACCGCAGCGCCGATGCGTTCTCCATCCCCGTGGTGGCCGTGCTTGACAGCGATGCCGTGCGCGGCCTGGACGGCAAGCATTCAGACGCCGACGAAGCCGAGCTGGCCCTGCCGGCGCTGGTGGAGCGCGGCCTGAGCGCGCAGCTGTCCATGCAGAGCCTGCTCACAGGCTTGTTGTATGTGGACCTGGACCTGCGCCCCAAGCGCACAGCCACCACGCGCAACCTGCCGCGTGGCTTGATCGAGATCCCCACCACCGCCACCGCCATTCAGAACCTGCGCGATCAGCTCGAAGGCATTGACCTGCGCAAGATCACCGACGACCTCGCCGCCATTGCAGCGTCGGCCCGCGCGGTGATCTCGGGCCCGCAGCTCAACCAGGCACTGAGCGACCTCGCCGAGATCACGGCCACGGTCAAGCGCGTGTCCGAGCGGCTGGACAAACGCCTCGACCCGATGGCCGAAGAGTTGCAGCGTTCGCTCAAGTCGACCACCTCGGCCATGAGCAGCCTCGACAAGGCCGCGCGCTCGGTGGACCAAACCGCAGCCGGGGTGGGGCGCACATCCGATCGTGTGTCCGATCTGCTGGCGCCCGACGCGCCGCTGGTGCAGAACCTGCAGCGCGCGGCCAACGAAGTGAGCCGCACGGCCGGTGCCCTGCGCGAGGCCACCGCGGGCGACTCGCAGCTCATGGTGGGCGCCGACCGCGCACTGGACGACCTCTCGCGCGCGGCGCGTGCGCTGCGCGACCTGGCCGAGGCCCTCGAACAACAACCCGATGCGCTGCTGCGCGGCAGAAAGGTCCCCGAATGAAACGACTCGCCATGAACCGCCGCGCCTTGTTCGTGACGATGGGCGTGGGCCCGGCCCTGATGGCCATGGGTTGCGCGGGCACCGCCGCGCCGCCCACGCAGTGGTACGAATTGCGCGCCGAGCCGCCCGAGCCCCGGCCCGTGCCCAAGCCGGGCGACGGCGCGGTGTGGGAAGTGTCGGGTCAGGTGCGTCTGCCGGGCGCGCTGGATCGCGACACGCTGGTGGTCTCCACGGGGGCAGCCTCGCTGGTGCCGCTGGCCGGGCACCGCTGGGCCGAGCCGCTGCGCGACAGCGTGCCGCGCCGCCTGGTGTCCGATCTGGCCCTGTTGCGTGGCGAGCGCCTGGTGTGGCGGGCGCCGTCGCCGGCGGGCGTCAACGTCACCAGGCAGTTGCGTGTGGAGGTCGATTCGCTCATCGCCGACAGCGCCCGCCAGTTGCTGCGGCTGCAGGCGCGCTGGTCGCTCACCGATGTGCAGGGCGGCACCACACCACCCGTGCTCGGTCAGGCCGACATTGACGTGCCTTTGGCCAACGCCTCACCCGACGCCTTGGCCGCCGGGCACCGCATGGCGGTCTGGCGGCTGGCCCAACGCATCGCGGGCGTTTGACGGGCGACGGGCCCCGCAGCCCTCAGTTCACCATCACCAGCTTGCCCTTGACCGACCGCGATCCCATGATCGCGTAGGCCTTGTGCAACTCGCTCATGGGCAGCGTCTGGTCGATCACCGGTTTGACCTGCCCCTTGGCGTACATGACCGCCAGGGCTTGCATCATCTCGGCGTTGGCCTTGGGTTCGCGGCGGGCGAAGTCGCCCCAGAACACGCCGACGATGCTGGCGCCCTTGAGCAGCGTGAGGTTCAGCGGGAGCGAGGGAATCGGGCCGCTGGCAAAGCCCACCACCAGGTAGCGACCGCGCCAGGCAATGGAGCGGAACGCCGGCTCCGCGAAGTCACCGCCGACCGGGTCATAGATCACGTCCGGGCCCTTGCCATCGGTGAGCTGCTTGATCGCGTCGCGCAGACCTTCCTTGGGCGTGTGCACGCTGTAGTTGATGGTGGCATCGGCGCCCAGCTGTTTGCAGAGCTCGCACTTCTCGTCGCTGGAGGCCGCGGCGATCACGCGGGCGCCGGCGGCCTTGGCAATCTGGATGGCGGCTGTGCCCACGCCACCTGCGGCGCCGAGCACCAGCACCGTTTCGCCGGCCTTGAGCGCGGCGCGGTCCATGAGGGCGTGCCACGAGGTGGCATAGATCATGATGAACGCCGCCGCGTCCACCGCCGGGAAGCCCGCCGGCAGCGGCATGCACAGCGCGGCCGGCGCGATGGTGTGCGTGCCGAAGCCGCCCGTGCCGCTCAGGCAGGCCACGCTCTGACCGACCTGCAGGTGCTTCACCCCTTCGCCCACCGCGCGGACCACGCCCGCGTATTCCGAACCTGGCACAAAAGGCAGGGCGGGTTTCATCTGGTACTTGTTCTGCACGATGAGCAGGTCGGGGAAGTTCAGGCTCGCGGCCTGGATCTCGATCAGCACCTCACCGGCCTTGGGCTCGGGCGTGGGCAGTTCTTTCCAGGTCAGGGCGTCGACGCCCACGGGGTTTTCGCAGAGCCAGGCATGCATGGTGTGTCCTCGGTCAAATGGTCATGAAACCGGGCCATGATAGGGATCGATGCCCGCGTTCCGAAGCGGGTTAGCCCGCCTTCTGTCCCGAGCGTGACCGGGCCGATCCACCTAAAATCGCGCCAATGAAAATACTCATCTCCAATGACGACGGTTACCAGGCGCCCGGCATCGTGGCACTGTATGAAGCCCTCAAGGGCCTGGCCGAGGTGGAGGTGGTGGCTCCAGAACACAACAACAGCGCCAAGTCCAACGCCCTGTCGCTGCATTCACCGCTGTATGTGCACACGTCGCACAACGGCTTTCGGTACGTCAACGGCACCCCGGCGGACTGCGTGCACATCGCACTCACCGGCTTGCTGGGCTACCGTCCCGACCTGGTGGTCTCAGGCATCAACAACGGCGCCAACATGGGTGACGACACCATTTATTCCGGCACCGTGGGTGCGGCGATGGAGGGCTACCTCTTCGGCATTCCCGCCATTGCGTTCTCCCAGACCGAAAAAGGCTGGGCGCACCTGGAAGATGCGGGTGTCGTGGCCGCGCGCCTGGTGGCGCAATTGCTGCCCTCGCTGGAAAACGGGCCGCCCAGCGAACCCTGGCTGCTCAATGTGAACATCCCGAACCGGCCATTGGCAGACATCAAGGGCTTCAAGGTGGCTCGGCTGGGGCGGCGGCACGCGGCCGAGCAGGTGATTGCCCAGACCAACCCGCGCGGCGACACCATGTACTGGATCGGCAGTGCCGGCAAGGCCAAGGACGATGCCGAAGGCACCGACTTCCATGCCACGCTGCAGGGCTACGCCACCATCACCCCGCTGCAGGTGGACCTGACCGACCACGACCGCCTGGCCTATTGGGCTCCCACGGCAGCCGGCCTCTCGACACCGTTGCCTTCAGAAACCGCGCCTGTGGGCGGCGCCGCCACGTGAAACGCGCTGTGCCGGCCCCTTCTTCGCCCCAGGGAGCGGCGGCCGGCAAGCCCCGGCCCGGGTTTCCCGCCCGGCTGCCGGCTGCTTCGCCAGCGCCTGTGCCTCGCAACCCGCTGCAGGCGCGCCCACTGGCCGCCCGTGTGAGTGCGCCACCGCAGGCGCCACAGCCCAAGGTGTTGCCCCGGGTGGCGGTGCCCGTTGCACCCACCGGTGTCGGCATGGATTCGCAGGCGGTGCGTGCGTCGATGGTGCGCAAGATCCAGGGGCAGGGCGTCACGCACGCGGGTGTGCTGGCGGCCCTGCAGGCGGTGGAACGGCACCGTTTTGTCGATTCCGCACTGGTCAACCAAGCCTACGAAGACACCAGCCTGCCCATCGGGCTGGGGCAGACCATTTCCAAGCCGGGTGTGGTGGCCCGCATGCTGGAGCTGCTGTGTCAGGGCCGGCCGGAAAAGCTCGGGCGCGTGCTGGAAATCGGCACCGGCTGCGGCTACCAGGCGGCCCTGCTCAGCCATCTGGCGCGCGAGGTGTACAGCATCGAGCGGCTCAAGGGGCTGCACGAAAAATCGCGCGAGAACCTGCGCTGGTTCCGCCTCTCCAACCTGCACCTGCTGTTTGGAGATGGCATGCTCGGGTACCCGAAAGGCGCGCCCTACGCCGCCATCATCGCGGCGGCGGGCGGGAACGATATTCCGCAGGCCTGGATCGATCAACTGGCCGTGGGTGGCCGGTTGGTGGCACCCGCCGTCACGGCAGCGGGGCGTCAAAACCTGGTGGTGGTGGACAAAACCGCCACCGGCATCGTCCGCACCGAGCTGGAGGCCGTGCTCTTCGTGCCTCTAAAATCGGGAGTCGCATAAGGTTGCGCCTGCTTGCGCAGGCGCGACATGTCTTTTTCAGGGTGCCCGGCCGCACAGGTGGCCAGGGACCCGCGCAATCGTGGGAGTTTTCATGAACAAGCGTGTTTTCAAGTGCTCGGGTCGTGCCCAGGAATCGGGGCGGCCTGCACGGCAAGGCGTCGCGGTCATGACCGTTCTGGCCTCCGTGCTCGTTCTGGCAGGTTGTTCCACCACCCGTGTGGCGCCGCCTGCGCCGGTGGAAAGCCGGGGCGGCGCGCCCCGGCCTGCCGAAGTGGTGGTGATGCCGGGCGCCGAGAACGCCGGCAAGCCGGGTTTCTACACCGTCAAGCCTGGCGACACGTTGTTCCGCATCGCGCTGGACAACGGCCAGAACTGGCGTGACATCCAGGCCTGGAACAGCCTGACCAACCCCAACGCGCTCGAAGTGGGCCAGGTGCTGCGCGTGCAGCCGCCCGGCGCCGGCACCCCTGCAGCACCCGCTGCCACCGCCCCCACAGGCCCGACCACCAGCCCGGTGGCCAGCGCAGGCGTGGCGCCGCGTCCCTTGACGGAAGCGCCTGCCCCTGTCGCGTCGACGTCGCCCACCCCGGCGCCTGCACCGGCGCCAGCGCCTGCGGCTTCCGGCAATGACGAGATCAACTTCATCTGGCCGGCCCAGGGTGCTGTGGTGACCCCGTTTGACGAGGCCAACAACAAGGGCGTGTCGATCGCCGGCAAGATCGGCGACCCCGTGGTAGCAGCGGCCGACGGCCGAGTGGTGTACGCGGGAGCGGGTCTGCGCGGTTACGGCAACCTGATCATCCTCAAGCACAACAACACCTACCTCACCGCCTACGCCCACAACCAGGCGTTGCTCGTGCGTGAAGACCAGGCCGTGCGCCAGGGCCAGAAAATTGCCGAGATGGGCAGCAGCGACACCGACCGCGTGAAGCTGCACTTCGAAGTGCGTCGACTGGGCAAGCCAGTCGACCCGCTCGGCCACCTGCCCAAGCGCTGAGCCATTGGCCTCCGGCATGGCCTGGCCGGTGCTCGTGTTCGACATCGAGTCCATTCCGGACATCGAAGGCTTGCGCGCGCTGCGCGGCGCACCTGCCGACCACACCGACGAACAGGTGCATGCCGCCTGGCTCGCGGAGCGCCAGGCCAAAGGCCAGAGCGATTTCATGCAGCTGCACCTGCAGCGCGTGCTGGTCATCAGCTGTGTGTTCCGCAATGCCGAAGGCCTGCGCATCCATTCCTTCGTCGACCGCGATGGTCAGAGCGAAGGCAAGGTGGTGCAGACCTTTTTTCATGCGATCGAGAAGCACGCACCGCAGCTCGTGAGCTGGAACGGCGGGGGTTTCGACCTGCCTGTGCTGCACTACCGGGGTCTGCGCCACGGCGTGGAAGCCAGCAAGTACTGGGACCTTGGCGAGGACGACCGCGAGTTCAAGTGGAACAACTACATCGGCCGTTACCACATGCGCCACCTGGACCTGATGGACCTGCTGGCCATGTACTCCCCGAAGAACAACGCGCCGCTGGACGCCATGGCCAAGCTCTGCGGCTTTCCCGGCAAGCTGGGTATGGACGGTTCGCAGGTGTACGCGCAGTACCTCGCAGGCCAGACCGATGACATCCGCCGGTACTGCGAAACCGATGTCATGAACACCTACCTCGTGTATTGCCGCTTCCAGAAGATGCGCGGCGGTCTCACCGAAGCCGAGTACACGCAGGAGATCGCGTTCGTCAAACAAACGCTGGGGGATCTGGCGCCCACCGAACCGCATTGGGACGAGTACCTGCGCGCCTGGGTGTGACGCAGCCAGGCGCTGCGGCCCGGCCTGAGACAATCGGGGGATGACTACCGCGTCCACCCTCCACGAAAACAGCCTCCTCACCACCGCCAGCGCTGCGGCCCACGAAACGCCCGAGACCCCCTTGCCCGAAGGCTGGCTCGCGGTGGAGTCCCTCGACATCGACGCCCAGGGCATCGCCCGCCGACCCGATGGCAAGGTCGTCTTCATCGAAGGCGCTTTGCCGTTCGAGCACGTCAGCGTGAATGTGCACCGCAAGAAGAACAACTGGGAAGCCGGCACGGTCACGGCCGTGCACCATGAGTCCTCACAACGCGTGCGCCCCGGTTGCCCCCATTTCGGGCTGCATGCCGGTGCCTGCGGTGGCTGCAAGATGCAACACCTGCACGAAGCCGCCCAGGTGGCCATCAAACAGCGCGTGCTCGAAGACAACCTCTGGCACCTGGGCAAGGTGAAGGCCGAGACCATGATGCGCCCGATCGAAGGGCCGGCCTGGGGCTACCGCCACCGTGCCCGGTTGTCGGTGCGCCATGTGCACAAAAAAGGAGAGGTGCTGATCGGCTTTCACGAGCGCAAGAGCCGCTATGTGGCCGACATGCAGGTCTGCCCGGTGCTGCCGGCCCACGTCAGCGCCATGCTGATGCCGCTGCGTGAACTGATCTTCGGCATGGACGCGCGCGAAACCTGCCCACAGATCGAGCTGGCGTGCGGCGACAACGTGACCGCCCTCGTGCTGCGCCACCTCGAACCCTTGAGCACAGACGACATCGCGCGCCTGCGGGCCTTCGGGCAGCAGCATGGCGTGCAGTGGTGGCTGCAGGCCAAGGGGCCTGACACGGTGAAGCTGCTCGACGAAGGCGGCGAGGTGCTGTCCTACGCGTTGCCCGAGTTCGGCATCACGATGCCGTTCAAGCCCACCGACTTCACGCAGGTCAACCCGTACATCAACCGCGTGCTGGTGATGCGCGCGCTGCGCTTGCTGGACGCCCGTGCGAACGAGCGTGTGATCGACTGGTTCTGCGGGCTGGGCAACTTCACCCTGCCCATCGCCACCACGGCTGGCGAGGTGTTGGGCATCGAGGGCAGCGAGGCACTGGTGGCACGTTCGCGCGAAAACCTGGCGCTGAACCAGGCCGGCCGGGATCGGCCGCTCGCGCCCACCACGTTTGCTGCGCGCAACCTGTTTGAAATGACGCCAGCCCAATTGGTGGCCGACGGCGTGGCCGACAAATGGCTGGTGGACCCGCCGCGTGAGGGCGCGTTTGCGCTCGCCAAGGCGCTTGCCGATCTGTACCAGAACCCTTCACAGCGCGAAGGCTGGACGCCGCCGCAGCGCATCGTTTACGTGAGCTGCAACCCCGCCACCCTGGCGCGCGATGCGGGCTTGCTGGTGCACCAGGCGGGTTACCGCTGCGTGGCGGCGGGGGTGGTGAACATGTTTGCGCACACCGCGCACGTGGAGAGCATGGCGGTGTTCGAGCTGGACCCGTCGCGCACGCCGGGTGACAGAGCCAAAGAGGAAGGCAGCGCCTGAGCGCGGGTCAGGACTTTTGTGACGCGCTGCCGGGTTTCGCGCCTTCGGGTGCGGCGCTCGGTGAAGCGTCACCGCCCGGTTCATTGGGCATGCCCACGACCGAGTTCTCCCGCATGTACTGGTCCATTTCGCGCCAGCCGGCAAACACGGCAGCCTTGCCTGCTCGCGGGTAAGCGCTGAAGCAACTTTCGATGCTGCGCACCGCGTGGCGGCACGCGCTGCCAATGGCCTTGCCTTCCGCCTCTTTCTTGGCATTGATCTGCGTCGCGGTTTCGATGCCCAGCGCCTCGCAGCCGCTCAGCAGGCTGACCGAGGCGAGGAGGCAAAGGGTGATGGCAGTGCGTCGCATGGCTGTGTGGGTGGGTTCAGCCTTGTTTCGGCGGTTGCCGGCCGAACTTGACGCCCGGGCGGCAAAAAAATCAACGGTTGCGCATCGGGCAAAGAAAAAGGACCCGAAGGTCCTTTTTCTGTGGGTGGAAGTTGCTTATTCGCGGTCGCCGCCAAAGAGGCCCAGCAACATCAGCAGGCTCTGGAAGATGTTGAACAGGCTCAGGTACAGGCCCAGCGTGGCGGTGATGTAGTTGGTCTCGCCACCGTCGACGATGCGCTTGAGGTCAAAGAGCATGTACATGCTGAAGACCACGATGGCCAGGGTGGCGATCACCGCCATGCCGACCGGGCTGCCCACGAACACGTTGATGATCGCGCCGATCATGATGGCCAGGGCGCCCACGAAGAGCCACTTGCCCATGCCGGAGAGGTCGCGCTTGATCACGGTCGAGAGGTTGGCCATGATGAAAAACACACCGGCCGTGCCACCGAAGGCGGTCATGATCAGGCTCGCGCCGTTCGAGAAACCCAGCACCGACGCCAGCAGGCGCGAGAGCATCAGGCCCATGAAGAACGTGAAGGCCAGCAACACCGGCACGCCGGCTGCAGAGTTCTTGGTCTTCTCGATGGCGTACATGAAGCCGAAGGCCCCGCCCAGGAAGACGACCAGCCCCACCCCGCCGGTGAGCGCCGCGGTAATGCCCGTCTGCACGCCGATCCAGGCGCCCAGCACGGTCGGCAGCATGGACAGGGCCAGCAGCCAGTAGGTGTTGCGCATCACCTTGTTGCGTTGCGCATCGGAAGAAACGGCGGTGCCAAAGCGGCCGCTGGTTTGAACGTGGTCGGTCATGGTGGTGATCTCCTTCATCATCTGACGCCTCTGACGCCTCTGATGCCGGTCGCTGCGCGTCGGAATGACGCGCAACCGGCAAGCTTGCATTCTAGGGACGCGCGCGCGCTGGGGGGCATACGGCGGCGAAACGCATTTTTGGTAAGGTCACCTTTGACCTGGATGTCACCAATCCACGCGTTATCGTTCGCCGTTTGCACCTTGGGGCGCGCAGCCCTGGCCTGCAATGCATCTCTGACTCCGAATTTAGGACCAAGTTCATGAAAAACAAGGCTGTTCTCGACCTCGCCGACGTCAAACTCATCGCAGCGGCGGCTGAAGCCGAGGCCATCAAGCACAACTGGGCGGTCACGATCGCGATCGTGGACGATGGCGGCCACCTGCTGTGGCTGCAGCGCCTGGACGGTGCCGCCGCCATTTCGGCGCACATTGCCCCGGCCAAGGCGCACACGGCCGCCATGGGCCGGCGCGAGTCCAAGATTTACGAAGATGTGATCAACCAGGGCCGCGTGTCGTTCCTGAGCGCGCCCTTGCTGCAGGGCATGCTGGAGGGCGGTGTGCCCATCCTGAAGGACGGGCAGTGCCTGGGTGCCGTGGGCGTGAGCGGCGTGAAGTCCACCGAAGATGCGCAGATTGCGCGCGCGGGCATTGCCGCCATTGGTTTGTGAGTTCTTCCGCCGCAGGGCGGAAAAAATGCCTGGCTAATGAGGCGCAAAGCCCCTTGGCTGGCTAAAAACGACGCACGGGGAGGGTGAGTTCCCCGGGTCGCCCCACGATGAGAAAAAGAGACGAGGCCTTGGCGTGGCCTTACTTGGTGAGGATCAGCTTGCCCTGCCGCGTGGTCTGCAGCCGGTAGAGCGATCCGTTGTGATCAATGGCCACCGCCTTCTGGCCGCGCAGCAGGTCGGCACTGGGCAGCACCGGCAGCACGGGCAAGGCGCGTGGGTCCTGGCTGTCCTGGGCGTCCGGCGGTAGCTGATCGGCATTCGGTTGATTTCGTTCAGGGCTCATGGCGCCACAGGTTCCGTGATGAAGCCGATCTTTCGCACACCGGTGCGCTGTGCGGCGGCCATGACCTGCGCCACGCGCTCGTAGCGCACGGCCTTGTCGCCGCGAATGTGCAGCTCGGGCTGCGGGTCTTGCGCGGCGGCCGCGCCCAGGCGGCGGGCGAGCTCGGCGTCGTCCACGCGCTGGTCGTTCCAGAAGTAGGTGCCTTCCGCATCCACCGCCAGGCGGATGTTCTGCGGCTTGTCCAGCACCTTCTCCATGCTCGCCTGCGGCAGCTCGATGTTCACCGAGTGCTTGATCACCGGCACCGTGATGATGAAGATGATCAGCAGCACCAGCATCACGTCGATGAACGGGATCATGTTGATCTCGCTCATCATCTCCTCGCTGTCCTGTTGGGTTCCGATGGCCATGGCGGGGTTCCTTACGAAGCCTTCTTGATCGGCAGCACCTTGCCGTCGGGCGAAGCCGCGCTGACGCGGGCACCGGTGACGAAGTACGCGTGAAGATCGTGCGCAAAGCGGTTGAGCTGGTGGCTGATGCCCTTGTTGCCCCGCACCAGCGCGTTGAAGCCCAGCACCGCCGGAATGGCCACCAGCAAGCCCAGCGCCGTCATGATCAGCGCCTCGCCAATGGGGCCGGCCACGCGGTCAATGCTCACCTGGCCCGCGGCACCAATGCCCAGCAGCGCGTGGTAAATCCCCCAGACCGTGCCGAAGAGCCCCACGAAAGGTGCGGTTGAGGCCACCGAGGCCAGCACCGACAAGCCACTTTGCGCACGCGCCGTGTGGTCGTCCACGCTCTTGCGCAGCGAGCGCTCCACCCAGTCGCTCACGTCCAGGCTGTCGTGCAGCTGGCGCTGCGGTGGCGAGCCGTTGTGGCCGTCCTTGTGCAGGATGTGGCGCGTGGCCTCGCGGCCCTCCAGCGCCACCGAGCGAAACGGGTTACCGTCGGCCGCGCCCAGCTTGTCCAGGCCCTCGGCAAAGTCCGCGCTGTGCCAGAAGCCCTCGATCCCCTTGGCCTGCGCGCGCTGGGCGCGCTGGTCCAGCGCCTTCCACAAGATGATGATCCAGGTGGAGAGCGACATGACGAGCAAGACGATGGCCACCGAGCGGGTGACCCAGTCGCCCTGGGTCCAGACGTGGGCCAGGCCGGTTGAAGCGATGTTCGGATCCATGATGCGCAGACTCCTGGGAAAAAGACGGGATTAGTTCAAGACGAAATCGATGGGCGCCTCCACCCACATGGGGGTGGGGACGCCGGCGCGCTTGCCCGGCGCATAGCGCCAGCGCAGCACGGTTTGCAAGGCGGTCTGGTCCAGGCGCTCGAAGCCGCTGGACTTGAGGATCTCGGCGCGGCTGGCGGTGCCGTTGACCTCGATGAAGACGCGCACGACGACCTTGCCCTGCTCGCCCATGCGCCGGGAAAGCGCGGGGTAGGGCGGGCGGGGGTTGTTGAGGTAGTCGGCGCTGCTGGAGGGCAGCTCGATGCGCGGCGGTGCGGGCGGTGCTGGAGGCGCAGGCGGGGCCGGCGGCGCGGGTGGTGCAGGCGTCGCAGCCACCACCGCAGGCGGCGCAGGCTCGGGCGGCGCCACCACGGGCGCCACAGGTGAGGGCTCGGGCTGCAGCACGGGTGCGGGCTGGGGCTGGGGGCGCGCCACGGGCTGGGGCCTTGGCTTGGGCGGGGCGGGCACGCGGGGCGTGGGCGCCGGCGGCGGAGGTGGCGCGATCTCGGGCTTGGGGGGCTCGATGAGTTCGGCGAGCACCTGCACGGGAACGACCATCTCCACGGCGCGGCGCAAAAGGCCGCTTTGCAGCGCCCAGACCGCCAGCACATGCAGGCCCACCACCGCGCCCACCACCAGCACGCGCCGGTTCAGCCGGCGCGGCTCGGTGCCGGGCAGGGTGGACAGCGGTTGGGCGAAGGGGGCGGTGGACATGGGTGCGGTGGCGATGGATCGCAGAAAGGCTGGGTTATGAACTATCTGTGCCGAAAAATCCACCACGCCGCAGCGAGCATGAGCACAAAACTGGTACCGAGGACGGTGAGACCGGTGATCATGAATCTCCTTTCGCTGGTGCAGCACGCGCTGCCGACAAGGTGGAACGAGTGCCCATTCTAAACGAGAATGTTTCGCATTCGCATAATCTGGCAAAAAAACAGAAAAGAATTTAGCCAGGCGCACAAGCCAGTGCCGTGTGGGCCTGGTCCAGCGTGCGGCAGCCCGTGAGTGCCATGGCCATTTCAAGCTCATCGCGCAGCAGGCGCAGCACGTGGGCCACGCCGGTGGCGCCCGCGTTGGCCAGGCCGTGCAACACCGGTCGGCCCACCAGCACCGCGCTGGCGCCCAGGCCCATGGCCTTGAGCACGTCGGTGCCGCGGCGGATGCCGCCGTCCACCAGCAGAGGCACCTGGCCTTGAATGATTTGCGCCATGCGGGGCAGGGCGTGGGCGGTGGGCACAGCGGTGTCGAGCGTGCGGCCACCGTGGTTGGAGACGATGAGACCCGACGCGCCGCAGGCCACCGCCTCTTGCGCATCGGCCGGGTGCAACACGCCTTTGAGGAGCACCGGCAGGCGGGTGATCGAGCGCAGCCAGGCGAGGTCGTCCCAGGTGGGGGCGTGCGTGAGCAGGTCGTCGAACAGCGCGCTTTGTCCAGCGCCCAGGGCGCGCGGCGGCGGGCTGCGCAAACCCTTGAGGTGAACCGCGCCGACATCGGGCGGCAACTGGAAGCCGGTGCGCCGTTCGCGGTCGCGCGAGCCTTGCACCGGGGCGTCCACCGTGAGCACCAGGGCTTCAAAGCCGGCGGCTTCGGCCTGTTGAACCAGGTCTTGCGTGAAGCTGCGATCGGGCTGCAGGTAGAGCTGAAACCACAACGGGCCGCGACCCGGCTCGGGCAGGACGCTGGCGGCGATGGCTTGCAGGGAGGTGGATGTCTGTGTGCTGAGCACCAGTCCCGCGCCGAGGGCGGCCGCAGCCAGTGCGGTGGCCTGCTCGCCGTGCGGGTGGGCGAGCCGCTGAAACGCCATCGGCGCCACCAAGATGGGGTGGGCCAGGGTGCGCCCGAGCAGCGTGACCCGCGTGTGCCCGCCGGCCAGTGGCCGCAGCACGCGCGGCATCAGCTCCAGCGCGCGCCAGGCTTCGGCGTTGCGGGCGAGGGTGAGCTCGTCGCCGGCGCCGCCGCACAAGTAGGCCCACGTGGCTTCGTTCATGGCGCTTTGCGCGTGCCGTTCGTGGTCGGCCAGGGTGAGGACGCCCGGCGGCAGGGGCGAGTGTGGCGGGGGTGGCGCGGATGACATGGCGTCGTCGTGTTTATAATTAAGAACAATTCGTATTCAGATTCAATTATGGTCCACGCTGCCTCGAAAGGGGCGCGCACGGTCCCGCTTTTTTCAAGGTTCCGCCCATGCCCGACGCCCGTTTCCGTCTCCTTCTTTGCACCGCGCTGGTGGGCGCTGCTGCGCTGCCCGGCGTGGTGTCGGCGCACAGCCTGCTGCTCACCTGCAAGCCCGCCGACGCCGGCATGGTGCGTTGCGTGGGCGAGTTTTCCGACGGCGCTGACGCGGTGGGGATGTCCGTGCTGGTGAAGGCCTACGACGAGCGCGTGCTGTTCAAGGGCACGCTGGGTGGCGACTCCGCGCTGCAGTTCAAGCGCCCCGCGGGCGAGTTCTTCGTGCGCCTGGAGGACGGCGGCGAACACTCGGCCGAGGTGGACCACACCGACGTCAAGCCATGAGCGCCGCTGCAGCAGACGCGAGGGGCGCGCGATGAACACCCAGGTGGTCAGGCCTGCGGGCGCGGGTCATGAAACGCTGTGGGTGTTGCTGGCGGCGGCCTGTGTGCTGGTGGTGGCGGCCGCACTGATCGGGGCGCGCGCACAACCGCTGGCTGCCGAGGCGCTCTCGCCCCACCAGGTGGATGCGCGCACGCAGCTCAACGCCGCCGAGCAAGGCGTGCACGCCGACCTGCTGGTGGCTGCCGACGAGATCGCCGCACTGGCCGCTTCTGACGGCGCGTTGCCGGCGGTGCAGCGCTTGCGCGACATGGACTTGCCGCCCTTTGCCGTGGGCATGGGCGCCACGGCGCGCGGCGGGCACGAATGGCAAGTGGTCACGCGTGGGGACGACAGGGCCTACGTCGGGCGTAGCGCCGCCCCCGAGGTGGCGGCGTCTTTTTTGCTCCGGCTGCCCGCACAGGGCCGCAGTGATGCTGCGCCGGCGGCGCACGCCCATGACGACGCCATCGAGATCTGGGTGCAACGCGAAGGCGCGCCCCAGTGGCCCGAGCGGCTGGACGACGCGGCCCTGGCGCGCCAAGGCTGGCGCGAGGTGGTGGTGCGCTACGACGCCGGTGTGACGCGCAGGGACGCTGCGCATTGACCCTTTCCCGGTGCCGCGCGCGTGTCCGCGGCGCCGCTGTGCCCTCTGTTTTTTCAGGATCTTTCTCATGCAACACAAGCTCCATTTCAGCGCGCGCCGCCGCCAGCTGTTGTCGGCCCTGGCACTGGCCGCCGCCGGCACACCCGCCTGGGCGCAGGCGCGCAAGCTGCGCATCGGTGTGACGCTGCACCCCTATTTCAGCTACGTGGCCAATGTGGTGGGCGACCGCGCGGAGGTGGTGCCTGTCATTCCCGCCGGTTTCAATCCGCACGCCTACGAGCCGCGCACCGACGACATCAAGCGCATCGGCTCGCTCGATGCGATCGTGCTCAACGGCGTGGGGCACGACGACTTTGCCGGCCGCATGATCGCCGCCAGCGACAAGCCCGACCTCAAGCGCATCGAAGCCAACGCACAGGTGCCGCTGCTCGCGGCCGTGGGCGCGGGGCGCGGCACCTCGGGCAAGGTGGTGAACCCGCACACCTTCCTCTCTGTGACGGCGTCGATTTCGCAGGTCAACACCATCGCGCGCGAGCTCGGCCAGCTGGACCCGGCCAACGCCACCGCCTACACGGCCAACGCCCGCGCGTACGCGCAGAAGCTGCGCAAGCTGCGCGCCGACGCGCTGGGCCAACTGGCGCAGGCGCCTGCCAGCGGGCTGCGCATCGCCACCATCCACGGTGCTTACGACTACCTGCTGCGCGAGTTCGGGCTGGAGGTGGCCGCCGTGGTGGAGCCTGCGCACGGCATCGAACCCAGCCCCGCGCAGCTCAAGGGCACCATCGACCAGATCCGCGCGCTTGACGTGAAAGTGATCTTCTCGGAGATGGACTTCCCCTCGGCCTACGTGGACACCATCCGGCGAGAAACCGGCGTGCGCCTCTACGCGCTCACGCACATCTCGCACGGCGCGTACGCGGCCGACAAGTTCGAGCAAGAGATGGCGCGCAACCTCGCCACCGTGGTGCGCGCGATCCAGGAGTCTGCGTGATGGCCGTGGGAGGACCGGGCATTGCGTTTGAGGGCGTGGACCTCACGCTGGGCCACACCGACATCCTGCGCCAGGTGAACCTGCAGGTGGCCGCTGGCAGCGTGCACGCATTGGTGGGGCCCAACGGCGGCGGCAAGAGCTCGCTGTTCAAGGCCTTGCTCGGCCAGGTGCCGCACCGTGGGCAGATCAGCCTGAGCTGGCCCGGCGAGCAGCCCGGCGTGGTGGCCTACGTGCCGCAGGCGCTGGCTTTTGATGCCGGCCTGCCCATGACGGTGATGGACTTCATGGGCGCGATGTGCCAGCGCCGCCCGGTGTTCCTGGGTCTGTCGGCGCGCTGGAAAGCGCCCGTGCAGCAGGCCCTGCAGCACGTGGGCATGCTGGAGAAGGCGCACCGCCGCATGGGCGCGCTCTCGGGTGGCGAGCGCCAGCGCGTGCTGCTCGCGCAGGCGCTGATTCCGGCGCCCGATCTGGTGCTGCTCGACGAACCGATGTCGGCCCTGGACGAAGCGGGCGAGGCCATCTTTGAAACGCTGCTGGCGCACTGGCGCGACGCGCGCGTGACGGTGCTCTGGATCGAGCACGACCTGGACGCGGTGACGCGCCTGGCCGACCACGTGAGCGGCTTGAGCCGCCAGGTGCTGTTTGACGGCCCCGCTGCGCAGACGCTGACGCCGCAACGCGTGCTCTCGCTGTTCTCCAGCCGGCAGCGGCGCGAAGACGGCAAAGAAGAACCACAAGACGCACAAGACAAGGTGGTGGCCTGATGAGCGCGTTCGATACCTTTCGCCAGTTCATCCAGCAACTGGCCGGGCAGGGCGCGCTGCCGGCGTCGCTGACCTACGGCTTTGTCGTCAACGCCGTGCTGGCCGGCCTGTTCATCGGCCCGGTGCTCGGCGGCCTGGGCACGCTGGTCGTGGTCAAGCGCCTCGCGTTTTTCTCTGAGGCGGTGGGCCATGCCGCGCTCACGGGCGTGGCCATCGGCATTCTGCTGGGCGAGCCCTACACCGGGCCCTACGGCAGCCTGTTTGCTTATTGCCTGCTCTTCGGCATGTTGCTCAACTACCTGCGCAACCGCACCGGCCTGTCGCCGGACACGCTGATCGGTGTGTTCCTGGCGGTGTCGCTGGCCATGGGCGCGAGCCTGCTGCTCATGCTCTCGGGTCGCGTGAACATCCATATTCTGGAGAACGTGCTGTTCGGCTCGGTGCTCACCGTGGACGCCGGCGACCTGCTGGTGCTGGCCGTGGTGGGCTCGCTGGTGGTGGCGCTCACCGTGCCGCTCTACAACCGCTTCATGCTGGCCAGCTTCAACCCGCAGCTCGCCAGCGTGCGCGGTGTGCGCGTGAAGTTGCTGGACTACCTCTTCGTGGTGCTGGTGACCATCGTCACCGTGGCCTCGGTCAAGGTGATCGGCGCCATTCTGGTGGGCGCGCTGCTCATCATTCCGGCGGCGGCGGCGCGCCTGCTGAGCCTGTCGCTGCGCGGCTTCTTCTGGCTCAGCGTGCTGATCGCCACCGTGAGCACGCAGATCGGCATTCTGGTGCCGATCGAACTTGAACTGCCGGTGCCCTCGGGCGCGGCCATCATCCTCACCGCGGGAGCGCTGTTTGCGCTCGCAGCGGTCATCCGGGGCTTCACCCCGTCACTGAAAGGACATGCCGGATGAGCCCGCGTTCGTCTTCCATCGCCTGGTGTTGGGTGGGCTTCCTGGCCTGCACGGTGCCCGCCTTCAGCGCGCTTGCGCAAACCCCCGCTGCCAGTGCCGCTGCCACTGCACCCGCACCCCTGCGCCTGCTCGTGGCGCACCCGGTGGTGGCCGCGCTCACCACCACGCTGGTGCGCGACACCGGCATGGTGGTGCTGCGCCCCGTGCCTGAAACGCTGCCGCCGGGCCGCCAGTTGGCGTTCTTCACCGGGCGGGGTGCGGCAGGTCTGGCCGAGGCCGCACGCCAGGCCGATGCGGTGGTGGCCTTGCGCTCGCTCTGGCCGGACGACCCGCTGTTTCCGCTCGCACGCCGCCAGAACATCCGCCTGATTGAAATCGACGCGGCCCGCCCGCTCGACGCTTCCTTGCCCGGCATGGCCTTGCAGGAGGCAGACGCCTCGGCCAACGCGCTGCCCTGGCTCGACCCGGTGAACCTGGGCCGCATGGCCGACGTGATCGCCGGCGACGTGGGCCGCCTGGTGCCGGCGGCCCGCGCCCGCGTGCAGGCCAACGTGGCCACTTTGCGCCAGCAGCTGCTGGCCATCACGGCGCAGAGCGAAGCGCGGCTGGCCAGCGCGAACAACCTGGCGGTGTTCAGCCTGTCGGACCGGCTGGGCTACTTCGTGAACGGGTTCAACCTCGATCTGGTGGGCACCGACGCGCGCGAAGACGGCGCGTGGACCGCCGAGGCCCTTGCTGCTTTCACGCAACGCCTGCGCAGCGGTGCCGTGGCCGCGGTGCTGCACCACCGCGAACTGCCGCCGGCGCTGGCCCAGGCCGTGCAGGCCGCCGGCGTGCGCACCATCGTGCTGCAGACCGAAGGCCGCGACCCGCTGGGCGAACTGCGCGAGAACAGCCAGCGCCTGAGCGCGCTGGCCATGGGACGGTAAAGCCCTGGCCGGCGCGCGACCCGCCCTGTCAAGGCATGCCGCGGAACGGGCTCTGGCAGGCCGCTGGCATGGCCCCCTGGAGGGGGAGGGCGCTCACGCAGTGAGCGGCTGCGGGGGTGGGTCGAACCTGTAGCCCAAGCCATACACCGAATGAATCAAATCCTGCCCTGGCATGCAGTCCTCGATCTTGCGGCGCAGTTTCTTGATGTGGCTGTCGACCGTGCGGTCCGAGACGATGCGCTCGTCCTGGTACATCGCATCCATCAACTGCTCGCGCGAAAAGATGCGCCCGGGCCGTGTGCTCAGCACCTTGAGCAACTGGTATTCCACCGCCGTGAGGCCCAGGTCCTGGCCGTCGAGGGTGGCGCGCCAGGCCGCGTCGTCCAGCTTCAGGCCGTGGGGCCATTCACCCGTTGCGGCCACCGCGTGCGTGCCACGGCGCAGCACGGCGCGCACGCGCGCCACCACCTCGCGCGGGCTGAAGGGTTTGCAGATGTAGTCGTCGGCGCCCAGCTCCAGGCCGAGCAGCCGGTCGATCTCTTCCACCCGCGCCGTCACCATGATGATGGCCGGCGCCGGCCCGCCCGGGGCGCCCTGGCGCAAGGCCTTGCAGATGTCCATGCCGTTCTTGCCGGGCAGCATCAGGTCCAGCAGCACGAGGTCCACCGGGTGGTGCTCCAGCCAGGGTTCCACCTCGTCGCCACGCGTGAGGTGGTGGGTGTCGTAGCCCGATTGCGCGAGGTAGTCCAGCAGCACGCTGGCGATCTTGTTTTCGTCCTCGACGATCAGGATGCGTGGTTTGCGCTCAGCCATTCGATGCCTCCGTGTGCAGCGGCAGCCAGATGTCCCAGCGCAGGCCGCCGAGCTCGCTGGCCGAGGCCTGCATGTGCCCGCCATGGCCTTCCACGATCGCGCGCGCAATGGCCAGGCCCAGGCCAGAGCCACCGCTGGCGCTGGCGCGGGACTCGTCCACGCGGTAGAGCCGTTCGGTCAGCCGTGGCAAGGCTTCGGGCGGTACGCCCGGGCCGCTGTCTTCCCAGGTCAGGCGGGCCTGCGTGCCTTCGTGGCGCACCTGCACACGCAAGTTGGCGGGCGCGTCGGTGTAGCGCTGGGTGTTCTGCAGCAGGTTGGAGAGCACCTGGTCCAGCCGGTCGCCGTCGGCGCGCACCTGCACGCCTTCGGCAAGCTCGGTGTGCACTTGCAGCGGCGTGCCGGGCCCATGTGCCGCGTCGCTGAGGTGGTGGCCCACGAAGCGGCCGAGGTCCAGGGTGTCCAGACGGTAGTCGAGCGCGCCCAGGTCCGAGAGCGAGAGCAGGCGCAGGTCGTCCACCAGCCGGGTGAGGCGGTGCACCTCTTGCGCGAGCGAATCGAGGTTGGCGGTGTTGGGCTGCCGAATGCCGTCCTGCAGCGCTTCGATCTCGGCGCGCAGCGTGGCCAGCGGCGTGCGCAGTTCGTGCGCGATGTCGGCAATCCATTGCTGGCGCGCCTGCCGCGCTGCCTGCAGCGAGGTGGCCATGTGGTTGAAGGCGTCGGCGAGCTGGGCGAGCTCGTCGTGGCCGCGCGCGGGCAAGCGCACGCTGTAGTCGCCCTGGGCCACGGCTGCTGTGCCCTCACCGAGCACGCGCAGGCGGCCCGCCAGCCAACGCGCGATCAATGCGGCGTTGAGCAACACCGCCGCGAGCATGCCCAGCGCAATGGCGGCAAACGTGCGCGTCTGCTGCGCGAGGAACACGCGTTCGAGCGAAGCCACGATTTGCAGGCGCGGCACATAGCCCAGGTAGCCCACCAGCTGGGCGTTCACCATGATGGGTTTGAGCACCGCCTGTTCGGTGCGGCCCTCCGGGCCGGCCAGCAGGTTGCGTTGCGGGTCCAGCAAGAGCAGCCGTGGGTCGATGGTCAGCGGTGGTGGCACGTTGGGCACGGGCGGCGCGCCCGCAGCCAGTGGCGAAGCGCCCGGGGCCGGTGGCGGGAGCGTTGGCGCGGGTGGCGCGGTGTACTGGCGCGGCTCGGTGCCCGACGGTGTGGGCGCGCCGTGGGCCGGCGAGGCCTCCGCGTTGCGGCGCGGCATGCGCCCGGTGCCCAGCACTTCGCGCGAGAGCTCTTGCCAGCGCTGGCGGTCTTCGGTGATCCAGGCCCAGTTGCCGTTCTGGCGGTGAACCTCGGCAAGCCGCACGATGAGCGGCTGCAGTCGTGCTTCGTCGGCCTGGTTGAGGTATTCCACCAGGCCCTTGTCGAAGCTCCAGCTGTAGATGAGGTAGGCCGTCATGACCAGCACGACGTTGGCGCCCGCAATGGCCAGAAAGAGTTTGACGCGCAAGGTGTCGAACCGCGAGAGCCAGGCGCGCGGGCGGGTGAGCGTGGCGGTGCGTTCGGTCTGCATGGTGGGCTTGAGCCTAAACCCAAATCTTTCAAACTTTGTGCAAGCCGTGCCGTCTTGCGTGCTCATTCTTTCCATATTTGGCGGGCAATATCCCGCATCATCCCGGCACGCCTCCCGGGCGCCCTCCATTCAGAGAACTCAACGCAACGCCATGAACGATGTCCAACGTGAAGGGGCCAAGGCCCCGGCCCAACGCCGCAAGACCTGGAAGCTCGCGCTCATGGCGCTTGTGAGCCTGGCTGTACTGGGTGGGGGTGGTCTGGCTTACCACCGGTGGGGCCCAGGCGCCAAAACCGAAAACGCTTACATCACCGCCACGGTGCAGCGCGGCGACATTGAAGACCAGGTGAGTGCCACCGGTTCGCTGCAGCCGCGCGATTACGTGGACGTCGGTGCGCAGGTGTCGGGCCAGTTGCGCAAGATCCATGTCGAGGTGGGCAGCGAAGTCAAGGAAGGCGACCTGCTGGCCGAGATCGATGCTGAAACCTCGCAGGCGCGCGTGGACGCCAGCCGCGCCCAGCTGCGGTCGCAGGCGGCCCAGATGGCCGAGCGAGAACTCACCCTGGCCAAGGCCGAGCGCGACCTGCAACGCCAGAAAAACCTGATGGCAGAAGAGGCCACCACCGCGGAGACCTTGCAGAACGCCGAGACCGCCGTGAAGACCGCGCGCGTTCAGATCCAGTCGCTCAAGGCTTCCATGGAGCAGCTGCAGGCCAGCATGCGGGTGGAAGAGGCCAACCTCAAGTTCACCAAGATCTATGCGCCCATGTCGGGCACGGTGGTGAGCATCACGGCGCGCCAGGGCCAGACGCTCAACACCAACCAGTCGGCCCCCACGCTGCTGCGCATTGCCGACCTGTCGGTGATGACCGTGCAGACCCAGGTGTCGGAAGCCGATGTGAGCAAGCTGCGCGGCGGCATGCCGGTGTACTTCACCACGCTGGGCGGCCAGGGGCGGCGCTGGTATGGCCAGCTCAAGAAGGTCGAGCCCACCCCCACGGTGACCAACAACGTGGTGCTCTACAACGCGCTGTTTGAAGTGCCCAACAACAACCGCAGCCTCATGACGCAGATGACCGCGCAGGTGTTCTTTGTGGTGGCTGAAGCGAAAGACGTGCTGGTGGTGCCGATGTCGGCGCTGACCATTCAGCGCGGTGGGCCAGGCACGCGGGGCGGGCAGGGGGGCAGCGGCGTGGGCCAGCCGGGCGGCGTGCCGTCGACGGCCCCTGCGATGCCCTCGGGTGCAACGCCTGCGCCCACCGCACCCGCCACCCCACCGCGCAGCACCGGCACGTCTTCAGTGGTGCCCGCGGCGTCGTTCAAGACGGCGGCCGACACGGTGTTGGCACAGGCTGGTGAGGCCAGCGGTGAGCGCCCGCGCATGAGCCGCGAAGCGTTCATGGCCATGAGCGAAGAAGAGCGCGCCCGCTTCCGCGAGCAGCGCCGCAAGGAGCGCGAAGCCGCTGGTGGTGCTGCCCCCGTGCCGCCGGCTGCATCGGCACCTGGTGCACCTGCATCGCCTGCAGCGCCGGCTGCCGCCAACGCGGCACCGCGTGCAAAGCCGGCCGCGGGCGCGGCGCCTGTGGCGGGCAAAGACAGCCCGCCTGCCGCCACGCCGAACGTGAGCGGCATGCCCCGCAACGACGGCGGCGTGCGCCCCCCGCGCGGGCCACGCCAGGCCAAGGTGAAGGTGATGGCCGAAGACGGGAGCATTGAAGAGCGCGAGATCACCATCGGCATCAGCAACCGCGTGCATGCCGAGGTGCTGTCTGGCCTGAAGGAAGGCGACCGCGTCATTGCCGGCGTGCGCGAGCCCGAGCGCCGCACCACCACGCCGCCACAGGGCGCGGGTGTGGGCCAGCAAAACCTGGGTGGTCCTGGCGGCATGCCGCCCGGCGCCGCTGGCGGAGCGCGCCGATGAGCCAGCTGCCCTTGCCCCAGGAGGCCGATGCCCTGCGCACCGCGCCGCTGGGCGCGGGTGTGCCGCTGATCGACCTCAGCGGCATCACCAAAACCTACCGCAACGGCGAGCTGGCGGTCGAAGTGCTGCACGGCATCGACCTGAAGATCTACCCCGGCGAGCTGGTGGCCATCATGGGCGCATCGGGCTCGGGCAAGTCCACCTTGATGAACATCCTGGGCTGCCTGGACAAGCCCACCACCGGCCGATACCGCTTCATGGGCCGCGACGTCTCCGAGCTGGAGCGCGACGAGCTCGCCGAGCTGCGCCGCGACGCCTTCGGCTTCGTGTTCCAGAGCTACAACCTGATCGCCACCGGCACCGCCGCCGACAACGTGGAAGTGCCCGCCGTGTACGCCGGCATTGCGCCGGCCGAGCGGCATGCGCGCGCCGCCGAGCTGCTGGGCTCGCTCGGGCTGGGCGAGCGCATGCACCACCGCCCCAACCAGCTCTCGGGCGGTCAGCAGCAGCGCGTGTCGATTGCGCGCGCGCTCATGAACGGTGGCCGCGTGATCCTGGCCGACGAGCCCACCGGCGCGCTCGACAGCAAGAGCGGTGCCGACGTGATGGTGTTGCTCAAGCAACTCGCCGAGCAGGGCCACACGGTGATCCTCATCACCCACGCGGCCGAAGTGGCGGCGCACGCGAACCGCGTGATCGAAATCAAGGACGGCCACATCGTGGCCGACCCGGGCCCGCGCCCACCCGATGGCCAGGCGGCGCTGGCGGCGCAGAACTGGACGGCGCGCGCCGGGCGCATCTCGCACCTGGGCGATGTGGTGGAGGCCGCCAAGACGGCGCTGCGCGCGCTGCGCGCCAACGTGTTCCGCGCCGTCCTCACCTTGCTGGGCATCGTGATCGGCGTGGCCTCGGTGATCGCCATGCTGGCCATTGGCGACGGTGCCAAGCAGGTGGTGATCGACCGCATCAGCGCGATGGGCTCCAACCTGCTGCTGGTGCGACCGGGTGCACCCAACCAGCGCGGGTTCCAGAACATTGCCACGCTGGTGCTGGCCGATGTGCACGCGATCGACAAGGAAGTGCCCAACGTGCTCGCGGCCGTGCCCGAACAGAGCAGCAACGCGACCCTGCGCTACGGCGAGTCCGACTACTCGAGCAGCATCCTGGGCACGTCCTCGAAGTTTCCGCTGGCGCGCCAGTGGAAGGTGTCGCGCGGCACCTTCTTCACCGACGAAGACGAGCAGGAGTACGCCACGGTGGCGGTGCTCGGCCAGACGGTGGCCAAGGCCTTGTTCCCGGGTGGCGAGGAGCCGCTGGGCAAATACGTGCTGGTCAACAACCTGATCTTCCAGGTGGTGGGTGTGATGAGCGCGCGCGGCGCCTCGCCCAACGGACAAGACCAGGACGACGTGGTGCTCGTGCCGTATGCCACCAGCCAGCTGCGGCTCTCCGGCCAGCGCTTCCTGCGCAACGTGACCGTGGCCGTGCAGGACGTGTCGCGCATCGACGAAACGCAGTCGGCGGTGGAGTCGCTGCTGGCCGAGCGTCATGGCGTGATCGACTTCCAGATCCGCAACATGGCGTCCATCATCGACACCGCCACCGAAACGCAGAACACCATGACGATCCTGCTGGGGTCGATCGCCGCGATCTCGCTGCTGGTGGGCGGCATCGGGGTGATGAACATCATGCTGGTGAGCGTGACCGAGCGCACCCGCGAGATCGGCATCCGCATGGCCACCGGGGCGCGCATGCGCAACATCCTGCAGCAGTTCCTGATCGAGGCGCTGGTGGTCTCCGCGCTGGGCGGCCTGATCGGTGTGGTGATCGGCCTGGGCGTGGCCTTCGTCATCGGCGCCACCGGCACGGCGGTGCAGTACTCCGTGGCCCCGGTGGTGCTGGCGTTTGGCTGTGCGTTTGCCACCGGCCTGATCTTTGGCTACCTGCCCGCGCGCAAAGCCGCGCGGCTGGACCCCGTCGTGGCCCTGTCGTCCGAATGAGACCCTTCATGAAACCGTTGTCGTACCCCTTGAGCAAACCGCTGGTGCTGGCCCTGGCGCTGGTCTTGCAGGCGTGTGCCACCACCGAGCCGGCGCGAGCGCCCGTGGTCGACATGCCCGCGGCCTGGAGCCCGGCGACACCTGCCACCGAAGCCCCGCAACTCACCACGGCGTGGTGGCAATCGTTTGGCTCGCAGCCGCTGGAGCGTTTGATTGAAGAAGCCCAGGCCACCAGCCCCGACCTGCGCATTGCCATCGAGCGCATCCGCCAGGCCGACATTGCCTTGCAGCAGGCTGGCATTTCGCGCCTGCCGTCGGTGAACGGCAGCGTGGGCGCGTCCACCGGCCGCACCGAGGTGTCGGGCGGCACGGGCACCACGCGCGAAACCAGCAACGCCAGCCTGTCCGTGAGCTATGAGGTGGACCTGTGGGGCCGCATAGCCGCCGGCGTGCGCGCGGGCGAGGCTTCGCTGCAGGCCAGCCAATACGACTGGAAGACCGCGCGCATCGCCTTGCTCACCGGGGTGGCCAACAACTATTTCCTGTGGCTCAACACCGCAGAGCGGCTGCGCATCGCGCGTGAAAACCTGGCCATTGCCGAGCGCGTGCTCGCCATCGTGGAGGCCCGCCAGCGCAACGGCGTGGCCACCGCGCTGGAGGTGTCGCAGCAGCGCACCACGGTGCTGTCGCAGCGCACGGCGCTGCTGCCCATCGAGCTGCAACAGCGCCAGACCGCCACCGCACTGGCCTTGCTGCTGGGCCGTGTGCCGCAGGGCTTTGTGCCCGAAGCCGGCCAGTTCGGCCAGCTGCGCGTGCCGGCGCTGTCGCCCGGTCTGCCGTCTTCGCTGCTCACGCGCCGGCCCGACCTCGCCTCGGCCGAGGCGCAGCTGGCCGCCGCCGATGCCAACGTGGAGGCGGCGCGCGCTGCCTTGTTGCCCAGCCTTTCGCTGTCGGCCTCGGGCAGCTTGGGCACGTCGGCGCTCATGAGCCTGGCCGATCCCACGCGCAGCATTTCGCTGGGCATTTCTCTGGCGCAGTCGATCTTTGACGGCGGGCGCCAGCGGCTGCAGGTGCGCACCACCGAGTCGCAGCGTGTGGTGCTGATCGAGAACTACGGCAAGGCCATTCGCACCGCGCTCAAGGAGGTGGACGACGGTCTGGGCAACGCCGAGCGCAGCCAGCGCCAGGAAGCGCTTCAGCGCGAGGTGGTGGCGCAGGCGCAGCGCTCGCTGCAGCTTGCCGAGCTGCGCTACCGCGAGGGCAGTGGCGACCTGCTGTCGGTGCTGGATGCGCAACGCACGCTGTTTGCCGCGCAGGACGCGCTGGCCACGCAGAGCCTCTCGCGCCTGAGTGCGGCGCTGGACCTGTACAAGGCGCTCGGCGGCGACTGGGCCGGCCCGCCGCCACCGTTGTCCTGAGGCCCAGGGGCGCGCTTTTTTGCGTGCTCCTTTCTAAACATCTAAATGAGAATCGTTATAATTCACAGGCCGATCATCAAGGGCGAGTGTTGTGCCCGCCTTGAGGCCTTGTCTGTGGGTCGTTGACCCGTTCTTTCTTCCCTTCGCACGCCGTGAACCACCCGCCCGCCGCCCCTGCGGCTTCCCAACGCGCCTACTGGCTCAAGACGCTGCACCAGTGGCACTGGATCAGCTCCGCGCTGTGCCTGATCGGCATGCTGCTGTTTGCCTTCACGGGCATCACGCTCAACCACGCGGCCGATATCGCCGCGCAGCCACAGGTGCAGCAGAAGGTGGTGCAACTGCCCGCCGATCTGCAGGCCACGCTGACTCCCCAAGACGACGAGCCGGACAACGCTGCGCTGCCACCCGCCGTGCGCCAGTGGCTCACCGATTCGATGGAGGTGGCCTTGCCCGACACCGCCGCCGAGTGGTCGCCCGAAGAGGTGTACCTGTCGCTGCCCCGGCCTGGCGGTGATGCCTGGCTGCGCATCGAGCGCGAGACCGGCAGCGTGGAATACGAGCGCACCGACCGGGGCTGGGTGTCGTACCTGAACGACCTGCACAAGGGCCGCCACACCGGCGTGGCCTGGAAGTGGTTCCTCGACATTTTTTCCGTGGCCTGCCTGGTGTTCTGCATCACGGGGCTGTTCATCCTCAAGTTCCATGCGGCCAACCGCCCCACGACCTGGCCCATGGTGGGCATGGGTCTGGTCGCGCCCCTGCTGCTGGTGATCCTGTTCGTCCATTGACTGCTGAAGGAGCTGCGTTCTCATGATGATTCGATACGTCACCGCCTTGTCTGCGGCCGGGCTGGCCTGGCCCGCGTTGGCCGCCGACCTGGCGCTCAAGGTCGAGATTCCCCGCCTCGCGGTGGCGGAGTACCACCGCCCCTACGTGGCCATCTGGATCGAGAAACCCGACCAGTCCTTCGCGGGCAACCTCGCGGTCTGGTACGACATCAAGATGCGCAACAACGAGGGCACGAAGTGGCTCAAGGACATGCGCGCGTGGTGGCGCAAAAGCGGGCGCGATCTCACGATGCCGGTGGACGGCATCAGCGGCGCCACCCGCGCACCCGGCGAGCACACGGTGCAGTTCGCCGACGCCGCAGCCCTGGCCAAGCTGGCCCCGGGCGAATACCAGCTCGTGCTCGAAGCCGCGCGCGAAGTGGGCGGGCGTGAGCAGGTGAAGGTGCCCTTTGTGTGGCCGCCCAAGGCCGCCACCACCACACAGGCCCGTGGCGAACACGAGCTCGGCGCGGTCAGCGTCACCGTCAAACCCTGATTCCCCGACTGGAGACTTTCATGAACATCACGTCCGTTCGCGCCCGCGCGCTCACCGTCGCCGCCACGCTGGCGCTCACCTTGCCGTTCGCCTCGCACGCCCACCGCGCGTGGCTGCTGCCCTCGGGCACCATCTACTCGGGCCAGCAGCCCTGGGTGTCGGTGGACGCGGCCATCTCCAACGACATTTTTTATTACGAGCACAACGCTGCCGGCCTCGACAACCTCCTGGTCATCGGCCCCGATGGCCAGCCCGTGCAGGCCGAGAACCAGGCCAAGGGCCGCTACCGCAGCGTGTTCGACGTCAAGCTCTCGCAGCAAGGCACTTACCGCATTGCGCTGGTCAACGACGGCCTCACCGCGAGCTTCAAGGTGGGCACCGAAACCAAGCGGCTGCGCGGCACGGCCGAGTCGCTGGCCAAGGAGATCCCGGCCAACGCCGAAGACCTTCGCGTGAGCCAGTCGCAGAACCGGGTGGAAACCTTCGTGACCTCGGGCAAGCCCACCACCGAAGCGCTCAAGCCCACGGGCCGGGGCATCGAGCTGGTGCCCGTGACGCACCCGAACGACCTCGTCGAGGGCGACACCGCCACCTTCCGCTTTCTGGACAACGGCAAGCCGGCGGCCGGCTATTCCGCCGCCGTCATCCTGGCTGGCTTGCGCTACCGCAGCGAGCTGGGCGAAATGCGCCTGACGACCGATGCCAAAGGCGAGATCCAGGTGAAGTGGCCTGCGGCCGGCATGTACTGGGTGAACATCGCGCCGCCGCGCGTACCCGGCATGGGTGGCCCCGGTGGCCCGGGTGCAGGTGGCCCGGGTGCAGGTGGTCCGGGTGCAGGTGGTCCGGCCGCCGGTGGCCCGGCCGCCGGTGGCCCGGGTGCGGCCGCTCCCACCGGCCCCGCCGGCACGCTGGCCGAGCCGGTGCGCCGCTCGGGCTACAGCCTCACGCTGGAAGTGCTGCCGCGCTGAGCGCCCGGCGCGAGCTGGCAGGCCCCAGACCCGGCAGGTGTCTGGGGTTGTTTTTTCTCCCTTACCCTTTTCCTCATGAACCGCGTGCTCGTGCCCTTGCAGATGGACAGCGCCGTGCCCCTGTTGGGCGCACAGGTGCTCCAGCTCGACGGCCAGACCATGGGCACCACCTGGCAAGTGCGCTGGGTGGGGCAGGGCGCCGGGGCGCAAAGCGTGCAGGAAAGTGCGAAGGAAAGCGCGCAAGCCCAGGCCGTGCGCACCGCCGTGCAAGGCGTGCTCGACCTCGTGGTCGCGCAGATGAGCACGTGGTTGCCCGGCTCCGACCTCGACCGCTTCAACCGCGCCGGCGCCGGCAGTCGGCATGTGTTGCCCGAGGCCATGGCCGATGTGCTGGACGCCGCGCTCTGGCTGGCGCAGGTGTCGGGCGGCGCGTTCAACCCGGCGGCTGGCGCGCTGGTGAACGCCTGGGGCTTTGGCCCGAGCCCGCGCTACACCGACCCCGGTTTTGCGCCCCCCGACAGTGACGCCGTGCAGCACGCGCTGGCCCGGCAAGACTGGCGCAGCCTGCGCTGGGACCGCGCGAGCCGCCAGGCGCTGCAACCCGGCGGCGTGTGGCTCGACCTTTCCGCCATCGCCAAGGGCCATGCGGTGGACCTCGTCTCGCGCCGCCTGACGGCCATGGGCATCGGCCACAGCCTGGTGGAGGTGGGCGGCGAGCTGCGAGGCCAGGGCCTGCGCCCTGACGGGCAACCCTGGTGGGTCGATCTCGAAACGCCACCGGCTCAGTCTGGTCAGCCGCCACTGCCCACCACGCGCGTGGCCCTGCATGGGCTCTGCGTGGCCACCTCGGGCGACTACCGCCGCGTCTACACGCACCACGGCCAGCGCCGACCGCACACCCTGGACCCGCGCCACGGCCAGCCCGTGTCGCACGGTCTGGCGTCGGTGAGCGTGGTGCACACCGAATGTCTGTGGGCCGATGCCTGGTCCACCGCGCTCACCGTGCTCGGCCTGCAAGACGGTCTCGCACTGGCCCGCGCCCACGGCGTGGCGGCGCTCTTCGTGCAGCGCGAGGCCGATGGCCGATTGACCGAAACCCTGTCCCCCGCCATGGAGGCCCTGGCCGAATGACCAGCGAAAAAATGTGGCAGGCGCTGGCTACCATGCTCTGCTATGCGCTCCTGTGTGGCGCCATCGCGTGGCAGCACCGCCGCCGCCAGCGCGCCGCACAGCGCCGGGTGGACGCGTTGTTGCCCGCCACCCCAGGCGCGCCCGCGTGGTGGGTGACCTACGCCAGCCAGACCGGGCAGGCCGAAGCACTCGCGCTGCAAACCGCGCAAGCCCTGCACACCGCCGGCGTGCCGGTGCGCCTGGCGCCGCTCAGCCAGCTGCGCCTGGCCGACCTGCAGCAGGCCGACCGCCTCCTGTGCATTGCCAGCACCTACGGCGAGGGCGACCCGCCCGACAGCGCCGTGGCGTTTGCCCGGCACGTCATGGGGCAGGTGGGCGCGCGGCTCGACCACCTGCACGTGGGCCTGCTCGCGCTGGGCGACAGCACCTACGCGCAGTTCTGCGGCTTTGGCCGGGCGCTGGACCAATGGTTTTCCGACGCCGGCGCACAAGCGCTGTTTGACCGCATCGACGTCGACAAAAGCGACCCCGAAGCGCTGCAGCGCTGGCAGCAGCATCTCGCCCACCTGGCGGGCACCAACGACCTGCCCGATTGGGAGGCGCCCGCCCTGCAACCCTGGCGCCTGCAGGCCCGCCAGCACCTGAACCCCGGCAGCGAGGGCGAGGCGGTGCACCACCTTGAGCTGGTGCCCGAGCACGCGCCGTTGCCTGCGTGGCAGGCTGGCGATCTGGTGCAGGTGGAAGTGCCCACGGCACCCGGTGCACCGCGCGACTACTCCATTGCCTCGGTGCCGCAAGACGGCGCCGTGCACCTGCTGGTGCGCCAGGCGCGTCGCGCCGACGGCAGCCCGGGCCTGGCCTCGCACTGGTTGCTGCACGCTGCGCCGCTGGGTGCCACCGTGATGCTGCGCGTGCGCGCGCACAGCGGCTTTCAGATCGGTGACAACGCCAGCCGCCCGCTGATCCTGATCGGCAACGGCACGGGGCTGGCGGGTCTGCGCGGGCACATGCGCGGTCGCCTGGCGGCGGCGGGTCACCTCGCTGATGCCGCGAGGGTGCCGCGCCCGCCCAGCGTGGCGCCCATGTGGCTGCTGTTCGGTGAGCGCCACGCGCACGCCGACGCGCACCACCGCGCCGACATTGACGCCCTGGCCGCGCAGGGCTGGCTCAGCTGGGTCGACTGGGTGTTTTCACGCGACCAGGAACAGCGCCGCTACGTGCAGCACGCGCTGGCCGATTCCGCCGACGATGTGCGCGCCTGGGTGGCGCAGGGCGCAGCCATCTACGTGTGCGGCAGCCTGGAAGGCATGGCTGGCGCGGTGGACGACACGCTGCAGCAGATCCTGGGCGAAGCGACGCTGCAGCAGCTTGCAGAAACGGGCCGCTACCGCCGCGACGTGTACTGAGGCCAAGGGGTCAAGCCCCCACCCACTGCTGCAGGAGCTTGTGATAGTGGCCCGTCAGGGCCACCACCTCGGCGCTGTCGCCCAGCTGGTGGCGCAGCTTGAGGATGGTCATGTCCAGCTCGAACAGCATCGAACGCCGCCACGCATCGCGCACCAGGCTCTGCGCCCACAGAAAGGACGCCACGCGCGCACCGCGCGTCACCGGCTCCACGCGGTGCAGGCTGGTGGAGGGGTAGACGATGGCATCGCCCGCATCGAGCTTGACCTCGTGCGTGCCGAAGCTGTCCTCCACGATCAACTCGCCGCCGTCGTATTCGTCGGGCCCGCTCAGGAACACGGTGGTGGACACATCGGTGCGCACCTGCTGGCCACTGTAGCGGTCGGTCTGGACCGCGTTGTCGATGTGGTTGCCGTACTGCCCACCGCCTTCGTAGCGGTTGAACATGGGCGGCAGCATGTGCGCGGGCAACACCGCTGAAGCAAACAGCGGGTGGCGCTGCAGCGCCGCCGCGATGCGCTGCGACAGCGGTGCGAAGGCGGGCGAAGCGGTGTCGAGCTGCAGGTTGCGCTTGACGTGGGCCGCCTGCGGCCCGGTGGTGTGCAGCCCGTCCACCCAGCCCTGGGTGTCGAGCGTGTGGCGAATCTCGGCCACTTCGGTGGCGGTCAGTACCTGGGGAATGTGCAGCAGCATGGCCTGGGGTTCCTGAAACGGGCAAAGGCCCGCTGTGGGCGGGCCTTTGCAGGGCGAGCGTTGTGCCCGGTGGGCGGGATCAGAACTTCACGTTGGCGGTCAGCGCGGCCGAGCGTGGCGCGCCCAGGGCCAGACGGCCACCACCGTTGTTCACCGCCATGAGGTATTCCTTGTCGAAGAGGTTGTAGACGTTCAGGCGCAGGTTGACCTTGTCGGTGAGCTGGTAGCCCACCATCGCGTCGGCCACCCAGAAAGAAGGCACGTTGGGCAGGTTGCCTTGCGCGCCGGTGGCGTTGACGAAGCGCTTGGCTTCCGAGGTGTAGCGCGTGCCAAAGCCGAGCGTGAGTTTGTCCAGCTGGTACGAGGTCCACACGGTCGCGGTGAGGTCGGGCGACCAGCGCACGCCCGTGGTGGCCACGGTGGCGGTCTGCTGGTTGATCTGCTTGGTGCTGGTCTTGGCCAGGCCCGCAGTGATCTGCCAGAGCCGGGTGATCTGCCCCACCACAGACAGCTCGACGCCTTGCACCTGCGTCTTGCCCTCCTGCACCGAAGCGTTGGTGATCGGGTCCACCGTCACCTGCTTGTCGTTGGTGGTGCGAAACACCGCGGCCGCCACGTTCAGGCGCTTGTCCATCAGTTCCCACTTCGTGCCCAGCTCGACGGTGTTCGTCTGCTGCGGGTCCAGCGCGGCGTTGGCCTGGTTGCCGGCGGTGGCGCTCAGCTGGAAGTTGTTGGCGCCCGGCGGCGTGGCCGAGGTGGCGATCGACGCATAGAGGCTGCCGTTTTCGGCCGGCTTGTACACGCTGCCGATGCTCGCGCTCATGAGGCTGCGTGTGTCTTCCAGCGCGGTGCGCACGCCGGCGGCGGTCACGTTGTTCGTGCTCAGCTTGTAGACGTCGGCGCGCAGGCCACCGTTGATGGACCAGCGCTCGTTGAGCTTGGCGTCGTCGAACACGTAAGCGCTGATGGTGTTGGTGGTGCCGCTCGTGATGCCGCCCGTGCGAGGGCCGAAGTTGGTCATCGGATCGAACGGGTTGGGGTTGTAGAGATTGGCCGCGACGGTACCAGTGGCCGTGCCGTGGTCAAAGCTGTTCTGCTTCTCGTGCAGCAGCTCCACGCCTGCGGCCAGCGAGTGCTGCATGCCGCCTGCGTTGAAGCGTGTGTTCACGCTGGTCTGGTTGGCCAGGATGGTGTTGTCCTGGTCCACCAGCTGGCGCGAGCGGTTCACCGTCCAGGCCGACTGCGGGCCTGTGGCCGTGATGCCGGTGGCGCCCGTGTTCACGCCGGTGAGCGTGCGGTCCATGTGCGTCTTGCCGTAGCGGGTGATGTTGCGCACCGTGGTGCCTTCGCCCAGGTCGTGCTCGACCTTCACGGTGAACATGTAGGCATCCACCTTCTCGCGGTCGTTCACGCTGCCGTAGAAGTTTTCACGGCGCACCTTCGGGCCCGTGACCGAGGTGTAGCCCTCGTAGCCAATGCCGGGAATGCCGCCGTCGGGCACGTTGTTCTGGCGCAGGTGCTGGCTGTACAGGAACACGCGGGTGGGCGTGTTCAGGCCGGCCGCGTAAGACAGTCCCAGGCCGTAGCCCTTGTTCTTCACGTAGTCGCGCCCGTCCACGCCACTGTCTTGGGCCATGGCATTCAGGCGGAAGGCCGAGGTCTCGCTGAGCTGCTTGTTCAGGTCAACCGTGGCGCGCTTGCGGCTGGCCGTGCCGATGGTGCCCGACGCGCTGCTCTCGTCACCCAGATGGGCCTGCTTGGAGATCAGGTTGATGAAACCCGACGCCGCGCCGCGCCCGGTTTCAGCGCCGGCCGCGCCCTTGACGATTTCCACCTGCTCCAGGTTGAAGGTGTCGCGCGTGACCGCGCCAAGGTCACGGATGCCATCCACAAAGGTGGACTGCTGCAGCGAGAAGCCGCGCAGCTGGAAGGTGTCGCCGGCCGAGGTGTTGCCGTTTTCGCCCATCTGCATCGTGATGCCGGGCGTGTTGCGCAGGGCTTCCATGAGCGTGACGGCGCCTTGCTCTTCCAGCACTTCCTTTTTGATGATCTGGATCGTCTTGGGCGTGTCCACCAGCGGCGCGGTCATCTTGTCGTTGGCCGATGTGTCGGCCTTGTAGGGCACGTCGGCGGCTTCCTTGACGGTGACGGTGGGCAGGGTGGTCGTCTGCTGCGCCATGCCGGCGGCGGGAACCGAGGCGGCGAGGAGGGCGAGGAGGTGAACGGGCGTGCTGTGTTTGCGGCTGCGAATGGAGGCCATGAAAAATCCTTGCGGGGTGCGATGGTGTGTTGGCTGGCGTGCTCCCATCGCGCCCGCACGGCCCGCAGGGCTCGTGTCAGGTTGGAAGGCTTTGGCTGGCTTCGGAAGGAATTATCTCAAATAAAAATCATTCCTATTCACATTTGTTCCATTTTGTTGTGCAGCTGCGTCACCAGAAAGCACAACGCCAGGACCTTGAGGCCCTGGCGCATGTCTTCAAAGCCTGGCGAGAAAGGTCAGAAGCTCAGGTTGGCCGTGACCCAGAGCCGGCGGCCTTCGAGCATGTTGTTGTAGAGCGCGGCGTAGGCGTTGGGGGCGTACTGCGCGTATTCCAGAAAGTCCTTGTCGAACAGGTTGTAGATGGTCGCGCTGAGCGTGAGCGATGTGTTCACGCGGTAGCTGCCACCCAGGTGGAACTGCGTGGTGGCCTTGTAGTCGCCCAGCGCAGCGCGCGCGGCCGCGCCGGCGGCGGTGGTGTTGTCGCGCCAGCGCGAGCTGCGGTATTCGGCGCTCACCCAGGTGGTGAACTTGTCGTCGACCTTCCAGTCCAGCTTGGCGTTGAGCATGTGGCGCGGCGTGTTGTACAGCGGTTGCCCGGCGCTCGCACCACTCTTTTGTTCGCTGCGGGTGAAGGTGTAGTTGGCCGTGGCGTGAACGCCCTGGACCACCGGTACGCGGGTGGAAAGCTCGAAGCCGCGCGTTTCGGCTTCGTCCACGTTGACCGATTGCCCGTAGGTGTCCACCGCGGGCCAGTTGCCGTAGTCCACGCACCCGGGGCGGTTGGGCTGGGCGGCAAAGCTGCAGTTCAGCAGGCCGGTGCCGGTGGCAATCTTGTCCTTGAACTGGTTGAAGAACACGGTGGCGCCCAGCGTGAAGCCTTGCTTGTCGTCAAACAGCGTGCCGAACTCGTACGAGGTGCTGGTCTCGGGTTTCAGCGACGGCGTGCCGATGGTGGGGCGCGTGCCCTGACCCGTGAAGCCGGTGATGCCATCGGCCAGCTGGTCCAGGCGCGGCGTCTTGAAGCCGCGGCTCACGCCCCCCTTGACGGTCCAGTTCGGGTGGGCGTCCCACACCGTGTAGATGCGCGGGCTGAACTGGGCGCCGAACTGGCTGTGGTCGTCGTAGCGCGCGCCCAGCGTGAGCGCCAGGTCTGGCCGGAGTCGCCATTCGTCTTCACCGAACACCGCCCATTGGGTGTACGTGTAGGGCGCCGGTGCCACACCGTCGACCATTTCGGCTTCCCAGTGCTGCGCGCCCACGGTGAGCAGGTGCGACTCGCCCACGGCGGTGATCAGCTTCGCATCGAGGATCCGGTTTTCAGCGGTGAGCGTGCGCGCGCTGCCGGGCACTTTGCCCGGTGTGCCGTTGGGGATCGTGCGCCCGATGGTTTCGGTTTCGTTGTGGGTGAGGCTGGTTTCCAGCCGGCCGATGCCCAGGTTGGCGTTGTAGGCCAGCACCGTCTGCTCGCGGTTGAACTTCTGTTGGTCGGTGTAGCCCTGAACGCCCAGCGTGCCCAATTGCGCCGCCGAGTTGTCGTACACCTGCCGGGCGGTGTCCAAGTCCAGGTACAGCTCGTGGTCGCGCGTCGGGGTGAGCGTGAGGCGCGCGCCGATGGTGTCGATGTCCGCCTTCACCGGGCTCGGGCCCCGTGTGCTGATGGTCGTGCTGCCCGCGTTGCCGGTGGGCTCCAGCGCCGATGCCGCTCGCTTGAAGGTGCTGGCGCGCAGCGTGAGGCCGAGCAGGTCTTGCTGGATAGGGCCGCTCAGGTACACGTTGGCGCCCGCGTTGTCACCGCGGTCGCGGTTTTCCTGCCAGGTGCCGCTCAGGCTCACGGCGCCCGCCCAAGTCTTGCCCACCTTGCGCGTGATGATGTTGATCACGCCGCCCATGGCGTCCGAGCCATAGAGCGTGGCCATGGGGCCGCGAATCACCTCGATCCGCTCGATGGCGCTGATGGGGGGCAGGAAGCTGGTGGAGGTTTCGCCAAAGCCGTTGGGCGTCACGTTGCCGGCGGCGTTCTGGCGGCGGCCGTCCACCAGCACCAGGGTGTAGTCCGACGGCATGCCGCGAATGCTGATGTTCATGCCGCCGGTCTTGCCCACGTCGTTGCCCACATCCACGCCTTCCACATCGGCCAGCGCCTCGGCCAGGCTGCTCGCGCGTTTGGTTTCGAGCGCTTCGCGCGAGACCACGGTGATGCTCGCAGGCGCTTTCTTGATGTCCTGCTCAAACCCGGACGCCGACACCACGACCTCGGGCAGCGTCACGTTGGCCGCCTGCGCGTGCACGCCAGCGTGTGCCATGAGGAAGAGGGCGCTGGCCACGGCCGTGGCGCACTGCGGCAGGGCGGGGCGGGATGAGATCGGCTGACGGCAGTCCGCCATGCGGGACGCATGAAACATCGGAAATCCTTATGTGTGCATATACAGATGGAAATGGCTGGCGTGCTTCCACTTGGTACGCATCACAAAAGGACGGAAACGCAGGGCTGGCGGGCTGGCTACTGCGTTCATTATTACAAATGAAAACGATTCCTGTTAAGAATACCGTAACTTTTGTGAGAGATTGGAGGGGCGAAGTCCGACTGCTCAACAAGAAAAGCTATGGACCGAATAAACACTATCAATCCTAAGGATTGGTAGTTATTTGCTATGATTCAGCTCGTTTTGATGGGGAAAGCACTGCCTTCACCGTCACCGTCTTTTGTCAACCCAACCCAAGGAAAACCATGTCCCTGATCAACACCACGGTCCAGCCTTTCAAGACCACCGCATTCCTGAATGGCAAGTTCATTGATGTGAGCGACGAGACGCTGAAGGGCAAGTGGTCCGTCCTGATCTTCATGCCGGCCGCTTTCACCTTCAACTGCCCGACCGAAGTGGAAGACGCAGCCGACAACTACGCCGAGTTCCAGAAGCTGGGTGCCGAGGTGTACATCGTCACCACCGACACGCACTTCTCGCACAAGGTGTGGCACGAAACCTCGCCTGCCGTGGGCAAGGCCAAGTTCCCGCTGGTGGGCGACCCCACCCACACCCTGACCAACGCCTTCGGTGTGCACATCGCTGAAGAAGGCCTGGCACTGCGCGGCACGTTCATCATCAACCCCGAAGGCCAGATCAAGACCGCCGAAGTGCACTCCAACGAGATCGCACGCGACGTCAAAGAAACCCTGCGCAAGCTCAAGGCTGCCCAGTACACCGCCGCTCACCCGGGCGAAGTGTGCCCCGCCAAGTGGAACGAAGGCGCCAAGACCATCGCTCCCTCGCTGGATCTGGTCGGCAAGATCTGATCGCCTTTGACCCGACATGAGGCTTTGCCTCAACGGTTCGTTTTTCGAGAACACGCAGGCTCACAAAGCCTGCGTGGCTGCCCTCTGGCCGCCTTTCAACACGTGAGGAGGCCGGTTCCCAAAGTCGCTTGATAAAGGAAACACACCATGCTGGACGACACCCTCAAGGCCCAACTCGGCGCTTACCTCGAGCGCGTGACACAACCCTTCGAGATCGTTGCTTCCTTGAGCGACTCTGAGAGCTCCCGGGACACACTGGAGCTGCTGCAAACCATTCAAGGTCTGCGCAGCGACAAGATCACCCTCAAAACCGACGGACAGGACGCACGCCGCCCGTCGTTCTCGCTGCAGCGTGCCGGCAGCGACACCTCTCTGCGTTTTGCCGGCCTGCCGCTGGGCCACGAGTTCACCTCGCTGGTGTTGGCGCTGCTCTGGACCGGTGGGCATCCGCCCAAGGCCGAGCAGGACGTGATGGAGCAGATCCGCGCACTGGACGGTGACTTCAATTTCGAGGTCTACATGTCCCTGACCTGCCACAACTGCCCGGACGTGGTGCAGGCGCTGAGCCTGATGGCCATCCTGAATCCGAAGGTCAAGACCACCGTCATTGAAGGCGGCGCGTTCCAGGAAGAAGTAAACGCCCGCGAAATCATGGCTGTGCCGATCGTGTACCTCAATGGCGAAGTGTTTGGCTCTGGCCGCATGACGCTCGAAGAGATCGTGGCCAAGCTGGACGTGAACGCCGATGCGCGCGAAGCCGCCAAGCTCAATGCCAAGGACCCGTTTGACGTGCTCATCGTCGGTGGTGGCCCGGCCGGTGCTGCCGCTGCGGTGTACGCGGCGCGCAAGGGCATCCGCGTGGGTGTGGCCGCCGAGCGCTTTGGTGGCCAGGTCAACGACACCATGGCCATCGAAAACTACATCAGCGTGCTGGAGACGGATGGGCCGAAGTTCGCCACGGCGCTGGAAGCCCAGGTGCGCCACTACGACGTGGACATCATGAACCTCCAGCGCGCCGACAAGCTGATCCCGCCTGCCGAGCCCAATGGTTTGCTCCAGGTGCAGCTGGCCAACGGCGCGGTGCTGAGCGCGCGCAGCGTGATCCTGTCGACCGGCGCGCGCTGGCGCAACGTCAACGTGCCCGGTGAAGCCGAGTACCGCAACAAAGGCGTGGCCTACTGCCCGCACTGCGACGGCCCGCTGTTCAAGGGCAAGCGCGTGTCGGTGATCGGCGGTGGCAACTCGGGCGTTGAGGCCGCCATTGACCTGGCCGGCGTGGTGCAACACGTGACGCTCATCGAGTTCGCCGATGCCCTGAAGGCCGATGCCGTGCTGGTGAGCAAGCTCAAGAGCCTGCCCAACGTGGACATCCACGTGAACGCGCAGACCACCGAGATCACGGGTGCGAACGGCAAGGTCAACGGCCTGAGCTACAAGGACCGCGTGAGCGGCGACGTGAAGCACATCGAGCTGGAAGGCGTGTTTGTGCAGATCGGCCTTGTGCCCAACACCGAGTTCCTCAAGGGCACGGTGGAGCTCAGCCGCTTCGGCGAGATCGAGGTGGACGCCAAGGGCCACACCAATGTGCCCGGTGTGTTCGCCGCCGGTGACTGCACCACGGTGCCTTTCAAGCAGATCGTGATTGCCGCTGGCGAAGGTTCGAAGGCTGCGCTGAGCGCCTTTGACCACCTCATTCGCCAGCCGGTGACGGCGCCGGCTGAAGCAGTGCCCGCCTGAGCGAGCACTTGCGCTTGACCGAAAAAGGGCCGCTTGACGCGGCCCTTTTCAATGGCCGGATGCGGCCGAGGCGCCGATGCCGGTTTCCGAACGCACCTGCTGCGCCAGGAAACCTGCGCGGTCCACCTTGGCGCGCTGGCTGTTGTCCAGCACCGAGAACAGCCAGATGCCCACGAACCCGATGGCCATGGAGAAAAGCGCGGGCGACGTGTAGGGGAAGAGGGCAGAGCCCTTGGGGTTGCCCAGCGTGGCCTCCCACACCGAGGGCGACACCACCGTGAGCGCCACCGAAGACACCAGGCCCAGGAAGCCGCCGATCACCGCGCCTTTGGTGGTGCAGTCTTTCCACAGCACGCTCATGAAGAGCACCGGGAAGTTGGCCGAGGCCGCGATGGCAAACGCCAGCGACACCATGAAGGCAATGTTCTGCTTCTCGAACGCAATGCCCAGCACCACGGCCACGATACCCAGGCAGACCGTGGTGATCTTGGACACGCGAAGTTCGGTGAAGGAGTCGGCCTTGCCCTTCTTGAGCACGGTCGCATACAGGTCGTGCGAGACCGCTGATGCGCCTGAGAGCGTGAGGCCGGCCACCACCGCCAGGATGGTGGCAAACGCCACGGCCGAGATGAAGCCGAGAAACACGTTGCCACCCACGGCGTTGGCCAGGTGCACCGCCGCCATGTTGTTGCCACCCAGCAGGCCGCCCTTGGCGTCCAGGAACTGCGGGTTGGTCAACACGAAGGTGATGGCGCCGAAGCCGATGATGAAGGTCAGCAGGTAGAAGTAGCCGATCCAGCCGGTGGCCCACATCACCGACTTGCGCGCTTCCTTGGCGCTGGGCACGGTGAAGAAGCGCATGAGGATGTGGGGCAGGCCCGCGGTACCAAACATCAGCGCCATGCCGAAGCTGATGGCCGAGATCGGGTCTTTCACAAAGTTGCCCGGCCCCATGATCGATTGCCCGATGGATGCGGCCGCTTCCGCCACCTTGCCGTCCTTCAATGCCAGGTCGGTCTTGATCTGCACGGCACCGGCAAACATGGCCTCCGGGCTGAAGCCGAAGTGCAACAGCACCATGAAGGCCATGAACGACGCACCGCCCAGCAGCAAACAGGCCTTGATGATCTGCACCCAGGTGGTGGCGGTCATGCCACCGAAGAGCACATACACCATCATCAGCGCGCCCACGATCACCACCGCGATCCAGTACTCCAGACCAAACAGCAGCTTGATGAGCTGGCCTGCGCCGACCATTTGCGCGATCAGGTAGAACGCCACGACGACCAGGGTGCCTGACGCCGCAAAAATGCGGATCGGCGCTTGCTGGAAGCGAAAGGCCGCGACGTCGGCAAACGTGAATTTGCCCAGGTTGCGCAGGCGCTCGGCCATCAGGAAGGTGATGACCGGCCAGCCCACCAGGAAGCCGATGGAGTAGATGAGACCGTCAAAGCCCGAGGCCATCACCGCCGCCGAAATGCCCAGGAACGACGCGGCCGACATGTAGTCGCCTGCAATCGCCAGACCATTCTGAAAGCCCGTGATGCCACCGCCGGCGGTGTAGAAGTCGGAAGCGCTCTTGGTCTTGGCAGCCGCCCACTTGGTGATGTAGAGCGTGCCCATGACGAACAGCGCAAACATGCCGATGGCCGTCCAGTTGGTGGCCTGCTTCTCGGCCTGGCCGAGGTCGGCGCCCGCGGCCCAGACCGCAGCGGACACGCCAAACAAGGCGAGCAGCGTGAACGCACGCCGAGCGAGGGTGGACAGGCGGCTCATTTCTGCACCGCCTTGGCCACGGCGGCCGAGAGTTCGTCGAACTCGGTGTTGGCGCGGCGCACATAGATGGCCGTGATGACGATCGTGAACACGATGACGCCAAAGCCCAGCGGAATGCCGATCGTCAGCACACCACTGCCCAAGCGCTGCGAGAGGAAGCTTTTGTCAAATGCCACCAGCAGGATGAAGCCGTAGTAGACGACCATCATGGCCAGCGTGAGCCACCAGCCAAAGCGCGTGCGCTTTGCCTTGAGTTGTTGGTAGAGCGGGTGGCCCGCAATGCGATGAACCAGGTCTTGTTCCATGCTTTTCTCTCGATGTGATGGGGTGACATCGAGCTTGACGGCAGGGACTTACCGCGCACTGACCTGGCGCTGACGTCCAACTGACCCGAGACTTAATCGGGTTTAAGTTTCAGGCGCTGCTGCGGCGTGTGGCGCCGCCCTGGCAGTGCTCAGTATTCGAGCCGCTCCGGGCGTATTTCCTGGAGGATCGTGGTGGCGATTTCCTCGATGGACTTCGTGGTCGTCGAGAGCCAGCGAATGCCCTCGCGGCGCATCATGGCTTCCGCTTCGCTCACTTCCATGCGGCAGTTGTCGAGCTGCGCGTAGCGCGAATTGGGGCGACGCTCGTTGCGGATCTCGCTCAGGCGTTCGGGCGCGATGGTCAGGCCGAAAATCTTCTTGCGGTGCGGCACCAGGGCCGGCGGCAGCTGTCGGCGATCAAAGTCTTCCGGGATGAGCGGGTAGTTCGAGGCCTTCAGCCCGTACTGCATGGCCAGGTACAGCGATGTGGGCGTTTTGCCGCTGCGGCTCACGCCGACCAGGATCACGTCCGAGCCTGCGAGGTCTTTGTGGCTTTGCCCGTCGTCATGCGCCAGCGAGAAATTGATGGCCTCGATCCGGTCGTTGTAGGCCTGGCTCTTGGAGGCATCTGAAAAGCGCCCGACGCGGTGGTTGGACTTGATGCCCAGCTCGTGCTCCAGCGGGGCAATGAAGGTGCCGAACATGTCCAGCAGCACGCCTTTGCACTGGGTTCGAAAGACCGAGAGCACGTCCATGTCGACCACAGTGGTGAACACCAAGGGGCGATTACCCTCCAGGTCGGCCGTGTGGTTGATCTGCCGCACCGCCTGGTGGGCCTTGTCCACGTTGTCCAGAAAGGGCAGCCGGACGCGGCGCACGGTGGTCTCGAACTGGTTCAGGATGGCGTTGCCAAAAGTCTCGGCGGTGATGCCGGTGCCGTCCGAGATGAAGAAAACCGTGCGATTGGGCATGGTGCCGCGTCCTTACAATGGAATTTTTTCTGACCGCGCCATTATCCTTGCGCGGACTCGCCCGAATCCGCTTCCCTGCACCGCGTCAGACCCACAACAGCACAACAGGTCGCGCCGCTGCTGCACGGACCCCCGGTTTTTCAACCTTAGGAGCTTTCCCCATGTCCCAGCTGTTTGGAGCGACCGATCTGGTCGTGCCGTTCGAAAAACTGCGAATGAGCGATGTCGAGTCTGTCGGCGGCAAAAACGCCAGCCTCGGCGAAATGATTTCCCAACTGCCCACCGGTGTGAAGGTGCCGACCGGCTTTGCGACCACGGCACACGCCTTCCGTGAGTTCCTCAAACACGACGGATTGACCGAGCGCATCAACGCGCGGCTGGATGCGCTGGACACCGAAGACGTGCGCGCGCTGGCCACCGCAGGCGCCGAGATCCGCGCCATGGTCGAAAGCCAGCCTTTCCCCGCCGACCTTGAGCAAGCCATTCGCGACGAGTTCGTGAAGCTGAGCGCAGGCAATGCCAAGGCCTCGTTTGCCGTGCGTTCGTCTGCCACCGCAGAAGACCTGCCTGACGCCTCTTTCGCCGGCCAGCAGGAAACCTTCCTGAACGTGGTGGGCATCGACGAAGTGCTGCACAAGATGAAAGAGGTGTTTGCCAGCCTCTACAACGACCGCGCCATCAGCTACCGCGTGCACAAGGGCTTTGCCCACGCCGACGTGGCGCTGTCCGCTGGTGTGCAGCGCATGGTGCGCTCGGACACCGGTGCCGCTGGCGTGATGTTCACCATCGACACCGAGAGCGGCTTTGAAGACGTGGTCTTCATCACGTCCAGCTACGGCTTGGGCGAGACTGTGGTGCAGGGCGCCGTCAACCCCGATGAGTTCTATGTGCACAAGCCCATGCTCAAGGCCGGCAAGCGCGCACTCATTCGCCGCAATCTGGGCTCCAAGCTGATCCAGATGGTGTTCAGCACACCCGAAGAGAAGGCCAGCAGTGGCAAGCTGGTCAAGACGGTGGACGTGCCGGTCGAGCAGCGCAACCGCTACAGCCTGACCGACGCCGACGTGGAGCAGCTCGCCAAGTACGCGCTGGTGATCGAAACGCATTACGGCCGACCGATGGATATCGAGTGGGGCAAGGACGGCACCGACGGCCAGATCTACATCCTGCAGGCGCGCCCCGAGACCGTGAAGAGCCAGAGCGCCGGCAAGACCGAAGTGCGCTACAAGCTCAAGGGCAAGGGCGCCGTGCTGGCGAGCGGCCGAGCCATTGGCCAGAAGGTGGGCACGGGCCCGGTGCGTCTGGTGCACAACATCAGCGAAATGGACAAGGTTCAGCCCGGCGACGTGCTCGTGACCGACATGACCGACCCCAACTGGGAGCCGGTGATGAAGCGCGCCAGCGCCATCGTGACCAACCGGGGCGGGCGCACCTGCCACGCGGCCATCATCGCGCGTGAACTCGGCATTCCCGCCGTGGTGGGTTGCGGTGACGCCACCGACCTCCTCAAGGACGGCACGCTGGTGACCGTGAGCTGCGCAGAAGGCGATACCGGCAACATCTACGACGGCTTGCTGGAAACCGAGATCACCGAAGTGCAGCGTGGCGAAATGCCTGCGCTCGACGTGAAGATCATGATGAACGTGGGCAACCCGCAGCTCGCCTTTGACTTCGCCCAGATCCCCAACGGGGGCGTGGGCCTGGCGCGGCTGGAGTTCATCATCAACAACAACATCGGCGTGCACCCCAAGGCGATCCTGGACTACCCGAACATCGACGCCGACCTGAAAAAGGCGGTGGAGTCCGTGGCACGTGGCCATGCCTCACCCCGCGCTTTCTACGTGGACAAGGTCGCCGAAGGCGTGGCCACCATCGCAGCGGCCTTCTGGCCCAAGCCTGTGATCGTGCGTCTCTCCGACTTCAAGAGCAACGAGTACCGCAAGCTGGTGGGTGGCTCGCGCTACGAGCCAGAGGAAGAGAACCCGATGCTGGGTTTCCGTGGCGCCGCACGCTACGTCAGCGAAGAATTCCGCGAAGCATTCGCCATGGAGTGCGAAGCGCTCAAGCGCGTGCGCGAAGACATGGGCCTGACCAACGTGCAGGTGATGGTGCCGTTCGTGCGCACGCTGGCCCAGGCCGAGCGGGTCACCGGGCTGCTGGCCGAAAAAGGCTTGAAGCGCGGTCAGAACGACCTCAAGGTCATCATGATGTGCGAGATCCCGAGCAACGCGGTGCTGGCCAAGGACTTCCTGCAGTTCTTCGACGGCTTCTCGATCGGCTCCAACGACCTGACCCAGCTCACCCTGGGACTCGACCGCGATTCCGGGCTGGAGCTGCTGGCGCACGACTTTGACGAGCGCGACCCTGCGGTCAAGGCCATGCTGACCATGGCCATCGGCGCCTGCAAGGCCGCGGGCAAGTACGTCGGTATCTGCGGCCAAGGCCCCAGCGACCACCCCGACTTCGCCCAATGGCTGCGCGACGAGGGCATCAGCTCCATTTCGCTGAATCCCGACTCCGTCGTGGAAACCTGGAAGTTGCTCGCAAGCAAGGCCAGCTGATCGGCTTGGCTTGTGATGGGGCAGCAGGCGACGGGGAGTCCCCCGTCGCCATTTTTTTAATGGCAGCGTGCCTGGAGCGGGCGCATCCCCCCCAGCTGGGTACACCGCGGTCGCGGGTTATCCCTCACAGGGTTTGACCTGCATCAGAGGGCGCCGGGGCTTCTTTGTAAGAAATCGGTAAGGTGAGACTTCAGAATGGCGCCAACCCATCGCCATTCCCTATGTTGCTGCTCATCTCCGCCATCAAACTGATCGCCGAAATCGCCTTGCTGGCGCTCTTCGGGCAATGGGTGCTCGGGCTGCTGGCAGGGCAGCGCAAGAGCGAAAACCTCTTCTACAAAATTCTTCAGCAGGTGGGCTCTCCGTTTGTGAAGCTGGCCCGCTTCGTGACCCCCAAACTCGTGCTTGAGCGCCACCTCCCGCTGGTGGCGTTTCTCATTCTGAGCTTCGTGTGGGTGGGCGTGACGCTGGTCAAGGTGAACCATTGCTTGAAGATTGGGGTGGCGCTGTGTCAGTGATGTCGAAAATTGAACACCTTTTTGCCCGCTGGCAAGTGCGAGCACTGCTGGTGTTCGGACAGCGGCAACGCGCACTGCTGCGCCTTGACGACATGCTGAGCGTGAACGCAGCCGACGTCTATGCATTGGCGACCCGGGCTCATGTGCTGGCAGAGCAGGGCGACAAGGCGGGTGCTTTGCAGGCCCTGCAACGCCAGGTGGCTGCCCAACCGGGTGCGGCCCCCGGCTGGTTCAACCTGGGTTACCTCAGTGAAGAAATGGGCGAACTCTCGCAGGCTGAAACCGCCTTTCGCAGAGCCCTGGAGATCGACCCCAAACTCGACCGCGCCTGGTATGGCCTGGCGCTGAGTCTCATTCGCCAGCGCCGCTTCGACGAAGCCATTGCCGCGCTGCGCAAGAACACAGAACTGCAACCCATGAGCCCCTACGGCTGGTATCAGCTGGCGCGGGTTCATGTCGACCGGGAAGAACCCGAGGAGGCCGCGAAGATCATTCGCCACCTCCGCGGGTTCGAGCCCAAAGTGGCTGCACAGCTGGAGCGAGAGACCGGGCTGGTTCAACCCCAGGCCTGAGTGATCTCGCTGTCGCTGTGCGACCGTAAAAGTGGTGAGCGCCGCCAGACGCTGACCGAAAAACGCGGACCGGTTGCAGGCTGCCTGGGGGACTGAGGCAGTGTTCGTGACGTGCCCGAGAGGGTCTTGTTGATGGAGGTCGATCGCATGCAACTGAGTGACAAGCACCGTCGCTATTGGCGGAAAAACCTGAACATCACTGCCATATTGCTCGCAATCTGGTTTGTGGTGACGTTCGTCGTGAGCTACTTCGCCCGCGAGCTGAGCTTCAACTTTTTTGGTTGGCCGTTCAGCTTCTGGATGGGAGCCCAGGGCGCCTTGGTGGTGTACTGCGTGATCATTGGGTACTACGCCTGGTACATGAACAAACTCGACATCGAGCACGGTGTCGAAGAGACCGAGGAGTAACACCATGGCAGGCATGTTCGAAACAGGCGCCGGTTCGACCGGTGGCAACAAGGCCTTCAAGCAGCAGCTCAACAAGGTGTACACGTGGTACACCGGCGGCTTCTTCATTTTCGTGGTGGCGCTCGCCATCCTGGAGCAAATGGGGCTGTCACGCGAGTGGATCGGCTTCATCTTCCTGCTCGCCACCATCGGTCTCTATGCCGGTATCGGCATCATGAGCCGCACGACCGACGCAGCGGAGTACTACGTCGCAGGGCGCCGTGTGCCGGCGGTCTACAACGGCATGGCCACGGGTGCGGACTGGATGTCAGCCGCCTCGTTCATCGGCATGGCAGGCACCCTCTACCTGACGGGTTACAGCGGCCTCGCCTTCATCATGGGCTGGACCGGTGGCTACTGTCTGGTGGCGCTGTTCCTGGCACCTTACCTGCGCAAGTTTGGTCAGTTCACCATCCCTGACTTTCTTGGCGAGCGCTATGGTGGCAACCTGCCGCGCTTCATCGGCATCTTCGCGGCCATCCTGTGCTCCTTCACCTACGTTGTGGCGCAGATTTACGGCGTTGGCCTGATCACCTCGCGCCTGACGGGTGTGGCGTTTGAACTCGGGATTTTCCTGGGCCTCGGCGGCATTCTGGTGTGTTCATTCCTGGGCGGCATGCGCGCCGTCACCTGGACGCAGGTGGCCCAGTACATCATCCTGATCGTGGCTTACATGATTCCGGTGGTGTGGCTGTCGGTGAAACAGACCAGTGTGCCCGTGCCGCAAGCCATTTATGGCTTCCAGCTGGAGAAGGTCACGGCCAAGGAAAAGCTGTTGGCCAACGACCCGAAGGAACTCGAAGTCCGTGAAGTCTTCAAGCAGCGTTCTGCCGCACTGGCCGAAAAGCTGAAGGACCCTGCCGCAGCGCTGGCCGCCGACAAGGCAGCCGCCGAAGCCAAGCTGGCCCAGCTCCGCGCCGCCAATGCGCCGGCTGCCGACATCACGGCCGCAGAGAAAGCGCTCGCCGCGCTGCCCAAGGACGCAGCAGCCGCCAAAACGGCATGGACTGCAGCGAAGGCAGGTGCCGATGCCAAGTCGCGCCCCTTGAATGGCATGCCGCCCCACGCCCAGCAGTTTGCAGGCGACCCCAAGGGCGATGCCAAGGCGGTGGAAGCGTACGACACCTCTCGCCGCAATTTCCTGGCGCTGATCTTCTGCCTGATGGTCGGTACCGCAGCCCTGCCTCACATCCTGATGCGCTACTACACGGTGCCCAGCGTGCGAGAGGCTCGCGAGTCGGTCACGTGGTCGCTGTTCTTCATCTTCCTGCTTTACTTCACGGCGCCTGCACTGGCCGTGCTGGTGAAGTACGAGGTGTTCCATGTGCTCATTGGCACGCCCCTTGACCAACTGCCCGCCTGGGTGGCCTCATGGAACAAGGTGGATCCTTCACTGATGGCGATCACCGACATCAACAAGGACGGCATTCTGCAGCTCAACGAGATGACGATTGGTGGTGACATCATCGTGCTGGCCACACCGGAAATCGGTGGCTTGCCGTACGTCATCTCTGGCCTCGTGGCTGCAGGTGGCTTGGCGGCTGCGCTGTCCACGGCGGACGGCCTGCTGCTGACGATCGCCAACGCGCTGTCGCACGACCTGTACTACAAGATGATCGACCCGAACGCCTCCACGGCCCGCCGTGTGACCATCTCCAAGGTCCTGCTGCTGGTGGTGGCGCTTGGTGCGGCGTATGTGGCGGCGCAGAAGCCGGCGGACATTCTGTTCCTGGTGTCTGCAGCGTTCTCGTTCGCAGCGGCTGCGTTTTTCCCGGCCTTGGTGCTGGGCATCTTCTGGAAGCGGGCGACCGGCATCGCCGCCTCTCTGGGGATGGTGGCCGGACTGGGCATCACCTTCTATTACATGGTGACCACCCAGCCCTGGATGCGCGGACTGTTCGGCATCACGTCGCCTGTCGAACTCTGGTGGGGCATTCAGCCCATCTCGGCTGGCGTGTTTGGTGTGCCGGTGGGCTTTGCCGTGATCATTCTGGTGAGCCTGATTACGCCGGCACCCAGCCGCAAGATTCAGGAACTGGTGGAGCACGTGCGCTACCCCAGCCTCAGGGCCTCCTGATCGCTGACGCTTGAAGCCTTGACCACCGGGTGCGCTCGCCCCGGTGGCGCGCCAAACCCGGCCAGTTTTGCGACTGGCCGGGTTTTTTGTTAGAATCATGGGCTTGCCTTGCTGCACCCCAACCGACGCTGGGGGTAGCTTTTTCATCCACAAGGAGAGTCCATGCGTCACTATGAAATCGTCTTGCTGATCCATCCGGATCAAAGCGAACAGGTTCCAGCCATGCTGGAGCGCTACAAGGGCATGATCACCGCCGGCGGCGGCAAGATCCACCGCGTTGAAGACTGGGGCCGTCGTCAGATGGCTTACCAGATCAACAAGCTGTCCAAAGCCCACTACCTGTGCGTCAACATCGAAGCCGATCAGGCTGTGATGGCCGAACTGGAGCACGCCTTCAAGTTCAACGACGCCGTGTTGCGCCACCTCACGGTGCTGCGCAAGAAGGCCGATACCGGTCCTTCGGCCATGATGAAGTCGGTTGAGCGCGAAGAAGCCCGCAAGCTTCAGCAGCCTTCTTCGACGCACCAGTCGCAGGAACAGGCCGCCGCATAAGTCCGCGGCGCGGCATGGTCATCGGGTGAACGTTCTTCGATTGTCCGCCGTGGTGGTGCAGGTTCAGAGCCTGCGTTACACACCGGTAGGCATCCCGGCTGTCAACATCGTGCTCGAGCACGAGTCACAGGTCGTCGAAATGGACACACCCCGGCAAGTGAAATTGCAGCTGAGGGCGGTCGCCTTTGGCGCACAAGCCGAGATCCTTTCCCGTCAGGGACTCGACTCAGCTTGTGAGTTTCACGGCTTCATGACGAATGCGCGCAACGGCAAAGGCGTGGTGTTCCACATCCAAGATTTCAGCAAAACATAGGAAGGCCCATCATGGCTGCACCCAAACGTTTCAACAAAGACAAGCGCCCCAAGCGCAACACCCAGTCGCTGCTCTTCAAGCGCAAGCGCTTCTGCCGCTTCACCGTGGCCAATGTCGAAGAAGTCGACTACAAGGACGTGGACGTTCTGCGTGACTTCATCGCCGAAAACGGCAAGATCATCCCCGCGCGCCTGACGGGCACGCGTGCCTTCTACCAGCGCCAGGTCAACACCGCCATCAAGCGTGCTCGCTTCCTTGGCATGCTGCCTTACAGCGACCAGCATCGCGTCTGAAAGAGAGCCTGACATGCAAATCATCCTGCTCGACAAAGTTGTCAATCTCGGCGCCCTCGGCGATGTGGTGAAGGTCAAGGACGGCTACGCCCGTAACTTCCTGATCCCCACCGGCCGCGCACGCCGCGCCACCCAGAACGCCATTGCCGAGTTCGAAGCACACCGTGCCGAACTCGAAAAAGTGGCTGCCGCCAAGCACGCAGAGGCTCAGGCCCTGGGTGAGAAGCTCGCTGCCGTGACGGTCAAGCTGTCGCAAAAAGCCGGCGTGGACGGCCGCCTCTTTGGCTCCGTGACCAACCACGACGTGTCTGAAGAGCTCGTGAAGCAAGGCTTCGCAGTGGCCAAGTCTCAGGTTCGCATGCCCAATGGGCCCCTGAAGAACGTGGGCGACTACACGGTGAGCGTGAACCTGCACACCGATGTGACGGTCGACGTCAACGTCACGGTGCTCGGCGAAACCGCCTGATCTCCGTCGCAGGCGCCTGAGCGCTTCGCGTGAAAGCCGCCGCCCGTTGGGCTGCGGCTTTTTTCATGGGAAATCCATTCTTGGCCTGCATCGGAAATTCACCGGTTGCCAACGCGTTGTCCACAGGGTTGTCCCCTGACGCCTGACACCCCAGGGAGTACCATGCCTGCTCACTTTCCTTGAATCTCATGTCCACTGCCTTCACGAGCTCCTTCTCCTCATTCGATGCCGGTTTGGACGAAACCGACGGCGGTACCGACCGCCAGATTGCCCAGTTGCGTGTGCCGCCGCATTCGATCGAGGCGGAATCCAGTGTGCTGGGGGGATTGCTGCTCGACAACGGCGCCTGGGACCGTGTCGCCGACTTGGTCAACGACTCCGATTTCTACCGCTACGAGCACCGCCTGGCCTATTCCGCCATCGCCACACTGGTCAATGCCAGCAAGCCCGCCGATGTGGTGACGGTGTTCGAGCACTTGCAGAACCTCGGCAAGGCAGAAGAAGCGGGTGGTTTGGCATATCTCAACTCCCTGGCGCAGTACGTGCCCAGCGCGGCGAACATTCGGCGCTACGCCGAGATCGTGCGCGAGCGCGCCATTCTGCGAAAGCTGGTCGCCGCCAGCGACGAAATCGCCACGGCTGCGTTCAACACGCAGGGCAAATCGGTCGACAAGATCCTTGATGAGGCCGAGCAAAAGATCTTCCACATTGGGGAAGAGGGCTCGCGCATGAAGGAGGGCTTCCAGGGGATGGATACGCTGGTGGTCGAACTGCTCGACCGCGTGCAAGAGATGGCCGACAACCCCAACGACATCACGGGGGTGCCCACGGGCTTTGTCGATCTGGATCGCATGACCTCTGGCTTGCAGGCTGGCGATCTTGTGGTGCTCGCGGCCCGCCCTTCGATGGGGAAGACCGCATTCGCCATCAACATCGCCGAGCACGTGGCGCTGAATGAGGGCTTGCCCGTGGCGGTGTTCTCCATGGAAATGGGCGCTTCACAGCTGGCGGTGCGTATCGTTGGCTCGATTGGTCGCATCAATCAATCCCATCTTCGTAACGGCAAGCTGACGGACGATGAGTGGCCCCGTTTGACCGAAGCGATCGAGAAGTTGCGCAACGTGTCGTTGCACATCGATGAGACACCGGGCCTGAACCCGAGTGTGCTTCGAGCCAATGCCCGGCGTCTGGCGCGTCAGTGCGGCAAGCTGGGTTTGATCGTCGTCGACTACCTTCAGCTCATGAGCGGCAGCGGCAGTGACGGCGACAACCGTGCTTCCGAACTGGGCGAGATCTCGCGGGGTCTGAAAATGTTGGCCAAGGAGCTGCAGTGTCCGGTGATCGCCCTCTCCCAGTTGAACCGGAGCGTGGAGACGCGCACCGACAAGCGGCCGATGATGAGTGACTTGCGCGAGTCGGGTGCCATCGAGCAGGATGCGGACATCATCATGTTCATTTACCGCGATGAGTACTACACCAAGGACGCGTGCAAGGAGCCCGGGGTGGCGGAGATCATCATCGGCAAGCAGCGTAACGGACCGACTGGCACGGTGAAGCTGGCCTTCCTGAACATGCTCACTCGATTTGAGAGTCTGGCGGGCGGTGGGGACTTCTGATCCCTCCTCGTTGCCATCAAAAGAAAACCCGGCGTTTGCCGGGTTTTCTTTTGCACATGTGGTCGTGTCTTCTCAGAGCACCTCGCTGGCAAAGTCTGCCAGCCTCGATCGTTCACCACGCGCCAGCGTGATGTGGCCGCCGTGGGGCCAACCTTTGAACCGATCCACCGCATAGGTCAGCCCCGAGGAGCCTTCGGTGAGGTAAGGCGTGTCGATCTGCGCCAGGTTGCCCATGCAGATGATCTTGGTGCCAGGGCCTGCCCGTGTGATCAGCGTCTTCATTTGCTTGGGGGTCAGGTTTTGCGCCTCGTCGATGATCACGTACTTGTTCATGAACGTGCGGCCCCGCATGAAGTTCATGCTCTTGACCTTGATGCGGCTGCGGATGAGCTCATTGGTGGCCGCGCGACCCCATTCGCCGGCATTGCCACCGTCGCCCTTGGCCAGAAACTCAAGGTTGTCGTCCAGCGCGCCCATCCACGGGCCCATCTTTTCCTCTTCGGTACCCGGCAGGAAGCCAATGTCCTCGCCCACACTCACCGTAGCGCGGGTCATGATGATCTCGGTATAACGGCGATCGTCGAGAACTTGCGTGAGGCCGCTGGCCAGCGCCATCAGCGTTTTGCCGGTTCCGGCAGTGCCGGCCAGCGTAACGAAATCGATCTCAGGATCCATCAGCAGATTGAGCGCGAAGTTCTGTTCGCGGTTGCGGCTCGTCACACCCCACACCGCATTCTTGAGGTGCGTGTAATCCTTGAGGGTCTTGAGCACGGCCGTCTTGTCGCGGATTTCGGTCACGCGTGCATAAAGCGAAGGCTCACCCGGTGCTTCGAAATAAACGAACTGGTTGATGTAGAACTGCCCCACAGCAGGGCCGCTGACGCGATAGAACGTATGGCTGCCACTCTGCCAGCTTTCGATCGTCTTGCTCTGGCGAGTCCAGAAGTCTTGCGGCAGCGCCAGCGCTCCAGCGTAAAGCAGCTCGCCATCATCCAGTGTTTTGTCGTTCTGGTAGTCCTCGGCAGCCAGGCCGAGCGCACGCGCTTTCACCCGCATGTTGATGTCTTTGGACACCAGAATCACTTCGCGCTCTGGGTGGCGTTGGCGCAAGGCGTGCACCACGCCCAGGATCTGGTTGTCGGCCTTGCCTTGCGGCAAGCTGGAGGGCAGGGCGTTGTCCAGTGGTTCGGTCTGGAAAAACAGGAGACCGCGCGCTGACTGGTGCCCGGTGGCCGAGAGCTTGAGGCCCTTGGTCATGTCGCCACCTTGCTGTGCCACCAGTGCGTCCAGCGTACGGCTCGTCTGGCGGCCGTTGCGCGCCACTTCGGTCATGCCCTTCTTGTGACCGTCGAGTTCTTCGAGCACGATCATCGGCAGGAAGATGTCGTGTTCTTCAAAGCGGAACAGACTCATCGGGTCGTGCAGCAGCACGTTGGTGTCCAGCACAAAAAGGCGCGCAGGCCCGCCGTGGGCAGCCTTGCCACCATGACGGCGCCGGTTGCTGGCCACGGGGGAGACGGCCGAAGTCCGTTCAACACTCACCACGGCCGGCGACTGCTGACGCAATTGCACTTTCTCCGCTGGACTCTCGACGGAGGCGGCGGGGGTACGAGGTGCTTCGGCCCTGTCGTTTGCGGGCGCCGAGGCTGACTTGCGTTTCCTGGCGGTGCCGCGCGATGATGTGACGACCTGTGCGGCCGGGGCCGATGTCGGCAATGCCGCCTGTTCGCGCTCCGGTGTGTTGTCCACAGGCTCGTCAGCAGCACGGAGAGAGTAGGCGTCGGGGGCTAGCAGGGCTGCGCGTTTGGAGGGGGCTGGGGGCAGTGGCATGGAGGACTTGTGGTTCAGCGCGAGGCCGGAAAACAAAAAGCCGCCGGGAAGACCGGGCGGCTTTGTGGGCTGCGAAATGTGTCGGAAGAAGGTGGGGCTGGAAAGCTTCCCGTTGTCATGAATTCATTATGCACGAGTCGTGTGACCCGAGAATTCTGGAACCGATCTGCCCCTCACTGTGCTGTTCGCCGGGTTTCAGGCGGCCTTCTTGAGGGCCTTGACCGCCTTGAGCACGTCCTCCACGTGGCCTGGAACTTTCAGCCCGCGCCACTCCTGCTTGAGCACGCCATCAGGACCGATCAGAAAGGTGCTGCGCTCGATGCCCTTGACCTTCTTGCCGTACATGATCTTGTTTTTGACCACGCCGAACATGTGGCACATCTTTTCTTCGGTGTCTGCAATCAGCTCAAACGGGAGTTCAAGCTTGGTCTTGAAATCATCGTGTGACTTCATGTTGTCTCGCGACACGCCAAACACCTGGGCACCGGCCTTGACGAAATCCTTGTACTTGTCGCGGAACTGCATGGCTTCCGTCGTGCAGCCAGGGGTGTTGTCCTTGGGATAGAAATAAAGAACGATGGTCTGGCCCAAGTGCGTCTGGTTGCTGACCTTCACGCCGCCGGTGGCCTGCGATTCGAACTCGGGAATGGGTTTGTTGACAACGACTGCCATACTGCGTGGACCCCTGACGTAAGTTGGTGGTAATGCGTTGGCTTCCCGGCTGCTTCGCGGTGTGCCTGGCATTGAGAATGCGAGGTGGGCGCGGCAGGGACCAATCCGGTATTTTACCCTGATTAGCGTCCCCCGTCACTGCGGGGCCCGGCCGTGCCGGCGCAATGGCCTGATCGTGTCAGGACTCGATCAGCAAGGCTGCAACCACGCGGCGGCCTTCGCCCACCAGAATGTTGTACGTGCGGCAGGCGGCTGCCGTGTCCATGCTTTCGACACCAATGCGTTGACCCATCAGGCCCTTGAGCAGACCCGGTGCGGCAAAGCGCAGCCGCGTTCCGCTTCCAAAAATGACCATTTCAGGAGGTTCCGACATGAGGCCAGCGAGGCGGTCAAAGTGGTCGGCCTGAAGGTCCTCGAAGCGGGAGCAATCCCAGGAGATCAACTGGCCTTGCGATGTGAGCAGGAGGCTGCCTTCATGCCGCTGACCGTTCACGGCGATCCAGCCTTCGCCATAGGAGGTGATGGTGTGTGTGTCCGGCTTGTCGGCGTGCAGTTTCATGAGGAGCCGGATGCCCGGTCGTGCGTGGGAACTGTGGTCAAATTGCAGGTTTTCCCTGCTGGCGAGGCCGAATATTACCCTCCGGCTTTGCACGGTGGGGCCTTGCCGGACTTGACCCCGATGTGCGGGAGACACCTTGAAAACCATCCAGAAATCCGCCAAGCTGGCCAATGTGCTGTATGACGTTCGCGGTCCGATCGTGGACGCGGCCAAGCAAATGGAAGACGAAGGTCAGAAGATCATTCGACTGAACATCGGCAACCTCGCACCCTTTGGTTTCGATGCACCGGAAGAGATTCAACAGGACATGATCCGCAACCTGCCGAACTCGGCGGGGTATTCGGACAGCAAGGGCATTTTCGGGGCGCGCAAGGCGGTGATGCACTACACACAGCAACAAGGTGTTGCGGGTGTCACCCTCGAAGACATTTACCTCGGCAACGGTGCCAGCGAACTCATCGTGATGGCGGCCAACGCGTTGCTGGACAACGGAGACGAACTGCTGGTGCCTTCGCCCGACTACCCGTTGTGGACGGCTGCCACCAGCCTTTCCGGCGGCACGCCGGTGCACTACCGCTGCGACGAGGACAACGGCTGGCAACCCGACCTGGCCGACATGCGCGCCAGGATCACGCCCCGCACCAAAGGCATTGTGGTCATCAACCCCAACAACCCCACCGGCGTGCTTTACAGCGACGAGTTGCTCAAGGGCATTGTCGAGATCGCGCGCGAGTTCGGGCTGGTGTTGCTGGCCGACGAGGTGTACGACAAGGTCCTGTACGACGGGATCCAGCACACCGCGCTGGCGAGCCTGTCCACCGACGTGTTGACGCTCACGTTCAACTCCTTGTCCAAAGCCTACCGCTCCTGCGGTTACCGCGCGGGCTGGATGATTGTCTCGGGGCCGAAGCATGTGGCCAAGGACTTCATCGAAGGCCTGAACATGCTGGCCAACCTCAAGCTGGGCTCCAACGTGCCCGGTCAGTGGGCGATCCAGACGGCTTTGGGTGGCTACCAGAGCATCAACGACCTGGTGAAAGAGGGCGGGCGTTTGCGCCGTCAGCGCGACCTGGCGTATGAGTTGATCACCGCCATTCCGGGTGTGACCTGCGTGAAGCCGCAAGCCGCGCTGTACATGTTCCCCAAACTCGATCCCGACGTGTATCCGATTGCGGATGACCGTCAGTTCTTCATGGAAGTGCTGCGCGAGACACGCGTGATGTTGGTCCAGGGGTCCGGCTTCAACTATCCCGACCATCAGCATTTCCGCATTGTGTTTTTGCCGCATGAAGACGACTTGCGTGAGGCCATCGAGCGCATTGCAAGATTCCTCGAGAGCCGCCGAAAACGGCACGCCGTTTAAGTTTCCAGTTTTCCAAGACCACCGATATGAAACCGATCCAAGTAGGCCTTCTGGGCATAGGCACTGTGGGCAGCGGCACGTTCAACGTGCTCAAGCGCAACCAGGAAGAGATTCGCCGGCGCGCTGGCCGTGGCATTGAAATCACCATGGTGGCGGATCTGGATACCGCGCGTGCGAAGTCCATCGTGGGATCTGACGTGACGGTGGTGAACGATGCGCGCGCGATCATTGCCAACCCCGAGATCGACATCGTGATCGAACTCATTGGCGGCTACGGCATCGCCAAGGCGTTGGTGCTGGAGGCCATTGCCGCGGGCAAGCATGTGGTGACCGCCAACAAGGCCCTGCTTGCGGTTCACGGCACGGAGATTTTTGCAGCCGCTTCCGCCAAGGGCGTGATGGTCGCCTTTGAGGCGGCCGTGGCCGGTGGCATCCCCATCATCAAGGCGCTGCGCGAAGGTCTGACGGCCAACAGCATTCAGTGGATCGCCGGCATCATCAACGGCACGACGAACTTCATCTTGTCCGAGATGCGCGACAAGGGGCTGGACTTCGACGTGGTGCTCAAGGAGGCGCAGCGCCTGGGCTATGCCGAAGCCGACCCGACCTTCGATATCGAGGGTGTGGATGCCGCGCACAAGGTCACGCTCATGAGCGCGATTGCTTTCGGCATCCCTGTGCAGTTCGACAAGGCGTATGTGGAAGGCATCACCCAGCTGGGCGCGACCGACATCAAATACGCCGAGCAGCTGGGTTACCGCATCAAGTTGTTGGGCATCACCAAACGCACCGCCAAAGGGGTCGAGTTGCGTGTGCACCCGAGCCTGGTGCCGGCCAAGCGCTTGATTGCGAATGTGGAAGGCGCGATGAACGCGGTGGTGGTTCAGGGCGACGCGGTCGGTGCCACGCTGTATTACGGCAAGGGTGCCGGCAGCGAGCCCACCGCCAGTGCGGTGATTGCCGACCTCGTGGACATCACCCGGCTGCACACCGCAGACCCCCATCAGCGTGTGCCGCATCTCGCGTTCCAGCCGGATGCGATGAGCGACTTGTTGGTGCTCCCCATGAGCGAAGTGGTCACGAGCTACTACCTGCGACTGCGCGTGGCCGACGAAGCCGGTGTGCTGGCCCAGGTCACGGGCTTGCTGGCAGGCTCGGGGATCAGCATCGACGCGGTGCTCCAGCGTGAAGCCGACGAGGTGAGTGGTGAGAACGGCACCTCCACCGACCTGATCATCCTGACGCATGACACGCGCGAAGGCACCATGAACGATGCCTTGTCGCAATTGCAGAAACTGTCGACGGTGCTGGCGCCGATCGTGCGCATCCGCAAGGAAGAGTTGAACTGATGCGCTACATCTCGACCCGTGGTCATGCCGACCGCAAGCGCTTCTGTGAAATCCTCCTGGAAGGGCTGGCACCCGACGGTGGCCTGTACCTGCCGGAGCGATATCCCACGGTCGATGCGTCCGCGCTGCAGCGGTTGCGCGAAGCCTTCAATGGCGGTCGCGCCGGTGGCTATGCTGCGCTGGCGTTCGAGGTGCTCTCGCTTTACATCGACGACATTCCTGCCGCCGACCTGCGCGCGCTGTGCGAGAAAACGTACACCGAAGCGGTGTTCGGCACGCCCCAGATCGTGCCCCTGAAGACGCTGGAGGCGCCGTCGACGGGTGCTTCGCAAGCGGGCTTCTATCTTGAGGCGCTGTCCAACGGGCCCACGCTGGCCTTCAAGGACATGGCCATGCAGCTGTTGGGCAACCTCTTCGAGTACGAGCTGGCACGGCGTGGCGAAGAGCTCAACATTTTGGGTGCCACCTCTGGCGACACCGGCAGCGCGGCGGAATACGCCATGCGCGGCAAGAAGGGTGTGCGCGTGTTCATGCTCAGCCCGCATGGCCGCATGAGTCCGTTTCAGCAGGCGCAGATGTTCAGTCTGATGGACGAGAACATCCACAACATCGCGATTGAAGGCGTGTTCGACGACTGCCAGGACATCGTCAAGGCGGTCAGCAACGACCTTGAATTCAAACGCGCACACAAGATCGGCACGGTCAACTCGATCAACTGGGCACGCCTGCTGGCGCAGGTGGTTTATTACTTCGCGGGCTACTTCCAGGCCACGCAGCAGAACACGCAGCAGGTGTCCTTCACGGTGCCCAGCGGCAACTTTGGCAACGTCTGTGCGGGCCATGTTGCGCGGCAGATGGGCCTGCCCATCCGCACGCTGGTGGTGGCCACCAACGAGAACGACGTGCTGGACGAGTTCTTCCGCACGGGCGTTTACCGGGTGCGCGGCAGCGCAGACACCCACGAGACCTCCAGCCCGTCGATGGACATCTCCAAAGCCAGCAATTTCGAGCGCTTTGTGTTCGATCTGCTGGGCCGCGACGGTGAGCGGGTCAGGAGCCTCTTTGGGCCCACCCTCTCTGGCGAAGGCCGGTTCGACTTGAGCGCTGACCCGGCGTTTGCCCAAGCGGCATCGCGGTATGGGTTTCGAAGCGGCAAGAGCACGCACGCCAACCGCCTTGACACCATCCGCGATGTGTACGAGCGCCACCGGCTGATGATCGACACCCACACGGCCGACGGCGTGAAGGTGGCGCGTGAGCACCGGGAGGCCGCAACAGCCATGGTGGTGCTGGAAACCGCGCTGCCGATCAAGTTTGCCGAAACCATCGTCGAGGCGCTGGGTCAGCAACCCGACCGTCCGGTGCAGTTCAACGGCATCGAGGGCCTGCCCAAGCGCGTGAAGGTCATGCCCGCGAGCACGCCAGCGGTGCAGGCGTTCATCGTCGACCACTGCACGCGCAGCGCATGAAGGTCGTCGGATTCGCGGGCTACTCCGGATCCGGCAAGACCACGCTGGTCGAACAACTGATCCCCGCGCTCCAGCTGCGGGGGCAGCGCGTGTCGGTGGTCAAGCACGCCCACCACGAATTCGACATTGACCACCCCGGCAAAGACACCTGGCGCCACCGGGAAGCTGGTGCGTTCGAGGTGCTCGCCGCGTCACCCCGCCGGCTTGTGGTCATGCGCGAGTTGCGCGAGCGTGTGACCCACTCCGTGCACAACCTCATTGCCGAGTTGCACCCCTCTGTGGACTGGGTGCTGGTGGAGGGTTTCAAGGAGAGCGATCTCTTCAAGGTGGAGGTGTGGCGCGAGGCCAGTGGCAAACCGGTGCGCTACCCGGCGGACGCCCGCATCCTTGCCGTGGCCACGGACACCCCGCAAGCCCTGCCTGAACCCACCCCACGCCCGGTGCTGGATTTGAACCGCCCGGATGATGTGGCGCTCTGGTTGCTCGACAATGCAGACCGCTTCGCCTACCGGGCCGACCCGGCCCCCCTCCCGCCATGAATGCCCCCAAACCCGCTGCCGCGCGTGCACCGTTGATGTCCCTGGCCGATGCCATGCACGACCTGTTGGGTCGCGTGCAGGCGCTGAGTGCCACGGAAACCGTGGCCACGTTCGATGCCGACCGGCGCGTGCTGGCGCAAGACCTCACCTCTGCCTTGCAAGTGCCGCCCAACGACAACTCGTCCATGGACGGCTACGCGGTGTGCGTGGCCGACGTGACCGAAGCCGGCAAAGTGCTGCGTGTGAGCCAGCGCATTGCGGCTGGCCATGCCGGCCATGCCCTGGAGCCCGGAACCTGCGCGCGCATCTTCACAGGCGCGCCGATGCCTCCGGGGGCCGATGCGGTGGTGATGCAGGAAGACACCGTGGAGGTGGGTGGCGACATCCACGCGGTGCACATTCAGGCCGTGCCCGAGGTCGGCCAGTGGGTGCGGCGCGCGGGTGAAGACGTCACGCGCGGTGCGGTGGTGCTGGCGCAGGGTGAGCGGCTGTCGCCCGCGAGCCTGGGCCTCGCTGCGAGCCTGGGCTTGTCCCACCTGAGCGTGGTTGCGCGACCGCGCGTGGCGCTTTTTTCCACCGGCGATGAACTGGTCATGCCCGGTGACGTGCCTCCCGAGGCCATGAAGCCGGGCGCGATCTACAACTCCAACCGGTTCTTCCTGCGCGCCTTGCTGCACCGCATGGGCTGCGAGGTGAGCGACCTGGGCATCGTGCCCGACCGGCGGGAGGCAACGCTCGCTGCCTTGAAGACGGCCGCCGACCACCACGACCTCATCCTCACCAGCGGTGGCGTGTCGGTGGGGGAAGAGGACCACATCAAGCCTTCCGTGCAGGCCCTCGGGAGCCTGGACCTTTGGCAAATCGGCATGAAACCGGGCAAGCCGTTCGCCTACGGCACCGTGCGCCGCGACACGCCCGGGGCAGCGTGCCACTTCATCGGCCTGCCGGGCAATCCGGTGTCGAGCTTCGTCACGTTCTTGCTGCTGGTGCGGCCTTTCCTGCTGAAGTTGCAAGGCGTTGCGGCGAGCCGTCTGCAGGCCCTGCCGCCGGTCACCTCGCTGCCCGCGCACTTCACCGTGGCACGGGCCGACAAGCGCCGCGAGTTTCTGCGCGTTCGCCGCAACGCGGCAGGCGGGCTCGATCTTTTCCCCAACCAGAGCTCGGGTGTGCTCACCTCTGCCGTCTGGGGCGACGGGCTGGTCGACAACCCGGCTGGCACCACCATTGCCCATGGCGACCTCGTGTCCTACATCTCGTTCGCGGACCTCCTCGCATGAAAGTTCACCTGCGCTATTTCGCCTCCATCCGCGAGGCCCTGGGCACCGGCAGTGAGTCGATCGACACGCATGCCGCCACGCTGGCGGCCCTGCGTGCCGAGCTCGCTGCGCGCGGCGGTGCCTACGCCCAGGCGCTGGCCCCGGGCCGCGCGGTGCGTGTGGCGCTCAACCAGACCATGAGCGATGAAACAGCCGCGCTGAGCGAAGGCGCCGAAGTCGGTTTCTTTCCGCCGGTCACAGGGGGTTGAGGTGAGTGATCGCGTCCGTATCCAGACCGAGGACTTTGACTTGTCCACCGAGGTGGCGCGGCTGCGCGAGCAGGATCGCCGCGTGGGCGCGGTGTGCAGCTTCGTGGGTACCGTGCGCGACCGCAACGATGGCCAGGATGTGAGCACCCTGGAGCTCGAGCACTACCCTGGCATGACGGAGAAGTCCATCGAAGCCATGATCGATCAGGCTTTCGAGCGTTTTGATCTCTACGGGGCGCGCGTGATTCACCGCGTGGGCCTCCTGCAGCCGCTGGACCAGATCGTGTTTGTGGCCGTGACGTCTGCGCACCGGGGCGAGAGCTTCAAGGCCTGCGAGTTCCTGATGGACTACCTCAAAACCCAGGCGCCCTTCTGGAAGAAGGAACAAACGCCTGAAGGCGCGCGCTGGGTGGATGCCCGTGTGAGCGACGACGCTGCGCTCGCCCGCTGGGGTATCGATGCAAAGAATGGCTGAAAGCCCCACCCGTCAGCGATGGCGAAGCGCTGACATCGAGAGCCTCGAACGCGCCACGCTGCAGGCTGTTGCGCCCGAGGCGCTGGAGGTGATGCCTGGCTGGTTGCTCCCCATGGACAGCGGCACGGTGGGCCGGGCCCACAGTGCAGTGCCGCTGTCGCACGAGGCGCCGGACCCCGCCATTGCGCCCACCATCGCCAAACGCTACAGCGGCCGCGGGTTTCGGCCGGTGTTTCGATTGCCCGAGCTCCCGGCCTTTCATGGCATGCACCGCGCGTTGCAACGCGTGGGCTTCTCGCGCTTTCAACCCACGCTGACCCAGACCGCGCGCGTGGCCGATCTGCTGGCGGGCCCGGATGCGCCGGCGGGTGAGCTCGAACCGACGCCGGACGCTGCGTGGATGGCCATGTTCCTCTGCGAGGGCCTGGACCCGGTGGATGGCGCCAGCCGCGCCCGTTCGCTGGGCCGCGCGCACGACACCCTGTTTGCCAGCCTCCGGGAAAACGGCCAGACGCTGGCCTGTGGGGCGGCCTCCTTCGGCCACGGTTGGCTGGGCGTGCATGGCATGCGCACGGCCGCGGCCCATCGGGGGCGCGGGCTCGCGGGTGGCCTGTTGCGCACCATGGCGCAGCAGGCGCAGCAACGCGGCATTGACCGGGTGTTCCTGCAGGTCGACGCGAGCAATGCGCCGGCGCTTGCGCTCTATGCACGCCTGGGCTTCACCACCGCGTGGACCTACGCGTACTGGCGCAAGCCGCGTTCCACCGGCTCTTGATCTGCATCAAGTGCGGGCCGGCCAGGCGCGCGCTGGCGCCCCTGCGGCTTGAAAATGGGGCGAATACACCCATGTGCGGTGCAGTTCTGAATACACGGAGAGCCCCGACATGCGACTCGACAAACTGACCACGAAGTTCCAGGAAGCCCTGAGCGAGGCCCAGACGCTGGCGCTGGGCGCCGACCACGCTTACATCGAGCCCGCCCACCTGCTGCTGGCCTTGCTGCGCCAGGCCGACGGCCCGCAGTCGTTGCTGCAGCGGGCGGGCGTGAACGTGCCTGGCCTCGCCAAGGCGGTGGAAGCCGCCGTGAAGCGCCTGCCCGAAGTGCAGGGGCAGGACCAGGTGCAGGTGGGCCAGGAGCTGGCCAAGCTGCTGCAGGCCACCGAGAAGGAGGCCATCAAGCGCGGCGACCAGTTCATTGCCAGCGAACTCTTTCTGCTGGCGGTGGCCGACAGCAAGGGCGAGCTGGCGCGCATCGCGAACGAAAACGGCCTCAACCGCAAGAGCCTGGAGTCGGCCATCACGGCGGTGCGCGGCGGCCAGAAGATGGACAGCCCCGAAGCCGAAGGCCAGCGGGAGGCGCTCAAGAAGTACACGCTCGACCTCACCGAACGCGCTCGCTTGGGCAAGCTGGACCCGGTGATCGGCCGGGACGACGAGATTCGCCGCGCCATCCAGGTGCTGCAGCGCCGCACCAAGAACAACCCGGTGCTGATTGGCGAGCCTGGCGTGGGCAAGACCGCCATTGTGGAAGGCCTGGCGCAGCGCATCGTGGCGGGCGAAGTGCCCGATTCCCTCAAGGGCAAGCGCGTGCTGAGCCTGGACATGGCCGCATTGCTGGCCGGCGCCAAGTTCCGCGGCGAATTCGAAGAGCGCCTGAAAACGGTGTTGAACGAACTCGCGAAAGACGAAGGCCAGACCATCGTCTTCATTGACGAGCTGCACACCATGGTGGGCGCAGGCAAGGCCGAAGGCGCGATGGACGCGGGCAACATGCTCAAGCCGGCGCTGGCGCGCGGCGAGTTGCACTGCGTGGGTGCGACCACGCTCGACGAATACCGCAAGTACATCGAGAAAGACGCTGCGCTGGAGCGGCGCTTCCAGAAGATCCTGGTGGGCGAGCCCAGCGTGGAGGCGACCATCGCCATCCTGCGTGGCCTGCAGGAGAAGTACGAGGTGCACCACGGCGTGCAGATCACCGACCCGGCCATCGTGGCCGCGGCCGAGCTCAGCCACCGCTACATCACCGACCGTTTCCTGCCCGACAAGGCGATCGACCTGATCGACGAGGCGGCGTCGAAGATCAAGATCGAGCTCGACTCCAAGCCCGAAGTGATGGACCGGCTGGACCGCCGCCTGATCCAGCTGCAGATCGAGCGCGAAGCCGTGCGCCGCGAAAAGGACGAAGCCTCGCAGAAGCGCTTTGGCCTGATCGAGGAAGAGATTGCCCGGCTGGAGAAAGAGATCTCCGACTACGACGAAATCTGGAAGGCCGAGAAAGCCGCCGCGCTGGGTTCCAAGGACGTGATGGAAGAGATGGACCGCATCCGCTCGCAGATCAAGACCTTTACCGACAAGGGCGACTTCAACAAAGTGGCCGAGCTGCAGTACGGCAAGCTGCCCGAGCTGGAAAAACGCCTGAAGGACGCGCAGGCGGTGGAGTCTGGCAAGGCGCAGAACAAGGACGGCAAAGGCCGCCCGCAACTCTTGCGCACGCAGGTGGGCGCCGAAGAAATCGCCGAAGTGGTCGCGCGCGCCACCGGCATCCCGGTGAGCAAGCTGATGCAGGGTGAGCGCGACAAGCTGCTGATGATGGAAGGCAAGCTGCACGAACGGGTGGTGGGCCAGGACGAGGCCATCGGCGCCGTGGCCAACGCCATCCGCCGCTCGCGCTCTGGACTCTCGGACCCCAACCGCCCCACCGGCTCTTTCCTGTTCCTGGGCCCCACGGGCGTGGGCAAGACCGAGCTGTGCAAGGCGCTGGCCGGTTTCCTGTTCGACAGCGAAGACCACCTGGTGCGCATCGACATGAGCGAGTTCATGGAGAAGCACTCGGTCGCCCGCCTCATTGGCGCGCCGCCCGGCTACGTGGGTTACGAGGAGGGCGGTTACCTCACCGAAGCCGTGCGCCGCAAGCCCTACAGCGTGCTGCTGCTCGACGAGGTGGAGAAGGCCCACCCGGACGTGTTCAACGTGCTGCTGCAGGTGCTGGACGACGGCCGACTGACCGATGGCCAGGGCCGCACCGTGGACTTCAAGAACACCGTGATCGTGATGACGAGCAACATCGGCTCGCACCTGATTCAGGCCATGGTGGGCGAGCCGTACGAAGACGTGAAGGACGCGGTGTGGGGCGAGCTCAAGAACCACTTCCGCCCGGAGTTCTTGAACCGCATCGACGAGACGGTGGTGTTCCACGCACTCGACGCGCAGCACATCGAGTCGATCGCGGCGATCCAGCTCAAGGTGCTCGAAGCGCGCCTGGCGACGATGGACCTGCACCTGCAGGTGTCGCCTGCCGCGCTGGCCGAGCTGGCCAAGGTCGGCTTCGACCCGGTGTTCGGCGCGCGGCCGCTCAAGCGCGCCATCCAGCAGCGCATCGAGAACCCGCTCTCGAAGTTCCTGCTGGAGGGCCGCTACCCGCCGAAGTCGTCGATTCCGGTGGACGTGGACCCGGTACAGAACCCGGGCGTGTTCGAGTTCGGCGACGCACTCGCCCAGGCCTGACCCGCTGCGCCTCCGTCCGTCGCGGATGGGGGCGCAAACCTACCCGTGCGGGGGCTCGCGGCCTATCATGAACCCATGACCCAGATACCCCCCACCCTTCCGCTCAGAGCGCTGTTCGACGCCCAGCACAACGCCAGCCGCGCGCAGGTGGAGGTGCCGCTGACGCTGCGGCGCGACCGTCTGGGCCGCCTGCGCGCGCTGGTCGACGCCCATGCCCCCGCGCTGGCCGAGGCTGTGCAGGCCGATTTCGGTGTGCGCTCTCCCCAGCTGACCGAGGCCGCCGACCTGTTCGTGTTGCGCGCCGGCATGGCGCAACTGCATGACAAGTTGCCACGCTGGATGAAGACCCAACGCGTGGCCACGCCGCTGTACCTGCTGCCCGCGCGCGCCCACATCCAGCGCCAGCCGCTGGGCGTGGTGGGCGTCATCGGCCCGTGGAACTACCCCCTGCAGCTCACCTTTGGCCCGGCAGCCGCCGCGCTGGCCGCGGGCAACCGCGTGATGCTCAAACCCAGCGAGCTCACGCCCCACACCTCGGCCCTTATGGCCAAGCTCGTGCATGAGGTGTTTTCTGCCGACGAGTTCTGCGTGGCCCTCGGTGGGCCCGACGTGGCGCAGGAATTTTCGAAGCTGCCGTTCGACCACCTCTTCTTCACCGGCTCCACCGCGGTGGGCCGGCAGGTGGCAGCCGCCGCCGCCGCCAACCTCACGCCGACCACGCTGGAGCTGGGCGGCAAGTCGCCGTGCGTCATCGACGCGTCTTGCGACCTGAACGATGCGGCGCTCAAGATCGCGCACGGCAAGCTGCTCAACGCCGGGCAGACCTGCATCGCGCCCGACTACGTGCTGCTGCCACGCGGGCGCGAGGCCGCGTTTGAACAGGCTTACACGCAGGCGGTGGCGCGCTTGTTTCCCACCGTGTCCGGCAACCCCGACTACGCCGCGATCGTGAGCGAACGGCATCTCGCGCGCTTGGTCACCTTGCAGGACGAGGCGCGAGCGGGCGGCGCGCGCGTGGTGGACGTGGCCCCTGCTGCGGGTGATGCCGGCAGCGCGCGGCAGATGCGGCCCTCGCTGGTGTTCGATCCTGCGCCGGCTTCGCGCCTGATGAACGAGGAAATCTTCGGCCCCATCCTGCCCGTGCTGCCGTACGACACGCTCGACGACGCGGTGGCCTTTATCAACCAGCGCCCGCGCCCGCTCGCGCTGTACTGGTTCGGCACCGACCACGCCGCGCGCGACCGCCTGCTGGCGCGCACGGTGAGCGGGGGTGTCACGGTCAATGACACGCTGATGCACGTTGCCCACGAGGGCTTGCCGTTTGGCGGCGTGGGCGAGAGCGGCTGGGGTTCGTACCACGGCGAGGCTGGTTTCCTGCGCTTCACGCAGCAAAAGCCGGTGCTGGTGCAGTCGCGCTGGGCCATGGGCCAGCTGTTCTATCCGCCTTACGGCGCGCGGTTCCAGCGGGTGATGGGTCTGCTCAAACGCTGGTTCTGAGCGGTCGCGCCGCGTGGGCGCTGTTCAGGCACCAGCCACGATGTCGTCGTCGGTTTCCACCGTGTGGGCGGGCTGGGTGCACTGCAGGTAACCCTGCTGGTGCAGCCACTCCAGCAAGCCCGACACGTCTTCGCCGAGCAGGCGGCCCAGTTCTTCTTCGCTGCGCCGGCCGTTGGCCATCAGCAGCAAGGTGTGGGCTTCGCGCCCCAGAATGTCGGGCCGCGCCAGGGCGTCCCAGGCGCGGGTGGTTTTGGCATAACGCCGGATGCTGTTCATTGTTTTTCGTCCCTGAAAACCTGCGGACGATTCTGGACCGCACCCGGGCGATGCTGCCTGTCAGATATGACAGCGGTTTGAACCCGATGGAACCGCTCAGCGCTGACCGTCGCCTTGCAGGCCCCACCGGGTGGGCGGGTGCCCCATGGCCGCCTTGAACATCGCGCTGAAGGCGCTGTCGCTGGCGTAACCCGTGGCGGCGGCCACCTGGCTGATCGGCATGCCGCGCGCCAGCAAGGGAAGGGCGTGCGCCAGCACCGCCTGCTGCCGCCATTGCTGGTAGGTGGTGCCCAGCTCCTCACGGAAAAGCCTGGCCACCGTGCGCTCGCTGGCCCCGGTGTCGGCCGCCCATTGCGCCAGCGTGGCGCGCTCACCTGGCGCATTCAGCACCGCTTCGCACAGTGCGCGCAGGCGCTTGTCGCGCGGCAGTGGAACGCCCAGGGAGTGGGTGTCGGCGTGCGCCAGTTCGTCGAGCACGAGCTGGATCAGCAACTGGTCGCGCGAAGGCTCGGCCGCGCGGCGTGTGGCCGCGTCCATGGCCTGGATGAGTTCGCGCAGCAAGGGCGAGACCACGATCATCCGGCACGAGGTCCATCCCGCGGGCACCGCATCGGCGTGCACATACAGCGTGCGAAATTCGGCCGCTTCGCGCACGGTGACCGCGTGGCGCATGCCGGGCGGGAACCATACAGCGCGCGAGGGAGGCACGATGTAGGTCACGGCCTGGAGGTTGGGCTCGTCGGGCGCGGCCATCGCCTGCAGGATGCCGGTGGTGCAGTAGGCGAGCTGGCCCCAGGGGTGGCGGTGCGGGTCGAAATGCGCGTCTGCGCTCAGCGAGCGCGCGCGCACCCGCACCGGGCGGGCGGCATCGGGCGTGAAGGGGTCGGTGTCCCCCAGCGGAATGGGGCGGGCACGGCGTTGCATGGGGGCGTGGCGGGTGGCCATGTTGCTTTGGCGGGTTTGCGCAGAATTCTGACAGATCATCGCGATTCGGCAGATGGCCTTGCGCCTACGATCGCGCCATGTCGTCATCCAGCACCACCCAAACCCTGCCGCCCGTGGCGTTTCGGCAGGACGCCAGCCTCATCGGGCTGGTGGGCCTGGCCCACATGGTCAGCCACTTCAGCCAGCTGCTGCTGGCGCCGCTGTTTCCCTGGCTCAAGGACGCGTTCAACGCGAGCTACGCCGAGCTGGGTTTCCTCATGACGGTGTTTTTCGTCACCTCCTGTGCGGTGCAGACGGCCTCCGGGTTTCTGGTGGACCGATTGGGCCCGCGCCCGGTGCTGTTTGCCGGTCTGGCGATGCTGGGCGTGGCGGCGTTCGGTTTTGCGGCCAGCACCAGCTACTGGATGATGGCTTTCTTTGCCGTGATCGCCGGCACGGGCAACGGGGTGTTTCACCCGGTGGACTACACCTTGCTCAACCGCAAGGTGAGCGCGCCGCGCCTGGGCCACGCCTACAGCGTGCATGGCATCACCGGCAGCCTGGGCTGGGCGCTGGCGCCCGCCATGATGGTGCCGATTGCGCTGGCGTTTTCCTGGCGGGTGGCGCTGGCCAGTGCGGGTGTGCTGGCGTTTGCGGTGTTGGCCGTGCTGTGGTTCAACCGCGAGCGCCTGAGCCTGCCGGCCGCGCCGAAGCCGGTGCAGGGCCACGCCCAGACGCCACTGGAAGACCCGATGGCCTTCCTGCGCATTCCGGCGGTGTGGATGTGCTTTGGTTTCTTTTTCTTCTACGCCATGTCGCTCAGCGTGGTGCAGGCGTTTGCGCCGGAAGCCGCGCGCCAGCTGCACGCGGTGCCCATCGCGCTGGTGGCGGTGTGCCTGACCATTTACATGGTGTGCTCGGCGGGTGGCATGGTGCTGGGCGGCTTTCTGGCCTCGGACCCGGCGCGCTGCGAGCGCGTGGTGGGCGTGGGCTTTGGCCTGGCGGCCTGCGTGGCGCTGCTCTTGGCGTTTGGCCAGTTGCCGGCGGCGGCGGTGCCGGTGCTGTTTGGCGCCATGGGTTTTTCTGCCGGCATTGCCGGGCCGTCGCGCGATCTGCTGGTGAAAAAGTCCACCCCCGACAACGCCACCGGGCGCGTCTACGGCGTGGTGTATTCGGGCCTGGACATCGGGCAGGCCATCTCGCCGCTGATCTTTGGTGTGCTGATGGACCACGGCCAGTTCCGGGGTGTGCTGATTGGCCTGGCGGTGGTGCAGGCGGTGCTGATCGCCAGCGCATTCAACGTGCGTCGGGTCCGCCGCACGGCGCTGGTCGCGGCCTGAATCGGCTGGAAAGCCTGGGCGCAGCGCGGCAGTGGCGAGCGCTGTCCCAGCCGCCGGAGCACGTGTTGAGCCCGGCTGCCGAATATTTGCCATGCATCACGCGGCGGGCTTCGCCAACGGGTATAAAAGCGGCTTGATCGATACCCCCGCCCGTTCACCGATTTCCGCTCACCGCCCATGACGGCGCCCTCACGCTTGTTGCAACAGTGCTTCCAGGAAGCGCTCTCTGGCGCGCCTGAAATGCTGGCGCGCTGCGCCGACTCGGCCATCGCCAGCCTGCAGGCGGCCGAAAAAGCGTCGAGGGAAGTGGCCCAGCGAGACCGGCTGGCGTTGGCCTGGTGGGGCCTGCTGCAAAACAAGATCCAGTGGGGACAGACTTTTACCCAGCACCTGCGCGACGCCCTGTTGGCATCGCCCGAGGCCAACACCTCGCGGCCGGCGCTGCTGTCGGAGTCATCACTGCTCTCGCTGGTGGAAGACGACGCGGTCAACGAGTCGCTGGAATCCGCCCGGCTGGTGCACAGCCTCATGCCGGTGCTGGAACAGCAGCTCACCGTGCTGGACGCGCTGATCAGCTCGGTGATCGGCCTGCAGACGGTACAGGCCGAGCGCAATCCGCTGCGGCCGTCCGTGTTTGTGCGGGCCCTGCGCGAGCTCATGGCGTCGGCCGAGTCCGAGCCCGAGGTGCGCGCGCTGTGGCTGCGCCACATGGGCGACTCGCTGGCGCGCGAGCTGCAAAAACTCTACGAGCGCGTGGCGCTGATGTTGCAGCGCGCCAATGTGCAGGAAGCCGGCTACCGGGTGCGGCTGGTCGAAGAAGGCACGTCCACGCGCTCGGGCGCCTTGTCCACGCGCTCCGGCGGTCTGGGGCTGTCTTCCCGCGCGGCCGCCCTGGGGGTGTCGCGCAGCAGCCAATGGCAGGACGTGGGCGAGCACGGGAACAGCGGCTTTCAAGCGTCCACCTGGTCCAGCGCCGACCAGTTGCCGCCCATGCAGACGCTGGCGCGCATGCAGCCCGGCGTGGACCACCAGGTTTTTCACGAATTCCTCAACCAGGGCGGCAAGCACTTTGACCGCCACCTGACCCCGGACTACTACGAGCAGGTGAGCGAGGAGCTCGCCGCCATCGAGGCCTTTGCCGCGATCCCGGTGCTCGACGAGTCCATGATCCTGGAGCAGCAGACCCAGTACCGCGACCTGCCGGTGGTGGACCGGCCGGCGCGCGAGGTCGGCATTTCCAGCCAGCTCAGCCACAAGGCCTGGGGCACCTACGCCGCGGCGCACGAGCGCTCGCGCGTGCTGATGCACCTGAAGCAGAAGGCGCAGCGCGTGAGCCAGGCCGTGGGCCTGGACCTGGTGCGCACCCTGGTGAGCCAGGTGGCCAGCGACCCGCTGCTGCTGGGCCCGGTGCGCGAAGCGGTGGTGGCCCTAGAGCCCGCGCTGCTGCGCCTGGCCATGGCCAACCCGCGCTTCTTCAACGAAGACGAACATCCGGCACGGCGCCTCATCGAGAGCGTCGCGCAGCGCAGCTTCAAGTTCAACGACGAATTCTCGGAAGAGTTCGACAGCTTCTTCCAGCCGGTGCAGCGGGCCTTCAACGAGCTCAACGCCACCGCCACGCGCGACCCCCAACCGTTTGCCGACGTGCTCACCGAGCTGCGCCAGGGCTGGGAAGCGCAGGACCAGAAAGAGCTCGCCCTGCAGGACAACAGCCTGCAGTCCATCCGCCATGCGGAAGAGCGGCAGGTCATGGCGGACCAGATCGCCTGGGAGTTGAGCCAGCGCCCCGATGTGGACAACGCGCCGGGCGTGATCCTCGACTTTCTCTACGGTCCCTGGGCGCTGGTGATTGCCTCGGCCAGGCTCGGTGGCCCCGAGGGCGAGACCGACCCGGGCGGCTACCGCAAGGTGGTGTCCAACCTGCTGTGGAGCGTGAAGAAAGAGGTCACGCTCAAGCGGCCCAAGGAACTCTTTGCCATGGTCCCTGGCATGCTGGCCACGCTGCATGCCGGCCTGGACATGCTGGGCAAGACCCGCGACGAAACCAAACCCTTCTTTGACGCGCTCATGCGCCTGCATGCGCCGGTGCTGGGCCTGCGCCGCGCCCGCATTCGCGCCGATGCCAGCCTCTCGGGTTCGCCGCAGATGGAACATTCGGGCTCGATGCCGCTGGACGACGTGCCCTCGTCGATGTCGATGGACCTGGACGAAACCCTGCCAGCCACGCCCGAGCAGCGCAAGCCCAGGCCGCGCGCACAGCCCTGGCTGGGCAAGCACGAGCTGGAGGCGGCAGGCTTCGAAGACACCATGCCCACCGACTACGGCGACCTGGAAGACGCCGAGTTGGTGGCGCGGGCCAGTGCCGGCGATTCCCACCCGGCTGCCCTGGCCGAAGAGGTCGAGATCGACGACATCAACGCGGCGGCCACGCTGGCGGGGCTGCGTGAAGGCGACTGGGTCGACCTGTATTCGCACCGCGAGTGGCTGCGCGCCCAACTCATCTGGGCCAGCAGCAAGGGCACGCTGTTCATGTTTGTCAGCCGGGGCGGCCGCCCCCATTCCATGACCAAGCGCAGCTGCGAGCGGCTGATCGCCAGCCGCCTGCTGCGCCCGGTCAATGCGCAAGGCGTGGTGCAGAAGGCGCTGGAAGCCATGGTGGCCGAGCAGCCGCCGCTGCGCCGCGAATCCGCCGCCGCCTGAGCGGCCCGCACCGCCTGCTGCGCACCTGCCGACCGTGTCGGCGCAGTCCTACATCGCTTGCCGCTGCCCGCCGACAAGGTCGGCCTGGGGCCGCAAGGATGATGCGTTTCATACCCACAACGCATCGAGGAGATCCCCATGAACCCGTCCGCACAGAAGGCCCGCAGCGCAACCCCTGAGTGGATGGACTCGGCCTCCGGGGCCTTGGTGTGGGTGCTGTTTGCCGCCGCCGGTTTGCTGCTCATGTGGTTCATTGCCGTGCTCAACGACATCACGGACCGCGGTGAGCAGCGCCGCATGCAGCAGCGCACCACCGGCTCGTTCATCCTGGCGGACGAGAAGCGTGCCCAGCCCGCCATGGGCGCGGCCGTGTTGACCGCCAGCACCGAAGTGCCCCTGCGCTGATGCAGGTACCGCGGCGGCGGGGCCTCGGCCGGCCCTTACACCGCGCTGCGGTGCCGCTCGATGCAGGTCTTGAGCACCTCGTCGTGCGGCTGCTGCCACCAGTGGCCGGTGGAAAAAATCTCCACCTCGCTGAAGCCTGAGAAGCCTTGCGCTTCGACCCACCCGCGAATGCGCGAGATGTCGATCACGCCGTCGCCCATCATGCCCCGGTCGTTGAGCAGGTCGGTGGTGGGCGTGAGCCAGTCGCACACGTGAAACGCCAGCAGGCGTGAGCGCCCGGCGCGCTCGATCTGCGCTTGCAGCTTCGGATCCCACCACACGTGGTACACGTCCACCGCCACGCCGAGCGCGCTGCTCTGGCCGGGGTCGAGGGCGTCACACACATCGAGCGCCTGCTCCATGGTGTTGATGCACGCGCGGTCGGCCGCATACATGGGGTGCAGCGGCTCGATGGCCAGTGGCATGCCACAGCTTCGGGCGTATTCGAGCAGTTCGGCAATGCCGTCTTGCACCTGCTGGCGCGAACGTGCGATGTCTTTGTGCGCGGCCTTGCCGGCGAGTGCGCCGGGCAGGGCGCCCACCACCAACACCAGGCACGGGGCGTTGAGTTCACAAGCCTCGTCCACCGCGCGGCGGTTGTCGTCGCGAGCAGCTTGCAGGCCCGAAGCGTCCACCGCTGGGAACATGCCGCCACGGCAGTAGCCCGAGAGCTTCAGGCCGAGCGACTTGACTTGCGCCGACACGGTCTTGAGCCCGACGGCGGCCACCTGGTCGCGCCAGGGCGAGACCGCGCCGATGCCGTGCCGGGCGCAGGCATCCAGGATGTCGGTGAGTGGCAGATCGGCGCCCCGGCTCTTGCGCATCGTGGCGGTGTTGATGGAGAGCCAGCGATGGTCTTGCGAGAAGTCGCGCATGTCAGGCCACCCCGTGCACGGCGGCCAGCGTTCTCATGCGCTGCACGGCGAGGTCGGGTTGCTCCAGCAGGTTCGCGGCGTCGGCCAGGCGAAACAGCTCGGCCAGGTGCGGCAGCGAGCGGGTGCTTTGTTGTCCGCCCACCAGCGTGAAGTGCGTCTGGTGCCCGTTGAGCCAGGCCATGAACACCACGCCGGTCTTGTAGAAGCGCGTGGGCGCGGCAAAGATGTGGCGCGAGAGCGGGACCGTGGGGCCCAGGATCTCGTGGAACTTCTCGACGTTGCCTTGCGCAAGCTCGCCCAGCGCCGCGCTGGCCGCGGGTGCGATGGCATCGAAGATGCCCAGCAGGGCGTCGCTCTGGCGGTGCGTGATTTCTGTGCCCACGCCGTCGCCGGCAATCAGCTCGGCGTAGTTGAAGTCGTCGCCGGTGTACATGCGCACGCCTGGCGGCAGGCGCCGGCGCATCGCGATCTCCTTGTCCTTGTCGAGCAGGGAGATCTTGATGCCGTCCACCTTGCTCGGGTGCGCGGCGATCACGGCCAGTGCGGTGTCCATGGCCTTGTCGGCGTCGTCGCTGCCCCAGTAGCCCTTGAGGGCGGGGTCGAACATGTCGCCCAGCCAGTGCAGCACCACGGGCTGTTTCGCCTGGCTCAGGATGCGGTCGTACACGCGCTCGTAGTCGGCCGGGCTTCGGGCCACGCGGGCGAGCGCGCGGCTGGCCATGACGATCAGCTTGCCGCCGAGCTTTTCGATGGCGGCCATCTGCGTTTCATAGCCGGCGATCACGTCGTCGACAGACTTCACGTCGTCCAGCACCAGGTGGTCGGTGCCGCAACCGGAGGCCACGAGCGCACCGGGCACGTCTTGCGCGGCGTCGATCGAGCGACGGATGAGTTCGAGCGAGGTGGGCCAGTCCATGCCCATGCCGCGCTGTGCGGTGTCCATGGCCTCTGCCACGCCCATGCCCAGTGACCACAGGTGCTGGCGGTAGGCGATGGTGGCGTCCCAGTCGACGGCGCATTGCAGCCAGGGGTCGATCGCGGCCAGCGGGTTGGCCACGACGTGGGCGGCCGAGTACGCGATGCGGTTGAACGTCACGCCCTTGGCAGGCTTGGCCGGTGTGTGCCCACGCAGGGTGTAGGCCTCGAGCTGGCCCGAGGCGTTGGGGAGGGTGAGAGAGATGGCCATGCGGTCAGACCTTCAACGCGGGCACGTCGACCCAGCGGCGCTGTTCCCAGCTTTCCAGCGCAGCTTCCACCAGTTGCACGCCTTTGGCGCCTTCGGGCAGCGTCCACTTGTAGGGCTCGTTCTCCACCACGTGGCGAATGAAGTGTTCCCACTGGATCTTGAAGCCGTTGTCGTACACCTGCGTGTCGGGCACGTCCTGCCACTGCTCGGAGAAGTTCATGGTGTTCTTCACGTCCGGGTTCCACACCGGGCGCGGCGTGTTCACGCGGCTCTGTGCCTTGCAGCCGGTGAGCGTGGCCACGGCGGAGCCGTGTGTGCCGTCCACGTGGAAGGTCACGAGGTCGTCGCGGTTCACGCGGGTGGCCCAGCTCATGTTGAGCTGCGCGATCACGTGTTCACCGTTGTGGCCAGTGAGTTCGGCGGTGGCGTAGGCGGCGTCGTCGGCGGTGCACTCGTAGGGCTTGCCGGCTTCGTCCCAGCGCGTGGGGATGTGCGTGGTGCCGATGCACGAGACCGACTGCACTTCGCCGAACAGGTTGTCCAGCACGTAGCGCCAGTGGCACATCATGTCCAGGATCATGCCGCCGCCGTCTTCCTTGCGGTAGTTCCAGCTCGGGCGCTGGATGGGCTGCAGGTCGCCTTCAAACACCCAGTAGCCAAACTCCAGGCGCACGCTGAGCATGCGGCCGAAGAAGCCGGCGCGGCGCAGCATGTCGAGCTTGCGCAGCCCGGGCAGGAAGAGCTTGTCCTGCACGGCGCCGTGCTTCAGGCCCGAGCTCTCGGCCAGGCGCGCGATCTCCACCGCCTCGTTGAGATTGGTGGCAATGGGCTTCTCGCAGTACACGTGCTTGCCGGCGCGAATGGCCTTGGCCAGCAGGGTGGGGCGCATCTGGGTGGTGCCGGCGTCGAAGAAGACGGTGTCTTTCGGGTTGGCCAGCGCGGCGTCGAGGTCGGTGCCCCAGCGTGCAATGCCGTGCGCCTTGGCCAGCGCTTCCATCTTCTCGGCGTTGCGGCCGACCAGGATCGGGTCGGGCATCACCTTGTCGCCGTTGGACAGCGTCACGCCGCCCTGGGCGCGAATGGCGCAGATGGAGCGGATCAGGTGCTGGTTCATGCCCATGCGCCCGGTGACGCCGTGCATGATGATCCCGAGTGGTTGAACTGCCATGGTGCGGTTTCCTTCTTTGCTTTCGTGTGGTGCCCGTCGGGCTCAGTTCGCCACTTGCAGGCCGGCGGCCTTCACCAGCGTGGCGTTGCTCTTGATTTCTTCCTTAATGTAGGCATCGAACTGCTCGGGCTTGAGCGTCCAGGCGTCTGCCCCCAGCTTCAGGAAACGTTCCTTCACTTCCGGCGTGGCCAGGGCCTTCACCACCTCGTCGTGCAGGCGGTTGACGACATCGCGCGGCGTCTTGGCGGGGGCCATCATGCCGATCCAGAAGTTGAACTCGGAGCCCGGCACGCCGGCTTCGGCGGTGGTGGGCACATCGGGCAGCGCGCTGGCGCGGCGCGGCGAACCCACGGCCAGCGCGAGCAGCTGGCCTTCCTTGATCTGGCCGATCACCGGGGCGATGGGCGAGAAGTAGTAGTCCACGCGCCCGGCGAGCACTTCGGTGACGGCTTCGGCGGAGCCCTTGAAGGGGATGTTCACCGCGTCGATCTGGGCGGCCATCTTGAATTTCTCGGCGTTGAGGTGCGTGGCACTGCCCTGGCCGGCCGACGCGAAGTTCATCTTGCCCGGGTTGGCCTTGGCGCTGGACACCAGCTGCTGCAGGGTCTTGATGTTCTTGCTGGGTGCGATCACCAGCACGTTGGGCGTGGACGAGATCGGCGTGACGCCGGCGAAATCACCCACGGTGTCGAACGACAGCTTGGCGAAGGTGGAGGGGCTCACCGTGTGCGACGACGAGTGAATCATGATGGTGTAGCCATCGGGCGCGGCCGTGGCCACCGCCGCCTGGCCAATGGTGCCGCTCGCGCCGCCCCGGTTGTCCACCACGATGGGCTGGCCCATGCTCTGGCTCATCTTGTCGGTGATGGCGCGGGCAATGATGTCGGTGGTGCTGCCGGCGGCGAACGGCACGATCACGCGGATGGCCTTGTTCGGGTAGCCCTGCTGGGCGGTGGCGGGCAGGCTGGTGCTCAGCGCGAGCACGGCCATTGCGGTGGCGTGGATGAGTTTCATGTGTGTCTCCAGTGAAGCGGCTGGTTGTGGTTTTAATTCACCATTCAGTGAATAGTGGAAATTATAGAAGCGATGCTGGCTCAGTGGCAAGCCTGGTGTGGAATTTCTTCATGCAGTCAATCTCATGGGGGAAAGCTGCAATCACTTGGGAAGAGCGTGATGTTCTGTCACGCTCTGGCCCTCGCCTTTTTTGAACGCTTGCGCCCTTTTGTTAACCGTTTGGTGAACCATCACGCGATGGTCTGCAGGCTGCGCCACACCGGTGCGGCCGCCGATGCAAAGCCCGGCACGTGCAGCGAAGTCAGGTCGAGCTGCCCCTGCTGGACCGCGAGGTGGGGCCGGCCGCCGGTGGTGTCGTACAGGCCGGGGTGCGCATCGGCAAAGGCCTGCGCCTCCTCTTCGGGGGCGGTGCCAAAACCATCGACGTAGTGGTGCCCGTTGCGCTCGATGTGGGTCACGCCCAGGCTGGCGGCCAGCAGTGTGTCTTGCTGCACGGCCAGGCCGGCCTGGCAGGTGAGGTCTTCGCCCGACAGCAGCAGGCGCGGGTCTTGCGCGATGCGGTGGGCGTTGCGCAGCGAGCGGTAGATGCCTTTGCAGGCCTTGCTGGAAATGCCGTGGTAGCCCAGGGCCAGGCCCTCGTCGAGCGCTTCGGCGTGGTCATCCGATTCGTCCAGGATCACCGGCACGCCGATGCCCAGCGAGGCGATGGACTCGCGCAGCGCCACGGCGCGCGCCAGCGGTTGTTCCAGCAGCAGGGTGCGGCGCAGCAGGTCGGCCAGCGCGGGTGTGGTGCGCAGGGCGTGCCAGAAGCGCCCCAGGCTGGTGGCATCGGTGAAGGTTTCGTTGCCGTCGAGCGTGACGCGGTAGTTGCCACCCAGGCGCTGCAGCACCTCGGCAATGCGCGTGAGCCGGTCCACGTCGGCTTCGATCTGGCCGCACAGCTTGAGCTTGAAATGGTGCAGGCCATGGCGGCGGATGGCGGCCTCCAGCGTGGCGGGCAGGCCGTCTTGCGGGTCGGTGCCGGGGTCTGCGTCGGTGAGGCGGTCGGCCAGGCCCACGGTGTGGCGCAGCACCACCTGCGTGGGGCGCTGCAGGCGCAGCCGCTGGCTCCACGGGTCGCCCAGCACGCCGGCGCGAAGCCCTTCCACCCAGGGCAGGCCTGCGGCGCGCAGCGCGGCATCGGCCACCGCCTTGTCGAGCAGCGCGGTGCCGAACTGCGCCGCCAGCCGGGGCAGGCCGCGCCCGACGGACACGACCATGGCCGCGTCACCCGCCTCTTGCGACAGGGCGTGGGGGCTGAGTGCGTCCTCGGTGGCCAGCAGGGCTTCGCGTGCGTTGCGCAGCGACTCGCGCAGCTGCTCGAAGTTTTGCTCTTGGGTGAGGGCGGGCGATTTGTCGAACCACTTGGGCACCATGAGCTCGGCGCTGGCGCCTTGCACGCGCTGGCCATTCACGTCGGCCAGCACACGCACAAAGGCCTGCGGGCACTGCGTGACGGTGGCGGCGCCAAAGCGAAACGGCAGGCGCAGCGTGACGTGGCGCTGGTACAGCTGCACTTCGTGAACGCGCAGGGTCACACCGGTCATGAAAGGGTTCTCCAGAGGTCTCTGACGTGTTGTGCCGAGGCGTGGGCGCAGCCGGGGCCGTCGGGCAGGTATTCAAACGGTTCCACGGCCACCCAGCCGTTGTAGCCGGCGTCCTTGAGCACTTGCAGCACCGGGCGCTGGTCGGTGTCGCCCTGGCCGGGGCCGCGGCGGTTCTTGTCGTTCACCTGCACATGGGCGATGTGGCCGCTGGCCAGGAAGCGGCGCAGCACTTCGTGCACGGGCTCGGTCTCGCTGTGCGATGCGGCGCTCACATCGAGCATGGTGCGCAGGGCGGGGGAGCCGATGCGATCGACCAGCACGGCGGCTTCGGCCACGGTGTTGATCACCGCGGTTTCGAAGCGGCCCAGGGGTTCGATGCAATACACCACGCCAGCGGCCTGTGCGTGGGGGGCGAGCTCGGCCATGGCCGCTTCAAAGCGCAGGCTGGCGTCGGCCACGCTTTGCCCTGGCGCGGGCGAGCGCTGCCGGGGCGAGCCGTGCACCAGCACCCGGGCACCGCAGGCGGCGGTGAAGTCGATCAGGCGGCGCAGCAGGTCCAGCGTGCGCTGCCGCAGCGCTGCGTCGTGCGTGACCAGCGAGAGGCCGTCGGGCTTGACCAGCAGCCAGTGCAGGCTGGAGACCGCCAGGCCATGGCTGTGCGCGGTGCCGCGCACCTGGCGCGCAGCGGCCGCGTCCAGCGTTTCGGGGGTGTCGGTCAGCGTGAAGGGCGCGATCTCCAGGGCGTCGTAGCCCATGCGGGCGGCGGCCTGGCACTGCGCGTCCAGCGTGAGGGGCTGCAGCACTTCATTGCACAGCGACAGCTTCATGCGGGTGCCTTGGGCTTGCGGCCATACAGCGCCCAGAGCTTCCAGGCGATGGTGGCGAAGATCAGCGCGGCCACGGTGCCGGCAATCGGCCGGGTGAAGAAGGGCGAGAGGTTGCCGTCGGAGAGGATGAGCGCGCGGCGCAGGTTCTTCTCCAGCAGGTCGCCCAGCACGATGCCCAACACCAGCGGCGCCATGGGGTAGCCGTAGTGCCGCAGGGCAAAGCCGATGAGACCAAAGGCGAGCATCACGTACACGTCGAACAGGCGACCGGCAATCGCAAAGCTGCCCACGGTGCAGAGCACGAAGACGATGGGTGTGATGAGGTGCTGCGGCACGCGCAGCACCTGCACCAGCGCCTTGGTGAGCACCAGGCCGAAGATGAGGATGCCCACGGTGGCAAACAGCATCATGGTCACCACGTCGTACACGAACTCGGGGTTCTCCACCATGATCAGCGGGCCGGGTTTGACGCCGTGGATGATCATCGCGGCCATCAGCACCGCCGCTGGCGCCGAGCCCGGAATGGCCAGTGTGAGCACCGGGATGACCGCACCGGGCACGCAGGCGTTGTCGCCGGTTTCGGCGGCCATCAGGCCTTCCACCGAGCCCTTGCCGAACTTCTCTTTTTCCTTGCTCGCGCGCTTGGCCGCCGCGTAAGACGACCACGCCGCCACGTCTTCCCCCACACCCGGCACGATGCCCACGCCCGTGCCGATGAGGCCCGAGCGCAGGATGGTGCGCCAGTACTGGAACACGTCGCGCAGCTTGGGTATCACGGTGTCAAACGCGCTGATCTTCACCGGCAGCTGGCGCTGCCGCATGGCGGTGAGCAGCTCGGCGAAGCCAAACGCGCCGACGAGCGCCGGCACCAGCTGAATGCCGCCGGCGAGGTCGCGCACGCCAAAGGCAAAGCGCTCGTAGCCGTATTGCGGCTCCTGCCCGACGGTGGCAATGAAGAGGCCGGCAATGCCTGCGATCCAGCCCTTGAGCGGGTCGTCGCCGGTGAGCGTGCCGGCGATGATGACGCCGAAGAGCGCGAGCCAGAAGAACTCGTACGCACCGAACTTCAACGCCAGGCCGCCCAGCACGGGCGTGAACGTGGCGAGAAAGAACATGCCGATCAGCGTGCCCATGACCGAGCCCGTGGTGGCAATGCCCATGGCGCGGCCGGCCATGCCCTGGCGCGCGAGCGCATAGCCGTCCAGGCACGAGGCGGCCGAAGCCGGGGTGCCCGGAATGTTGAGCAGGATGGCCGAGCGCGAGCCGCCGTAGATCGAACCCACGTAGGTGCAGATGAGGATCAGCAGCGCCTGGCTGGGCGGCAGCTTGAGCGTGAGCGTGGTCATCAGCGCCAGCGACATGGTGGCGGTCAGGCCCGGCAGGGCGCCCATCACCACGCCCACCAGCGAGGCCAGCAGCGCATAGGCAATCGTCTCCACGCTGCTGAAGCGCGCGATCGATTGCCCGAACATGATCAGTCCGTCAAACATGGGAATCCTAGGGAAGGCGAACGAGGAAGACCTGCTGGAACACCACGGTGACGACGGCCGAGGTGAGCACGCCTGCGATCAGCGCCACGCCAATACGGCGGGGCAGGGTTTGCCCAGGCGGGGTGAAGGTGGCGACAAACGCCGCAACAAACAGCGCGGTCACCAGCCAGAACGGGGCGCGCCCGACCAGCAGGCCTGCGTAGAGCACCGACAGCACCATGGTGATGACGATGCGCCGGTTGAGCAGCGGCTCGGCGGGCTCGCTGCCCGCGTCCGCCTCCTTGGCGCGGCGCAGGGCACCGCGCACCATCAGCAAGAGGCCCAGCAGCGCCACCATGGCGCCGATCATGCCGGGCACGAAGCCCGGCATGGTGTAGAGCTGCGCGCCCATGGATTCAAAGCGATCCATGCGCAGGGAGCCCGCCACGATCAACAGGCCAAACAAGACCCAACCCGCGCCGCCCCAGAGATCGGAGCGGGCGGTTTTTCCACCCTCGGTCATGTGATGTTCCGTGCGGTGCGCTCAGGGCTTGGGAATGCCCACGGTGTCGGGCGACACCTTGGCCTTGCCGGCGGCTTGCTGCGTCCAGGCGTACGACTGGATGGCCGGGAACACGGCCTTCTGCGCCTCGTCACCCGACATGGGGGCGAACATGGCGCCGCGCGACTGCGCGTACTTGCGCAGCGCCTCGCTCTTGACCATCTCGGTGGCCCAGATCTTGTCCAGCGTCTGCTTCACTTCGGCGGGTGCGCCCTTGGGCACAAAGATGCCGAAGTAGTTGATCGGGTCCTTGAAGCCGGGGATGAATTGCGACAGCGGCGGGATGGTGCCGTAGCCTTCGATCTCGATCGACTTGTCGCCCACCACCGCCAGCGGGCGGATCTTCTTGGCGCGGATCATGTCGGTCTGCTCGGCGGCCAGCTGCGTGGTCACTTCGGTTTCGCCGGAGGCGGCGGCCACGGCGGCGGGCGCACCGCCGTCGTACGTCACGTGCTTGTAGGTCACGCCGGCCACGCGGGCAATGGCTTCAATGGCCGAGTGGCCGCTGGAGTTCACGCCGGCCGTGGCCACCGAGACCGCGCCGGGCTTGGCCTTCCTGGCGGCGAGCAGCTCGGTCATGTTCTTGTAGGGCGCGTCGGCGTTGACGCCCACCACCGCGATGTGCGCCACGTTCAGGTACAGGTTCCAGTCGCTCGCGGAGGTGTCGAGCATGCCCAGCACCTTGTAGGTGCCCAGGTCTTTCGCGCCGCCGGCGGTCCAGGTGTAGCCGTCGGCGGGCGCGGCCATGGCGTTCTTCGTGCCCACCGAGCCCGAGGCGCCGGGCTGGTTCATCACCACGATCTTCTGACCCAGGTGCTTTTCGAGCTCGGCCGCGGTCACGCGTGAGACCTGGTCGGTGGAGCCGCCGGGTGCCCACGGCACGATCAGCGTGATCGGGCGGTCGGGCTTCCACTGGGCCATGGCGCTGGCCGTGGCCAGGGTCAGCAGGGAGGTGATCAGCAGGTGGCGAAGGGGCAGGGCGGTTTTCATGCGTTGTCTCCAGGGTTTAATTCACCGAGCAGTTAATAGTAGAAACCGCACCCCGGAACGTCAACCCGCCAACGCCCTCAGCTCATCAGGACATACCCTAGGATCACCTCGCACATGTGGGACAGGCGTTCGCTGCGCGCCTTGGGCGTCATGAGGTCGCGCCCGAAGATGGCCGAGAGCGTGTGGTTGTTCGACAGGTAGAAGTACGACAGACCCGCGATCGACACATACAGCTGCAGCGGATCCACGCCGCCGCGAAAGCTGCCGTCGGCGCGGCCGCGCTCGATGATTTCGCCCAGCGTGGCGATCAGCGGCGAGTTCAGTTGGCGCGCCCGCTCCGACTGCTCCAGGTGGCGCGCGCGGTGCAGGTTGGCGCTGTTGAGCAGGGTGAGGAACTCGGGGTGTTCCAGGTAGTAGTTCCAGGTGAACTCCACCAGGCGGCGCAGCGCGGTTTCGGGCTTGAGGTGCAGCAGGTTGAGCTGCTGCTCTTCTTCGCGGATGTCGCGGTACGCCTGCTCCAGCACGGCCTGAAAAAGCCGTTCCTTGTCCTCGAAGTAGTAGTAGATCAGGCGCTTGTTCAGGCCTGCGCGCTCGGCAATGCGGTCCATGCGCGCACCACCCAGGCCATGCTCTGCAAACTCGTCTCGTGCCGCAATCAGAATGGTATTCTGCGAGCGGTCGGCGTCTCTCAGGCGCTCTTCCGTCACGGGTGTGGGTGGGGTGCTCATGCCGCAATAATTCTCTAATTGGTTAATAAAGTCAAATGACCCGCATCGCTGGCCACCTGCTTGTGGAATGTCTGATTGTCCAGGGTGTGACGCACGCCTTTGGCGTGCCCGGGGAAAGTTACCTCGCGGTGCTCGACGGCTTTCATGCCCACGCCGATCGCATTCGATTCATCACCAACCGGCAGGAAGGCGGCGCGGCCTTCATGGCCGAGGCACAGGGCAAGCTCACCGGTCGGCCGGGCGTGTGCTTCGTGACCCGCGGGCCTGGCGCCACCAACGCATCCATCGGCCTGCACACGGCGTTCCAGGACTCCACACCCATGGTGCTCTTCGTGGGCGACGTGGCCAGCGACGCGCGCGACCGCGAGGCCTTCCAGGAGGTGGACTACGCCGCGTTTTTTGGCCCCTCCACCAAGGGCATGGCCAAGCGGGTGGAGCGCATCGACGACGCACGCCGCATTCCCGAGTACGTGGCGCGCGCCTTTGCCACCGCCATGAACGGACGGCCCGGCCCCGTGGTGCTGGTGCTGCCCGAAGACATGCTCACGCAGACGGTGGACGCCGAGCCCCTGCCGCGCGTGGAGCCGGTGCAGGCGTGGAGCGACCCTGGCGCCTTGCGCGAGCTGCGCACCCTGCTGCTGGCCAGTGAGCGCCCGCTGGTGATCGCCGGCGGTGGCGGCTGGACGCCGCAATCGGCCGCCGCGCTGCAGCGCTTCGCCGAGAACTGGCAGTTGCCGGTGGCCAACGCCTTTCGCTTCCAGGACACCTTTGACAACCACCACCCGCTGTACGCGGGCGACGTGGGGCTGGGCGTCAACCCGGCACTGGCGCGGCGCGTGCGCGAGAGCGACCTGCTGATCGCCATCGGCCCGCGCCTGGGTGAGGCCACCACAGGCGGCTACACCCTGATCGAGGCGCCGCTGCCCAAGCAGAAGCTGGTGCACATCCACGCCAGCGGCGAAGAGCTGGGCAGGGTCTACCAGCCCACACTGGCGATCCACGCCACTTTGAACGCCGCCGCCCGCAGCCTGGAAGTGCTCACCGCGCCGCCATCGGTGCCCTGGCAGGCGTGGGCACAGGCCTGCCACGCCGACTACCTCGCCAACATCGATGTGGCCAATGGCGGCGTGGTGTTGCCCGGCACCATCGACATGCCCGCGCTCATTCACACGCTGCAAGCGCACCTGCCTGCCGACGCCGTGCTCACCAATGGCGCCGGGAACTTCGCCAGCTGGCTGCACCGCTTCTACCGCTACCCGGGCCTGGCCAAGGGCTTGAAGACGCAGCTGGCCCCCACCAATGGCGCCATGGGCTACGGCGTGCCCGCAGGCATCGGCGCGGCCATCCTCACGGGGCGCACGGCGTTCACCATTGCCGGCGATGGCGACTTCCTCATGAACGGGCAGGAGCTCGCCACGGCCGTGCAGCACGGCGCCAGAAGCATCGTGCTGCTGCTCAACAATGGCAGCTTCGGCACCATCCGCATGCACCAGGAGCGCGAGTACCCGGCCCATGTGAGCGGCTCGGGCCTGAGCAACCCCGACTTCTGTGCGCTGGCCCGCGCCTACGGCTACCAGGCCGAGCGCATCACGCACACGGCCGAGTTTGAAGCTGCGCTGCAGCGCGCGCTGGCGGCACCGGGCGGCAGCCTGATCGAGGTGATGCTGGACGTGGATGTGATCACCACGCGCGGCACGCTCACCGCCATCCGGAAGGCGGCGCAGGGCGGCGCAAGGTAACTGCGTCACAAAGTTCCCGGCACCTGCACACACCCGTGCGGTGCGGGCGCTGCCTAGACTGGGCCATCCATCTACAGGGGTTGGTCATGTGGCAGGCAACAGATACGGCGTGGAACGGCGGCTCGGACGCAGGCAGCGGCAGCACGCGTGCGGTCTTGTCGCACCAGCAGCTCATGCGGGTGTTCGACGAGATCGACTACGGCATGCTGATCATCGATCCGCAGGGCCACATCCTGCACGCCAACCACCTTGCGCGCCACGAGCTCGCCCAGGGCCGCGTGATCATGTCGTACGGCAACAGCCTGCTGGGCAGCAGCGCCGAGTTCACCTCGCAGATCCAGCACGCCATGGAGTCTTCGTTTCGCGGCCAGCGCAAGCTGGTGATGCTGAACGTGGGCGACAAGGAGCTGTCTCTGGCCTTCATGCCACTGAGCCACCCGCTGGAACCCGATGCACCGTCGGTGCTGGTGCTGCTCTCACGCCAGAGCCCCAGTGACAACCTCGCAGTGCGCATGTTTGCGCGCACGCTGGGCCTGAGCCCGAGCGAGGAGTCGGTGCTCATGGGCCTGTGCCGGGGCTGGCAGATTGCCGAAATTGCCAAAGAGCACGGCGTGGCCGAGTCCACCATTCGCAGCCAGGTGAAGACGCTGCGCGAAAAGGCCGGCTCGCCCAGCATTCGCGACCTGCTGCACCGGGTCAACACGCTGCCGCCGGTGGTCCCTGCCTTGCGCATCATCACACCCATGCCCCACAATGCCACGGAGTTTTCCCACCCGTGAGCATGGATGCCTGCAACCGCTGTTCCCTTCGCCACCCCCCCGAACACCCACCACATTGAAGCGCTCGCTGCCCTGGGGCTGGCGCGCAAGTACCGGCGCGGTGCGTTGCTGATCCAGGAAGGCGAGACCGGCGACACGCTCTACATCGTCTTGCAGGGGCGCTTGCGCGCGTTTGTCTCCGACAACCAGGGCCGAGAGCTCACGCTGGGCATGTATGGCCCGCTGGAGTACGTGGGTGAGATGTCGCTGGACGGCGGCCCCCGCTCGGCCAACGTGGAGGCGGCCGAGGCCAGCACCTGTGCGGTGGTCACGCGGGCCACGCTGCTGGCCTACATCGCCGCCCACCCCGAGTTCGCCCTGGAGCTCATGGCCCGCCTGATCCGGCGCGCGCGCCTGGCCACCGACAGCGCGCGCAGCGTGGCATTGATCGACGTGTACGGTCGCCTGGTGCGTCTGCTCAACGAACTGGCCCGCAGCCCCAACGAGGCCGGTGAGCGCCCCCTAAAGGAGCGCCTCACCCACCAGCAGATGGCGCAGCACCTGGCCTGCTCGCGCGAGATGGTCAGCCGCCTGCTCAAAGACCTGGAAACCGGCGGCTACATCGCGGTGCGTGAGCGCTGGATCGTGCTGCGCAAGCCGCTGCCCGCGCGCTGGTAGGCGCTCGCCGGTTTCAGAGGTTGTCGAGCATGGCCCGCGCCTGCAGCGGCGCGGACGAACTCGTGCCCGCCAGGCGCACCACGCTGCCGCTGAGGCTGCCGGCACCCAGCACACCCCACAGCGCCGGGTTGTCGTCGCAGGGTTGCAGCGTGTCGGGCACCTTTTTCACACCGGGGCGTTGCGGCCGGCTGGCGTCGGGGTCGGGCTTGCGTGGGGAATACAGCGCGAAGTGCCCGCCGGCAGACGGCGCATGGCGCACACCCCCCACGCTCACGGTGCGCTGACCAGTCGACAGGCTGTTGAACGTGCCGCTGCGCCGAATGGGCGTCGGGTTGTCGGCATGGTCCACGAAGGCGCCGAGGTTGCCGCTGGTGTCGTAGAACACGTCTTCCAGGTACGACTGGCGCGCGCCCGTGTTCTGGCCAATGGCCACATCGTCGCGTTCGATGTAGGCATCGAACAGGGTGGCGGTGCTGCCGGTGTTGGTCAGCGCCACCTTCCAGGCGCCAAAGGGCGCGGTCGTCACAGACGCCTTGCGGCTGAAGGTGGGCGCCAGCGCCAGCAGCGCGCAAGTGCCGTGGCTGCCCAGGGCGGAGCTGCGGGGGTAGATCAGGCCGCAGCGAGGGGTGCTGCCTGCCTCGGCCCACACACCCGCGTGGCCCATGCGCATGGGCGGCAATGGCTGGGCCTGGCCCGGTGGCGTCACGCTGATCTGCACACCCTCTGCGCCCTCGGGCAGCCAGAGCTCCAGGTAGCTTTCGGTGCGGTCGTCAGGCTGCACGCGCCAGTGCAGCGTCACCGATTCGCCGGGCGCCAGGCTGGCGTTGGCATGGGTGCGGCTCTGGTAGGCATTGCCGGCGGGCACCGCCACTTGCAGGCGGCCGCCCAGCAGCTCGATGAGCTGGTCCATGGCGGCCTCCAGCACCGACGTGCCGTCGTGCGGGCCGGCCAGCGTGCCCCAGCTGATGTTCACCACGACCTGCGCGCTGGGCGCGCAGCGCGCCAGGATGTACATGAGGCCGTCGAGCACGCTCACGTTCATCGCACCCCCCGAGGTGTCGAGCACGTTGGACCAATCGAGCTGCACCGCCACCAGGTCGCAGCGGCTGGCCTCGTCGTTCATGGGATGCAGCAGGTTGCCCTTGCCGCCCGCCAGGCTCATCACGTGCGTGCCGTGGTTCACCGGCCGGCTCAGGTCCCAGAGCTGCAGGTATTGGTAGAGCGCCGCCTCGTCCAGCTGGCCGTGGTGCGTGTGGGCAGCCATGGCCGCGTCGATGGCAGCGCCAGAGAGCTCGTGGCCGTAGCCCATGTCGTGGGGTGTGGGCCCCGCGCGGGTGGGGTCCAGCGGCACCCGGTGGCGCGGCTGGTTGCCCGGCCAGTTGCCATTGACGGTGTCGTCCTGCCGCCAGAAGTGCTTCACCCGTGTGTGGCCCAGCGTGTCCAGGAACTGGTCATTCGCGAAAGCCAGGCCACCGTCGATCAGACCGAGCACCTTGCCTGTGAGCAGGCCTTGGGCGGGTACGGGCGGGCTGCCGGGCGTGCACGGATCCACCAGGGGATGCGTGTGGTGGCCCACGGGCAAGCCCAGCTCGAAGCGCTGGATCAGCCCGCGCAGGTGAGCGTTGTGGCGCCACTGGTCGAAGAAGCGCCGCTTCACGCGCGCGCTGCAAAAGCGCAAGCCCGGTACGTTGAGGTACACGCGCGGAATCTGCAGCCACGCGGTGGACGAAGCCGCCACCAGCGCGGGCACGTTGGCATGGGCGCTCAGCTCGATGACGATCGGCAACCACTTGGGCGGCTTTTTGCCCCGCCCCAGGTGGTAGCCCGCGAAGTGATCGGCCTCGGCCCACGCGAGGTACGGGTCTTCGCCGTCGATGGCGCCGGGCGCGCTCCAGTCGATGCCGGTGAACTCACCGGTGGGCAGCGGCTGCCATGCGCCGCTCATGCCCACTCCTTGAGCGCTTCCTCCCAGAGCCAGTTGAGCAGCGGCGCGTTGCCCACGCCGGTGGTGCTGGCCGACCGCGTGTAGGCGTTGCCGCTCGTGTGGTCCATCGACTGGTGCAGGCTGAAGTCCAGCGGCTCGCCGTTCGGTCCTTCAAACAGGCGGCCGTCAAAGCCGCGCTCGTGCACGCGCGTGCCGGTGGCGCGCGCCACCAGAAACTCGGCCAGTGCGGTGCCCAGCAAGCGGCCTGCGGCACTGTCCACAGGGTAGTGCACGCCGGCCACCACCCGGTTGGTGGCGATGCGCGCGGCCAGCCGCTGCAGTTGCTCGCGACTGAGCGTGCCGTTCGGGGGAGAGCCTGTACCCGGTACGGTATCCAGCAGGGCCTGAAGCAAGGTGGCCACGGCAAAGGCCTCGGTCGCATGACCGCTGGGCCAGCTGCCGTGCCCGGGCGTTTCGATCATGGGCTGGATTTGCGGCGAGAGAGCCACGGGGCGGATGCTGGCGAAGATGTGCTTGAAGCGCATCTCCACAAAGATGCACAGCGAAAACACCAGGTCGATCAGCTGCAGCGTCTTCTTGTGCCGGTGCGCCGTGAGCCCGACCACGGAAGACCAGAACGCAATGGGCGGGGTGCGCTGGTCTACGATCTCCACGGCGCGGTCGGCACGCAGGTCAGCGTAAGCGGCCACGAGATCGAGTTGCTTTTTGAACTGCGCCTTGGTGGGCGCGCGCATGCGCACCAGCGGCTTGCGCTGGATGTTGCTGGCCTGCAGGTTGGCAAATTCCAGCGTGGCGTCTTTGGGGCCGCTGCGCGTCTTAAACAGCAGGCCTTCAACGAGCTGCGTGAAGCACGCTTCCAGGCGCGGCCCATCGGTCCAGAGCGCGAGGTTGGGCGGGTGGTCGAACGCGGGTTCGTTGACGTGGAGCACCGCGCCATTGAAAGGTCCCACTATGGCGGCACGGCTGAGGATGAGGGCGTCGGCGGAGACGATGGAGTTGCTCATGCCACCACTCATACCGCCGCTCATACCTCCACTCATACCTCCACTCATGCCACCACTCATTCCTCCACTCATGCCACCGCTCATGTGCACTCCTTGTTGATTAGTGAACCGGTAAACCCAGTTGGGTGAGGGCGTTTGCCACCCTGCGACGCAGTGGACTCTGTCCACCAGATGCCATGTACTTCGTGATGGTCAGGTCAGGCTGCAAGGCCTGCATCAATCGGAACGCTTCGCGCGCGGCATCGACGTCTCCGTTTTCCAGCTGTGCAACGATCAGGCAGCGAATCGTTGGAAGGTGGTACCGGTTCTTCAGCAGTGACGCGCGGCAAAGTTCGATGGCGCGATCCCATCGTTCCAGCGCTGCGCAGCTGGTCGCCAGCATCATTTCGAAGTAGTACTTCTGCGGGTCCAGTGGCGAGAGGTGCAAGGCGTTCTCCGCCTCGGTCATCGAATCTTCTGCCGTGCCCCACATCGTCGACCACACGCTGTTGTACAGCCATGCCATCGGATCGTTGGGGTTGCTCTGCGTGGCTTCCTGGAGCAGGCGGTGCGAGGCGTCCACGTCCTCGCCCAGGTGGCACAGCGCGTGCCCCTTGATAGCCATGGCCAGCGAGCTGCTGGGCTCCAGATCGAGCGCGCGGTCTGCGGTGTCAATCGCGCGCTGGAAGTCGCGCGCCGGTTCGCCAGACAAGCCTTGCACCACCTGCATGATGTGCCACTTGGCCAGCCAGGCCCAGGGCGTGGCCACGCGCTTGTGGCGTTCCACCACGGCTTCGAGCAGCTGCAGGCTGCGCTGCAGGTCGCGCGGGGTAGAGCGGTGCATGAGGGTGATGCCACCCAGCATCAGCGCATTGCTGTCGAGCTGGGGCACGGGCAGCACCAGGGTGCGCTGTACCACGTCGTTGAGCAAGGCCTTGGCGCATGCCGAACACAGCGCATCAATCAGGCTGCTCTGGGTTTCGAGCAGGTCGCGCGTGTCGCCAGACAAGCGCTCGGCCCAGATTACTTCGCCGCGCTTGCGGTCCGACAGCTCGGCCATGATGACGACCTTCTCGCCGTAGGTGACATAGCTGCCGCCGAGCACGAAGGTGGCATCCAGGCATTGGCCGATCTCGCCCGCGCTGCTCTGGCGGCCCCGGAACGCGGTGGTGGACATGCGCGAGATCACGCGCAGGTTCTGGCTGCGGGCGAGCTGCGCGATCACGCCGTCGGCGATCAGCTCGCCGATCACGAACTGCTCGGCCGCGTGGCTTCGCGTCTCGAAAGGCACGACCGCGATGGAAGGTCGGAAGTCGGTGGCAGCGCCCTCAGGCACGCGCGGGCGCACGGCTGCCGACGAGGCAGACACCGGGTACACCTGCCAGGTGCGCACCGGCTCGGGCCAGTGTTTGAGGTAGCTTTCGCCGCGGTCTTCCACCTCGGCGTCCACACCAATGACGATGCCGTCAAAGATGCTGGTGGTGACGAGCGTTTCACCCGGTGCGGCCAGGTCGGACACGCGTGCAGCCAGGTTCACGCCGTGGCCGTACACGTCGTTTTCGTCGACGTAGAGGTTCGTGGCATTCAGGCCCGCGCGCAGGTGCAGTTGTTGGGCGGGCGGCAGGCTTTGGTTGAGTGGGCCAAAGTACTGGTGCATGGCGAGCGCTGCGCGCACGCCGTCGGTGGGACGGTCGAACTCAGCCAGCAGGCCATCGCCCAGGCTCTTGACCAGGCGGCCATGACAGGAAGGCAGCACCTGCGTCGTGGCGTGGTGCAGGAAGCCGCGCCACTGGTTCACCACCGCCGCTTCGTTGGCCGCCATGAGCCGCACCGACTCGACCAGATCGATCACCAACACAACCTTGTGCCGTTGCTGTGGCAACGGCGGCGTGGTCGAAGGCGCTTTCTCTGCTTCCAGTGTGGTTGGAGCGTTCACGGGCTGGCTTGCGTTCATGCCGAAGGGGAGGGAGTCGGGAGTTTGTTGCAGTTTCTCACAGGTCTCACGGCGCGCTGACGCGTGTGGACGCAAAAACAGCAAAGCCGACTTGCGTCGGCTTTGCTGGCTCTGAATGCACCCGCAAGGGTGCAGACGGAAGGCTTACTTCAGGTGGTCGTTGACCAGCTTGGTCATTTCGAACATCGAAGCCTGGGCCTTCTTGAAGATTTCCTTCAGCTTGGCGTCGGCGTTGATCATGCGGCGGTTGACCGAATCCTGCAGCTTGTTCTTCTTGATGTAGTCCCAGATCTTCTTGGTGACTTCGGTGCGTGGCAGGGGGCTGTTGCCCACGATGGCGGCCAGAGCGGCGCTGGGGGTCAGCGCTTTCATGAACGCAGCGTTGGGGGTGCGCTTCTTGGCAGGAGCAGCCTTCTTCGCGGGAGCTGCCTTCTTGGCAGGAGCGGCCTTCTTCGCAGGAGCTGCCTTCTTGGCAGGAGCCGCAGCCTTCTTCGCCGGAGCAGCCTTCTTGGCCGGGGCGGCCTTCTTCGCAGGTGCGGCCTTCTTGGCCGGTGCCGCTTTTTTAGCGGGCGCTTTTTTCGCAGTTGCCATGGTTGAATTTCCTTCTAGAAGTTGACGAGTCGCCAGCAGAAAACGCGCTTTCACACTGGTGTCTCGGATGCTAATGGAGTTGCACACGCAATCCAAGGTGGACAGCGCGCTTTTTTCAAGCTTTGCGCAGCGCAAGCGCGTGTTTTTGGCTGGGAAAACAACACTTCTGCGCGCACCCGTGGCGCCATGCTTGGGCGCGCGGGCGTATCTGCTCAAATCGCCCGCTGATTCACACCCTTGTGTACTGCGAGTTCAGCCATGCAAACCCCTCCTGCTTTTGCCACTTGTGATCTGTGCGACGCCCACAAAACCGACGACAGCGGCCGCTTTCGCGTGCTGCCTCCGGTGTTCCGTGATTTCGGTGCCGTGCGGCGCTTTGCGGGGCCAGTGGTCACCGTCAAATGCTTCGAAGACAACACGTCGGTGAAGGCCGCGGTGGAGAGCGCAGGCGAAGGGCGCGTACTCGTGGTCGACGGCGGTGGGTCCCTGCGCCGCGCGCTGCTGGGCGGCAACCTCGGCGTGGCCGCGGCGCGCAACGGTTGGGCGGGCGTGGTCATTGATGGCTGCGCACGCGACGTGGCCGAGCTCGCGCAGTGCGAGGTGGGTATTCGAGCGCTCGCCTCGATGCCGTTGCCCACCGACCGACGCGCCGCTGGTTTGCGCGATGTGGCGGTGCAGATTCAGGGGGTGTGGGTGCGGCCGGGTGACTGGCTCTATGCCGACGAGGACGGCATGGTGGTCAGCGATCGCGCGCTGACCTGAAGCCTCAGGCGGTCACGCCTTTGAAGAGCATGTAGCTGGCCAGCAGGTACAGCAGGCCCGCAAACACGCGCTTGAGTGATTTGACGGGCAGCGCATGCGCAGCCTTCACACCCAGCGGCGCCATCAGGACACTGAAGAACGCGATGACGGCCAGCGCCGGCAGATAGATGTAGCCAAACGATCCGCTGGGCAGATCCTTCAACCCCTGGCCGGCAATGACGTAACCCACTGCATTGGCCAAGGCGATGGGAAAGCCCAGCGCTGCGCTGGTGGCCACGGCGTTGTGGATGGCGACGTTGCACCACGTCATGAAGGGCACGCTGATGAAGCCGCCACCAGCGCCCACCAGTCCGGAGAGCATGCCGATGACGCCGCCAGCGCCCACGAGGCCTGGCGTGCCGGGCAGCGTGCGCGTGGGCTTGGGTTTTTTGTCCAGCAGCATCTGTGTGGCCGAGAAGCCGACAAAGGCCGCGAAGAACAGTGCGAGCCATGCGCCCTTGATCAGCGCAAAGATGCCCAGGCTGGCGATGGCCGACCCCAGCACGATGCCGGGTGCCAAACCCTTGACGATGTCCCAGCGCACGGCGCCGCGCTTGTGGTGCGCGCGCACACTGGAGATGGATGTGAAGATGATGGTGGCCATGGAAGTGGCGATGGCCATCTTGACCGCCAGGTCCGCCTCGACCCCGCGCCCGGCGAGGATGAAGGTGATGAAAGGCACCATCAGCATGCCGCCACCGATACCCAACAAACCGGCCAGGAAACCGGTACCAAGGCCAAGGACGGCCAGCTCAACAATCAGCAGGGGATCGAGTGACATGAAAAAAGGTGTCTGCAAGTGCCACCGGACCGGCATCCTGAACCGGGGTTCAGGTGGGCGAGGGCAGCGGGGCTTCGGGTTCGTCTGACGCGAGACGCTCGCACCAGCCACGCAATGTACCAAGCCCGGGCTCTATGAGCATTGGTTCAAGGAAATATAAAGCCCGACACGCACTGCAGACGGTTTGGATTGTAGGTGCTGCATGGGCCGTGTGTGGCCCATCCGTCGACAAAGCCCTGCGCCGGGACAGGCGGCAAGGCTCAGAGCAGGCGACCGTCCTTGTCCAGGGTCTGGTCAAGGCGGCGCATGAGCTCTTCGACGCGCGCTTGCGTCTGTGGATCCAGTGGCTCGTTGTCGAACGCGCCACCGTTTTCTGCGAAGGCGCTGTTGTCCGGTTGTCCGAACGACGACGCCTGGAAGCTCTCGGCTTCTTTCTGCGAGAGCTCGAATGCGAGGTTGAGTGAAGCGAGTACCGCGATGCGGTCGCGCGCCTTGACCTTGCCGGCGTCCCGGATGCGGCACATGGCGGTGTCCACGCGCTCCACGGCGTCGAGCAACGAAGCCTCGCCGCCTGGAGGGCACGAGAGCAGGTAGCTCTGGCCCATGATCTGCACTTCAATCTGCTTGCTGCCCGGCTTGCTCATGAGCGCTCCTTGCGTGTGTCGGGGTGGCCCTTGGTGAGCTCGGCGGGCAGGCGATCGAGCAGGGCGTCGATGCGGGCGCGGGCGGCCATCAAGCGGGATTTGAGCGAGTCGCGCTCGGCCTGCAGGGCGTGTACCTGTTCGACCAGCAGGCTGTTGGTGCGCTGCAATTCTTCGTGGCGCAACAGCAGCCGCTCAACACGCTCGGTGATCTGGTCAAAGTGCTTGGGATCGGCCATGGTGGGGACTCGGTGTGGATGCATTGTAGGGTTGCCCCACGCCACTGCGGCTTAGAATGCGCGCTGTTGGTGCTCGCGGTGTGGTTCACATGCCGCAGTTCAACGGGAAGCAGGAGGGAAAGTCCCCAGGGACGAACCTAACCTGCGCTGCCCCCGCAACGGTAAGCAGACGAGAGGCCCAGAGCGCAAGCGCAAACGGTTTCTTCGCTTTCATCACGCAGCCACTGGACGACATGCCGTGTCATCTGGGAAGGCGATGAAGGTTGTTCTGTCAGCCCGGATACCGGCCAACGAGGTGGTGGTGCGTCTGGCAACAGGCACGTCACCGTGACGCCCATGCACTGTCGGGGAAGACGGTGAGGGCTTGTTGTTCGTTTCCTTCATCATGAAAAATCGCATCTTGCGCGCGCCTCTCGCCGCGCTGCCGCTGGCATGTCTGGCCGGTTTTGGCGCATCTGTCGCCCAAGCCGAATCCACCCTGGCCGAAACCGTGGTCACCGCCACCCGTGTCGAAACCCGCACCGATGCTGTGCTCAGCGACGTGGTCGTGATCGACGCCGAGGTGATCCAGCAATCGGCGGGGCGCTCACTAACGGAAGTGCTGGCCCGCCAGGCGGGCTTGCAAATGTCCTCCAACGGCGGGTTGGGCAAGCAGTCGGGCTTGTTCATCCGTGGTACGGAGACGCGCCACCTGCTCGTCTTGATTGACGGTGTGCGCTACGGTTCGAGCACCGCAGGTGCGCCCGTGCTGGACAACATCCCGCTCAGCGGCATCGAACGCATTGAAGTGCTCAAGGGCCCTGCGTCGGGCCTGTACGGCAGCGATGCGGTGGGTGGTGTTGTTCAGATCTTCACCAAGCGCGGTGCCAAGGGATTCCACCCCGAGGCCAGCGTCACGCTGGGGAGCTTCGGGCACCGCGAAGCAGCCGCCAGCCTCAGTGGCGGCAATGACAGCGTGACCTACAGCCTGAGCCTGGGCTCGGTGCGCGAAGACGGTTTTTCATCGACCAACCGCAAGGTGGCGTTCGGCAATCACAACCCCGACAAAGATGGCTTTGACCAGGACAGCCTGTCGGCTTCGCTGCGCTGGTCGCTTGCGCCGGGCTGGACCACCGATGTCCAGTTCACGCAGGCCGAGGGCACGAGCCAGTTTGACCAGGGGCCGGGAACGTTCGATGTGCGCTCGGAGACCACCACGCGCATCGCGGGCTGGGGGCTGACGCGCCAGTGGTCTCCCGCCTCGCGCACGCGGCTCAACCTCTCTCGCAGCGACGACCAGTCCGACAGCTTCACTTCGCCCGCGGCGCCTTCGGTGTTCAACACCGCGCAGACGCAGGCCACGCTGCAGCACGACTGGAACACCGCCTTGGGCAACGTGCTGGTGGGGCTCGAGTCGATCAAGGAAGCGGTGTCGGGCACGCAGGCCTATGCGGTGAATTCGCGCACCACGGAAGCCGCCTTTGTAGGCTGGACAGGGCAGGCCGGCCGGCACCTGTGGCAAACCAATCTGCGGCGCGACGACAACTCGCAGTTCGGCAGTGCCACTACCGGCTTTGCCAGCTACGGGTTCCAGCTCACGCCGAACTGGCGTCCGCATGTGGCGTACGGCACCTCCTTCAAGATGCCGTCGTTCAACACGCTGTATTACGTGTCGGCATCGTTCAACGGCAACCCCACCACGCAGCCGGAGCGCGGCAAGAACACCGAGGCGGGGCTGACCTACACGAACGGCACGCACGAAGTGAAGCTCACGCGGTTTGACAACCGCGTGCGCGGTTTCATCACGCTGCAGCCGGTGGTGACCAACGTACCCCGTGCGCGCATTGAAGGGTGGTCGCTGGCGTACACCGGATCGGCCGGCGCATGGAGCTGGTTCACGAACCTGGAGCTCCTGGACGCGCGCAACCAGCTCAACCGCTTGAAGCTGCAGCGCCGCGCCGACGAAGTGCTCACGGCCAGCCTGGACCACCGCATGGGCGCGTGGAACTGGGGCGCTTCTGTGCAGCTGGTGTCTGACCGATTTGACAACGCAGCCAACACGGTGCGCCTGCCCGGCTTTGGCACGGTGGACCTGCACGCGCGTTACGCGGTCAACGAGGATTGGTCGCTGGCGCTGAGGCTGAACAACGTGGGCGACAAGTTTTATGAAACCGCTTACGGCTACAACCAGCCGGGCCGCGCGGCATTTGTCACCCTCAACTGGGCACCCAAGCGATGAGCGCCGCCTGCCCGGCCATTCTGGTGGCGGCCCCGGCCTCTGGCCAGGGCAAGACCACCGTGGCTGCGGCACTGGCGCGCTTGCACGCCCGCGCCGGGCGGCGCGTGCGCGCCTTCAAGTGCGGGCCAGACTTTCTGGACCCGCACTGGCTCGCGCTGGCCACGGGCGAACCGGTGCACAACCTCGACCTGTGGATGACCGGCGAGCACGACGCCCGCGCGCGGCTGCACGCTGCCGCAGAGCAGGCCGACCTGATCGTTGTGGAAGGGGTCATGGGCCTGTTTGATGGCGAGCCCAGCGCGGCCGATCTCGCGCAGCGCCTGGGCCTGCCGGTGCTCGCGGTGATCGATGCCTCGGCCATGGCGGGCACGTTTGGTGCGCTGGCTTTTGGTCTGCAGCACTTCCGGCTGGGCCTGCCATGGGCCGGCGTGCTCGCCAACCGCGTGGCCAGCGAGCGCCATGCGCAGATGCTGCAGGAATCGCTTGCAGGCAACGCGGCTTCGTTCCTGGGGGCGGTCATGCGCGATGCCGCTTTCACCTTGCCCGAGCGCCACCTGGGCCTGACGGTGGCGGCCGAGCTGCCGGATGCGATGGCCCGGCTCGATGCCGCGGCCGATGCGCTGGCGACCACGGCGCTGGGACAAATGGACGGCGCAGCGCTGGCGCAGTGGGCTGTGCGCTTTGAGGCGCCTGCGCCTGTGCCGCCATCGGTCCCGCTTCTGGCGGGCCGAACCATTGCCGTGGCGCGCGACGCGGCCTCTTGTTTCGTCTACCCCGCCAACCTCGACACCTTGCGTGCACTGGGCGCGGAGCTGGCCTTTTTCTCGCCCCTGGCCAACGAGCCGCTGCCGGATTGCGACGCGGCCTGGCTGCCGGGCGGTTACCCCGAGCTGCACGCCGCCGCACTGGCCGCCTGTGACCAGACGCAGGCGAGCCTGCGCGCGCATCTGCAGGCGAACCGGCCCCTGTGGGCCGAATGCGGCGGCATGATGCCGCTGTTTGATGCCATCGTCGCCAGCGACGGCGCCGAGCAAGCCACCTGGGGTTTGTTGCCCGGCCGTGTGGTGATGCAAAAGCGCCTGGCGGCGCTCGGCCCACAGCAGCTCACCCTGCCAGCAGGCACGCTGCGCGGCCACACCTTTCACTATTCACGCTGTGAGTCCACGGTGCAGGTTGAGCGGCACACCGAGTCGGTGCGCGGTGGCGCGCTGGGCGTGGGGGAAGCGGTGTACCGTGCGGGATCGCTGCGGGCCAGTTACTTCCATGCCTGGTTTCCCTCCAGCCCGGCGGCGGCCGCGTCGCTGTTTTTGCCAGGAGACCTGATTTGACGCCCACCCTCGGTCCGCAGCGCATCGTCTGCCTCACGGAAGAAACCACCGAGTGGCTTTACCTGCTCGGGCAGGAACACCGCATCGTCGGCATCTCGGGGTACACCGTGCGGCCCCGGCGCGCCCGCGAGGAAAAGCCGAAGGTCAGCGCTTTCCTCAGCGCCAAGATCGACAAGATCCTGGCGCTGCAGCCCGACTGCGCGTTCGGCTTCTCTGACCTGCAGGCCGACATTGCCGCGCTGCTGATTCGCGCGGGCGTGCAGGTGACGGTGTTCAACCAGCGCAGCGTGGACGAGATTTTTTCCATGCTCTACCAGGTGGCTGCCATCGTGGGCTGTGCCGACGAAGGCCGCGCCTGGATCGACGCCACAAGGGTGCGGCTCGACGGCATTCGCGATGCCGTGCGCGCGCTGGAGGCCGCTGGCAAACGGCGGCCGCGCGTGTTCTTTGAAGAGTGGGACGAGCCCCACATCAGTGGCATCCGCTGGGTGTCGGAGTTGCTGGGCATCGCCGGGGGCGACGACTGCTTTCCTGAGCTGGCGGTGATGCCCATGGGCAAGGACCGCATCATTGCCGACGGCGCCGAGATCGTGCGCCGCAACCCGGACATCGTCATCGGCTCGTGGTGCGGCAAACACTTCAGGCCCGAGAAAGTGGCGGCCCGTGCCGGCTGGCAGGACGTGAACGCGGTCAAGACCGGTCAACTGTTCGAGATCAAGTCTGCCGACATCCTTCAGCCTGGCCCCGCTGCGCTCACCGACGGCGTGGCACAGATGCACCGCATCGTCACCGACTGGATGGCACAACATGGCTGACACCGTGGCGCGCAGTGAATTCATTCTGGGCGGCCAGCGCAGCGGCAAGTCGCGCCGCGCCGAAATGCTTGCAGTGCAATGGCTGGCGCTTTCTCCGTCGCACCGCGCCGTGCTGGTGGCGACCGGGCAGGCCTGGGACGACGAGATGCGCGCGCGCATCGCGCGCCACCAGAGCGACCGCACCGAGCGCGTGCCCGGCATGCTGACGGTCGAAGAACCCATTGCCCTGGAGCACGCCTTGCATGAGCACAGCGCGCCGCACACCCTGGTGGTGGTCGACTGCCTCACGCTGTGGCTCACCAACCTGCTGATGCCGGCCGTTGGCGCTCCCACGAGCGCGTCCGAACCCACGCAGGCCTTGTGCCATGCGATCCGCCGGGCCCCAGGGCCAGTGGTGCTGGTGGGCAATGAAATCGGCCTGGGCGTGATCCCGATGGGGCGCGAGGTGCGCGCCTTTGTGGATGCGCTCGGCGCCCTGAACCAGGCGGTGGCAGGCTCGTGTGAGCGCGTCACCCTGATGGCCGCTGGCCTGCCGCTGACCTTGAAGGAACCGCAATGAAACACGCATGGACAACGCGCTGGCTGTGCGCTGTGGGCGCGCTGCTGTGTGCGGGTGCGCTGCACGCCGCCGGCCTGCAGGTGACCGATGACCGGGGCGTCACGGTGTCGCTGGCGCAGTCGCCGCAGCGCATCGTGTCCTTGCTGCCTTCGCTGACCGAGACGGTGTGCGAGCTGGGTCAGTGCCACCGGCTGGTGGGGGTGGACCGCTACTCCAACCACCCGGCGTCGGTGCGCAAGCTGCCGCAGACCGGGGGCGGCATCGATCCCAACATCGAGGCCATCGTGGCTTTGCGGCCCGACGTGGTGCTCATGGCCGCGTCTTCGCGCGGTGTGCAGCGGCTGGAGTCGCTGGGCTTGAAGGTGCTGGCGATGGAACCCAAGAGCTCGGCCGATGCCCAGCGCGTCATGGGCAAGCTGGGCCAGCTGCTGGAGGTGCCCGATGCCGAGCGCATCTGGCGCGCGATTGACGCGGGTGTGATGGCGGCGGCGCAGTCGTTGCCGGCCAGCGCGCGCTCGTTGCGCGTGTATTACGAAGTGAGCACCGGTGGCTACGCGGCGGGCACGCAGTCGTTCATTGGCGAAATGATGGCGCGCCTGGGCGTGCAGAACATCGTGCGGCCCGAGCTGGGGCCGTTTCCGCGCATCAACCCTGAATATGTGGTGCGCGAGAACCCGGACCTCATCATGATCGGCTCGCGCAATGTGCAGGGCATGGAAACGCGCCCGGGCTGGCGCGGCATGCGCGCCCTGCGCGAGCAGCGCTTGTGCGTGTTCACCCCCGAAGAGTCGGACGTGCTGGTGCGCCCCGGCCCGCGCATGGCCGAAGCGGCGCGGATCATGGCGCGCTGCATTGCTGCCCAGGGCCTGCGATGAGCGGTGCGCGCCACAGCCTCTGGCTTGCCGGTGCCTTGCTGCTGGCCTCGCTGGCCGTGTTGTTGCTGGGGGCCGGCGTGGGCAGCACGGGTTTTGACAGCGTGCTCAACGCGCGCCAAGACCCGGTGGCCTGGCAAATTTTGTGGGACATCCGCCTGCCGCGCACGCTGGGCGCGTGGATGGCGGGCGGCTTGTTGGGGTTGGCAGGTGCCGTGGCGCAGGGGCTGTTTCGCAACCCGCTGGCCGACCCGTACCTGCTGGGCAGTGCCTCGGGTGCGGCCCTGGGGGTGGCGCTGGCACTGGCGCTGTTTGGCACCTCGCCGTTTGCCACCCAATGGCTGGTGCGCCTGGGGCTGACTGGCGCTGCCTTTGCCGGCGCGGTGCTCGGCGTGGTGCTCACGCTGGCGCTGGCCAAGGGCGTGCAGCACACGCTGCGCCTGCTGCTCGCGGGCGTGATCGTGGGCGTGGTGCTGGGCGCTGCGCGCGATTTGGTGACGATTGCATCGCCCGATACCTTGCAGGCCATGCAGGGTTTCATTCTGGGCAGCACCGGCTTTGTGGGTTGGGCCGGCTTCGGCGTGATGGCGGGCATGTTGCTGGCCGCCTTGCTGGTGGCGGCCTCGCTGGGCCGCGTGCTCGACGGCCTGGCGCTGGGTGAGTCCACCGCGGTGAGCCTGGGCCTGCCGCTGGCGGCCGTGCGCGCGGTGCTCGTGGCGGTGCTGGCGCTGGCCACCGGTGCGGCCGTGGCACAAACCGGGCTGATCGCCTTCGTGGGGCTGGCCGCGCCGCACCTGGTGCGCTCCATGGTCAAAACCACGCATGGCCGTCTGGTGGTACTCAGCGCGTTCATGGGCGGCTTGCTGCTGATGGCGGCCGACGTGCTGGCGCGCTGGATCATTGCGCCGCAAGAATTGCCGGTGGGTGTGCTCACCGCCGTGCTGGGTGGCAGCTATCTGCTGTGGCTCATGCACCGCCGTCGCCGGCCCGGGGGCTTCCTGTGAGCGCGGCGCTGCAGGCCCGCGGTGTGGGCGTGGTGCTGGGCGAAGTGCCTGTGCTGCATGGGGTGGACGTGGCCTTCGCCGCTGCGCGCTGGACCAGCGTGGTCGGCCCCAACGGCGCGGGCAAGTCCACGTTGCTCAAGGCACTGGCTGGCCTGTTGCCGCACAGCGGCGACGTGCAGTTGCTCGATCGCCCGCTGGCGCAGTGGCGCGGCCGTGAACGGGCGCAACGCCTGGCGTGGCTCGGGCAAGGCGAGCAGGGCGCCGACGACCTCAGCGTATGGGACGTGGCCATGCTCGGGCGCCTGCCCCATCAGCCCTGGCTGGCCGCGCCGTCGGCCGCCGACCGCCAGGCCGTGGAACAAGCGCTGCGCGCCACGCAGGCCTGGGAATGGCGCGAGCGGCCGCTGGGTGCGCTCTCGGGCGGCGAGCGCCAGCGCGTGCTGCTGGCGCGGCTGCTGGCCGTGCAGGCCGACGTGATGCTGATGGACGAACCCCTGGCCAACCTCGACCCGCCCCATCAGGCCGACTGGCTGCTGCTGGTGCGCGAGCTCGTGGCGCGCGGCAAGACCGTGGTGAGTGTGCTGCACGAGATCGGCATGGCGCTGCACGCCGACCAGATGGTGGTGATGGCCCAGGGCCGAGTGCAGCACCAGGGCGCCTGCGACGACGCGCGCACCCACCAGTCACTGGAACAAGTCTTTGACCACCGCATCGCGATCCACCCGCTGGGTGACCAGTGGGTCGCGCTGCCCCGATGAACACGCACCGACTGGAGTTGCACCATGCAGATTGAAACCCCACCCACCGAGAAAAGCTACGAGAAGCCCGAAGGCGAGCGCCGTGGCCTGGTCATCGTCCACACGGGCGACGGCAAGGGCAAGAGCACGGCCGCCTTTGGCCTGGCCCTGCGCGCGTTTGGCCGCACCCACGTGCACGGCAAGCTGGTCAAGGTGTTCCAGTTCATGAAGGTGCCTTCGGCGCGCTTTGGCGAGCACCGCGTCTTTGAGCAACTGGGCCTGCCCATTGAGGGGCTGGGCGACGGCTTCAGCTGGAAGAGCCAGGACCTGGAGCACTCGGCGCAACTCGCGCGCGATGGCTGGCAGAAAGCGCGCGCGGCCATCATGGACGGCGAGCATTTCATGGTCACGCTCGACGAGCTGACCTACCCCCTGATCTACGGCTGGCTGCCACTGGAAGATGTGTTGCAGACCTTGCGCGAGCGGCCGCGCCATGTGCACGTGGTCATCACCGGGCGCCGCTGCCCGCCCGAGATCATCGAACTCGCCGATACCGTGACCGAGATGACGCTGGTAAAACACGCTTTCCGCGCGGGCATTCCCGCCCAGCGGGGCATTGAAGACTGATTTTTTTCCGACGGACCCATGACCCTGAACACATCGATGGAACACCCCGTGCGCGTCGTGCCGCGCACCACGAGCGCACCCGCTGCCCCTGAGCGCTGGAGCGTGGAGGCGGTGGCCACCCTGTTTGACCTCCCGTTTTCCGACCTCATTCACCGCGCGCAAACCGTGCACCGCGAACACTTCGACCCCGCCGAGGTCGAGCTCGCGACCCTGCTGTCGGTGAAGACCGGCGGCTGCCCTGAAGACTGCGGCTACTGCCCGCAGTCGGTGCATTTCGACACGGGTCTTGCCGCCGGCAAGCTCATGGGCGTGGACGCCGTGCGCGAAGCCGCACAGCGCGCCAAGCAGGCCGGCGCCACGCGCTTCTGCATGGGCGCCGCCTGGCGCGCGCCCAAAGACCGCGACGTGGACGCCGTGGCCGAGCTGGTGCGCACCGTGAAGGCCGAGGGCCTGGAAGCCTGTGCCACGCTGGGCATGCTGTCCGACGGCCACGCCGAAACGCTGCGCGACGCGGGCCTGGACTACTACAACCACAACCTGGACAGCGCGCCCGATTTCTATGGCGAGATCATCACCACGCGCGACTACCAGGACCGGCTCGACACCCTGGAGCGCGTGCGCGGCGCCGGTGTGAAGGTCTGCTGCGGCGGCATCGTCGGCATGGGCGAGTCGCGCCTGCAGCGCGCCGCGCTCGTGGCCCAGCTGGCCAACCTTGCGCCCGACTACCCGGAGTCGGTCCCGATCAACCATCTGGTGAAGGTGCAGGGCACGCCGCTGGCCGATCAGCCCGACCTGGACCCGCTGGAATTCGTGCGCACCATCGCCGTGGCGCGCATCACCATGCCGCGCGCGCGGGTGCGCCTGTCGGCCGGGCGCCAGCAAATGAGCGAAGCGGTGCAGGCCATGTGTTTCCTGGCCGGCGCCAATTCCATCTTTTATGGCGAGAAGCTGCTCACCACCGGCAACCCCGACGTGGCTGCCGACATGGGCCTGCTGGCCAAACTGGGCCTGCGGCCGCGCCGCGCCTGAACGCCATGATCGAGTGGCTCACCCCTTCCATCGCCACGCCGCTTGCGGTGCTGGTCGCGTTGGGGTTGGACCGCTGGCTGGGCGAGCCGCCCGCGCGCTGGCACCCGGTGGTCGGTATGGGGCGGTACCTGGGTTTCATGGGCGCGCGCGTGGCGCCCCGCGCGGACGCTGCGGGGGCGAGTTCTGCGGCCGCCTTCCTGGGGGGCGCGCTGGCCTGGTGCCTGGGCGCTGCGCTGGTGACGGCGCTGGCCTTCGGCGCTGCGTGGGCCATGGCGCCGTGGGCGTGGTGGTGGCAGGCGCTGGTGCTGGGGGTCTTGCTCAAACCGATGCTGGCCTGGCGCATGCTGCGCGACGAGGTGCAGGCGGTGGAAGCCGCGCTGGGTGCTTCGCTGGCCGAGGGCCGCGCGCGCCTGGCCTGGCTGGTGAGCCGCGATGTGGCTGTGCTGGACGCCGCGCAGGTGCGCGAGAGTGCCATCGAATCGCTGGCGGAGAACTTGAACGACTCCGTGGTCGCGCCTGTGTTCTGGTTTGTGGTGGCCGGCTTGCCCGGCGCCGCCCTCTACCGCTTTGCCAACACCGCCGACGCCATGTGGGGTTACCGCGGCGAACGCCAGGGCCGCGACTGGACCTGGGCCGGGAAGTGGGCTGCGCGGGCAGACGACGTGTTGTCGTGGGTGCCTGCGCGCATCACCGCTGCCTTGCTGGCCGCGCTGGTGGCGGCGCGGCGCTGCAAGGCGCTGCCCGCACAGGCGCGGCGCACGCCGTCGCCCAACAGCGGCTGGCCCATGGCCGCCATGGCGCTCGCGCTGGACGTGCGGCTGGGCAAACCCGGCGTGTACGAGCTGCACGGCGCCGGCCGCAGCCCGCAGGCGGCCGACACGGTGCACGCGCTGCAACTGGCTGGGCGCGTGGTTGGGGTGCTGGCCTTGGCGGCGCTGGCCTGGGCCGTGCTCGCCGGGAGGGCCTGGCCATGAACGCCACACACGGAGGCCCCGACGCGCAAGGCGTTGCGCGGTGGGACTTTTCCACCAACAGCAACGCCTGCGGTCCGTGCCCCAGCGCACTCGCCGCCCTGCAGGCGGCTGATGCAGGCCGCTACCCCGACCCGGCCTACACCGCCCTGCGCGAAGCGGTGGCCGCCTTCCACGCGGTAGACGTGGATCGCGTCGTGCTTGCCGGCAGCGCCAGCGAGTTCATTGCCCGCTTCACCGCCTGGGTGGCGCGAGAAGGCGGGCAACGGGTGTGGCTGCCGGCCATGGCCTATGGCGACTACGCCCATGCCGCGCGGGCCTGGGGTTTGCAGCGTGTGCCCGACGCGGCGCAGGCCGACCTGGCCTGGCTGTGCGAACCCAGCAGCCCGCTGGGCGAGCCCGAACCGTTTGCGCAAGGCGTGGCGGCCAAGTGCGTACGCGTGGTGCTCGACCTGGCCTACGAGCCGCTGCGCCTGAGCGGGCGCTGCAGCCTGGGCCCCGAGGCGCGCGATGCGGTGTGGCAGCTGTGGTCGCCCAACAAGGCACTGGGGCTCACGGGTGTGCGCGGTGCGTATGCGATTGCACCAGCGCCTGCCGTGGCCGATGCCCGCGCGCTGGACGGTCTGGCGCCGTCGTGGGTGCTTGGCGCGCACGCGGTGGCCATGCTCACGGCCTGGGTGTCGCCCGATGCGCAGGCCTGGCTGGCGCACAGCCGCTTGCAGCTGAGCGACTGGCGCGTGAGCCTGCGCGAGCGCTTGGCCGATTGCGGCTGGCTCGGCCTGCCCAGCGATGCCAATTACTTCTGTGCCGCGCCGCCGCGCCCGCTGGACGCCGCAGCCCTGCGCGCGGTCGGCATCAAGCTGCGCGACACCACTTCCATGGGCTTGCCCGGCCATTGGCGCCTGGGCGTGCTGCCGCCCGCGGCGCAAGACGCGCTGCACGCGGCCCTGCGGCAGCAGAAGGTGGCGGCATGACCGCGCGTTGCGTCATGGTGCTGGGCACCACCAGCGGCGCCGGCAAGAGCTGGCTCACCTCCGCGCTGTGCCGCTACTACGCGCGCCAGGGCCTCAAGGTGGCCCCTTTCAAGGCGCAGAACATGAGCAACAACGCGCGCGTGGTCGGCGGGGGCGAAATCGGCTCTGCGCAGTACTTCCAGGCGCTGGCCGCGCGCACCGAACCCGAAGTGCGCATGAACCCGCTGCTGCTCAAACCCGAAGCCGACACGCGCAGCCAGGTCGTGCTGATGGGGCAGGTGAACGCCGAGCTGGGCAACATGCCGTGGCGCGGTCGCAGCGAGCACGTGTGGCCGCACATCACCGCCGCACTGGACGCGCTGCGCGCCGACCACGATGTGGTGGTGATCGAAGGCGCGGGCTCACCGGCCGAGATCAACCTGCACGCCAGCGACATCGTGAACATGCGCGTGGCGCGCCATGCGCAGGCGCGCTGCCTGCTCATCACCGACATCGACCGCGGCGGCGCCTTTGCGCACCTCTACGGCACCTGGGCGCTGCTGCCCGAAGACGAGCGTGCGCTCATCCAAGGCTTTGTACTCAACAAGTTTCGCGGCGACGCGGCGCTGCTCGCGCCCGCGCCCCAGATGCTGCAAGACCTCACCGATGTGCCCACGGTGGCCACGCTGCCCATGTGGTGGCGCCATGGCCTGCCGGAAGAAGACGGTGTGTTCGACATGGCCCCCACGTCCACAGCCGGGCATGGCGGTGGCAGCGCGCACGGCCTGAAAACCATCGCGGTGATCGCGTACCCGCGCATCAGCAACCTCGACGAATTCCAGCCGCTCAAGAACGTGCCCGGCGTGCGCCTGGTCTGGGTGCGCAGCCCCGCCGAATGCGTGGGCGCCGACTGGATCGTGCTGCCCGGCAGCAAGGCCACGGCGGCCGACCTGGCCTGGCTGCGCGCGCAGGGCCTGGACCGCGCGGTCGCCGCCCATGCGGCGCGGGGCGGCGCGGTGCTGGGGGTGTGCGGTGGTCTGCAGATGCTGGGCGAAGCGCTCATCGACACGCACGGCATCGAGCCCATGGAACTGGGCAACGCGCCGGGCCTGGGCTTGCTGCCGCTGGTGACGCAGTTCGCGGCGCAGAAAACCGTGCGCCACACCGAGTCGCGTTTTGCGGCACTCACCGGCGCCTGGGCCGCGCTCTCGGGCGTGCAGGCCGCCGGCTACGAAATCCACCATGGGCAGACGCTGCCGCACGCGGCCATGGCCGCCGCTGGCGACGTGGCTCACGAGGCGCTGCCCGAAGGCCTGGGCTGGCAGAACGCGCAGGGCAACGTGCTGGGTGTGTACCTGCACGGCCTGTTTGAAGACCCCCGCGTGCTGCACGCCTTGTTTGGTGCTTCGGCGCCCACGCTGGAGACCGTGTTCGACGGCCTGGCCGACTTCATCACCACCCACTTCGAGGCCGGCGTGCTCGATCAACTCATTGCTCCCTGACCATGACCACCATGCCCCCCGTACACGACATCCACCAACCCGAACTCGCGCTGGCGCTGCAGCACGCGCTGGACAACAAGACCAAGCCGGTCGGCTCGCTGGGCCGTCTGGAGGCGCTGGCGCAGCGCATCGGGCTCATTCAAGGCACCTTGCGGCCCGAGTTGCGCGAGCCGCAGATGCTGGTGTGCGCGGCCGACCACGGCCTGGCCGCGCGGGGCGTGTCGGCCTTCCCCAGCGACGTGACGTGGCAGATGGTGGAAAACTTTCTGGCTGGTGGTGCGGCGGTGAGCGTGCTGGCGCGCCAGCACGGCATGGGCCTCACGGTGGTGGACTGCGGCGTGCGCCATGAATTTGCACCGCGCGCAGGCTTGCTGGTTCGCAAGGTGGCGCCGGGCACAGCCGATGCGCTCGAAGGCCCGGCCATGAGTGCCGCGCAATGCGCACAGGCCTTGGCCAACGGGCGCGAGGTGCTGCGCAGCCTGCCTGGCAACGCGCTGCTGCTCGGCGAGATGGGCATTGGCAATACGTCGGCTGCGTCGCTCTTGCTGGCGCGGCTGGCGGGGCTGGACGTGGCCGATGTCACCGGCGCGGGCACCGGCCTGGACGCCGAGGCGGTGCAGAGCAAGATCGGCATCCTGCGTGAAGTGCTCGCACGCCACGCGCAGGCCACGGCGCCCCTGGAGGCCTTGGCGGCATTGGGTGGCTTTGAAATCGCCACGCTGGTGGGCGCGGTGCTGCAGGCGGCTGAAGAGCGCCGCGTGATCGTGGTCGACGGCTTCATTGCCACAGCGGCCGTGCTGGTGGCGGTGCACCTGCAGCCACATGTGTTGCAGCGCTGCGTGTTTGCGCACCGCTCGGGCGAACGCGGCCATGCGCTCATGCTCGCGCACCTCAAGGCCGAGCCCTTGCTGGACCTCGGCCTGCGCCTGGGTGAAGGCTCCGGCGCGGCGCTGGCCTGGCCGTTGCTGGTGAGCGCCTGCGCCGTGTTGCGCGACATGGCCAGCTTCGAATCGGCCGGGGTGTCGCGCAGCGACGAGGCCACGCCGGCACACCACTGACATGGCCACTTCCCTGCGCCACTTTCTGTTGGCCCTTCAGTTCTTCACCCGCATTCCGGTGACGGGGCGGCTGGCCGACTGGGTGGGCTTCAGCCCGGCCATGCTGCGGGCCAGCGCCGCGCATTTTCCGGGGGTGGGCTGGGTGGTGGGCGGGCTCACGGCGGGCGTGTTCTGGGTGTTGCTTGCGCTGTTGCCGGCGGGGCCTGCCGCGCTGTGGGTGGCGGCGGTGCTGAGCACGGTGTTCAGCGTGATGCTCACCGGTGCCTTCCACGAAGACGGGCTGGCCGATCTGGCCGATGGCCTGGGCGGTAGCGCGCAGCGCGAGCGCGCGCTGGACATCATGAAAGACTCGCGCATTGGCAGCTTTGGCGCCATCGCGCTGGTGCTGGTGTTGCTGACCAAGGTGTCGCTGCTGGCGCTGCTCGCGCAGGGCAGCGGGTGGCTGGCGGTGGTGGCGCTGCTGGTGGCGCACGTCACGTCGCGCACGGTGCCGCTGGTGGTCATCCGCACACTGGCGCATGTGGGCGATACACCGCAATCAAAAAGCAAGCCCTTGGCCGAGAGCCTGTCCAACACGGCGCTGCTGGCAGGCCTGGTGTGGTGGGCGCTGGCGATGGCGCTGGCGTGGTGGCTGCTGCCCGGTGCCCCCTGGTGGGCAGGGGTGCTGGGTGCGCTGGTGGGCCTGGCCTGGATGTGGCGGCTGCTGCACCGGCGCCTGCAAGGCTTCACGGGCGACGGGCTCGGTGCCACGCAGCAGGTGAGTGAGGTGCTGTTCTACCTGGGGCTGGCGCTGGCGCTGCCCGCGATGTCATGAAACTCTGGTTGTTGCGCCATGCGCCGGTGATGCTGGGCCCCGGCCTGTGCTACGGCTCGAGCGACGTGCCCGCCCACGCCGCGCTCACGCGCGAAGCCGCGCTGGCCATCTCGCCCTTGCTGCCGCCGGGCACGCCGGTGTGGATGTCGGGCTTGCTGCGCGCGCAGCAGCTGGCGGCCGCGCTGCAGGCCGAGCGCTCCGACCTGGGCGCGGCGCGCATCGACACGCGGCTGAACGAAATGGACTTTGGCACCTGGGAGCTGCAGCGCTGGGACAGCGTACCGCCCAGCGCCTTCGACGCCTGGATGGCCGACTTCGCGCACCACCGCTTCGGCGGCGTGGAGAGCACGCAGATGGTGCTGTACCGCGTGGCCGCCGCGCTGGGCGAGCTGCGGCCGGCCACCAGCACCGACGTGCTGTGGATCACCCATGCAGGCGTGATCCGCGCGGTGCAGTTCATTCTGAGCAGTGGCGGCGTGCATATCCGCGATGCGGCCCAGTGGCCCAAGGACGCGCCCGCGCCGGGCGAGTGGATCACGGTGGAGTGCTGAGCGAGCGCGGTGCGCTCAAGCGGGCGTCTTGTCCTTGAAGTCGCAGCAGTGGGCCACCGAGCAGCGCGGGCACAGCGGCTTGCGCGCCTGGCACACATAGCGCCCGTGCAGGATCAGCCAGTGGTGGGAGTCCACCGCGTAGGCGGCAGGCACCCGCTTCATTAGCTGCATTTCCACCGCCAGCGGCGTCTTGCCCGGCGCCAGGCCGGTGCGGTTGCCCACACGGAAGATGTGCGTGTCCACCGCCATGGTGGGTTCGCCGAAGGCCACGTTGAGCACCACGTTGGCCGTTTTTCGGCCCACGCCGGGCAGCGCTTCGAGCGCTTCGCGCGTGCCGGGCACTTCGCCACCGTGCTGCTCCACGAGCATGCGACACGTTTCCATGAGGTGCCTGGCCTTGCTGCGGTACAGGCCGATGGTCTTGATGTACGACTCCAGCCCTTCCAGGCCCAGGTCCAGGATGGCCTGCGGCGTGTTGGCCACCGGGAAGAGCTTGCGCGTGGCCTTGTTGACGCCCACATCGGTGGCCTGGGCCGACAGCAGCACCGCAGTGAGCAGCTCGAACACGCTGGTGTATTCGAGCTCGGTTTGCGGGCTGGGGTTGGCTGCCTGGAGGGTGGCAAAAAACGTGTGGATCTGGGCGGGCTTCATGGGGGCAGAGTCTAGCGCCGCAGATTTGGGGACAATGCACGGCTGTCCCCCATTCCTTTGCCTGACGAGACCTCGCCATGTCCTTCCAGATCCCCTTCGCCGACCGCCTCAACAACGTCGAAACCTCGGCCATCCGCGAGCTGTTCAAGCTGCTGGGCAAGCCCGGCATCATCAGCTTTGCCGGGGGGTTCCCCGACAGCGCCATGTTCGACGTGGACGGTATCCGCGAGGCGGTGAACGCCGCCCTGACCGAAGAAGCTGGCGGCGCCTTGCAGTACGGCGCGACCGAGGGTTACCAGCCGCTGCGCGACCAGCTCGCCGCCTTCATGGCCAGCAAGGGTGCGAGAGACGTGGCGGCCAACGACCTCATCGTCACCACCGGCAGCCAGCAGGGCCTGGACCTGCTGGGCAAGACGCTGATTTCACCCGGCGACAAGGTCATCGTCGAAGGCCCCACGTTCCTGGCCACCATTCAGTGTTTCCGCCTGTATGGCGCCGAGCTCATCAGCGCGCCCGTGGACGGCGACGGCGTGAAGACCGACGTGCTGGAGCAACTCATTGCCGAGCACAAGCCCAAGTTTGTGTACCTCATTCCCACCTTCGGCAACCCCAGCGGCGCCATGCTCAGCCTGGCGCGGCGCCAGCAGGTGCTGGAGATGGCGGTGAAGCACAACACGCTGATCGTGGAAGACGACCCCTATGGCGATCTGTACTTTGGCGATGCGCCACCGCCCAGCCTGCTGGCCCTGAGCAGCACCGTGCCTGGCAGCCGCGAGCGCCTGGTGCACTGCGGTTCTTTGAGCAAGGTGCTCAGCCCCGGCTTGCGCGTGGGCTGGATGGTGGGCCCGGCCGAGCTGCTGGCCAAGGCCACCATGTGCAAGCAGTTCAGCGACGCCCACACCAGCACCTTTGCGCAAGCCACCGCCTCGCAATACCTCAAAGCCGGGCGCATGCCCGACACGCTGGCCAAGGTGCGCGCGGTGTATGCCGAGCGGGCTGCCACCATGGGCGATGCCTTGCGGCGCGAGCTGGGCGATGCCATTGAGTTCGTGCAGCCGCAGGGCGGGTTGTTCGTGTGGGCGCGCCTCACGGGGGCGGGCGGCAAGGTGCACGACGGCGCCGAACTGGCCCGGCGCGCCATCGACAAGGGTGTGGCCTTCGTGCCCGGCGCACCGTTCTACGCCTCCCAGCCCGACCACGCGACCCTGCGCCTGTCGTTTGCCACGGTGGGCGTGCCCAAGATCGAAGAAGGCGTGGCGCGCCTCGGTCAGGCGATCTGATCGAATTGGGGCCTTTGGGCCTCATTTCGGTCTGAAATGGGCCATTGGTTGAGCGCTAATGATCGCATCAGCGTGTCGCTTGAATGGTCAATGGCCAGGCGGTGCAGGGCGCTCAATGGATTAGGTTCCATCGCTTTGATTGAGTTGGCTTGAATGCGTTTGATGGGGTCTGTGGTTTTCATCGCGCGCAAATGAAAACCACAGGCAGACGCAATTGCCATTGGTGGCGCCTTCAGCTGGCGCGTTAAAAGCAAACGGTTCAGGCAGGCACGCGCATTTGCTCTGAACCCTGCGGCAAGTCCCTTTCATGCCGCGTCCCCCACGCATTCCTGATAACCCGAAAGCAGTCATTTGGCGCGGATTTGCGGTGCAGTTCTTTGGAATTGCGCGTCGGTGCGTGAAAAAGGACCTGACACGGCATCACCTTTACTGCGGTTGCAGTATGGACGCCCTATCCCTGATTTTTTACAACCGGTGATCACCTTGGGCGATCGAGCCTAAGGCAGGTCAATGGTTGTTTTGCTTCGCCGGTTTGTGCGTATTGGGCGCATTCGGCGAATAGTAAAAAAAGCGCTACCCATTTCAATGGATCGCTCAATTGACCTGAAGTGATTGCATTCCCATGCGCGTGGGCAGAGGAGAACCGGACCTCGCCGCGCTTGGGCACGTTGACTTCTTACAGGCGAGCGATTCGGGTCATGGGGCGTTTGATTTCCAAGGTGGTTCGGTGGACGTGGCTGGTGCCCGCGGCGCTGGTGCTCGCCTGCCTGCCGTTGCTCGCTGCCACGTTCGCCAACAACAGCGCCACAGTCGCAGCGCCGGCCGGCGTCATCGACGCCGTCGGCGGGTGCAACACCAACAGTCCTCCCGACTGCACCGGCAACAACGCGTCATCGGCCACGGTCAACGTCTGGGCAACCACCGTGGCCAAAAGCAGCACGCCTGCCAACGGCAGCACTGTGCTGACCGGTCACGCTCAGCAACCCGAGCGCGACGGCGGTCAGCAACTTCAACCTGACCGACACGCTGGGCGCGGGCCTCGCGTTCGTGAGCGCCAGCCCGGCCGGATCAAACGCCGGCCAGACCACTACCTGGACCAACCTGAGTGTTCCCGCCAACGGCACGTCGACGGTGGGCGCCGCCGGGGCCGCCTTCGCCGCCACCTACACGGTGACCACCGTGAACGAAGGCGCCGGCAGCTGCGCCGGTCTGAACTGCACCACGCTGCGCGCGGCCATCAATGCGGCCAACGCCGCCGCCGGCGCAGACACCATCGTGTTCAGTGCGTCGCTGTTTGCAGGCAGCACCGTCAACTACAGCGAAGACCCGTTTCGCATCGTCAACTGGGGCGTGACCATCACCTACGACGAGCCGCCCACGCTGCGGCTCACCAAGGTGTCCAACGGCGGTGTGGGCGCCTTCACCTTCACCGGCAACAACGGCTGGACCAGCCAGTCCATCACCACCGCCACAGCGGGTGTGGGTGTGGCGGGTGCCACGCAATCGCTGAGCGCCGCCGCCACCGCCACCACCCTCACAGAAGCCCTGCCGGTGGGCTGGCAGCTCAGCGGTGTGAGCTGCACCGGCATGGGGTCGGGCGGCACGGCCACGGTGGCAGGCTCCAGCTTCACGCTCAACGCGGCGGCCATGGCATCCAATGCCGACATCCTCTGCACCGTGACCAACGCGAGAATTCCCGTGCTGCGCTTGTCCAAGTCCCTCCCGGACGGCCGCGTGCAGGCCAGCGACCAGTTCACGCTGAACATCGCGGGCACCGGGGGGCCAGCCAGCGCCACCACCACCGGCAGCACCACAGCGCCCACACAAACCGCCACGCTCAGCAGCGCCACCATCGGCAGCGTCTACACCTTGTCGGAAACCGCGGCCAACCTGTCGGCCTACGTCAGCACCTACGCCTGCACCAACGCGCGCGCCGGTGGGCAAACGCCCAGCGGCAGCGGCACCACCTTCAACGTGACCCCGGTGGCCGGCGACGACCTGAGCTGTGTGTTCACCAACGCCTGGCCGCGCGCCAACCTGTCGGTGGTCAAGGCCGCCAGCCCCACCGCCACGCCGTCGGGCGGGCTGGTCAGCTTCACGCTGACGGTGTCCAACGTCGGTCCGAACGCGGCCCATGGCGCCGTGCTGCGCGATGCGCCCGGCGCCGGCCTGGATTGCGCTGAAGTGGGCCTGGCCGCGCCCACGTGCGTGGCCAGCGGTGGCGCCACGTGCCCGGGCGGGCTCACCAACGCGGCCTTGCTGGGCGTCTCGGGGGTGGCCATTCCCGCGCTGCCGTCGGGCGGGGGCGTGGCCGTCACGCTGCAGTGCCGGGTGACGGCGAGCGGGCTGCCGTAGCCCCGGCGCGTGTTCCCGGATCACCCGCCGGGGCTTTGCCAGGCTTGTCTGGACAGGTGAAAGGCTTTCAGGTACTGTATATGAATACAGTATTCTGAAGTTGCCCATTCACCCCCCACAAACCCCCCACCATGTTGCCCGCCATGTCCTGGCAGGAGGACGATCTGTCTCCTGCGCCCGCGCCTTTGCGCCCGCCACGCCCCCCGCGCCCATTGGGCAGCGGCTTGCCGGCGGCCGTGGCCGCGGCGCTGTGGCGGGGCGACCAGCTGGGCGCGCCGGTGTCGGCCGTGTGGTCCAGCGGCTTTGCCGCGCTGGACGCGCAGTTGCCCGGCGGCGGCTGGCCGGGCCACGGGCTGACCGAAATCCTCACGCCCCACAGCGGCACGCTGGAGTGGCGCCTGCTCGGGCCGGTGCTGCGCCAGGTCTGCGCTGCCGGGCAGCCGGTCGTGGTGGTGGGCCCACCGCTGTCGCCCCACCTGCCGGGCCTGCGCCGGGACGGGGTGCACGAACGCGGCCTGGTCTGGGTGCAGGCAGACACGCCGGCCGAGCGCCTGTGGTCGGCCGAACAGCTCATCAAGGCCCAGGCCTGTGGCGCGCTCCTGGTCTGGCTGCCGCAGGCCAGGCCGGAGCAGATCCGCCGGCTGCAGGTGCTGGCGGCCGGTTTTGAAGCGCCGGTGTTCGTGTGCCGGCCCGCCCGCGCCCTGGGTGAGTCCTCGGCCGCCCCGCTGCGCGTGCAGGCGGCGGTGGGCCCCGACTGGGCCTTGCACATCCACATTGCCAAGCGCAAAGGCCCGCCGCTGGACGAAACCCTGCACCTGAGCGCCGTGCCCGGCGGCCTGTCCCACCTTCTGCCTGCCCGGCTGCGCCAGCCCAGCCGGCGCACCCCCCGCCAAGAGACCGAGCATGTTGTGGTCCGCCCTTTTGCCCAGCCCGACGAGCACCGGCACAGCTCCGCCCACTGAGGCCGCGCAGCGCGCCCTGGCCATCTGGGCCTTGCAGTTCACCCCCCGGGTGGCGCTGGTGGACGAAGCCGTGCTGATGGAGGTGCAGGCCAGCGTGCGCCTCTTTGGTGGCCGGCGCGCGCTGCGCGAACGCGTGCTGGGCGAGGGGCGCGAGCTGGGCCTGGCCCAACTCGCCTGGGCGCCCAACGGCCTGGCCGCGCTCGCGCTGGCACGCGCCGGCATTGAAAACGGCCTGCGCCGCCCGCTGGACGCGCTGCTGGACGCCTTGCCCATGCACACACTGAGCGCCGTGCACCCGCACCGGCTCACGCTGGAACACATCGGCTGCCGCACGCTGGGCCACGTGCGCGCGCTGCCGCGCAGCGGCATGGCCCGGCGCTTTGACCCGCACCTGCTGCAGGCGCTCGACCAGCTTTATGGACAGGCCCCGCAAGCGCACGAGTGGGTGGTGTTGCCCGACGTCTTCGAGCAGCGGCTCGAACTCATGGCGCGCGTGGAGCAGGCGCCGGCCTTGCTCTGGGGCGCGCAGCGCCTGCTGCGCGTGCTCAGTGGCTGGCTGGCTGCGCGGCGCGCGGGGGTCACGGCGTTCACCTTGAAATGGGCGCACGACGCCATGCGCTCGCGCGCGGCGGGCGAGGGCGGCGAGATCACCATCCGCACGGCCGAGCCCACGCGCGACATCGAACACCTCTGTCGCCTGCTGGCCGAGCACTTGGCGCGCGTGGCCTTGCTCGCCCCCGTGGGCGAGCTGGTGCTGGTGGCCACCGAGGTGCAGCCGCTGCAAGACGTGAGCGCCTCGCTGCTGCCCGACACCGTGCGCCAGGGCGAAAAACTCGGCCTGGTGCTGGAGCGGATTTCAGCCCGGCTGGGGGCGCAGCGTGTGCTGCGCCCCGTGTTGTGTGAAGACCACCGGCCCGAATGGATGTGCCGCTGGCAGCCCGCGGCCTTGCCCCTGCCGCGCAAGGGCGCTCAGGTGACGGACCAGCCGCAGCCCGGTTTTGTGCTGCCCGTGCCGCTGCGGCTGGCGGTGCGCGATCACCGCCCGGTCTACCACGGCGAGCTGATGCTGCTGCTCGGGCCGCAGCGCGTGGAGGGCGGCTGGTGGGACCGCGCAGAAGGCGAAGACCGCATGCGCAACGTGGTGCGCGACTACTGGGTGGCGTTCTCCGCCCAGGCCGGCGTGCTGTGGGTGTTCCAGACCCGCCTGGGCGAAGCCCCCGCCTGGTTCCTGCACGGGCACTTTGCCTGAAGGTGTGGCATGAATACGCCCGTTGTCCTGCCCGACTACGCCGAGCTGCGCTGCCTCTCCAACTTCAGCTTCCTGCAGGGCGCCAGCCGCCCGGAAGAGCTGGTCGAGCGTGCCCGGGCTCTGGGCTACCGCGCCCTGGCCCTGGTGGACGAATGCTCGCTGGCGGGCGTGGTGCGCGCGCATGTGGCCGCCAAGAAGCACGCGCTGCAACTGCTGGTGGGCAGCCAGTTCCAGGTGCGTTGCGACACGCCCTTCACCCTGATCGTGCTGGCCTGCAACCTCAACGGCTACGGCAACCTGTGCGAGTTCATCACGCAGCTGCGCCGCAGCGCACCCAAGGGCACCTACCGCCTCACGCAGGACGCCATCCGCGCCGAAGCCTTGGTGGATTGCGTGGTGCTGGCCGTGCCCGATCGCACCTGCGACCAGGACCAGGTGCACGCCGTGGCGCGCTGGCTGTTGCGCCATTTCCTGGGCCGGTGCTGGCTGGGTGTGGAGCAGTTGCGCTGCATGGGGGACGAGCGCTGGCTCGACCAGTTGCGCCAGAGCAGCGCGCTCACGGCGGTGCCGCTGGTGGCCGTGGGCGACGTGCGCATGCACGTGCGCTCGCGCAAGCCGCTGCACGACGTGCTCACGGCCACCCGCATCGGCCGGCCCCTGGCCGACTGTGGCTTTGCGCTGGCCCCCAGCGCCGAGCAGCGCCTGCGCGGGCGCTCGACGCTGGGCCAGCTCTACCCGGCAGACTTGCTGGCGCAAACGCTGACGGTGGCCGCGCGCTGCCAGTTTTCGCTGGACGAACTGCGCTACCAGTACCCGAGCGAAGTGGTGCCGGCGGGCGAAACGCCGAGGTCTTACCTGCGCCGTCTGGCCTGGGAAGGCGCGGCCTGGCGCTGGCCCCGGGGCATTCCCTTGCGGTTCGCCCAGCAGATCGTGCACGAGCTGCAGCTGATCGCCGACAAGACCTACGAACACTACTTCCTGACGGTGTACGACATCGTGGCCTTCGCGCGCTCCCAGGGCATCCTGTGCCAGGGGCGCGGCTCGGCGGCCAACAGCGTGGTGTGTTACTGCCTGGGCATCACCGCCGTGGACCCCGAGCGCACCAGCTTGCTGTTCGAGCGCTTCATTTCGCACGAGCGCGACGAGCCGCCCGACATCGACGTGGACTTCGAACACGAGCGGCGCGAAGAAGTCATCCAGTACCTGTACCGCAAATACGGCCGCGAACGCGCTGCGCTCACCGCCGCCGTCATCAGCTACCAGCCCCGCAGCGCCCTGCGCGACGTGGGCAAGGCACTGGGTTTTGCCGACGGCGCGCTCGACGCGCTGGCCCGCCAGTCGCGCTGGTGGAACGGGCACGCCATCGAACCCGAGCGGCTGCTGGAGGCCGGGCTGGACCCCGGGCAACTGCAGGTGCGCCAGCTGCTCGCACTCACCTCGACCCTGATCGGCTTTCCGCGCCACCTCTCGCAGCACACGGGCGGCTTTGTGCTCACCCAGCTGCCGCTCTCGCGCTTGGTGCCGATCGAGAACGCCTCCATGAAAGACCGCACCGTGATCGAGTGGGACAAGGACGACCTGGACGCCCTGGGCCTGCTCAAGGTGGACGTGCTCGCGCTGGGCATGCTCACGGCCCTGCGCAAGGCCATGGCGCTCATTGGCGAAAAAGAGGGACGCAGTTTCGGCATGACCGACATCCCCGAAGGCGACGAGCCGACCTACGACATGGTCTGTGCCGCCGACACCGTGGGCGTGTTCCAGATCGAGAGCCGCGCGCAGATGAGCATGCTGCCGCGCCTCAAGCCGCGCTGCTATTACGACCTCGTGATCGAGGTCGCGCTGGTGCGGCCCGGCCCCATCCAGGGTGGCGCCGTGCACCCCTACCTGGACCGCCGGCGCGGCCTGGTGCCCGTGACCTACCCAGGCCCTCGCGACGGGCAAGACCTGCGGCAGGCCTTGGGCCGCACGCTGGGCGTGCCCATCTTCCAGGAGCAGTGCATGCAGATCGCGGTGTTGGCCGCCGGCTTCACGCCCGGCGAAGCCGACGACCTGCGCCGCGCCATGGCGGCCTGGAAGCGGCACGGCAATGTGCAGAAGTACGAGGCCAGGCTGGTCAAGGGCATGACCGATCGGGGCTACGACCCCGCGTTTGCACAAAGCGTGTACGAGCAGATCAAGGGCTTTTCCAGCTACGGTTTTCCCGAGAGCCATGCCGCCAGTTTTGCGCTGCTGGTGTACGTGAGCGCCTGGATCAAGCGCCACCACCCGGCCGAATTCCTGGTGGCCTTGCTCAACAGCCAGCCCATGGGTTTCTACACGCCCAGCCAGCTGGTGCAAGACGCCCAGCGCCACGGCGTGGTCGTGCGGCCGGTGGACGTGGCGCACAGCGAGCCCGCCACCCGCATCGAAGCCGATGGCGCGGTGCGGCTGGGCCTGCACCTGGTCAGTGGCCTCGGGGCGGACGCCGCGCAGCGCCTGCTGCAGGCGCGCCAACGGCAGGCCTTCACCGGCGCGCAAGACCTGGCGCGCCGCGCCGCCCTGGACCAGGCCCACATGAAAGCGCTGGCCGCCGCCGATGCCCTGGCCAGCCTGAGCGGCCACCGCCGCCAGCAGGTGTGGGACGCGGCCGCGCTGCGTTCGGCGCCCGTGCTGCTCAAGGCGGCCCCGGTGGAAGAAGCCCCGCTGGTCTTGCCCGAAGCGCCTGAGGGCGAGGCGGTCGTGTGGGACTACGCCAGCCTGGGCCTGACGTTGCGCCGCCATCCGCTGGCGCTGCTGCGGCCCGAGCTGGCCCGGCGAAAGCTCATGACCGCCGAAGCCCTGAAGAGCGCGCCCAATGGCCGCCTGGTGCGCCACTGCGGCATCGTCACGCTGCGCCAGCAGCCCGGCACCGCCTCGGGCGTGGTGTTTGTAAGCCTGGAAGACGAGACCGGCGTGGTGCAGGTCATCGTGTGGCGCCGCATTCGCGAGCGCCAGCGCGCCGTGCTGGCGGGCTCACGCCTGCTGGCGGTGCGCGGCGTGTGGCAGCGCGATGGCGAGGCCACGAGCCTCATTGCGGGCCATCTCGAAGACCTCACGCCGCTGCTCAACGGGCTCTCCACCGTGAGCCGCGACTTCCACTGAAGGGCTCAGAACTGCAGGAAGCTCACGCCCGCGCCCACACTGGTCTGGCGGAAGTTGTAGTCGGAGAGCGTTTCGCCATAGCCGCTGAAGAGCTGCACGTACCAGCGCAGGCCGTTGGGCTGGTCGCGGTACACGGGGTAGGTCCATTCGAGCTGGGTGGAGCCTCTGCCCTGGCTGCGCAGGGTGCTGCGGTGCATGAGCGAGGCCGTGTGCGGCCCGCTGGCCCAGCCCAGGGTGAACTCGGCCTTGCCGCGGAATTCGGTGAGGTCGGGGTTGTTGTCGTTTTCCAGGCGCTCTTTCAGGCGGTGGTTCAAGCGCGTGGTGAACGACCAGTTGCCGCGCTCCAGCCCGGCCGCCAGGTACACCCGGTTCCAGCTGCGCGACAAGGGGTCGGACTGCCCGTTGGACTGGTGCGCCAGGCCCAGCTGGGTGTAGCGCCATTGCCAGCCGAAAGGCAGCGCGCGCAGGCCAGCCGTGGTGGGCACCACATAGATCAGCTCGGGCTGGTAGTCGGTGTTGCGAAAGGGGCGCGAATCGGCGTGGTTGTAGACCTGCCACATGGCCTGCATGGTGAAGGCGGCCCAGAGGTCGGCACCGGGCAGGCCGAAGTCCTGCAGCACCTTGGTGCGCACCGACAGCTGGAACTTCGCTTCCTCCCGCCGGTTGTCGGGCTGGGCCACGGCCGCCTGCGTGGGTGACTGCGGCGCGCGGTTGATGCGGCTGGTGACGTGGATCGGCAGCACGTAGTTCTTCTGGTAGCCCACGAAATTGAACACGCCGCGTTTGTCGGACGGCTCCAGCTCCCAGAACTTGGAAGCCAGGCTGGTGGACGGCGCCGACTCGGGCGGCAGCGGCGCGCCCGTGGGGGCGAGCAGCGAAGGCGCGGCCACCTCACCCGGTGCCGGCTGTGCGGCCGGCGGCACCGTGGGGGCCGGTGCGCGCCCGGCCAGGCGGTCGTAGCAGTTCAGGCGGTCGGTGGCGGCGCCAATGACCGCGCACTGGTCCAGCGTGGGCAGGGGCTCGGCGCTGGTTTGTGCGTGCAGCGGGGTGGTGAGCGTCAGCGCGCAAAGCAACCAGGACGGCGAGGGCGCGAGGCGGTGAGGGGTGGGCGGGTGCAGGGTGGGCACGATGTTCCTTGTGGCCTGTGGGGTGGGCAGATGAAAGGGCTGGGTCAGCGGCCCAGCAGCCGGTCTTGAATGAACGCCCAGTGTTCGGCACTCACTGGCGTGATCGACAAACGGTTGCCGCGCTTGAGCACGAGCATATCGGCCAATTCGGGGGTCTCGCGCAACTCGGGCAGGCCGATCAGGCGCGTCTTGCGCAGGGCCTGCACGTCCAGCAGCAGCCAGCGCGGTGCGTCGGGCCTGGAGGCGGCATCGAAGTAGGGCGACTGGGTGTCGAACTGGGTGGGGTCGGGCCGCGTGCCCGAGGCCACCCGCGCCAGCCCCGCAATGCCGGGCTCGGGACAACTGGAGTGGTAGAACAGCACGCCGTCGCCCACCTGCATGGCGTCGCGCATGAAATTGCGCGCCTGGTAGTTGCGCACGCCCGTCCAGGGCACGGTGGCTTTCGGGGCGGCCAGCGCATCGTCGATCGAGCACTCATCGGGCTCGGATTTCATCAGCCAGTACTGAGGGGGCATGCAGGGTCCTTTCGTTCGGCGCGGCCGGTGGGCCCGCGCTCGGGGCCTGTGTGCCGGCGATTGTGCGGTGCACCGGCGCCGGCCGCCGTCTGCGGCGCCCATGGCCCTGGCCTGCGCGCGCCGTACCATCGGCGCACCGCATTTTCCGGGCCCGCTTCATGCAGCGTCGCGATCTTTTCCGTCTGGCCACGGCCGCCGCCACCGCCACCTCCCTGCCGCGCTGGGGCTGGTCGGCCACGCTGCGCCAGCGGCCGCTTTTTCCCCTCGGTGTGGCCAGCGGCGCACCCACCGAAGACGGTGTGGTGCTCTGGACCCGCCTGCTCGACGGGCCGGTGCCCGGCACGGTGCCGGCCGACACCCCGCGCACCGCCTTGCCCGAGGCCTTGACGGTGCGCTGGGAAGTGGCCGAAGACGAAGGCTTTCAGCGCATCGCGCGCTCGGGCCAGGCGCAGGCGCTGGCCGCGCTGGGGCACAGCGTGCACGTGGAGGTCAACGGCCTGCGGCCAGACCGCTGGTACTTCTACCGCTTCATGCATGGCGATGCGGTCACCCCCACCGCGCGCACACGCACCGCGCCGGCCGCCCAGGCCTTGCCAGGCCGGTTGCGCTTTGCGTTTGCGTCGTGCCAGCGCTGGGAACAAGGCCACTACGCGGCCTACCGGCACATGCTCGATGAAGACCTCGACCTCGTGCTCTTTCTGGGCGACTACATCTACGAATACGCGATGCCCAAAGCCCCGGCGCTGGACCGGCTGGTGCGCACGCACACGCTGCCCGTGGCACAGACGCTGGACGACTACCGCGACCGCTACGCCCTCTACCGCAGCGACGCCCACCTGCAGGCCGCGCACCGCGCCTGCCCCTGGCTTGTCACCTGGGACGACCACGAAGTGCACAACGACTACGTCGGCCTGCAAGGCCAGGGCTCGCCCGCCGCCTTCCAGCAACGGCGTGGCGCGGGCTACCAGGCCTTCTTTGAAAACATGCCGCTGCGCGCCTCGGTGCTGGCCCACGGGCCGGGGGGCCTGGGCACGCCGGACGCCGTGCGCATTTACGACCGCCACGCCTGGGGGCAGCTGCTGCGCTTTCACGTGCTCGACACACGCCAGTACCGCGACCAAGAGGCCTGCAGTGCACCGGCGCAGCGCGGCGGCGTGTCGCCCCAGGAATGCGCCGAGCTGCAGGACGCCGCGCGCTCCCTGCTGGGCCAGGCGCAGGAGCGCTGGGTGGAGCAGGGGCTGGCGCAAGACGCGGCTGGCGGCACACGCTGGAGCGTGCTGGCGCAGCAGACGCTGTTCTCCCAGCGCAACCACCGGCGCGCGCCCGAGCAGCGCTACTCGCGCGGCACCTGGGACGGCTATCCCGCCAGCCGCCAGCGCCTGCTGGACGCCGTGCGCCGCACCCCGCCGCGCAACACGGTGTGGGTGGGCGGTGACATCCACCAGAACTGCGTGAGCCGCGTGCTCGCCGATTTCTCGGACCCGCAGTCTGCGGTGATTGGCAGCGAATTCTGCGGCACCTCCATCTCGTCGGCCAGCAGCGTCACGCGGGAGCAGGCCAAGCGCCTGGCCGAGCTCAACCCGCACATCGTGCTGTCGCGCCCGGACCAACGCGGCTATGCGGTGTGTGAGGTGACGCCGCAGCGCTGGACGACCACACTGCGCGTGCTCGACGACGTGACCCGCGCCGACAGCGGCATCGAGACGCAGGCGCGTTTTGTGGTGCAGGACGGCACGCCCGGGCCGCAGGCGGTGTGACCGCGCGAGCCCGCGCCGCTCAGTGCAGCTTGACCAGCGGCGTGGCCCGCTTCACCAGGAAGCGCGCCACCGCGAGCACGCCGGTGCGCAGGCTGCCCAGCACGGCCTGGTGGTGCATCAGGTGCAGGCTCACGTACATCAGGCGCGCGAACATGCCCTGCACGTACCAGGTCGAGCGAAACAGGCTGCCCATGAGGTTGCCCACCGAGGTCTGCGTGCCCAGCGACACCAGCGAACCGTGGTCTTTGTAGACGTAGGGCGCCGTGCGTGCGCGCTGGCCCATGGCGCGGCGCGTGAGCGCGTCCACCAGGTAGCTGGCCTGCTGGTGCGCGGCCTGCGCGCGCGGGGGCACAAAGGCGCCGGCGGCCGTGGGGCATGCGGCGCAGTCACCCAGCGCGTAAATGTCCTGCTGGCCCTGCACGAGCAGGTTGGGCGCCACCGCCAGCTGGCCTGAGCGGTTGGTGGGCAGGCCGAGTGTGGCGAGCATGTCGGGCGCCTTGATGCCCGCAGCCCACACCACCAGGTCGGCCGGGAACACGCGACCGGTGGCGTCTTCCACGTGCTGCGGCGTGATGCGCGCCACGCGGCAGCCGGTCTCGATGGTCACGTGGCGTTCCTTCAGGAGCTGTGCGGCCGCCTGCGACACCTTCTCGGGCAGCGGGGCCAGGATGCGGTCGGCGCCTTCGAGCAGCGTGATCTGCACATCATTCAAGGGATCGAGCCGGCGAAACCCGTAGCGCGAGTGCACCACGCTGGCTTCCCGCAGCTCGGCCGCCAGCTCCACGCCGGTGGCGCCGCCGCCAATGATCACCGTGCGCACCTGGGCCGCCGAGCCCGCGCTCTTGCGCAGCTCGGCGGCCGTGAGCAGCTTGAGCATGCGCAGGCGGAAGTGCTCGGCGTCGGCCGGGCGGTTGAGCGAGAGCGTGTGTTCGGCCGCGCCGGGCACGTTGAAGTGGTTGGCGGTGCTGCCCACGGCCAGTACCAGCTGGTCAAAGGGCAGGGTGCGCTCGGGGATGAGCACCTCGCCGTGTTCGTCGGCCACCGGCGCCACCGTGATCACTTTGGACGTGGCGTCCAGCGCCGTCATGGCGCCCAGGCAGAAGGTGAAGCGGTTGTCGTGCGCCAGCATCTCGTAGGACAGCCCTTCCTGGTGAATGTCCAGCGTGCCGGCGGCCACTTCGTGCAGCGAGGGCTTCCAGATATGAAAGAGCTGCCCGTCCACCAGCGTGACCTGCTCGGCGCCCAGTTTTCGCCCCAGCTTGCAGGCCAGTTCCAGACCCCCTGCGCCACCACCCACGATCACGATTCTTGTCTGCATGCGTGCCATCCCTTCGTCAAGCCAGCTTGCACTGTAGACCACGGGTGGGTGCGCGATCCCCAGCGACTAACATGGGTCATGAATGTGGCTCACTGGTTCTCCGACGTTTTTCCCTTCATGCATGCCGACTGGTTCCCCGCGCTGGTGCTGGTGATACCGCTGCTGGCGCTGGCCGAGCTGGTGTTTCGCCTGGGTCGGCGGGTGGTGCGGCGCATGGCCCCGCGTGCGCCCATGTTGTCCAGCGTGGCGCGCGCCATCGAGTCGCCTGCGCACGTGCTGCTGTACCTGCTGGCGCTCGGCCTGGCCTGGCAGCAGCGGCCCGAGGGGCTGGCATGGGTCTCGGGCGTGGAGCGCCTCTTCAGCCTGCTGTTCATCGCCGTGCTGACCTGGCTGCTGGCGCGCGCCGTGCATGGCGTGGCCCGGGGTGTGGCCGACGCCAACCCGCTGGCCGTGGCCGACAACCTCGCTGCGCGGCGCATCCAGACGCAGACCCAGGTGCTCTCGCGCACGGTGCAGGGCATGGTGGTGCTGATCGGCGTGTCGCTCATGCTCATGACCTTTCCGGCGGTTCGCCAGATCGGCACCAGCCTGCTGGCCTCGGCCGGGGTGGTGGGCATCGTGGCGGGCTTTGCCGCTCGCCCGGTGCTGGGCAACCTGATTGCGGGTTTGCAGATCGGTTTGAGCCAGCCCATCCGCATCGATGATGTGGTGATCGTCGAGAACGAATGGGGCGTGATCGAAGAAATCACCGGCACCTACGTGGTGGTGCGCATCTGGGACCAGCGCCGCCTGGTGGTGCCCTTGCAGTACTGGATCGAGAAGCCGTTCCAGAACTGGACGCGGCGCACCTCCGAGCTGATCGGCACCGTGTTTTTGTGGGTTGACTACCGCATGCCGCTGGCGCCCTTGCGCGAAGCCCTGCAGAAAGCCTGCGAGGCTTCACCCCACTGGGACAAGCGCTTTGCCTTGCTGCAGGTGACCGAGGCAGGCGACAAGGCGATGCAGCTGCGCTGCCTTGTGACAGCCGCCTCGGCCCCCGCTGCGTGGGACCTGCGCTGCCACGTGCGCGAATCGCTGATCGATTTCATTCAACGCGAATACCCGGGCTACTTGCCGCGCCACCGCGCCGAGCTCGACCCACCCGAACCCCACGCACCGCACGCCGTGGACGAGGCGCCAGTGGTGGGTGGTGCGGCCGAAATGGAAACCCCCCAGGCGCCCCGGGCTTGAACCGGCCCGAGCCTGCTGCCGGGCGGGTTCGCGGCACGAAGCCTGCTTCACAATGCCGCGAAGGCCACCACCCGGTGAGCCACCCGTTCAAGGACATGCCATGGACCCCTTCATGCAGGCCGCCATCGAAGAAGCCCGCCTCGGCCGCGCCGAAGGCGGCATCCCCATTGGCTCGGTGATCGTGCACCAGGGCCGCATCATTGGCCGTGGCCACAACCGCCGCGTGCAGCAGGGCAGCGCCATCCTGCACGGCGAAATGGACGCGCTGGAAAACGCCGGCCGCCAGCCTGCCCGCGTCTACCAGGAATCGGTCATCTACACCACGCTGTCGCCATGCCCCATGTGCAGCGGCGCCATCGCGCTCTACGGCATTCCGAAAGTGGTGGTGGGCGAGAACCAGACCTTCATGGGCGAAGAAGCCTGGCTGCGCAGCCGGGGCGTGGCGGTGGAGGTGCTGCAAGACCCCACCTGCGTGCACCTCATGCGCGATTTCATCGCGGCCGAACCGCAGCTCTGGAACGAAGACATCGGCGAGCCCTGAGCCTGGCCCGGCCTCACATCCAGAGCGCGCGCCAGGCCAGCACGGGCAGGTCGCCCTTGTGGAGGGTGACGCGCTGCTGCCAGCTGCGGTGGGGCTGCCCGGCAATGCGGTCCAGGATGCGCAGGCCGCCTTGCACCACCAGGCGCAGTTCCCAGCCCGCACGCCCCGGCACCCGGTGCACCAGCGGGGCGCCTTGCTGCATCAGGCCGCGCGCATGGGCACACAGTTCGGCCACCACCGCCTGCATGGCCGCTAACTGTGAGGGTCGGTCGGTTTCGAAGTCTTCCACCGTGACCTCGTGGCGCGCGAGCGTGTCGGCCGGCAAGTAGCAGCGCTGGCGGGGCAGGTCCACGCTGAGGTCTTGCCAGAAATTGATGAGCTGCAGGGCGCTGCAGATCTGGTCGCTCTGCTGCAGCGACACCTCGTCCCGCACGCCATAGAGGTGCAGCAGCAGGCGCCCCACCGGGTTGGCAGAAAGCCGGCAGTAGGCCAGCAACTCGGGGGTGTGGGCCGGGCGGTGGCGGGTCGCGGTGTGGCGCGTGTCTTGCTCGAAGGCGCTGATGAGGTCGTGCAGGCAGTTGGCCGGCAGGGCATGGCGCCGCACTGCGGCGCCCAGCGGCAGGAAGATGCCGGGCCAGCGCGCCGTGGGCATGTCCAGCGTGGCGCGCGAGGTGGGCTGCAACGCGTGGTGCAGCTCGGCGCGGTAGGCGGCCAGGTCGGCCAGGCGCTGTTCGGTGCTGGCGTCGCCTTCGTCGGCGATGTCGTCGGCCGTGCGGGCGAAGTGGTAGATGGCGGCGACCGCCGGGCGCAGGGTTGGCGGGCACAGCCAGGAGGCCACGGGAAAGTTCTCGTAGTGCCCGACGCCCGAGCCCAGTGGCACGGTGTCGGCCCCGTTGGATGACGGTTTTGTCATGCAGTCTGGCCCGTTTGATGCTCTACAATTTTGGTTACTAACCGGTCAGTCATTAGCGAATTGTGCCTTTGGTGCGCATTCCCCGGTCCAGTGCTCCCCCACCCGAACCCGCTGCAACGCCATGAAAAGACTGCATTTTGTCCTGATCGCGAGCGCCGTTGCGGCGCTGAGCGCCTGCTCCCGTCCCCCCGCCCCTGAAGAGCCGATCCGCTCGGTCAAGCTGCACACCGTGGGCACCGGCCCGGTGGTGGCGCGCAGCGAATACGCCGGCGAGGTGCGGGCGCGCACCGAGTCGCGGCTGGGCTTTCGGGTGGGCGGCAAGCTGGTGCAGCGGCCGGCCGAGGTGGGGCAGCGGGTGAAGGCGGGCCAGCTGCTGGCGCAACTCGACGCACAGGATCTGGCGCTCTCCAGCCAGGCGGCGCAGGCGCAGGTGAGCGCGGCGCAAACGCAGCGCGATCTGGCCGCGGCCGATCTCAAGCGCTACCAGGACCTGCAGCAGCAAGGCTTTGTGAGCGGGGCTGAAATCGAAAGGCGCCAGGCCACGCTGCAGTCTGCCGAGGCCACCTTGCGCCAGGCCAAGGCGCAAGGCGCGGTGCAGGGCAACCAGGCCGGCTACGCACGCTTGCTGGCCGATGGCGCCGGTGTGGTGCTGGCCGTGGACGCTGAAGTGGGCCAGGTGGTGGCCGCCGGCACCCCCGTGGTGCGCGTGGCGCGCGATGGTGCACGCGACGTGGTGATTGCCGTGCCCGAAGACCGGGTGGCACAGATCCAGGCCGGGCTTTCTGCGCAGGTTCGCCTGTGGGCGGGCGCGGGCACGGCCACCAGCGCAGCGCCGCTGCAAGCCACCGTGCGCGAGGTGGCCGCCAGTGCCGACGCCGCCACCCGCACCTACCAGGTCAAGCTCTCGCTGCCCGACCAAGCCACCGTGCCCCTGGGCGCCACCGCGTACGTGACGCTGGGCAGCGCTTCGGCGGCGGCGCCGGTGATCAAGCTGCCCACCAGTGCGCTGATGCGTTCGGACCAGGGCGACCGCTCGGGCTCCGCGGTGTGGGTGTTTGATGCCGCCACCAGCACGGTGCAGCCGCGCCAGGTGCAGGTGGGCGGTGCCGATGGCAACCAGATGGTGGTGCTCTCCGGCCTCAAGCCGGGTGAAGAGGTGGTGGCCATTGGCGGGCACGTGCTGTCGCCGGGCCAGAAGGTCACGCGCTTTACCGCCGCGGCGCAGTGAGGCCCGGCATGCAAGACGCGTCCCACACCACGCCCGATCACCCCAGCTCGTGGGTGTCGCGCTTCAACCTTTCGCAATGGGCGCTGGACCACCAGGCCTTCACCCGCTACCTCATGATCGTGCTGATGGTGCTGGGCGTGGCGGCCTACTTCCAGCTGGGTCAGGACGAAGACCCGCCGTTCACCTTCCGGGCCATGGTCGTGCGCGCCTACTGGCCCGGTGCCACCGCCGAACAGGTCGCCGAGCAGGTGGCCGACCGCATTGAAAAAACGCTGCAGGAAGTGCCCTACGCGGACAAGATCCGCAGCTACTCCAAGCCGGGCGAAGCGCTCATCCTGTTCCAGCTGAAAGACGCCGCCGCGGCGCAGGAGGTGCCGCAGATCTGGTACACGGCGCGCAAGAAAATCGGCGACATGCGCGGCACGCTGCCGCAAGGGGTGGTGGGGCCGTTCTTCAACGACGAGTTCGGCGATGTCTACGGCGTCATCTATGCGCTGCAGGGGGAGGGCTTCTCGGCGGCAGAGAAGAAGTCGGTGGCCGACGATGTGCGCCAGCGGCTGCTGCGCGTGCGCGACGTGAGCAAGGTCGAGCTCTTTGGCGTGCAGGACGAAAAGCTCTACATCGAAATCTCGCAAAAGCGCTTGGCCACACTGGGCCTGAACCTGCAGCAGGTGCTTGACGCGCTGGGCCAGCAAAACGCGGTGGAGTCGGCCGGCACGGTGCAGACACCGCAAGACGTGGTGCAGGTGCGCGTGGCCGGGGCATTCAACTCCGTGGAGCAGCTGCGCGCCATGCCGATCCGGGCGGCCAACGGCACGCAGATCCGCCTGGGCGACATCGCGCAGATCCAGCTGGGGTACGTGGACCCGCCGCAGGTGATGGTGCGCCACGAAGGCCAGGACAGCATCGCGCTGGGCATCTCCATGGCCAAGGGCGGCGACATCATTGCCCTGGGCAAGGCGCTGCACACCACCGTGGCCGACATCGAAGCCACCTTGCCCGCCGGCATGACGCTGGCGCACGTGCAGGACCAGCCCAGCGCGGTGACGACCTCGGTCAACGAGTTCGTGAAGGTGCTGATCGAGGCGGTGGTGATCGTGCTGGCGGTGAGCTTTCTGGCGCTCGGCCTGCACAAGCGCCCGGGGGGCCGGGGCTTGCGCAGTTACGTGCTCGACATCCGCCCCGGCCTGGTGGTGTTTGTCACCATTCCGCTGGTGCTGTCCATCACTTTCCTGGCCATGTATTACTGGGGCATCGGCCTGCACAAGATTTCGCTGGGCTCGCTGATCATTGCGCTGGGCCTGCTGGTGGACGACGCGATCATTGCGGTGGAGATGATGGTGCGCAAGCTCGAAGAGGGCTACAGCATGGTGCGCGCCGCCACCTTCACCTGGGACGCCACGGCCATGCCCATGCTCACCGGCACGCTGATCACCGCCGCCGGCTTCCTGCCCATCGGCCTGGCCAACTCCACCACGGGCGAATACACCTTTGCGATCTTCGCCGTCACGGTGCTGGCGCTGGTGATCTCGTGGGTGGTGGCGGTGCTGTTCGTGCCCTACCTGGGCGTGGTGCTGCTCAAGGTGAAGCCGCATGGCGAGGGCGAGCCGCACGAGGTGTTCGACGGCCCCTTCTACGTGCGCTTTCGTGCGCTGGTGAACTGGTGTGTGCACCACCGCTGGCTCACCATCGGCGCGACCATCCTCACCTTTGTGCTGGGCATTGTGGGCATGGGGCAGGTGCAGCAGCAGTTCTTCCCGGACTCGAGCCGGCCCGAGATTCTGGTGGATGTGTGGCTGCCCGAAGGCAGCAGCATCCGCGCCATGGACGAGGTGGCGCGCCGCGTCGAGAGCCGCCTCGCCAAGGAAGAGGGCGTGCGCAGCGTGACCACCTGGGTGGGTTCGGGCGTGCCGCGCTTTTACTTGCCGCTGGACCAGATCTTTCCGCAGACCAACGTGTCGCAGATGATCGTGCTGCCCAAAGACCTGAAGACGCGCGAGCGCTTGCGCAAGGCGCTGCCCGCCTTGCTGGCGACCGAATTCCCCGAGGTGCGCGGTCGCGTGAAGCTGCTGCCCAACGGCCCGCCCGTGCCGTATCCCGTGCAGTTCCGCGTGGTCGGCAACGACCCGCAGGTGTTGCGCGGTCTGGCCGACGAGGTGAAGCAGGCCCTGCGCGAGAGCCCCAACATGCGCGGCGTGAACGACAACTGGAACGAGTCGGTGAAGAAGCTGCGCCTGGAGGTGGACCAGGCCAAGGCGCGCGCCCTGGGCGTGTCGAGCCAGTCCATTGCGCAAGCGGCGCGCACGCTGCTCTCGGGCACCACGGTGGGCCAGTACCGCGACGGCGACAAGCTCATCGACATCGTGCTGCGCCAGCCGCTGGACGAGCGCGATGCCATCACCAGCCTGGCCAATGCGTACCTGCCCACCGCCAGTGGCCAGGCCATTCCCTTGCTGCAGATTGCCAAGCCGGTGTTCGACTGGGAGCCGGGCGTGCTCTGGCGCGAGAACCGCGACTACGCCATCACGGTGCAGGGCGACGTGGTGGAGGGCTTGCAAGGCGCCACCGTGACGGCGCAGCTCAAGCCACAGCTCAAGGCCATCAGCGACGCATGGGCCGCGCGCGGCCTGGGCGCGTACCACATCGAGGTGGCGGGCGCCGTGGAAGAAAGCAGCAAGGGCTCGGCTTCGATCGTGGTGGGCATTCCCCTGATGCTGTTCATCACCTTCACGTTGCTGATGCTGCAGCTGCAGAGTTTCAGCCGCTCGATGCTGGTGTTTCTGACCGGCCCGATGGGGATGGCAGGTGTGGCGGGTGCGTTGCTGCTGCTGAACCGGCCGTTTGGTTTCGTGGCCTTGCTGGGGGTGATTGCCTTGATGGGCATGATCCAGCGCAACTCGGTGATCCTGATCGACCAGATCGAGCAGGACCGCGCCCGTGGCGTGCCGGCGTGGGACGCGATCGTGGAAGCGGCGGTGCGGCGCATGCGCCCGATCGTGTTGACGGCCGCGGCTGCGGTGCTGGCGATGATTCCGCTGTCGCGCAGTGTGTTCTGGGGGCCGATGGCGGTGGCGATCATGGGCGGGCTGGTGGTGGCCACGGTGCTGACCTTGCTGGCCCTGCCGGCGATGTACGCGGCCTGGTTCCGGGTGAAGCGGGAGCCTGCTGGGGTTTGAGTGCTTTTGTGCGTCTGCTTCGCGGGCGCGCAGGCGGGTGGCGCTCTGCTCCGCGGGTGTCCCCCGCCGGCGGGTGCCGGCTCCTCCTTTACCCCGCTGCGCAGAGCGCCACCCGCCTGCGCGCTGGAACCCGAGCTGGTGCACCAGCGGTTGGCGTGCCTGTAGGTCATCGGCGAGGGCGGGGTGAGGGCGCAGCGAAGTAAAGGAGGAGGGGCGGCGCAGCCGACCCGGGGGACATGAGCGGAGCCCTCACCCCGCCCTCGTCGGTGACCGCCATCGCCCGTGGGAAACATGGTCAACAATAGACCGCATGCGCCTTCGACACATTGAAGTCTTCAACGCCGTCATGCTCACCGGCAGCGTGAGTGCGGCAGCCCGCATGATCAACGTCACGCAGCCAGCGGTGAGCCGCACCCTGCAACACGCCGAAATCCAGCTGGGCTTTCCCCTGTTCCAGCGCATCGGCGGGCGACTGCGGCCCACCGAAGAAGCGCAGACGCTGTACCCCCACATCGAACGCCTGTTTGCCCAGCTCGACGAAGTGCAGCGCCTCTCCGCCAGCCTCAAAGCCGGGCGCGGCAAAGGCGAGCTTCGCGTGCTCACCGTGCTCGCCCTGAGCTACGAAGTGTTCCCGCGCGCCATGCGCCTCTTTCGCGAAAAACACCCCACCGTGCGCGTGCAGCACGAAGCCCTGCATTCGCCGCAGATCATCTCCTCGCTCGTGCTCCAGGAAGCCGATGTCGGCTACGTCTTCAGCGCTGTGTCACACCCCGCCCTGGTGCAGGAACAACTCGCCGAGCGCCACGTGGTGTGCGTCGTGCCCAAAGGCCTGCTGCCTGCTCGCCAGGTGAAGGCCGGCACCATCACGCTCGCCCAGCTCTCCAGGTTGCCCGTGATCGCGCTGGACGGGCAAGACCCCCTGGGCCTGCTGCTGGCCCACACCGTGCGCGACAGCGGCGCCGGCCTCAAGGAAGTGATGACCGTGCAGACCTGCCACGTGGCCCTGGCGCTGGCGCACCACGGCGTGGGCGTGGCCATGGTGGAGAGCTGCACCGCCGCGTCGGCCGACCTGGACAAGGTCGACGTGCTCAAGCTCGAACCTGCCGTGCCCACCACCGTGCGCGTGCTTCGGCCCACGGCGCGCCCGCACTCGCTCACCACCCGCGCCTTCACGCGCTGCATGCAGCAGGCGTTGCAGGACCTGTCGGCTGGCTGAGCCGGGGCGCGTGGTGTTCGCGCATCTGGGCCACCAGCCGCTGAGCGCTGCCAAAGGCCAGCGTGAAACCCAGCGCACCGTGACCAATGTTGAACCACGCGTTCTGCGGCCCGCCGCGCAGGCGCCCGATCACGGGCAACGCAGTGGGCGTGGCCGGGCGCAGGCCGGCCCAGGGCCGCACGTCCTGGTAGTCGCTGGCGTGGGGAAACAGCGCGCGTGCGCTGGCCACGAGCGAGTCGATGCGATCGGCCGGAATGTGGGTGTTCTCGCCCACCAGTTCGGCCATGCCGGCCACGCGCATGCGCTGGCCCAGCCGCGCAAACACCACCTTGCGCGCGGCGTCGGTCACGTTCACGCGGGGTGCGGCGCCGGGCGCGTCAGACACGTCCACCGTGAGGCTGTAGCCCTTGAGCGGATACACCGGCACGCGCAGGCCGAGTGAGCGCGCCATGGGGTGCGAAGCGCTGCCCAGCGCGACCACAAAGGCATCGGCCTGCACGGGGCCTTGCGGCGTGTCGGCCGCCACCACCTGGCTGCCCCGGCGCAGCAGCTGGGTGACGGGCGTGTCTAGCAAAAAGCGCACGCCTTGCTCGCGCAACAGCTGCATCAGCGCCACACACACCTTGTGGCAATCGGCTGCGCATTCGCTGGGCGTGTGAATGGCGCCCGCAAAGCGAGGTGCGTAGCCCGCCAGCGCAGGCTCGACCGACACGCTCTCGGCCGGCGACAGCGCGTGCTGCACGCTGCCCAGCTGGTGCTGCAGCGCCATCTGCTGGCGCGCGGCGGCAAAGCTGGCTTCGTCGGCGTAGAGCACCAGCTTGCCGGTGGCAGAAAAGTCGCAGTCGATGGCGTGCTCTTGCAACAGGCGGTCGAAGCCGGCACGGCTCTCGGCCGCCAGCGCGAGCAGGCTGGCCGTGGTGCGCTGCGACACGCTGGTGCGGCACGCGGCCAGGAACTGCAGGCCCCAGGCCCACTGGTGCGGATCGGGCTGCAGGCGCAGCTTCAAAGGCGAGTCGGCGGCAAACAGCAGCTTGGGCAGCTGGCGCCAGATGCCGGGGTCGGCCAGCGGCTGCACGTACGCGTAGCTCAGCTGCGCGCCGTTGGCCGCGCTGGCGCCCGTGCCGGGTTGCGCGCGGTCGATCACGGTCACATCAAACCCGTCGCGGCGCAATTGCCAGGCCGTGGCCAGGCCGACGATGCCGGCGCCGAGCACGCACACGTGCGGCGTCTGTGGAAGGGGTGCGTTCATGGGCTCCACTGTAGGCAGCCGATGCCTGCGCGAAAAATGCCAAACGCGCCAACGCCCATGCCTTGAACTCATGGGTGGCCCATAACCGCAAGGCATGGACCGGGGTGAAAAAGGCATTTTTCGCCGGGCCCCCGCGCTGCCTACACTGCGCCCCAGTTGCCCGTTCCAACCCGCCCTGATTGCATGACCACCTCCCGCGTCTTTCACCGCCAGTTGCGCCATTCGCTCCCCGTTGCCGTGCATGGCGAGGGCATCACCCTGATCGATGCCGAGGGCAAGCGCTACCTCGATGCTTCCGGCGGCGCCGCCGTGTCGTGCCTGGGCCATGGCCACCCCGATGTGCTGGCCGCCATGCACGCGCAGATCGACCAGCTGGCCTACGCCCACACCAGCTTCTTCACCACCGAGGTGGCAGAGGAACTGGCCGATGTGCTGATCGATGCCGCGCCTGCGGGCATGAGCCACGTGTACTTTGTCAGCGGTGGCTCCGAGGCGGTGGAGGCGGCGCTGAAGATGGCGCGCCAGTACTTTGTGGAGATCGGCCAGCCGCAGCGGCGCCACTTCATTGCGCGGCGCCAGAGCTACCACGGCAACACGCTGGGCGCGCTGGCGGTGGGAGGCAACGCGTGGCGGCGCGAGCAGTTCAAGCCGCTGCTGATCGACGTGACCCACGTGTCGCCTTGCTACGAGTACCGCGACCGCCGCGCCGATGAAACCGCCGAGCAGTATGGACAGCGGCTGGTGGCCGAGCTCGCCGACACCATCGACCAGCTCGGCGCCGAGAACGTGATGGCCTTCGTGGCCGAGACCATGGGCGGCGCCACGGCCGGTGTGCTCACGGCCGTGCCCGGGTACTTCAAGGGCGTGCGCGAGCTCTGCGACCGCCACGGCATCCTGCTGATCCTGGACGAAGTGATGTGCGGCATGGGCCGCACCGGCACCCTGCATGCCTGCGAGCAGGAGGGCGTGGTGCCCGACCTGCTCACCATTGCCAAGGGCCTGGGCGGCGGGTACCAGCCCATTGGCGCGGTGCTCGCGCAGGGGCGGCTGGTGGAAGCGTTTCGGCAAGGCAGCGGGCTCTTCCAGCACGGCCACACCTACCTCGGCCACGCCATCGCGTGCGCCGCAGCGCTGGCGGTGCAGCGCGTGATCCAGCGCGACGGCCTGCTGGCGCAGGTGCGCGAGCGCGGGCAGCAGTTGCAGGCGCTGCTGCACGCGGCCTTTGACGACCATCCCCATGTGGGCGACATCCGCGGGCGTGGCCTGTTCTGGGGCGTCGAGCTGGTGGCCGAACGCGAGGGCAAACAGTGGTTCGACCCGGCACGCAAGCTGCATGTGCGCATCAAGAGCGAAGCCATGCAGGGCGGCCTGATGGTGTATCCCTCGGGCGGCACGGTGGACGGCCGCTGTGGCGACCACGTGTTGCTCGCGCCGCCTTTCATCAGCACGCCCGCCGAGCTCGAACAGATCGTCTCGCGCCTGGCCCAGGCCATTGACCGCGCGGTGGCCGCCTGATGGGGGAAAACCCCGTCGCCATCGCAGCGGGTCTGCACGAAGCTTGCTTGCACCCGAAGCCTCTTTTTTTCAACCCGTCGAAACCACCAGGAGCCCACCGCATGAAAAAAACGTCCCTCACCCTGAGCACCCTGGCCGCCGCCGCTGCCTTGCTCTCGCCGATGGCGCCCGCGCAGGCGCAGCAGAAGTTCATGACCATTGGCACCGGTGGCGTGACGGGTGTGTATTACGCCGCCGGCGGTGCCATCTGCCGGCTGGTGAACAAGGACCGCGCCAAGCACGGCATTCGCTGCTCGGTGGAATCCACCGGTGGCTCGGTGTTCAACGTCAACACCATCAAGGCCGGCGAGCTCGACCTGGGCTTCACCCAGTCCGACGTGCAGTTCAACGCGCTCAAGGGCGTGGGCCAGTTCAAGGACGCGGGCGCCTGGGGCGACCTGCGCGCCGTGTTTGCCGTGCACCCCGAGCCCTTCACGGTGGTGGCGCGCAAGGAAGCCAACATCACCAAGTTTGAAGACTTCAAGGGCAAGCGCTTCAACGTGGGCAACCCGGGCTCGGGCACGCGCTCTTCGATGGAAGAGCTGCTCGCCGGCATGGGCTGGAAGCTCTCGGACTTCTCGCTGGCCTCCGAGCTCAAGGCCGACGAACACGGCCCGGCTCTGTGCGACGGCAAGATCGACGGCTTCTACTACGCCGTGGGCCACCCCAGCGCCAACATCCAGGACCCCACCACCTCTTGCGGCGCCAAGCTCGTGTCCATCACCGGCCCGGCTGTGGACAAGCTGGTGGCCGAGAAGCCTTACTACGCCAAGGTGACGCTGCCCGGCGGCCTGTACCCGAACAACCCTCAGCCCACGCAGACCTACGGCGTGTCGGCCACGGTGGTGGCTTCCAGCAAGACCTCGCCCGAGACGGTGTACCAGGTGGTCAAGGCGGTGTTCGACAACTTCGACGAGTTCAAGAAGCTGCACCCGGCGCTGGCCAACCTTACGCACGAGGGCATGGTGAAGGACGGCCTGAGCGCACCGCTGCACGAAGGTGCGCTGCGCTACTACAAGGAAAAGGGCTGGGTGAAGTGACCTGACGGGAGCCCGCTGGCGCCCCCGCACGCACCTGGATGGCGAAGGACTCTTCGCCATTTTTTTTGGCAGCCCGCTGCCCCGTTTTCTGGAACCGACGCCATGAGCACCGACATTGAAAAAGCGCCGCAAGCCCTGCAGCAACTGGTGGCCGACAGCGACACGGGCGGGCGCAAGCCCACCGGCTGGACGGCCCGCGTGGTGTTTGCCACCGCCATGCTCTGGGCGCTGTTCCAGTACTGGTATGCCTCGCCCCTGCCGTTCGAGCTGGGCATCGGTATCCTCAACGACACCGAGGCGCGCGCCATCCACCTGGCCTTTGCGCTGTTCCTCGCCTTCCTGGCGTGGCCGGCGTTCAAGCGCTCGCCGCGCCACCGCGTGCCGTGGGCCGACTGGCTGCTGGCGCTGGTGGCGGCGTTTTGCGGCGCCTACATCATGCTGTTCTACGCGCAGCTGGCCACGCGACCGGGCCAGCCCAACACCATGGACATCGTGGTGGGCTTTGCCGGCGTGGTGCTGCTGCTGGAGGCCACGCGCCGTGCGGTCGGCTGGCCCATGGCCGCGCTGGCGGTGATCTTTCTCGCGTACTGCCTGCTCGGGCCGCACCTGCCGGATGTGCTTTCGCACAAAGGCGCGTCGGTCAACCGGCTGATCTCGCACATGTGGCTCACCACCGAGGGCGTGTACGGCATTGCGCTCGGTGTGTCGGCGGGCACCATTTTTGTGTACGTGCTCTTTGGCGCCTTGCTCGACCGCGCCGGCGGCGGCAACTACATGATGCAGGTGAGCTTTGCGGCGCTGGGCCACCTGCGCGGCGGGCCGGCCAAGGTGGCGGTGGTGTCGTCCGCGCTCAACGGCATGATCTCCGGCTCGTCGGTCTCCAACGTGGTCTCGGGCGGCATCTTCACCATTCCGCTCATGAAGAAGGCGGGCTATGGCGGCGTGAAGGCCGGTGCCATCGAGACCATGAGTTCGGTCAATGGCCAGATCATGCCGCCGGTGATGGGCGCGGCCGCGTTCCTCATGGTGGAGTACGTGGGCATTCCGTACGCCGACATCGTCAAGCACGCCTTCCTGCCGGCCACGCTGTCTTACATCGGGCTGCTCTACATCGTGCACCTGGAGGCGCTGAAGATGGGCATGCAGCCGATTCTGCAGACGGTGCACCGGCCCTGGCGCGTGCGCCTGATGCGCAACGCCATCGGTATCGCGGGCAGCATCGTGGTGGTGTGCGCCGTGTACTACCTGCTGCAGGCCATCAAGGCGCTCATGGGCGCGGCAGCGCCCTACGCGGCCACCGCTGTGGTGGTGGGGCTGTACCTGTTTTCGGTGCAGCAGGCGGCCGGCTGCCCCGACCTGCCCGATGACATCGACATCGACGACCCCAAGCCCTTGCAGACCTGGCCCACCGTGCGCGCGGGCCTGCACTACCTCATGCCGATTGCGGTGCTCATCTGGTGCCTGATGGTCGAAGAGATGTCGCCCGCGCTCTCGGCGTTCTGGGCCGTCACGGTGCTGATCGTGCTCATGCTCACGCAGCGCCCGTTGATTGCGATGTTTCGCCGCACCAGCGGCGCAGGCACCTGGCTGCAGGGCTGGCGCTCGGTGGTGGACGGCTTCAACGACGGCTCGCGCAACATGATCGGCATTGGTGTGGCCACGGCCACCGCGGGTGTGATCGTGGGGGCGATCACGCTCACCGGCCTGGGCCTGCGCATGACGGAGTTCGTGGAGTTCGTGGCGCAGGGCAACGTGATGGTGATGCTGCTCTTCATTGCCTTCGTGTGCCTGGTGCTCGGTCTGGGTGTGCCCACCACCGCCAATTACGTGCTGGTGGCCACGCTCATGGCGCCGGTGGTGGTGGAGCTGGGCGCGCAGTCGGGCCTGATCATTCCGCTGATCGCGGTGCACCTGTTCGTCTTCTATTACGGGATCATGGGCGACATCACGCCGCCGGTGGGGCTGGCCACCTTTGCGGCGGCGGCGATTTCGGGCGAAGACGCGATCAAGACCGGCGTGCAGGGCGCCACCTACGCGCTGCGCACGGTCATCCTGCCCTTCATCTGGATCTTCAACCCGCAGCTGTTGCTCATCAACGTGCACGGCGCTGGTGAGCTCACGCGGCTGCTGCTGGCCTGCACGCTGGCCACGCTGATCTTTGCGGCGGTCACCATGAACTGGTTCCGCGTGAAGAGCCGCTGGTGGGAAACCGCGCTGCTGCTGTGCGCCGTGGTGCTGCTGTTCCGCCCCGACTTCTTCATGGACCGCATTGCGCCCGAATACCGCTCGGTGCCCGCCACCCAGGTGTATGACGTGGCGCGCGATGTACCCACCGACGACCGCATCGTGATGGTGATCCAGGGCATGACCATCGAAGGCGATGACGTGGTGAAGACCGTGGCCGTGCAGCTGGGCGAGCAGGGCGAGGATGGCCGCAAGCGCCTCACCGATGCCGGCCTGCAGCTGGTGCCACTGGGCAGCGCAGTGCAGATCGGGCAGGTGAAGTTCGGCACGCGCGCGGCCAAGTCCGGCTTTGAGCAAGGATGGGACGTGACCAGCGTGCAGGTGCCCACCGACCGGCCCACGCCCCACTGGTTCTACCTGCCCGCGCTGCTGCTGGTGCTGCTGGTGTGGTGGAACCAGGGGCGCCGCCTGCCTGCGGCCCGTGTGCGGAGCGCGGCCTGACCATGCGCATTGCCCTGATCCACGCGCTGGGCCACTCGGTGGCGCCCATCAACGAAGAGTTTGCGCGCGCCTGGCCCGAGGCCGAGCGCATGAACCTGCTGGACGACAGCCTGGCCACCGACCTCGTGCGCGACGGCGGTGCGCCCGGTGCGGCCATGCACCAGCGCTTTGAATCGCTCGCGGCGTATGCCGAAGCGGCCGGGGCGCAGGGCATTCTGTTCACCTGCTCGGCGTTTGGTGCCTGCATTGAAGCGGTGGCGGCGCGCCGCCCGCACATGCCCGTGCTCAAGCCCAACGAAGCCATGGTGGCCGAAGCCGTGGCGCGCGGCGAAAAGATCGGCCTGGTGGCCTCGTTTGCGCCCACATTGCGGTCGATGGAGCCCGAGTTCCCGCCGGGCACCGAGCTGCTCTCCTGCCTGGCCGTGGGCGCGCTGGAGGCGCTCAACCAGGGCGACGCCGCCGGCCACGACGCGCGCGTGGTGGACGCTGCGCGCTCGCTGGTGCAGCAAGGCTGCGGTGTGATCGCGCTGTCGCAGTTCAGCATGGCGCGGGCGCAGTTCGCCACGCACCGCGCGCTGGGGGTGCCGGTGCTCACCACGCCGGGCAGTGCGGTGCGCGCCCTGCGGCAGCGGCTGGGCGCCTAAGGGCATCAGAAACGGGCCGCCTCAGCGGATAGAATCTCGGGCTGCCATGAAGAGGCCAACCTGCCACCCACCGGTTTTTCCGGGCGGCGTGACACGGCACAACCTGACCAGGCGCGCGGGTGGCGAAATTGGTAGACGCACCAGGTTTAGGTCCTGACGCCAGCAATGGTGTGGGGGTTCGAGTCCCCCCCCGCGCACCACGACAAGAAAGAGAAAACGCGTGAGTCTGAAAGGACCCACGCGTTTTTTTATGCCCCCGCATGCACCAACGCCACCAGAGGCATCGAGGGACGGCTCCGCCGGCCCAAGATGCCGTCCCCCCTCGAAGCGCCGAAGGCGCGCCACAGAGGGGGGAAGCCGCGCAGCGGCGCAGGGGGGTGCTTCCCACTCACACCATCTGCACGCGCAGCTCGGTCAGGCCGCTGATGGTGCCCACCATCGTGTCGCCCGCCACCACGGCGTTCACGCCCTCGGGCGTGCCGGTGTAGATCAGGTCGCCGGGCTGCAGCTCCCAGGCGGCCGAGAGGTGCTCGATGGTTTCCGCGATGTTCCAGATCAGCTTGTGGATGTGGCTGCCCTGGCGGGGCGCGCCATTGACCTGCACCGCGATCGCGGCGTTGACGATGTCGCCCGCCGCGGCCACCGGCGTGATGGGGCCGATGGGTGCGCTGAAGTCAAAGCCCTTGCCGATGCACCACGGGCGGCCCTGTTTCTTCATGTCGTTCTGCAGGTCGCGCCGGGTCATGTCCAGGCCGACCGCGTAGCCGAACACGTGGGCCATGGCGTCGGCCGCCTTGATCGACTTGCCGCCCTTGCCAATGGCCACCACCAGCTCGATCTCGTGGTGCAGGTTCTGGGTGAGCGTGGGGTAGGGCATGCGCCCGGTCTCACCGGCCGGCACCACCAGCACCGTGTCGGCCGGCTTCAGAAAGAAGAAAGGCGGCTCGCGCCCGGTGAAGCCCATCTCTTTGGCATGGTCCTCGTAGTTGCGGCCCACGCAATACACGCGGTGCACAGGGAACAACTCGGCCTGGCCCACGATGGGCACGCCGGTGACGGGGGTGGGAGTGAACAGGTAGCTCATAGGAATTGAATGGACGAGGGAATGGGGTTTCAACAGACCGGAGAAGGGGTGTTCCTCATACCGTGGCGTCGCCGCCTTCAACGATGACGTTTTCAACGACACCCGCTTCACCGCGGCGGAACGACGCCGCTTCGGTGTACTCGGGCGACTGAAAGCACTTCACGCCAGCTTCGAGCGTGGGGAACTCGATCACCACAAAGCGGTGGAAGGTTTCCGGGCCTTCCATGATCTGGTAGCGACCACCGCGCGCCAGCACTTTGCCGCCGTGCGCGGCCACGATGGCGGGCACGCGGTCGGTGTATTTCTTGTATTGCACGGGGTCGCGCACGAGGCAGCGGGAGAGCCAGTAAGCAGCCATGGATGAATTCGCTTTCTGTCGAGGGTCAGGGGTTGGCAAGGGCGAGGTTGGGCAGCCAGGTGGCCAGCGCGGGGAAGATGGCGATCGTCACGATGGCGATCAGCAGCACGATCCAGTAGGGAATGCAGCCGCGGAAAATCTCGCCGTTTTTCAGGTCGGGTTCGTCCGGTATGGAGGCCTTCACGGTGAACACCAGAATGCCGAAGGGCGGCGTGAGCAAGCCGGTTTCAATCGCCAGAATGCCCAGGATTGCAAAGGCGATCGGGTCAAAGCCCAGCGCCATGGCCACCGGTGCAAACACCGGCACCGTGAGCAGGATGATGGAGATCGAATCGATCAACATGCCGAGCACGAACCACACCAGCACCATGAGCAGGAGCACGGTGTACGGTGACAGGCCCGACTGCGAGAAGAAGTCTTGCGCCATGCCGGTCACACCGGTCATGGAGAGCACGCGCGAGTAAAGCTGCGCGGTCACCAGCAACAGCAGCAGCGGGGCCGAGGTGCGGCCCACGGACACCACGGCTTCGAGCATCTCCTTGAGCTTCATGCCGCGCGACATGGCCAGTGCCAGCGCCAGCGTGGCACCCACGCCCGCGCCTTCGGTGGGCGTGAAGAAGCCGAACCAGATGCCACCGAGCACGATGACGATGAGTGCCACGATGCCCACCGTGCTCCACAGGATGGCGCGCAGGTCGGCTTCAGGCACGTCGTTCTCGCGGTCCAGCTCTTTCTGCTGCACGGCCGGAATGTTGGGGCCTTCGCCCACCCGGTGCGGCTGCATGTAGGCCACCCATGTGATGTAGGCGATATAGAGCACCACCACCAGCACGCCGGGGATGATGCCGGCAATGAAGAGCTTGCCGATGGACAGCTCGGTGAGCACACCCCACACGATCATCAGCACCGAAGGCGGAATGAGCATGCCCAGGCAGGCGCTGCCGGCGATGCAGCCCAGCGCGAACTTGCGCTCGTAGCCGTGGCGGCGCATCTCGGGGTAGGCGATCTTGGAAAACGCTGCCGCCGCCGCAATCGACACACCAGTGACGAAGGCAAACAGCGCGTTGGCCAGCACGGTGGCCGTGCCCAGGCGCCCCCGTATGCGGTGCATGGAGCGGTTGACGAGGGTGAACAGATCACGCGCGGCGCCGCATTTGGCGAGGAATTCGCCCATCAGCATGAACAGCGGGATGACGGCAAAGATGTAGTCGCGCAGGGCCTCGTAGGCGGTGCTGGAGGCGAACGAAATCATGCCGTTCACGTCGCCCGTCATCAGGAACAGGCCCAGCATGCTGCACAGGCCCAGGGCTACGGCAATGTGGATGCCCGAGAAGACCAGCGTCAACAGAGCGCCGATGAGGATCAGCAGATCGGTGGGGTTTTGCATGGTGCTTCGTTCAGTGGGAAGTGGAGAAGGTCGCCGGTGCGCGGCCGTGGATCGCGTTGTCCAGGTTCTGCAGCAGCATCAGCAGGTAGCTGACGCTGGCCAGGAACGTGCCAGTCACCACCACAAAGCGGGCCGGCCACACCGGTACCCGCATGGCGCCTTCGCCTTCGAACTCGTTGGAGGTCCAGGCGTGCATGGCGCCTTCGACACTGCCGTAGCAGATGAGGCCGAAGAACACCAGGCCGGCCAGGGCCGCCACGCAGGCCATCACGCTTTGCGTGCGCGGGCTGCCCTTGCTCACGAACATGTCCACGTTGAGCATGCCGCCCGAGCGGATCGCAAAGCCCGCCTGCAGGAAGCAGATGACGACGATGGAGAGGGACACGATTTCGGTCGTGCCCTTGACGGGGCTGTTGAAGGCCCCTCGGCCGACGACGTCGGCCACCACGAGGAAACACAGCAGGAAGGCCAGAACGGCCGCCAGCACAAGGAAGAGTTTGGTGATGCGGTCGTTCAGCCGCCTGAGCATGTCCATGGTGGTGCCTTGTCAAACGTCGTGGGTGCGCGCGGGGCTTACTTGATCTCGTAGCGCAGCGGCCACTTGTGGCCCAGCTTCTCGGCCTCTTCCAGGGCAATCTTCAGCACCTGGGTGGCGGGCAGGCCCTGCTTGTCGAGCTCGGTCGCCTTCTCTTGCGGCCAGCCCTTGAGCGAGTTCGCCCATTCCAGCTTGACGTTGTCCGGCACCGACTTCACCGCCACGCCCAGCGTCTTGAGCTGCTCGATCTGCTTGGGGTAGCCCTCTTCGTTGACGGTGCCGGTCTTGGCTTCGTACTCGCGGCCCACTTCCACGATGATGTCCTGCACTTCTTTGGGCAGGCGGTTGAAGCGGTTCTTGTTGATCGTGAGGCCGTGCCAGGTGATGGCGCCAAAGCCGATCTGCGTGTAGTACTTGGCGACTTCGTTGAGCTTGAAGTTCACCCAGGCCGAGGGGAACATGATCCAGCCGAAGTACACACCGGTCTGCATGGCGGTGTAGGCCTCTGGCAGGGCCGACTGCACCGGCACCGCGCCCGCGTATTCAAGCCACTTCAGGTTCAGGCCGGCGCCCGCGAGCTTCTTGCCCTTGAGGTCGCTGATGGTGTTCCAGTCAAAGGTGGTGCCCAGGTTGTAGCCGTTGTCGGAGATCAGGCCGAGCAGCTTCTGGTTGTATTTGTCTTCGAACACCTGCGACATGTACGGCACCTTGTCGTACACGCTGCGCGCGAGCTTCACGCTGCGTTCGGGGCTCATGGTGCCAAACGGCAGCATCACCTGAAAGCCGTGCAGCGGCAGGTTGGAAGGCTCGAAGCAGAAGCAGTAGCCGCCGATGTCGATGATGCCGGTCTGCACGCCTTCCAGCGTGTCGGCCGTCTTGACCATGGAGCCACCGTAGCCCTCCACAAACTCGATCTTGTGCTGCGTGCGTTCGGCCACGCGCTTGGTCACCTCGGGCACGAAGAACGTCTGCATGAGGTTGACGTACGTGTTCACCGCGGGGTGACCCGAGGCGATGCGCAGGCGGATGTTTTCCGCGTAGGCGCTAGAGAGGCCGACGGCGGCGATGGCGCTGGCCAGCAAGGTGTTTCTGACGAACTTGATCATGGTCTTGTCTCCTGATGTGAGGGCGTGGGCCCGGTTTCTGCCTGCTTCGAACATTGCGCCAGCCTCCATGGGGCCGGCGTCGGATTCCCTTTCAAACAAATGGGGGCGGTTGTGCTGGTGTGTGCTGTGTCAGGGCAGGATCACGCTGGAGCCCGAGGTGCGGCCAGCGGCCAGTTCGGTGTGGGCCCGGGCGGTGTCGGTGAGGGCGTAGCGCTGGTTGATCGACACCTTCAGCACGCCACTGGCGCACAGCTCGAACACCGCGGCGGCCGAAGCGCGCAGGTCGGCGGTGGAGGCGGTGTAGGTCACCAGCGTGGGGCGCGTGAAATAGAGCGAGCCCGCCTTCTGCAGCGTGGCGGCCGCCACGGGCGGTGGTGCGCCGGTGGTGGTGCCGAACGAGACGAAGTAGCCGCGCGGAGACAGGCTGTTGAGCGACTGCTCGAAGCTGTTCTTGCCCACCGAGTCGTACACCACCGGCACGCCCGCGCCACCGGTGATGGCCTTGACGCGTTCGGCCACGTCTTCGGTGAGGCGGTCGATCACGTGTTCGTACCCGTGGGCCTTGGCCAGCGCCGCCTTTTCCGGGCCGGCCACCACGCCGATCATGTGTGCGCCCAGGTGGCGGCCCCACTGGCCGGCCAGCAGACCCACGCCGCCCGCAGCCGCGTGCATGAGCACGTGCTGTCCCTTCTGCACCGGGTAGCAACGGCGCATGAGGTACTCGACCGTCATGGCCTTGAGCATCATGGCCGCAAGCTGTTCGTCGCTCACGCCGTCAGGCGAATGCAGCAGGCGCTCGGCGGGGTAGTTGCGGTGGGTGGCGTAGGCGCCCAGCACCGGGCCGCTGATGTAGCACACGCGGTCGCCGGCCTTGAAGTCGGTCACGCCGGCGCCCACGGCTTCCACCACGCCGGCCGCCTCGGTGCCCAGGCCGCTGGGTGTGGGCACGGGGTACTGGCCCGAGCGGGCGTAGATGTCCTGGAAGTTCAGGCCGATGGCGGTGTGGCGAATGCGCACCTCACCCGCACCGGGCTCGGGCAGGTCCAGCTCGTCGAGCTGGAGCACGCTGGGTTCACCGGCGGCGTGGAAACGGATGGCTTTGACTTTCATGGGGCGGCGTTTGGAAGTGGAGGGAGGTTGAAGAAAAGCGGGGGCGTGTTTCAGGGCACGGCGGGCTCATGTGCGTCGGCGTGCAGGTAGGCCTGCACCAGCTCGGCTGGCAGGCTTTGCAGGTAGCGCTCCCGCACGGTGGCGGTGGCTTCGCGCAGGGCGGGCAGGTCCATGTCTTCGGGGCCAAGCACCTGCACGCCCAGGGCGCGCAGGCGTTGCAGCGCGCTGTCGTCCTGCGCGGCGGCGCTCTTGCGCTGCAGGGCGGTGGCTTCGTCCACAGCGGCTTGCAGTTCGGCGCGCTGTGCCATGCTGAGTTGCTCGTGCCAGGTGCGTGGGCACACCAGCAGCAGCACCCCAAAGAAATGGCCGCTCATGCTCACGTGCGGGTGGTGCTTCCAGAGGTCGAAGGCGAGCAGGTTGGTGAGCGGGTTCTCCTGCGCCTGCACGGTGCCGTCCTGCACCACCCGGACGAGCTCTTTCACGTCGGTGGTCATGGCCTTGAAGCCGAGTGCGCCGAGCGCTTGGCGGTACAGCTCGCTGTCGAGCGTGCGGATCACCAGGCCCTGGCAGTCGGCCGGCGAGCGCAACGGGCGCACGGCGTTGGAGATGTGGCGAAAGCCGTTGTCCCAGAACGCGAGCACATGAAAACCGCTTTGCCGCGCCACGGCGTCGCGCAGCAGGTCGCCCGCGTGGCCATCGAGTGCGGCCAGCGCCGCGGCGCGGTCCTGCACGGAAAACGGCAGGTCGAGCACGGCGAGCTCGGGCACACGCGCCGAGAGGTAGCCCGAAGCCATGTAGCCGATCTGCCGCTCGCCGCGCTCGACCGAGTCGAACAGCGACGCCGCGCTCTGGCCGATGGCGGTCACGTCGGTCAGCAGGTGGGGCGTGCCCACGCTGCTGTCGTCAAGCCGGCGCGCCAGGTGCGTGAGCGCCCCGGTGAGGATGGACGTGCCGCCCTGGTAGCCGGCCAGGTGCAGGGGTGGGGGTGTTTTCATGCGCGCCCCCTCAGGTGGTCGGGATGTTGGCGTCGCGAATGATCTTGTCCCAGCGCACGTAGTCTTGTTCGACGATGCGTGCGAGCTGTTGTTCGTTGCGCGCCCAGGGCTCAAGCCCCGAGCGGATGAGTTGAACCTGGAAGTCGCGTTCCAGCGCGATGGCCTGCGCCTGGCGACGCAGTTCGGCCAGCGCGTCCTGCGGCACATCGCGCGGCAGGAAGAGGGCGATCCAGGAGGAATAGTCGTAGTTCTTCACGCCCGCTTCCTGCAGCGTGGGCAGCTCACGGAACTGCGCGTGGCGCTCGCTGCCGCAGTAGCCGATCAGGCGCACGCGCTGTTCGGACAGGAACGGCTGGGCCAGCGACAGGGCCATCGACATCACCTGCACCTCGCCTGTGGCCACCGCCAGTGCGGCCTGGCTGGCGCCGCGGTAAGGCACGTGCTCGAGCTTGCTGCCGGTGTAGGCGTTGAACATCTCGGTGGCCATGTGCTGCGGGCTGCCGATGCCGCCCGACGAGTAAGTTACGCGCTCGGTTTTGGCGGTCTTGATGAGGTCGGCAATCGTCTTGATGTTCGAGTTGCCCGGCACGGCAAAGAACGTGGGGATGTTGGCGATGCCGGCCACCGGCACGAGGTCGCGCCGCGTGTCCACCTTGATGTTCTTGGCCTGCAGGTGCGGCAGGATGGTCATGATGCTGTTGTTGAGCGCGGCCACCGTGCGGCCATCGGGGCGCACCCGGCTCAGGCGCTCCAGCCCGACCAGGCCGGCCGCAGCGGCAACGTTCTCCACCACGAAACTGTTGCCCGCCATGCGCTGACCCAAGCGGTCGGCCATGTGGCGCACGGCCACATCCGACGCGGTGCCTGCCTGCAGCGGCAGCACCAAGGTGATTGGGCCACCCGGGTAGGCCTGCGCTTGCGCGGTGCCGCTGCCCAGCAGCCCGAGCGCGCTCGCGCTGCCCCAGGCCAATACCTGCCTTCTTTGCATCATGTCTTGTCTCCGTCTCGTTATGAAAACCCTGCCGCGCCCCTGCGCTGGCCAGACCCTGCTGTGTCGCAGGTGTCAGAACGTCGACACCTTCACCGGCGCCTCTTTCGTCATTACTTCCGCCGCCGACTTGTCGTTCTCCCCCGCGTCGGTCCACTCGGGCACGCGGCCAATGCGGGCGGCTTCGTGCCAGGCGAAGTTGAGCTCGACCTTGATGCCGTTGACGGGCTCGCGCATAAAGAGCTGGTAGAGGTTGGAGTTGTGCGCCTTGCGCTCGCTGAACTCCACGCCGTTCTTGGTCAGGCGGTCAATGAACTCCTCGATGCCTTCGCAGTTCAGGCACAGGTGGTCGATGCGGCCGGAGCCCATGGCGCCGGCGGCAGAGAAGTCCTTGTCGCCGTCGGTGGGCGTCTTCAGGTAGGTGTCCTGGTGGTTGGAGTAGCGGGCCTTGCCGATGTGGATCACGTCTTGCTCGCCGATGTAGAGCCAATACACGGGGAAGCCGAACTCGGGGTGGTAGCCGTTGCGAAAGCCCAGGTTCTCCACGAACCAGTCGCGCGTGGCTTCGGGGTCGTGCGTGAGGATGAGCAGGTGTTCCAGAAAGCGCAGTCCCATCGTTGTCTCCTTTTGTTGTGGTGTCAGGGGGTGGCGTGCGGGCGCATCACTTGGCGTGTTCGGCCGCCACGGGGCGCGTCTCGCCGGTGTCGATCAGGGTGCGCGTGGCATTCACCGAGGCGTAGATCCACAAAATCTTCATGGGCTCGGTGTCCGACATGTTGCGAAAGCGGTGCGGCACGTTGGGTGGAATGAAGGTGGTGTCCAGCGGCTTGAGCTCCTGCACTTCGCCGTCGATGTCGAGGTAGGCATGGCCGCTGAGCAGCACCACGCTTTCTTCGCAGTTGTGGCTGTGAAACGGGATGGCCGTGCCGCCGCTGAATTCGGTGATGCCGTTGATGAACGTGCTGGCGCCCACCGAGGGCAGCACCAGCGGCGTGGTGCGCGCACCGCCGCCCCGGTCATGGCTCTTGATCTGGTCGGGGCGCAGCACGCTGTATTTGGTGGCGGTCGTGGTCATGGGGATTCCTTTCGGGTCGAAGGTCAGGGGCTCAGGTGCGTGCGGGACCCGTCCACACGGTCTTGATGTTGGTGAATTCGTGCAGGCCAAGCGCGCCGAGCTCGCGGCCGTAGCCCGACTCCTTGGTGCCGCCAAACGGCAGGCGCGGGTCGGAGGCGACCATGCCGTTGACGAACACGGCACCGGCGTCGATCTGGCGCGTGAGCTGGCGTGCGCGGTCGAGGTCTGCCGTCCAGAGCGCAGCACCCAGGCCGAAGGGTGTGCCGTTGGCCACGCGCACGGCTTCGTCGGCATCGGCCACGCGCAAGATGGCGGCGGCGGGGCCGAAGGTTTCTTCGCAGGCGGCGGTCATGGTGGGGGCCACGTGGTCGAGCACCGTGGGTTCGTAGAAGGCTCCCGGGCCGGCCACGGGCTTGCCGCCCATCAGCAGCTTGGCGCCCTGTTGCACGCTGGCCTGCACCTGCGCGTGCAGCTCGTCGCGCAGGTTGCGCTTGGCCATGGCGCCTTGCGTGGTGCCGTCGGCCATCGGGTCGCCCACCACCAGCTTGCGCGCGCCGGCCACGAAGGCTTCCACAAAGCGGTCGGCGGCGGCGTGTTCGACGATGAAGCGCTTGGCCGCAATGCAGCTCTGCCCCGTGTTCTGGAAGCGTGCCTTGACGGCCACGGCCGCCGCCGCTTCCACGTCGGCATCGGCCAGCACGATGAAGGGGTCGGAGCCGCCGAGCTCCAGCACCTGCTTCTTGAGCGCGCGCCCGGCCTGCGACGCAATGCTGCGACCGGCCGGTGTGGAACCGGTGAACGTGACGGCGTGGATGCGGTGGTCGTCGATGAGGCGCGCGACCTCGCCCGAGCCCACCAGCAGGGTGGTGAACAGGCCCTTGGGCGCACCCGCGCGCTCGAACACGGCTTCCAGGGCCAGCGCGCATTGCGGCACGTTGCTCGCGTGCTTGAGCACCATGCCGTTGCCACCGGCCAGCACGGGCGCGGCCGCGCGCATCACCTGCCAGAACGGGTAGTTCCACGGCATGACGGCGAGCACGAGGCCCAGCGGGTCAAACACGATGCGGCTGTCGCTGGCGCTGCTGGCCACCACCTGGTCGGCCAGGAAACCGGGGGCGGCATCGGCGTACACGTCGAAGTTCCAGGCGCACTTTTCCACTTCGCCCAGGCTCTCGGCCAGGGGCTTGCCCATTTCCAGCGTGGCCAGGGGCGCCATCTCGGCCTTCTGCTCGCGCAGGGCTTGTGACACGCGCTTGAGCAAGGCCATGCGCTCGGCCAGGGGCGTGCGCGCCCATTCGCGCTGGGCGCTCGCGGCTGCGTCGAGCTTCTTCTCGATGGCGGCTTCGTCGTGCGAGGGGAGCTCGGCCAGCACGGCGTCGGTGGCGGGGTTGAAAGAGGTGATCGTCATGCGAGGGCCATTTCTTGCAGGGGGGCGATGCCGAGGTCGGACGCCAGGGTGTGAAGGTCGGTCATCAGGCCGGCGGCAATCGGGATGCCCTGCTCGCGGTAGCGGCCGCGTTTCTCATGGCTCTGCTCGCCGGGCAGCCAGATGCGGTCCACACCCGGCAGGCGCTCGCTGCCACGGATGTCGCGCACGAGTTTGTCGACCGCGTGCTTGAACTGCGCCGGGTCGCCGAAGGCGGCGAGGTCGATCACCAGAATGGCCTGGCCGGTGTTGGTGGTGGTTTTGAAATCGGCGTTGAAGTCGATCACGTCGCGGCCCATGGCCGCGCCGCCCAGCGTGCCGGCCAACAGGCCGACGATGAGCGCCAGGCCATAGCCTTTGTGGTCGCCGATGGGCAGCAGGAAACCTTCGCCGGCGCGGTTGGGGTCGAGCAGTGGCTTGCCCTGGCGGTCGATCATCCAGCCGGGTGGCATCTGCTCACCGCGCTTGGCTTTGGCCTTGACCTTGCCGTACGCGGCCACGGTGGTGGCCATGTCCAGCACCACCGGCGGCTCTTCGTCGGTGGGAATGCCGGCGGCAATCGGGTTGGTGGAGAGCAGCATGTCCATGCCGCCCCAGGGCGGGAGGTGGTTGGCATTGCCCACCGCGAAATACAGGCCCAGCATGTCGTGCTGCAGCGGGCGGCGCGCATACAGCGAGGCCGGGCCTGCGTGGTTGCTGTAGCGCGTGCCGACCCAGGCCACGCCGCAGGTGCGGGCCTTCTCGATGGCAATGTCCACCGCGCGCGAGACCACCAGGTGGCCCATGCCGTTGTCGCCATCGACCACCGCCATGGCCGCGCGCTCCTGCACGACGCGGATCTGCGGGTGCTTGTTGATGCCACCGGCCTGGATGCGCTTGATGTACTGCGGCAGGCGGATCACGCCGTGGCCGTCCGAGCCCTGCAGGTCGGCTTCGGTCATGAGGTGGGCCACTTGCCCGGCATCGGCCTCGGGCAAGCCCTGGCTGACGAAGGCCGACTGGATGAAGCGCTGCAGCGCTTCGGCGGAGACATGGTTGGAGTTCATGGAAAGGGCGGTGTGGGTCGGGTTCGCGGTGTGGTTCCGGTGCGTGGGCGCAAGGCGCTCAGTTGGCCGAAATGCCCTTTTCCTGGATCACCTTGCGGTAGAGCTCGTACTGCGCCTTGGTGGCGGTGCCGAACTCGGCTGCGGTGGTGCCGCGCGGCGTCACGCCGATGCCGATCAGCTTGTCGCGCGTGGCGGGGTCGTTCACGGCGGTGCGCACCGCGTCGTTGAGCCGCTGCACGATCTCGGGCGGTGTGCCGGCCGGGGCGACCATGGCAAACCACGAGTTGAAGGTGAAGTTGGGCATGCCGCTTTCCTGGAAGGTCGGCACGTTGGGGTACTGCGCCAGGCGCTGCGGCGTGGAGACCGCGAGCAGGCGCAGCTTGCCGCCCTGGATCAGGGAGGTGACGGTGCCCAGGCCTTGCATGGACACGTCCACCTCGCCAGCGGCCACGGCCACGGCGGCGGGCGTGGCGCCTTTGTAGGGCACGTGCACCACGTCGATCTGCGCGCGGTCCATGATGAGCGCCATGCCGATGTGTTGCGGGCTGCCGTTGCCGCCACTGCCGTAGTTGAGCTTGCCGGGCGCGGCCTTGGCGGCCGCCAGGAAATCGGCCAGCGTGCGGTAGGGCGACTCGGCCTTGACCACCAGGCCCCATTCGATCGTGCCCACCAGCGAGACCGGCACGAAGTCGGTCAGCGCGTTCCAGGGCATCTTGGGCACGAGGTGCGGCACCATGGTCAGCACGCTGTCGTTGAAGCCGCCGATGGTGTAGCCATCGGGTGCCGAGCGCGCCAGGCGTTCGGCACCGGTCACGCCGGCGGCACCGGCAATGTTCTCCACCGCGAAGCCTTGCCCCAGGGTCTCGCCCATCTTCTGCGTGACCACGCGCGCAGCGTTGTCCACGGCGCTGCCTGCGGCCAGCGGAATGATCATCTTGATGGGCTTGTTGGGGTAGCCCTGCGCCTGGGCGGCCAGTGGCAAGGCGAGCAGGGCGGCGAGCGCCAGACGGCTCAGCAGTTTCATGACTTGTCTCCGTGTTGTAGTGAACAGCGCTGAGCGTACGCAGCGCTCCCGGCCATGTCTAATGCTGTATTCGCGCTCTGCCATATCACTTTGATATTGATCGGCCTGTGCATCGGTGCCATCATCCGGGCGCCATGAACCTGAAAACCCTCCGCTATTTCATTGCGGTTGCCGACAGCGGCAGCCTGACCGCAGCGGCTGCTGCGATACCGATTGCGCAACCCGCGCTCACCCGCCAGATGCGCGACCTGGAGGAAGAGATGGGGGTGCAGCTGCTGCAGCGCCTGCCGCGCGGTGTGCGCCTCACGCCGGCCGGTGTGACGCTGTACGAGTCGGCCCAGCGCATCCTGTCCGAGACGGCGCGGCTGGAGCGCCGGCTGGCGCACAGCCAGGAAAAAGTGCGCGCGCCCGTGGTGCTGGGCGCATCGCCCACGCTGGCGCGGCTGCTGTTGCCGCGCCTGTTCGAGAGCTGCATCGACGCCATGGACGAGCTGGAGTTGCGCGCCCGCGAAGCCTTCACGCCGGCGCTGCTCGACTGGCTGGAGCGCGGCATGATCGACATGGCCGTGCTCACCAACCCCGAGCCCGGGCGCTCGCTGTCGTTTCAGCCTTTGCTGGGCGAGCCGTTTGCACTGGTGTCGCACGCGCAGATGCGCATTGGCCCGGTGGTGTCGGTGAACCAGCTCGCGCGCATTCCGCTGCTCATGACCAGCCTGCACCGCAGCCTGGTGGACCGCCAGCTCGCCAGCCTGGGCAAGTCGCTGCAGGTGCGCGCCGAAATCGATTCGGTCGACTCCATTCGCGAGCTGGTCATGCGCGGGCGCTGGGCCACGATCATGCCGGTGTCGGTGTTTCGCGGCGACCCGCAGGCGCAGCCGCTGGTGATGTCTGAAATCTCGGGTGTGCAGCTCAACCGCCTGCTGGTGCTGGCCACCCGCATCGACCCGCGCCCCAATCCCTCGCTCTCGCTGGTGCACGAGCTGGTGGTGGCCGAGTTCTCGCGCATGGAGCGCCTGGGCATTTTCAGTTTTGCCGCCGGCGACGTGAACGCCGCCGTGCCGCTGGAGGTCGCGCCGTCCAGCCGTCGATGAAGTGCCCGTGCGCGCCGCCATCGTGGTCTACCCGAGGAAGCGCAGCAGCTCGCAGTTGAAGGCGTCGGGCTGCTCCAGGTTGCTCAGGTGTGCGGCATCGGGCAGCACCACCAGCTGCGCACCTGGCCAGGCCTGCGCGATCTGGCGCGAGAGCGCCACGGGCGTGGCGTGGTCCTGCTCGCCCACCATCACCAGCGCGGGGTGCGTGAGGCGGGGCAGGTGGTCGAGCGTATTCAGGCCGCAGATGGCGCTGCAGCAGGCCGCGTAGCCTTCAGCAGGCGTGGCGGCAATCTGCTCGCCCACTTGCTGCAGCGTGTGCGGATCGCGCGCGGCAAAGGCCGGTGTGAACCAGCGCCCCAGCGTGCCCTCCACCAGCGCCTGCATGCCTTCGCGGCGCGCCAGCGCGGCGCGCTCAATCCACATCGCCTGGCCGGTGGGTGGCACCACGGCGTTGGTGTCGGCCAGCACCACGCGGTCCAACAACGGCGGGCGGCGCAGCGCCAGCACCTGGCCGATCATGCCGCCCAGCGACAGGCCCACCCAGTGCGTGCGCTCCACACCCAAGTGGGCGAGCAGCGCCTGCGCGTCGTCGGCCAGCCCTTCCAGCGAATACGGGCCGGGCGTCACACCGCTCTGGCCGTGGCCCCGAATGTCGTACGCCAGCACGGTGTGGTGCGCCGCCAGCGCCTGCACTTGCGGGGCCCACATGGCGTGGCTCGCGCCCAAAGCGTGCGCCAGCGTGACCCAGGGGCCATTGCCGCAGACCGTGGCGTGCACCTCGATGTCGCGCAAAGGCACGCGGAGCGTTTTCGTCGCCGCGCTCATGTGGCGCTCGCCAGGGCAGGGCTCTGGGTGGTGCGCCCTTGTGCGATGGCGGCGTTCACGCGGGGCATCACCTCGGTGGCAAACAGCTCCATCGAGCGGCGGCCCAGCGCGGGGTCCATCCAGTCGTGGCAGGCGTACACGAGGTTGCCGAAATCGCCCACCTGTTCGCGAAACGCCAGGATCTGGTCAACCACCGAGTTGACCGTGCCGGCCAGCACCAGGCGCTGCGTCACGTAGTCGGGCGTGATGTCGCTGTCGGGCATGGCCGGGTCGGTCTTGAAGAGGTTGCCGCGCCCGCCGCCCGTGACGAGCTTGCGCACCAGTTGCTTGAAGTAGAAGTGGTAGGGCCCACCGGCCTCGAGGGCATAGCGCCGGGCCGTGGCTTCGTCATCGGCCACGAAGATGCTCTTGGCCACGCGCCAGTCGGCCGGATCGGCCACGGCGCCCACGGCGGTGCGCCCCTCCACATACTTAGGCCAGTGGGTCTTGACCCATTCGGGCATGAGGAAGTTGGCCGACAGCGGTGTCCAGCCGCGCTTGGCCATTTCGGCCACACCCTGGGAAAACGGCGCCACCGCCGTGCCCACGATGGGCGGGTGCGGCAGCTGGAAGGGCTTCATGATCACGCCCTGGCCGTACTCCACCGCCATCGTGTCTTTCACCGACACGTTCCAGTATTTGCCTTCGATGTTGTAAGGCGGCTCCGACGACCAGATCTTGAGCACCGAGTTGATGCACTCGACAAACATGGCGTTGCGGTCGTTGCGCAGGTTGCCGTACACCTCGGCGTCAGACATCAGGCCGCCAGGGCTGATCCCCAGGATGAACCGGCCCTTGGCCAGGTGGTCCATCATCGCGGCCTGCGCCGCCACCGTGGCCGGGTGGGAGTTGGGCAGGTTCAGCGTGCCGCTGCCCAGCTTGATCTGCTGCGTCTCGCCAATCAGGGTGGCCAGAAACAGCAGGCTGGAGGTGACCGGCTCGGCCGAGTCCGTCACGTGCTCGCCCACGAAGGCTTCGCTGAAGCCCAGGCGGTCGGCCAGGATCACGGCCTGCCGGTCTTCCTGCAAGGTGTCGGTCACGCTGCGCCCGGGCGGGTGCAGCGGCATCATGAAGGTGCTGTATTTCATGGGGGTCCGGTGTTGGGGATGAAGAGAGGTCAGGCCGCGCCCTGCGCCAGGCTCACGCCCTGGGCGTAACGCCCCTGGCAGAACAGCAGGCCTGGGCCGGGACGGTGGTGATAGGCCTGCACGCGGCCGAGGTACAGGATGTGGTCGCCGACTTCATGGCGCTGCTCGGTCTGGCACTCGAACACGGCGGCGCAGCCTTCGAGCACCGGCAAACCGTGCTCGCCGGGCGCATGCGCCACGTCGCGAAATTTTTCGGGGACCGGGCTGGCGAAGCGCTGCGAGATCGGCACCTGGTCGAGCGTCAGCACGTTGATCACGAAGTGGCCGCAGGCGTCAAACGCCGGCAGGCTGGGCGAAGCCTTGCGCAGGCTCCAGAGCACGATGGGCGGCTCCAGCGACACCGAGTTGAACGAGTTGGCCGTGACCCCGACCGGGCGCGCGTCGGCGTCCAGCGTGGTGACCACCGTGACCCCGGTGCCAAACGCACTCAAGGCCTGGCGCAGGTCGCGTGTGTCGAAGGCGTTGCCGACCACTCGAACGCGGTTTTGCGGCTCTTTGTTGATCATGTGATTACTTTAACGTGATCACTTGATCTACAAAAATCGGGGTAAACCCGAGCCTGCTGGATGCCCAGGCGGTGGATCGCGGCGGGGGTTAGAGAGGGGTGGCGGCGGGCGTGCCGGCCACGGGCAGGGCAGGCGCCTGGCCCACGATGCGCGGCAGCATGGCGCGCGCACCGATCAGGAAATGCTCGATCGTCATGGCGATCAGGTCGTCCAGCGGGTCTTCCACCGGCACGTCAAAAATCCACTGGCGCTGGCCGAAATAGAACACCCGGGCGTTGATGCTCCAGATCAGCTCCAGCTCCATCGTGCTCAGGGGCACTTCGGTCACCGAAGGCAGGCCGAATTCATGGCGCAGCTCCACAGCCAGCGGCTCCAGGATGCGCCGGCGCAGGATGGTGAGGTACTTGCGGTTGATGTCCTCGCCCCGCAGGCCGGAGAACATGAAGATGCGCACCCAGTCGCGCGTGAGCGCGGCCTTGCTGTACTCGATGTACATGCGCGTGAGCCGCTCCTGGATCGGCACGCTGCGGTCCTGGATGGTGGTCTCCCAGAACGGGTTCCACCGCCCCATGTAGACCACCTCGTACACGCGGTTGATCAGGGCTTCCTTGTTGGGGAAGTATTTGTAGAGCAGCGACTGGGTGACGCCCAGGCGCTTGGCCAGTTCCCGCGTGTCACCGCCAAAACCGACTTCGGCAAAGAAGCGCACCGCCTCCTGCGTGATGTGGGCTTCGCGCTCGGCGGCGCTCAGTCGTTTGGCGCTGGTGGTGGTTTTGCGGGTGGCCAAAGGGCGGCTCGTGATCAGGGCTGGGGAACGGTGACCAGCGTGCGCTGGCGGACGGACGTCATGATAGCTTCGAGCGCGGCCACGTTGGCCAGCATCTCCCGGGGCGCGACCGGGTAGGGCGCCACACCGCGCACCGCGCGGGCAAAGGCCTCAAGGTTCAGCCGCACAGAGGGTGCTGGCTCGGCAAAGCGGCGCGTCTGGGTGTGCCCGCGCAGCGTGGTGGTGATGTCCCAGCCGGTGGGTTTTTCGGGGTGGGTGCGGTCGCGGATTTCCACCCAACCCTTGGAGCCATACACGGCAAAACGCCCTTCAAACGGGGTGGCCAGCACGGCGCTGATCATGGCGTTGGCGCCGTTGGGAAAGCCCATCATGATGCCCAGCGTGTCGCCGTTGGCGAAGTCCGAACCCAGCGTGGCCAGGCGCGCCCACAGCGTTTCGCAGGGCCCCAGGATGGCGATGGCCAGGTCCACCAGATGAATGCCGGTGGCCGTGAGCGGGCCCACCGGGGCGAGGGTGTTCGAGAGGCGCCAGTTGTCCTTGGGCAGGGCCAAGAATTTGTCCTGGCTGAAGTTGGCTTCGATCTGCAGCACCTCACCCAGTTCGCCAGACGCAATCAACTCGCGCAGCGCCACCACCTCGGGCTCAAAGCGCCGTTCATGGCCAATGCCCAGCACGCGTTGCTGCCGCTCGCAGGCGGCCACCGCCGCGCGCGCGTCGGCCAGCGTGAGGCACAGTGGCTTCTCGCAAAACACGTGCAAGCCGGCCTCAGCGGCGGCCACGATCTGCTGGGCGTGTTGGGGGTGCGGCGTGCACAGGATGACGGCCTCCACGTCGGTCTGCGCCAGCAGTGCCGCCGGATCGCTGTGCAGTGCATTGCCGCTCAAAAGGGGGTCGGAGGCCATGGCGGCGAGCGCCTCCGGCTGGATCTCGGCCACGCCGGCGAGCTGCAGATAGGGGGATGCCGCGATCTGTGCCGCGATGGTTTTGCCCCACCAGCCATAGCCAAGCAGGCCGATCCGCACGGGGGCTTCGGGGTGGGTGGTGGTGGGGTGGTTGGCGGTGGTATTCACGAAATGTCTCCTCGTTTTTGGATGTTGTGTTTAAACTATTTTAGCGATTTACAACAATTAGGAGATCAAATGAGCACCAGAAAACCGGCGGCGCCCGCGACCGCAGCCTTGCGCACGCGCCGCCCAGGCGCCGTTCCCCCATCCACCCCCGGCGCCTCCACTGCCGCAGATGCACCCCGGCAGCGCGTGGGCGTGATCGGCCTGGGCATCATGGGCTCGGCCATGGCCCACAACCTGCGCCGCGACGGTTTCGAGGTCTGGGGCTACGACCCCAGCCCCGCCGCGCGCAAGGCCCTCAAAGCCATGGGCGGCACGGTCTGCAAGAGCACAGCCGATGTGGCCGGGCGGGTCGATGCGGTCATCACGTCTCTGCCCAGCCCGGCGGCGCTGCAAGACGCCGCACGCGACCTGGCCACGGGCGCAGCGCGCGGCCTGATCGTGATCGAGACCAGCACGCTGGACATCGAAGACAAGCGCCAGGCCCGCGACGCCCTGCAAAGAGCAGGCGTGGTGCTGCTGGACTGCCCGCTGTCGGGTACCGGCGCTCAGGCAGCCTTGAAAGACCTCACCATCTATGCCAGCGGACCCGCCGCCGCCATTCGCAAGGTGGAGCCGGTGTTCAAAGGCTTCACCAGCGCGCAGTTCAACCTGGGCGTGTTTGGCAACGGCATGAAGATGAAGCTCATGGCCAACCTGCTGGTGGCGATCCACAACGTGTCCACGGCAGAGGCCTTGCTGCTGGGTCAGCGCTGGGGCATTGCGCCCAGCACGGCCGTGAAAGTGCTGGCGGGCGGCGCGGGCGGCTCGCGCATGCTGCAGGTGCGTGGTCCGCAAATGGAAAACGAAGGCTGGAAGACGGTGACCATGAAGATCGCCGTCTGGCAGAAAGACATGAAACTCATCGCTGCCGCCTTGAAGGACGCCGGTGTGCCCGCGCCCTTGTTCGCAGCCACCGTGCCCTTGTACGACGCGGCCATGGGCATGGGCCACGGCCTGCACGACACCGCAGCGGTGTTCGACGTGCTCGATCGCATGTCGCGCCCCGCGGCCTGAAGGCCGCCAACCGGAGCACCACATGGGCATTTCACTCAATCACTTTTCCATCCGCACCACCGATCTCGCTGCCACACGTGCCTTCTACGTGGACCTGCTGGGGCTGCAAGAGGGCCCACGCCCTGAGTTTCCCTTTCCGGGTTACTGGCTCTACCAGGGCCCGAAAGAGGCCTGGGCCAACGCTGCCGTGCACGTGATCGGCATCGATCCCAACGATCGCTCGGGTCTGGAGGGTTACCTGGGAGAGCGCAACGAGGCCTCCCTCAAGGGCAGTGGCGCGGTCGACCATGTGGCCTTCTTCGCCACCGACCTCGCCGGCATGTTGCAGCGTTTGCGGGCCGCCGGCGTAGAGCCGCGCGAGCGCACGGTGCCTGGTGTGGGCCTGCACCAGCTGTTCCTTGACGACCCCAGCGGCGTGGTGGTCGAGCTCAATTACCCGGTGGCCGAGAAGCAGGCGCTGGATCAACAACCCACGACCTGAACGTCAAGGAGGCGGCGCATGGCTCGCATAGTGGTGGTGGGTGGATCTTTGGGCGGCCTGTTTGCGGCCAACGTGTTGCACCGCGACGGACACGATGTGACCGTTTTGGAGAAAGTGCGCGGATCGATGAATGGCCGAGGAGCCGGCATCGTGTCGCACGATGCGCTCGAATCGGCGTTGGGCAGGGCAGGGCTTCAGGCCGATGCCTCTCTGGGTGTGGCGGTGCCGGGGCGCGTCATGCTGCGCAGCGACGGCAGCACCGACACCCTGCTCGACATGCCGCAGGTCCTCACGTCGTGGAGCCGCCTGTATCAGCTGTTGCTGGCGGCGTTCCCGGCGGAGCGTTACCTGCAAGGCACGGCGGTCACGCGCGCCGAGGAGCACGCCGACGGCGTGACGGTGCACGCCGAGCGCGACGGGCAGGCGCAGCAATGGCAGGGCGACCTGGTCGTGGCGAGCGACGGCATTCGCTCCGTGGTGCGGCAGCAGTACTTTGCGCAGACCCAACCGCGCTACGCGGGCTACGTCGCCTGGCGCGGCGTTTGCGACGAATCGGTACTGTCGCATCACACCCTGGCCACGCTGTTCCCGCGGTTCGGCTTTTGCATGACCGATACCGAGCAGATCATTGGTTATCCGGTGGCGGGCCCGGGCAACGACCTGTCTCCCGGCCGCCGGGCCTACAACTTTGTGTGGTACCGGCCCGTGGCCGCTGGCGACGCACTGGCCCGCCTCATGACCGATGCCGATGGCGTACATCACCCCCAGGGCGTGCCACCGAATCGCGTGTCCTGGCGGCACATCGCCCAGGCCCGGCAAGAGGCCCAGCGCTTGCTCGCCCCCCAGTTCGCCGAAGTGATCGAAAAAACCGCACAGCCGTTTTTTCAACCCATCTTCGACCTCCAGTCCGACCAGTTGTACGCCGGCCGCATTGCCGTCATGGGGGATGCAGCCTTCGTTGCCAGGCCCCACATCGGCATGGGCGTGACCAAAGCTGCTGAAGACGCGGTGGCCCTGGCCGATGCGATTCAGCTGCACGGCGCCACGCGCGAAGCCTTGCAGGCCTATGAAAGCGCGCGGCTGCAGACCGGCCAGCAGGCTGTGGCCCGGGCGCGTTGGCTGGGTGGCTACATGGAACAGGCCTCCAGCCCGACCCAGACGCTGGCTTGCGCCCCGCTGGGCGTGGCCGAAAGGGTGCACCAGACCCTGCACGAAACGGCCATTGACCTCGGGCGCTATGGTCACCTCTCTGCATTCCAGGCGCCGCAAACATGAGTCACGACCGCTTGCCTCCCCTGGACCCCGCAAGCTGGTCCGCCCCGCAGCGCGCGTGCGCCGAAGAGATCATTGCCGGCCCACGCGGGGCATTGATAGAACCTTTCATTCCCCTGCTGCGCAGCCCGGAGCTCTGCGCCCACGCGCAGCGCATGGGCGAATACCTGCGCTACCGCAGTGCCATTGGCCTGAGGCTGTCCGAGCTGGCCATCCTGTTGACGGCCCGCCACTGGAACCAGCAGGTCGAATGGTCCATCCATGCGCCGATTGCGCTGCGCGAAGGTGTTTCTTCTGCGGTCATCGATGCGATCGCCGAACGCCGCGACCCCCCGTTCGAGCGCGAGGACGAACGCCTCGTCCATGCGGTGGTGCAGCAATCGCTGATCGACCGCCATGTGACCGATGCCACCTGGCAGGCGGCCATTCAGGCCTGGGGTGAGCAGGGTGTGGTGGACCTGTTGGGCATTGCCGGGTACTACACCATGCTCTCTTTCATCATGACCGGCGCCCAGACACCGCCGCCGCCAGACCGGGCGATGCGCCTGCCGAGCTGAAACGGATACGGCAGTGCAGGGGTGAGGGGCTCCCCCGTATTGGCTAGAATGGCGGGTTGCCATGGTAGGCGGGCAATACCGTTTGGAGTGTCCCCTGCGCCTTGCAGGACAGGCAATCGCTGTCACTGCTCTCGTGCTTTCCCTGTGGTGTGAGCCGGGGTGACCGCCCATCAGCGGATTCCCTCCCGATCGCGGTGGACTTCCGCCCGCCACACCATCGATGAAGACATTTTCGAGGCTCGGCCGGTTTGGCTGGCCGACCACCATCCCTTTGGAGAAACCCCATGACCGTGACCGTTGAAACCCTGGAAAAGCTGGAGCGCAAGATCACGCTGACGTTGCCTGCCGACGTCATTCAGAACGAAGTGTCCAACCGCCTCAAGCGCATCGCGCGCGACGTCAAGATGGACGGTTTCCGTCCCGGCAAGGTGCCGATGAACGTCGTGGCCCAGCGCTATGGCTATTCGGTGCACTACGAAGTCATGAACGACAAGGTCGGCGAGGCGTTCGCCAGTGCCGCCAACGAAGCGCAACTGCGCGTGGCTGGCCAGCCCAAGATCACCGAGAAGGAAGGCGCCCCCGAAGGCCAGCTGACCTTCGACGCCGTCTTTGAGGTGTATCCCGAAGTCAAGATCGACGACCTGTCCACCGCGACCGTGGAAAAAGTGGCCGCCGATGTGACCGACGCCGCCATCGACCGCACGCTCGACATCCTGCGCAAGCAGCGCCGCACGTTTGCCCAGCGCGCCCAGGACCAGGCCGCCCAGGACGGCGACCGCGCCACCATCGATTTCGCCGGCAAGATCGACGGCGAAGCCTTCGAAGGCGGCAAGGCCGAAGCCTTCCAGTTCATCGTCGGCGACGGCCAGATGCTCAAGGAATTTGAAGATGCCGTGCGCGGCATGAAGACCGGTGAGTCCAAGACCTTCCCGCTCGCCTTCCCGGCCGACTACCACGGCAAGGACGTCGCAGGCAAGACCGCCGACTTCCTCGTGACGGTCAACAAACTGGAAGCGGCCAACCTTCCTGCGATCGACGAAGCTTTTGCCAAGTCGCTGGGCATTGCCGACGGCACGGTCGAAGGCCTGCGTGCCGACATCCGCAAGAACCTGGAGCGTGAAGTCAAGTTCCGCCTGCAGGCTCGCAACAAGCAGGCCGTGATGGACGCGCTGGTGTCCAAGGCCGAGCTGGATCTGCCCAAGTCGGTTGTGCAGGCCGAGCTGGATCGCCTGGTGGAAGGCGCCCGCGCCGACCTCAAGCAGCGCGGTGTGAAAGATGCCGAGAAGGCGCCGATCCCCGAAGAGCTGTTCCGCCCGCAGGCCGAGCGCCGCGTGCGCCTGGGCCTCGTGGTTGCCGAGCTGGTGCGCGTGAACGAACTGCACGCCAAGCCAGAACAGATCAAGGCGCACATCGAAGAGCTCGCCGCTTCTTACGAGAAGCCCGCCGATGTGGTGCGTTGGTACCAAGGTGACAACCGCCGCATGGCAGAGGTCGAAGCCATCGTGATCGAGAACAACGTCACGGAATTCGTGCTGGCCAAGGCACAGGTTACCGAGAAGGCTGTCAGCTTCGACGAGTTGATGGCACAGGCCTGATCCTGCCCCGGCGCAGGCGAAGAGCAGGGCGGAGCGATCCGCCCTTTCTTTTTCGCGTTTGCGCCCCACCTGTGGTCGGCAGCCCTGCGGCTGTTCCGGTCTTGCCGGCAACAGCCGGAGGGGCAGGTCGGGTTGGTTACAGTAGTGTCACGACAAGCATCAACACATGGAGAAACGCATGAGCGCAATGGACATTCAAGGTTTGGGCATGGTGCCCATGGTCATCGAGCAGTCGGGGCGCGGCGAGCGTGCGTACGACATCTATTCGCGCCTTCTCAAGGAACGCGTGATTTTTCTGGTGGGGCCGGTCAACGACCAGTCGGCCAACCTGGTGGTGGCGCAGTTGCTGTTCCTTGAAAGCGAAAACCCGGACAAGGACCTTTCGTTCTACATCAACTCGCCCGGCGGCTCGGTCAGCGCCGGCATGGCGATTTACGACACGATGAACTTCATCAAGTCCGATGTCTCCACGCTCTGCGTCGGCATGGCTGCCAGCATGGGCGCTTTCCTGCTGGCCGCAGGCGCCAAGGGCAAGCGCTTTGCATTGCCCAACTCCAAGGTCATGATTCACCAACCACTGGGCGGTACCCAGGGTCAGGCCACCGAGATCGAGATTCACGCCCGTGAAATCCTCAAGACCCGGGAGCAGCTCAACAAGATCCTGGCCGAGCGCACGGGTCAACCCCTGGAAAAGATCGAGCGCGATACCGAGCGCGACTACTACCTGTCGGCCGCCGAGTCGGCCGAATACGGCCTCATCGACAAGGTGATCGACAAGCGCCCAGGCACAGCCTGAAGCCTCTCTAACCCCGCAAACGGCACCCAAACGGGCCCTTTTCGCCCGTTTGGCCCTTCCGGGGCTTGAACTATCATTGTTTCCACTGCCTACACCGACCTCCCAGACCCTATGGCCGACAAAAAAGCCACCGCCAGTGAAAAAGCGCTCTACTGCTCGTTTTGCGGTAAGAGCCAGCACGAGGTCAAGAAGCTGATCGCCGGGCCATCGGTGTTCATCTGCGACGAGTGCATTGACCTGTGCAACGACATCATTCGCGACGAATTGCCCGGGCTTGAGTCGGTGAAAGCCTCTGGCGACGAGGTCCCCACGCCAGCGCAACTCAAATCGAACCTCGACAACTACGTCATTGGTCAGCAGCCCGCCAAGCGTGCCCTGGCTGTTGCCGTTTACAACCACTACAAGCGCCTGCGCCACAAGATCAACGCCCGCAAGGACGATGTCGAGCTCGCCAAGAGCAACATCCTCCTGATCGGCCCGACGGGCTCTGGCAAAACGCTGCTGGCTCAGACCATGGCGCGCATGCTCAACGTGCCCTTTGTCATGGCCGACGCGACCACGCTGACGGAAGCTGGCTATGTCGGCGAGGACGTGGAAAACATCGTGGCCAAGCTGCTGCAGAGCTGCAATTACGACGTCGAGCGGGCACAGCAGGGCATCGTTTACATCGACGAAATCGACAAGATCACCCGCAAATCCGACAACCCCTCCATCACACGCGACGTGTCGGGTGAGGGCGTCCAGCAGGCCTTGTTGAAATTGATCGAAGGCACCATGGCCTCGGTGCCACCCCAGGGTGGTCGCAAGCATCCCAACCAGGATTTCCTGCAGGTTGACACGACCAACATCCTCTTCATCTGCGGTGGGGCCTTCGCGGGCCTTGAAAAGATCATCGAGAACCGCACCGAGGCATCGGGCATTGGCTTTGGCGCGGTCGTCAAGAGCAAGCAGCAACGCAGCGTGACCGAGGCCTTCAAGGAAATCGAGCCGGAAGACCTGATCAAGTTCGGTCTGATTCCAGAGCTGGTTGGGCGGGTGCCTGTCATTGCGGCGCTTTCGGAGCTGAGCGAGGACGCGCTGGTTGAAATCCTGACCGAACCCAAGAACGCGGTCGTCAAGCAGTTCTCCCGTTTGCTGGCGATGGAAGGTGCTGAGCTTGAAGTTCGGCCTGCCGCCCTCAAGGCCATTGCGCGCAAGGCACTGGCCCGCAAGACCGGCGCCCGTGGTCTGCGCTCGATCCTCGAAAACGCGCTGATCGACACCATGTTCGAACTGCCAGGCATGAGCAATGTGGAAAAGGTGGTGGTCGATGAGTCGACCATTGATGAGAACAAACCGCCGCTGCTTGTCTACCGCGAGGCTGCAAAGCAGGCCTGACGAACTGCTTTGCGGGCCAAAGTCCCACCAACCCCGTCACGGATGCGTCCGGTTGAGATCGCTCGCACCGACCCCATTTACCCGTTTTAGTCGAGGTTGAAATGTCCGGACAGACTCCCCTTCCCAGTACTCCCGTCGAACTGCCACTGTTGCCTCTGCGCGATGTGGTGGTGTTTCCTCACATGGTCATCCCACTGTTTGTGGGGCGGCCGAAGAGCATCAAGGCGCTGGAATCGGCCATGGAGTCCGAACGCCGCATCATGCTCGTCGCGCAGAAGGCGGCCGCGAAGGACGAGCCCTCGACCGAAGACATGTTCGAGATGGGCTGCGTGGCGACCATCTTGCAAATGCTCAAATTGCCCGACGGCACTGTGAAGGTGCTGGTCGAAGGCGTGCAGCGGGCGAAGGTGCTGGACATTCGTGATGGCGAAAGCCACTTCATCGCGAGCGTGAGTCCTGTCGATCCTGCTGTGGAGCGTGCCGAGACCCAGTCCAACGAGCTCGAGGCGCTGCGCCGCGCTGTCATGCAACAGTTTGACCAGTACGTCAAACTCAACAAGAAGATTCCTTCCGAGATCCTGACCTCGATCTCGAGCATTGACGATCCGGGCCGCCTTGCAGACACCATCGCTGCGCATCTGCCATTGAAGCTGGAGTCCAAGCAAGTCGTTCTGGACCTTGACCCGGTCAACAAGCGACTGGAAAACCTGTTCGAGCAGCTCGAGCGCGAGGTCGACATCCTCAATGTGGACAAGAAGATTCGCGGACGCGTGAAGCGTCAGATGGAAAAGAACCAACGCGACTTCTACCTCAACGAACAAGTCAAGGCGATTCAGAAAGAGCTGGGTGAAGGCGAAGAAGGCGCCGACATCGAAGAGATCGAGAAAAAGATCAAGGCCGCCAAGATGCCAGCGGAGGCTCGCAAGAAGGCAGACGCGGAGTTCAAAAAGCTCAAGCTGATGTCGCCCATGTCGGCCGAGGCGACGGTGGTGCGCAACTACATTGACGTGCTGGTCGGTCTGCCCTGGAGCAAAAAGACCAAGATCAAGCACGACCTCGCACATGCAGAGGCGGTACTCAACGAAGACCACTACGGCCTGGAGAAGGTCAAGGACCGCATTCTTGAGTACCTCGCGGTTCAACAACGCGTTGACAAGGTCAAGGCGCCCATCCTTTGTCTGGTCGGACCTCCTGGCGTGGGCAAGACCTCTCTGGGCCAGTCGGTCGCCAAGGCCACCGGGCGCAAGTACGTCCGCATGGCGCTGGGTGGTATGCGTGACGAAGCGGAGATCCGCGGGCACCGTCGCACGTACATCGGCGCGATGCCGGGCAAGGTGTTGCAAAGCCTGAACAAGGTGGGCACGCGCAACCCGTTGTTCCTGCTGGACGAAATCGACAAGCTGGGCACCGACTTCCGCGGCGATCCCTCCAGTGCGTTGCTCGAGGTGCTGGACCCGGAGCAAAACCACACCTTTGGCGACCACTATGTGGAGGTCGACTTCGACTTGTCCGACGTGATGTTCGTGGCCACGTCCAACTCGATGAACATTCCGCCGGCTCTGCTGGACCGGATGGAAGTGATTCGCCTCTCTGGCTACACCGAAGACGAGAAGACGAACATTGCCATTCGCTATCTGTTGCCCAAACAGCTCAAGAACAACGGCATCCGGGAAGGCGAGCTGGAGGTTCACGACGATGCCGTTCGCGACATCGTTCGCTACTACACGCGGGAGGCCGGTGTGCGCTCGCTGGAGCGCGAGCTCTCAAAGATCTGCCGCAAAGTGGTGAAAGGACTTCTGCTCAAGAAGTACGAACCCACTGTGGTGATCAATGCCGAGAACCTGAGCGAGTTTCTGGGCGTGCGCAAGTACAGCTACGGCCGCGCAGAAGCCCAGAACCAGGTGGGGCAAGTCGTTGGCTTGGCCTGGACCGAGGTGGGTGGTGACCTGCTGACCATTGAAGTGGCGACCATGCCGGGCAAGGGCGTCATCACGCGCACGGGTTCATTGGGCGATGTGATGAAGGAGTCGGTGGAGGCCGCTCGCACGGTTGTTCGCAGCCGGGCGCGCATGCTGGGCATCAAGGACGAGCAATTCGACAAACGCGATATCCATATCCACGTGCCCGATGGCGCGACGCCGAAAGATGGGCCCAGTGCCGGTGCCGCGATGACGACCGCCTTGGTGTCCTCCATCACGGGCATTCCGGTGCGTGCCGACGTGGCCATGACGGGCGAGATCACCTTGCGTGGCGAGGTCACGGCGATTGGCGGCTTGAAGGAAAAGCTGTTGGCGGCACTGCGCGGCGGTATCAAGACGGTGATCATTCCTGAAGAGAACGTGAAGGATCTCGCCGATATCCCTGACAACGTGAAGCAGGGCCTTGAGATCGTGCCGGTGAAGTGGATCGACAAGGTGCTGTCCATTGCGCTCGAGCGTCAGCCCGTTCCGCTGACCGAAGAAGAGGTGGCCGCCCAGATCGCCGCGGCCAGCGTGAGCAAGCCTGTGTCGGCCTCTGATGCAATGAAACATTGATCAAAAAAATGCGGTGCACTTGCAAACACCGCGTTTTTTAGATTAGAATCATGGTTTCCGACGAACACTCGGAGAAATGTAGAAAATGCGGGAATAGCTCAGTTGGTAGAGCGCAACCTTGCCAAGGTTGAGGTCGCGAGTTCGAGTCTCGTTTCCCGCTCCAAATTCAAAAAGGGAAGCTCTGCTTCCCTTTTTTGTCAGAGTTTCTGGTCGGTGCATTTGTCATCGAGGCAGACGGCGCGATAGCAAAGCGGTTATGCCCCGGATTGCAAATCCGGTTAGTCCGGTTCGACTCCGGATCGCGCCTCCAGACAGCACATGGGCCCCGCCAGCTTCGCGCTGCCGGGGCCTTGTCGTTTCAACCTGCGACAATTCACCCGAGCCTCGATGGTGAAATGGGTAGACACAGCGGACTTAAAATCCGCCGCCATCCTGAAAAGGGGCGTACCGGTTCGACCCCGGTTCGAGGCACCACTATACTTCTTGTGCGCAGCGTGTGAATAGGAAAAGATAAGAAAATCAAGGGATTCTGACGGGCGGCTTCTTGCTTCTTCGCTCCGGCGTGCAATTATTCGCAGATCAGTTACCCGAATTTTGCACGGAGAATTACACGATGGCGAAAGCGACCAAGACTGCGCAGGGAACCTGGCGCATTCAGTTCATGGTCAACGGAGAGCGCCACGGCGGGACTTTTGCCACGAAGCGGCAGGCCGACGAGTTCGAGGCGAGGAAAAAAAGCGAGGTTCTGGCGCTTTCCAGCGGGCGAGGTGGAACGGTTTTCACGCTCGCACAAGTGCTGGACCGCTACGCAGAAGAGGTGAGCCCAAGGAAGAAGGGCGAAGCAAAAGAGATCCTTCGCCTGGCCGCGTTCAAACGCCAGCCGCTACCCGTCAATGCCAAGCTATCCAGCATCACGACAGCGGACCTTGTGAGGTGGCGCGATGCCCGATTGAAGGTTAACGCTCGGGGCTCGGTGCTGCGAGACATTACCCTTTTGGGGAACGTGTTTGAGATCGCCCGCAAAGAGTGGCAGTTGATCGATGTGAACCCCATGCGCGATGTGGGCAAACCTGCCAACCCTGATCACAGGGACAGGGTGATCACAGGTCGGGAAATCAAAGCCATGTTGCGAGCCCTAGGGCATGGTGGGCCGGTGCGGACTGTTTCGCAATCCGTGGCTCGGTGCTTTTTGGTGGCGCTGTCCACCGGAATGCGGGCTGGCGAGCTTTGCGCGATCCAGTGGAAAGATGTGCGCGGGGACTATGTGAAGCTGCACACCAGCAAAACGGGCGCAGGGCGCGACGTACCGCTTTCCCCATACGCAAGGCGCACCATTGAGAGAATGCGCGGCTGGGACGCTTCTAGCGTGTTTGGGCTGTCATCCCAAACCCTTGATGCAATGTTTCGCAAGTACCGGCAGCGGGCCGGCTTGTCGGGGTTCGTCTTCCACGATGCCAGGCACACAGCCGCAACTCGGATGGCAATGTCTCGGAAGGTGGACGCATTGCAGCTTTGCCGCATCTTTGGCTGGAAGAACCCAAAACAGGCCATGACCTATTTCAACCCCACGGCCAGCCAGCTTGCGGCAATGCTCTAGCGCCCACGCTCCCATTCCATGATGTCGGCCAGCAGCCACTTGCCATCGGGATCGGGGTGGGGCACGGTGCCGTTGCCGATCCTGCTGTAAAGCGTTCGTGAGCTGACCTTGAGGCGCTCGGCAAACTGATCGCGGTTGATCCTGGTGCCGAGGATTCGGTGCAGGTCTTCGCGCAGGCCCTTGAGTTCCTGCCGTACTTCTTCAATGGTTGCTTCAGTCATTCCTCATCCCTTTCTTCCCACGGCTGGCGCTTGTCTCTGCGGGTTCTGCGGCGCTTGGATAGGTCCGTCGGGCCAAACTGCTTCTCGTGGTTGTCCATGCCGATCAATACAGCCATGATGAAAACAAAGAACAAAACTGCGGGGGCAAAGCAGAGAGCTTGCAGTGCGCGCGTTTCCGTTTCGCTCATGGCATTTGCTCCCCAATGGCTGCGGCAGCTCGGACGATGGCGCGGCGCGTTGCGACGCATGGATCGCCTCCATGGGGTTCATGCAGCTTCCAAGCCCCAGATTCCTCACCGTCGTACCAGACGGTAGTTGCAGCTTTCTCGCCGGTCAAAAGGTCCATTTCAAGGCCTAACTTCACAGCCAGCCGCAGCGCATCGCCATCGTCGTTGATTGGGTCCCATGACGTTGAATGAGGCCGCGTGCAACCGTAAGTGCCGCAACTGCCGGGGATCATCGCCACCAGCTTGTCATTGACATAGCCAAATTCATACCCCGCAGCCTTAGCCGCTTTCTCCAGAAGTTCTCGGTCTGTGTTCACAGCTTTTCCTCTCTGGGTTCTATGGGAGGGGGAGGGCAACCTTCCTGCATGCATGCGATCAGCGGACCATGGCGATCAATTCCGCACTTGGGGCACTTCCACCCCTGCTCAGATACTGCAAACGCTTTCCCAGCCTGAAAGCCCTTGAGGTATTGGCGCTCCAGCTCTTGATTGATCTCATGTGTCCACGCTGTGCTGGGTTGGGAGAGAGCGGCACGGCGGTTCCATGCTTCGATGGCAGACGCCCGATCCCTGCCAATGCGCTCAATCATTCTCGATGGCTGGCCGGGGACTTCTGTGCACCAATGCCGCACAGAAACGCTGATGGGCTCGCTGTAGCCTTGGCCGGTCCACATTCCTTTGCCTTCAATTTGCGTATCGCCTGCTCCGCAAAACGGGCACGGCAGCAGCTCGCTCGGTTGTTCAGCCATTGCTGCTCTCCTTGGACTTGGCGTGTTTGGTGAAAAACTTGACCGCGTTTTCTGTGTGCTGGTCGTACAAGATTTCGCCGGCTTCAAACCCCGTTTTGATTGCTCCGAAGATGTAGCCAATGACCAAGGCGGGCCACGCAAAGACGACCGTGAAAATCAGGCTGACGACGTGTCTCATGTGCTCTCCTTGGGGGTGCCGATACCGCGCACGGCATTGATGGCGGCATCAGCAGTGGGGAAGCGGCAGCGGCTCAGAAATTCATCACCCCTGCTGCTAGGCATCGGCTCCCACTCCCATTCGCCGGACTTGTTGAGGCAATTGCCCTTGCCGTCCACGACCTTCCAGAGGGCTGGCCCTTCGATTTGGCGGGTTCTCTGCACCTTGATTTCTTCACCGAATTGGGTGGCGCTTGGGAAGGCGTAGGCGTCAACGATCACGTCCTGCGCCACCTGCTCGGGCAGCGGCTTGCTTGCGAGGGCTGTGCCACGGGTTCGGGCGGCGTCAAGCTCTCGCTCTAGGTCATTGGCACCGCAGGTCGTGGTGTGGTCAAAGTCGATCAGCAAGGTGATTGTTTTGACCGTGTTTTCCGGCGTCTTGCGAAACGTGAACTTTGCGTTCTTCCAGTGCTCTCGGACCTGCCTCCACCGGGCAGCGTCTTTGACCTGCTCATCACTGAGCGGCACTCTCTCTGCCTGCGGCTTGATGGCGCGTGCTGCTTTCATCCCATTGCGGAAGATGAGGATTTCCTCGGCCGTGTGAGTGTGGGGCGTGCTGTGGCCGCAGAGTCGGCATGTGTAACTGATCAAGGTCCTTGCAACCGCGTTAGCCCCCATCTCGATTGCCAGAACGGGGTCGATGCCGAGACGCCTCAACTCGTCGTCAACCTGCGCCTCAGTCATGGTCAAGAATTCCAACAGCTCCCCACCCCCTGCCAGCCGCTCGGTGGACAGGGCGGCGCGACGGTTCCAATTTTCCACAGCCTCTGCCTCCGTTGGCTTAAAGCCGCCTTGAGAACCACACCCGCCCGGTCCGTCTGGTCGGCTTGCATCGCAGACCACGGCAAAGCTGGGCGAATGCATCCATGGCTCTGCATCGTCATCGCCTTCGTTTGCCAGCTCTTCGGCGCTGACTACTTTCAGCGCGTGCGTCAGGCCGCAAAATGGGCAAGGCAGGAGCGCTGCCAGATCAGTGTGTGTCGTCATGGTTGGTCCTTGGTGGGTCCGACGGTTGGCAGTCGGTCAAGACGGCGCTCAACCAAATGCAGCCAGGCTTTGAGGTCTGCGATGTCGTCGGCGGACGGAACGCCAGACCACCAAAGCCGAAAGGTCGCGCTACCGCGAGCGATTGAAAACTCGTCTTGAATGATTTGAGGTGCTTCGATCACGTCCCACTCCCTTCGCCACGGGTGCGGGCGGCATTAAACTTTTCGATGGCTTCACCCATGCGCTTGTTCACGGCGTCCATCAGGCCTTTGTCCTGAAAGCGGTCGCGAGCCTCGCCGTAGAGTTCGGCCAGCTGCCCGATGTCGCTGGTGTCGAGCACCCGTAGCAGGAAATCAATTTCCGGCGGTGGCTTACGCCCAAAGAAACAACCAATCATGGTTTTGTCTCCCCGTCCTGCGCCACCTGCTCGGGCAGCGGCTTGCTTGCGAGGGCTGCGGCAGAATCGCGCAAGACTTTCTCGCCGTTGCCGGACGTGCTGACCAGGCGGCCGCAATCACGCATGATGTCCGCCAAGCGCAGAAGCTCAGAAGCCAACGCTCCCCGCTCCCCCGCAGCGCTGGCCGGTGGGGTGGTGGCGAGTAGTGAGCGAGCGAAGCGCAGCAAAGGTTTGCTGAATCGGTCCTCAAAGCCGAACATCCCAGCATCGCGAGCCTTCTCGAAAATCTCATCATTGCTCGGCGCTTCTGCCTGCTCTGGCTTGCTCGGCTCGGTGGGGGCGGCGGCGAGCATGGCGGCATAACTTTGTTCAGCGTGGCCGCGATCACGTCTAAATCCTTCGTTGAGGTTGTCCCACAGTCGGCCAGCACGCAGCATGTCCCCCGTCGGCTCCACCGGCACCAGCGCGTAACCCTCCGGCACCCGCGCTGCTTGCTTCTCTCTGTCGGCGAGGATGGCGGATCGGGCGTAGTCGCGCACAACTTCATTGATCCGATCCGCAATTTCTCCGGCACCGGGCCCGGGTGGTGACTCTGACCACTTTGTTATGCAGCTCCAAAGCTCACCCCAATTGGGCAGTTCCGGCAACTCCACGCCATCCGGCAGTTCTTGGCTCATGTCAGCTCCTTGGTAGCTTTCAAGTTCGACTTTAGAGATTCAACAATCTGAGAAAGCCACTTTTCCTCTCGGTTTTCTGCTCGCTTCAGCAAGACATCAGGGGGCAGCATCAGCTTTCCAACGATGTATCCGGTGCTGGCGTTCGTCAGGAAATCGGCCAACGTGCTGCCGTTTCCCATGGCCCCCCAGAAATGGGTCCAAGCCCGACCCCAGCAGACCAAGGTCAACTGCCCACGACCCGGCTCAAAGTCTTCGATGAATGCGGTTACTGAATCAAGGTGAAGCAAGCCTTTTTCTTTGTCGTAGGGCTGGCTTGGCAAGTAGATGACTTTCAAGCTCATGTCAGCTCCTTTGCTTGTTCTAGGGCGGTGCGGGCGTTGTTGAGTGCGTCACGCACGTTTGTGACGTGCAGCAGCCCCTCCAACGCCTCCACCAGCATCTGACGGTTTTCTTCAAGGGCGCGGAGGTGGGCGGCTGTCTCCAGCCTGAGTTTGTAAGGCTCGGAACCTTCTATCCACGCTAGGGCGCAATTTGCGTTCAGGGTCGCCAGTTCTTCTGCTTTGCTCATTTCATTTCCTTGTAGGGCGGATCAGGCGGGCTGGCAAAACTTGATGAGCTTGCGCACGCCGCCGTGCCGTTTCGTTTCACCGCGAACGATCCAGAGTCCAGTGCCCGGCCAGAAATCAATCAAGCCAGTTGGGCTGCGCACGATCAGGTGGGCGTCAAGGTTCTTGCTTTCAAACTGGATTCCAGCCTCGCGCAGCATTTGCGCAGACCCCAAACGGTTGTCTGCTCGCTTCTCTTGCCGAACTTTTTTCAGCTCGTTCCAGACTTCACCCATTTCGCTCATATTTCTCTCCAGAGTTAAGGGCGGACCAGACAGCCAAAGCGCTGAGGATTCCGTCTCGCAGCTGGATGCTCTGGTGTCTGGTCCGGGTCACTTGATTTGCAGCCGATCACAACGAACAATGCGCGCCCCTGCGACAGGCTCGTTGTTCAAGATGGCTGCCTTGATCTTGGTTTTGCTGGGCAGTGGCGGCTTTGGATCGGCGCAAAGTTCTGGCGGGAAAACGGCACCGTCTTCCAGCTCCACCGATTCATCACGGTCGATGTAGAGCTTCACGACAAAGCTGCGGTCTTCCGCCTTGATTTCCGTGATGCCGCTGGCCTTCATGTTCTCTGCGAGGTACTTGCGCAGATGCTCGGCTTTGCGCTCATTGGCTTCCACAATGTCGGCCACGCGCTTCATGGCGGTCTTCGCTGCAGCGGCGTCCAGTTCGGTGTTGAGGATGTAGGCCGCAACCTGGTTGATCTTGTTGCCAATCAGTGCGCGGCATTCCTCGAAGGCCGGCAGAGCCTCGCCCGTTTCCGGGTCAAAGGCTTGATCGAGCATCGACCGGAAATCCGTGGTCAGTTGGTAAAGGCTGGTCATGGTTATTCCAATCAAAATGGGATGTCGTCGTCCATGTCGTCAAACCCGCCGCGTGCAGGCGCTGAAGCTTGGGTCGGAGCTTTGGCAGCTTCTTTGGCCTTGAAGCTCAGGCTGTAGAACTTGCCGCCGTCGTTGCGGTTCTTTGCCCAGCCGTCCACCCAGTACTGCACACCGTTGATCTCGCATTGCCCTTTGATGTCGGGATGCTTGTCGGTGGTCTTGCGCTCATTCTTGGAAATGATGCCGCGCATGTTGTTGTCGTACTGGGTCATGCTGGTTCCTTCTGTTGGAGTTCTGCCTTGCGGGCGTTGGTGGCTTTCTTGATGGCGGCTTGATGGGCCTGCGGCAGCATCTGCATCGCGGCCTCATAGTTGGATTTCAGAATGTCCAGCGTCGTGGCGTTGCTGATGCCGCGCAAGATCGCCGACACATCCGGGCCTTTTTCCTTCTCGGCAGCGGGCGCACTGTCCACGGCGTCATGCTCAACAATCTCAAGCGCAGCAACCCACAGGTAGCGCCTGATGTACGTTTCCACGGCTCCAAGGTTTTGCACGGGGTGGCAACCCTTCAACGCGGCCTCGGACATGGGCGAGGTGATTTCAATGCGGTCCTGCGGGTTTTCCACGTCAACAATGGACAGCGTGGCAAGCTCTTTGCCAAAGCTGATGACTCCGGCCAGCCCGTGCGCGTTGAAAATCTTGAGCGCAGGCACGATGAAGTCACCCAGCTCAAAGTAGTCGTAACCGGCAAACGTGTTGCGCCCGCTTTTTTTGATTTCGCTGGCGTGAAACTCCTGCCGTGCAGCGTTGAGTTTTTTGTAAATGCTCATGCTTTCTCCTGGAATGGATCTGGTTTGCTGCGCACCTTGCGCATGTGTTCTTGGCGCACAAGCTCACGCTTGAACTCGCGCACGCCAGCGACCAGCGCTTGGCGGATAGGGGACGGCCTGCGCTCTTGTTCAACCGGCCAGAAGTGCTCTTTCATCTTCATGACGGCCTCACGTATTGCGCGCAAGCACGCGCAGGGACTGGCGCAGCGCATGCAAGCGGCCAGCGGGTCGGTGGATGCGGTAGGTGTCAGCGGCCATCTGTGACACGCTCAAACGGTTTTCCTGTGCGACTCCGGGCACGAATGCAGCGCGGTCGTCGGGCAGGTAGTGCGTTTCCACTCGGTGCAAGCAAAGGCCCATGCACTGCGCTTCACGGGGGCCATTGCAAGCTGAGGATGCGGCGGGGCAGCGGGTCATTGCTGCTCTCCGGTGGCTTTGGCGATGGCTGCGCGGGCGGCGCCAACAGCATTGCCGTAAAGCTTCGGGCTACTCACGTCGTCCGAGTAGTACAAAAGATCGGAAAGTGCCTCCAGCAAGTCAGGAGCGGCAGCGATCAGGCGTGCGTAGCCTTTACCGTTGGACCAAACCGTTGCAAAGCCGTCGCAAATGTCTTCCGAGTCCGCAGGGCATACCCAAGAAACTCCCGAATCGTTTTGGCTAATTAGCTTCCACGGCCCCAGTGCGTGCGGCGCGCTCATTTCTTCCCCTTCCCGTGACCGCCATGGCCTTTGGAATCGCCCTTGCCGTGCCCGTGGCTCTTGCCATTGCCCTTACCCGGCGCATCACCCTTAGTGCCACCAGTCGAGCCCGTAGAGCCGCCAGATGCGCCCGTGCCAACACTGCCGCCAGTAGCACCAGACGAAGCGCCGGCAGACGATCCAGAAGCCGCACCAGCCGATGCACCGCCAACACTGCCAGCCGTCGAGCTGCCAGAAGATTTCGAGCCGCCACCGTTGCAACCGTAAAGCGATGCTTGACAGTTCGGGGCTGGAGTACCGCAGGCGGTCAGAGCAAGAGCGGCGGCGAGGATTGCAATCGTGTGTTTCATGTGGTCGTTCAAGAAGGAAGAAGTCCAGCGCAGCCCATGAGGACAAGCGCAGCAAAGGCAAGAGCGCACGCAACGAGGGCAATGCGGTTCTCTCGGTCGAGTTGGTCGCGGGTGGGGCGGTCTTCGGCGTGCATCACTTCACCCTCGGCAGCAGTGGGATCTGGCGGCGCTTGCTCAGCTCGGCCATCAAGCGAATCACGCTCTCGTGGCCTTCTGCTGGCTTGCAGCGCTCGCATGGCGGGTACTTCGCTTGGCACACGGCCAGCTCGTCGCATGTGCGGGTGGTCATGTGCGCAGCCCCTGGTTGTTTACAGGCGCGTCGTCGGCCTGCGGCTTCAAGCCGGCGTGCACATCACGGTGAACCGATGCCCAGGCTTCGCGGCTCGCATTGGCCAGAGCAATCCGGCGCTGCTCTTCCATCGTTGCCACAGGGCAGGGAGCCTCAAGCCGTCCGAAGTCCGAATGAATCGGCTCGTCTTCGTCAGGAAGCGGAATATCGAAGTCGCCGGTCTTGGCATCGCCTTGTGGCGGGGCAAACCACATCGCCGCGGCCACCGTGGGGTGGATGTTGTCCATCGTCTTGCTCCTTCTCCTGCGGTGTGCAGGTCGATGGAGAGACTGTAAGTCCACTAACATCCAAAGTCAAGTGCACTTACATAGTTTTTGTAAGCGCCCTAACATTTCCGACAGGCGGAAGACGAAAAAAAGCCCACCGCTAGGGGTGGGCTTGTTCGGGCGCTTTCGGCCTACTTGCTTGGGGCCGGCGCTGGCTGCGCGGCAGAGGCAGGCACGTTGATGATGATTGGCGCTGGCTGCGCTGCAGGCGCTTTAAGCGCGTTGCTCATGGCGAGAAAGAGCCCGCCAAAGCCAAGGAAGAGACCGATGACCGTGCCGATCATCCACTTGTGCGTTTCACCGATGCCGCGCTGAATGTCCCCGCGCACGTCGGAGATGTCCGACTTTGTAGCCAGGTGCGGCAGAGTGGCTTCAAGGCTTGCGATGCGGGCTTCCATGGGGTCATTGTCCTCCGCAGATGCTGGTGGGTCAACTGGTGGGGTTTGGCCGCCTCCACCGCCTCCGTAGACCTTCTGCTTCTCTTTCTCAAGCCATTGCTCAAGAGATTTTGCATCGAGGGCGCTCATGAATCATTCGCCTTGGACAGTAGCGACAGAACTTCGCCGATAGCTGCGCCGACATCCTCATTCATCTTGAGAACGCGAGACCCTCGTTCGTAAATTCGCTGTTGTGCCGAACTTCCTTCCGGCAACGAATGGGCTACTTCCATCAAGCCGGACCCCGCTTCAGTTAGAGCCCTGTGGATCGCTAGGCCAAGCCCGGAAACCGCAATGGCGAGTTCATCAGTTCGAACTTCTTTCATGGTGGTCAGAACTTGCCTACAGGTGGGTCAGTCAGTGATAGACCGTCGAGTGGCCTTGTCGTCCAACTTCTCAATCTCTTTGCTGTTGTGGTCGATCGCACTCTGGAAGCTTTTGAACGCAGACTCGTCGCGCATGATGACCGTAAGGTCGTTGTCATCCCAGCTGCGAGATGTCCGCTCCAGCAGAAGCGTGGCGGATCCTCGTTTCCATGTGTGCGTAGTAAAAGGCTTTGACCTGGAAAGCTTGGGCTTTCCAAACTCGGCCTGCATGGCTTTCACAATGTCTGCGGCGTCAGATAGCGTCGCCGATTCGACCTCAATCTTCAGGACGATCAGTTTCTCGCCAGCGAAAAGCAAGTGTGCCGGCGCCAGAGTGGTGAAGCCGCCGAAGCTGTCGATTTCCATTCGGCACTCCTTGGTGCCTGTGTCGCGTAGGCGGGGTGCGTCAGCTAGGTGCTTGCGGACAACATCTCCCACCGAGTCAGTGACATCGGAGCCTCTGCAGGCAGTCGCGGGAGCATCGCCAAGCGCCACACCTTTGATGCGGAATGGTGAGGGCTGTGCTGCCGCCAAGCTTGACGCTCCAATGGTCAGCGCTAAGAATGTTGCTGCAAGAATGTGATTCACACGACCTCGCTCAAGCTTGCTACTCTGGCCGCCACTTGCTTGGAGAGACCACAGCACCGACGGCCTGAACGCTTTCTATTTCAGAGCTATGAAAGGTGTGGCGTTCGCCACCGTTCACACTCACCACTTCATACGATCCGGCCCTGGTATTCAAAAGCTCTTTGACCATCTTTTGACCAGTCAGAAGCTTGACCAGAACGTACTCGCCAATAGCCGGTCGCCCATTGGGTTCCACCAGCACGTACCAACCATCTCGGATTGCCGGGAACATGCTCTGGCCGCGTACCCTAAGCCCATACGCATTGGGGTCGTCTGTGGCAATTTCGATGTGTCCATCACCTGCTCCCACAACGGGGCTCAGTTCTTCGTAGAAACCATCCTGGCCAAGCTTGGCAGTTCCGACCACAGGGACGGATTTTGGTGGTTTTGGGGCTCCTGCGTACTCTGGCTCAAGCATGCCATCGCCCGCAGGGATCACGCCCTTCTTTAGCCCTTTGCCGGTCGCAATCCAAAGCGCGCTATAGCCGCACTTCGCCGAGAGCCTGGTAGCAGGCTCCAGCTTGATTGACATCGTGGGGCCGTCTTTCCATTGGGTTGCGGCAGACGAGGATACGCCGGCGATCTCGGCTAGATCCCCGACCTTCCAGCCGGTGACATCCATCAGCTCGGCGATGCGTTCTTGAAGCGTACTCATGTAAGCAGGATTAAAGCCTACCAAGTTGTAAGTGCACTTGCGTTCTTGATGTAAGCGGGCTAACATATGGACCATGAAGAAATCCCGCGCTCTAGAACTGCTTGGTGGCACGGCTGCCGCTGCTGCCAAGGCCCTTGGTGTAAGTCACGCGGCGATCAGCCAGTGGCCTGACGAGCTTCCTGCGCGCATTGCAGAGCGGGTTCTCGGAGTCGTTGCTGCAAACCGCTACCCCGAGCTGGCGGCTGAGCTCGCTGAACCCAAAGCAGAGACGGGGGCTTGAGATGGACGCCGAAAAGTTCATCGACGCCTTGTCGGTCGCGATGGCTGAAAGCCTCAGTCGCCCTGATACGCCTTTGGCCACGGCAATCGCCTCGAAATACTCGAAGCCTGAGATGGAGAGCAAAGACTCAGTTGCTCGCAGTCCAGTTGCGACCGACGGGCTGCATGCTGATGAGGTGGTCTTTGTCGCAGGGGCAGCGCCAAACGCCGTGCTCTCCGTTGCCTGCCGAAAGGCGAAGCACCGATTTGACGCCTTTGTCGTAGCAGGGCTGACAAAGGTAGGGCGGTTCTTGGTCATTCCCGCCATCCGTTTTCTTTCTTGCATATGCGTACGCACCGGTACGCAGCTCGGCCAGCGTGTAGGCATCGCGCTCATCGGCTTTGGCCTTGAGTACACGAATTTCGTCCTGCGCTTCACGAGCGGCTTTCTCGAACGAAGCAGCCTTCTCGGCCATTTCGAGGGCTCCTGACATGGCGTCCAACAGCCTTTGCTGCATTTCCGCCAGTGAGGCCCTCACCTTCGCATCGTCGCGCGCGTCGAGCGCTCCCCTGGCTATCCCGAGCAGCGTTGCTGCGGATGTCAGTGCTGGTCCAAGTTCCATTTTGGGCCTGTCCTTTCGGTTGAGTGGTTGGGTTGAGAGCCACCACTTTACTGGCCTGGACAGGCCCGCCAATCGGCAAGACGGGCAGGAGTCGGAAGAGCTTGTGGGTGATGTTTTGCATGGCCTCAATGCTCAATTTCTTTGCCCGCCCAAGGTCCGCAACTGCTCTCAACAACGTTGAGTAACCACATGAACCAGATTTCCCTACCCGCAGAAATCCGCCCTGAAGAGGTGATGCGCAAGCAGTCTCTCGGCGCGGCCATTGAACTCTGTGCCGAGGTCGGCGGCTACGCCCTGGACAAGGCGCTGCAGCAGGAACTCGGTGTCGATAAGGCCCAGTTCTCTCGCTGGCAGTCCGGCACCGAGGGCGTGCAGTGGCACAAGTTCTCGCAGCTCATGGACAAGTGCGGCAACGATGCCCCGGTTCTCTGGATGCTGCACCAGCGCGGCTATGACCTGCACAGCGTTCGCCGCCGTGAGAGCGCGTTGGAGAAGGAAAACCGCGAGCTGCGCGAAGACCTCGCCGCTGCCCGCCGCCTGCTGGGGGTGCGCGCATGACCCCACAAGCCACCACAGCGCCGCGCGCGCGCCGCCATGACCCATCGACCAGCCAGAAGGCCGCAGCTCAGGCCGTGCTCTTCGCTGAAAGCCACGCCGCACGCATCATGCTGGCGCTGCAGTACGGCCAAGGCCTGAACGCTCAGGAGATCGGTGACTCAGCCGGCCTCACGGTCGTTCAGGTGGACCGGCGAATGATCGAGCTGCAGCGCCAGGGAATGGTGCGCGTTCTGCAGGCCGGTGGCCAGGAAGTTGTGCGCAATGGCATGCGCGTGTGGGTGAAGGTTTGACCGTGAAGCCCATTCCATATCCGGCCGACACCCGCGCGAAGGGGTGGCGGTTTGAGGTTGACATGGAGGCCATCAAGGCTTCTGACACGTGGCTCCTGGCGAAAACCGGTGCCGTACGTGGTGCGCTGCTGCTGCTTTGGGCCGAAGCCTGGCAGCAAACGCCGTGCGGAACCCTGCCAAAAGACGAAGAGCTGATCGCGCTCTTGATCGACATGGCCCACCCAGCATTCCAGAAGAACCGCCGAGTGCTGCTGCGCGGCTGGTATGAGGCAGAGGATGGCCGCCTGTATCACGAGACCATCACCAAGCGCGTGCTCTCCATGCTGGACAAGCGCGCGAGCGATGCGAAACGAGCAGCGAATCGCAGGGCAAAGACTGCTGACGCACACGTTAGTCCACCAGAAGTCACGCGTGACACCGCTGTGAGTTCTGGTGAAGTACGGAGTGAGTTCGACACCAAGCACCAAGCACCAGAACCAGTAATTAAAGAAGACCCTACGGGTCTCGTCGGATCGCCGCCTGTCGGCGTCGAGTCCGGCGCCGCAACCGGTCGTGTTGTCAAGCTGGCCGACAGACGCATCCCATGCCCTGCTGACGCGTTGCTCGAAGCATTCCACGCCGAGTGTCCGACTTTGCCCAGGGTGATGAAGCTCAACGACAGGCGGCGCCAGCACCTCACGGCCCGCTGGCGTGAGGTCGATTCCGATTCGAAGTTTTCATCCGCAGAGGACGGCCTTGAGATCTTTCGGGCCATCTTCCGCAAGGTCAACGCGAGCGACTTCCTGTCGGGCCGGGCGAAGGCTTGGCACGCGACCTTCGACTGGCTCACCGAGTCATCGACCAACTTCCTCAAGGTCTGCGAAGGCCACTACGACAACGAGTCACGCGGCCAGCCCGCGCGATCAAAACAACCCGATTGGATGGCTGGAGCGATATGAGCACGACTGCATTCCGCGAGCTGGCCAAGGCCAAGCCGCAACCAGAGAAAGACCCGACCCAGTGCGCTGCGTACGGCTGCAAGGTACGGGCATCGGTCAACAACGCCGGAAGCGGCTGGGCCTGCTTTGCTCACGCGTTTGCCGAGATCGACGCATGGCAGCACATCACGCGCGGCTTGAACGACAACGAATGGCTACTTGGGCTGGTGAACGAGATTCGCAAGATGGATCGACTGCACCAGGACTGGCGCGGCTTTGCCATGCAGTTTTGGGCGAACTCCGATACGTTTTGCCAGCCGCAACTCTTCGAGAACTGCGTTCCGTACCAGAACCGGATGCTGATGGAGTTGCTGCACCGCATCGGCCAATCGCCCAAGCGCCCACAGCCGCGCAACCCGTTTGCGGTGAAGCCTGCAGGCCACTTTGCACGCCGCAAGGAGGCCGCATGAGGAACCTGATCGGCCCCCCGCGCCACGCTTCAAACCATTACGTGCTTGCCCGCCTGCTGGAGAACTGCATCGAGTGTGAATGCTGCGGCGCCATGAGCCATTTCAAGTCCGTGGCGCGCAAGGGATTCAGCATCCAGACCAACGTCGGCGGGCGTGTGATGGCCTCGCGCCGGGCGATGTACATGGCCGCACTGCCGAACAAGACCATTCGCAAGGGCCTGCGCATCACCTCGCGCTGCCACAACCCGAACTGCATCAACCCTGATCTGCTGATCCAGGCCACGCCTGGGCAGGTCATCAAGATGGACTACCAGAAGGGCAACCGCTGCAAGGTGGCTGTGCGCGCGCACCTGGCCCGCGTCTCGCGCGAGATCAACGTCAAGCTGACCGACGAAAGCGTGAGGCTGATCCGCGAGGACGAGCGCACGGGGAAGTTTGGCGCGGCGGACTACGGCATCACGCCCGAGCACTTCAACGCGATCAAGCGCGGGGCGACTCGCCGTGGCCCGAATCCTTTTGCGGGGCTGATGGCATGACTGCTGCACGGGTGAAGAGCGGGTATGCAACGGTTGATCTTGGCGAACTGGAGGCGGCGTGAATGAGCTTCATCTATTCGCAGGCGCTGGTGGCGGAATACTCGGGGGGCAACTGCTTGGACACCGAACCGTGTGCGCCGTTGAGTGGGAGCCCTACGCCCAAGCTGTCCTTGTGGCACGACAGAACGATGGATGCTTCCCGCCTTTCCCGATTTGGGATGACGTGCAAACCTTTGACGGAAAGCCGTGGCGCGGAGTTGTTGATGTGGTGGCTGGCGGGTTTCCCTGCCAAGACATCAGCGTTGCAGGAAAAGGCGCAGGAATCGACGGAGCCAGATCAGGAATGTGGGGCCACATGGCGCGGGTGGTTGGCGAAGTTCGACCCCGATTCGTCTTCGTGGAAAACAGCCCAGCACTCGTTAATCGAGGACTCGGGCGAGTGCTTGGCGACCTTTCCGCGCTCGGGTATGACTCGCGGTGGATTGTTATGGGAGCTGCCGATGTTGGAGCGAACCACCAACGAGACAGGCTCTGGATTTTGGCCGACTCCTACCAGGCACAACGCCAAAGAAACGAATGCACCGAGCGAAGCGGAGCGCAACACCCCGACATTAGCCGCGCAAGTTGGTGGAGCGTTGAACCCGATGTGGACCGAGTGGCTCATGGGGTGGCCCATCGGTCACACCGCCTTGCAGCAATCGGAAACGGTCAAGTTCCAGCCTGTGCAGCCGCAGCCTGGCGAACTCTTGGAGGGCCTTGAAGCATGACGCCAATCGAAAAGCAGTGCGCCGAAGCAATGGCGCGAATCATCCGCTGGCTCAACCTGAGCTGTGCCCAGCACAAGTTCATGCTGCGCGGGAAAAGGAAGCTGCCGTGAGCCGATTCACTTTCTTGTGCCTGCGCGGGCGTGGTTTCTGGTTCCGCGTGTTCGGCTACGGCCTGCATATCAATCTTGCCAAGCATCACTTGCCGCTGTTCTCTGAGCGGTATGGCTATCGCAAGGCTTGGTACTTCGCTGGCCTGCGTGTTGAGGTGTTGAAGCCATGAAAAGCCAAACCTTCAACATCCCCGCAAACCCTGTTGAAGCTCACAAGATCGTCACGGGTGCGATCTGGAAGCAGATCAAGGCTCTGACCTTTGCCGGCCATCGAATCGCCGTGCGTATCTGCGATCCAGAAAAAAGCCGCGATCAGGAGGAAAAGTACCACGCAATGATTGCTGAGATCGCTGCGCAGGTCCCGGTGAATGGCCGCACGCTGGATGAAGAGACGATGAAACGCCTGCTGGTCGATCAGTTCAAAGCCGACACGCTGGTGGACATGGCCGACGACTGGAAGAAGTTCGGCACGATGGAAATGGCCCCCAGCTTGGACGGGCAACGTGTCGTTGTTCTCGGAGTTCAAACCCGCCGCTTCACCGTGCGGCTGGGTTCGGCTTTCATCGAGTGGCTGTACGCATGGGGCTCTGATGCTGGCGTGGTGTTCACAGAGCGCACGCTTGACCCAGCGACGGGCGAGATTCTGACGTATCGCCGTGAGCCACGGCAGGCGGTTGCAGCGTGAAGCCCTGCGCCCACTGCTCAACCCCCTTCACCCCCCAGCGCATGGGGCAGCGCGTGTGTTCGCCCAAATGTGCAGGCCGGCTTGTCAAAGAGCAGAAGAAAGCCGAGATCGCCACCACCAGGGCGAGAAAAAGAGCTTTGATGCGGGTTTCGGAGATCGAAGCGGAGTGCCGGCGCATCGTCCAGAAGATTGCCCGCATTCGGGACAGGAATGATGGGTGCATCTCCTGCCACATGGGGCCGAACTACGGTGGTATCTGGCACGGGTCGCATTTCCGCTCGCATGGTGGGTGCTCATCTTTGCAATTCCACCTCTGGAACATCCATAAGGCTTGCGAGCAGTGCAACTACCACAAGGGCGGAAACATCGCCGAGTACCGCCCGCGCTTGGTTCAAAAGATCGGGCAAGAGCGCGTCGATTGGCTTGATGCACAACCAAAGTCAAAACGGTTCGACCGCGAATACCTTGAACGATTCAAAAAGGTGATGGGCAAGCGCCTGCGCCGTATGGAGAAACAACATGCATGAAGACGCTCACGATGCTCTGACCTTTCACACATTGCCAACGGGCATAGACGCCACGCTTGCCGAGCGGGGTTCGAGGTATGGCGACTTCACCGACCACGCCGCCATTTGCCAAGGGATCAAGCGACTGATGATGAATACGCCGGGCTGGGTGAGATTGAGCGATGTGCAGAAGCAGGCGCTCGAAGTCATTGCCGACAAGCAGGCCCGCATTTTGTCCGGCGATCCGAACTACGCCGACAACTGGCACGACATCCAAGGCTATGCCAAGTTGGTTGAGGACCGCCTCCCATCCCCGAGCACGGAGACCGCATGACCGACGAAAAGCCCAGCATTGCAGAGCGGTACGTCACCGCAGAACGGGCAGGGGACGTGATCACCGCCGCCGGGTGGGTAGCCCAGCGACATGAAATCGCCCTGATGCTCTGGTCCGTGATGTACGAAGGCCGCGCAAGCCAGAAGGATCTACTGGCCGAAAAGCTCGGGAACTACCTGAACAACAAGAAGGCCAAAAACCGCAATCTCAAGGGCGATGCATGGAAGATCGCCGCTGAGATGGTGGCATGGAAGCTGCACGGAGTGTGCGAGCCGTGCGAGGGCAGGGGGAAGGAACTGATCCAGAACACCAGGTTCTTGTCCGACAACCTGTGCCACCACTGCCACGGATCGGGCAAGCGTCCGTACCCACGGGAAGCCGCGCATGTGTGGCTGGAAAGCGAGATGGCACGGATGGAAGCGTATGCCGGCGGAGAGATGATGCGACGGCTTGCGAAGGACATGGAGCTGTAGAAAATTGCAGTTGACCTCTTGCCGTGCATCTGTTATCGTCCACCCCGTCGATAGATACCGGGTGAGCCGGTAAGAGCAAAAACGGACGCCTCATTCAAAGGCGTCAGTGCCTCTAAACGAGGCGCATCACGCATGCGCATGTCTGGACCTGTTCCAGTCGGATAGGCTGACCTTCTCAGGAGGGGATGCCCGGCCAGTGCGCAGCCGTGATGGTGAATGAGCGGACTGATGCCCTGCCCGTAAGGGAAACGTCGCCTTGACCGCGAGATGCCGGAGATCAGCACCGGCCACCTTTTCGATCGACGTGCCAGAGTGGCCTATTGGTGACGCAGCTAAACGAGCCGGGCGGGCGCTGCAAGCCCAATGTCCGACCCGCCGCAGGTCCGAATCCTGCCGTTGATTCCAAATTCAGAGACCCGCTTTGGCGGGTTTCGTCGTTTCTGGCCTGTCTGCTGGGGTTTCCCGGTGGAGCGCAACAGGCCGCCAAATGCCTCCGGCAATAGCCGGTGAGCGCCGGGTAAGGCTGCCAACGGGGCAGTGACACCTTGGGACTGGCGAACCCTTAGCGGCACAAATCTAGCCTTACCACTGCAGCATGGCCTCAGATCGGAGCTATCAAGCAGGAACAAGGTGACCCGCGCTATCGACGCGTTGGGAGGCCCCTGCGGCATACATCGGGCTTAACTCGGGCGACATGCCGCCGGATTCGTAACCGGCAACCATTCGGCCACCAGGCCACCAACTTTCGGCACAGCCGCCCGTGTGATGTGTAGCCAGTAGCCGGACAGGGCCTGGCGGGTCAGGGTTGACCTACTGCACCCAGCCACGGGCGCCTGCCCACCGCCACCTCGCGCGGTGGGGCGCCGGATTCATTCCCATCGTTTCCCCCTGAAACCGCCCCGCGCTGGGCGTTGATTACTCACGCCCCAAAGGAGCCGATCATGGCCAACGCCTTCTACAACAAGTACCTCGAAGCAGTCGTGCAGCACACGGCGAACAGCTCGATGGCTGGCACCGGCACCACTGGCGTTTATGCGGCGCTGGTGGATACCGCCACCTACACATTCAGCCAGACGCACGAGTTCTACTCGTCGGTGGCATCGGCCCAAGTCGGGACGGAGGTGGAGCTGACCAGCAAGACCTTCACCAACGGCCTATTCGATGCGGCGGACAGCACCTTCGCCAGCGTCACCGGCGCGACTGCTGAGGCGCTGGTGATCTTCATCAAGAACGCTGGCGCGAACACCACATGGCGCCTGGTGGCCTATATCGACACGGGTGTGACGGGCCTGCCGGTGACGCCCAACGGCGGCAACATCGTGACTGCCTGGAACGCATCGGGCATCCTGCAGTTCTGATCCCATGACGCCCATCGACCTCACGCTGCGGGCGGCCAAGGGGTCGGCGCTCACGTTCGAAGAGGCGGACGACAACTTCTCTGCCCTGCAGATTGCTTGCGAAGAGCTGGACGCCGAGACGTTAAAAACCAGCTCTGCGCCCACGATCTCAGCCACAAAGGCGGTGCTGGTCGGTGCTGACGAGCTGATCATCTTTGACTCGGCGGCTTCTGACGTTCCCAAGCTCGCCACGGTGTCGAGCGTCGTAACCCCTGTGGTCGGCGCCAGCCTTGGCACGACCGGCACGGTGGATCTCGACCTGGCCGCACTGAACGGCACCGTGCAGACGATTGCGGCATCGGGAAACATCACTTTCACGACCTCCAACCGAGCCGCCGGCCGCTGGCTGGAGCTGAGGATTGCCGCTGGTGGCTCGACGCGAACGCTCGCGTGGCCCGCCTGGGTCGCTTTTGGCGCTGCTTTGCCCACCTCGCTGGCATCTGGCAAGGTGCTTCGCGTGGCGATCTCCAGCACTGGAACCACGGACGCCAGCATCGATGCATCGTCGGCGCTGAGCGCATGAGGCTCTCGTCGGTCGCGTTTTTGGCCGCGGCCACGCCCGCATCGGGCGGCGGTGGCGGGGGAGGCCCGGCCACCTATCAGAGCGTTTCATCGACGACCGGGATTCTTTCGCCCGAGGCCCCGCTTTCACCAACGCACCCATCTGGCGGGACCAGCGACCAGCTCAAGGTGTTGGTGATCTCCGGCATTGAGTCCGGCAACCTGGCGCGCCTGAATGCGCCGGCCGGCTGGACGCTTCGCCAGTCCTACTTCAACTTGGACAACTTCGGCGCTGTGTCTGCCGCTGGCGTCATGGTCTACACCGCGCCCGGTGACACCGCTGCGGCCAACTGGACCCTGACAGCAGGCACTGGCGGAAACGTGAATGGCCGCTGGGACATGGAGCTTTGGTCTGGCGTGAATGCGTCAGCGCCCATTCGCTCGTTCGTGGTCTATGACGCGAACACATGGGGCGTGGACAACAACATGCCGAGCCCATCGGCAACGGCAACGGCAGGTGATGGGGTGGTGGCGCATCTGTTCCACGCGCAGAACTCGACAACCTTCGGGACGGAGCCCAGCGGATACACCCGCGTGGTGAGTTCTCCGACGACAAACCCGATTGTCAGCACGATGGTGCGCAGCAACGCGCCGGCCGGTGCGACTGGTGAGCTGTCCCACGGTGCGGGCGGCACCTATGAGGCCCGGGTTTCGTTCACGATGATTCTGGCGGCGGCATGAGCCTCTACCGGGTTGGCGATTACATGGTGATCTACGGCACGGGCGGGCCGCGCGCTGCATCCGTGGCCGGTGCCCCAACGCTGACGCCGGTTGCATTGAACGCGCGCACGGTGGTGACTGGGCACTCGATCCCTGATGCCATCTTCGACTGGCCATGGATGGGCGTGCCTCAAGCCGCTGGCACCACGGGCAACGTATGGTCGGGCACTGGCCCGTATGCAACCGCTGGATACCGCTGGGACAGTGACCCGGCTGGGCCTGATGCTGTGCGCGCACTGCTCACCGCTGGCGGTTCGAGTTCCTACGATCTTTTCCTTGGGATCGAGGCGCACGGCGGGGTTTATGAAGATGGGCGGGCATCGGTTGCTGCCCACATTGAGTTTTCGGACGCCTACGGTTACGCGCTGTTGTGGCACAACTTGGCGGCCTCCAAGGGCTGCCAGACGTTCTACGCCAACTTCTGGCGCAACGACGCGGCGGAGCTTTGGGGCTCTTCCTGGCGCGCATCCTGCAACCTGGAGGCGCCGCTTTGGGACGGCATCATCGATTACGTGAATGCCAACAGGGCGGGCGGCACGCCGACGATGCGGCTTGTCCCATGGCTTCAGGTGTTCATGGCGATCTATGACGCCATCCAGGCCGGGACCGTGACGGGTGTGACCATGGGCGACTTCTTCGCCGATGACGTGCACTGCGACACGATCAATGGGCGCTGGGTGCAGATGGCCACGGTGATGGCGGTCATGTTCCAACGCCATCCGAACGAGATGCCCAACAGCGTGCCGCTGGAGTTCGGCGGCACGGACACGATCAATTCCACGCTCGCCACGCAACTGCGCCCGATCATCTGGGCGACTTGCCTTGGCACCGCGCGCGCTGGTCTTTCCTGAATCGAGACACCATGACCATCACCACACGCGACAAGCTGATCGATGCGCTGGGGAACAACTCCAGCCGCCTGGTGCTCGACAAGGCATCTCTGGCCAACGCGGTGGCTGGGCAGTTCTTCAGCCTGTGGACTGCTGCGGGCGTTCCCGGCGCAGGATCTCCGCCCAGCACTGCGGCGGTGCCCACGAGCGCCACCACGGGCAGTTTCAACTTCGCCAACCAGACCGCACCGGCCACGGGCTATCTGTCGTGGTTGGCTGTGCAGGCCAGCAACAACGTCACCAATCTGGAGATCCATGACCGTCTGGCGCACATGGGCGGCCTGTCTGGAACGGTCACGACCTCTCAAGGCGCGCTCAGCCTTGTGACGACCGATCCGGGCGCAGATCGCCGCGGCGCGTCCGATTACAGCGACGTGCAGTGGTGGCTGGAGATTTACACCGCGCTCGGCGCGACCGGCGTGAACGCCACGGTGGCCGTGACCTACGACGACGCCAGCACCGGCAACCTGGCCGCGATTGCGCTGGGGGCCACGCCGCGCGCTGCTCGCCTTTACCCATTGGTTTCGGCATCACCTGGCCGATTCATTCGAGCCGTGACCGGTGTGACCCTTTCGGCCACCACGGGCACGGCGGGCAACTTCGGAATCACGGCCACACGCCCGCGCACCAGCGTGAGCATGCCTCTGGCGAACAAAACCGAGACGTTCGAATGGGCTCAATTGGGCCTGCCGAACATCCCCAACGATTCCTGCCTGTTCCCGCTGATGCTGTGCAGCACGACCACGACGGGCACAGTGCGGGGACAGGCGAAGATCGCTCACGGGTAAGCCATGGCGATCAATTCCGCGCAGAGCGATCTGCCGGCATGGCTGGATGGCGGTTCTGATGCCTGGGACCAGCTTCAAGCCAAGGTCATTCTTGGCGAGGACTATTTCGGGACGGTAGAGAGCACGGTTGACGGCTATGTCCTGGCCGGCTACTGGCAGGACGGGTATGCAGCAGGCGCATCGGGCCTGACGCTTTCTCCGCCGCTGGTCACGCGCACGAAGTCGCTGTTTGCGCCAACCCTGACGCCTGGTGCTGTGACGTTGAGCCCTTCGCTCGTCACGCGCAGCCGCTCGATCTTTTCGCCGACGGTCACTCGCGGGGCTGTGACCATCAGCCCATCGCTGGTGACGCGCTCGCGCAGCTTGTTTGCCCCCACGGTCACAGTGGGCACGGTCACGATCAGCCCGTCGCTGGTCACACGTTCGAAAACGGTTTTTGCGCCTACGGTTCAGCCTGGGTCGGTTTCCCTGTCGCCTTCGCTGGTGACGCGCAGCAAGTCGCTTTTTTCGCCGACGCTGACCCAAGGAGCGGTCAGCCTGCAGCCGCCGCTGGTCACAAGATCGCGCAGCCTGTATGCCCCGACCGTCACGCGAGGGGCTGTCAGCCTGTTCCCGTCTCTGGTGACGCGAGCAAAAACGGTTTACTCGCCCCAGGTGATTCTGGGCGGCGTGGTGATCAACCCGCCGCTGGTCACACGCTCGAAGTCGCTTTTCAGCCCATCGATCACGGTGGGCAGCGTCACGGTTTCGCCACCACTGACGACCAGGACAAAGGTTGTATTCGCGCCATCGGTCATCCGCGCTGGCTCCCTGGCACCGCCGCTGCTGACCCGCTCGAAAACGTTGCACGCGCCGACGGTGACACGTGGCGCCGTGACCATCCAGCCTCCGTTGGTGTCGCGCGCTCGGGCATTGTTCGCTCCGGCCGTAACACAGCCATCCCAGCAGATCCTGGCGCCCGGGCTTCTGGTGCGCGGCAAGACGATCTATTCGCCGTCGGTGAGCGACACCGAGATCGTGACCGAGATCGAAGAAGCATTCACCGCCAAGCCTGAGCCCAGGAACTGGACAGCACGGAACACAGCCAGGAACTGGGAGGCACGCACATGAGCACCAAGATCGGCCCGATTCAGACCGGCGAGGAAAAGCCCGCCGCATTCGACTTCACCGACGAAGAGGTCAGCGGGAGCATTGTTTCTGCCGTGGTGTCGGTAAGCCTGAAATCAGGAACCGACCCATCTCCCTCAACGGTGATCAGTGGAAGCGCCTCAATCAGTGGAATGCGTGTGATCCAGAAAGTGGTGCACCAGGTGGACGGCGCTGTGTACCTGCTCAGGTGCGTGGCCACCGACTCGGCCGGGTTCAAGCACACGATCAGCGCATACCTGCCTTCCAAGGCAGTTGCCTGAACCAAACCCCGCTCATCCACCAGTCAGCCGGTGGGCACCCAGGGGTAAGTGGGTGCAGTTACTCAACCGAAGCTCTCGGGTGGCAGGCAGGAAGCGAACCGCACAGCACCAGCGGCCCCAGATCAAGGGCCGTGAGTCGGAATGGTGCTGAGAACACGAGGTCGCCATGGCACTGAAAACGCTCAAGCCCAGGCTGCAGCAGCAGGGCAGCAGGCTCGCAACCCTCAACCCCGACTCGTGGCGATCGACGAAACAGAAGACCGCTGAGCGTGGATACGGTGGCAAGTGGCAGAAGGCCCGCGAGGGATGGCTCCAGGCGCACCCGATCTGCGTGATGTGCGATGAGCTCGACAACAGGGTGACGGCCGCAACAGTGGTTGACCACAAGGTTCCACACCGAGGCGACATGGCCCTGTTCTGGGACACGACCAACTGGCAAAGCCTGTGCGCGCATCACCACAGCGCCCACAAGCAGCGCGAGGAAGCGCAACAGAAATAACGAAGCCCGAACGCTGCGTCAACAGCGCCGGGCTTCTGACCGTCCACTAACTGGGGTAGCGAATGGCTGATGCCGAATATAAGCGCTTGGGCTGCGCGGCGGAAGCCTGCGCCGGACAACACAAAGCCCATGGGTATTGCTTGCGCCATTACAGGCAAATGCAAAGAGGTAGCGTCAAGTCAGATGCAGCTCGTTGCGAGCACTGTGGCGCATCGCTGGAAGGAAAGATCGCCGGTTCCATGTATTGCGGGAAAAGGTGCAAGACCGCCGCTTGGAGGGTGAAAAACCCTGTCAGGAAGGACTATCGCCCAACCCGCTGCGCCTATTGGGCCGGTTACTGTGCTTCGTGCAACTCGCCAATGGGCGGCAGACGAGCCAGATCGACATGTGATGCGTGCCAGCGCCAGGTCGCGCTATCTGCCGCCAGAGAGGCCGCATATGCAACGAACCTTGCAAAGCACAAAGCCAGGGGCCTGGTTGTACGGTGCGCCGAGTGCGAATTGGAGTTTTGCCCTCTGTACGGAGTCAAGGCAAGAACAGCCTGCCCATGCTGCGATCCAGGACTGAACAAGGAGCGCAAGAGGGCGGCGAAGGCCAAGCGACAAAAACGCATCAAGTCTGCTGATTCCGAAACTGTATGGCCAAACAAAGTGTTCAAGCGCGACAACTGGGCATGCCGGCTTTGCGGCATCCAAACGCCAAAGACGCTGCGCGGAACGCATGAGCACAACGCACCAGAGCTAGACCATGTGCTCCCGCTTGCTCGGGGTGGCTCACACAGCTACGCGAATACGCAGTGCTTGTGCCGCTCATGCAATGGGTGGAAGGCGGCAAGGACGATGGAAGAGGTATTGGACGAGCTTGCGGCATGACCCCCTCCCGGGGGGCAAAAAGTCCACAACCCTGTTGTTCCCTGACCGCCCGGTTCCGCACGGACAGACTATTTTCCCCTTTTCAAAATAGGAAATCAAAATGGCAGGAAAACCCGGCATGAAAGGTGGCGGCGGCGCCAGGCCGGGGGCTGGTCGCAAGCCCAAAGAAAAGGCGGTGAAGGACTCGCTGGAGCCTCAAGGGCACGGCGGTGCGCTCAAGCGCAGCAAGCGGGAGCCGGCGGAAGTTCCTGAGACGGACATGCTGACGTTGTTGCAGCAGGTCGCCCTGGGTTACGTCGATGCATCGCCGACTCAGGTTCGCGCGGCCATCGCTGCAGTGCAATACACGCACGTGAAGAAGGCCGACGGCGGGAAGAAGGACGAGATCGCTGACCGGGCAAAGCAGGCCGGCACCGGCAAGTTCAAGGCGGCGCCGGCTCCGCTCAAGTTGGTTGCGGGCGGTAAATGACGACCTGGGACACCAGTTGCCCAGATTGGGCGGATCGGCTGCGCGCCGGTCGCTCGATCATCCCGGCGCCGATCTTCCCGGAGCGGGCCGAGGAAGCGCTGGAGGTGTTCAAGGCGCTGAAGATCGTGGACGCCCCAGGGAGTCCGACCTTCGGAGAGAGTTGCGAGCAGTGGGTGTTTGACATCGTGGCCTCGGTTTTTGGGGCCTATGACGCGGAATCCGGGCGCCGGCTGATCACGGAATGGTTCATTCTGGTCCCGAAGAAAAACTCGAAATCGACCATCGCGGCCGGGATCATGATGACCGCCCTGGTGCTGAACTGGCGGCAGTCGGCTGAATTCAGCATCCTGGCGCCCACGATCGAGATCGCCAACAACTCGTTCAACCCGGCGCGCGACATGTGCTCGGAGCGCACGGACGAAGAGCTGGCTGCGTTGATGCACGCGCAGACCCATGTGAAGACCATCACCCACCGGGAAAGCAACGCCACGCTGAAGGTGCTGGCGGCCGATAACAACACGGTGGGCGGCAAGAAGGGTGTGGGGACGCTGATCGATGAGCTCTGGCTGTTCGGGAAGATGCCCAACGCCGAGAACATGCTGCGCGAGGCGACCGGTGGACTGGCCAGCCGGCCCGAAGGCTTCACGATCTACCTCACCACGCAGTCGGATGATCCGCCGGCCGGGGTGTTCAAGCAGAAGCTGCAGTATGCGCGCGACGTGCGCGACGGGAAGGTGAACGACCCGCGCTTCGTGCCGATCATCTACGAGTTCCCGGCCGACATGATCAAGGCTGGTGAGCATCGAAAGCCGGAAAACTTCGGCATGGTGAACCCCAACATAGGGTTCTCGGTTGACCGTGAATTCCTGGAGCGCGAGCTCAAGAAGGCCGAGAACGACGGCGAAGAGTCGATGCGCGGCTTCCTGGCCAAGCACCTGAACGTCGAAATCGGACTGAACCTGCGCAGCGACCGCTGGGCTGGCGCTGATTTCTGGGAAGACGCCCGCGCTGACTTCGCCATCACGCTCGACGACCTGCTGGAGCGTTGCGAGGTGGTGGTGGTTGGTATCGACGGCGGCGGCCTGGACGACTTGCTGGGACTGGCGGTGATCGGGCGCGAGAAGGGTTTACGGCGCTGGCTGGTCTGGACGCATGCCTGGGCGCATCGGATCGTGCTGGAGCGCCGCAAGGAAATCGCGCCGCGGCTGCTGGATTTCCAGAAGGACGGCGACCTGACCATCGTTGATCGCCCGGGCGATGACGTTGTTGAGGTGGCCGACTTGATCTGCCGCGTGCGTGATGCAGGTTTGCTGCCTGAAAAGCACGCGATCGGCGTGGACGCCGCGGGCATTGGCGACATCGTGGACGAGTTGACCACTGAAGAACGCGGCTTCGAGGCTGGTCCTGACGGCCAGATCATCGCGATTTCTCAGGGCTGGCGGCTCAATGGGGCCATCAAAACGACCGAGCGAAAGATTGCCGGCGGTGAGTTGGTCCATGGTGGCCAGCCGCTGATGGCCTGGTGCGTTGGAAATGCCCGCATCGAGCAGCAGAAAAACGCCATTTCGATCAACAAGCAAGTCTCAGGCACCGCCAAGATTGACCCGCTGATGGGGGTTTTCGACGCGGTGTCCCTGATGGCGCTGAATCCGGTTGGCGCCGGTCAATCATTCTGGGAAACCGCCTGATGAAACTCAAAGAACACCTGAAGAAGGGCGCACTGGCGGCGGCGGGATGGCTTCCCGATGGCCTCATGGTGGGCGGCGCTGGTGCGGTGGCCTACGGCGCTGGGCTGGTGTACCAGCCGGCCGGCTTCATGGTCGGCGGCCTGTTTTTGCTGGCGGCCGGGTGGCTGACGGCGCGAGGTGCCAAGTAATGGGGCTGCTTGCACGCGGTCTGGAGCGCAAGGGGTATGACACCCTGGACCTGTTCCGCGAGATCTACGGCGGCAAGGCATCGAAGACCGGACAGGTCATCAATCTTGAGAGCGCGTTCAAGGTCTCTGTGGCCTTCGCCTGCCTGAAGGTACTTTCCCAAGGTGGCGCACAGGTGCCATTCAAGCTTTTCCGCTCGACAGAGCAAAGCGGGCTGACGAACATCAAGCCGGCCAAGGATCACGCGCTTTACGACCTGGTGGCCACGGCCCCAAACGACTGGACCACATCGTTTGACTTCCGTGAAACGCTGATCCTGCACGCGGCACTTGGCAATGCCTACGTGTTCAAGAACAAGGTGGGCAGCCGGATCGTTGAGCTCATCCTTCTAGACCCGAGCAAGGTGAAGAAAGAGCAGCGGGCCGACTGGTCGATCATTTACAAGGTGACGGGGATCAGCGGCGCCGTGCAGGAGTTTCCAGCAGAGGCGATCTGGCACGTAAAGGGGCCGAGCTGGAATGGCGTGCTTGGCATGGAAGTTCTCAGCCTTGCGCGCGAAGCGCTCGGCCTGGCCATTGCCACCGAAGAGTCGCATGCGTCATTGCACAAGAAGGGCGTGCGCCCTTCGGGCACCTACTCCGTAGACGGGAACCTGAGCCCGCAGCAGTACAAGGATCTCAAGGCCTGGATCGACAAAGAGATGGCTGGCGCTGAAAACGCTGGCTCTGCCTTGATTCTGGACCGTGGCGCCAAGTGGTTTGCGCAGTCCATGAGCGGCTTGGATGCGCAGCACCTGGAAACGCGCAAGTTCCAGATCGAAGAGGTCTGCCGCTTCTTCGGAGTGATGCCCATCATGGTCGGCTATTCCGACAAGGCGGCCACCTACGCGAGCGCCGAGCAGATGTTTCTCGCCCACGTCGTGCACACGCTCTCTCCCTGGTATGCGCGTGTCGAGAACTCGGCGGACGTGAACCTGCTGACGAAGCAGGAGCGCAAGCAAGGGCTTTACTTCAAATTCGTGGCTGCTGGCCTGCTGCGCGGCGCGGCAAAAGATCGCGCCGAGTACTACGCCAAGGCGCTGGGCTCGGGGGGCTCTCCGGCTTGGATGACTCAGGACGAAGTGCGCGGCCTGGAAGAACTCAACCCGTTTGGCGGCGCCGCATCCGAGCTCCCCGCCATCACCAACGCGCCACCCGCACCGGTTCCGCAAGCATGAAAGGCCAGAAATGACCACCAAGACCCTCGATTTTGAATGCCAACTGAAGGCAGACGGCGACACCGGCTCCTTCGAGGGGTACGGATCGGTTTTCAGCATCACCGACCGCGGCGGCGACATTGTTGCCCCGGGCGCATTTGCCGACACCCTGGCCGCAGCGAAAGCCGCCGGGCGGATGCCGGCCATGCTCTGGCAACACCGCCAGGCCGAGCCGATCGGGGTCTACACCAGCATGGAAGAGGACTCCATCGGCCTCAAGGTGTCGGGCAAGCTGGCGCTGAAGACCGCGCGCGGCGCCGAGGCCTACGAGCTCATGAAGATGGGTGCCATCACCGGCCTGTCGATTGGCTACAAGGTCCGCGACGACAGTTGGGACCGCGTGACCGGCGTGCGCACCATCAAGAAGGCTGACCTTTTCGAGTTGAGCCTGGTCACGATCCCGATGAACGACGCTTCGCGCGTCTCGGCCGTCAAGACCATCGAAGAGCTTGACAGCCTGTCCGAATTCGAGCGCCACCTGCGTGATGTTTGTGGCATGTCGAAGAGCGAGGCGACCGCACTGGTCTCTCGCATGAAAAGCGTCATCAGCCGGGGTGATCCCGGGGATCGCAACCAACAGGTGGACCTGTCCGCCGTCCTGAAAGCCCGCGCCGTCTTCTGACCTCGCGCAATCCCCGTACCGAGCCGCCCTAGAGGCGGCTTTTTCATTCCCGAAAGGAAAATCATGAAATCGTTTCGCATGTCCCTTCGCGTTGCCGTCTTTGCGGCTATCGCACTGGTCGGCTTCACCGCGCAAGCGGCTGGTGTTGACATCCCCGCGCTGATCGCGCATTACCCGCACGTCGCGCTCGGCCTGGCCGGTCTCGGCATGATCGGCGAGACCTCGCTGCTCGAAGTCAAGAACATCCTGGAAGGCCAGGGTCGTGCTTTCGACGAGTTCAAGAAGGCCAACGACGAACTGATCAAGGCCAAAGCCGACGGCAAGGCATTCGGAGACCTGGAAGCCAAGGTGACCAAGCTGGGCGAAGAGCTGGACAAGTTCGACGAGCTCAAGACGATCATCGAAGACCTGCAGAAGAAGGCCAACCGCCCGCAGTCCGACGCTGAAGTCAAAGGCGCCGCCGACTTTGCCGCCGAAGTGAAGAACTTCAACATCACCCTGCGCGCCGAGTTCCAGGCCAAGGGCAAGGCATTCCCCGGCGAGCTCGATGTGGAAGGCTACAAGCAGTACAAGTCTGGCTTCTTCAAAGTGCTCAGCGGCGTTTCTGTCGATGACCTGAGCACCGAAGAGCGCAAGGCGATGTCTGCTGGCTCTGATCCCGATGGCGGCTATCTGCTGCCCAACGCCACGCAGGGCAGCGTCCTGGGCAAGATCTACGAACAGTCGATCATGCGCCAGATCGCGACCGTGCAGTCGATCAGCACGAACGACATCGAGGGCATCCTCGACAACGACGAGGCGTCGGCCGGCTGGGTTTCTGAGCTGGGCTCGCGCACCGATACCAACACGCCACAAGTGGGCAAGTGGAAGATCGAAGCGCACGAGATGTACGCCATGCCCAAGGCGAGCCAGAAGATCCTGGACGACGCCGCGACCGATGTGGAAGGCTGGTTGTCCGGCAAGATCGCCGACAAGTTCGCACGTGTCGAAGGCACCGCGTTCTGGCAAGGCAGCGGCGTTGGCCAGCCTCGCGGCCTGGCTTCCTACGCCACGGCAGCCACTGCCGACGACTCGCGTGCATGGGGCACCTTCGAGCACGTGAACACGGGCGCCAACGGTGCATTCCACACCACGCAGTTTGACCCGGTGGTGAGCCTGGTCGGCGCGCTGAAGGACCAGTACCTGACGAATGCTCAGTTCGTCATGCGCCGTTCCGTGCGCACTGCTGCGCGCCTTCTGAAGGAATCGACCACGAACCGTTACCTGTGGGAGCCCGGCATGCAAGTCGGCGCACCGGAGCGCCTGATGGGCTATCCGTGCCGCGTCGATGAGTACATGCCTGCCCTGGCTACCGGCTCGCTGTCGCTGGCTTTCGGTGACTTCCGCCAGGCCTACCTGATCGTGGATCGCATGGGAATGCGCACGCTGCGCGACCCCTACACCGCAAAGCCTTATGTCGTGTTCTACACGACCAAGCGCACCGGCGGCGGCGCTCAGAACACGGAAGCCGTGAAGTTCCTGCGGTTTTCTGCCTGATGAGCAGGGGCCGCCACGCGCGGCCCCGCCATCCCCCTCATTCACCCGAAAGGAAATCAGATCATGCAACTCTCGAAAAACATCAAGGTTTCGGTGGTCTCCGGCGCCGCTGCGGCCGCCACCACTGAAATCGTGTCCAGCGTTCTGGACATGCAGGGCTACGACGGCGTCATCTTCATTGCTCTCCTGGGCGATGTGACCGACACCAGCGTGCTCACGCTGACCGCCAAGGGCAACAGCGCCAACAGCACCAGCTCGCCCACGCCGGTCAACCAGGCATCTGCCACGTTCACCGCGGGCGCCACCAACGCCGACAGCAAGGCGCTGATGGTCGATGTGGCCGACCCTGCGCTGCGCTACGTGTTCGCCAGCCTGACCCGCACTGTGGCCAACGCCATCGTGGGCGGCATTGTGGCCATCCAGTACGGCGCCGAGTTCCGGCCGACCGCTCAGGATGCATCGGTGATCGCATCGGCCGCTGCGCTGGGCGTTGCTGCCTGACCCCAGGCCGCTACGTGAAGAGGGCTCCTTCTGGAGCCCTTTTTGCATAGGGAAAAGCACATGTACAAAATCGTCACCCCCGCCACGGTTGAGCCCGTGACCCTGCAGGAGGCAAAGCTCCAATGCAAGATCATCACGGACGTGCTCGACGTGGAAGCCTACGCCGAGGACTCGCTGATCGAGTCGTGGATCACGACGGCGCGCGCGGTGGCGGAGCATTACACCGGCCGCTCGCTGGCGCCGCAGACGCTGGAGATGGCGCTGGACTGCTTCCCGTCGGCAGGCTTCGACCTGGACGCGCCGCCCGTGGTCAGTGTGACCAGCATCAAATACACCGATGCGCTTGGGGTTGAGCAGACGGTTTCATCCTCGCTCTACAAGCTGAGCACCTATGGCACCGCGCGCCGCGTGGAGCTTGCCTACGGCGCGACCTGGCCAACAACTCGCGACGAACCCGAGGCGGTGCGCGTGCGCTATGTGGCTGGGTATGCGGTGACGCCGCCGGCAGTCAAGGCCGCGCTGCAACTGATGGTCGGCTGGCTCAATGAACACCGGGGCTCCGAAATGGACCCGGACGACATCCAGCCGCCAGCCGCAAAGGCGTTGCTGAACACCGTCAAGGTGTGGGGCTGGTGATGCGCATCGGCTCACTCAACCGCCTGGTGACGATCAAGCGCCCATCGATCGAGCAGGACGCCGCCGGTCAGCCGCTGGAGGCCATGGTGACGGTCGCCAAGGTGTGGGCCAATGTGCGCCACAAAACCGGCGCCGAGTCGATCCGTGCGGACAAGGAAACGTCGGTTGTGCAGTCAAGCATCCGCATTCGTCGCCGCACCGACCTGAACGCCGGGATGGAAGTGCACCTCGATTCGACGGTCTACAAAATCCGCGCCGTGCTGCCGGACGAGGAAAGCCGTGAGCGCGTGGATCTGGTCTGCGAGATCGTGCAATGACCGCATTCGAGATCAAATTCGACCCGTCCGAGCTCATGGGCGCACTGGACGGCATCACCCAGGCTGCCGAGGAAAACGCCCGGCCCGCTGCCCAGGCTGGCATTCAGGTGCTCTACGACGAGGTTCTGCTGCGCGTTCCGGTGTCCAAGTCCATCCGCAAGACCAAGAGCGGGCGCGTGATCGCTCCCGGCGCGCTCAAGGCCAGCATCTACCAGACCTTCAGCAAGGACAACAGCGGCAAAGGGTTCGCGACGTATCACTCAAGCTGGAACTACCGCAAGGCGCCGCATGGCCACCTGGTGGAGTTCGGCACCAGCCGAAGCCCCGCTCATCCCTTTTTGCGGCCTGCTCACGATGCCGCCGCTGCGCGCGCGCTCAAGGTCGCAGAAGCCTATTTCGCATTCAGTCTGCAGCCGGCGCTGAAAGGTACGGCATGAGCGTCGAAACCGACATCGAAGACACGCTTGGCCCGCTGGTCGGCGGACGCATTTACCCTGACCTCGCCCCGCGCGGCGCCGTCAAGCCCTACATGGTCTACCAGGAAATTAGCGGAGAAGAGCCTGTTTTCTTGGAGCGCGCGAGCGCATCGAAAAAGAACGGCCGGTTCCAGATCACCGTCTGGTCCACCACACGCATCACCTCATCGGCGCTGATCCTCCAAGCTGGTGAGGCCATGGTCACTGCCACCGTGTTCCAGGCCAAACCCATCGGCGGGCGGACCGCCACCTATGACGAAGAAACCGAGCTGCGCGGCGCGCGGCAGGACTTCTCTGTGTGGAGCGAGCGATAACGTGAGAAAATAGCGAGGCCCGTTCAGTGCGCTAACACTGCCGGGCCTCTGACCAATCAGCATCTGGAGTGCATCATGGCTAAGACCGATCTTACAGCCGCGCGTCTGCGTGAGCTTCTTCACTACGACCCGGAAACCGGGATATTCACCCGAAAGGTGCGGACAGCGCAGCGCCATCAAGTGGGGGACCGCGCCGACTTCGTTGTGAAAAGCGGTGGCGTCAAGGGATACCACCGAGTAACCGTCGATTCGGCTCGATACTTGGCTCACCGGTTGGCGTGGTTCTACGTGCATGGCGAGTGGCCTTTGAACCACATTGACCATCTGGATTCGGATCGAGGAAATAACCGCATCAAGAACCTTCGCGATGCGACCGAACAACTCAATCGCGAGAATCTTCGCCGACCGAGGCGTGACAACTCCAGCGGATACCTTGGCGTCTATTTCCATCAAAAGCGCTGGTACGCGCGAGTGCAGCTTCACGGAAAGCTAGTTCACCAAAGCGGACACGATACGCCGGAAGAGGCGTATTCAGCCTATGTGGCCGCGAAACGAAAACATCACGAAGGCTGCACGCTGTAGCAGCATTCAGAACGAATAGAGGCCCGCCCTAAACAAGCGGGCCTTTTGCATTGCCGCCCCTGGCAACACGGGCGGCTTTTTTTCGCCCTTTTTCGGGCTTGCCAGCGGGTGACAACACCCGGAAAGGAACCATCTTGGCTGTTTCGCTCCCCAACGGGTCCATCATCGCCATCGCCAGCGGCTACACCGCAGCAGTGGCCGTTTCTGCCGCCTCCAACGCGAGCCCGACCGTGCTCACGACGGCAACCCAAGCCTACGCGCCCGGCGCCTTTGCCGAAGTGACCTCTGGCTGGTCGCGCCTGAACAGCCGCATCGTGCGCCTGTCGGCCGCCACCACGACCTCGGCAACGCTGGAAGGCATCGATGCCACCTCGACCTCGCTCTACCCATCGGGCGGCGGCACGGGTTCCATCCGCACTGTTTCCGGCTGGACCCAGCTCTCGCAGATCCTGAACTCCAGCTCGGAAGGCGGTGAGCAGCAGTTCACCACCTACCAGTTCCTGGAGGCCGATGCAGAGCGCCGCATCCCGACGAACAAGTCGGCGGCCGGCATCACGCTGACCATCGCGGACGACCCCACGCTGGCTGGCTACATCCTGGCGAAGACCGCCAACGATGACCGCCTGCCGCGCGCCGTGCGCGTGACGCTGCCCAACGGCGGCATCCTGCTCTACAACGCCTACATCAGCCTGTCTCCGATCCCGTCGCTCACCGTGAACGAAGTGATGTCGAACGAGGTCACGCTGTCGCTGCTGGCCGAGCCCGTGCGCTACGCCTCCTGATGGCCAAGCTCAAGCTGCAACCCGATCCCACCTTCAAGGCGAAGGTGGCGATTTCTGTTCCTGGCGCCGAGCCGGCGAATGTGGTCTTCACATTCAAGCACCGCACGCGCCAGGAAATGGACCGCTTCTTGAAGTCGGTCAGCGACATGGCCGACGACGTGGAGATGGTCATGGCGCTGGCCACTGGCTGGGAACTTGCCGACGACTTCACGGAAGAGAACGTCCGCACGCTGGTGGACAGCTACATCTCAGCGCCCGCCGCGATCTTTGAGGCCTACCTTGCTCAGTTGACGGGGAACCGCGCAAAAAACTAGCGCTCGCGGCGCAGGCGCTCTTTACGCCATCTCCAACCGAGCAAGAGGCATCTGCCTTTGGGCTAACGGTTGAAGAGGCATCTGGCCAAACGGTCGAAGTCTGGCCGGATTGCCTGATGAGCGTACAAGTGTTCATTTCGATGTCCACCCAATGGCGAACTGGAGCCATGGGGGCCATCGGACTGGACTACGGAGTGTTGCCATTCGTCATGAAGATGACGGGTGTCCCGCGCCGCGATTGGCCCGAGGTATTCGATGACATCAGGGTGATGGAAATCGCTGTCCTCAACATGAAAAAGACGGCAAAATAGCGAGGCCGCGAAGTGCTTGCAACACGACGCGGCCTCTGACCAATCAGCATCTGGAGTGCATCATGGCTAAGACCGATCTTACCGCCGCTCGCGTGCGCGAGCTTTTTGATTACTGCCCAAACACTGGTGCGCTGACTCGCAAAACCAGTGTAGGCGGTCGCATGTCCGGCTCCATTGCCGGGACAGTGGACCGCCGCGGCCGCGTCCACGTGAAGATCGGCGATTCGGCATATAGGGCACACAGGATTGCTTGGCTGCACTTCTACGGGGAGTGGCCGTCCGATCAGATCGACCACATCAATGGAAACCCGAGTGACAACAGGATTGCCAATCTTCGGGATGTTGATGGGTCAACAAACAGAGAAAACCAGCGCAAGGCTCGGACTGACAACCTGTCATCCGGCACCCTTGGTGTGACTTGGTGCAAGCATTACAAAAAGTGGAAAGCGAGCATCCGCGTGAAAGGCGTGCTCAAGCACATCAAGTACTGCGATTCGCTTGAAGCAGCTGAGGCGGCATACCTCGCCGCAAAGCGCGCCATGCATATTGGCTGCACCATTTAGCCGACTTCACACTTTCGACAAAAGGCGACCCGCGGGTCGCTTTTTCTTTTGGGGCATCAATGGCCGATCTAAAGTCACAAATTGAACTCAGCGCTGATGCAACCGGCGTAGAGGTCGGCGTCGGCAAGGCCAAGAAGTCGCTGGCCAGCCTGGGCGCGACTGCGCAGACCGAAGGCAAGAAGGCCGCCGACGGCATCGAGAAAATCGGTGCTGGCGGTGATGCCGCGGCCTCGCGCGTTGACCGATCCGCCAAGAGCCTGATCAATTCGATTCAGCGCACCACCGCGGCCATGGAAGCGGGCGGCCAGAGCAACTCGAAGTATTTCGAGACGCTGGCGGCCCAGCGCGGCGTCGATACTGGCGTGCTCAAGCCGTACCTCGACCAGTTGCGTGCGGTGGAGGCTGCCCAAGCCACGGCCAGCGCAGCGATTGGAAAAGGCGGCGTCGTGCTGGACAAGTACGGCATCTCCGCCAAGCAGAGCGCCGCAGCCCTGCGTGGCGTGCCGGCGCAGTTGACCGACATTGCGGTGTCGCTGCAGGGCGGCCAGAACCCGCTCACCGTGTTCCTGCAGCAAGGTGGCCAGCTTAAGGACATGTTCGGCGGCATCGTGCCAGCGGCCAAGGCCCTGAGCGGCGCCGTGCTCGGCCTGATCAACCCCTTCACCATTGCGGCATCGGCAGTGGCAGCGCTCGGGCTGGCCTACTTCCAGGGCAGCAAGGAGGCGGACGCCTACGCGAAGGGCCTGATCTTGTCGGGCAACGCAGCAGGCAAGACGATTGGCCAGCTTGACGCGATGGCCGAGCGCATTTCCGCCGTGACGGGGACGCAGGCCGCCGCCGCCGCTGCCGTGGCTGAGTTCGCGGCCAGCGGTCAGATCGCCGGGAACAGCATTGAGCGGTTCGCCGAGCTCGCGCTGCGCATGGAAAAGGCCACTGGCCAAGCCGTCTCAGAAACGCGCAAGCAGTTTGAAGAGCTTGGGAAATCGCCGGTCGCCGCATCGGAGAAGCTGAACGAGCGCACGAACTTCCTCACCGCATCGCTTTACCAGCAGATTCGCGCGCTCGAAGCTCAAGGTCGCAGCGCAGAAGCTGCCGCGCTGGCTCAGAAGTCCTACGCCGATGCGCTGGACAGCCGGCTGAACCAAGTTCAAGGGCGACTTGGCACGATTGAGCGTGCGTGGAACGGCATCGTTGGAGCGGCGAAGCGGGGCTGGGATGCAATGCTCGGTGTAGGGCGCACTGACACCCTGTCCGAACAGATCGCCAAGGCCGAAGAAGCCCTGGAGAAGCGTCGCGGTGGATTGGCCGCCCGCTCCGCATCCGGGCAGTCGAGCATTGCCGCTGAGCAGGCCCGTATCGAGGCGCTCAAAGAGTCGCTCCGTCTGGAGGGCCGTGCGGCAGCGAGCCAAGCCGAAACCGTGCGCCAGACGCAGGCCAGAATCGCTTTCGACAAAGAGGGCGACCAGTTCCTGAGCAACCGCGAAAAGATGGAGCGCGCCATTGCCGAGGCTCGCAATCAAGGGGTTGCTGCGGGCGCATCGCAGGTCGAGATCGAGAAGCGTGTCGCCGCGATCCGCGAGAAATTCGCCGACAAGGGTGCCGCGCGCAAGGGATTGCTGATTGACAAGGCCGAGCTGAATCAGGACATCCAGGCGTTCAAGAGCGCGAGCGAGCAACTGATCGCCACGTACTCCGGCTCGGAGCGCATCCTTGAATCCATCCGGTCGGCTGGACTGGTTGGCGACCGCGAGTATTACGAAGCCAAGCGCGCGTTCATCAATCTGGAGGCGCAGGCGAAGGAAGACGCGCTGGTGAAAGAGATCGCCCGGCGCGAGAAAGAGAAGCTCGCCGACGACAAGAAGCTCGAAAACGAGACCAAGATCAGCGAGGCCATCGCGAAACTGGCCATTGTGCGCGCCGAGGCGTCGAGCCAGCTTGAAGCCCTGGCCAACCAGGAAGCCGCCGCGCAGACGCGTGTGGCGCTCGCCTACCTGACCGCGCGCCAAGCCGCCGAAGACTACCTCGCGACCCAAGAGCGCCAGCAGAACCGCAGCCTGCAGGGCATAGGGCAGGGCAACCAGCAGCGCGGCCGTGATGCTGGCGTGAACCAGATCGAGGATCGGTACGCAGGCCAGCGCCGTGACCTGGAAAACCAGCGCGCTTTGGCGCTCGCCGCCGCAGGAAAGGACGGGCTTTCAGCCGAGGCAATCAAGAACTTTGACGACCAGCTTGCTCTGATCGTCGAGTTCCAGGCGAAGTCCATCGCCTCGTTCACCAGCTACTACGATCGGCTGATTGCCACGCAGGGCAATTGGGCGCTCGGCGCGCAGGAAGCGCTGCGCAACTACGCCGACGAATCGGCCAACGTGTTTTCCCAAGTGGGCGACCTGGTTTCACGGTCGTTCCGCGGCATGGAGGATGCGCTGGTCAACTTCGTGAAGACCGGAAAGCTGGACTTCAAAAGCCTCGCCGATTCGATCATTGCCGACCTCGCGCGCATTGCAGCCAAGAAGCTGATCGCGGGTGTGGTCGGCAGCCTGTTCGGGCCAAACACAACCGACGTGTTTGGCGATGGCGTCTGGGGCGGTCCAAAGGCAAAAGGTGGACCCGTATCCAGCGGGAAAACCTACCTTGTGGGTGAGGAAGGCCCAGAGCTTCTGACCATGGGCGCCAACGGGAACATCACCCCGAATGGCGCGCTCGGCGGCGGCAACGTCACCGTGAACGTGATCAACCAGGGCGGCAGCAGCCTGTCCGTCACTGGCCAGCGCCAGACCGCGAACGCCGACGGCGGCCTCACCGTTGAGGTGATGGTGGATCAAATCGACGCGGCCCTGGGCGACCGCATCAACGCGGGCTCTGGCGCCACGGCTCGGGCCATGGAAAGCCGCTACGGCCTTCGTACATCAGTGAGCTGACCATGGCCGCATTCCCCACTGCCTACAAGATCCTCATCGAGACTAGCGAGGCCCCCACTTCTGTGGTGATCCGCTCCGAGATGGAGCGCGGCGTGCCCAAGCAGCGCCGCATTGCCGCCGACGCTCTGGTGACGGTGCCGATTTCGGTCGTCTTCTTCAACAAGCAGCAGGCCGCCGACTTCGAGGACTGGTTCTACAACGACATCAGCGCGGGCGCCGACTTCTTCGACTGGACCGACCCGCGCACAGGTGTGGCTGTCGAGGCCCGCATTGTGGGCGGCCAGCTCGGTGAGTTGGTGCCGCTGCGTGATGGCTACAACCTGTCGCGCCGCTCGATGACGCTGGAATACCTGCGGAGCACCCTGTGACGCTGAGCGCCAATGCGGTTGCCGCCGTACAGCGCACGAGCGACGGCCAGGGGTTTCTGGAGCTGCTGACGATCACGGGCGGCGGCATTGCCACGCCTGTTCGCCTGGTCAACGACACCCGCGACGTGATCAGCAACGGCGAGACGTTTCTGGCCTGCCCCTTTGAAGTCGTCCCGCCCAAGGACGCCGCCAAGGAAGTGCCGCGCGCGCAGCTTCGCATTGACAACGTGGGGCGCGAGATAGGGCAGGAGCTTGAAGCGCTGGAGCCCGGCGCCGAGCTGACCGCGACGATTCAAGTCGTCTACCGCGCCACGCCCAACGTGATCGAGTACGAGTTCACTGCGCCGCTGTCCGGCATCCGGGCCAATGTGTTCACGGTGTCGGCCGTCATGGGGCCGACCGATCTGATGCGCCGGCCTGCTGTGGCGATTCGCTTCGACCCATTCAGCGCGCCCGGCCTTTTCCCGGACTGATCCATGGAAGCTGAATTCTTCAAGCGCCTGCAGGAGTACGTGGGCAGGGAATACCGCGTCGGTGTGTATGACTGCGCACACCTGGCCGCCGATGTGCAGCGCGACGTCTTCGGCAAGGAGATCAACCTGCCGAGCGTGCACCCGGGGGGTGCAGCGGGCCAGCGCCGCGCGATCAACACGATGCGCGAAGAACTCGCCAGCGAAATCAGCGTGCCCATCAACGGGTGCGCGGTCCTGCTGGCCGGCCAGTCGGAGGACGGCCACGAGGTGCTTCACATCGGCACGGTTGCCTTGCGCAACGGCGTGCCCTGGGTTCTGCACAACAGCGCGCATTTCGGCAGCGCGCAATTCAAGAGCCTGCCCGACCTCAAGCGCATGGGACTGAGTTTGAAGGGTTGGTTTCAATGGAAATGACGATGCGCCCGCAGGCCGCCCTGGTGGTGACGCCTCACCCTGTGACCCTGCAGGGCCAGCGCGTGCTCGATGCGGTGGGCGCGCAGTTTGCGCCGGGCGAGACGCTGGCCGCGCTGCTGGAGCGCCAAGGCGTGCGGGTGGGTGAGCAGTGGGCGGTTGCCATCGGTGGCGTGCTCGTGCCGGAAAACCGCTGGCACCTGGTGCGCCCCAAGCATGGCTACCTGATCGAAGCCCGCCGCGTGCCGCAGAAAGATGTGCTGCGCATCGTGGCCATCGCGGCGCTGAGCTACTTCACCTTCGGCGGCGGTGGTATTGCCGGCGGTGGCTTCCTCGGCCTTGGCACCGGTATCGGCGCACAGATTGCCGCCACCGCTGTGTTTCTTGCAGGCTCGGCGGTCATCAACAAGATGCTGGCCCCCAAGCAAGCCGGCCGGGCAGAGAACACCACCAATCCGACCTACAGCCTCAACGGTGGCGGGCGCAACCGCGCGCGACCCTATGCCCCCATGGCGCTGGTGCTGGGTGAGCCCTACGCAGTGCCCGACCTTGCGGCGCAGCCCTACACCTACTTTGCCAACGGTGAGCAGTACCTGTGGCAGATGTTCCACCTGGGCCTGAACTGTGCCGACGCAACGAGCCTGCGCATCGGCCAGACCGCGCTGGCGTCCTACCAGGGCGTGACCGTGCTGCGCAATGGCCTGGCCACCGGGAACTCGGATTTCCCGGCCCTGGGCACCAGCGTGGACAGCGTGCAGGGCGCATTGCTTACCACTGGCGCCTACACCACGCGCACCAGCAGCGCGGGCACCGTGCGCTTGGCGCTGGATCTGGTGGCGCAGCTTTTCGCGACCACGAAGGATGGCGCTTTCACCAGCCAGCAGCTTGACGTGCGGGCCGAATACCGGGCGGTGGGGTCTGGCACATGGTTGCCGTTCACGCCCTACGTGCCGCCGGTCCCGGCTGTGATCGAGGATGGCTATGACTATCCAGCGGACGACTCCGGTGGTGGGCTGATCTACTGGCAGCGCGTCATCGTCCCCGGGGTGCCTGAGATCCCCGCGGGCGATGTGCGCATGTTCAACGGCAGCCAGAAGCCGCTGCGCACGACCGTCGAGCTCTCCGTGGCGCCCGGCCAGTACGAAGTGCGCATGATCAAGCTGTCGCCGGACATCACTGGCTCCACCGGCAGCAACGTCGTCGAGTGGGTGCAGCTTCGCAGCTATCAGGAAGACACGGCGAACTACGACGGCCAGGCGCGCCTGGCGGTGCAGATCCAGGCCAGCGGGCAATTGAACGGCTCCCTGGACGAGCTCAATGCCCAGCTTCGCGCCGCGCCCATGCCCATCTGGAACGGCTCGGCCTGGGTGACGGCCACCGATCGCGCCAGCGGCCTGTGCAACCCGGGCGCGCTGTTCCTGCTGCTGTGCCGTGGCATCTTCGACGGCGACGGCCGCCGCCTGGCCGGCCTGGGCTACGAAGACAGCCAGATCGACATCGAGAGTCTGCAGCGCTTCATGGTGCACTGCACCGCGAACAATTTCCAGTTCGACCTGTTCCTGCAGGAATCCACCAGCATCGACGAGCTGCTGGAGGCGATCGCCTACGCAGGGATGGGCGAGAAAGCATGGCCCGACGGGAAGATCGGCGTCACGTTCTTCACGCGCGATGACCCCATCGAGGGCGTCATCAACATGGCCAACATCAAGGCCAAGAGCTTCGAGGTGTCCTACGACACCATGCCGACCGCCGACGAGATTGAGTTCCAGTATTTTGACCGCGCGCGCGGCAACGACTGGAAGCCCATCCGCGTCACGGCGCCCGGCGTCACCGTACCGCGCAGCACCGCCAGCCAGCAACTGCTGGGCATCACCAACGAGCTGCACGCCGCCACGCTGGCGCGCTTCTCGATGGCGCAGAACATCTACCAGCGCAAGACCGTCACGTGCGAGATGGATCTGGAGTACATGACCTACCGGCGCGGCGCCGTGGTCTCGCTCAGCCATGACATGACCCAGTGGGGTTACAGCGGTCGCCTGACAGCCTGCCAAGACACGGCCGGCGTCATCACCCTCACGCTGGACGAGCCCGCGCAGGGCGCGATTCCGCCGGGCGGGGCAGGGCGCTACATCGGGCTGCGCCTGCCGGGTGAGACGCAAATGCGGGTGTTCCCCGTGCAGTCGTTCAGCGGTGAGTCGCGCACGGTGGTGCTCGATGCGGCATGGCCAGGCGGTGTGCCGCTGCCCGGGGCCGATCCGGCTAACCCCGCGCGCGACACGGTGTGGATCTACGACTTCAAGGCCGTGCCTGGCCAGTTGCTGCGCGTCGTGGCGGTCGAGCCATCGGTGAACGGTGCGCGGCTTTCCATGGTGCCGGAGACGGAAGTCTTCTGGGACTACGTTGAGACCGGTGAGTACCAAGCACCGCCCAACAACAGCCTTCTGCGCGATGCGCCGGAGGTGGTCGGTCTGCGGGTGAGCGAGCAGCTCGCGCGGCAGGGCAATACCTATTACACCGAGCTGTCGGTGAACTTCGAGGCGTCCGGCCCATTCCGCCGCGCGGAATTGTGGGGCGCCGTGGGTGCTGGTGAGACATCACCGCCGCAGCGCCTATTGGCACAGGGGCAGAGCCAGACGCTGAGTTGGCAGGGTGGCCTCGATGAGCGCTGGCACCTGGAGCTGCGGCTGTACAGCGACACGCGCGCGAGCGTGCCTTTCCGCCTGCTGTTTGATGTGGTGGGCCTGCGCGCACCGCCGCCGGATGTCACCGATCTGACGGTGAGCGGCGACGTGGTGTCGTGGGCGCCCGTGGATGTGCCAGACCTTGCTGGCTACCTGATCCGCTTCCAGTATGGCGACAACGCTTGGTGGAACACCGCCGTCCCGCTGCACACAGGCGTCGTCACCGAGTCGCCGTACACGCTCGCCCGCCGGCCTCAAGGCGATGTGACGGTGCTGGTGAAGGCCATCGACACCACGGGCAACGAAAGCGTGAACGCGGCGGTGTACCGGTACGGGTTCAGCCAGATTGTGGTGCGCAACCCGGTGGTGACGTTCGACCAGCACCCGACATTCCCGGGCGCGATCACGGGCGGCACGATGTCTGGCGGCGACCTGGTGGCCGACAACATTGATGCCTTCTACGAGCCAGAAGACGGCCCGATGTACTCGCCCGATACCGAGCCGGCCTACGGCGCCAGCCAGTTCGGCCAGATGGTTTATGAGTTCAGCGTCTCCAGCGCAGAAGCCGGGAACCTGATCCTGCAGTACACGATTGCCGCCGAGTCGCTCTTGATCGAGTACCAGTTGGGCGGCAGCGAGCCCATGTACGAGCCCACGGGCGATCTCATGTTCCAGCCGACCGGGGAGCCGATCTACGGCTCGTTCGGTGAGTGGGCAGTGTGGCCCGGTTCGCTGAGCTTCAACGGTCTGAGCGAGGTGCGATTCCGGCTCACGTTGGCATCAGGGCTCACCCAGGGCGTGATCTACGAGCTCACAGCATTGATCGACGCCCCGGAAATCTCCGAGGTAGTCGAAGACGTGGCCATCAGCTCCAGCGGCACACGGCTGGCCCTCACCAACAGCTATCGCGTCATTCGCTCCGTGCAGCTCACCGTCCAAGGTGGTGGCGCTGGCGTGACTGCGCGGTGGATCGACAAAGACGCAACGCTCGGCCCTCTGGTCGAGATCCTCAACACGTCCGGGGTGGCTGTCGCCGGCCTGCTGGACGCCGAAATTCGCGGTTACTGAAAGGACCACCATGCCAGCACCACCACTACGAACGGCCATTTCTGGAACGCCCACACGAGCCACTGCAAACACGGGCTTCGGAGCGTTCTGGGACTACGTGACCGGCCTTCTCGGCGCGAGCGGAAACGCCAGCGATGCCCGAACGGCGCTCGGCACCAATGATGCGGCCAACATCACGACTGGAAACCTTGCCGCCGCGCGCATCAGCAATGCGCTGAACGCTTCCGGTAGTGCGCCGCTGTTTGCCTGCCGGGCGTGGGTGAACTTCAACGGGACGGGAACCCCTGCCATTCGAGCCAGTGGGAACGTGAGTTCGATCACCGACAACGGTGCTGGGGACTACACGGTGAACTTCACGACTGCGATTGCAGACACGAACTTTTGCACGGTTGGGAACATGACCTATTCAGGGACATACGCAGTCCCAGGCACCGCAGGCCAAGCCGTGAGCATCGGCGCAAAGACTACCAGCTCCCAGCGAATCTACGCCGGCAACGTGGTGGCTGCGGCGAACGCAGTCTGGAACCCTACCGACCCGGTAGAGGTTTGCCTTGCCATCTTCCGATGAGGGAACACATGCCAGTCATCATCTACAAGCAAGACGACGGTCATCTGGCCGTGGTGCACCCCACGCCGGAAGCCTTGGAGCTTTTCGGCATTGAGCTGATCGCCCAGAAGGACGTGCCATACGGCAAGCCCTACAAGATCATGGAAGCCGCCGACATTCCCAAAAACCGGGAGGCGCGGCAAGCGTGGATCGTCCCCGATGAAGAGCTCACGGATGGCGTGGGTGCTGAGTGGGACGTGTTCGAGGGAAGCGACCCGCAATGAGCGAATCTGACTTCTCCCCCCTCACCGATGCACAGATTGAAAAGATCGCAGAAAAGGCCGCTGACAAGGCGGTGTCGAAGCTCACCGACCGCGTGTATCGCGATGTCGGAAAAAACGTCGTGCAGAAGTTCATCTGGTTGGTCGGCGTCGTCTCGGTGGCGCTGTTTTTCTGGCTGCAATCGAAAGGACTTGTGAAATGAAGCTGATCGACAACGCAAAACAGTGGTGGCGCATGCTGGTCATCCAGGTGGCCGCAGTTTGGGCCGCGCTCATCACGGCATGGCCGCTGCTCACAGAGGCCCAGCGCAACGACCTGCTGGCCCTGTTTGGCATCCCGCCTGAGTGGCTTGGGGGTGTCACGGCGGCCGTTATGTTCCTCACCCTGGTGGTCGCCCGGGTCAAGGCTCAGCCAGCACTGCACCCTGAGTCAAAGCAATGACCACCGAGCAAAGAGAGATCGAGCTGGACTTTGACCACCTGATTTCTCTTTGCTTGCACTCATGGTCTGAGCGCGAAGTCGTCGCAGCCGTTGAGCGCTTGAAAAAGCGCGTGCTCGACGAGCAGAAAAGCCGCAATGCGAAGGAATACGAATGATCGAGCGCCTGATTTCCGCCGGGGTGCACCCAACGCAGGCCAAGGCCTTTGCCGAGCCGCTGAAGGCCGCCATGGCCCTGTTTGACATCTCGACGGATGAGCGCCAGGCCGCGTTTCTCGCGCAGGCCATGATCGAGTCGCAGGGGTTCACCCGGCTGGAAGAAAACCTGTTCTACACCACGCCGGCGCGCATCAACGCGGTTTTCTCGGCCGTGAAGTCGGACGCCGAAGCCGCGCTGTACGTCCGCAACCCGAAGGCGCTGGCCAACAAGGTCTATGCCAACCGCAACGGCAACGGCGACGAAGCCAGTGGCGACGGCTGGCTGTTCCGAGGTCGCGGCCTGTTCCAGCTCACGGGCCGGGCGAACTACAAGGACGCCGCGCTGGGTGTTGGGCTGGGCTCTGTGTACCTGCAGCGCCCTGAGCTGGTCGCCATGCCGTCCGACGCCGCCCTGACCGCTGCTTGGTTCTGGACCAGCAAGGGCTGCAACCAGTTGATCGACTCCGGCAACTTTGACGCCACCACGCGGCTGATCAATGGCCCGGCCATGCTGCACAAGCACGAGCGCGCGGCGGCGTTCCATCACAACCTGAGCGCGTTTGCATGATCCGCATCTACACCTACGTGGCAACCGGACTTGCCGGCATCGCCATCGGTTTCGGCGCAGCCTGGAACGTGCAGGGCTGGCGCATGGAGTCCGAGATTGCCGACCTCCGCGCCAACCACGCCGAAGCCGCACGAGCTGCCGAAGCCTCCGCCCGGGCGAAAGAGCAAGCCGCTGCAACCACCCTAGCCACCATCGAACAGAAAGCCAGCGATGAAAAGAAACGCCTCTCTGCTGATCTTGCCGCTGCTTACCGCGAGCTGCGCAACCGTCCCGATCGCCCCAGCGGTGGTGACGTGTCCAAGGGTTCCGGCAATAGCTTGGGATGCACCGGAGCCGGCCTTTTTGCCGAGGATGCAGGAGCTGCTCTCAGGGAAGCTGCCCGCGCCGATTCAGTTCGACTACAGCTTGAGGCCTGCCGCAAAGCCTACGAAAGCGCCGTGAAGCTCACAAGCCCTTAACGAATCCCCGTTCGCCTTGGTCCGGGGTCCAAGAACCAAGGCATTCCAGAAAGCACATCATGACCATTCGCGCAAAGTTCAAAGTCCAAAGCGTCACCGAGTCGGAAGGAGGTCTCAAGACCGCCACGCTGCACCCTGTGACCAGTGGCAGCCCTGAGAACGCACAGTTTTTCAAGTGGACGCCCAGCGGCCAAATCCAACTGGGCACCATCAATCCCAAGGCGGCCGAGCAGTTCGTCCCCGGCAAAGAGTTCTACGTGGACTTCATTGATCCCGACAGCGTGCAGCACGAAATGGCGGCTGCCGGCTGACCAAGCCGTGAAGCTCACGAACTGACATGCATACGAAACCCTGATTTCCTATACACGTTTTCCCAACGTGCATAGATAACCGCGTCTCCTTGATCGATCTAGGTCGGTCACTTAGCCCGTCTGCTCTTCGGAGTGGGCGGGCCTTTTTTGCGTTTCAGAACGCAGCTTGCAACATCTGCGACAGCGATCCCGCATACCTGAATGTGCGGGTTGCAGCCTTGCCCAACTGGTCGCCGTTGAGATACAGCCCGACCACCTGTCCAGCGTACTCCACGAAGTCCACATCGCTTGCATTGTTCTCTTCCGTGGCGTCTGGCGCAATCAGGGTTCCGCCATATTGGAACGTGTTGCAGTCGTCGGTTGAGCGGGCCACCTGAGTGACGTAGAACGGAGCCGCCAACGTGCCGACGTTTGCCAGCCAAGTGACGTAGGCCACGCCGCCGATGTAGTCGAGGCTGGGTGATCCGACATAGCGGCCGGGTGCGAACTCGCCACCGTACACCGTCCATGTGATGAGGTCGGAGGAGCGCACAAAGAACACATAGCCCTGCGCCTCGACGACCATGCGGAACCCGCCCGGCACTGCACACACATCGGTGTTGTAGAGCTTCAAGCCGCCGCCCTGCAAAGCATCAGGCATGGGAGTTGGGGAAAAGTCCTGAGCGAGAACCGCGTGGATGATCCGGTTCCCCGTGGCTTGCCAGTTGGTATTGCCGAAGATGTGAATCTCGCCGTTGTGGACGATGGCCGTGCCCATGCCACCATTCCAAGGGTGAGAAGCCAGCAGTTGCCCGGTCGCCCACAGACGGACCTCGATGTGGGTCGCCTCGAAGGCAGTCGGGCCGCGCACGAAGCTGATGCACAGCACCTCGCCGTTGAACACGACCAAGGCGGTTTCGCTGTCCAATCCCGCAATGTCACCGGCGCGGGTCACGATCGATCCACGAGCCGGAGCGGGAACGGGCGCAACGTAGGGAGCTTGGTAGTCTGATCCACCACCCCCACAGCCAGCCAGAGCGGCGATGGCAGACAGGGCGAAGGTGCGGCGGGTGAGGGAATAGAATCGCGGGCTGGGTTTCATGTGGCTATCCTACAGGTGGGTTGGCACTCGAAATCTTTGAAAGCCGTTCCTCGGACGTTTCCCGAAAGTCGGGGAAAACCTAGTGTTTCTGCGGCTGTCGGTGTTTGGTTCGAGGCACCAGTCCTAGGATTTTTCCGGTTTCGCCGGTACAGTGAGTTTCCATGACCCGATACAACGCGCCCTTTGAAATCCATGTGCACGGCGACGTTCCCCTGCGTGAGGAAGTGGCCTACAACCAGATTCAGGATGCGCTGAAACCCTTGTGGCAATACGCGGGTGCGCGTTCGCTCGCAGCGGCCGCAGAAAGCAGTTATGAAGACGAGCCCGGCATTCGCTTTGATGCCGAGGCGCATGTGCTGCAGATTTGCTGGACGGTGCCGGGCGACGAGGACTTCCGGCAGGTGATTGAAGAGGCTTGCATGGGTCTCAACGACATCGCATCGGCAGGGGCGCCACTGGAGGTGTCTTTCTACGATGCGGAGTACGACGAAGAGGACGAGTCGTCGCAAGAAGAGGCCCGTGACGATTTCCTGATGTGCTTCGTGGGGCCAACGCCTGCGGCCATCATGCAGGTGCAGCGCGATCTTCTTGTGCAGGATGTGCTGCACATCATGGAGCGCCATTTCGAGCAGGCTGAATTGGGCGAAGTGGTGGGCGTGATCGACAAGCTCTTCAACCAGCGGTTTGAATCGCTGGTCAATTCCATGCAACTGGGCAAGCCGCCTCGTGGTTATGGTGGCCCCTCTGGGCATAGCGGCCCGCGCAAGCCGCGCCATCTGCACTAAACCTGCTACCACCGCAGCGCCGACGCCCGTCCGCCTCGACACGTACTAGACTCCTGCCCAGCGCGAGCAGCCCGCCTCGCCGTCTGGAGTCTGCATGGCCTTCTTCTCGACCGATGCCCTGAACCCTGGCGTGCGCAAGCGCGAAGTGTTTGGCTGGGCCATGTTCGACTTCGCGAACTCGGGTTACACCACGGTGGTGATCACGGCGGTGTTTGCCGCCTACTTTGTGGGCGCGGTGGCTGGCGGAGCGGACTGGGCGACGTTTGCCTGGACGGCGTCATTGAGCCTCTCGCATCTGATCGTGATGTTCACGATTCCTGCGATGGGCGCCTGGGCCGACCGCCATGCCGCCAAGAAGCGTCTGTTGATCATGACCACGGTGGGTTGTGTGCTGGCCACGGCCGCATTGGGCTTGGTGGGGCCGGGTGCGGTGGTGCTGGGTGTGGTGCTGATTGTGGTGTCCAACGTGTTCTTTGCCTGGGGCGAGTCGCTGGTGGCAGCCTTCTTGCCTGAACTCGCCAAACCGGAGGCGATGGGGCGCGTCAGTGGCTGGGGCTGGAGCCTGGGTTATGTCGGAGGCATGCTCGCGCTGGGGCTGAGTCTGGGATACGTGCTGTGGGCGCAAGCACAGGGTCAAAAGGCCGAGCAGTTTGTGCCGGTGACGATGCTCATCACCGCAGGCGTGTTCGCGGTGGCTGCGATGTTCACCCTCGGGTTGCTGCGCGAACGCGCGCAGCCAGTAGCGAAACCGGGGGGCGCCTCAGGTTGGCGTGAGTCGTTGCGCCAATTGCGCCGTACCTTTCGGGAAGCGCGGCGCTACCAGGACTTCATGTGGCTGCTCGCCTGCGTGGCCGCATACCAGGGCGGTGTGGCGGTGGCGATCACGCTGGCCGCCATCTATGCAGAGCAGGTGATCGGCTTCGTGCAGCAGGAAACCATGGTGCTGATCTTCGTGCTGAACATTGCCGCTGCGCTGGGCGCCCTGGCTTTCGGTTATTGGCAGGACCGCCTGGGACACAAGCTGGCGCTGGGGATCACGCTCGTGGGTTGGGTGGCGACCTGCATCATCGCGGCGATCACCACCACCAAGGGGGGCTTCTGGTATGCGGCTGCCATCGCCGGCGTGTGCATGGGGGCCAGTCAATCGTCAGGCCGCGCCATGGCGGGCATGCTGGCACCGCCTGCGCAACTCGCCGAGTTTTTTGGTCTGTGGACCTTTGCCACGCGCGTGGCCAGCATCGTTGGCCCCTTGAGCTACGGCGCCATCACCTGGATGACGGGGGGCAACCAGCGCCTGGCGATTGGCTTCACCGCAGTGTTGTTCGTGCTCGGTCTGGCGTTGCTGATGCCGGTGAATATGCAGCGCGGGCGCGCAGCGGCGCTGGACGGTCGGCATCAGCCTTAGTTGACGGCCCGGCGCACTTCTGTGGCCAGGTGTTGCGCTTCGCCGCTCAAGCCGAGCCAGCGATGCGCGGCCCGTGTCAATGCAGCCGGGTCGCCCGTGGTCAGCAGCAAAGGCTCAGTGAGCGAACTGGGCTGAGGCGCCTCGGCGCCCAGCACTTCGCGCGTGCGACGGGCGACGGCCACACCCGTGTCGACCAGCGACACGTCGGGCCCGCACAAGCGGCTGAGCTCGTGCATGGCAAACGGATAGTGCGTGCAGCCCAGCACCAGGGTGTCGATGGCGTTTGGGCCCCCGGCCTTGTGCCTCACTTCATTCACGTAGCGCTCGCACAGCGCCTGGACGGCCGGCTGATCGTGCCTTTCGATGGCATCGGCCAGCCCATCACACGGCTGGCAGTGGAACTGCAGCGGGCGCGGCGATGTGGCCATGAGCTTGTCGCGCAAACGGGCGAAGCGAGCGCTGCCGAGTGTGCCGCGTGTGGCCAGCACGCCGATGTGGCCCGTGCGGCTCAAGGCCGCCGCTGGCTTGAGCGCGGGCTCAACGCCGACGATGGGCATGTCGGGGTATTGCAGGCGCAGTGCGTCGATGGCGTGGGCGGTGGCGGTGTTGCAGGCCACCACCAGCGCGTCGATGCCATGCTGCGCTCGCAAGACAGCGGCGACGCGGTGGGTGAGTTCCGAGGCGTCTTGCGCTGTGCGCTCACCGTAGGGCGCGTGGGCGCTGTCGGCCGCATAGACGAAGCGGGCGCCCGGCAGTTCGGAGAGCAGGGCCTGCAGCACGCTCAGGCCGCCGACCCCGCTGTCGAAGACGCCGATGGTTTTCAAGCGGCGGCGACGGAGATGCCCTTGAACTCGCCCGTGGCGATGCGCTTTTGCCACTCGGCCGGGCCGGTGATGTGCGCGCTCGTGCCGCCCGCGTCCACCGCCACGGTCACGGGCATGTCGACCACGTCGAACTCGTAAATGGCTTCCATGCCCAGGTCCTCAAAGCCCACCACCCTGGCGTGCTTGATGGCCTTGGACACCAGGTAAGCAGCACCGCCCACGGCCATCAGGTAAGCGCTCTTGTGCTTCTTGATGGACTCGATGGCCACCGGGCCGCGCTCGGCCTTGCCGATCATCGCGATGAGGCCGGTCTGCTCCAGCATCATGTCGGTGAAGCCATCCATGCGGGTGGCGGTGGTCGGGCCGGCGGGGCCTACCGCTTCGTCGCGCACCGGGTCGACGGGACCCACGTAGTAAATGACGCGGTTGGTGAAGTCCACCGGCAGCTTCTCGCCTTTGGCCAGCATGGTCTGGATGCGCTTGTGCGCGGCGTCGCGGCCGGTGAGCATCTTGCCGTTGAGCAGCAGCGTCTGGCCCGGCTTCCAGCTGGCCACTTCGGCCGGCGTGAGCGCGTTCAGGTCCACGCGCTGGCTCTTCTGGGTGTCGGGCACCCAGTTGACGTTGGGCCAGAGGTCGAGGCTTGGGGCATCGAGGTAGACCGGGCCGCTGCCGTTGAGCACGAAGTGGGCGTGGCGGGTGGCCGCGCAGTTGGGGATCATGGCCACGGGCTTGCTCGCGGCGTGCGTGGGGTACATCTTGATCTTGACGTCGAGCACGGTGGTCAGGCCGCCCAGGCCTTGTGCGCCAATGCCCAGCGCGTTGACCTTTTCATACAGCTCCAGGCGCAGCTCCTCGACCTGGTCGAGCTTCTCGCCCTTGGCCGCCTTGGCCTGCAGCTCGTACATGTCGATGTCGTCCATCAGGCTTTCCTTGGCCATCAGCACGGCCTTCTCGGCGGTGCCGCCGATGCCGATGCCCAGCATGCCCGGAGGGCACCAGCCGGCGCCCATGGTCGGCACGGTTTTCATCACCCAGTCGACCACGGAGTCGCCGGGGTTGAGCATGATCATCTTGCTCTTGTTCTCGCTGCCACCGCCCTTGGCGGCCACGGTCACTTCCACGGTGTCGCCGGGCACGAGCTCGGTGAAGATCACGGCAGGGGTGTTGTCCTTGGTGTTCTTGCGGGCGAACTGCGGGTCGGCCACGACCGAGGCGCGCAGCTGGTTGTCGGGGTGGTTGTAGCCACGGCGCACGCCTTCGTTGATGGCGTCGTCCAGGCTGCCGGTGAAGCCTTCCCAGCGCACGTTCATGCCCACTTTCAGGAACACGTTGACGATGCCGGTGTCCTGGCAGATCGGGCGGTGTCCGGTGGCGCTCATCTTGCTGTTGGTGAGGATCTGCGCGATCGCGTCTTTGGCCGCCGGGCTTTGCTCGCGCTCGTAGGCGCGGGCCAGGTGGGCGATGTAGTCGGCGGGGTGGTAGTACGAGATGTATTGCAGGGCGGCGGCAATGCTCTCGACGAGGTCGTCGCGCTGGATCGTGGTCGTCATGGGGGAGGACTGTGATGGGTTGATGAAGGACGGCCGCCAGTGTATCGAAGGCCCCCATGTTCAGCTTTGTGAACAGGCCCCGGACACCGGTTGCGAAAGCTGAACACACGTGTGTGGTCGGGTCCCGCAAGTCGTTGATTTTAAAGGGTCGATGCGCGTGCGCCGGTTGGTACGCGGCTTGCAAACAACCAGGGTCGAAGGAGACCCGTTGCCGTGATGCTTGCCACCCTTGTTTTTTCCACGCTGGCCGCTGGTGTGCTGGCGCCGGCGGTGGTGCGTCGCGGTCTGGCGCACACCTTGGCGCTGTTGCCGGCGGGTCTGTTTGTGGCGTTTCTCTGGTGGTGGCCCGATGTGACCGGCGGGCAGGTGGTGCTGCAGCAACTGGCCTGGATTCCCAGTCTGGACGTGGCGCTGTCGCTGCGGCTCGATGGTCTGTCGTTGCTGTTTGCGCTGCTCATCACCGGCATCGGCACGTTCATTTACCTGTACGCCGCCAGCTACCTGCATGGCCAGGCCGACTTGCCGCGCTTCTTTGCGTTCCTCACGCTGTTCATGGGCGCGATGCTCGGGGCGGTGCTGGCCGATGACCTCATCGCCCTGCTGGTGTTCTGGGAGCTGACCAGCCTCACGTCCTTTTTGCTGATCGGCTACGAGCCGGAGAAACCGCAGGCGCGCCGCGCTGCGCAACAGGGTTTGCTGATCACGGTGGCGGGCGGCTTGTCGTTGCTCGCGGGTGCGATTTTGCTGGGCATGGCCGCGGGCTCGATGCGCATCACCGACATCCTGGCCCAGGGCCCGGCGCTGGTGGCGCATCCGATGGCGCCGGCCATCATCGTGCTGGTGGCCATCGGTGCGTTTGCCAAGTCGGCGCAGGCGCCGCTGCACGCCTGGCTGGCCAACGCGATGGCCGCACCCACGCCGGTGTCGGCCTTTCTGCACTCGGCCACCATGGTGAAGCTGGGCGTGTACCTGCTGGCGCGGCTGAACCCGGCGCTGGGCGAGCACGCGTGGTGGAGCAGCCTGCTGGTGCCGGTGGGCCTGCTCACCATGTTCATGGGCACGGTGCTGGCGCTGCGCGCGAGCGATCTCAAGCGCGTGCTGGCGTACTCGACCGTGGTGTCGCTGGGCACGCTGGTGACCTTGATCGGTTTGCCGCACCCCATGGCCGCCACGGCGATGGTGACCTTCTTGCTGGCGCACGCGCTGTACAAGGCCTGCCTGTTCATGGTGGCCGGCATCGTGGACCACGCCGCCGGCACGCGCGACGCGACACGTCTGGGCGGGCTGGCGCGCGCCATGCCGCTCACCGCGCTGGTGGCGGTGCTGGCGGGCCTGTCGATGGCCGGCTTGCCGCCGTTCGTGGGCTTCATCGGCAAGGAGCTCATTTACGAAGCGGCGCTGGGCGGCGCCTGGTGGCCTGTGGCGGTGGCCTTGCTGGCCAACGCCTGCATGGTGGTGGTGGCGGGCGTGGTCGCCTTGCGCTGCTTCTTCGGGCCCGCGCAGCCGGTGCCCGGTACGCCGCACGACCCGGGCGTGGCCATGTGGATCGGCCCGTTGATGCTGGCGCTGCTGGGGCTGTTGTTCGGGCTGGTGCCGGGCTGGCCTTCGCTGCTGCTGGCCCCGGCGGCCAGCGCCGTGGCGGGCCACGAGGTGGTGATGGCGCTGTCGCTCTGGCATGGCTTCACGCCCATGCTGGCGCTGAGTGCGCTCACCGTGGCCCTGGGTGCGCTGGCGCTGTGGGGCTGGCCGTTGCTGCGCCGCGGTCTGGCGGGCTGGGGCTTCATTGAGCGTTGGGGGCCCGACCTGGGCTATGACCGCGCGATCGTGGGTTTGCAAAAGGTGGCCGCGTGGCAGACGCGCCGCATCCAGACGGGCAGCCTGCGCCGGTACCTGGGCACCTTCTTCGGGTTCACCGCGGCCTGCCTGTTGCTCACGCTGTGGGGGCGCGACGGCCTGGCCGTGGCGCTGCCGCGCTGGGACGAGGTGGGCCCCGAGGTGGCGCTGCCGGTGTTGCTGGTGCTGGCCTCGGCCATGGTGCTGCGCGCGCGCAGCTTCATGGCCGGCATCGTCACGGCGGGCATGGTCGGTTTTCTGGTGGCGCTCACGTTTTTGTTTCGCGGCGCGCCCGACCTGGCCTTCACCCAATTTTCAGTGGAGGCCCTGGCCATCGTGATCCTGCTGGCCATCGTCGGGCGCATGCCCTTTCATGAGGTGGACCCGCGCCGCCCCGGCGAGCAGCGCCGCGATGCGCTGGCCGCTGTGGCGTTTGGCGTGGCGGCCACGCTGGTGCTGCTGGCGGTGGTGGCCGCGCCGTTCGATGAGCGCCTGTCGGACTACTTCCGCATCACGAGCGTGCCCGAAGCGCATGGCCGCAACCTGGTCAACGTGATCATCGTGGACTTCCGTGCGCTGGACACGCTGGGCGAGATCGCCGTGCTGGCCCTGGCCGCGCTGGCGGCTGCGGCGGTGATCACCAGCGTGCGCGCGCGCCGCGCCGACGACAAGGAGGCCGCATGAACCCGCTCATCTTGCGCGTGTGCGGGCGGCTGGTGCTGCCCGTGGCGCTGGCGTTTTCGCTGTTCCTGCTCTGGCGCGGGCACAACGAGCCCGGCGGCGGCTTCGTGGGCGGCCTCATGGCGGCGGCGGGCTTGGCGATTTATGCGCTGCCTCGGGGTCGCGCGCGGCTGCTGGCGCTGTTGCGCCTCTCGCCGGGTGGCATTGCAGCGGTGGGCCTGGTGCTGGCGGTCGCGTCGGGCCTGCCCGGGCTGCTGCTGGGTCAACCTTTCCTCACCCACCAGTGGGCGGTGTGGGACAGCGGCTTTGTGATCGGCACGGCGCTGCTGTTTGACATCGGCGTCTATCTCGCCGTGCTGGGCTCGGTGCTGTCGCTTCTCTCTCATTACCTGGACGACTGATGGAATTCTTCTTCGTGCTGGCCTTCGGCGTCATGGCGTCCATTGCGGCCTATCTGCTGATGTCGCGCAACGTGCTGCGCATCGTGCTCGGGCTGCTGTTGCTGGGCAATTGCGCCAACCTGTCGATCTTCATCTCGGGGCGTCTGAGCTCGCGCGTGCCGCCGCTGGTGGCCGAGGGTGAGACCTTCATTGCCGCCAGCGCCAACCCGCTGCCGCAGGCACTCATCCTCACGGCCATCGTGATCTCGTTCGCCCTGGTGGCGTTTGCCGTGGTGCTGTTCGAGCAGGCCCACCAGCGCCTGGGCACGCTCGACACCGATGCCATGCGCGAGGCGGAGCCGAAATGAACACGCACCTGTTGCTGACCCTGCCGGTGGCGATCCCGCTGCTGACGCTGGCGGCGTGCGCGCTGCTGCGCGGCCACCCGCTCACCCAGCGCAGCGTGAGCGTGGGCGGCAGCGTGGCCTTGCTGCTGGCGGCGCTGGCCTTGTTCCAGGCCGTGTTTGACGGCACCGTGCTGGCCACCCAGTTTGGCGCCTGGGCCGCGCCGTTCGGCATCACGTTTGTGGCCGATCTGCTCTCGGCGGCCATGGTGCTGGTGACGGCGGTGATGGCGGTCGCGGTGTCCATTTATGCGCTGGTGGACGGGGCGCGCGAACGCGAGCGCGCCTTCTTTCACCCGCTCTATCACGGCCTGCTCATGGGCGTGTGCGGTGCGTTCCTCACGGGCGACCTGTTCAACCTGTACGTGTGGTTCGAGATCATGCTGATCTCGTCGTTCGGCCTGCTGGTGGTCGGTGGCACGCGCGCGCAGCTGGACGCGGGGGTCAAGTACGTCACGCTCAACCTGGTGGCCACCACGCTGTTCCTGATCGCGGTGGGCTTTCTGTATGGCATCACCGGCACGCTCAACTTGGCCGACCTGGCGCGCACCTTGCCCACGGTGGAAAACCAGGGCCTGGTGACCACGCTGGCGGTGATGTTCCTGCTGGCCTTCGGCTCCAAGGCGGCGTTGTTCCCGCTGTTCTTCTGGCTGCCGGCGGCCTACCACACAGCCAGTGCGCCGGTGGTGGCGATCTTTGCCGCGTTGCTCACCAAGGTGGGCGTGTACGCGATCCTGCGCACCTTCACCTTGCTGTTCAACGGCGACGCTGGCTTCACCGGCCCGATCATTGGCGCGGTGGCGGTGCTCACGATGGTGACCGGTGTGCTGGGTGCAGCAGCGCACTACGACATCCGGCGCATCCTGTCGTTCCACATCATCAGCCAGATCGGCTACATGCTGGTGGGCCTGGCCGTGGCCACGCCCTTGGCGCTGGCCGGCTCCGTGCTGTACGTGGTGCACCACATCGTGGTCAAGGCCAACCTGTTCCTGATCGCGGGTGCCATGCGCGTGGCTGGCGGCGGCTTCGAGCTCAAGGCCATGGGCGGCCTGCACCGCAGCGCGCCACTGCTGGCGCTGCTGTTCGCGGTGCCGGCGCTCTCGCTGGCGGGCGTGCCGCCGCTCTCGGGCTTCTGGGCCAAGTTCATGGTGGTGAAGTCCAGTCTGGACGCCGGCCACACGGTGCTGGCTGGCGTGGCGCTGGCCGTGGGCGTGCTCACGCTGTATTCGATGGTGAAGATCTGGAACGAAGCCTTCTGGAAGGCGCCCACCACGGCGATGTCCGCCGAAGCGGCGGCGCGCTGGCGCGCTGCGCCGCGCACGCGCTGGGCCATGCTGGTGCCAGTGGCGGCGCTGGCGGCGATCACGCTCACCATCGGCCTGGCCACCGAACCCTTTGTGGATTTCTCCCTGCGGGCGGCCGACCAGCTGCTCGTTCCTGATGGCTACATGCGGGCCGTGCTCGGCCAGGAGGCGTTTCCATGATGACGATGCGGTCCCTTTGGAACTGGCTGGCGCTGGCCGGCATCTTCATGCGCGAGCTGCTGCTCTCGGTGCACCAGGTGGCGCTCACGGTGCTGCACCCCGGGCGCGCGGCGCGCAGCGGCATCGTGGCCATTCCGCTGACGGTGCGCAGCGATGCGGGCATTGCCATGCTGGCCAACATGATCACGCTCACACCCGGCACCACGAGCCTGCATATCTCGGCCGACCGCAAGGTGCTCTATGCCCACGTGATGAACCTCGAAGGCGACCCGGTGGCGCAGATCTTGGACGGCTTCGAGGCCCGCGTGTGCGCCGCGCTGGGTGAAGGAGGGCGGCCATGAACCTGCCTTCCTGGGTGCTCGCGGTCACGGCCGCGCTGCTGCTGCTCTCCATGGTGCTGGCCAGCGTGCGCATCGTGCGCGGCCCGCATGCCGCCGACCGCGTGGTGGCGCTGGACATGGTCAGCCTGCTGGGCGTGGCCGCAGCGGGGCTGGCCGCGCTGGTGGCCGAGAGCCCGGCGTTTGTCGACATTGCGTTGGGCGTGGCGCTGATCGGGTTTCTGGCCACAGTGGCGTTTGCCGCTTTCATTGAGCGCGGCTCGATCCGCGAGGAGGACACACCATGACCGACTGGCTGGCTTCGTTGTTGCTGATCGGCGGGGCGCTGGTGTGCCTGCTCGCCTCCACCGGCGTGCTGCGCCTGCCGGACTTCTTCATGCGCATGCACGCCGCCACCAAAGCCGGCGTGGTGGGCAGTGGGCTGGTGCTGCTGGGTGTGGCGGTGGTGGACGGGACCTGGTCCACCTGGGTCAAGGTCGTGCTGGCCATTCTTTTTCTGCTGCTCACCACGCCGGTGGCTGGCCACCTGCTGGGGCGGGCGGCTTATGTGGGCGGCGCGCCGCTGTGGCGCGGCAACGCGCAAGACAGCCTGCACCGCGTGCTGCCGCGCGGGCACTTTGGTGCCGCACCGTTTGCGGTGCGCCGCGTGGTGCTCGCGCTGACCGAGGGCCCGTGCCTGTCGCGCGCCATCGAACAAGCCGTGGAGCTCGCGCGCCAGCACGGCGCCGAGCTGTGCGGCGTGGCCATCATCGACGCGCCGCGCCTGGCCAACGTGGGCCCGGTGCCCGTGGGTGGCCTGACCTACGCGCAGCGCATGCGCGATCGCCGCCTCACGCAGGCGCGGCAGACGGCCGCCGACGTGATCCAGCGTTTCGAGCAGGCCGCAGCCGGCTCGGGGCTGACCTGGTCGGTGCGGCTTGAAGAAGGACGCCCACAGCTCCTGCTGCAGGCGCTGGCCGGGGCCGACACACTGGTGGCCGTGGCCCCGCAGGCCTGGTTCGACCAGGGCGTGCTGGACCTCGAGGTGGACGTGGTGCGCCGCCTGCGCTGGCGCGGTGCGGCGCCGCTTCGCGTTCTGGGGGGCTGACTGGTAAGGTCGGGCCCTCTGCCACCCCGACCTCGCCGCATGCCACTGCCCCGTTCGTTGCTTGCCTGGTACCGCCGCCTGCCGCTGACCGTGCGTCTGCCGGCGGTGGTGGCGTTGATGATCTTCGCTGCCGCCATGGGCACCACACAGCTGGCGCTGCAAAGCGTGTCCCGCCAGTTCGAGGCGCAGATGGCCGGCATCGGGCAGGTGTACCTCGACGGCCTGTCGGCCGCCCTGCTGCCAGCGTTGCAGTCGGGCGATGCCCAGGCCATGGTCGGCGTGCTCCAACGTTCGCTGGCCGTCACGGAAGGTGTGGAAGACCGCTGGCTCGCCGTGCTCGACGGGCAAGGCCAAACGCTGGCCCGCGCCCAGCGCGAAGGGCAGGCCGATGCCGTCTGGCCCGAAGACGTGCTGGCCGCGCAGCGCGGCGCGCGGCTCACGGACGACGCACAGGGTGTATGGGTCTGGCGCACGCTGGACGGCGCACACCGCGTGCTGGCCAACCTGGACGTGACCAACTTCAGCCAGGACCGCGAGCAGTTGCGCTGGCGCCTGGTGCTGCTGGACCTGTTGGTGAGCGTGCTGTGCGCAGCCCTGGGTTTTGTCGTGGCGCGCCAGATGCAACGGCCCACGGTGCTGATCACCCAGCACCTGCAAGAAGGCTTGGCGCTGCCGGCCGAGCTCATTGAAAGCAGCGACCCCGAGTCCGCGCGCCTCATGCGCGCGGTCAACCGCATGGCCGACGACGCGCGCGAACGCGAAGCCATGATGGGCTTGCTGGCCGAGCAGGAGCGCGAGGCTGTGCTGGGCCGGCTGGCCGCCACGCTGGCCCACGAGGTGCGCAACCCGCTGGGTGGCATGGTCACGGCCATCCAGACGCTGCGCAAGTTTGGTGACCGCACCGATGCGCGCGAGGACGCGCTGAACTTCATCGAACGCGGCGTGCTGGCGCTGCGCGAGGTGGTGGACGCCACGCTCACCACCCACCGCCCGCGTGGCAGCGAGCGCCGCCTGAGCCTGCAGGACCTGCACGACGTGCAGCGCCTGGTGGCGGCCGACGCGCGCCAGCGCGGCGTCACCGTGCGCGTGGACGCACAGGCCGGCTTGCCCGACGAGTTGCCAGTGGCCGCCACCGAGGTGCGGCAGGTGCTGCTGAACCTCTTGATCAATGCGGTGCGCGCGACCCGCGCTGGCGGGCAAGTGCTGCTGAGCGTGCGGCGCGACGCGCAGGTGCTGGTGTTTGAAGTGATCGACGAAGGCGCGGGCATGTCGCCCGACGTGGCCGAGAGCCTGGTGCGCGGTGAGCCGCGCGCGGGGCAGGGCGGCCTGGGCGTGGCGGTCATCGTGCGGCTGGTGCAGCAGCTGCGCGGGCGCGTCTCGGTCGATGCACACTCCCGGGGCGGTACCCACATCACCCTGCAACTGCCACTGGACCCATGATCGACATCCTGCTCATTGAAGACGACCGCGTGCTGGGCGGCGCGGTGGCCCAGCGCCTGCAGCTCGAAGGCTTTCAGGTGCGATGGGTCGAAACCTGCGCCGCGGCCATGGATGCCCTGCGCCAGCGCCGGCCCGGCTTCGTGCTGGCCGACATTCGCCTGCCAGACGGCTCTGGCGAAGACCTCTACCGCCGCGCGCTGCCCCACCTGGGCGACACGCCCATTCTTTTTGTGACCGCGTTCGCCGACATTGGCCAGGCCGTGCGGCTGGTGCGCGCGGGTGCCGACGACTACCTCACCAAACCCTACGACGTCGACGCGCTGGTTGAGCGCATCCGTGCGCTGGCCAGCGAGCCCGCGGCCGTGGGCGAGCCGGTGTTTGGCCTGTCGCCCGCCACCGAAGGGCTGGCGCGCGACCTGCAGCGCCTGGCCGCACGCGACCTGCCCGTGCTGCTGCGCGGCGAAACGGGGGTGGGCAAAGAGGTGGCCGCGCGCTACATGCATGCGCAGTCCGCGCGCGCCGCGCAGCCCTTTGTGGCGGTCAACTGCGGTGCCATCGCGCGCGAGCTCATGGAGAGCCAGTTCTTCGGGCACGAGCGCGGGGCCTTCACGGGTGCCGTGTCGGCGCACGCTGGCCACTTTGAAGAAGCGGGCGAGGGCACCCTGTTCCTCGACGAAATCGGCGAGCTCGACACACGGCTGCAGACCGCGTTGCTGCGGGTGCTGCAAGACGGCGTGTTCCGCCGGCTGGGCGCACGCAGCGACCAACGTTTTCGAGGCCGCATCATCGCCGCCACCAATGCCGACCTGAACGCACGCATGGCGCAGCGCGAGTTCCGCGAAGACCTGTATTTCCGCCTCGCGGTGGTCGAGCTCACCATTCCCCCGCTGCGCCAGCGGCCCGACGAAGTGGCCCCGCTGGCCCGGCGCTTCGTGCGCGAAGCCGCTGAGCGCAACGGCATGCCCGGCCTGCGTCTGGACGACACCGCCCCCGCTGCGCTGCAGGCCCACACCTGGCCGGGCAACGTGCGCGAGCTGCGCAACCGCATCGAGCGCGCGGCCGCGCTGGTCGATGGCGATCGCATCGGCGTGGCCGATCTTTTCCCCGAAGAGCGCCTGGACGTGCCCATGCCCGCCACGCTGGCCGACGCCCGCGAACAGGCCGAGCTCGAGCAGATCGAGCGCGCGCTCGCGCTCTCGGGTGGCCGCGTTTCGGAGGCGGCGCGCCGCCTCGGCATTTCGCGCACCACGCTGTGGAAGCGCCGCCGCAAACCGCTGGACGACGAGCCGGGTCCAGCAGAAGGAGCCTCCGCATGAACCACCCAGCCGTCCGCGTCGAGAGCGACACCTTTGGCCCTATCGACGTGCCCGCGCACCGCCTTTGGGGCGCACAGACGCAGCGCTCGCTGCAGAACTTCGACATTTCCGGTGAGCGCCAGCCGCGCGAGATCATTCGCGCACTGGCGCAGGTCAAGCGCGCGTCGGCGGTGGTGAACCACGCGCTGGGGCTGCAGGACGAGCGGAAGACGCAGGCCATCGTGCAGGCGGCCGACGAAGTGATCGCGGGCGCGCACGAAGAGGAATTCCCGTTGGTCGTGTGGCAAACCGGCTCTGGCACGCAGACCAACATGAACGTCAACGAGGTGCTGGCCAACCGGGCCAGCGAGCTTTTGGGCGGTGAGCGCGGCCCGTCGCGCCTGGTGCACCCCAACGACGACGTGAACCGCAGCCAGTCCAGCAACGACGTGTTTCCCACAGCCATGCACGTGGCGGCGGTCGAGGCCATCACACACCGCCTGCTGCCCGCGCTGGTGCTGCTGCGCGGCACGCTGGAGCACAAGGCGCGCGACTTCGACGGCATCGTGAAGATCGGCCGCACCCACCTTCAGGACGCCACACCCCTCACGCTGGGGCAGGAGTTTTCAGGCTGGGTGGCACAGCTCGCGCATGGCGAAGCCCATGTGCGCGCGGCACTGCCACACCTTTGCGAGCTGGCGCTGGGCGGCACGGCGGTGGGCACCGGCCTGAACGCGCCGGCGGGCTATGCGGTGCAGGTGGCCGGCGAGCTGGCGCGCCTGACCGGCCAGCCCTTCGTGACCGCACCCAACAAGTTCGAGGCCATGGCCAGCGTCGACGCGCTGGTGCACGCACACGGCGCGCTCAAGACGCTGGCCGCCAGCCTCATGAAGATCGCCAACGATGTTCGCTGGCTGGCCAGTGGCCCGCGCAGCGGCATTGGCGAGTTGAGCATTCCGGAGAACGAGCCCGGCTCGTCCATCATGCCGGGCAAGGTGAACCCCACGCAGAGCGAGGCGGTCACCATGCTGGCGGCGCAAGTCTTCGGCAACGACGTGGCCATCAACTTCGGCGGCGCTTCCGGCAACTTCGAGCTCAATGTGTTCCGCCCGATGGTGGCGCACAACTTCCTGCAAAGCGTGCGCCTGCTGGCCGACGGCATGCGCAGCTTCAACGACCACTGTGCGGTCGGCATCGAGCCCAACCGCGAGCGCATCGCCGAACTGGTCGACCGCTCGCTGATGCTGGTGACCGCGCTCAACACACACATCGGCTACGACAAGGCGGCGCAGATTGCCAAGAAGGCCCACAAGGAGGGCAGCAGCTTGCGCGAGGCGGCGCTGACGCTGGGCCACGTGACGGCCGAGCAGTTCGATGCGTGGGTGCGGCCCGAGCAGATGGTGGGCCGCTAGCCCCTGTCAGTGGCCGTCGCCCGGCGCGCGCACCATCAGCTTGTCGGTCAGGGCAATTGCCATCGCGCTGAGCAGGAACACCACGTGAATGATGGTTTGCCACATCAGCACCTTCTCGTCGTAGTTGGCGGCGTTGATGAAGGTCTTGAGCAGGTGGATCGAGCTGATGCCGATGATGGCGGTGGCCAGCTTCACCTTGAGCACTGAAGCGTTCACGTGGCTCAGCCATTCGGGCTGGTCGGGGTGGTTCTCCAGGTGCATGCGGCTGACGAAGGTTTCGTAGCCGCCCACGATCACCATGATCAGCAGGTTGGAGATCATGACCACGTCGATCAGGGCGAGCACCACCAGCATGATCACGGTTTCGTTCAGGCCGGTGAGCTGCACGTCGCTCTTGTAGCCGATGCTGCTGACCAGCTTGTCCAGCGCGGCCTGGCTGCCAAAGGCCGCTTCGATCAGGTGGACCAGCTCCACCCAAAAATGGAACACGTAAATGCCCTGCGCGGCGATCAAGCCAATGTAGAGCGGCAACTGCAGCCAGCGGCTGGCAAAGATCAGGTTGGGCAGCGCGCGAATCGGGGCTTGGGCTTTGACGGGGTCGCTCATGGGTGATGACACAATGTGCCGAGCGCCCGGGATGGGCGGCCAGACGGCAGGCGGTATTGTAGGTCTGCCACTGCCGTGTAAGAGCCTCGTAAGAGCCCTTGCGCACAGTCCCGGCCAGTCAACTGCCCACAACATTTAGGAGACTGCCATGTCCGCGCCTTCATCGACGATCGAATCCACCCTGGTCGAAAACCGCGTCTTTGAACCCTCCGCCGCCAACGTCAAAGCGGCGCGCATCTCCGGCATGGAGGCCTACCACGCGCTGTGCGCCGAAGCCGACAAAGACTTCGAAGGTTTCTGGGCGCGGCTGGCGCGCGAAACGCTGACCTGGCACAAGCCTTTCACCCAAACGCTCGACAGCTCCAAGGCACCCTTCTACAAGTGGTTCGAGGACGGCGAGCTCAACGCGTCCTACAACTGCCTGGACCGCCACATGGGCACGCCGGTCGAGAACAAGACGGCCATCATTTTTGAAGCCGACGGCGGTGAAGTCACCAAAGTCACCTACAAGGAGCTGCTGGCCAAGGTCTCGCAGTTTGCCAACGCCCTGAAGTCGCGCGGTGTGAAGAAGGGTGACCGCGTGGTCATCTACATGCCCATGACCATCGAGGGCGTGGTGGCCATGCAGGCCTGTGCGCGCATTGGCGCCACCCACAGCGTGGTGTTCGGTGGGTTCTCGGCCAAGGCGCTGCAGGAGCGCATTCAGGACGCCGGCGCCGTGGCCGTGATCACCGCCAACTACCAGCTGCGCGGCGGCAAGGAGCTGCCGCTCAAGGCCATCGTGGACGAAGGCATCGCCATGGGCGGCTGCGACTCCATCAAGAACGTCATCGTCTTCCAGCGCACGCCCACCGCCTGCAACATGGTCGAGGGCCGCGACACCTTCCTGCACGACGCAGTGGCGGGCCAGTCCACCGACTGCCCGGCTGAAATGGTGAGCGCCGAGCATCCGCTGTTTGTGCTCTACACCTCGGGCTCCACCGGCAAGCCCAAGGGCGTGCAGCACAGCACCGGCGGCTATCTGCTCTGGGCCAACCTCACCATGAACTGGACCTTCGACCTGAAGGCCGACGACATCTTCTGGTGCACCGCCGACATCGGCTGGATCACCGGTCACACCTACGTGGCCTATGGCCCGCTGGCCGCAGGCGCCACCCAGATCGTGTTCGAGGGCGTGCCCACTTACCCGAATGCCGGGCGTTTCTGGCAGATGATCGAGAAGCACAAGTGCACCATCTTCTACACCGCGCCCACCGCGATCCGTTCGCTGATCAAGGCGGCCGAGGGCGACGAAAAGGTGCACCCGGCGCGCTCCGATCTCACCAGCCTGCGCCTGCTCGGTTCGGTGGGCGAACCCATCAACCCCGAAGCCTGGATGTGGTACTACAAACACGTGGGCGGCGAGCGCTGCCCCATCGTGGACACCTTTTGGCAGACCGAAACCGGCGGCCACATGATCACGCCGCTGCCGGGCGCCACGCCGCTGGTGCCGGGCTCGTGCACGCTGCCCTTGCCGGGCATTGCCGCGGCCATCGTCGATGAAGCCGGGCTGGATGTGCCCAACGGGTCGGGCGGCATTCTGGTGGTCAAGAAGCCCTGGCCTTCCATGATCCGCACCATCTGGGGCGACCCCGAGCGTTTCAAGAAAAGCTACTTCCCCGATGAGCTCAAGGGCTACTACCTGGCCGGCGACGGCGCGGTGCGCAGCGCCGACCGGGGCTACTTCCGCATCACCGGCCGCATCGACGACGTGCTCAACGTTTCGGGCCACCGCATGGGCACGATGGAGATCGAGTCCGCGCTGGTGGGCAAGACCGACCTCGTGGCCGAAGCCGCGGTGGTGGGCCGTCCGGACGACCTGACCGGCGAAGCCATCGTGGCCTTTGTGGTGCTCAAGCGCTCGCGTCCGACCGGCGAAGAAGCCAAGGCCATCGCCAAGCAGCTGCGCGATTGGGTGGGCAAGGAGATCGGCCCGATCGCCAAGCCCAAGGACATCCGCTTCGGCGACAACCTGCCCAAGACGCGCAGCGGCAAGATCATGCGCCGCCTGCTGCGCTCGATTGCCAAGGGCGAGGCCATCACACAGGACACCTCCACGCTGGAGAACCCGGCCATCCTCGATCAGCTGTCTGAAAACAACTGACCCCCGGCGGGCCTGCTGCCTGCAGGCCGGCCAAAAAAAACCCGCTGGAGACCAGCGGGTTTTTTTGTGGGCAAAGCCCGGAGATCACTTGTTGCTGAGCACCCAGGCCGCCAGCTTCTTGGCGTCGGCGTCGTTCACCTGCGGGTTGGCGGGCATGGGGATCGCGCCCCACACGCCGGAGCCGCCCTTCATGATCTTGGCCGCCAGCGCATCCACCGCCTTGGCGTCCCCTGCGTACTTCTTGGCCACGTCCTTGTAGGAGGGGCCCACGAGTTTCTTGTCCACCGCATGGCAGGCCATGCAGTTCTTGCTCTTGGCGAGGGCTTCGTCGGCGAAAGCCGGGGCCGCCAGCGTCGTCATGGCAGCCATAATCAGGAGAGCTCGTTTCATGGGGTGTCCTTATGGATAAATGCGAGAGAGGGTGACGGCGCAATTTTACCGAGGCACTCCCTGCTGGAAACGAACGCTTACAGTTTCTTGCCCGCTTCACGGGGGCTTTACCGGAGTTTGTGATGTATTTGCTGATCGCCGGCGTCGTGCTGTTGCTGTTGAAGTACCTGGAGGTCGGTTTCGTGGCCGGCTGGTCCTGGTGGTGGGTGCTGTCGCCCTTTGCGATGGCCGTGGCCTGGTGGGCGTGGGCAGACGCTTCGGGCTACACCAAGCGCAAGGCCATGGAAAAGATGGAGCAGAAAAAGCAGGACCGCATCAACAAGCAGCGCGAGAGCCTTGGCATCAAGACCAAGAGCCGCTCGCGCTGAATGGCCGCTCAGTAGTTGTCGAGCACAGCGCCCTTGCTGGCGCTGGAAGCGTTGAAGGCGAACTTGGCCTGCACGCCCCGCGTGTAGCGCGGTGCCGGTGCCGTCCAGCTGGCGCGGCGGCGGGCAATTTCGTCCTCGGGCACATGCAGTTCCAGCTGCAGCTTGTGCGCGTCGATGGTGATGGAGTCGCCTTCGTGCACGAAAGCAATCGTGCCGCCGGCCGCGGCCTCAGGTGCCACGTGGCCCACCACCATGCCCCAGGTGCCGCCGCTGAAACGGCCGTCGGTGATCAGGCCAACGCTTTCGCCCAGACCCGCACCAATCAGCGCACCCGTGGGTGCCAGCATTTCCGGCATGCCCGGGCCGCCCTTGGGGCCGAGGTAGCGCAGCACCATCACGTCGCCGGCAACGATCTTGCCGTCCAGAATGGCCTTGAGGGCCGACTGTTCGTCGTCAAACACGCGCGCCGGGCCGGTGATGACGGGGTTCTTCAGGCCCGTGATCTTGGCGACCGCGCCTTCGGGGCTGAGGTTGCCCTTGAGGATGGCCAGGTGGCCTTCGGCGTACATGGGCTTGTCGATCGGGCGAATCACGTCCTGGTCGGCGCGCGGTGCATCCGGCACGTCCTTGAGCACTTCGGCCACGGTCTGGCCGCTGATGGTCAGGCAGTCGCCGTGCAGCAGGCCGGCGTTCAGCAGCACCTTCATCACCTGGGGAATGCCGCCAGCCTGGTGCAGGTCCACCGCGAGGTATTTGCCCGAGGGCTTGAGGTCGCACAGCACGGGCGTGCGCTTGCGGATGCGCTCGAAGTCGTCAATGGACCACTCTACCCCGGCGGCGTGCGCAATGGCCAGGAAGTGCAGCACGGCGTTGGTGGAGCCACCGGTGGCCATGATCACGGCCACGGCGTTTTCGAGCGCCTTCTTGGTCACGATGTCGCGCGGCTTGATGTCTTTCTTGATCGCTTCAATCAGCACCCGGGCCGATTCCTTGGCCGAGTTCTGCTTCTCGTCGTGCGGGTTGGCCATGGTGCTGGAGTAAGGCAGCGACAGGCCCAGTGCCTCGAAGGACGATGACATGGTGTTGGCGGTGTACATGCCACCGCACGAGCCTGAGCCCGGGATGGCGCGCATTTCGATCTCGCGCAGGTCTTCGTCGCTGAGGTTGCCGGCGGCGTTCTGGCCGACCGCTTCGAAGACGCTGACGATATTCAGGTCCTGGCCCTTGTAGCGGCCCGGCAGGATGGTGCCGCCGTACACATAAATGGCGGGCACGTTGGCGCGCAGCATGCCCATCATTCCGCCGGGCATGTTCTTGTCGCAGCCGCCGACCACCACCACGCCGTCCATCCACTGGCCCTGCACGCAGGTTTCGATGCAGTCGGAGATCACCTCGCGGCTCACCAGCGAGTACTTCATGCCTTCCGTGCCCATGGCCATGCCGTCCGAGATGGTGGGCGTGCCGAAGATCTGCGCGTTGCCGCCGGCTTCTTCAATGCCCGCCACCGCCGCATCGGCGAGTTTTTGCAGGCCGCTGTTGCAGGGCGTGATGGTGCTGTGGCCGTTGGCGACGCCGACCATGGGCTTCTTGAAGTCGCTCTCCTCGTAGCCCATGGCGTAGTACATGGAGCGGTTCGGAGCGCGCGACTTGCCTTGCGTGATGTTGGCGCTGCGGCTGTTGATCGGCTTGATGGAGATGGTCTTGCTGTCTGCCATGGGTGTCTCTTCGTGGGGGGATGAGGGGAGGGCGGGCAGGGCCAAGGCCCGCCGGCACCCGCGCAAGTATGCGTCAGGCGGCCAGGGCTTTCCAATTGCTTTGAAGGGCGGCATTGATATGCTGCACGTATGAGTGATTCACCCAAAGCGTTGCGCATTGAATTGCGCCAATGGCGTCAGTTTGTGACGCTGGCCGAAGAGCTGCACTTTGGCCGCGCGGCCGCGCGGCTGCACATGACGCAGCCGCCGCTCACGCAGGCCATAGCCGGACTGGAGCAGGCGCTGGGTGTGATGCTGTTCGAGCGCACGCGCCGCAGCGTGCAGATTACGCCCGCGGGTACCGCACTGCTGCCCGAGGTGCGTGAGCTGCTGGCGCGCGCGCGCAGCTTGCCCGAGCTGGCGCGCGCCGCCGCCGCCGGGGAGCTGGGCCGCTTGCGCCTCGCGTTCGTGTCCACCGTGGGGTTCGAATTGCTGCCGCGCTGGGTGCGCGCCTTTCGACAGCGCTGGCCGCAGGTGGGCCTGGAGCTGATCGAGGCCACCGGCGACGTGCAGCTGGAGTTGCTGGCGCGAGGCGAGGTGGACGCGGGCATGGTGCTGCATTCGCCGGGCTGGCAGGCGCCGGGTCTGGCGCAGGCGCGCGTGGGCAGTGAACCACTGGTGGTCGCGCTCCCCGAGGCGCATCCCCTGGCCGGGCTGGCCCGCCCCGGGCTGGGCGCTTTGTTGAACGAGCCGCTGGTGATCTTTCCGAGGCGCATCCTGCCCACGCTGCACGACGCGATCTTGGCGATGTACCACGCCGCAGGGCGCGCGCCGCAGGTGGCGCAAGAGGCGATCCAGATGCAGACCATCGTCAATCTGGTGTCGGCCGGGCTGGGCCTGGCGTGGGTGCCGCAGAGCGTGCGGCAGTTTCAGCGCCCGGGCGTGGTGTACCGCAGCGCGCGGCCGTCGCGCGGGCAGGCGGTGCCGGTGTGCGAAACCAGCCTGGTGTGGCGAAGCAACGCCGTGAGCCCGGCGCTTGCGCACTTCATTGCATTTGCGCAGGCGCAGGGTGCCCAGGCTTCGACATGGCGCGAGGTTCCCGCTCGCGCCGCTGAAGACTGAGCGTCCCCGTCGCCCAAGAGGCTGCCCTGCGACAATGCCGCCATGCTTCAACATCCCCAGATCGATCCCGTCGCCCTCCAGCTCGGCCCGCTGGCCATTCACTGGTATGGCCTGACCTATCTGCTGGCCTTTGGCCTCTTCTTGCTGCTGGCGAATGCGCGCCTGCGCCACCCGCCTTTTGCGAGCGTGACGCAGCCGCCCTGGACGCGGCGCGATGTGGAGGACATCCTTTTTCTGGGTGTGCTGGGCGTGGTGGCGGGCGGCCGGGTGGGTTATTGCCTCTTCTACAAGCCCGCGTATTACCTCTCCAATCCGCTGGAAGTTTTTGCGGTCTGGCAGGGCGGCATGAGTTTTCATGGCGGCCTGATCGGCGTGATGCTGGCCATGGTCTGGTACGCGCACAGTCGCCAGCGGCCCTTCATGCAGGTGATGGATTTCGTGGCACCCTGCGTGCCCACCGGGCTGGCCGCAGGCCGACTCGGCAACTTCATCAACGGTGAGCTCTGGGGCCGTGTGGCCGATCCGTCGTTGCCCTGGGGCATGGTGTTTCGTGGCGCGGGTGACCTGCCGCGGCACCCTTCGCAGGTGTACCAGTTCCTGCTGGAAGGCCTGCTGCTCTTCGTGTTGCTCTGGTTCTACGCGCGCAAGGAGCATGCGCGCGGCCAGGTGTCGGCGGTCTTTTTGTTCGGGTATGGCGTGTTCCGCTTCATTGCGGAGTTCTTCCGCGAACCCGATGCCCACCTGGGCCTGCTCTCGCTGGGGATGAGCATGGGCCAGTGGTTGTGTGTGCCCATGATCGTGGGCGGCGCCGCCATGTGGTGGTGGTTCGGCCGACAGCCGGCCCGCTGAATCTAGGGTAACTACTGCTGGCACCCGTGTCGGCCTGCTCTAGAATTATCTGTAATTACAGGTGATTACAGAGGCGTCACATGCTCAATTCTCTGCACGACGAGGTGGCCACCCAGCTGCGGGAACGCATCTTTGCGGGCGTGCTGGCGCCGGGCAGCTTTGTCGATGAGCATGCCCTGTGTGCCGAACTGGCCATCTCTCGCACGCCGCTGCGCGAGGCGCTCAAGGTGCTCACGGCCGAAGGCCTGCTGCGGCACGAGCCCCGGCGCGGCTGCTTCGTGAGCGAGGTGACGGAGGCGGACCTGGACGACATCTTTCCGGTGATTGCGCTGCTGGAAGGCCGTTGCGCCTTTGAAGCCGCCCGCAACGCCACCGACGCCGATCTCGCGGCGCTGGAGCAGCTTCACGAGCGGCTCAACCGCTGCGCCAGGGCTCGGCTGATCAACGAGTACTACGAGGCCAACTTCGCCATCCACGAGGCCATCATCACCCTGGCCAACAACCGCTGGCTGGCGCAGGTGATCGTCGACCTGCGCAAGATCGTCAAGCTCGCGCGCCTGCAGCAGCTGCATGCGCCAGGGCGGCTGGACCAGAGCCTGTCGGAACACATGGCGGTGTTCGCGGCGCTCAAGGCGCGCGACGCCGAAGGCGCGGAAGCCGCCATGCGCACCCACCTCACGCGCCAGCGCGTGGCCCTGCGCGATCTCGCGCGCAGCCAGAAGTCCCGGCTCAAGGCATGAACACGCTGCCTGGCCCCGTGCCATCCATCCGCAACACTGCGCCACACCTGGAGGTATTCCCGTGACTCCCCCCGACTGGCTTGCACAAGGCGTCTCCATGCTGCGCCCCGCCCCAAAGGCCGCCGTCCCGCGCTCCACCCAGGAGCGGCTCAAGGCCACTTTGCGACACGAGGAGGAAGCGATGTCGCCCCGCATGCTGCGCCAGTCGCTCAAGGAGCTGCAGGCCATCGTGGACCCGCTGGTGAGTGAGGTCGAAGGCGGACGGCGCGCGCAGGCCATGATGGACTGGTACGCCAGCGCCACGCCTCCCCACCGGCGCGACCTCTGGCTGCTCATGAGCGAGCGCTTTGTGGCCGACCCGCAGCATGTGCAGAAAGCGCAGGCCCAGTTCGCCGCGGCGGTGGGCACGCCCGACGAGGCTGCCGCCGAGGTGCTGTACCGCCGCGCCACCGTGTCGCCCCGGCGCCGCTTGCTGCAGCGCTTCAGCGCCAACCCGGAGGGCGTGCGCTTCCTGGTGGACATGCGTGCCGAGTTGCAGCCACAACTCAAGACCGACAAGCGCTTGCTCGCGCTCGATGTCGAGATGGAATACATGTTTTCCACGTGGTTCGACGTGGGATTTCTCGACCTGCGGCGCATCACCTGGGATTCGCCCGCCTCGCTGGTGGAGAAACTCATCAAGTACGAAGCGGTGCACGACATTCGCAGCTGGTCTGATGTGAAGAACCGGCTCGACAGCGACCGCCGCTGCTACGGCTTCTTTCACCCGCGCCTGCCGGGTGAACCCCTGATCTTTGTGGAAGTGGCGCTCATGAACGAGATCGCCGCCAGCATCACGCCTTTGCTCGACGAGTCTGCCGAGCCCGCCGATCTGGACAAGGCCACCACCGCCATCTTCTATTCCATCAGCAACACGCAGACGGGTCTGAAGGGCGTGAGCTTTGGTGACTCGCTCATCAAGCGCGTGGTGGAAACGCTCAAGCAGGAGTTTCCGCGCCTCAGGACCTTTGCCACGCTCTCGCCGATCCCGGGGCTGCGCGGCTGGCTCGCGAAGAACGCACCCGCCGAGCTCGTGAAAACCTGGGAGCGGGTCGACGAAATCGCCGAGAACGCCCCCGAGCGCCGCACCCTGATGGGCTGGGCTGCGCGGTACCTCGGGGAAGAGCTCCACAACGGCAAACCGCTGGACCCGGTGGCCCGCTTTCACCTGGGCAACGGCGCCCGGGTGGAGCGCCTGAACTGGGCGGCCGACCCATCGGCCAAAGGCATCAAGCAGTCCCACGGGCTGATGGTGAACTACCTCTACGACCTCAAGCGCCTGGACAAACACCGGGCGTTGCTCGCGCAGGGAAAAATCCCGATAGCCGCGGCGATCAAAGACCTATACCTTTGACGCCGCCATTTCAACCACAGGAGACAACAGCATGACGGACAGCCTGAACAGACGAGACATCTTGCGCGCGGCCATGGCCAGCGCCACCCTTTACGCCACGGCGGGTCACGCACAGTCGACCTGGCCCAGCAAGCCGGTGACGATGATCGTGCCGTTCCCTGCCGGTGGTGGCACCGATGCGTTTGCGCGTCCCCTGGCCGCGCAGTTTTCCCGTCTGACGGGCAAGAGCCTGGTGATCGACAACCGCGGCGGCGCAGGCGGCACGCTGGGCGCCGGCATTGCGGCCAAGGCCGCGCCCGATGGCTACACGCTGTTCATGGGCGCGGTGCACCACGCCATTGCACCGAGCATGTACCCCAAGCTCGACTACGACCTGGAAAAAGACATGGTCCCGCTGATCCTCGTGGCCAGCGTGCCGCAGGTGGTGGTGGTCAACCCCAAGCGCGTGACGGCGGCCAACTTCAAGGAGTTCCTGGCCATGGTCAAGTCCAACCCCGGCAAGCTCAACTACGCATCGGCCGGTGGCGGCACCTCGCACCACCTCGCGGGTGAGCTCTTCAAGCAGCAAACCAAAACCTTCATCACCCACATTCCCTACCGGGGTGCGGGCCCCGCGCTCAACGACCTCATTGCGGGCCAGGTCGACGTGATGTTCGATGGCCTGGGTTCTTCGGCCACGCACATCAAGGGCGGTCGCATCAAGGCCCTGATGGTCTCGGGCAACAAGCGCAGCCCGGCCTTGCCCGACGTGCCTTGCGCCGCCGAAATGGGTCTGCCCGACTACAACGTCACCACCTGGTACGGCGTCTGGACGCCACGCGGCACACCGGCCGATGCGCAGGCGCGCGCGATTGAGGAAATCCGCAAGTCGGTGAGCACCGACGAGGCCAAGGCGGTCTGGGCCAGCCAGGGCGCGGAATTCGCCAACGTGAGCGGCCCGCAGTTCGACGCCTTCGTCAAGGGCGAGATCCGCAAATGGGCCGACGTGGTCAAGGCCTCGGGCGCCAAGCTGGAATGAGCGGTCAGGTCCGTTGTTCGGTGGCCGACGGGCTGGCGTGGGTCACGCTGGCCCACGCCGGCAAATTCAACGCCATGTCGCGCACGATGTGGCGCCAGCTCAAGACCATCTTCACCGAGCTGCAGGCCCACACCGGGCTGCGCGGCGCGGTGGTGGCGGGCGAGGGCGGCCACTTCTGTGCCGGCGGCGACATTGCCGAGTACCCCGACTTTCGATTCGACGAAGCGCAGCTGCGCGACTTTCATGAGAACGACGTGTGGGGCGGCCTGCAAGCCATGCTGGCTTGTGACCTCTCGCTGATCGCGCAGATCGAAGGCAACTGCATGGGCGCTGGCGTGGAGATCGCCAGTTGTTGCGACATTCGCGTGGCCGGGCAGGGCGCGCGCTTTGGTGCGCCCATCGCACGCCTGGGCTTTCCCATGGCACCGCGCGAGATGCAGCTGGTGGCCCGCGAAGCCGGCGTGGCCACCGCACGCGAAATGCTGCTGGAGGCCGCCGTGTTGGGCGCCCACGAGATGCACGCCCGCGGTTTCCTGAATGCCGTGCTGCCCGATGCCGAGGTGGTGGCCCATGTGCAAAGCCGTGCCCAGCGCATGGCCCGCCTGGCCCCGCAGGCCGCTCGCCTGAACAAGCAGACGGTGCGTGCACTGCACGCCCACCACGAACCCATGGACGCTGTGGTGGCCGGTGCCTACCGCTACGCCAGCAGCGCCGAACACCGCGAAGGCATCGAAGCCTTCCTGGCCAAGCGACAACCCGTTTTCTGAAACTTCCGTTCAATCACCATGAACAACCACAACCTGTATGCCGCGCTGCGCGCGTCGTTCCCCGCCGATCTGGACACCACCGCCGTGGAAACCGTGGGCGGCGCCCACGCGGGCCTGCGCTACAGCTGGCGCGACCTGGACCGCGCCAGCGCCATGATGGCCAACCTGCTCGACTCGCTGAAACTGCCCGAGGGCTCGCGCATTGCGGTGCAGGTGGAGAAGTCGGTGGAGGCGCTGGTGCTGTACCTCGCCACGCTGCGCGCAGGCCATGTGTTCTTGCCGCTCAACACGGCCTACCAGGCCGGCGAGATCGAGTACTTCATTGGCAATGCCGAGCCCGCCGTGGTGGTGTGCAGCCAGGCCAACTTTGGCTGGGTGTCCAAGATCGCCTTCAAGGCCGGCACCCGCCACGTGTTCACGCTCGACGACGACCGCACCGGCAGCCTGCTGCAGCGCGCCGCCCACCACAGCGACCAGCACACCCCCGCGCAAAGCCGGGCCGATGACCTCGGCGTGATCATCTACACCAGCGGCACCACCGGGCGCAGCAAGGGCGCCATGCTCTCGCACGGCAACATGCTGAGCAACGCGCAGGTGCTGCGCCAGTACTGGGGCTGGCGGCAGGGCGACGTGCTGATCCACGCGCTGCCCATCTTCCACGTGCACGGTTTGTTCGTCGCGATCCACGGCGCGCTGCTCAACGGCAGCCCGATGCTGTGGCTCAACAAATTCGAACCCCGCGCGGTGGTGGAACTGTTCCCGCGCGCCACCGTGTTCATGGGCGTGCCCACGCTGTATGTGCGCCTGCTGGGCGAGCCCGGCCTCACGAAGCAGCAGGTGGCCCACATGCGGCTCTTCATCTCGGGCTCCGCGCCGCTGCTCATCGAAACCTTTGACGACTGGAAGACCCGCACCGGCCACACCATCCTGGAGCGCTACGGCATGAGCGAGACGGTGATGATCACCTCCAACCCCTACGCGGCGGACGCGCGCTTTGGCGGCGCGAGCGAGCGGCGTGGCGGCACGGTGGGCTTTCCCCTGCCGGGCAACGAGCTGCGCGTGGTCGACGAACACACCCGGACCGTGCCCGTGGGCGAGATCGGCGCGATTCAGGTGCGGGGGCCCAATGTGTTCAAGGGCTACTGGCGCATGCCGGAGAAGACCGCCGAGGAGTTCACGGCCGACGGCTTCTTCAAGACGGGCGACGTGGGCCGCATCGATGAGCGCGGTTACGTGAGCATCGTGGGGCGCAGCAAAGACCTGATCATTTCGGGGGGCTACAACGTGTACCCGGCCGAGATCGAGGGCTGCATCAACGAAATGGCCGGCGTGGCCGAGAGCGCGGTGGTGGGCGTGCCGCACCCCGACTTTGGCGAAGTCGGCGTGGCGGTGGTGATTGCCAAACCCGGTGCGTCGGTGAACCCTGAAGCGGTCGTCGCGGCGCTGAAGGCGCGGCTGGCCAACTTCAAGATTCCCAAGCGCTGCTTTGTGGTGGCCGAGCTGCCACGCAACACCATGGGCAAGGTGCAGAAGAACCTGCTGCGCGAGCAGCACAAGGGTTTGTTCGCCTGAGCCTGGCGCGTCACGCCGCCCGTGAAGCGCCTCAGCGCAGCACCAGCACCGGAATGTGCGAGTGCGTCAGCACCTGCTGCGTCTCGCTGCCGAGCAGCAGGCGCTTGATCCCGCGCCGCCCGTGCGACGCCATCACGATCAGGTCGCACTTGCTGCGCTTGGCCGTGGCAATGATCGCTTCGGCCACGAGGTCCGCCTTCACGGTCACTGGCTTGACCTTCACTTCCAGCAATTGCCCGGCCGACTTCACCGCCGTCACCGCCGTCATGGCCTCGTCGTGCCATTGCTTCTCGACGCGGGCGATTTCTTCGGCCGCCAAGGCCACGCCGCCTTCGAAGTAGGTTTGCGGGTAGCGCGGGATCACCTTGAGCGCCACCACTTCCGCACCGGTCAGGTCCGCCAGGTTCAGCGCGTGATCCACCGCCGTTTGCGACAGTTTCGAGCCGTCGGTCGCTACCAGAATGCGCTTGTACATGGAGTGCTCCTTGTGTGTTGATGGCTGAGGCCTCAGCGTAGTCCGATGCGCGCCGCCGGGGTTGACCTATGTCAAAGGCTTGAAACACAACGTGAACTAGGCTTGCGCCATGACCCCCATTGCGTCCGCTTTGCCGGCAAGCCGCGTGCCTGCTTCCCCCACTTTTGCCCCTGCCAGCGCTGCGGCCCGGGCAGACGCGGGCGCGGAATGGCTCGGCCAGCACCGAAGCCCGTTGACGGTGACCGACGACTTCGCCGTGCTCGACGACCCGATCGAGCAGGAAACCTTCACGCGCACCGACCTGCAAGGCCTTGCGACGGACGAGGCCGAGTCTGTGCTGGTGGTGCAAGGCATGTACTGCGCGGCCTGCGCCGACACGGTGGAGTCGGCCTTGCAGGGCCTGCCCGGTGTGCGGCGTGCGCAGGTGCACGCGGCCACGCGCCGCCTCACCTTGCAATGGCAACCTTCGCAGACGCGCCTGTCCGACCTCGCCCGCCGGGTGGGCGACATGGGTTACCGCCTGTTGCCCATGCAGCAGGCCTTGTCGGTCAGCGAGCGCCTGCGCGAGACGCGCCAGGCGCTCTGGCGCCTGTTTGTGGCGGGCTTCTGCATGATGCAGGTGATGATGTACGCGTGGCCCGCGTACGTGACCACGCCCGGCGAGATTCCGCCCGACATCGAGCAGTTGCTGCGGTGGGCGAGCTGGGTGATCAGCCTGCCGGTGGTGTTCTTTGCCAGCGGTCCCTTCTTTGCCAGCGCGTGGCGCGACCTGCGACACGGCCGCGTGGGCATGGACACGCCCGTGTCCATCGGCATCCTGGTCACGTTTCTGGTGAGCTCGGCCGCCACCTTTGACCCCGCCGGGCCCTGGGGCGCCGAGGTGTGGTTCGACTCACTGACCATGTTCGTGTTCTTCCTGCTCGGTGGGCGCTACCTCGAGCACAAGGCGCGCGACCGCACGGCAGGCGCGCTCGACAGCCTGATGAACCGCCTGCCCGACGTTTGCGAGCGGCAGAAGGCCGACAGGGGCTATGAGTTGGTCTCATTGCGGCGGCTGAAGGTGGGCGACACCGTGCGCGTGCAGGCCGGTCAAGCCTTTCCGGCCGACGGCGAATTGCTCGAAGGCGTGGCGCAGGTCGACGAAGCGCTGCTCACGGGCGAGTCGCACCCGGTGGCGATCAAGGCGGGGCAGGGTGTGGTGGCGGGCAGCTTCAACCTGGGCGGCCCGGTGCGGGTGCGCCTGAACCGCGTGGGGCCAGACACGCGCTTTGCCCAGATCGTGCAGCTGATGGAGCGCGCTTCCACCGAGAAGCCGCGCCTGGCCGTGCTGGCCGACCGTGTGGCTGCACCGTTTCTTTTGCTGGTGTTGCTCGCCGCGGTGTTGGCCTTTGCCTGGTGGTGGCAGGTCGATCACACCAAGGCGCTGGCGGTGGCCGTGGCGGTGCTCATCGTCACCTGCCCCTGCGCACTCTCTCTGGCCACGCCGGCGGCCATGCTGGCCTCGGCCGGGGCACTGGCGCGGCGCGGTGTGCTGGTGCGACGGCTGCAGGCCTTCGAGGCGCTGGCCGGCATCGACGCCCTGGTGTTCGACAAGACCGGCACCCTCACGCACGACCGGCTGCAGCTGCGCCGCGTGAGCACGCGCGCAGGCGTGAGCGAAGCGCAGGCGCTCGCCCTGGCCGGTGCCTTGGCCGAAGGATCGCTGCACCCGGTCTCGCGAGCGATCGCGCTGCAGGCGCAGCAGGCTCCGCAGGGGCTGGCCCCGTTGGCCGGCCACACCGAACGCGCCGGGCACGGCATGCAGGCGCTGCAGGACGACGGCACCTGGGTGCGGCTGGGCTCTGCGGCGTTCTGTGGCGTGGACGCGCAACGCCTCTTGCCCGACGGTGTGCCTGTGGTGTACCTCGGCGACGCGCAAGGCTGGCTGGCCAGCTTCGAGCTGCAGGAGAGCCTGCGCGAAGACGCGCACGAAGCCGTGTGCGCCTTGCGCGAGCTCGGTGTGCGCACCTGGCTGCTCTCGGGCGACCGCGAGGCCGCCGCGCGGCAGGTGGGGCTGGCAGTGGGTGTGGACCATGTGGTGGCCAGCGCATCGCCCGAACAGAAGCTGGCCGAGATCGCGGCGCTGCAGGCGCGTGGCCTGCAGGTGGCGATGGTGGGCGATGGCCTGAACGACGGGCCTGTGCTGGCGCGCGCCAACACCTCGTTTGCACTCGGTCACGCGGCACCGCTGGCGCAGGCGCAGTCCGACTTCATCGTGCAGGGCGGCCAGGTGATGGACGTGGTGCGCACCCTCGTGCAGGCGCGCGCCACGTTGCGCACCGTGCGCCAGAACCTGGTCTGGGCAGCGGCCTACAACCTGGTCTGCGTGCCACTGGCGCTCTTGGGTTTCATGCCGCCGTGGCTCGCGGGTCTGGGCATGGCTGCCAGCTCGCTGCTGGTGATTGGCAACGCGCTGCGCCTGGCGCGTCGCTGAAGGTTTCTCATGGACATCCTCTACCTCCTCATCCCCGTTTCGGTCCTGCTGGTCTTCGGGATCATCGGTGTGTTCTGGTGGGCCTTGCAGGCCGGCCAGTTCGACAACATCGAGCGCGAAGGCGAGCGCATTCTCAAGGGCGATTGAGGTCGCGCTTGATGTAGGTCAAGGCACAACAAGGACACCCTGCGCACACTGGCATCAGTGACATTTGCGAGGAGTTCTTTATGTCCGTGACCAACAAGACCAGCCCTTCGGCGGTCTACAACGACCGGGTTGTTCGGCAATTCGCCCTCATGACCGTGGTGTGGGGCGTGGTGGGGATGCTGGTGGGCGTGATCATCGCCGCCCAGCTCACCTGGCCCGCCCTCAACATGGGTGTCGAGTGGCTCTCTTATGGCCGCTTGCGGCCGCTGCACACCAACGCGGTGATCTTCGCGTTCGGCGGCTGTGGCCTGTTTGCCGCGAGCTACTACGTCGTGCAGCGCACCTGCCAGGTTCGCATCTTCTCGGACAAGCTGGCCGAGTTCACCTTCTGGGGCTGGCAGCTCGTGATCGTGCTGGCGGCCATCTCGCTGCCCATGGGTTACACGCAGGGCAAGGAATACGCCGAGCTGGAGTGGCCCATCGACCTGCTGATCGCGGTGGTGTGGGTTGCTTATGCCATCGTGTTCTTCGGCACCGTCGGCATGCGCAAGGTGCGCCACATCTACGTGGCCAACTGGTTCTTCGGTGCCTTCATCCTGGCCGTGGCCGTGCTGCACATCGTCAACAGCGCCGCGGTGCCCGTGGACATGTTCAAGAGCTACTCGGCCTACGCCGGCGTGCAGGACGCCATGGTGCAGTGGTGGTACGGCCACAACGCCGTGGGCTTCTTCCTCACCGCCGGCTTCCTGGGGATGATGTATTACTTCATTCCCAAGCAGGCCGAGCGCCCCGTGTACTCGTATCGCCTGTCGATCGTGCACTTCTGGGCGCTGATCTTCACCTACATGTGGGCCGGCCCGCACCACCTGCACTACACCGCGCTGCCCGACTGGACGCAATCGGTGGGCATGGTGTTCTCGCTCATCCTGCTGGCACCCAGCTGGGGCGGCATGATCAACGGCATCATGACCCTCTCGGGTGCGTGGCACAAACTGCGCGACGACCCGATCCTGCGCTTCCTCATCGTCTCGCTCTCGTTCTACGGCATGTCGACCTTCGAAGGTCCGATGATGTCCATCAAGACGGTGAACGCGCTGAGCCACTACACCGACTGGACCGTGGGCCACGTGCACTCGGGTGCCCTGGGCTGGGTCGGTCTGGTGACCATGGGCTCCATGTACTACCTGATCCCGCGCCTGTATGGGCAGAAGAAGATGTACTCGGTGCCCGCCATCGAGCTGCACTTCTGGATCGCCACTATCGGCATCGTGCTCTACATCGCCGCCATGTGGATCGCAGGCGTCATGCAAGGCCTGATGTGGCGCGCCGTCAACCCCGACGGCAGCCTGACCTACACCTTCGTCGAATCCGTCAAGGCCACCTTCCCGTTCTATGTGATCCGCCTCGCCGGTGGTGTGCTGTACCTCGGCGGCATGCTGGTGATGCTGTGGAACACGGTGATGACGGCGCGCAGTGGCCGGGCAGAAGACGTTCGCATTCCCGCGCTCAACCCCGCTCACGCCTGAGGACCGCACCATGTCCAACCACAAGCCACAAGGTTTCACGCACGAGCGCATCGAGACCAACAACTTCCTCATGATCGTGCTCATCGTGCTGGTGATCGCGGTCGGCGGGCTGGTCGAGATCGTTCCGCTGTTCTTCCAGAAGTCCACCACGCAGCCGGTGGAAGGCCTCAAGCCCTACAGCGCGCTGCAGATCGCCGGGCGCGACGTCTACGTGCGCGAGGGTTGCTACAACTGCCACTCGCAAATGATCCGCCCCTTCCAGGCCGAGACGCTGCGCTATGGCCACTATTCGGTCGCCGGTGAATTCGTCTATGACCGGCCGTTCCAGTGGGGCAGCAAACGCACCGGCCCCGACCTGGCCCGCGTGGGTGGCCGCTACTCCGACGAGTGGCACCGCATCCACCTGAACAACCCACGCGACCTCGTCCCCGAATCCAACATGCCGGCCTATTCCTGGCTGGAGCAAAAGACCGTGAACGAAACCGGTCTGCCCAAGCGCATGCAGGTGCTGCGCACGCTGGGTGCGCCGTACACCGACGAGGAAATTGCCTCGTCCGTCGCCGACGTGAAAGGCAAGACCGACATGGACGCGCTCATTGCCTACCTGCAGGTGCTGGGCACCGCCATCAAGTAAGCGCCAAGGAGAACACACCATGGATATCAACGACCTCCGCAGCGCCGTCACCGTGATCAGCCTGATGACCTTCCTGGGCATCGTGGCCTGGGCCTGGTCCCGGCGCAACCAGTCGCGCTTCGATGAAGCGGCCCTGCTGCCGTTTCAGGACGAAGCCACCAACGACCGCACGAAAGAACCGTCATGAGCGACTTCACCAGCGAATTCTGGGCGTGGTATGCCGCCGGGCTGACCCTTGTCAGCATCCTGGCCTGTCTGGTCCTGCTCTGGATCAGCGGCACCACCAAGGTCAAGGCCTCGGCCGACAACACCACCGGCCACGTGTGGGACGGTGACCTGCGCGAAATGAACAACCCGCTGCCCAAGTGGTGGGTCTATCTCTTCGTCATCACCGTGCTGTTCTCGCTGGCCTATGGCGTGCTGTACCCCACCTTCGGCAAATACCAGGGGCTGCTGGGCTGGTCTTCGCAGGGCCAGCACCAGGCCGAGGTGGCCAAGGTTGAAAAGACCATTGCGCCCATCTACGCGCAGTTCGGCAGCATGACGCCGCAACAACTGGCGGGCAGTGCACCGGCCATGGCCATTGGCGAGCGCCTGTTCATGAACAACTGCGCGCAGTGCCACGGCTCCGACGCGCGCGGCGCCAAGAGCTTCCCCAACCTCACCGACGGCGACTGGCTCTGGGGCGGCGACCCGGCGGTGATCAAGACCACCATCACCGAAGGGCGCATCGGTGTGATGCCTCCCATGGCCGCGGCCGTGGGCACGCCCGAAGACGTGCGCAACGTTGCGCACTATGTGCTGAGCCTCTCGGGCAGCCCGCACGATGCGGTGCGCGCATCGATCGGCCGCAGCAAGTTCGGCGCGTGCGCCGCCTGCCACGGCATGGAAGGCAAGGGCAACACCGCCATGGGCGCGCCCAACCTGAGCGACAACACCTGGCTGCACGGCTGGGGTGAAGAGGCGGTGGTGCGTGCCATCACCAAAGGCTTCACCAACCAGATGCCGGCACAGGCCGGCAAGCTCAACGCCGACCAGATCCATGTGCTGACCGCCTACGTCTGGGGCATGTCCAACAAGGCAGAGACCGCGGCCGCCAACTGAGCGGGCGCATCGCCCGACCCACCGTGAACCCCACCCCTGCTTCTGCCAGAGCCAGCATTCCCATCGTGCCCGTTGCCGACGACGGGGAGATGGTGTCCCTTTACGCCTCGCGCGAGAAGATCCAGCCGCGCTCGGTGTCCGGCCTGTTCGCTCGCTGGCGCTGGGCCATGGTGTGGCTCACGCAGCTGGTGTTCTATGGGCTGCCCTGGCTGCAGTGGAACGCGCGGCAGGCGGTGCTGTTCGACCTGGAGGCGCGCCGCTTCTACCTGTTCGGCCTGGTGCTCTACCCGCAGGACTTCATCTACCTCACGGGCCTGCTGGTCATCTCGGCGCTGTCGCTCTTTCTCTTCACGGCGGTGGCGGGGCGGCTGTGGTGCGGTTTTACCTGTCCGCAAACGGTCTACACGGAAATCTTCATGTGGATCGAGAAGAAGGTGGAGGGCGACCGCTCGGCGCGCATGCGCCTGGACAGCGCCAAGCTTTCAGCGGCCAAGCTGGGCAAGAAGACGCTCAAGCACGCGCTGTGGATCGCCGTGGCGCTGTGGACCGGCTTCACTTTTGTGGGCTACTTCACGCCCATGCGCGAACTCGGCGCGCTCACGCTGGCCGCGTCGCTCGGGCCGTGGCAGTTGTTCTGGGTGGGCTTTTACGGGTTTGCCACGTACGGCAACGCCGGCTTTCTGCGCGAGCAGGTGTGCAAGTACATGTGCCCCTACGCGCGCTTCCAGAGCGCGATGTTCGACAAGGACACCATGATCGTCACCTACGACGCACAGCGCGGCGAGCCGCGCGGGGCGCGTTCGAAGAAAGCCGATCCGAAGGCTCTGGGCCTGGGCTCCTGCGTCGATTGCACCCTGTGTGTGCAGGTGTGTCCCACCGGCATCGACATCCGCAAGGGCTTGCAGTACGAGTGCATTGGCTGCGCCGCCTGCGTGGACGTCTGCGACGACGTGATGGACAAGGTCGGCTACCCGCGCGGGCTCATCCGCTTCTCCACCCAGAACGGCGTGGCCCGGGGTTGGGACACGCGACAAATGCTCAAGCGCGCCATGCGCCCGCGCGTGCTGGTCTACACCGGCATCCTGCTCACCATCACGCTGGCCGTGGGCATGAGCCTCTTCCTGCGCACCCCGTTGAAGGTGGACGTGATCCGTGACCGCGGTGCACTCGCGCGCATGGTGGAGCAGGGGCGCATTGAAAACGTGTTCCGCCTGCAGATCATGAACGCCACCGAGGTGCCCCAGCGCTATGCCATCAGCGTCTCTGGCTTGCCCGGCATTGCGCTGGCTTCAGACGCCCAGGTGCAGGTGCTCTCCACCGAAGCGCGCGCCGTGGCCGTTCGCGTGCAGATTCCACCCAACGCTGCGAGCAGTGGCTCGCACTCCATTGCATTCGAGATCCGCGCCGTGGGCGATGACGCGGTCCATGTCACGGAAAAAGCCGCGTTCCTCGTGCCGCGCTGAAACCCTTTGCTGTCACCCAAGGAGATGTCCATGAATTCGTCAACCTCAACCGCTGCAGCGCCTGCCTTGGCCTGGTGGCGCGTGCCACACATGTGGATGGTGGTGGGCGGCCCGCTGGTCGTGGTGGTGGCCAGCCTCATCACCGCGTTCATTGCGGTGCGCCATGCCGACCCTGTGCTGGACAAGGCCGTGTTCGAGCGCGACCGCGAAGCCGCGCTCGTGCTGCAAGGCCAGGCCAAAGCCGATGCACTCATCAAGCTGCAGCCCGCTCACCAGGCCCGCAACCACGCGGCATCGCCGGTGGTGCCCGAGGCGGGCCGCTGAGATGAAAACGCGCGACTGGATGGGCATCGCATGGCCCGCGTTTTTGCTGGCGGCCGTGCTCGAGATGGTGGTGTTCGCCATGGTCGACCCCAGCGACCTGCACCGCTTTGGCGGCGATCCCCTGGGCTGGTCGCGCCAGGCGGTCTACACCGTGTCGTTCTTTGTGTTCTGGGGGGTCACCGCCGCATCGAGCGCGCTGACCGTGCTGCTGATCAGCCGCAATTCTGCGGATTGACGATCTGGCGCAGGCCGTCCGTGCTCTTGATGTGCACGTAGCGCTGCTTGACGTCGATGATGCCGTCTTCGACAAACTTGGAGAAGGTGCGGCTCACCGTCTCCAGCTTCATGCCGAGGTAGCTGCCGATTTCCTCGCGCGTCATGCGCAGCACCAGCTCGGACTGCGAAAAACCGCGCGCGTGCAGGCGCTGCACCAGGTTCAGCAGGAACGCCGCAAGCCGCTCTTCGGCCCGCATGCTGCCCAGCAGCAGCATCACGCCATGGTCTCGCACGATCTCGCGGCTCATGATCTTGTGCACATGGTGCTGGAGCGTGTTGAACTCGCGCGAAAGCTCCTCGACCTGGTCGAACGGCATCACGCAAACCTCGGCGTCTTCGAGCGCCACGGCGTTGCACGAGTGGTGGTCACTCACAATGCCGTCCAGGCCAATGATCTCGCCCGTCATCTGGAAGCCGGTGACCTGATCGCGCCCGTCTGCTGTCGTCACGCAGGTCTTGAAGAAGCCCGAGCGCACGGCGTAGAGCGAGGTGAACTTGTCGCCCACCGTGAACAGCGCCGCACCGCGCTTGACGCGCCGGCGTTTGGAAATGACCTTGTCGAGCTTCTCCATCTCGTCAGGGTTCAATCCCATGGGGAGGCAGAGTTCACGCAGGTTGCAGCTGGAGCAGGCGACTTTGATGGTTTGGGCGTCCATGGCTGGAGCATACCCCCATGGGTGTCGTTGGGTGCATCTTTCGGCGTCGATCTTTCCACGGTTTGATCGAGATCAAGGAATGGGCGCTGCCTGTGCCCCACAGTGAAGGCCTTGATGGAGATTTGACCTTGAGCCACGCCATACCTGACGAACTGCTGCGGCGCTTCGACGTCCCCGGCCCCCGGTACACCTCGTACCCCACGGCCGACCGGTTCGTGGAGGCCTTCAACGAGAGCGACTACATCCAGGCGCTGGAGCAGCGCAGGGTCGGCTCCATGGCCTTGCCGCTGTCCCTGTATGTGCACATTCCGTTCTGCGAATCGGTCTGCTATTACTGCGCGTGCAACAAGGTCATTACCCGCCACCACTCGCGCGCGGCTGAATACCTGCGCTATCTCACCCGCGAGGTGGAGTTGCAGGTCGCCCATGTGGGCAAGGGGCACAGTGTTTCGCAGCTCCACCTGGGCGGGGGCACGCCCACGTTCTTGTCCGACGCCGAACTCGACGACCTCATGTCCATGCTGCGGCGCCATTTCACGCTGGTGCCCGGTGGCGAGTACTCCGTCGAGGTGGACCCCCGCACCGTGACGGAAGATCGGCTCAAGTCACTGGCCCGCATGGGTTTCAACCGCCTGAGCTTCGGCGTGCAGGACTTCGACCCGGCGGTGCAGAAGGCCGTTCACCGCATCCAGCCTGCCGAACAGGTGTTCGAGCTGGTGGCTGCGGCACGGCGCATCGGCTTCGAGTCGGTCAACGTCGACCTGATCTACGGCCTGCCACTGCAGACGCCGGAGTCCTTCAAACGCACGCTGGCGCAGGTGAACGAATTGCGCCCCGACCGCATTGCGCTCTACGGCTACGCGCACCTGCCTTCGCGCTTCAAGCCGCAGCGCCGCATTTCGGCGGCCGAATTGCCCAGCGCCGGCGACAAGCTCACCATGCTGTCGATGTCGCTGGACGCGCTCATGGACGCCGGCTATGTGTACGTCGGCATGGACCACTTCGCGCTGCCCAACGACGCACTGGCCGTGGCCAAGCGGCAAGGGCGCCTGCACCGCAACTTCCAGGGCTACAGCACGCAGCCCGACTGCGACCTGATTGCGCTCGGTGTGTCTGCCATCGGACGCATCGGCGCCACCTACAGCCAGAACGCCAAGACGCTGGAGGAATACCGCGACCTGCTCGACCAGGGGCGCCTGCCCATCGTGAGGGGCTTGGCGCTGACGCGCGACGACCTCCTGCGGCGGGCGGTGATCATGTCGCTGATGTGCCAGGGCGAGGTGCAGTTCGAGTCCATCGAGCTTGGTCACCTCATCGACTTCTGCAGCTACTTTGCTCGCGAACTGGAGGTGCTCGAAGGCCTGGCCGCACACGGTTTGGTGCGCCTGAGCCCCAGCGGCGTTCAGGTGACCGAGGCCGGCTGGTTTCTGGTGCGCGCCATCGCCATGGTGTTTGACAAAAACCTGCAGGTGGACCGAGACCGCGCCCGGTTTTCCAAAATCATCTGAGGCCGGCGCCGACTCATGCAAACCTCCATGGCCGTGACGGCTCTCTTCATGGGCTTGGTGGGCGGCCCGCACTGCGTGGCCATGTGCGGAGCGGCTTGTGCAGGTATCGGGCGTGCGGCAGGCGCACGCAGCACGCAGGCGCTATTGAGCTTTCAGCTGAGCCGCATGACGGGCTACGCGCTGTTCGGTGCCTTTGCTGCGGGGTCGGTCCAGGGCCTGGCATGGCTGGGCACCAACACCGCCGTGCTGCGCCCGGTCTGGACCATCTTCCACGTCGCGGCCTTGCTGCTGGGCGCGGTGTTGCTGTGGCAGGCCCGCCAGCCGGCCTGGATCGAGTCGCTGGGTCAGAACGTCTGGCGCCGTGCCCGCCCGGCCATGGCGGCGCTGGGCCCGCGGGCGCCTGTGGTGTTGGGTCTGGGGTGGGCGCTCATGCCCTGCGGTCTGTTGTATTCGGCTTTGCTGGTGGCGTCCCTGTCGGCCAATGCGCTGGAAGGCGCGGCCCTTATGGCCCTGTTTTCGCTGGGCACCTCTGTGTCATTGACCGCCGGCCCATGGCTGATGCTGCGTTTGCGCGGTGCGCGCTCGGGCGGCTGGGGCATTCGGCTCGCGGGTCTCGCGCTCGCGCTCACCTCGGGTTGGGCCCTGTGGATGGGGATCACCCAGCCCAGCGGCCTGTGGTGCGCCTGAACGGCTCAGCGTGGCACCGGCGCGCGGCCAGGCAGGGTTGCCAGCACCAGGCCAAGCAGGGCGATGCCGAACGCCACGCCTTGCAGCACCGTGAGGCGCTCCCCCATGAACAGCACACCAATGATGGCCGCGCTGATGGGCAGCATGACGGTGAACACACCCGCCTGTGAAGCGGGCACCGTCTTCAACCCGGTCATCCACAGCCAGACCGTCCACACACTGGCGGCCAGCGCATAGAACACCAGCAAACCCCAGACGGGCAGCGAGACTGAGGAGAAGTCAAACGTCCAGGCCGCCCACAGCCCCATGGGCGTGACCAAGGCGAACCCCCACAGATTGATGATGGCCGAAATGCGCTTGGGGCCCAGCCCCTCGGTCAGGCGCTTGCCGATGACCACATACGACGCCTCGCAAATGACGGCTGCAAACACCAGCAGGTTGCCGAGCACCGCCTTGCTGATGCCCAGCAGCCCGGCTGCGTCTGCCGATACGCCGCTGTGGGTCTTTTGCAGAGAGAACAAACCGATGCCGATGGCGGCACAGGCGATGCCCGCCGTGCTGCGCCAGCCAATGCGCTCGCGCAGAAACAGCCAGCTCAGCACCGCCACCACGGCCGGTATTGACGACATCACCACGCCCGCCGCCACTGCGGTGGTCATGCTCACGCCGAACAGCATGCAGATGGAAAACAGAAAGTTGCCGAGGAACGACTCGAGAAACAGCAATCCGCGCGTGCGCGGCGAAATGGCCGGTTCGTCTGGGGGCTTCTTCAGCCAGTTCCACATCGCCACGCCACCGATGCCGAATCGAAGCCAGGCCAGGAGGAAGACGGGAAACACCAGCACCAGCGGCTTGGAAAGGGCCACATAGCTGCCCACCAGCGACATGCTCAACGCCAGGCACATGCAGGCCCACAAACGGTTCTGGGAGGTCACGATTTGTTCAGTGTGTGCACAGAAGTGGGCCGCATCATGCCTGATGACGTTACCTGCATTTCAGGATGAGAGAAGGGCTTTTCTTAATGTGGGAAGCAAGAATGCTGCAACGCAAGAAATTTCCTCAATGTGAGAGATGGTCTACCACATAGAGAAATCATCGAAGAAAGTCTTTGATTAATATGGAAAAACTTTTTGTCTTATATAAGACACAAGAGCTTTCCAAAGTCTTCTATAAGACTTAAAGTCTTTCTCAACGGCACAGCGTTTCAACGCAACACAGCCGCCCCGATCCATCAACCTCACGGAGTCTGCAAATGCCCCAATCCCTGACCGAGCAACTGAGCCGCCAACAGCAAATCGAAGCCCTGGAAAAAGACTGGGCGACCAACCCCCGCTGGAAGGGCGTCAAGCGTGGCTACACGGCCGCCGATGTGGTGCGCCTGCGCGGCAGCATGCAGATCGAGCACACCCTGGCCAAGCGCGGCGCTGAAAAGCTGTGGGACAAGGTCAACGGCGGCGCCAAGAAAGGCTACGTGAATGCCTTTGGTGCCATCAGCGCTGGCCAAGCCATGCAGCAAGCCAAGGCCGGCCTCGAAGCCGTGTACCTGTCGGGCTGGCAGGTTGCAGCGGACGGCAACACCAGCGAAACCATGTACCCCGACCAGTCGCTCTACGCATACGACTCGGTGCCCACCATGGTTCGCCGCATCAACAACACGTTCAAGCGCGCCGACGAAATCCAGTGGGGCCGTGGCATCGAGCCAGGCAGCCCTGAATTCATCGATTACTTCCTGCCCATCGTGGCCGATGCGGAAGCCGGCTTTGGTGGCGTGCTCAACGCCTTCGAACTGATGAAGAACATGATCGCCGCCGGTGCCGCTGGCGTTCACTTCGAAGACCAGCTGGCCGCGGTGAAGAAGTGCGGCCACATGGGTGGCAAGGTGCTCGTGCCCACGCAAGAGGCTTGCGAAAAGCTGATCGCCGCGCGCTTCGCCGCTGACGTGATGGGCGTCTCCACCATCGTGCTGGCCCGCACCGACGCCGAAGCCGCCAACCTGATCACCAGCGACCACGACGCCAACGACAAGCCGTTCCTGACGGGCGAGCGCACGCAAGAAGGCTTCTACCGCGTCAAGAACGGTCTGGAGCAAGCCATCAGCCGCGGCGTGGCATACGCCCCCTACGCCGACCTGGTGTGGTGCGAGACCGGCGTGCCCGATATCGGCTTCGCCCGCGAATTCGCCCAGGCCGTCCACGCTGCCTGCCCGGGCAAGCTGCTGTCTTACAACTGCTCGCCTTCGTTCAACTGGAAGAAGAACCTGAACGACAAGCAGATCGCGTCCTTCCAGGAAGACCTGGCGGCACTCGGCTACAAGTACCAGTTCATCACGCTGGCCGGCATTCACATCAACTGGTTCAACACCTTCCAGTTCGCCCACGCCTACGCCCGCGGCGAAGGCATGAAGCACTACACGGAAATGGTGCAGGAACCCGAATTCGCCGCACGCGACAAGGGCTACACCTTCGTGTCGCACCAGCAGGAAGTGGGCGCGGGTTACTTCGACGACGTGACCACGGTGATCCAGGGCGGTTCTTCGAGCGTGAAGGCGCTGACCGGCTCGACCGAAGAAGAGCAGTTCCACTGAGCTGAGTCCCTCATCACCTAGAGGAGACAGGGCCACCCTTCGGGGTGGCTTTTTTGTTTTGTATTGAGGCCAGTTGCGTACCAGACGGTTGGGCCAAAGCGCTTAGGTTGTGAAGAATGTCTCGGTTGATTGCCGCATAAATTTGTATTACCAAAGTATCATTTCCCATCAGGCGCACTGGACGAATACGCTGCGATGCTCCGCGATGGCGCTCATGCTGGCGGCCGCTGGCCGCGCTGCCCGAAAAGCAGGGGCTGGCCAACGAGATACGTGCCCTGTATCTGCCGTGCCCTGGGCCCTCGAACTTGATGGGAAGCACATGCTTGGAAACCTGGTCAGCAGAGTTCTTTTTCGCTTGCTGCGCGCGATGGAGCGGCTCAATCGCCGTTACTCGCTGCATGGCGACCATCCGTTCTTCGATCCCAGTGACTTTGCCTGGACGCGCGAGGTCGCACTGCACACGGAGGCCATCCAGAAGGAGCTGAGCGCACTTCTGCCCCAGGTGGAGCGGTTGCCCAACTTCCAGGACATCTCGCCGGACCAAGCCATGTTGACCACCGACGCCGGCTGGAAGACCTTTTTTTCAGGGGCTACGGCGTCGAATGCGAGGGCAACAGACGAAAGTGCCCCAACACGGCGAAGGCGCTCGCACTCGTACCCGGCATGAGCACCGCATTCTTCTCGATTCTGGCGCCGGGCAAGGTTCTTCCTCCGCACAGAGGTCCCTACAACGGCGTGCTGCGCTACCACCTCGGGTTGCGAATTCCCGTCAGCGACGAAAGCTGCGCCATCCGGGTCGACAGCATCCAGCGTTCTTGGGCCGAGGGCGAGGCACTCGTGTTCGACGATACATACGAGCACGAGGCCTGGAACCGCACGCCGCACTGGCGCATCGTGCTGTTCGTTGACTTTCTGCGTCCCTTGCCGCTCGTTCCCAGGGTGCTCAACAAGGTCATGATGGCGGTTATCCGAGCGACGCCTTTCGTGCGCGTAGCGGCTCGCAACCAGGCGCGGTGGGAGGCAAGTTTTTACGGCTGATCCACCCGGGCCGAGCGGTGATTCTTCGAGCGTGAAGGTGCTGACGGGCTCAAGCGGGGAACAACAGTCCACTGAATCGACCGGAAAGGGTGAGGGGACTGAGCACGAGCCGTGCCTCGGGCTTATTTGTGGGAAAATCGCGGCTTCTTCGAATTTGCAAGAGCGAGAAAGGCAGTTTGGTTATGACACCGCGAACTATGGAGTCCACTCCCCTGGCCCTTTGAGGCCTGCAGTTCGCGCCTGCCCGATTTCTTTCTTTCGACCCATCCAAGCGCGGCCCATGCCGCGCTTTTTTGTTTTCTGGATACCCCATGCTGCACATCACGCTTCCCGACGGTTCCCAACGTGAATTCCCTGGCCCAGTCACGGTTGCAGACGTGGCTGCCTCGATCGGCAGCGGCCTGGCCAAGGCCGCGCTGGCCGGCAAGATTGGTGACAAGGTGGTGGACACCAGTTTCCTCATCACGCAAGACACCGCGCTGTCCATCGTCACGGCCAAGGATGCAGATGGCCTCGAGGTGATTCGCCATTCGACAGCCCACCTGCTGGCGTACGCCGTGAAGGAGTTGTTTCCCGATGCGCAGGTCACGATTGGCCCTGTGATCGAGCACGGCTTCTTCTACGACTTCTCGTACAAGCGCCCGTTCACGCCAGACGATTTGATCGCAATTGAAAAGCGCATGACCCAGCTGGCTTCCAAAGACGAGCCGGTGGTGCGGCGCGTACTGCCACGCGACGAGGCCGTCGCCTACTTCAAGGGAATGGGCGAGCACTACAAAGCAGAGATCATCGCCAGCATCCCAAGCAACGAGGATGTGTCCTTGTACCGGGAGGGTGCTTTTGAAGACCTTTGCCGTGGCCCTCACGTGCCCAGCACGGGCAAGCTCAAACATTTCAAACTCATGAAGGTGGCCGGCGCCTATTGGCGTGGCGATCATCGCAACGAGATGCTGCAGCGCATCTACGGAACGGCCTGGGCGACCAAGGACGAGTTGCAGCAGTACCTGACGATGCTCGAGGAAGCCGAGAAGCGCGACCACCGCAAACTCGGCCGCGAACTGGACCTGTTTCACATCGACGAGCATTCGCCCGGCACCGTGTTCTGGCATCCCAAGGGCTGGACCGTATGGCAGGAGGTGGAGCAGTACATGCGCCGCGTCTATCGCGACAACGGCTACCAGGAGGTCAAGGGTCCTCAGATCCTGGATCAGGGCCTATGGGAAAAAACCGGCCATTGGGACAAATACCGCGAAAACATGTTCGTGACGGAGTCCGAAAAGCGCGACTACGCGCTCAAACCGATGAATTGCCCTGGGCACATCCTGATCTTCAAGCAAGGCATCAAGAGCTACCGCGATCTGCCGCTGCGCTTCGGCGAATTTGGCCAGTGTCACCGCAACGAGCCTTCCGGCGGACTGCACGGGATCATGCGCGTGCGCGCGTTCACGCAGGACGACGGTCACATCTTCTGTACCGAGGATCAGATCCAGTCGGAGGTGGTGGCGTTCACCACTCTGCTGCAAAAGGTCTACAAGGACTTCGGCTTCAGCGACATCATCTACAAGCTCTCAACCCGCCCCGAAAAGCGCATTGGCACCGAGGAGAGTTGGGACCGGGCGGAAAGCGCGCTGGCCGAGGGCTTGCGAGCCTCCGGCTGCGATTTCGAGTATCTGCCGGGTGAGGGCGCCTTCTATGGCCCGAAGATCGAATACACGCTCAAGGACGCGCTCGGTCGCCCTTGGCAGTGCGGAACGATTCAGGTTGACCCGAACCTTCCTGAGCGCCTGGGCGCCGAATACGTGGGGGAAGACGGCTCGCGACACACTCCCATCGTTCTGCACCGAGCAATCGTTGGCAGCCTGGAGCGCTTCATCGGCATCCTGATCGAGCAGCATGCTGGAGCGCTCCCGACGTGGCTCGCCCCTGTGCAGGTGGCTGTGCTCAATATCACCGATGCGCAGGGTGACTACTGTCGGGAAATCGCGAAAACTCTGCAGAATCAAGGGCTTAGGGTGGTAACTGACCTGCGCAACGAGAAAATCACGTATAAAATACGGGAGCACGCGTTGCAAAAGCTGCCTTTTATCGTTGTCGTGGGCGACAAGGAAAAAGAAGCTGGCGCCGTAGCTGTTCGGGCGCGAGGGAACAAAGACCTCGGTGTCATGCCGCTGGAAGACTTTTCCAGACTGATTGCGGCAGACGTTTCATCCAAAGTTTGATTTCAAACACCCTGGGTGATGCCTTTGCGGTTTTGGCGCACCTCGGGTGCCATGTGGAGGCCGGTTGGCCTCCATTCCGCTTGAACCAGCCCACACAAAGGAACTCACCATAGCTACCAACTTTCGCGACCGCCGCCAACGCGAAGAGCGCGCACACAGACTGAATCGGGAAATCATGGCTCCTGAGGTTCGCCTCAATGGCCCCGAGAACGAGCCTCTTGGCATCGTCAGTTTGCAGGAAGCGCTGCGAATGGCCGGCGAACTGGATGTCGACTTGGTCGAAATTGCGGCCACTGCCGTGCCTCCTGTGTGTCGTTTGATGGACTACGGCAAGTTCAAGTACCAGGAGCAAAAGAAGGCTGCGGAAGCGAAGGCCAAACAGACGGTCATCGAGATCAAGGAAATCAAGTTCCGGCCCGGTACCGATGATGGCGACTACAACATCAAGATGCGCAACATCCGGCGTTTTCTGGATGACGGCGACAAGTGCAAGATCACGCTGCGGTTTCGCGGTCGCGAAATCACCCACCAGGATCTGGGTCTGGCCTTGTTGAATCGCATTCGTGATGAGCTGGCAGATTCGATCATCGTGGAGCAATTCCCCAAGCTTGAAGGCCGCCAGATGATCATGATGATCGCGCCGGGCCGCAAGAAGGCAGGGGGTGCGGCCAAGCCGGCAGAGTTGGCAACGCCTCCCGCGGGGCAGCCGGTGGCCTGAGTAGGCTGCCAGAGGAACAGAATTGGACGGGCAGGGTAGTCTCCTGTTGGTCCGAGGTGCTGGCTGAGAGGTCAGCGCCGAACATGAGGACCGAAAGGTCCTTCATAAAAGTGGCTCGGGGCCAACAAGTCCGCGGAAGGTTCGCGGCGCCTCACGAGCACAAATGAAAAGGAGCATGAAGATGCCCAAAATGAAGACCAAGAGCAGCGCGAAAAAGCGTTTTCGCGTTCGTCCAGGTGGTACCGTCAAGCGCGGCCAAGCTTTCAAACGTCACATCCTGACCAAGAAGACCACCAAGAACAAGCGCCACCTGCGTGGAGCAGTCAACGTGCATGAGACCAATATGGGTCACATGGCACAGATGCTGCCCGGCATGGGCATTTGATCAACGACGAACAAGGAGAACACACATGCCTCGCGTCAAACGTGGTGTAACGGCTCGCGCCCGACACAAAAAAGTTCTGGCTCTGGCCAAAGGTTTCCGCGGCCGCCGCGGCAACGTCTTCCGCATCGCCAAGCAGGCGGTGATGAAGGCTGGGCAATACGCCTACCGTGACCGCCGTACGAAGAAGCGCGTCTTCCGCCAGTTGTGGATTGCCCGTATCAACGCCGGTGCTCGCGCATGCGGCCTGACGTACAGCCAGTTCGCCAACGGTCTGAAGAAGGCGTCGATCGAAATCGACCGCAAAGTCCTGGCCGATCTGGCCGTGAACGACCCGGCTGCCTTTGGCAGCATCGTGGAGCAAGTCAAAGCCAAGCTGGCCGCTTGATTCACGGCAGGATGGCTCCGCGCCTGCGCGGGGTGTCCAGTCGCTCAAAGGGGTTGAGGCTTGAGGGGTTCCCTCGCTGGCTTCAACCCCTTTTTTATTTCCCAACGACTCAAGCACACACATGAACGAGTTGGACGCATTGGTCGACAGTGCCCGCACGCAGTTTGCCCAGGCCGCCACGCCGGCGGATCTCGAAAACGCCAAGGCTCAGTTTCTGGGCAAGGCGGGTCGCATCACCGAGCTCATGAAGAGCCTGGGAGCACTCCCAGTAGAAGAAAAAAAGGCTCGCGGTGCCGCCATCAATTTGGCCAAGCAGGCGGTCGAAGCCGCGTTGACAGATCGGCGCCAGGCGCTGGCCGATGCGGAGTTGGCCGCGCAACTCAAGGCGGAAGCGCTCGACGTGACGCTCCCCGGGCGCCAGCGGGCTTCCGGTGGACTGCACCCCGTGACGCTCACGCTTGAGCGGATTGAGTCGATTTTCGGATCGATGGGTTTTGAGGTGGCAGATGGCCCCGAAATCGAATCCGATTGGTTCAACTTCACAGCACTCAACACGCCCGAGGACCATCCCGCGCGCTCGATGCACGATACCTTCTACGTGGAAGGGGGCAGCGACAAGGCGCCCAACCTTTTGCGTACGCACACCAGCCCCATGCAGATCCGTCATGCGGTGCAGCATGTGAAGCGCCACCGCGACTTGATCGACGCGGGGAATCCGATGCCGGAGATCAGGGTGATTGCGCCCGGTCGCACGTACCGTGTGGACAGCGACGCAACGCACTCCCCCATGTTTCATCAGTGCGAAGGGCTCTGGGTCGGCGAGAACGTGAGCTTTAAAGACCTGAAATACGTGTTCACGGATTTCTGCCGCACGTTTTTCGAATCGGACGACCTCGTGCTGCGCTTCCGACCCAGTTTCTTCCCCTTCACCGAGCCGAGTGCGGAGATAGACATTCAGTTCCAGCAAGGTCCGTTGGCTGGCCGCTGGCTGGAGGTCGCTGGTTCTGGGCAGGTACACCCGAACGTCGTTCGCAACATGGGGCTGGATCCAGAACGCTACATCGGGTTTGCCTTTGGCATGGGGCCCGATCGTCTGACCATGTTGCGCTACGGCGTCAACGACCTGCGTTTGTTTTTCGACGGCGATGTCCGTTTTCTTGCTCAGTTCCGCTGAGTCCACGACATGCAATTTCCAGAATCCTGGCTCCGCACCTTCTGCAACCCTCCACTGACCAGTCAGCAACTGGCCGACACGCTGACCATGGCGGGTCTGGAGGTTGAAGAACTGCAACCTGTGGCACCACCTTTCACCCGTGTGGTGGTGGGCGAGATCAAGGAAGCGGTTCAGCACCCCAACGCCGATCGCCTCCGGGTGTGTCAGGTGGATGTGGGTCTGGACAGCTTGCTCAACATCGTCTGCGGCGCTCCCAACGCGCGCGTGGGAATCAAGGTGCCTTGCGCGCTGGTGGGGGCTCAGCTGCCCCCCGGCGACGATGGCAAGCCTTTCGAGATCAAGTTGGGCAAGTTGCGTGGGGTTGAAAGTCAGGGCATGTTGTGTTCCGCGCGTGAACTCAAGTTGTCCGATGAGCATGGCGGTTTGCTCGAACTGCAGGCCGACGCGCAGGTTGGCCGAGACGTGCGCGAAGTCCTCGCGCTGGACGACATGCTGTTTACGCTCAAGCTGACGCCCAACCTCGCGCATTGCTTGAGCGTGTATGGCATTGCGCGTGAGTTGGCCGCACTGACCGGTTCGCCTTTGCTGGAGCCTGCTGCTCCACACGTCGAGGTGACGCTGAAAGAGCGTCTACCCGTTCGTGTGGACGCTCCGGATCTCTGTGGTCGATTCACGGGTCGCGTGGTGCGGGGCGTGAACACGCGCGCTGTGACGCCGTCATGGATGGTAGAACGTCTGGCGCGCTGCGGCCAGCGAAGCGTGTCGGCACTGGTGGACATCTCCAACTACGTCATGTTCGAACTGGGGCGTCCTTCCCACATCTTCGATCTGGACAAGATTCACGGTGGCCTGCAAGTCCGGTGGGGGCGTGAGGGTGAGTCGCTCAAGCTGCTCAACGGGAATACGGTTGCGCTGGACGCCCAGGTTGGTGTGATCGTTGATGACTCCTGCGTCGAGTCACTGGCGGGCATCATGGGAGGCGATGCGACGGCCGTCTCTGATGAAACGCAGAACATTTATGTTGAAGCCGCGTTCTGGTGGCCGAAAGCGATTGCCGGGCGCTCGCGTCGGTTCAACTTCTCGACTGACGCTGGACACCGCTTTGAGCGAGGCGTAGATCCCTCAACCACGCGTGAGCATGTGGATCGAATCACCCAATTGGTGTTGGAGATTTGCGGCGGACAGGCCGCTGAGCTTGACGACCACATCGTCAAGTTGCCGGAAGTCAAGCCAGTGACCCTTCGCGTCGCGCGTGCTGCCAAGGTCATTGGTATGCCGCTGGAACAAGCGCGTTGTGCAATGGCGTTGCGCCGGCTGGGGTTGTCGGTCGAAGAGGGCGACGGGGTGCTTACCGTTGAGCCGCCCGCCTACCGCTTCGATTTGCAGATCGAAGAGGATTTGATCGAAGAGGTGGCACGTGTGATCGGCTATGAGCAGTTGCCCGATACACCGCCCAACGCGCCGATCACCGCCAAGCTCCGCAAGGAGTCCTCGCGCAGCTCGTTTGCAGTGCGTCGCTTGCTGGCCCAGATGGGTTACCAGGAAACGATCAACTTCAGTTTCGTGGAGGAGCGTTGGGAGCGCGAGCTTGCCGCCAACGACGATCCGATTCGGTTGCTCAATCCCATATCGAGCCAGATGAGCGTGATGCGCTCGTCGCTGTTGGGCAGCTTGTTGGCTGCACTCAAGTTCAACCTCGACCGCCGAGCGGATCGAGTACGCCTGTTTGAGGTGGGACGGGTGTTCTTCAAGGATCCGACGGTGGGTGATACCGACACCACCGTGGCTGGCTTCCGTCAGCCCATGCGGGTTGCCGGAATGGCTTATGGCGCTGTAGAAGGGCTGCAATGGGGTTTGGCCGAGCGTGCTTCGGACTTCTTCGACATCAAGGGCGATGTGCAGGCCCTTCTGGCGCCCTTGCAAGCAGAGTTTCGCGTTGCTGAGCATGCCGCGATGCACCCTGGGCGCTGTGCCAGCGTTTGGGTGGCCCAACGATGCATCGGTCACGTTGGAGAACTGCACCCACGGTGGCGGCAAGCCTATGACCTGCCGCAGGCGCCCGTGATGTTTGAACTTGAGCTGGACGCAGTGCTGGCCCGCACCGTTCCGGTGTATCAGGCCGTCAGTCGCCACCAAGCGGTAGAGCGTGATCTGGCCATCGTGGTCAACGAGTCGGTGACGCACGATGCAGTGGTCCAGGCCATCCTGACATCAGCGGGAGCCTGGCTGAAAGATGTTGTTCTTTTTGACGTGTACAGAGCGAAGAAAGCGCCGCTTTCAAACGAACCGCCCAAGGGAGCCTTGGGGCCTGATGAGAAGAGTCTTGCCGTGCGGCTCGTGCTCAACCGGGACGACGCTACACTGACCGAAGAGGAAATCGAGGCGACGGTCAATGGTGCCATTGCATCGCTGGCCCAGCGTGTTGGAGGGCGCTTGCGTGCCTGAGACGAACAAGATGGAGAACGCTCGAATGGAACTCGCAGTTGAAAGCCTTGAAACGCCTGCACTGACCAAGGCGCAGTTGGCGGAGCTGCTGTTTGACCAGATTGGTCTGAACAAGCGGGAGTCCAAAGACATGATCGATGCATTTTTTGATCTGGTCACTGACAGCCTGGTGAACGGAACCGATGTGAAGATTTCGGGCTTCGGTAATTTTCAGATTCGCACCAAAGCGCCACGACCCGGCCGCAACCCACGCACCGGGGAGCCGGTTGCCATTGAAGCGCGGCGCGTGGTGACCTTCCACGCCAGCCCCAAACTCAAAGAGCAAGTTCAGACGGCCATCATTGGCGCGTGAGTGGTTCCCGTTCCCTGCGAAAGGCCACTCGCAGCCTGTTCATCACACGGCGTGATTTAGGCCGCTCTGACCGTCAAATGGGGTGGTTGCAACATTTCACACGGAAATGTTCAATCCCCCGTGCGTGCGGACATGAGTTAGAGTAGATTTCAAGGTTCGGTCTGTACCGCCTTGATTTTCATGGAAAAAACGCTCCCGCCCATTCCCGCAAAACGCTACTTCACGATCGGTGAAGTTGGCGAACTCTGCGGCGTCAAGCCGCATGTGTTGCGGTACTGGGAGCAGGAGTTCACGCAGCTTCGCCCCATGAAGCGCCGTGGTAATCGTCGCTATTACCAGCATCATGAGGTGCTCATGATCCGGCGTATTCGTGAACTCTTGTATGACCAAGGTTTCACGATCAGCGGCGCGCGCAACAAACTCCAAGAGTTGGTCCAGGCAGAGCGGGAGAGCCGCCGCAGCCAGGACGAGGAAGTGATCGACGTGATCGATCTGGACGAGGTGGTCAACGGCGAAGTTGTCCTGCCTTTGATCGAGGCCGAGTACACCGTTCAGGAGTCCATTGGCCTGTTGCACGATGTGCGGCGCGAGCTGCTCGAAATTCGCGAGCTTCTTCGGCACTCAGCCTGATTTGACGCAATTCGGCAGCTATAATGCGAGGCTTGTCGGCGTGTAGCGCAGCCTGGTAGCGCACTTGCATGGGGTGCAAGGGGTCGCGAGTTCGAATCCCGCCACGCCGACCATTTCTAAACAGAATCAACGGGTCAGAGCCAAAAGCTCTGACCCGTTTTTCTTTTCGAGGTTTCGCTGCGCTTGCAGCGGTCACGCGCTGATGCGAGAGGTGTTTGTTCGCCTATTTCGCATGCGCCTGGATGGCGCGGGCAGACTCCCTGACCAGCGATGGCCCACGGTAGATCAAACCGGTGTATATCTGGACGACATTTGCACCCGATTGAATTTTGCTGACCGCGTCTTCGGCTGAGAGCACGCCGCCCACGCCGATGATGGGGAAACTGTCACCTAGGCAGGTGCGCAACTGACGGATCACTTGGTTGCTGGCTTGTAGAACCGGTGCCCCTGAAAGTCCACCCGCCTCGTTGGCGTGTTCCAGTCCAGCCACGGCGTTTCGGTTGAGCGTGGTGTTGGTTGCGATAACTCCGAGTGCATTGTTCGCCTTTCCGTCGCTGCCGCTGCCGTATCGCATGAGCGTGGTCGCGATGATTTCCACTTGGGTGGCATCCAGGTCTGGCGCAATCTTGACAAAAACGGGAATGCGTCGCCCGTGACGCTGCGCCAACAACTCGCGCCGTTCCGCCACCGCGCCAAGCAACGCATCCAGTGCTTCATCACTCTGAAGACTTCGCAAATTCTGCGTGTTGGGGCTCGAGATATTGACTGTGACGTAGTCGGCATGCGCGTAGACGCCATCGAGGCACGTCAGGTAGTCGTCGGTCGCCCTTTCTATCGGTGTGCTCGCGTTCTTCCCGATGTTCAGCCCCAGCAGCATCGGGGCGACTCCGGCTTCTCGTCGAAATCGAGCGCGAGCCACGTTGGCGATGAACGCGTCCAGCCCTTCGTTGTTGAAGCCCAGGCGATTGATCAGCGCGTTGGCTTTGGGCAACCGGAACATGCGTGGTTTGGGGTTTCCTGCCTGGGGTTTGGGCGTGACAGTGCCCACCTCGACGAATCCAAAGCCCATGGCGGCGAGCCCATCAATGCATCGTGCATTTTTGTCCAGCCCAGCGGCGAGTCCGACGCGGTTGGGGAATTGCATGCCCGCCAGCGTGTACGGGTCTTGCACGCGTGGCTGGCTGTAAAGACACGTCAAGGGCGAATGCTGGAGCCGGGCAATGCCGTTCAGAGTGAGTTCGTGGGCGGCTTCGGGATCCATCCCGAACAGGAAGGGCCGCGCGATGCCGTAAGGAAGAAGCGACATTGGATAATCCGGTTTGTTGTTTTAACGATTGTCTCAAATGACCCAAGATGAACTCAAAGCCCTGGTGGGCCAAGCCGCACTTCAGTACGTGACACCCGGTGAAATCGTGGGGGTGGGCACGGGCTCAACGGTCAACAAGTTCATCGACGCGCTCGCTTCCATGAAGGGGCAGATCGCAGGCTCGGTATCGAGTTCGGAGGCCTCTACTGCGCGTTTGCACTCGCTTGGCATTCCTGTGTTCGAAGCGGGGGCTGTGGGCGACATCGCGGTGTATATCGATGGCGCAGACGAGATTGATGCGCAGGGCTACATGATCAAGGGTGGCGGTGCGGCGCTCACACGGGAGAAAATTGTGGCAGCCCAATCCAGGCGCTTCATCTGCATCGCGGACGAGTCGAAGCTGGTCAAGGTACTGGGTGCGTTTCCCCTGCCCGTCGAAGTGATCCCCATGGCCACGGCGCGCCTGGCGCGGCAATTTGCAGCGCTCGGGGCAACTGCGCAATTGCGAGTGAAGGATGGCGTTCCCCTTGTGACGGACAACGGGCAGAACATCCTGGATGTCAGGGGGCTGCAGATCACCGATCCGTTGGGTTTTGAGAGCCAGGTCAACCAGTGGCCAGGCGTGGTGACCGTCGGCGTGTTCGCGCACCAAAAGGCCAGCGTGTGTCTGCTGGGTACGCCAGATGGCGTCAGGACGCTGAACTACTGACGCTGGCGTTCAACCCGATCAGAAGCGGATGCCTGCTGGGTTGTTGACAGGTGGCGCGACCGGTACGGCGCCCGGTGCAGGTGCTGTTGAAGGGCTCGCGGGACCGGCGGTGGCATTTGGCGATGGTTCGGTTCTAACGACCACCAGAGGTGCAGCGGCAGCGCGGCGGTAGCTGGCTGGCAAGACGGATTGCTTGGGGTAGCCCGCCGCGTTGAGGTATTGCGTCCACTCCGTGTCTGAATAACCTTTGAGCTGCTGTGCCCCAATCGTCAGGAGCGGCAATGACGTTTCGCCACTGAGTCGTTTCAGTGCATCCGCGTCCTGTGACGTTTCGATGGTTCTTTCGCTGTACGGGATACCACGGGCATTGAGCATGTTGCGCCCGCTGTTGCATGGGGCGCAGTCTTTGGAGGTGTAGAGCGTGACCGGATACCGCGCAGTGACCTGGCGAAGCTCGAACGGCAGCTGCGCGTCGGGTGCCGCTGAAGATGCATTCGAGTTCGTGTTGCCCACGGCGCGTGCCGGGGAGGTCGAGGGCGCAGGCTGGTCAGAAAATCCAATGACCTTCCCATTCGGTCCAACGATTGGATAAACACCTTGGGCAAACGCCGACACGGCAAAAAAGCCTGCGCAGGCGGCGAAGCTCAGCGGTCGGCATGCGGAACGAACGATGGTCATGACGGGTTTCCAGCGGCAATCCACTTGACGGTTCAAGCCATGCCCTGGTGGCGCAGCAGGGCGTCGATGCTTGGCTCGCGGCCCCGGAAGGCCTTGAACGACTCCATGGCAGGGCGGCTCCCGCCTGCCTCAAGGATGGCCTGACGATAGCGTCGGCCCGTGCTGACGTCCAGAGTGCTGTGGCCATTTTGCTGCGCGGCCTCTTCAAAGGCAGCGTAGGCATCGGCAGACAACACTTCTGCCCACTTGTAGCTGTAATAGCCGGCGGAATATCCGCCCGCAAAGATGTGGCTGAACGTGTGCGGTGTGCGGCTGTAGGCTGGCGGATGCAATACAGCCACTTCATCGCGCACCTGCCGTTGCAGCGCCAGGATGGCGTCGCCAGAGATGGCGGGCTCGGCCAAGCTGTGCAGGAGCATGTCAAACAACGAGAACTCCACTTGCCGAAGGGTCTGCAGACCGCTTTGGTAGTTCTTGGCGGCCAGCATTTTTTCGAAGAGCTCGCGAGGCAGCGGTTCGCCGGTTTCCACATGGGCGGTCATGTGCTTGAGCACTTCCCACTCCCAGCAAAAGTTCTCCATGAACTGGCTCGGGAGCTCCACTGCGTCCCATTCCACGCCGCTGATGCCCGACACATCGCGTTCGTTCACTTGCGTCAGCATGTGATGCAAACCATGGCCGAACTCGTGGAAGAGTGTGATCACGTCGTCGTGCGTCAGCAGGGCGGGCTTTCCGTTCACACCTTCTGCAAAGTTGCACACCAAGTGGGCGACTGGCGTTTGCAGCGTGCCGCTGTCGGGGCGCAGCCAGCGTGCGCGCACGTCGTCCATCCAGGCTCCGCCTCGTTTGCCCGTGCGTGCGGCAGGATCCAGATAGAACTGGCCGACGAGTTCGGGGCCTGCGACGCCAGAACGCTCGATTCGGTAGAACTCCACGCCCGGGTGCCATACGGGCGCAGTGTCTGGACGGATGGCCACCTCGAAGAGCGTTTCAACGATTTGGAACAACCCGGCAAGCACTTTGGGAGCGGTGAAATAGAGCTTCACCTCTTGCTCGCTGAAGGCGTAACGGGCCTCCTTCAGTTTTTCACCGATATAAGGCCAGTCCCACGCTTGCGGGTCTTTCAAATGAAGTTCCGAGGCCGCGAATTCACGCAAGTCCGCCAGATCCTTCTGTGCATACGGACGTGCCTTGTGCGCGAGCTCACGCAGGAACGCAACGACCTGTTCGGGCGACTCGGCCATCTTGGGCACGACGGAGACGTCGGCGTAGTGGCGGTAGCCGAGCAATTGCGCCTCCTCATGGCGCAGAGCCAGCAACTCGCCCATGATCGCTGTGTTGTCAAACTGGCTGAAAGCTGGGTCCGCCTGGTCGCTGGCGCGCGTGGCGTAGGCGCGGTACAGCTTCTCTCGCAGCGCGCTGCTGTGCGCGAACTGCATCACAGGCAGGTAGCACGGCATCTTCAGGGTCAGCTTGTGCCCTGACTTGCCGTCCGCTTGCGCGGCTGAAGCCGTCGCTTGGACAACATCGTCCGGTACGCCAGCCAGCTCATCGGTGGTGACGTACAGCGAGAAGGCATCGGTCGCATCCAGGGCGTTTTCGCTGAACTTCTGCGCCAGTTCGGCCTGGCGTTCTTGCAGCCAGGCAAATCGTTCTTTGGCCTCACCCTGAAGTGCGGCGCCGCCCAACACGAAGCCGCGCATGGCGTTGTGATGAGCCCGCGCCTGCTCGGCGTCAAGGGTTGCCACGTCCATGGCTCTGTACTTTTCGTACAGCCTTTCGTCGGAACCCAGGCTGGTCCAGAATTCGGTGACCTTCGGGAGGGCCTCGTTGTAGGCGGCGCGCAATTCCGTGGAATCCGCCACGCTGTTGAGGTGGCTGACAGCCCCCCAAGCCCGCGACAGGCGTTCGGTAGGAACGTCCAAGGTCAGCGAGATGCGACGCCAGTCGTTGGGAAACTCCGCAGCCGTGACCAGCTCCAGAGCGGATCGTGCTTCGAGCAAAAGTTGATCGATGGCTGGAGCCACCAGCGCCGGCTTGATGGCATCAAATGGCGGCAGATCCGTAAAGTCGAGCAGCGGATTGAGGCTGGATGGGGGTGTACGGTCGTTCATGCGTTGTCAGATGTGGCGCTAGCGACGAAGTTCAAGCGGGCGCATTGAACGGACGAAAGACGGACTGGCTGCTGTTACTGGGACTGCGAGCTCTTTTTCAAGCTCTTCTTCATGACCTTGGCGCGTTTGACCTGGCCGCCTGGTGTCAGGCGCTGGTTGCCCAGCACGCGCACCACCTTCACCTCGGGTCGCTGGCCGCCTCGCTTGCTGAACTTGAGCACTTTCACGTCGCGCGGACCGGGCATGCGATCTTCGTCGACCACCTTTTCCTTTTCGGGGATCGGGCGCCAGAGCACCAGCAATTTGCCGATGTGCTGAATGGGCGCGGCATGCAATTCGTCAGCCAGGGTTTGCAGCATCGCCTCCCGGGCTGCGCGGTCATCGTTCAGCACACGGATCTTGATCAGCCCGTGGGATTTGAGAGCGGCATCCGCTTCCTTCTTCACCGCAGCGCTCAGTCCGTCGCCTCCGATGTGAACGACGGGATCGAGGTGATGCGCTTCGGCCCGATGGACTTTGCGCTGGGCGGGGGTGAGTGTGATCTGGGGCATGGGACAATTATCGTTTACACAGACCTTAGGCGTCCCTCATGGGCATGAAAGTCAAAACCCAGAGCAAGAAGGTCAACAAGGCCTGGCTCAACCAACACGTGAACGATCCTTACGTGCGGCTGGCGCAAAAGGACGGTTACCGCGCTCGAGCAGCCTACAAGCTCAAGGAAATCGATGAATTGCTGGGGCTCGTGCGGCCCGGACACTGCGTGGTGGACCTGGGCTCCACGCCCGGCGCCTGGAGCCAGTACCTGCGGCGGCGTCTGAGCCCCAACGGTGCAGCAGTGGGCGAGCTTCAGGGCACCATCGTGGCGCTGGATCTTCTGCCCATGGAAGCAGTGGAGGGTGTGCACTTCATCCAGGGCGACTTCCGCGAGGCGGCGGTTCTGGCGGCGCTGGAAGCCTCGCTGGTGGAGCGGGGCGTCGCACAGGTGGACGTTGTGGTGTCCGATATGGCGCCGAACCTTTCCGGTATTGGCATGACGGATGCAGCCCGCATCACCGATCTGGTCGAACTGGCCGTGGATTTTGCCGTTCATCACCTCAGACCCGACGGCGCCCTGCTTGTCAAGCTCTTCCATGGGGGTGCCTACGACCCCATGGTGGCGCTGTTTCGTGAAACCTTTCGCACGGTGAAGGCGATCAAGCCAAAGGCATCCCGGGATAAATCTTCGGAAACCTTCCTGGTCGGCCTGGGTCTGAAAAAGGCGTGATGCACATCGCCGCGACCCATATCTGCCAATTACCTATCCCTTTGATTGACATTGCCAAGTCATTGATCAGGGCTAGAGGACTTGAAAGTCCTAGAATGAGAAACATATGAGCTTGTCAGTCACTATCGTCTCCAGGAGCTGCACTTGAACAACCAGTGGTTTTCGAAAATCGCCGTGTGGATGGTTATCGCCATGGTGCTTTTCACCGTCTTCAAGCAGTTCGACACGCGCTCGGCTGCCGGCTCGGGGTACATGGGCTACTCCGAGTTCCTGGACGAGGTCAAGGCGCAACGAATCAAGAGCGCCACCATCCAGGAAGGGCAAGGTGGTACTGAAATCGTCGCTGTCACCCAGGACGATCGCCGCGTTCGCACCACAGCCACTTACCTTGACCGGGGTCTGGTCGGTGACCTGATCAACAACAACGTCAAGTTCGATGTGCGCCCTCGTGAAGAGAGCTCGCTGCTGATGACTTTGCTGGTGAGCTGGGGCCCCATGCTGCTTTTGATCGGCGTGTGGATTTATTTCATGCGTCAGATGCAGGGCGGTGGAAAGGGCGGCGCGTTCAGCTTCGGCAAGAGCAAGGCGCGCATGCTGGACGAAAACAACAACACCGTGACGTTCGCCGACGTGGCCGGTTGCGATGAAGCCAAGGAAGAGGTCAAAGAGGTCGTGGACTTCTTGAAAGACCCTGCCAAGTTCCAGAAGCTGGGCGGGCGCATTCCGCGCGGCCTGCTGTTGGTCGGGCCACCAGGAACCGGCAAGACCTTGCTGGCCAAAGGCATCGCCGGTGAAGCCAAGGTTCCCTTCTTCAGCATTTCTGGCTCAGACTTTGTGGAAATGTTCGTGGGCGTGGGCGCCGCCCGTGTGCGCGACATGTTCGAAAACGCGAAGAAGAACGCACCCTGCATCATCTTCATCGATGAAATCGACGCGGTGGGCCGCCAGCGCGGTGCCGGTCTCGGTGGGGGCAATGACGAACGCGAACAGACACTCAACCAGATGCTGGTTGAGATGGATGGCTTCGAAACCAACCTGGGTGTGATTGTGGTGGCTGCCACCAACCGGCCCGACATCCTCGACGCGGCTTTGCTGCGCCCCGGACGTTTTGACCGCCAGGTCTATGTGACGCTGCCCGACATTCGGGGGCGTGAGCAGATTCTGAATGTGCACATGCGCAAGGTGCCTTTGGGCACGGATGTGAACCCCAGCGTGATTGCCCGTGGCACCCCCGGTATGAGCGGTGCCGACTTGGCTAACCTGTGCAACGAAGCTGCCTTGATGGCTGCTCGGCGCAACGCGCGTGTGGTGGAGATGCAGGACTTCGAGAAGGCCAAGGACAAGATCTTCATGGGCCCCGAGCGCAAGAGCATGGTGATGCCCGAAGAAGAGCGTCGCAACACGGCCTACCACGAGTCCGGCCATGCGCTGATCGGCAAGCTGTTGCCCAAATGCGATCCGGTGCACAAGGTCACCATCATCCCGCGCGGCCGCGCTCTGGGCGTGACGATGAGCCTGCCCGCACAGGACCGGTACAGCTACGACAAGGACTACATGCTGAACCAGATCAGCATGTTGTTTGGCGGTCGCATTGCTGAGGAAGTGTTCATGAACCAGATGACCACGGGCGCCAGCAACGACTTCGAGCGCGCGACCACCATCGCCCGCGACATGGTCATGCGCTACGGCATGACCGACGCACTGGGTCCAATGGTCTACGCCGAGAACGAGGGCGAAGTGTTCCTGGGCCGTTCCGTGACCAAGACCACCAACATGAGCGAATCCACCATGCAAAAGGTGGACGCCGAGGTGCGCCGCATCATTGACGGGCAGTACAAGCTGGCACGCGATCTGATCGAGCAACACAGCGACAAGATGCACGCCATGGCGACGGCCTTGCTCGAGTGGGAGACCATTGATGCCGATCAAATCGACGACATCATGGCGGGCAAGCCGCCGCGTCCGCCCAAGGACTGGACCCCGCGCAACCCGTCGGTAGGCGGCGGTGGCAGCGGCGGCACCCCCGCGGTGTCCACGGACCCAGCGCCTTCGGCAGCCTGAGCGGCCAGGGCACTCTCTTTGACGGGGCTTCGGCCCCGTTGTCGTTTCTACGCTGCCTTGAGACACCATGCACTGGCAAACCGCGCGCTTCGATATTGACCTGACGATCCCCCGCGTGATGGGTATCGTGAATGTGACGCCAGACTCGTTTTCTGATGGCGGCCAGCACGCGGGCACGGCGGCGGCGCTGCGGCACTGTGAGCAACTGGTGAAGGAAGGGGCGCACCTCCTGGACATTGGTGGCGAGTCCACCAGGCCAGGCAGTCCTGCCGTACCGCTGGATGAGGAGCTGGCGCGGGTGCTGCCCGTGCTCAGGGAGGCGTGCCGTCTGGGCGTACCCATCTCCGTGGACACCTACAAAGCCGAGGTGATGCAAGCCGCACTGGATGTGGGTGTCGACATCGTCAATGACATATGGGCGTTGCGGCGCAGCCCTGCATTGGCTGTGGTGGCTGCCCATCCGCGTTGCGGGGTCTGCCTGATGCACATGCACCGTGACCCCCAAACCATGCAGGTCGCACCGATGGAGGGCGACGTGCTGCCTGATGTGATCGATTTTCTGCGAGACAGGGCGCAAGCCCTGTCTGCTGCGGGTGTGGGCCGGGCGCGCATCGTGCTCGACCCTGGCGTAGGGTTTGGCAAGACGGTCGCCCAGAATCTGAGCCTGCTGGCGCGCCAGCAGGAACTACTGCCGCTGGGATTTGGCTTGTTGGCAGGCTGGTCGCGCAAGTCCACGCTGGGTGCCATCACCGGGCGGGACATCCCCGCTGATCGTGCGGCTGCCAGCGTGGCGGCCGCTTTGCTGGCGGTGGATCGGGGGGCGCGCGTGGTGCGGGTGCACGACGTGCGAGACACAGTGGATGCGCTCAAGGTCTGGCAGGCCCTGCAGGCGACATAGCCACTTGAATCGGGTCGCGATAATGCGTGGCTTGAGAACATCACAACAAGAGAGGAGCGGTCACCATGGCGCGCAAATACTTCGGGACTGACGGCATTCGAGGCACTGTCGGTCAGGCTCCCATCACGCCGGATTTCGTCCTGCGGCTCGCGCACGCTGTCGGGCGTGTGTTGCGCCGCACGGAAGCCCACCCCACTGTCCTGATCGGCAAGGACACCCGCATTTCAGGGTACATGCTGGAGTCAGCGCTGGAGTCGGGTTTCAACTCGGCGGGTGTGGACGTGGTGCTGCTTGGCCCCGTGCCCACGCCGGCAGTGGCTTACCTGACGCGCGCGCAGCGCGCCAGCCTGGGGGTGGTGATTTCAGCCAGCCACAACCCGTTTGCCGACAACGGCATCAAGTTCTTCAGCGCCAAAGGTGCCAAGTTGCCTGACGACTGGGAGCTGGCCGTGGAAGCTGCGCTGGATGAAGCGCCTGTCTGGGTGGAGTCCGCGCAGCTGGGCAAGGCCCGCCGGCTGGACGATGCCGCCGGCCGCTACATCGAGTTCTGCAAGAGCACGTGTGCCCACCATCTCACGCTCAAGGGCTTGAAGATCGTGGTGGACGGTGCCAATGGCGCCGCGTACCAGATTGCCCCGGCAGTTTTCCATGAGCTGGGTGCCGAAGTCGTCAAGATCGGTTGCTCTCCCGACGGTCTGAACATCAACCACCAGGTGGGTGCGACGCACCCGCAGGCCTTGCTGGAGGCGGTGAAGATGCACGGTGCCCATTACGGTGTGGCGCTGGACGGCGATGCGGACCGCATTCAGATGGTCGATGCGCAGGGGCGCTTGTACAACGGTGACGAGCTTTTGTATCTCATCGTGGCCGACCGCCTGGCACGCGACGAGGAAGTGCCCGGCGTGGTGGGCACGCTCATGACCAACATGGCGGTCGAGGTGGCGCTGAAAGCGCGTGGCGTGAAGTTCGTGCGCGCCAAGGTAGGCGACCGCTATGTGCTGGAAGAGCTCAAGCGGCACAGCTGGATTCTGGGTGGCGAGGGATCAGGCCATCTGCTTGTGCTGGACCGTCACACCACGGGTGACGGCCTGGTATCGGCCCTGCAGGTGCTGTCCGCCTGCGTGGACAGTGGCAAGACCATGGCCCAGTTGCTCGCAGACGTGACGCTGTTTCCCCAGACGCTCATCAATGTGCGGTTGCAGCCCGGGCAAGACTGGAAGACGAACTCGCTCCTGGCCAAAGAGACGCAGGCGGTGGAAGCTGAACTGGGGGATGCCGGTCGCGTTTTGATCCGTGCGAGCGGGACCGAGCCGCTGCTGCGGGTGATGGTGGAGGCGCGCGACGCCACGCAGGCACAAAACTGTGCCGAGCGACTGGCGGCGACGGTGCGGGCGCAGGTGCCGGCATGAGCGTTTCGGGCATTGCCACGCTTCGGGCCGACTACGCAAACCCGGCCCATGCCGCCGCCCTGGTGATGCTGCTCGATGCCTACGCGAGCGATCCGGCCGGCGGTGGCGAGGGTTTGTCCGACTTCGCCAAAGCCAACCTGGTGCCGGGGCTGGCAGCACGTCCGCAGGCTTACAGCGTGTTGGCGCTGGACGGCGACACGCCTGTGGGGTTAGTCAACTGCATCGAAGGCTTTTCGACCTTTGCCTGCAAGCCACTGGTGAACGTGCACGACGTGGCGGTGCTGGCCAGCCACCGAGGCCGGGGCATTGCCGAGCTGATGCTGGCCGAGTGCGAGGTCATTGCGCGCGAGCGGGGGGCGGTCAAGCTCACGCTGGAAGTGCTCTCTGGAAACCGGCCCGCGGTGCGCTTGTATGAGCGCATCGGCTTTGCGGGCTATCAGCTGGACCCGAGCATGGGTACTGCCCAATTCATGCAGAAGTGGCTTTGAGCGGTCAGTACAGAAGGTAGGGCTTGCGCGCCTCGGCCCAGGCCGCTTCATCTGCGGCTGCTGCGGTCTCCAGGACGTCGGGCGACGCGGACACGTCGTCCACCCATTCGCGCAGCAGTGGCCCGCCGTTGATGAGGTCGATGGCCAACCGGTCGTGCTCGTATTCGTATGCGAAGTCGCGCCACAGCGCGTAGCCCGGTGCCTGCAGCCGCAGCGCTCGAAAGGCGAGAGCCTGCAGTCGCCACGGCTTGAAGCGGGTGTGGTCGTAGTGCGTCGGATCTTCGACGTGAATCTGCACGCCGGCGCAGAGTTGGCCCACGTGCTTGTGAAAGGTCGGCTCAAAGAAGCATTCGCGCAATGCGCAGCCGGCGAGCCACTGTGGCGCCATGCGCTGCATGTCTGCGATCAACTGGCGCGCGTCGATGTCGGGTGCCCCGAACAGCTCCAGCGGGCGCGTGGTGCCGCGGCCTTCGCTCAGCGTGGTGCCCTCGAGCATCACCGTGCCAGCGTAAGCGCGAGCCATGGAGAGGTTGGCCGCGTTGGGGCTGGGGTTGACCCAGGTCCGCTCGGTGGGCCAGCCAAAGCCCGGTGCGGCATCGGGTGCCCAGCCGGTCATCGTGATGACGCGGTACTCGAGTTGAAGGCCCAGCGTGGCGATGAACCAGTGGCCCAGCTCGCCCATGGTCATGCCATGGCGCATGGGCATAGGACCCGCACCCACGAAGCTCTCCCAGCCCGCACGCAGCGTGAGGCCTTCGATGGGGCGCCCGGCGGGGTTGGGGCGGTCCAGCACCCACACCGCCTTGCCGTGCTTGGCCGCAGCTTCCAGCACATAGCGCAATGTGGTGATGAAGGTGTAGATGCGGCAACCCAGGTCTTGCAGGTCGACAAGCAGCACGTCGAAGCTGTCCATCATCGCTTCGGTGGGGCGGCGGACCGTGCCGTAAAGACTGAACACGGGTATGCCCAAGCGGGGGTCGTTGAAGTCGGGCGACTCGACCATGTTGTCCTGCTTGTCGCCACGCAGCCCATGTTGCGGACCGAATGCCGCGCTCAATTGAATGTCGGGCAGTGCCGCCAGTGCATCCAGTGAGTGCGTGAGCTCACGTGTGACGGAGGCGGGGTGGGCCAACAAGGCCACGCGGCGGCCTTTCAAGGGCGCGCGAAGTGTGGGGTCTTGCAGGAATCGTTCGATACCGAATTGCATGTGGGTCAGCTCAAAGGCGCGGCCAGCCGCAGGGTGCGGCCGTCGCGGTGGTGGAAGTCGGCGTGCGCAGCAGGGTGGTGCAACGCCCAATAGCTCAAGTGGCCGTCGAGTTCTTCGATGACGGCGCACAAACCCAGTGAGAGCACCGCCGGACTGCGGGGCAGGGCCGTGGCCGGCACGCGCACGGTGAGCGTGATGGCCTGCGGCGTGACGGTGACCTGCGGGGGACGCAGCAGCACAGACTCCCGCGCTTCTGCGTTTGGATCGCGCTGACGCTCTGAAGCGAAGCGATAGGCCGCCCAGGCGCTTGAGGGCGAGAAGTTGAACTCGCGATAGGCGGGCTCGTCGTCGGCAGCCACGAAAGCCTCGAAGCAGGTGTGCCGCCACAGGCCATCGGTCGGCACCGGCGCGGTGGGGGCGGGGATGCGCAGCAAGCGGGTGTCGCCGCGCAAGGTATAGCGAAGGCGCAGGGCATCGGCCTGGGCCTGAACGTCGGCCGTGACAGACAGTTTGACGCGGCTTGGTGTGGCGACGTGACAGCGCAGTGTGGCGCGCAGGGAGGGGGCTGGATGGGTCACAGGTTCGTATTCTGGCAGGCCGCTTGGTGGCGGCTCTGCGGCGCAGGCGTGTCACCAAAGATTCACGCATTCGCCACGTTGGAGTCACCCTCGATTCGCACACTGCCTTTTCATGACCACGCCTGCATTCATTTACGCACCCCTGTCGGGTGCACCGTCAACGGAGCGCGCCATGAAAGAACTTCCCACACCCACGCTCGATCTCTCCCCGGTGAATCTGCCTCGGGGGTCGCTTCATCCCCGCTCGATTGTCACAGCCTCGTCTCTGGTGGGCGAAGCGGCGGGCACACCCGAAGCCGGTGGCATCGATGTCTCGTGGGCGCGTCATCTGGACGAGGTTCGTGAAGCGCAGCAACTGAGGTACTCGGTGTTTGCCACCGAGATGGGTGCGCGCTTGCCGCAACACCTGCCCGGCCACGATGTGGACCTGTTCGACGATTTCTGCGAACACTTGCTGGTGCGCGACGCCACCAGCCGCCGCGTGATCGGGACGTACCGCGTGCTGACGCCGGCGCAGGCCAAGCGGGTGGGCAGCACGTACAGCGACACCGAATTCGACCTGACCCGCCTTCGCCAGGTGCGCGACCGCATGGTCGAGCTGGGGCGCAGTTGCGTGCATCGCGAACACCGGCACGGCGGGGTGATCATGGCGCTGTGGGGCGCGCTCGCCGAGTTCATGACGCGCAACCAGCTCGACACCATGATCGGCTGCGCCAGCATTCCCATGCAGCATGAGGGCCCGCACGGCGTGGTCGGTGGCGGGCACGCGGCGGCCAGTATCTGGCGGCAGGTGAAAGAGAAACACCTGGCGCCGATTGACTTTCACGTGCGTCCGCGCCTGCCCCTGCCGATCGAGCAGCTGGACGACACGCTGGATGTGGAGCCGCCCGCGCTGATCAAGGGCTACTTGCGCCTGGGCGCCAAGGTGCTGGGCCCCCCAGCTTGGGATCCAGACTTCAACGCCGCAGATCTGCCGATGCTCATGCGCATCTCTGATCTGCCGGCGCGCTACCGCAAGCACTTTCTGGGGGCTTGATGCGAGCCGCGGTCGACGTTCTCGGAGGGTGGGCGGTCAAGTCTGGGCTGCCAGAGGCGGCCGGGGTTTGGGCATCAGCCGGTGCCGACGACGACGAGGCTCCCGAGCCGGGTGAACGCGCTCGCTACCGAGCTGTCTTCATCTCAGACCTGCACCTGGGCACGGCCGGTTGCCAGGCGCGTCCGCTCCTGGACTTTCTCAAGCACCACCCAAGCCAGACGCTGTATTTGGTGGGCGACATCATTGATGGCTGGCAGCTTCGCCGCAAATGGTATTGGCCACAAGCGCACAACGATGTCGTGCAAAAACTCCTGCGCCGCTCGCGCAAGGGTTGCCGCGTGGTGTTTGTGCCCGGCAACCACGACGAGTTTGCGCGCCAGTTCGATGGGCACAACTTCGGTGGCATCGAGGTGGCCAACCAAGCGGTGCACACCCTGGCCGATGGCCAGCGCCTGTGGGTGGTTCATGGTGACCATTTCGACGGCGTGATCCAGTGCGCCAAGTGGCTGGCCTACCTGGGCGACAACGCCTACGAATTCACGCTGCGGTTGAACCGCCATCTCAACTCCCTGCGCGCACGCATGGGTTTGCCGTACTGGTCGCTCTCGCAGTACCTCAAGCACAAGGTCAAGAGCGCGCTGAACTATGTCACCGACTTTGAGCGCGCCGTGGCCGCCGAGGCGCGGTCGCGCGGTTACCAGGGCGTTGTGTGCGGCCATATTCACCGGGCAGAAATGCGCCGCATTGAAGGCACGCTGTATTGCAACGACGGGGACTGGGTGGAAAGCCTCACCGCGCTGGTGGAGCACCTCGACGGGCGCCTGGAGCTTGTGCATTGGGGTGAGCCCGTCGAGCGAGGCAAGCCTGCTGTGAGCGAGTCCGGCGCACACGCTGGCAGTCCATCGTCCTGAACGCGAAGGCTCACCAGGGAAATAACGCATGAAGATTCTGATCGTGACGGATGCCTGGTTGCCGCAGGTCAATGGCGTGGTGACCACCCTGGTCGAGCTGGCTCGCGAGTTGCAGAGCATGGGCCATGAGGTCGTCGTGATTCAGCCCGGGCAGTTCCGCACACGACCTTGCCCGGGCTACGCCGGCATTGACATCGCGTGGTTCCCCGGCCGCCGATTGCGCGAGCTGATGCAAGCGGCCGAGCCTGATGCCATCCACATTGCCACCGAAGGGCCGTTGGGTTGGGCTGCGCGGCGCTACTGTTTGCGCCGCAAGCTGGCCTTCACCACGGCCTTTCACACCAAGTTTCCGGAAATCGCCCATGCTGCCTGGCGCCTGCCAGTCTCTTGGGGCTATGCACTGTTGCGCTGGTTTCACCGCCCAAGTCGCGGCGTGATGGTGCCCACCCAGGGCGTGCTGGACATGTTGCGAGACAGGGGCTTCGGGCAGCTGCGTGCCTGGACCCACGGCGTGGACACCCGACAATTCGCGCTCGCTGATCCGCCCACGGGCTACGCCCCACTGGGCCCGCTCGCGCATCCTGTCAGCCTGTTCGTTGGCCACCTCTCCCATGAAAAAAACCTCGACGCCTTTCTGCGCCTGGATGTCCCCGGCAGCAAGGTGGTGTGCGGTGTCGGGCCGCTCGCGTCGGCACTTCGCCAGCGCTATCCCAACGTGCACTGGCTGGGTGTGCTGCCTCGCCATGAGCTTGCGCAGGTCTACGCTGCGGCCGACGTGTTTGTCTTCCCCAGCCGCAGCGAAACATTTGGGCTGGTCATGTTGGAGGCCATGGCTTGTGGTGTGCCCGTGGCGGCCTATCCGGTCGATGGCCCGCTGCAGGTGGTGGGCCACAGCGGCGCAGGCGCGCTGCGCGACGACCTGGGCCAGGCCTGGAGGGATGCACTCAAGGTCAAGCGACATGTGGCACGCGACAGGGCGCTGCATTTCGGCTGGGGCCGGGCGGCAGCGCTTTTTGTGGGGCATCTGAGTGTGTTGCCACGACCGCGCAGGCAACGGCCTGCAGCGATCTTGCCGGTGCCCATGGGTGGCGCCGCCTTGTCACACAAACGTCACCGTATCGTTGAATAATCGACACATGGTGCGCCAGGAGACACCGGCCGGGAGCGGCGGGCAGCAGGCAAACCCCCCGATTTCATCGGCATCCATGAGCGGCAATACCCCCCATTTCAAGCAAGCTTTCCTGGATCGCGACCACAGCATCCTCGCCTTCAACGCACGCGTGATGGACTGGGCGAGGCGGCCGGACGTGCCGCTGCTTGAGCGACTGCGCTATCTGAGCATCGTCTCGAGCAACCTCGACGAGTTTTTCGAGGTCCGCGTCGCTCCGCACCTCACGGCCGCCCATGCCAACGAGCAGCGCGGCCCGTACACGGCGCAATCCTATGAACAGCTCTCGGAAGCCGTGCATGCCCTGGTCGCCCAGCAGTACGCGATCTACAACGATGAACTGCTGCCACTGCTCGAAAAGAAGGGGGTCAAGCTGATCTCCCACGGAGAACGGAACCCGCGTCAACGCAGATGGGTCAAGGAGTTCTTCGTGAAAGAGGTGCAGCCGCTGCTGATGCCGGTGGGGCTGGATCCGGCCCATCCGTTTCCGCAGGTGGCCAACAAGTCGCTGAACTTCATCGTGCGGCTCACCGGCAAGGACGCATTTGGCCGTGAGAACGAAATCGCCATCGTGAAAGTCCCGCGCATCCTGCCGCGCTTCTTTCGCATGCCGCCGGTCAAAGGCTCCAGACAGACGCACTTCGTCTCCATCTCCAGTCTGATCCGGTCCCATCTGAACGACCTGTTCCCTGGGCGCCAGGTGACAGAGTTCTCGCAGTTCCGCGTGACGCGGCACTCCGATCTGGCGGTGGACGAAGAGGAGGTGAAGAACCTGCGCACCGCGCTGCGCAAGGGGCTGCAGCAGCGCCACTATGGACAGGCCCTGCGCCTGGAGGTGTCAGCGGGGTGCTCTGTTCATCTTTCCGACTTTTTGCTGGAGCAGTTTGCGCTGCCCGAGCGGGCGCTCTACCGTGTGCCTGGACCGGTCAACCTGGTGCGGCTGAACCAGTTGATCGACAAGGTCGATGCGCCTGCGCTTCGCTTTGAAAGCTACAACGCCGGCTGGCCGGCCCAGCTCACACCAGGGCAGTCTTACTTTGAGCGCATGCGCCATGGAGACGTGCTGATCCATCAGCCTTACGAGAGCTTCGACGCGGTATTGGGCTTCCTTCGAGAGGCGGTGGAAGACCCGGACGTGCTGGCCATCAAGCAAACCATCTACCGCACAGGCGCCAAATCGGAGCTGATGAACCTGCTGCGCGAAGCCGTGCGCAGGGGCAAGGAAGTCACTGCGGTGGTGGAGCTCAAGGCGCGCTTTGATGAAGAGGCCAACATCAACTACGCCGAGCGCCTGGAGTCGGTGGGGGCGCAAGTCGTCTATGGCGTGGTGGGTCTCAAGACGCACGCCAAGATGCTGCTGGTCACGCGCCGCGAAGCCAGCGGGCTGCGCCGCTATGCGCACCTGTCCACCGGCAACTACAACCCCGGTACGGCCCGCCTGTACACCGACCTGAGTTACCTCACGGCCGATGACGCGCTCACCGCCGATCTGGAGCAGATCTTTCTGCACTTGGCCAGCCAGAACCGCCTGCCCAAGCTCAACAAGGCGTTGATCGCCCCCTTCCACCTGCACAAGGCCATGCTCGACAAGGTCGAGGCCGCGGGTGCTGCCGCCAAGGCAGGGCAGGACGCCCGCATCATCCTCAAGATGAACGCGCTGACAGACGAGCCGCTGGCTCGCGCACTGGCCGTCGCTTCGCAGGACGGTGTGAAGATCGATCTGATCGTGCGCGGCGCCTGCATCCTGCCCGCCCAGGTGCCTGGCTTCACCGACAACGTACGTGTGCGCTCGGTGATTGGCCGCTTGCTCGAGCATTCGCGGGTGTTCTATTTCCGCACCGGCGAGACCGAGGAGTTGTGGCTTTCCAGTGCCGACTGGATGAACCGCAACATGCTGCGCCGCATCGAGCTGGGTTGGCCCGTGACGGAAGCGGCACTGCGCCGGCGCATCATTGACGAGTGCTTGCAGGCTTATCTGCACGACACCAAGGACGCGTGGCTGTTGCGTCCGGATGGCACCTACGTGCCAGCCAGCGCCCAGTCAAACGGGCGCCAACGTCTGACGCTTCATTCGGCACAGGCCAGCCTCATGGCACTGTATGGAAGCAAGGGCTGACGCCATGGAGGGCCGGTCCATGGATCTGATCTTGTGGCGGCACGCGGAGGCGCAAGAGCATCCGGAGCTGCTGACGGGCCGGCCCGGTGATGCGCTTGACTTGGCACGGCGGCTCACGCCGCGTGGGGAGAAACAGGCGGCACGCATGGCCGCGTGGCTGGACCGGCAATTGCCCGAGGGCGCCCGTATCTGGAGCAGCCCTGCAGCGCGCTGCGAACAAACGGCAATGGCCCTGGGTCGCAAGTTCAAGCTGCGCGACGAGCTCTGCCCTGAAGGCGATCTGCTCGCGCTGCTCGAACTTGTGCAATGGCCGTCCGGGAAATCGCCGGTGGTGGTGGTCGGGCATCAGCCCACGCTGGGACGCGTGGTGGCGCGCCTGCTCAGGCTGCATGAGGAAGACTGCTCGGTCAAGAAGGGCGCCGTGTGGTGGCTGCGCCACCGCGAGCGTGCTGGCGTGGGCCAGACCGTCGTGGTGACAGTGCAGACGCCTGAGCTGATCTGACGCGACAGTCCTTCGCTGTATCAGGGCTGTATCAAGCCGTCTTGCTGGCTGCCGTGGCGCGACGAGCGCGCGGTGCCTGTGCGCTCGCGACCGGCGCAACGGTCTTTGGGGCGCTTGCCTTCTTTGCCGCTGCCGCTGCCGGAGCCTTGGACTTTGCCGGAGCTTTGGCGGCAGGTTTGGGCGCGACCTTGGCCGCGGGCTTGGTCGAAGCAGGTGCGGCGGCTTTGGGCGCTGGCTTCTTTTCAGTCACTGCCGGGCGTCCGGTCTTGAGGGTGGGCACGGCCGCCAGCGCAGCTTTGTAAGCGGCGTCGTTGAGGCTCTGCAAGCTCATCAAACCGGCGCGCAGCAACTCGCTCTTTTTGACGCTCGTGCCCAGGGCAATGGCGCGGTCCTTGAGCTTCTCGATGGCGACAAATTCGTTTTTTGGAATGGTGAAACTGTCGCGCACGAGCTTGGGTTTCTTGGGGCTCGATTTGTTGGTTTGACTGGCCATGTGTTCACTCCGATGGTTGAAAAGGAGCGAATTTTAAACGGTATATACCGTTTACACGGTTATGACAAAACCGTGAAGAATCGATGACAAAACAGGGCTTGTGCCCGCAGGTTCACCGAATGTCTGCGGTGAATTTCCAGGCCGATTTTTGCCACGCCACCACCTCTTCACCCAGCAGCCATGCCGACTGTGGGTAGCGCTTCGCCCAGCCCGGGTTGGTCGACAGCTTGAAGGCGCGCGGCTTGTAGCTCAGCTTGATGGACTGGTATTCCGGCATCTGGCGCGCATGGCAGAGCAGCACCGCCAGCCGCAACGTCATCAGCTGCTTGGCAAACAATTCGTCTTGCAGGGCTTCTTCCAGCTTGCGCAGCTTGCCGCGCTGGCCCATCACCAACTGGCTCATGCGGTGCAGTTCGGGCAGTGAGAAGCCAGGCGCATCCACGTTATCCAGGATGTAGGCGCCATGGTGATGCGAACGGTCATGCGAAATGTGCGTGCCGATCTCGTGCAGACGCGCAGCCCAGGCGAGTTTTTGCGAGTAGCGCTCGTTCTGGGCGTCCAGCGCAGCGATCTGGGAGAAGAGGGCGGTGCTGACGTCGCTCACCCGCTTGCCCTGCGCCTCATCGGCCGAAAAGCGGTGTGCCAGCCAGCGCACGGTCCGCTCGCGAACGTCACCGCCGTCGGTGTCGCGGTCAATCAGGTCGTACAGCGCACCATGGCGCAGGGCACCTTGGGCCGGCACCATCTGCTCGATGCCGAACAGGTCGAAGATCGCGCGCAGCACGCTCACGCCCCCTCCGATGACCGGGCGCCGGTCGTCTTTCAAGCCCTCAAGGCGCATCTGCTCGGCACTGCCGGCCTTGATCAGGCGGTCGGTCAACCAGTCCAGGCCGGAGCGGGTGACCACCCCAGAGGCCCAGCCGTTGGCTGCGAGCATGTCCGCCACTGCTCCAACGGTGCCCGAAGACCCGTAGGCCACCGTCCATTCGGCAGGTGGAAACTTGTCCAGTGCCTCGTCGATCACGGCTTTGGCCGCCACTTCGGCGGTCTTGAAGGCGGATGCACTGAACTGACCTCGCGGGAAATAGCGCGTGGACCAGGCCACGCTGCCGAGCCGGTACGACTCCATGGTGCGTGCGGTGTATCCCTGGCCCAGGATCATTTCGGTCGAGCGTCCGCCAATGTCCACCACCAGGCGTTTCTCATCCGAGTGGGGCAGCAGCCGCGAGACGCCTTGGTAAATCAGGCGGGCTTCCTCGTAGCCAGACACCACGTCAATCGAAAAGCCCAGAATGGACTGGGCATTGCGCAGGAATTCGTCCCGATTTCGGGCTTCGCGCAGTGTCTGCGTGGCCACGGCACGCACCTGCTGCTTTTTGAAGCCGTGCAGGCGCTCTGCAAACCGGGCCAGGCATTCCCAGCCCCGTTCCATCGCCGCCTGGCTCAGATTCTTTTCTTCATCCAGCCCGGTGCCCTGGCGCACCGTCTCCTTCAGGTATTCGATGCGCTCGATATGCCCGGACTGGTACCGGCCGATTTCCAGCCGGAAACTGTTGGAGCCGAGGTCGATGGCGGCGAGGAGGGTTCCGTTTTGCATGCGAGACGGGGGCGTGGGGCCAGACAGGGGCCCATGGGGCAATGTGGTGCGGGAAGACCCGGATTGTGACGCATGGCCGTGCTCGACCGGCGGTTGAGATGCCGCGCTGTGCGGCGTGTTGTGTGACAACGGTTCGGTGTCACAGAGATGTCACACAGCCTGCCTACATTCGTCCTTGTTCTGCATCCCAACCGCTAGGAGTCACCGAATGATCAACAAACGCATCTTCCTCAAGTCCATCGCAGCTGCCGCCATGGCCACCTCCGGCATGGGCGCCGCATTCGCCGCCGACATCACCGGCGCAGGCGCCACCTTCCCGTTCCCGATCTACGCCAAATGGGCAGAGGCCTACAAGAAAGAAACCGGTACGGGCCTGAACTACCAGTCGATCGGTTCGTCCGGCGGCATTCGCCAGATCCGTGCAAAAACCGTGGCTTTTGGCGCCACCGATGCACCCGTTCCCGGTGCTGACCTCGAAAAAGACGGCATGGTGCAGTTCCCCGCCATCATCGGTGGCACGGTGCCTGTGATCAACCTCGACGGCTTCAAGCCGGGCGAGCTGCGCGTGACCGGTCCTGTGCTGGCCGAAATGTTCATGGGCAAGATCGTCAAGTGGAACGACCCCAAGCTGGCCGCCCTCAACCCCGGCAAGTCGCTGCCTGACGCCAATATCACCGTCGTGCACCGCGCCGATGGCTCCGGCACCACCTTCAACTGGACCGACTACCTGACCGTGGTCAGCAAAGAGTGGGCCGATACCGTGGGCAAGGGCGCTGCCGTGAAGTGGCCTGCCGCTTCCTCCGTCGGTGGCAAGGGCAACGAAGGCGTGGCCGCCAACGTCAACCGCGTCAAGGGCGCGCTTGGCTACGTTGAGTATGCGTACGTCAAGAAGAACAACATGAACTTCCTGCAGCTCCAGAACGCCGACGGCAAGTATGTGAGCCCGGACGACAAGACCTTCGCAGCTGCAGCAGCCAGCGCCGACTGGTTCAGCGTGCCTGGCATGGGCGTGTCGATGGTCAACGCCAAGGGCGCAGACAGCTGGCCCGTGAGCACGGCGTCTTTCATCCTGATGTACAAGAACCCGGCCGACAAGGCGCAGTCCGCTGAAGTGCTCAAGTTCTTCGACTGGGCGTTCAAGAACGGCAAGGGCATGGCGGCCGAGCTGGACTACGTGCCACTGCCGGATAGCCTGACCGCCCAGATCCGCTCCAAGGTTTGGACGGAAATCGCCAAGTAAGTTAGGCTGTTCCGAGCACTGTGTCCGCCGTCTGGTTCATCCCGGTCGGCGGGCGCTGTGTTGAGGAGCCGGAAACCTCCGGAAGAAGACCAACATGAGCCTGGGTACCACCATGAGTTCGCAACCCGTGTCCGCCACAACGGGCAACCCCGACATGGAGTCGATTGCCCGGCGGCAACGAATCCAGGACGTGTTTTTTCACCGCATCACGCAGTCTTTTTCGCTGCTGGTGCTGGTCGCGCTGCTGGGCATCATCGTCTCGCTGTTCATCAACGCCTGGCCGACCTTCCAGAAGTTCGGTGTCGGCTTTGTCTGGCGCGTCGAGTGGGACATCATCAATGAAGAGTTTGGCGCTGCGATTGCCATCGTGGGCACGCTGGCCAGCGCCAGCATCGCGCTCCTGATTGCCGTGCCGCTGGCTTTCGGCATCGCACTGTTCCTGACGGAAACCTGCCCAACCTGGCTGCGCCGCCCGCTGGGCACCGCTGTCGAGTTGCTCGCAGCGGTCCCCTCGATCATTTACGGCATGTTCGGCCTGTTTGTGTTTGCGCCGTTGTTTGCCGACTACTTCCAGATGCCGGTTCAGAAGATGCTGGGCGGCATGCCTTTGGTGGGCTTCCTGTTCGGTGGAAGCACCAACGGTTTCGGCATCCTGGCTGCGGGCATCGTGCTGGCATTCATGATCCTGCCCTTTATCGCGGCTGTGATGCGCGATGTGTTTGAAATCGTGCCACCCATCCTGCGCGAATCGGCCTATGGCTTGGGCTGCACCACCTGGGAGGTGGTACGGCGTGTGGTGCTGCCTTACACGCAGAAGGGCGTGATCGGCGGGATCATGCTCGGCCTGGGGCGCGCCTTGGGCGAAACCATGGCCGTCACGTTTGTGATCGGCAACGCCAACCGCATGCCCACTTCGCTTTTCTCGCCCGGCACCTCGATCGCATCGACGCTGGCCAACGAGTTTGGTGAAGCGGCTGATTTCCACCTGTCCACCTTGTTCGCGTTGGGCTTCCTGCTCTTTGTGATCACCTTCATTGTGTTGTCGGCCGCCAAGATCATGCTGTTGCGCGCCGAAAAGTCCAAAGGACTCTGAGGACACCGCCATGGAATTCAATCAAAGTCTTTACAAGCGCCGCCAGCGCGCCAACGCGGTGGGTCTGTCCCTGTCCATGGGCGCCATGGTGCTGGGTCTCTTCGTCCTGCTCTGGATCCTGAGCGTGCTGTTCAGCAACGGGCTGGCCGCTCTGGACTGGAACATGTTCACCCAGTCGACGCCAGCTCCTGGCAGCGAAGGCGGTGGCCTGGCCAACGCCATCGTGGGCAGCTTGCTGATGGTCGGCTTCTCGGTGCTGGTCTCCACGCCGATCGGCATCTTCGCAGGCGTGTATCTGGCCGAATATGGCGACACGAGCAAGACCGCTGAGCTCACACGCTTCGTGACCGACATCATGTTGTCTGCGCCATCGATCGTGCTGGGCCTGTTTGTGTACGCCATCGCTGTCGCCACGGTGGGCAACTTCTCCGGCTGGGCCGGCAGCCTGGCGCTCTCGCTCATCGCCGTGCCCGTGGTCGTGCGCACCACCGAAAACATGCTGCGTCTGGTGCCAGGCAGCCTGCGGGAGGCCGCGTTTGCCCTGGGTGCCCCGCGCTGGAAAGTGGCCACGCTGGTGACGCTGCGCGCTGCCAAGAGCGGTGTCATGACCGGTCTGCTGCTCGCGGTGGCCCGCATCAGCGGCGAGACTGCACCGCTGCTCTTCACCGCCCTGAACAACCAGTTCTTCAGCACCGACATGGGTGCGCCCATGGCCAACCTGCCGGTCGTGATCTTCCAGTTCGCCTTGAGTCCCTACGACAACTGGATTCGCCTGGCCTGGGGCGGCGCGTTGCTCATCACCCTCTCGGTGCTCGTACTCAACATCGTGGCGCGGGTCTTCCTGCGCGAGAAGAAAGTGGGCTGATTGCCGCCCGCTCCGCACAACCGAACAAACGACACGGAACCCAACATGCCCAACACCGCCACCGCCACCGCCGCAGCGGCCAGCACCAAGAACGCGCTCGAGTTGCGCAACCTGAACTTTTTTTACGGCAAGTTCCAGGGTCTGAAGAACGTCAACATGAACATCGAGGAGCGCAAGGTGACCGCGTTCATCGGTCCTTCGGGCTGCGGCAAGTCCACCTTGTTGCGCACGCTCAACCGCATGTACAGCCTCTACCCAGGCCAACGCGCGGAAGGCGAGATCAATTTCTACGGCCAGAACATTCTGGACGCCAAGCAAGACATCAACCTGCTGCGCGCGCGCATCGGCATGGTGTTCCAGAAGCCCACGCCGTTCCCCATGTCCATCTACGACAACATCGCCTTCGGGGTGAAACTCTACGAAGACCTGAGCCGTGGTGAGATGGACGACCGGGTGGAGTGGGCGCTGTCCAAGGCGGCGCTGTGGAACGAGGTGAAGGACAAGCTCAATCAGAGCGGCCTGTCACTGTCGGGCGGTCAACAGCAGCGCCTGTGCATCGCGCGCAGCGTGGCGGTGAAGCCTTCGGTGCTGTTGCTCGACGAACCGACCTCCGCGCTGGACCCGATCTCCACCGGCAAGGTGGAGGAGCTCGTGCACGAACTCAAGCAGGACTACACCATCGCCATCGTCACGCACAACATGCAGCAGGCAGCCCGCTGCAGCGACTACACCGCCTACATGTACCTGGGTGAGCTCATCGAGTTCGGGTCCACGGAGCAGATCTTCTTCAAGCCCAGCAAGACCGAGACGGAAGACTACATCACGGGCCGCTTCGGCTGAGCCATCGAGCAACCGTCCCATCAGCGACCCAACGGGAGACTTTTCATGAGCGACAAACACATCTCCAGCCAGTTCGACGCCGAGCTGAATTCCATCTCCACGCATGTGCTCGAAATGGGCGGCCTGGTCGAGTCTCAGCTGCATCAGGCGGTGTACGCGCTGATCCACATGAGCCTGGAATCGGCCGAGCAGGTGATCGAGAACGAAACGCGCATCAACCAGATGGAGGTGCAGATCGATCACGAAATCATCTCCACGATTGGGCGCCGTCAGCCAACGGCGCGTGACCTGCGTTTCCTGATGGCGATCTCGCGCACCACGCAAAACCTGGAGCGTGCGGGCGATGAAGTGGCCCGCATTGCGCGCATGGTCAAGTCCATCATCCAGAACGGCTCGCCTCGCAACCTGCCCAGCTCGGAGCTGCGCATGGCCGCAGATCTGGCCGCCGCACTGCTGCGCAAGACCCTGGACTCCTTCGCACGGCTTGACACCACCATGGCTGTGGCGATCATCAAAGGCGATGACGCCATCGACCAAGAGTACAACGGCTTCCTGCGCAAGCTCATCACTTACATGATGGAAGACCCCCGCACCATCTCACCCAGCCTGGACCTGCTGTTCCTGGCCAAGTCGATCGAGCGTGTGGGCGACCATGCCAAGAACATCGCCGAGCAGATCATCTTCATCGTCAAGGGCGAAGATGTGCGCCATGCGCCGATGTCGGAAGTGGAGTCGGTGGTCGGATGAGAAAGCTCCCACGCGTGCTCGTCGTCGAAGACGAGCCGTCCATTGCTGAACTGATCGCGGTCAATCTGCGGCACAACGGTTTTGCGCCCACGGTGGTGTTTGACGGCGCCGCTGCCCAGCGCGAAGTGGATGCGGTGCTGCCGGATGTCATCCTGCTGGACTGGATGCTGCCGGGCGAGAGCGGTGCTGTGCTGGCGCGCCAGTGGCGCAAGAATGAGCGCACCAAGACCGTACCCATCCTCATGCTTACGGCCCGCAGCGATGAGAGCGACAAGGTGCAGGGGCTGGACGCAGGTGCCGACGACTACATCACCAAGCCGTTTTCCACCCAGGAGTTGCTGGCGCGTATCCGTGCAGTGCTGCGTCGCCGTGCTCCCGAAATCGTCAATGACTCGGTGCAGGTGGGAGAGTTGGCTCTGGATGCCGCCACCTATCGCGTCACCTTCCGCGGTGCGGAGCTCAAGGTGGGCCCTACTGAATTCAAACTGCTTCACTACCTCATGAAGCACGCAGAGCGCGTGCATACCCGTGGTACGCTGCTCGACAAGGTCTGGGGAGACCATGTGTTCATCGAGGAGCGTACCGTGGACGTGCATGTCAAGCGATTGAGGGAATCACTCGGTGAGGCGTCCGGCATGGTGGAAACCGTGCGCGGTGCCGGCTACCGCCTCACGGCGATGAATCACACCGGAAAACCGGCTCAAGGCGCCCCGATCTCGGCCACATGACGCGGCGCGCGATCGAACTGCTGCTCCTGGTCGCGTTGGGGGCGGTTTGGGGTTGGGCACAGGAGTCACCCGCGATCACATTCGCGGGCGGGTTGGCCGGGGCGCTGGTGTGGTCGTTTATCGATGGACTGCGGGCGCGGCGCGTGTTGCGCTGGCTCAACAAAGGCGAAGCCACCCGTGCACCCAACCTCAGCGGTGCCTGGGGTGAGTTGGTCGAACGCTGCCGCAAGGTCATCAAGAAGCTGGAGAAAAAGGCGCAGAGCAGCGACGCCCGCCTGGAGGACTTTCTAGCCGCCATTCAAGCCTCGCCCAACGGCGTCGTGCTGCTCGATGCGTCCGGGCGCATCGAGTGGTCCAACCTCACGGCTGCCAACCAGTTGGGTTTTGACCCACAGCGGGACTTGGGGCAGTACGTGCGCAACCTGGTGCGCAATCCGGCCTTCACGGCCTACCTGGCTGGTGGTGACTTCGGGCATGAGATCCAGATCGATGGCCCGGGCCCCCGGCCCTCGCAGCCGACCAAGATTTCGATGCAGGTGCACCCGTATGGCAAGAAGCGCAAGCTGATGATCACGCGCGACGTGACCGCCGTGCTGCTGGCAGAGGCGATGCGACGTGATTTCGTCGCCAACGTCTCACACGAAATCCGCACGCCGCTCACGGTGCTCAGCGGGTTTGTGGAAACGATGCAGAGCATTCCGCTGGAGGAGGCTGACCGAACGCGTTACTTGGATCTGATGAGTCAGCAGGCGCACCGCATGCAGACACTGGTGAGCGACTTGCTCACCTTGTCCCGGCTGGAGGGCAGCCCGGCGCCCGGGCCCGGCGAGTGGATCGACGCCGAAGAACTGCTGAGCCATGTGGTCCAGGAAGCCAACGGGTTGACGCAAGCCATTTCACCCACGCCACACGACATCGAGCGGGTACCCGGGCCGGACCTCTGGGTATCGGGTGCCCGCACCGAACTGCTCAGCGCCATGTCCAACCTGATGAGCAACGCCGTGCGCTACACACCCGGTGGTGGCCGCATCCGCTCGGGATGGCGGCTTCGCGCAGATGGCTGGGCAGAATTCTTCGTCAGAGACACCGGGCCGGGGATCGCTGCCGAGCACATTCCCAGGCTGACCGAGCGCTTCTATCGCGTGGATCGCAGCCGTTCGCGTGAAACAGGCGGTACCGGCCTGGGGTTGGCCATCGTCAAGCACGTGGCTCAGCGTCACGGTGGTCACATCGACGTGCAGAGCGCGCTGGGCGAGGGATCGACGTTCGCGATTGCGTTGCCGCCCTCCCGCGTGCGCGAGCGCGTCAGCGACTGACGCGCTGGTACACCAGCAGGCTTTCCTTGTTGTCGGTGAGGCGGCGCACCGTGGCCTTGAACGCCCACTGCGTGAGGTCGACCCGGTCATTCAATGTCGGCTGGCTTTCGGGTGCGACCACCATGCTGCGGCAGCGTGCTGCATCGCTGTGGTTCGTGCGAACCAGTTCCAGGTCTCCGTGGTACTGCAGGGCAGTGATCTGCGCCTGGTTGAGGCCATCGGCCAGCACACAGCTCTGCGTGCCCACCAGTCCGGCAATGCCACGGGAGATGGGGCCGTAGCTGCGTCCGAAGTCGAGCAGCGGGAGCCACAGTGTCATCAACAACAACCAGCACAGGGTGCTGCCGGCGGCAGGCAGCACGAGGCTTTTCCAGAGTGCCTGCCGATGTTTGCCCACCCGCCATGCCACCAGCCACAGCCAGGCTGCGGTGGCGGCGGCACCGAGGGCAAACAGGACGAGGGAGAATTCCGGCACAAAGCCCGGCGCAAGCCTGGCCACGTTGGCCGCTGGCTTGGCGGGTACGCCCGTCTGCATCGCGACCCAGATGACCCAGATCACCAGCGCACAGCCCGAGAAAAACACCAGCGTGAACCAGTCCACCAACGCCGATACGCTGCGGCGCAGCGTGGGCAACGCAAACGCCGCCAGTGCGGCCATGGCTGGCAGCGCGAGCAGCAACGCGCGGTCTCGCTCGTCGGAGGCCGCGCTGTCAGCCACGCTGACCAGCGCTGCCCACAGCGGCAGCGCCACGTGGGGCCGAAGCCATTGGTGCCGCCAACGCCAGAGTGTCCACAGCGCCAGCGGCCATGCGGGCCAGGTGAACCACACGAGCAGCTTGCCCCAGCTGCTCCACTGGAATTGATCCAAAGGCGTCTCGATGGTCGGTGCAGGCACCATGCCGGCAAACACTGAGGCGGCAAAGACCACTGCAAACAAGGCTGCGGCCAAGGGAAGGGGGTCTCGCGTGGCCGCGGTCGATTCAAGCGGCCACTCGGTGGTGGGTGACACGGCAGAGGCACCCCGCCGAGAGAACCAAAGAGCCAGAAGCAGGCCACTGCCCAACGAGGCGGCCATCCAGGGCGCGCCGCTCAAGATCAATGCACTGGTGGCGATCCCCCACGCGAACACACTGCGAGCTGGCCGGCGGTTGCCAGAATGTGCCAGGCGCGCTGCAGCGAACAGCATCAGCGACACCCAAGCGAGGCGGGCCAGGTCGGGTGTGGTTTCGTGCGAGAGCTGTGCCAAGCCCAGGCAAGCGATCAATGCCAGCAGACCCGCGTCGGCCAGCGCGCGTGCATAGTCGGTCGGCCGTGCCTCGCCGCCAAAGGCAAACGCAACGGGTTGCGCTGCGGGCTGTCGCGCCAGATGGTAGACGGTGTACCAAGTGCACACGAGCGTGAGTGCAAGCAAGAGCGCGAACGGAATGCGGGCGGCGAACTCGGCTGGCATAAATGGAAGCAACCGGATGAAGACAGCGCCCAACCAGTAGGGAAGCAGGCCGGCTTCTTCTGCGCCCACGCCAAGCACCTGCGGGCTCCACCAATCGCTGCGACCCATGGCCATTTCAAGCATGACGCCAAATGCCGAGACATCTGCGCTTTTCCATGGCTCGCGGCCCAGAAATCCCGGCAGCACATACGCGGCGCAAAACAGGATCAATGCGAGCCTGGGCAGGCGCCGAACTGCCGACTGGGTAACGATGGCGGGGGTGGGCTGGTTCACTGCGGCGAATATACAGGGGTCAGCATGGAGCGATCAGGGCAAGCACTGATCACAAGCACGAAAAAAAAAGCAGCCGGGGAGGGCTGCTTTTTTTGCAATGCGCCAGAACCGGAACGATTCTGGCGACGGCATCACTTGGCTGCCGTGGTGCCCTTGCCGTAGCGGTTGCGGAAACGCTCCACACGGCCACCCATGTTGTCCACGCTTTTCTGCGTGCCCGTGTAGAAGGGGTGCGATTCGCTCGAGGTATCCAGCTTGTACAGGGGCAGCTCGCGACCGTCTTCCATCTTGATGGTTTCCTTCGTGTTGGCGCAAGAGCGCGTCACGAATTTGAAGCCATTGGAGAGGTCCTGGAAGCAGACTTCGCGGTAGTTGGGGTGAATGCCGTCTTTCATGCGTATCTTTCAGTTCAGGTGCAGCAGCCGCAACGAAACCGTTCCGTCGTACTTGCCGCAGTCAGCAAAGCCTCGGATTATAGCCTTAACCGCCTCGGCGCATCATGTCGAAGAACTCGGAGTTGTTCTTCGTGGATTTCATGCTCTTGAGCACCATCTCCATGGCCTCGATTTCGTCCATGTTGTACATGAACTGACGCAGTATCCGCGTCTTTTGCAGGATCTCGGGCTGCAACAGCAACTCTTCGCGGCGAGTGCCACTGCGGTTGAGCTGAATGGACGGGAATACACGCTTTTCGTACAGGCGGCGGTCCAGGTGAATTTCGCAGTTGCCGGTGCCCTTGAACTCTTCGAAGATCACCTCGTCCATGCGGCTTCCGGTATCCACCAACGCCGTGGCAATGATGGTGAGCGAGCCACCTTCTTCAATTTTGCGAGCTGCGCCAAAGAAGCGCTTGGGTCTTTGCAGGGCGTTGGCGTCCACGCCGCCGGTAAGCACCTTGCCGCTGGAGGGCAGCACATTGTTGTAAGCGCGGGCGAGGCGGGTGATCGAATCGAGCATGATCACGACGTCTTTGCCGAGCTCAACCAGACGCTTGGCGCGCTCGATGACCATCTCGGCCACGTGCACATGCCTGGCGGCAGGCTCGTCAAACGTGGATGCAATGACTTCGCCGCGCACGGTGCGCTGCATTTCCGTCACTTCCTCGGGGCGCTCGTCAACCAACAAGACCATCAGCACCACCTCAGGGTGGTTGGCGGTGATGGCGTGGCAGATGTGCTGCATCATCACTGTCTTGCCGCTCTTGGGCGGTGCGACGATCAGGGCGCGCTGACCGCGGCCGATGGGCGCGATGATGTCGATCACCCGGCCCGTGATGTTCTCTTCGCTCTTGATGTCGCGTTCCAGGCGCATCTGCTCCTTGGGGAACAGCGGCGTCAGGTTCTCGAACATGATCTTGTGCTTGTTGTCCTCTGGGGGCAGGCTGTTGATCTTGTCGAGCTTGTTCAGTGCGAAGTAGCGCTCGCCGTCTTTGGGGATGCGCACCTCGCCCTCGATCATGTCGCCGGTGTGCAGGTTGAAGCGCCTGATCTGGCTGGGCGAAATGTAGATGTCGTCCGTGCTGGCGGTGTAACTCGTGTCCGGTGCGCGCAAGAAGCCGAAACCATCCGGCAAGACTTCCAGCACGCCGTCCGCGTAGACCAGTTCACCCCCTTTGGCGCGCTTTTTGATGATGGCAAACATCAACTCCTGCTTGCGCATGCGGCCAGGGTTTTCGATCTCAAGCGCTTCAGCCTGCTTGAGGACTTCAGACACGTGCAGTGCCTTGAGTTCGTTAAGGTGCATGGAATTCACTCCGAAAGGGAGTCGAGTCAAAACCGGGGGAGGGGGCGCGCCGGCGTCCGGATGGCGGACGGTGCGCAGAAAGAAGGGCGGGTGTCTGTCGGGCCCGCTGTCGTAAATTATGACAGGAAATCCGGGGCCGGGAAACAGGCGCCCGGGCGTTGCACCCAGGCACCTTCAAGCAATGGACTCAGGCCAGTTGCTGGTCAATGAAAGCGGTGAGTTGTGCCTTGCTCACAGCGCCCACCTTGGTGGCAGCCAGCTGGCCGTCCTTGAACAGCATCAAGGTCGGGATGCCGCGAATGCCGAACTTGGCGGGTACATCGCGGTTGTCGTCCACATTGAGCTTCGCGATCTGGAGCTTGCCGTTGTAGGAGCCTGCCACTTCATCAAGGATCGGAGCGATCATCTTGCAGGGGCCACACCACTCGGCCCAGAAGTCCACCAGCACCGGCGCCCCGGCGTCCAGCACATCAGCCTGGAAGCTGGCATCGGAAACGTGTTTGATCAGGTCGCTGGCCATGATTCGTCCTAAAAGTCGTTGAGCAGGAGGTTACAGTTTGGGGCACTTGGCAGCAGTTCAAGTCAGTGTTGCTTCTGCTGTCATGTCCAGCCCGCCATTGTGACAGAAACCCCCATTTCCATGACGCCTGTAAGTCCGAACCGCATCAGCGATGTGGCTCAGTCATGGCATCGCCTCATTGGTGAGATCGACCAGGTGCTGCAGGCGCGCGCGCTGTCGCCTGATCGCCTGGTGGTGCTGGTGCCGTACGCGCAACTCATGGACGCGGGCCGGCGGGCTTGGGCCCGCGAGCACGCCAGCGGGTTTTCGCCCCGCTTTGAGTCCAGCCGAAATTGGGCCACCAGCTTGCAGCCCTTTGCGCCAGGTCCGGGCGACATCAGCATGGACATGGCGCGAGACAGTTTGATGGCGGCTGCACTGATCGAGCGTGTGGCGCCCGCGAGGGCCGACGCTGCGTTGCGCGCAGTGATGGTCTCGCGCTTGGTCGAGGCAGCCCGCCAGCTGGCGCCGCTGGCTGCCGCTCGTACGCCCTCGGAACGCCTTGCATGGGCAGAACCGCTGCGCGCTGCCATGACCCCTGGTTTGCAGGCGCTGCAGTGGGAAGGCCTGCTGGCTTCGCTGGCATTGACGTGGGCGAGCACGTCGGCATATGCAACGGACGTGCTCTGGAGCTCCTTGGCCCAACCGGGCGCGGCTGCTGATTTTTTGATCGTGCTGCAAGGTTTTCAGGACGATCCGTTGGCCACCGCACTGGTCTCGCGCTGGGGCGTGAATGCGCGGTCGGTTTCGCTCGAGGTCGCAGCCACGGATGTCTCAGCGCGTCTGCATGCTTGTGGCGACGCAGAAGACGAAGCCCAACGCGCTGCCGCCTGCGTGATCGAGCATGTGAACGCGGGCCGCTCTCCGGTGGCACTGGTCGCGAACGACCGCTTGCTCACGCGCCGTGTGAGTGCGATGTTGCATGGCGCGGGACTGTCTGTGCGTGACGAAACGGGCTGGAAACTGTCCACCACGCACGCCGCTGCGCGGCTGATGAGCTTGCTTCGTGCAGCGCAGGCGCTGGCGTCGATGGACGATGTGCTGGACCTGCTGAAGCAAGCGCCTGCCTGGCCCGATGCTCAAGTGCTCCAACTCGAGCAGCAGGCACGTGAATTCGGGGTGTCGCGTTGGCGCTCTGCGATTCAGCACGAACGCATGGCTGCGGTGTTGCCAGATGGCTTGGACGGACTGCTGCAAGGGCTCCAGCCTGCTCGTCCGCTCACGCTGTGGCTGCAGGACATCGGCCGTGCGCTGCACGCGTGCGGGCTGATGCCGGTGTTGCAAAGCGACCCGGCTGGACTGCAGTTGCTGCAGTCCCTCCGGCTGGGTGAAGGGGCTGCCATGGAACTTGCGGGTGTGACCGACGCCATCGGTGGCGGTGCGCGGGGCGGCTCGCGGATGTCGCTCTCGGCTTTCACGGCATGGGTGAGAGAGGTGCTTGAGGGGGCCAGCTTCATGCCGCGCAGCGAGTCTGATGCGCAGGTGGTGGTGTTGCCCATGGCCCAGCTGTTGGGGCGGGCGTTCGTTGCGGCTGTGGTCCCCGGTTGCGATGAGACACACCTGAGCCCGAGCCCGGATCCGTCCGGGGAGTGGACCGCCGCCCAGCGCGAATTGCTGGGATTGCCCTCAAGAGAGGGCTTGGCTCAGGCGGCTGCGGCTGCGTGGCAAGCCACGCTCAAGCTGCCAGAGCTCGATCTGCTCTGGCGCACTCAGGACCGTGGTGAAGCGGTCTTGCCCAGTGCATGGATACAGGCGCTGCCGAACGCGGCGCAGCACCACCATGACCCGCGCGGGCAACGCGCCCTGGAAGCTGCCGCGGTGCCTCGCCCGAGTCCTTCAGCCGCTGACGTGCTGCCTGAGTCGTTGTCTGCCAGCGCCTACCAGGACTTGCGCGACTGCCCGTATCGCTTTTTCGCGCTGCGCCAGTTGAAGCTGATCGAAGCCGCCGAGCTGGAGGCCGAACCTGACCAACGCGACATGGGCAACTGGCTGCATGCGGTGCTTCGCGCTTTTCACGAACAGCGCGCAGACGCCCGGCCTGGCCGCGAAGCCGACCGCGTCCACCTCGATCGGCTGGCTGACGAAACCGCTGCCGGCATGGGCCTGAATGCAGGCGAGGGCGGTGCCGGCTTTCTGCCGTATCAGGCGGTATGGCCGGCTTTGCGGGAAGGCTATCTGGACTGGTTGAGTGGTTTTGAGGCCACCGAGGCCCGGCCGGGGCCCCGGTTTGTGCAGGCAGAAGCCGCGCTCGATGCGCGCGCGGGCGATTGGAAGCTGTACGGGAAGCTGGACCGGATCGACGTGCAACACAGTCCTGAGGGCCCCATTCCTTTTGTGATTGACTACAAGACCGAGAGCCGCAGCAAGACCAACGACCGTGTGAAGGAACCGCTGGAAGACACACAGCTGGCGTTCTATGCGGCGCTCCTGCCCGACGACAACCTTCGCGCCGCTTACCTCAGCATCACCGACAAGCGCGGTGAAGGTGGCAAGGACACGCCGACCTGGCTGGTCGAGCAACCCGATGTGCTGATGGCGCGAGACCACTTGCGCGAGGGCCTGGCCCACGACATGGCGAGGGTGGCCGCGGGCCAGCCCATGCCGGCGTTGGGAGAAGGCCGTGTGTGCGACTTTTGTTCCGCTCGCGGCTTGTGTCGAAAAGACTTCTGGGGCGTGGAATGAACGCGCCCGCTTACCGCATCAACGGCACCCCCGCCGCGCGCGAAGCCTTCTATGCGCTGGCTTGCGACCCTGCGCGCAGCATCGCGGTGGAAGCCTGCGCGGGCGCCGGCAAAACCTGGATGCTGGTGTCGCGCATCCTGCGCGCGCTGCTGGACGGCTGCGCGCCGCAGGACATTCTGGCGATCACCTTCACCAAAAAGGCCGCAGGCGAGATGCGCGACCGGCTCAACACCGAGCTGCGCCGCTGGGCCAGCTTGACCGACGAGGCGCTGGCTGGCGAGTTGCGTGCACGCGGGCTGGACGCGGCCGAAGCGATCCGCCGCGCGCCCGAAGCCCGCAGCCTGCATGCGAGGGTGATGGCGATGGGCCGCGTGGTTCAGGTGCGCACTTTCCACAGCTGGTTTGCCGCGCTGCTGCGAGGTGCGCCTTTGTCGGTGCTGCAGGAGCTGCAGCTGCCGGTCCAGTACGAGCTGCTCGAAGACGATGCGCTCGCGATCGCGCAGGTCTGGCCGCGCTTTTACGCAGCGCTCACGCGCGACCCTGCTGCGCGCCAGGATTTCATGGACAGCGTGGCGGTACACGGCCGTCACCAGACCCTGGAGGCGCTCAAGAAAGCGCTGCAAAAACGCGTGGAATTCGCGCTGGCGGATGCGGCTGGTGTGGTGGAAGCTTCTGTGGAGCCGTTTGGCGCGCGATACCCCGCATTGGGGGATCTGGCGTTGCCAGAACTCTCGCTGATGCAGCCGCAGGCGCGCAGCCGCTGGCATGCACGCGCACAGGTACTCGGGACCGAGGCCAACAAGACGCCCAAGGACAGCGCCGCCAAGGTGATTGACGCTTTCGAGCTGCCGGACGAGGCCGACTTCATGCCGCAACGCCTCGCGATGCTGCGCAAGGCGTTTCTGGTGGCCGATGAAGACCGCCTGAACAGCCGCCTGGCCAAGTACGAGTCGGCTCAGGCCGCAGAAGCTGAGCTCGTCGAGCTGTGCGGCGCTGTCCGCCAGCACAAGGCCTGGAGCCACCACCAGCGCATGTCGCGGCTCGCCCGCGTGCTGCTGGCCAGCTTCGCGGCCTTCAAGCGCGAACGCGGCTGGGTCGACATGAACGACGTCGAGGGCGCCGCGCGCCGCCTGCTGGGCGACGCGGAGCTTTCGGGCTGGTTGCAACAGCGGCTGGACGCGCGGTTGCGACACGTGCTCATTGACGAGTTCCAGGACACCAATCCGCTGCAATGGCAGGCGCTGTACGGCTGGTTGTCGGCCTACGCTGGCGCTGGCCCGGGTGAGGCGCCCTGCGTGTTCCTGGTGGGCGACCCCAAGCAGTCCATCTACCGCTTTCGCCGCGCGGAACCCCAGGTGTTCAAGGCCGCGCAGGCCTTTGTGGTGCAGGGTCTGGCCGGCGCCCTGCTCAGCTGCGACCACACCCGCCGATGCGCCCCCGCCGTGGTGGACGCGCTCAACGCCGCCATGGGCGAGGCGGTGCAAGCCGGCGAATACGGCAGCGACTACCGTCCGCACACCACCGAAAGCACCGCCGACGGGAACGTGCTCCGCCTGCCCCAGCTTCCGCGCAGCCTGCGTGCGCGTGCTGCCACAGAAGCTGGCGGAATGGCATGGCGCGACAGCCTGACCACGCCACGCGTGTTGCCCGAAGACAGCATGTCGGCGCTGGAGGCGCAGCAGGCGGCCGACTGGGTTGCCGCCGAGATCGCCGATGGCCGCGTGCGGCCGGAAGACATCATGGTGCTGGCGCGCCGCCGCGAGCGTCTGGCCTGGATGCACGAGGCCTTGCGCGAGCGCGGCATCGCCAGCGAGCAGCCCGAAAAGCTGGAGCTGGGCGAAGCGCCTGCGGTACAGGATGTGGTGGCGCTGCTCGACGCGCTGGTGTCCACCCGTCACGACCTGAGCCTGGCACGCGCCCTCAAGTCGCCCTTGTTTGGCTGGGGTGACGATGACCTGGCGCAGATGGCGCGGCTGCGCTTGCGCGCCACACCGCCCAAAGGCGAGGGCGGAGCCGCCACGCTGGCCCGTCCGTCGTGGTGGGATGTGCTGCAGGGCCTGGCCGACGCATCGGACGATGCATTGGCTGGCGCCGCCCAGTCGTCCGCGCAAGCCCAGCGAATGCGCGACGCCGCGCAGCGGCTGGCCCTGTACCGCCAATGGCTGCTCAACCTGCCGCCGCACGATGCGCTTTCGGCGATTTACGACCACGGCGACGTGCTGGCGCGGTTCGCCCAGGCGGTTTCTGCCAGCCAACGCGGCGCCGTGCTGGCCCAGCTGCGCGATTTGCTCACGCAATCGCTCGCTCAAGACGGCGGGCGCTTTCTCACGCCATACCGACTCGTCCGCGCCCTGCGTGCCGGTGGCATCAAGGCCACCCCGGTGCAGACGCCAGGCGCCATTCGGCTGCTCACCATCCACGGCGCCAAAGGGCTTGAAGCCCACACCGTGCTGATGCTCGATACCGATACCGGTGCCTCCAAGCCCGAGAGCATGGGGGTGCTGGTGGACTGGCCGGGCGAGGCGCCCCTGCCGCGTCGCTTCGTGTTTCTGGCGAGTGAAAAATCGCCGCCGGCCTGCGCGGTCGATGTCCTGGGGCAAGAGCAGCAGGCGCGGTCACTTGAAGAGCTCAATGCGCTCTATGTGGCCCTGACCCGCGCAGAGCGTCGGCTGGTGATCTCCAGCTTCGAACCGCACCAGCGCAGCGCCAAAACCTGGTACGAACGCCTGCAACCGCTGGCCACGGAGGTCGATGCCCCTGCGCCGGCCCACGAAGTGTCTGGCGCCACGGTTCAGCGTGCAGACGCTTTCACGGTGCCGTGCCTGCCCGCCGTCGCGCCTGAGCGGCTGACCGGGGTTGCCCCCGCAGAAATCCCGCTGGAGGCAGATGCCATCACGCGCATCGGCTTGGCGCTGCACCGACTGCTCCAATGGCACCCCACGCAGGCGCAAGCCTTCGAGTGGACCGAAGAACACGCGCAAGCCGTGGCCCGCGAATTCGCTCTGGACGCAGCGCAGTCGCGTGAAGCCCTGGCCATGGCGCGGCGCATGGTGGCCGGTGAAGCCGCCTGGGCCTGGGATGCTTCGGCCTTGAACCACTGGGGCAACGAAGTCGAGCTGTTTCATCAGGGCGAGCTGCTGCGGCTGGACCGCCTCGTCCGCCGCCGCGACAGCGGCGAATGGTGGGTGCTGGACTACAAAAGCGCCGCACACCCCGAGCGCCAGCCCGCGCTGCTCGACCAAATGCAGGGCTATCGCCAGGCCATGGCCCAGGCGCGCCCCGGCGAGCCTGTGCGGCTCGCCTTCATCAATGCTCAGGGCCGGCTCATCGAGCTGGCCGAAACCCTCTCATGACCGACCTTTCCTCTGTGCATGCCGACGTGGCCATCATCGGCGGCGGCCCAGCTGGCCTGATGGCCGCCGAAGTGCTGAGCCGCGCCGGCCGGTCCGTGCATCTTTTCGACGCCATGCCTTCGGTGGGGCGCAAGTTCCTGCTGGCGGGCAAGGGCGGCATGAACCTGACACACGCAGAGCCACTCCCTGCTTTCGTCTGCCGCTACGGAACACAGGCCGAGCGCCTGCGCCCGCTGCTCGACACCTTTGGCCCGCAAGCTGTGCGCGACTGGGCCTCGGGCTTGGGCATCGACACCTTCGTGGGCAGTTCGCAGCGCGTGTTTCCCACCGATATGAAAGCCGCGCCCCTGTTGCGCGCGTGGTTGCATCGGCTGCGCCACCCCGAGGGCGTGGGCCTGCCGGTGAGCTTTCACATGCGCCACCGGTGGACAGGCTGGAACGGCGATGCCCTGATGTTCGATTCGCCGCAGGGCGCGGTGCAGGTGCGCGCCCGTGCCACCTTGCTCGCGCTGGGCGGTGCGAGCTGGTCGCGCCTGGGGTCTGACGGTGCCTGGGTGCCACGGCTGCAGGCCGAAGGCATCGAGGTGGCGCCGCTGCTCCCCAGCAACTGCGGCTTTGATGTGGCCGGCGGTTGGAGCCCGTTTTTTCTGGAACGCTTTGCCGGGCAGGCTTTCAAGTCGGTGGCCATCCGCGCCACCGACAGCCTGGGCCACACCTTTCAACGCAAGGGCGAATTCGTGGCCACCGCCACCGGCGTTGAAGGCAGCTTGATCTACGCTGTGTCCGGCCTGCTGCGCGACGAGATTGCGCGTCACGGCGAAGCCACCTTCGAGCTGGACTTGCTGCCTGATCGCAGCGCCGAACGCGTGCTGGCCGAGGTAGCTCACCCGCGGGGCTCTCGCAGCCTCTCCAGCCACCTCAAGAGCCGCCTGGGGCTTGACGGCATCCGCATGGCCATCGTCAACGAACGGCTGGACAAGGCCGCGCTGCACGACCCCGTGCGCCTGGCCGCCGCGCTCAAAGCCGTGCCCATCACGATCATGGCGACAAGACCCATTGAAGAGGCCATCAGCTCGGCCGGCGGCGTGCGCTGGGGCGGGCTGGACGACGGTTTGATGGTGAAGGGCCGACCCGGCCTTTTCATTGCAGGGGAGATGCTGGACTGGGAAGCGCCCACAGGCGGTTATCTGCTCACGGCCTGCCTGGCCAGTGGTGTGGCGGCAGCACAGGGTGCCAGCCGCTGGTTGGCCTCTCAGCCGAGCGCGTTCAAGTCGAGCGTGTAAGAGCGACCCAGCCACAGCGCACCGTCGCGGTGGTCGCTCAGCTCGTCGCCCGTGTTGGGGTGGATGAACACGTCCAGCGCACCGTGGTTCAGCGCCAGCCAGCCCACCACATGGGCAAACTCGCTGGCATCAAAAGCCAGCTGGTAAGTCCAGGCCGGGTGCGGGCCGACGGGTTTTTCATGAAAGCGCCCCATCTCGATGCGCTCAGCCAGCTCGGCCGTGATGACCTCGCGCAATGCCCAGGCGGCGTCTCGGTTCTCGGCGCCGAAATATACGTGCGCATGCCAGCTGGTGATGGAGGCAGGACTGCGCAAAGACATGGTGGGATTGGAAAAAGGTGACGAGCCTTGACCCCGGCACTGGATTCACAGTTAGGGCTGCTTGGTTCCCCACCTGACCCGGTTGGCCGCTTCACCATGCGGGAAGGCCCGTCGAGGGCGATTGTAGGCGATGCCACCTCTGCGGCGCTGGCCGTGTTGCCATACCCCCGCCGCTTAGAATCGACGCCATGTCTTATGTCGTCCTGGCCCGCAAGTACCGCCCGCGCAATTTCACCGAAATGGTGGGGCAGGGCCATGTGGTGCAGGCGCTGTCCAATGCCCTGATGACTCAGCGGCTGCACCACGCGTACCTTTTTACCGGCACGCGCGGTGTGGGCAAAACGACGGTCTCGCGCATTCTGGCGAAGTCGCTCAATTGCCTGGGTGCTGACGGTCAGGGTGGCATCACCGCCGAGCCGTGTGGCGTATGCCAGGCCTGTACGGATATCGACAGCGGCCGCTTCGTCGATTACACCGAACTCGATGCCGCTTCCAACCGCGGCGTGGACGAGGTGCAGGCTTTGCTGGAGCAGGCGGTCTACAAGCCGGTGCAGGGCCGCTTCAAGGTCTTCATGATTGACGAGGTCCACATGCTGACCAACACGGCGTTCAACGCCATGTTGAAGACGCTGGAAGAGCCGCCCGAGTACCTCAAGTTCGTGCTGGCCACGACGGACCCGCAAAAGGTGCCGGTGACGGTGCTGAGCCGTTGCCTGCAGTTCAACTTGCGGCCCATGGCGCCCGAGACGGTGCTGGAGCATTTGCAGCAGGTGCTTCAGGCCGAGCAGGTGCCGGCCGATGTGCAGGCCTTGCGCTTGATCTCCCGCGCCGCCCGCGGCTCGATGCGCGACGCGCTCTCGCTCACCGACCAGGCGATTGCGTTTGGCGGTGGCCAGTTGCAGGAAGCCACCGTGCGTCAGATGCTGGGCGCGGTGGACCGTTCTTATGTGCTGCGCCTCATTGACGCCCTGGCGCGCGGCGACGGCGCAACGGTGGTGGATACGGTGGATGCGCTGCGTCTCAACGGGCTGAACGCCGCGTCCACGCTGGAGGAAATGACCGGCGTGCTGCAGCGCATGGCGGTGCTGCAGGCAGTGCCCGGCCGCGCGCAGGCCGATGGCCTGGAAGACCCGGACGAGGCACAGATCGCGCAACTTGCGCAGAGCCTGCCTGCCGACGAGACGCAACTGCTTTACAGCCTGTGCCTTCATGGCCGTGGCGAACTCGGCCTGGCGCCCGACGAATACGCTGCGCTGACCATGGTGCTGTTGCGGCTCATGGCGTTCAAGCCCGCCGCAGCGGCCAGTGCCGCGACGGAAAAAAAAACTCTGAAATCCGCTGAGGCGCCTGTTGCGCCGGCGGCGCCTGCGCCCAGACCCATGCTGGCGGTGCCTGTGGTGGCCCCGCCCATGACCGACCGCCAGCCCGCTGCCGCGCCAGTGGCTGCGCCGCCAGCCTCATCCGCCGCGCCGGTGGCTGCAGCGCCGTCGCGCCCGGTGATGCGTGCCGAACCCTCCGCACCGATGGACGATGCGCCCTGGCCGGAAGACGATGGGCCGCCATGGGAAGAGGCCGCCCCAGCACCCCAACGCGTCATGGCCATCCCGGTGCGCGACGCCGGCGAACCCGGGCCGATGGATCAGCCGCAGCCGCGCGAAGCGCATGGCGCTCAGACTGTGTTGCCCGCTGCCCCGGGTGGCAGCGTCGAAGGCGACTTCTGGTTTGACGCGGTGATGCAGCTGGTGCGCGCCGAAGCGATCACCGCACTCGTGCGCGAGCTGGGCCTGCAGTCGCAACTGGTGGCGCGCGACACCGCTGATTGGTTGCTGCGCGTGGAGCGCAGCTCCCTCAACCAGGGCAACACCCGCGAGCGCCTGGCTGCCGCCCTGCAGACCATTGGGCACACCGTGCGGCTGTCGGTGGAAATCGGCAGCGTGTCCGACTCGCCAGCGCGCCGTCTGGCCGCGCTGGCGGCCCGCCGCCAGCAGGAAGCCGAGGCGCACATCCTGGGCGACCCGTTCGTGCAGGCCATGATGCGCGACTTTGGCGGCAAAATCGTGCCTGGCACGCTCAAGCCCACTACGGCCTGATCCCGTTCACTTCATTCGGAAAACCAAGGAAAACCATGTTCAACAAAGGACAACTCGCCGGCCTCATGAAACAGGCGCAGGCCATGCAGGACAACCTGAAGAAAGCGCAGGACGAGCTGGCCTTCATCGAGGTCACGGGGGAGTCGGGCGCGGGCCTGGTCAAGGTGCTCATGACCTGCAAACACGATGTCAAGCGCGTCACCATCGACCCCAGCCTGCTGGCCGATGACAAGGACATGCTCGAAGACCTCGTGGCCGCAGCGTTCAACGCCGCTGTGCGCAAGGCCGAAGAAACCTCCGCAGAAAAGATGGGCAAGCTCACTGCGGGCATGCCTGGCTTGCCCGGCGGCATGAAGTTCCCGTTCTGACCACCGTCGCACGCGTCTCCCCGCCGTCCGATGGCTGAAAACCACTCGCTCGAACTGCTGGTTCAAGCCTTGCGTCGGTTGCCCGGTGTGGGTGTGAAGTCCGCACAGCGCATGGCGTTTCACCTGCTCCAGCACGACCGCGAGGGTGCCTTGCATCTCGCCCGTGCGCTGGAGCACGCCACCGCATCGGTGAAGCATTGCAACCTGTGCCACACCTTCACCGAAGACGACGTGTGCCACACCTGCCGCGATCCGCGGCGCGACCGCACCCAGCTCTGCGTGGTGGAAACGCCGGCCGATCAAGCGGCCATGGAGCGCACCGGTGCGTACAAAGGCTTGTTCTTCGTGCTCATGGGCAAGCTGAGTCCACTCGATGGTGTGGGCCCGCGCGACATCGGTTTGCAGAAGCTCTTCGATCGCATCAGCGCACCCGCCGAGCAGGGCGAGCCCGCGGTGCGTGAAGTGATCCTGGCGACCAATTTCACCGCAGAGGGTGAAACCACTGCGCACGTGATTGCGCAGGCGCTCAAGGGCCGCACCGATGTGCAGGTCACGCGCCTGGCGCGCGGCGTGCCGGTGGGCAGCGAGCTTGAATATGTGGACCTGGGCACGATCGCCCACGCCCTGGTCGACCGGCGCTGAATCGCGCGCCACCCTACTGAAAGCACTTCATGAAACTGGCCGGATTGACTGTGGCGTATTGGGCGGTGCTGGTGGCAGCGTTGCTCCCCATCGCGTGTGCATGGCTGGCGAAATCGGGGCAGATGACCCGCCCGCGCCGCGAGGGTGGGCTCGACAACCAGCATCCGCGTGAATGGCTGGCCCGCCAGACCGACTGGCGCGCCCGCGCCAATGCGGCACAAGCCAACAGCTTCGAGGCGCTGCCGTTCTTTATCGGTGCCGTGATCATTGCGCACCAGCTCGGCGGCTCGCAGGTGCGTGTGGACGTGCTGGCGTTTCTGTTCGTGGTGCTGCGCGTTCTCTACATCATGATGTACGTGGCCAACATGGCCAACGCGCGCAGCCTGTTGTGGGCGGTGGCGCTGCTGGTGAACATCGCGATCCTCTTCGTCTGACGCGCAGCGCAGGCGCGCTGTTACATCAGCTTGCAAATGCTCCGTACAAACCCGCTCGGGATTGGTCCTGATGCGGGTTTTTGTCGTGGCCCGTAGTCTCAAGGCTCATCCAGAACAACGCGCCAAGAGAGGAACACCGGGTCATGTGGAGTCGCCGTCAATGGGGTCGTGCCTGTGCATGGGGCGTCATGGCTGCTGCCATGCCGTCATTGCGCGCGCAAACGGCTTCTGCCCCAGCGCCCAACGGACCCACGCCACCGCGTGGAGCCACCCGGCTGGCGATTGCGGTGGATCACCGCGCCTCTTTCTGCTACCTGCCGCTGACCATCGCCGAGCGCCTGGGCTATTTCGCCCAGGAAGGGCTCGATGTGGAGCTGCGCGAGTTTCCGGATGCGCTGCAGTCGCTGCAAGCGGTGCAGGGTGGCGTGGCGCACGTGCTTTCGGGCTCTTATGCCAACACCATCGCACTGCAGGCGCGAGGCCACAGCTTTCAATCGTTTGTGTTGCAGGGCCGCACGCCACAGGTGGTGGTGGGCGTGTCGCTGGACACCATGGGGCACTACCGAAGCCTGGCCGACTTGCGCGGGCGCCGGGTGGGTGTGATGTCGACCAGCGCAGCCTCCCTGCGCGTGGCCAGTCTGGTGCTGAGCAAAGCCGGTTTGCGCTCGTCGGACGTGCAGTACGTACCACTGGCCAACCCCTCTGCGGCGGTACAGGCCTTTCGCCGCGGTGAGCTCGATGCCATCAGCAGCAACGACCTGACCGTGACGCAGCTCGAGCAGCTGGGTGCGCTCAAAGTGGTGGCGGACACGCGCAGCACGCGAGGCACGGCCGAGGTGTTTGGCGGTCCCATGCCCTCGGGCTGCCTGTGCGTGCCCACCGCATTTCTCACGCAATACCCCAAGGCCACACAGGCGCTGGCCGATGCCATGGTGCACGCGCTCAAGTGGCTGCAGACGGCGGGCCCGTCCGACATCATCAAGGCGGTGCCCGAGCGCTATTTCCAGGGCGACCGCTCGCTGTATCTCGCGGCGTTCACCCGTGTGCGTGAGGCGTGGACGGCCGACGGCCTGATGCCCGAGACAGGGCCTGCCACCGCTGCCCGCATGCTGGCGCAGTTCGAGGAGCCGGGCTCACTGCAGCGCGTGGATCTGGCGCAGACCTTCACCAACGATTTCGCTCGCAAGTCCAAGGTCCGCTTCCGGGCCTGAGGCCTCACGGCCGCAGCTCAGTTTTTCTTGTCTGACTTGCCGCTGGAGGCCACGCGCGTCTTGCCCGCGCTGTTGGTGGCTTTTGCTTTCACCGGCTGGCGTGCGCTGGGAGCGGCCTTGCGCGAGGCGGTGACCGTTTTCTTTGCTGACGTTTTGCGGTTGTCGCTCGCCTTGGCCACCGCCGCGCGCTGGGGCAGCATGAGCGTGATGCTCTGGCCCGGCTTGAGCGCGGCGTTCACCGCCAGCTTGTTCCAGCCAGCCACACTGACCGGGCTCACGCCGTAGCGGTTGGCCAGGCGCGTGAGGTTCTCACCCTTGCGCGCCTTGACCGTCGTGCGGCGCAGAGTCACCTCGGGTTGAAAGCTGATCTGCCCGTTGTCGGCCACGTGGACGGGCACGTCGCTGCTGCGATGCTCGGAGCGGTGCACCAGCAGGCTGGAGCCGGCCCGGACCTGCATGCGCGGTGGGATGTTGTTGACCGAGCGCAGTTCGGATTCGCTCATGCCGACACGGCTGGCGGCTTGCGCCACGGTCATGGTGGTGGGCACGACCCAGGCCGTCCAGCTGGCGAGCGGGCCGGTGTGGTGTTGCAGGTTGCGCTGAAAAATCACCGCGTTGTCCCACGGCAGCAGCACATTGGGTGTGCCGGCGGCCATCACCACCGGCTGGCGCAGCGAGGGGTTGAGGGCACGGAAGTCTTTTTCCTCAACTTCGGCCAGACGCGCAATCACGGCGACGTCCATGTCGCGTTGCAGGGTCACGGTGTCGAAGAACGGGTGATTGCCGATCAGTGGCAGCGTGGTGTTGTAGGCCTGGGGCCGCGCCATGATGTTCTTCACCGCCTGGAGCTTGGGCACGTACATGCGCGTTTCCAGCGGCATGTTCAGGTCGGTGTAGCCGGTGGGCTTGCCTTGGCGTTGGTTGGTGGTGATGGCGCGGTTGACGTTGCCCTGGCCCCAGTTGTAGGCCGCCAGCGCAAGGTGCCAGTCACCGAAGCGGCCATAGAGCTGTTGCAGGTAGTCGAGCGCGGCGCGGGTGGAGGCCAGCACGTCGCGTCGGTCGTCGCGGAACACGTTCTGCTTCAGGTCGAACGACTGGCCCGTGGCGGGCATGAACTGCCACATGCCGGCAGCGCGTGCGCTGGAAACGGCCTGCGGGTTGAACGCGCTTTCGATGAAGGGCAACAGGGCGAGCTCCATCGGCATGTTGCGGCGCTCGATCTCTTCAACGATGTGGAACAGGTAACGGCTGGAGCGCTCGGTCATGCGCTGCATGTAGTCGGGCCGTGTGGCGTACCACTGCTCGCGGTCGCGCACCAGGTCGCCTTCGAGATCGGGCATGGCGAAGCCGCGGCGGATGCGGTCCCACAGGTCGGCGGGGGCGGCCAACGTGACGACACCGGGCAGGTTGGTCTCGGCCGTGCCGATGGTGCTCAGGGGCGTGTCGTTCGGCAGCCGGTAGGACGGCAGGCGGGGTGCCGACGGGGCTGGCGGGGTGACCGCGGTGCCCGCGCTGGATGCCGGCGCAGGGCTGGTGCTGTCGGGCGGCAGGGCGGTGGTGGCACAGCCCGTCACCAGCAAGGTCAAGGTGGTGAGGGCGGTGGTCAGCCAACGGCGACTGAGCGAGGACGCGGAGCGGGCAGGGGACGAGGCAAGGGTCATCGGAAGACGTTTTTCCATTCGCGAAGCGTGGCGAAGACCGACACGGCATCGAAGGGGGTGCCCGGCGCGTGCGCCTGGGCGGACCGCACGACGGCGGCTTCGCCGGTGCGCAGAAATGGGTTGATCTGTTTCTCCAGCCCGATGGAGCTGGGCAGCGTGGGAAAGTTCTGGGCGCGCTGCGCCTCACAGCGGGCGGTGTAGGCGGCCAGCTCGGCGTTGCCGGGCTCGACCGCCAGCGCGAACTTCAGGTTGGACAGGGTGTACTCGTGCGTGCAGCACACACGGGTGTCGGCCGGCAGGGCGGCCAGCCGCGTGAGCGAGTCCAGCATCTGCGCGGGCGTGCCTTCAAACAGGCGGCCGCATCCGCCCGAAAAGAGCGTGTCACCACAGAACAGCAAGGGCGCGCCGTCCATGGCCGGGGTGTAGTAGGCAATGTGGCCCGCGGTGTGGCCGGGCACTTCCATGACGTCAAAGCGCAGGCCAAGCACCTCCACGCTCTCGTCGGCACCCACGCGCTGCAGTGGCTCGGGCATGGGTTCGTAGGCGGGGCCTATCACACGCGCTCCGGTGGCTTCGCGCAGCTGCGCCACACCGCCGGTGTGGTCCGCGTGGTGGTGGGTGATGAGGATGGTGTCCAGGTGCAGGCCCTGCTGAGCGAGCCAACGGGCCACACCTTCAGACTCGCCGGGATCGACCACCAGGGCCTTTTGACCATCGTGCAAGGCCCAGATGTAGTTGTCGCTGAAGGCCGGGATCGGGATGAGTTGCATGGGGTGTTTTCCGGGGCAGGGCGTGTAGAGTGCGGGCTGTCCTTCCCGGGGGTTTGCAGTGTCGCAGACTTCTCTTCGGAGCTGGCACCGTCCCCACAGCACATGAGCGAAAAAATTATAGGGTTGACCGAGTGGTTTGCGACCGCGCCGGGCCAGTACCTGCTGGCCTGGGAGCAGGCGCAGTTCGACCTCGCGGTGGCCGATCTGTTTGGCTACAACGCGATGCAACTGGGGCTGCCGGAGCTCGACGCCCTGCAGGCCAACCGCATGCCGCACCGCTGGCTCGCCTTGCCGGAGGTCGTGCCGACCGACGCGCGCCCCGCAGCGGAGCCGCTACCGCGTGTGGCGCTGATCACCGACGCGGCTGCGCTGCCGTTTCCGCCCGCCAGTCTGGATCTGGTGGTGCTGCCCCACACGCTGGAGCTCAGTGCCGACCCGCACCATGTGCTGCGCGAGGTCGAGCGCGTGCTGGTGCCCGAAGGGCGGGTGGTCATTTCGGGCTTCAATCCCACCAGCCTGTGGGGCCTGCGCCAGGCGCGCGGTCGCCTGTGCGGACGGCTGGGCATTCGGGCCTTTGGCGCTTCCAGCCTGTACCTGCCCGAGGCGGGCGATTTCATCGGTTCATGGCGCCTGCGCGACTGGCTGAGGCTGCTGAGTTTTGAAGTAGAGTCGGACCGCTTTGGCTGCTACCGCCCCGCGATGCGCACCGAAGCCTGGCTGCAGCGCTACGGCTGGCTGGACCGCGCCGGCGCGCGCTGGTGGCCCATTTTCGGTGCCGTGTATTTCGTGGTGGCGGTCAAAAAGGTGCGCGGCATGCGCTTGCTCGGCCCCGCCTGGAAACCGCGGCGTGCCACCTCGGCTGCGCCGGTTTCGGTCGCCAACCGGCACTGACACGGCTGGCCCACCATTTTTCTTTCAGGAGTTTCGGTTTTGAACCATGTGGTGATCTACACCGACGGTGCCTGCAAAGGCAACCCAGGACCCGGTGGCTGGGGCGTTTTTCTCCGCTCGGAGGGCTTCGAAAAAGAGTTGTGGGGTGGTGAACGCGAGACCACCAACAACCGCATGGAACTGACGGCGGTGATCGAGGCGCTGGCCGCCTTGAAGCGGCCGTGCCGCGTTTCCCTGTTTCTGGACAGCGAGTACGTGCGCAAGGGCATCACCGAATGGATCCACGGCTGGAAGCGCAAAGGCTGGGTGACGGCCGCCAAGCAGCCGGTGAAAAACGCCGACCTCTGGCAACGGCTCGATGCGCTGGTGCACGGCGGGGTGCACCAGATCGAGTGGCATTGGGTCAAGGGCCATGCAGGCGACCCCGGCAACGAGCGCGCCGACGCGCTGGCCAACCGGGGCGTGCCCGGGTGAATGGCCGCCACCCCTGACCGCGCCGGGTCAGGGCGCCCCCGCTCAGCGGTGGAGCACCACCACTGCTACATTTCGTTGCATCAATCTGTGCCATGCCGCTGCATGGGGCGTGGAATCCTTTTCCGGGGCAATGAAATCCATGGCGAACAAAGCGCTTTACGTGGTGGTGGCCGTCGTCGGCATGGGTGTGGCTTCCGGTGCCGCGTGGTGGTTTCAAAAGGGCGGCGCAAAGGCGCCTGCGGCGGCCACGGCAGGCCCCGGCGCGGCGCCTGCCGCAGCCCCGGGCAGAGGCGGAACGCCTGGGGTCGAGGTGGTCCGCGTCAAGACATTGAAGCTGCAGGACGATGCCCAGGCCGTGGGCACGCTGCGTTCGCGGCAGAGCGTCACGCTCAAGCCTGAAGTAAGTGCGCGGGTCGCCCGCATTGCATTTGCCGACGGCGCGCAAGTGAAGGCCGGGCAACTGCTGGTGCAGCTGGACGACACCCTGCAGCGCGCTGAGCTCAGCCAGGCGCAGGCACAGCTGTCGATCGCCCGCGCCAACCTCAAGCGCAACCAGGAGCTGGTGGCGCAGAACTTTGTGGCGCAGCGCGTGGTGGAGGAGAGCCAGGCCAACCTGCAGGTGGCCGAAGCGCAGGTGGCGCTGGCCGAGGCGCGCTTGCAGCGCATGCGCATCACCGCGCCTTTTGCCGGCACGCTGGGGCTGCGCAGCATCAACCTGGGCCAGTACGTGGCGGTGGGCGATGGGCTGGTGAACCTGGAAGACACCTCGGTGCTCACGGTCGACTTCCGCCTGCCCGAGCGCTACCAGACGCGGCTGGCGCCCGGCCAGCCGGTGCAGGTGCAGCTGGACGCTTTGCCAGGTCGAACGTTTGAGGCCAAGGTGCTGGCGGTCGACCCGCTGCTGGATGCGAATGGCCGATCGATCTCCGTGCGGGCGGTGATGCCGCCGACGCCGGGCAACGTGTTGCGCCCGGGCATGTTTGCGCGGGTGCTCACCATCTTCTCCGTCAACGACGCGGCGCTGGTGGTGCCTGAAGAGGCGCTGGTCCCGCAGGGCGGCAAACAGTTTGTATTCAGGCTGCAGGCGCAGGGCGAGGGCGATGCGCGCAAGCTGCTGTCCCAGCGGGTGGAAGTGGAGCTGGGCGTGCGGCGAGGGTCCGAGGTGCAGATCGTCAAGGGCCTGGCGCTGGACGACACGGTGGTGGTGGCAGGCCAACAGCGTTTGCAGCGCGACGGCACGGCCGTGCGCGTGCTCGACATGAGCCGCCCGGCGCCCGGCGCACCTGCCGCGCCTGCCGCGCCTGCCGCGCCTGCCGCGCCTGCCCGCACCGGCGGTTGAGCCGCAACGCCACCCGGAGTTCACGCCATGCAATTGCCCGAAGTCTCGATTCGCCGCCCGGTGTTTGCGACCGTGCTGTCGCTGCTGATCCTGCTGGTCGGGATGGTCTCGTTCAACGGCCTCACGGTGCGCGAGTACCCCAAGATCGACGAACCCACCGTCACGGTCACCACCACCTTCGGCGGTGCCTCCAGCGAGGTGATCGAATCCCAGGTGACAAAGATCCTGGAAGACTCGCTGGCCGGCATTGAAGGGGTGGACGTGATCACCTCCATCAGCCGCGCGGAACAGAGCCAGATCACCGTGCGCTTCAAGCTCGAGCGCGACCCCGATTCCGCCGCTGCCGACGTGCGCGACAAGGTCAGCCGTGTGCGCCAGCGGCTGCCGCAGGGCATTGACGAACCCGTGATCGCCAAGGTGGAGGCCGATGCACAGCCGGTGGTGTTCCTGGCCATGATCTCGGAAACCCACACCGCGCTTCAGCTCAGCGATTTCGCCAACCGGCTGGCCAAGCCCCAACTGCAAACCGCACCCGGCGCCGCTGATGTGCGCGTGTTTGGTGAACGCAAGTACGCCATGCGCTTGTGGCTCGATCCCGACCGCCTGGCCGCCTACCGCCTGACCGTGCAGGACGTGGAAGACGCCGTGCGCCGCTCCAACCTGGAGGTGCCGGCCGGGCGCATCGAAAGCACGCTGCGCGAGTTCAACGTGACCGCTGCCACCGACCTAAGAACGCCGGCACAGTTCGCCGACATTGCGCTGCGCAACGTCAACGGGCAGACGATCCGCCTGGGCGATGTGGCCCGGGTGGCCGAGGCGGCGCTGGACGAGCGCACGTTCATTCGCCTCAATGGCCGCGAAGGCGTGGCGCTGGGCGTGATCCGCCAGGCCACGGCCAACCCGCTGGAGCTGTCTGCCGCCGTGCGCGCCATGCTGCCCAAGATCACCAGCGACCTGCCGCCCGGCGTGACGCTGGAAGTGGCCAACGACAACTCGGTGTTCATCGACCGCTCCATCAAGGCCGTGTACACCACGATTGCTGAAGCCGTGGTGCTGGTCGCGCTGGTGATCTTCGTGTTCTTGCGCACGCTGCGCGCATCCATCATTCCGCTGGTCACCATTCCGGTGAGCCTGATCGGCGCCTTCGCGCTCATGGCGCTGTTCGGTTTCTCGATCAACACCCTCACCCTGCTGGCGCTGGTGCTGGCGATCGGGCTGGTGGTGGACGACTCCATCGTGGTGCTGGAGAACATCTACCGCCACATTGAAGAAGGCCTCAAGCCATTTGACGCCGCCATCAAAGGCGCGCGGGAGATCGGCTTTGCGGTGGTTGCCATGACGCTCACCCTGGCGGCCGTGTACGCGCCGCTGGCGTTCACCCCCGGGCGCACGGGGCGGCTGTTTGCCGAGTTTGCGCTGGCGCTGGCCGGTGCGGTGGTGGTCTCGGGCTTCGTGGCCCTCACGCTGTCGCCCATGATGTGTTCCAAGCTGCTGCGGCACAACCCGAAGCCCTCGCGCTTCGACCGCGGCATGGAGCGCGTGCTCAACGGCATCACGCGCGGCTACAGCCGCGTGCTGGCTGCCTCGCTGCGCGTGCGCTGGCTGGTGGTGGCTGTCATGGTCGGCAGTGCGGCCGGCAGCTGGCTGCTGTTGCAGAACACGCGCCAGGAGCTCGCGCCCATCGAAGACCGCGGGGTCATCCTCGCGTCCATCAACGGACCCGATGGCGCCACGCTCAGCTACACCCGCCGTTACTCCGACGCCATCGAACGCCTGGGCGCCGAGTACCCCGAGTTCAACACCATCTTCAGCAACGTGGGCAACCCCTCGGTGGCGCAGGGCAGCGTGTTCCTGCGCGCCAAGCCGTGGGAAGAGCGCACGCGCACGACACAGGAAATCGCCCGTGAGCTGGGTCCTCGCATGGCGGCGCTGCCCGGCGTCAGCGCCTTTGCGATCACGCCGCCTTCGCTGGGGCAAGGCTTTCGCGAGCGACCGATCAACTACGTGATCGTGACCTCGGACTCCTACGAGAACCTCTCGGCCACCGTGCGCAAGTTCCAGGACGAGCTGGCGAAGAACCCCAAGTTTGTGCAGGTCGACACCGACCTGCGGCTGAACAAGCCCGAGATCCGCATGGATGTGGACCGCGAGCGCGCGGCCGACATGGGCGTGAACGTGGACGCCATCGCCCGCACGGTCGAGACCATGCTGGGTGGGCGCACCGTGACGCGCTACAAGCGCAACGGCGAGCAGTACGACGTGGTGGTGCAGACGGTGTCGGTGAACCGCAGCACACCCGATGACATCGACCGCCTCTTCGTGCGCGGGCGGGGCGACGCGATGATCCCGCTCGCCGCGCTGGTGAAAACGCGCGAGGTGGTGGTGCCGCGTGAGCTCAATCACTTCGGGCAGCGCCGCAGCGCGTCCATCACCGCCAACCTCGCACCGGACTACGCGCTGGGCGAGGCGCTGCAGTTCCTCGACAAAACGGCGCGAGACATCCTGCCGCCGGGGTACACGACCGACCTCAACGGCCAGAGCCGCGAGTTCCGCAGCTCGTCGGGTTCGCTGGCCATTGTGTTCGTGCTCTCGCTGCTGTTCATCTTTCTGGTGCTGGCGGCGCAGTTCGAGAGCTTCGTCGACCCGCTCATCATCATGCTCAGCGTGCCGCTGTCCATGCTGGGCGCGTTGCTGGCGCTCAAGTTCACCGGGGGCACGCTCAACGTGTTCAGCCAGATTGGGCTGATCACGCTGGTGGGGTTGATCACCAAACACGGCATTTTGATCGTGGAGTTTGCCAACCAGATGCGCGAGCAGGGCATGGACAAGATGGCCGCCGCCCAGCAGGCCGCCGCGCTGCGGCTGCGCCCCATTCTCATGACCACCGGCGCGATGGTGCTGGGCGCGATCCCGTTGGCGCTGGCTTCGGGCGCTGGGGCAGAAAGCCGCCAGCAGATCGGCTGGGTGATCGTGGGCGGCATGAGCCTGGGCACCTTGCTCACCTTGTTCGTGGTGCCCACGATGTACACGCTGCTCTCGCGCATGAAGACGCACCAACCAGAGCCGACCTCAGCGGTTCACGACGTAGCGGCCGCCAAGTAGGACTTGCGGCTGCGGCGCAAAAAAGCCACGGCATGCCGTGGCTTTTTCATGGCGTGTGCCGCTGGGTCAGACCACGCCGTCGAACATCATCACGTCCACCGCGTCACCCACCGCCACGCTGCCCTGGCCGTGGTGCAGCACGATCAGGCCATTGGCCTCTACCATGGAGCGCAACACGCCCGAACCCTGGTTGCCGGTGGTGCGCACCGAGAGGGAGCCATCGGGTTCGCGCTGCACGATGCCGCGCTGGTACTCGGTTCTGCCCGGCTTCTTGCGCAGGGCTTCGGCGCTGCGCGCCTGCAACAACACGGGTGGGCTGGCGGTGCCGCCCATCAGGCGCTGCAGGGCAGGGCGCACGAACGCGAGGAAGGTCACCATCACCGCCACGGGGTTGCCAGGCAGCCCAAAGAGCAGGGCGCTCTTGCCCGCTTCGGTGATGCGCCCGACCGCCATGGGGCGACCGGGTCGCATGGCCACACGCCAGAACGCCACGTCGCCCAGTTGCTTCATCATGGCCTTGGTGTGGTCGGCCTCGCCCATGCTCACACCGCCGCTGGTGATGATGGCGTCGGCCTGCGCAGCGGCCTGGCGAAACGCCGCTTCCAGCTGCGCCGGCTCGTCGGGCACCACGCCCATGTCGATCACGTCCACGCCCAGGCGCGTGAGCAGGCCGAACACGGTGTAGCGGTTGCTGTCGTACACCGCGCCTTCGCGCTGTGCCTCGCCCAGGCTCAGGATCTCGTCGCCGGTGGAGAAATACGCCACACGGATGCGCCGAAACACCTGCACGCTGGGCAGGCCGAGGCTGGCGATCAGGCCCAGCGCAGCGGGGCCCAGCGTCTGGCCGCGAGCCAGCGCGGGCTGGCCGGCCATGAGGTCTTCGCCCAGCAGGCGGCGGTTGTCGCCCGAGCTCACCACGCCTGCGGGCACCACGATGTGCTCGCCCTCGGTCTTTACAAACTCCAGCGGCACCACGGTGTCCAGCCCGGCGGGCATGATGGCACCGGTCATGATCTTCAGGCACTCGCCCGCGCCCACCGGGTGCGCCCAGGCCTTGCCCGCAAACGCGGTGCCGACCACGCGCAGGGTGAGCGGCTCGTTGCGGCGCAGGGCGGCGCTGTCGAAGGCAAAGCCGTCCATGGCCGAGTTGTCGTGCGGAGGCACGCTGATGGGCGAGACCACGTCAGCGGCGAGCACACGCCCCAGGGCATCAAACACGCCCAGCATTTCGGTGTCACCGACCGGCTCGACCAGCCGGACCAGGAAGTCGTTGACGCGCTCGGCGCTGATGGCCTGAGGGTCGTAGCCCTGCAACTCGGCCGCGATCTGCTCGATGGTTTTCATGGGCAAACAGGGCCGGGCGCTCAGCGCCGCTCCAGCGCGTGCAGCTCGGCCAGGGTGTTGGTGTTGAAGAAGGCCTGGGGGTCGTCCTCCGGCCGGTCAAAGGGCACGATCACCGTGCGGTGCTGGTCCGTCCAGCGGTCGATCTTGCGGCCACCGCTCTGGGTGAAAGCCACCAGGCTTTCGAGCAGCTCGATGCGCAGCAGGCAGAACACGGGTTGTGGGCGCAGCTGGCCGTCTTCTTCGCGCGCGGCGGCCATGGCAATTTCGGTGTCTTCGTCCTCAAAGGCTTGCGCCAGACGTTCGGCCAGATCGAGCGGGAAGAGCGGCGTGTCGCAGGGCACGGTGAGCAGGAACGGGGTTTCGCACCGCTCCAGGCCTGTCATGAACCCGGCCAGCGGCCCCGCGTAATCGTTCAGGGTGTCGGGCCACACCGGCATGCCGAAGGCTTCGTAAGCACCCAGGTTGCGGTTGGCGTTGATCATCTGGTCGCCCACCAGACCGCCTTCCTGCATCTGCAGGCGCAGCAAGGCGTGCAGCGCCAGCGGCGTGCCGTTGAAATTCTGCAGGCCCTTGTCGACACCGCCCATGCGCGTGCCTCGGCCACCGGCGAGCACGAGGCCCGTGATTTGATGCGGTTGGATCATGTGTGTGTGCGCTCAGCCGCCGATATAGCTCATCTCGACGCGCCGCGTGCCCGCGCCGGCGTCGGGCGGGAGGCTGGCGCGCAGTTCGGAGTACCGGTCGGTGCGGCCCTGCCAGATGGCGGCGATGGCACTGGCCAGTTGGGCGTCGGTGGCGTTGCTGCGAATAAGGTGGCGCAGGTCGTGGCCCTGGCTGGCGAAAAGGCAGAGGTACAGCTGTCCTTCGGTGGACAGGCGGGCGCGGTTGCAGTCGCTGCAGAAGGCCTGCGTCACGCTGCTGATCACACCGATCTCGCCGGAGCCATCGGCGTAGCCCCAGCGCTCTGCGGTTTCGCCGGGCGCGGAGGCATCGAGTTGCACCAGCGGCAGTTCGGCGTGGATGCGCTGCACCACATCGGCGCTGGGCAGGACCTCGTCCATGCGCCAGCCGTTGGTGGCGCCCACGTCCATGTACTCGATGAAGCGCAGCACAATGCCCGTGCCCTTGAAGTGGCGCGCCATCGGCAGGATCTCTTGGTCGTTGGTGCCGCGCTTCACCACCATGTTGACCTTGATCGGCCCCAGGCCCGCGGCTTGCGCGGCGGCAATGCCTTCGAGCACGTCGGCCACCGGAAAGTCCACATCGTTCATGGCGCGGAAGGTGGCGTCGTTCAGACCATCGAGGCTGACCGTGACGCGCTGCAGGCCGGCGGCCTTGAGCGCCTGGGCCTTGCGCTGCAGCAGGGAACCGTTGGTCGTGAGCGTGATATCGAGCGGCTGGCCTTCCACGGTGCGAAGCGCCGCAAGTTGCTCGATGAGGATTTCAAGGTTCTTGCGCAACAAGGGTTCACCGCCGGTGAGCCGGATCTTCTGCACGCCGTGCGCCACAAACTGGCGCGCCACACGCGTGATTTCCTCGAAGGTCAGCAACGAGCTGTGGGGCAGATAGGGATAGTCCTTGTCGAAGATGTCCTTGGGCATGCAGTAACTGCAGCGAAAGTTGCAGCGGTCGGTCACGCTGATGCGCAAGTCACGCAGCGGCCGGCCCAAGGCATCACCGAGCAGACCGGTGGGCGTGGTGAGCTCGGACGGGATGCGGGCCGCCACGGACACCAGGCGCTGGTCGATCAGGGGAATGACGCGTTCGGACATGCGTCAATTATGGGCGAGCGGGTGGTGTGTCGCACTGACACCCATGGGGGTACCGCGCGGCGCATGAGGGCATTGCCGCGCTGGCACCCTGCGGACGATTCAGGCCGGTTCGGCCTGGCCCACGCGTTTGAATTGAGCCGCGTTGTCCCGCAGCCAGTTGGCGGAGAGTTCGCTCTCTTGCTGGTTGGGGTGGAAGTCGGCGCGAAAGTAGGCCAGCCAGGGTTTGAAGGTCACGCGCAGCAAGCCTTCGCGGCCCAGCATGTGGCGCGCACCGCTGCGCCAAGTGCTCCAGCGCCAGAGGGTGCCGTCGCGCTTGAGGTTGTTCACGGTCTGGCGAAGGGTGTCGGTCAGAAACACCAGCGTGATGCGGCGCATCCAGGTCTTGCGCCAGGCGTGGCTGCCGCCCAGTGCCTGGTACAGGTCAAACGCCGTGCATTTGTGCTCGGCCTCTTCCGCGCTGTGCCAGAGCCACAGGGTCTTGAGACGCGGCTCGCAGGCGTCGAGCACGTGGGGGTGCGCCAGCATCCACTCGGCAAACAGCGCCGTGAAGTGCTCGTTGGCCGCGGTGATGGCCAGGCTGTGCCGAGGGTCAGTGCCTTCGAGCAGCGCCATGCGGTCGCGGGCGCGGGGTTCCCAGTCGTTCACCAGGCCGTGCTTGGCGATCTGCGCATTGAACAGCGCGTGTATGCGGCGGTGCGTGGCCTCCTGGCCGACGAAACCCTGCACCTCGGCTTGCAGTTCGGCTTGTCGTTCGGGCGGCAAGGCCTTCAAGCCGTTGCGCACCGAATCGATGAAGAACTGCTCGCCGACGGGAAAGCTCATCGAGAGTGCGTTGAACCAGGCGGTGAGAAACGCGTCGCCTGCGCACCAGTGGCGTGCCACGGGTTGTTCCAGGTCGATCAGCAGGCGGCGGACAACGAGTTCGGTCATGGTGTGGGCCCTGAAAAAGCGTTGGTACGAATTCGTACCATGGCCGCGATGGTGATCGCAATGGCGCTTGCTGTCAAGCCTGGGCCAGGGCCTAAGATGCCAGCCCATGACGTCGAAGCACCCCAGCGCCGAGCCGGCCGCGAACGAACACCGCGCGCGCCTGCTGCAAGCCATGGCCAGCGTGGCGGCCGCCCAAGGCCTGGCCGCCACCTCGATCGCTGCCGTGGTGGCCGAAGCCGGCGTGTCCAAACGCACGTTCTACGAACACTTTGCCGACAAGGACGCCTGCTTCCTCGAGCTCTACCGCGCCGCCAGCGCGTCGGCCCTGCGCACGCTGAGCGATGCCGTGCAGCCCGATCGCCCCTGGCAAGACCAGGTGGAGCATGCGCTGGGTGCCTACCTCGCGCACCTGGCGGGCGGCGCGCAACTCTTGCGCATGTTGTTCGTTGAGATCCACCACCTCGGGCCTGCAGGCGCGCAGGTGAGGCGCGAGGTGATGCAGCACCTCGCCGACTTCATGCTGCACACCATCAATGCCCAGCGCACGGTGCTCACGCCGACCATGGCCATGGCGGCGGTGGGAGGCATCCAGGAACTGGTCTTGCTCGCCATCGAGCGCGGTGAGGCGGCCCGGCTTGATGAGCTTACAGCCAGCGCCAGCGCTGTCGTGCGCCTGCTGGCCGGAGCGCCGGCTGCCCCCGCCGCCACCGCGCAGAAAAAAGGCCCGCCGAAGCGGGCCGATTGACTTGGCGCTTGGGGATCAGGCTGCCAGCGGCAGCAACGGCACGATCAGCAGTGCCACGATGTTGATGATCTTGATCAGCGGGTTCACTGCTGGGCCGGCCGTGTCTTTGTAGGGGTCGCCCACGGTGTCACCGGTCACGGCGGCCTTGTGGGCCTCGCTGCCTTTGCCGCCGTGGTGGCCGTCTTCGATGTACTTCTTGGCGTTGTCCCAGGCGCCGCCGCCCGTGCACATGGAAATGGCTACGAAAAGACCCGTCACGATGGTGCCCATGAGCAGCCCGCCCAGTGCCTTCGGCCCCAGGAACACGCCCACCAGGATCGGCACGACCACAGGCAACAACGACGGGATCACCATTTCCTTGATGGCTGCCGTCGTCAGCATGTCCACCGCACGACCGTACTCAGGCTTGGCCGTGCCTTCCATGATGCCGGGGATCTCCTTGAACTGGCGGCGAACCTCCACCACCACCGACCCTGCAGCGCGGCCCACCGCTTCCATGGCCATCGCGCCGAACAGGTAGGGAATCATGCCGCCGATGAAGAGGCCGATGATCACCATCGGGTCGCTGAGGTCAAAGCGCACCTGGTGGCCGTAAGTCTCGAGCTTGTGGGTGTAGTCGGCAAACAGCACCAGCGCGGCCAGGCCGGCCGAGCCAATGGCGTAGCCCTTGGTCACGGCTTTGGTGGTGTTGCCCACCGCGTCGAGTGGGTCGGTGATGTCGCGCACGCTGCTGGGCAGTTCGGCCATTTCAGCGATGCCGCCCGCGTTGTCGGTGATGGGGCCGTAGGCGTCCAGCGCGACCACAATCCCGGCCATGCTCAACATCGCCGTGGCGGCGGTGGCAATGCCATACAAGCCGGCCAGCTGGTACGAGGCGACAATGCCCATGCAGACGAACAGCACGGGCCATGCGGTAGATCGCATCGACACGCCCAGACCCGCAATGATGTTGGTGCCATGGCCCGTGGTGGACGCTTGCGCGATGTGCTTTACGGGCGAGTACTGCGTGCCGGTGTAGAACTCGGTGATCCACACCAGTGCGGCGGTCAGCACGAGGCCGACAGCGCACGCGCCAAAGAGACGCAACTGGCTCCCGGTGGCCGTGATGGCGTTGTCCGGAATGATCCACGCGGTCACGAACCAGAACGCAATCAGCGACAGCACGCCGGCAATGGCCAGGCCTTTGTACAAGGCCGGCATCACGTTCTTCATGCCGGGGCTGGCCTTGACGAAGAAGCAGCCCACGATGGACGCAAGGATGGACACGCCACCGAGCACCAGTGGATACAGCACAGCCTGCATGGGTGCGGCCGTGACCATGAGGGCGCCGAGCACCATGGTGGCGATCAGCGTGACCGCATAGGTCTCGAATAGGTCGGCCGCCATGCCGGCGCAGTCGCCGACGTTGTCACCCACGTTGTCGGCGATCACCGCCGGGTTGCGCGGGTCGTCTTCCGGAATGCCGGCCTCCACCTTGCCCACGAGGTCAGCGCCCACGTCGGCACCTTTGGTGAAGATGCCGCCACCCAGTCGGGCAAAGATGGAGATCAGCGATGAGCCAAACGCAAACCCGATCAGCGGGTTGAGCAGCTTGGCCAGATTGGACGCCGGCGTGAGGTTGCCATTGCCCACCAGGAACCAGAAGAAACCCGCCACGCCCAGCAGGCCCAGGCCCACCACCAGCATGCCGGTGATCGCGCCGCCGCGAAAGGCGACGTCCAGGGCCGGCCCGATGCCGCGTGTGGCCGCTTGCGCCGTGCGCACGTTGGCGCGCACCGAGATGTTCATGCCGATGAAGCCGCAGGCGCCCGAAAGCACTGCCCCGAGCACGAACCCGATGGCGGTGGGACCATCAAGAAAAACGCCAATCAGGATGGCCAGCACCACGCCGACGATCCCGATGGTTTTGTATTGCCTCGCCAGATAGGCGGCCGCCCCGGTTTGAATGGCTCCGGCGATTTCCTGCATGCGGGCGTTGCCCGCGTCCTGAGAAAGAATCCAGCTGCGGGACCAGAAGCCATAGACGACGGCCACCAGTCCACAGACCAACACAAAGACCAATGCAGATTGTCCAACCATGAGAAGTTCTCCTGCTTGTTTCGACTTGGAGGGGGCAACGCCTCCGGGGCTGCCCCCGCTGCGTTGCTTCCTCGCTGCCGGTTTGCGCTGCGTTGCACAGCGTTGAAACAGGGCGATTGGCCAACACCGTGAATTTAGCGGCATTCCATGGCTGGCAACCGTTTGCGATCCGGGAAGTCAGCTTGGAATCAGTAAAATCAGGGTAAATCCCAAGCGCGCTGATCAACTGCAGCGCACGCATGGGTCTCGTGGCAATTGCTTGCCCCGCAGACCCCACGTTTTCAACCAACCTCCGTCATCAACATGTCCCTCGACAACGTCACCCCTGGCAACAACGTTCCGGAATCGTTCAATGTGATCATCGAAATCCCGATGAACGCCGACCCGATCAAGTACGAAGTGGACAAGGAAACCGGCGCGATCTTCGTGGACCGCTTCATGAGCACCGCCATGCACTACCCCACCAACTATGGGTATGTGCCACGCACCATCTCGGGCGACGGCGACCCGGTCGACGTGCTGGTGATCACCCCCGTGCCGCTGATCCCTGGCGTGGTGGTGCCTTGCCGCGCGATCGGCATCCTGAAGATGCAGGACGAGGCCGGTGAAGATGGCAAGGTGCTGGCCGTGCCGACCGACAAGATCCTGTCGATCTACACCCAGTGGCAAAAGCCCGAAGACCTCAACCCGATGCGGCTGAACACCATTCAGCACTTTTTCGAGCACTACAAAGACCTGGAGCCAGGCAAGTGGGTGAAGGTGCTGGGCTGGGAAGGCAAGGACGCCGCCCACAAGGAAATCCTGGACGGCATCGCCAACTACAACGCGAAGCAGGGCTGATCGGCCCTCCCTCAAGGCGCTGCCTTGAGCGGATTCCTCAAGGCCAGGTGATCGAGGTACTCCCCGATGCCCTGGCCTTCGCGTTCCAGGAAGCGCTCGACCGCCTCGGCAAAGGAGGGGTGTGCCAGCCAATGGGCGCTGGTGGTCTTGACCGGCAGCAAGGCCCGCGCCATCTTGTGCTCGCCTTGAGCGCCACCTTCGAAGCGCTCAAAGCCGTGCGCAATGCACCAGGCCAGGGGCTGGTAATAGCACGCCTCGAAGTGCAGGCAGTCCACGCGCTCCAGCGCGCCCCAATAGCGGCCATAGGCCGCGCGAGCCTGCTCGTCAATGCCGATAAGGCTGCAGGCGATCGGGTGCCCTTCACGCTCTGCAATGAACAGCAGCCAGTGCTGCGGCATGCCTTGCGCCAAACGCCGGAAGAAGTCGCGATTCAAATAGGGCGCGTTGCCATGTTCCAGGTACGTGCGCTCGTAGCAGCGGTAAAAAAAATCCCAGTCGGCATCCGCGATGTCAAGGCCGGTTGACCAGCGAAAGGTCACACCGGCTTCGATGACCTTGCGGCGCTCTTGCCGAATCTTCTTGCGCTTTTCCTGTTGCAGGCTTGCGAGGAAATGCTCGAAGTCCTTGAACTGCACGCCTTGTCCGTCGGCGTTGGTCCAATGAAACTGGACGGTGTGGCGCAGCATCAGGCCCGCCGCCTCGCAGGCCGCTACGTCCTGTGACTGCGCAAACAGCACATGCAGCGACGACAGATCTTCCTGCTTCGCGTGCTCGATCAACGCCTTGACCAATGCGGTGCGAGACGCTTCGTCTCGCGCGAGCAGGCGCGCACCGGGGACGGGGGTGAACGGCACGGCCACAATTGCCTTGGGGTAGTAGTCCAGGCCGTGCTGCGCGTAGGCGTTGGCCCATGCCCAGTCGAACACGTACTCACCGTAGGAATGGTTTTTTAGGTACATCGGGCAAGCCGCTTGCAGCTCAGCTCCGCGCCAGAGCGTCAGGTACTGGGGTTGCCAGCCAGCCGGTGCGCGCGCGCTGCCGCTGCGGTGCAGGGCGCACAGGTATTCATGGCGCATGAACGGGCTCGGGTCTGGCTCAAGCAGCAGCAGGGTATTCCAGGCCTGCGCGGGGATGTCCAGCGGTGACGCCAGTACCCGAGTGACATAATCGTTTTCAGACAAGCACGGCTCCCGCCCACCGCGTGTTCGCGGTCTTTCCTGCAAGGTTTCCACACCCCATGACTCTCTCCATTTGCGTGGCCCAGCTCAACTTTGTGGTGGGCGACATGGTGGGCAATGCCCGGAAAATCGTCGACGCTGCCCTGCAGGCTTATCAGCGCGGCGCGCGGCTGCTGCTCACACCCGAGCTGGCGATCTGCGGATATGCCGCTGAAGACTTGTTTCTCAGACCCGCCTTCATCGACGCCTGTGATGATGCCCTCAAACTCGTTGCGACCGAGACGGCACATCTCAAAGGCCTGCACATCGTGGTGGGACATCCGGCTCGCGCGGGGCAGTCCGCCCCCGAACGGCGCGAGCGCAGCGTGGCTGTGGCACACCTTCACAACGCGGCAAGCGTGCTTTGCGATGGCCGTGTGACGCACACCTACGCCAAGCGTGAGTTGCCCAACTACCAGGTGTTTGACGAGCGCCGCTATTTCGTGCCGGGCCATGCGCCCTGCGTGATCGACGTGGGTGGCGTGCGCGTGGGTGTGTTGATCTGCGAAGACGCCTGGTTCGATGCGCCGGCGGCCGACGCCAAGGCCGCAGGCGCTGAGCTGCTGGCGGTGATCAATGCCTCGCCGTTCCATGCGGGCAAAGGAGGCGAGCGTGAGGCCACCATGCGCGAGCGAGCGCGCACGACCGGGCTGCCCTTGGTGTACGCGCACCTGGTCGGGGGACAGGACGAAATCGTGTTCGAAGGGCGCAGCTTCGTGCTGGCGGCCGACGGCTCGCTGGCCGGGCGTGCAGTGAGCTTTGAAGAAACGCTGTTTGACATTGCCCTGACGCGACAAGCGGCAGCCTGGAACATTGCTGCCACGACCGATCGCGCTCACAGCCCGGAAGCCGATCTGTGGCATGCGCTGGTGCTCGGCGTGCGCGACTACTTGGGAAAGAATGGCTTTCCCGGTGCGATCCTCGGGCTGTCGGGCGGCATCGACTCTGCGCTGGTGCTGGCGATTGCGGTCGACGCCCTTGGCGCGGACCGCGTGCGCACGGTGATGATGCCGTCGCCCTACACCGCCGACATCTCCTGGATCGATGCACGCGACATGGCTGCCCGTTTGGGCGTGCGGTACGACGAAATCGCCATTGCGCCGCAGTTCGAGGCCTTCAAGGCCAGTTTGGCAAAGGAGTTCGCCGGCTTGCCGGAGGACACCACGGAAGAGAACCTGCAGGCGCGCATCCGCGGCACGTTGTTGATGGCGTTGTCCAACAAGTTCGGCAGCATCGTCTTGACGACTGGCAACAAGAGCGAAATGGCCACGGGCTACTGCACGCTGTACGGCGACATGGCGGGTGGCTTTGCTGTCATCAAAGACGTGGCCAAAACCATGGTGTTCAAGCTCGCCCGCTGGCGCAACGCACACGACCCCTATGGCACCGGTGCAAATCCCATCCCGGATCGCATCATCACCCGTCCACCGAGCGCCGAACTGCGCCCCGACCAGAAAGACCAGGACAGCCTGCCCGAGTACGACGTACTGGATGCCATCATCGAGCGCTACATGGAGAACGACCAGAGCCCGGACAGCATCGTGGCGGCGGGCTTCGCACGGTCTGATGTGGACAAGGTGGTGCGTTTGATCCGCATCAACGAATACAAACGCCGCCAGGCCCCGGTGGGCATTCGCGTGACGCACCGCAGCTTCGGCAAAGACTGGCGCTACCCGATCACCAGCAAATACCGGGCTTAAGCCGCCCGCAGCGAAAGTACCGCACGCATCTCTCCCACCTCTCTGCCCGCTGCGTTTTTCAGGGGCGGCGGCGTCAGGCTGGCAAGGGATTCGCGGCTCGCATCGTCGAGCCACCCCAGTTGCTCGAGAACAGAAACAAAAGCCACCATCAAGGGCGGGAGCAGGCCGTCGCTCACCTTGGCGGCGATACCGACCCCGCGGCTGAAGCTTGCAAGCACTTGCACGCCATCAGCGCCCACCTTGCTCACCCAGTCGCCGCGCCCCGCAGTCATCAGTGCCAGATCGTTGCGACCCTGACCGCTGACGAGTTCTGGGTGGCGGCTCATCGCGCGGGCGATGCGCAGTGGCGCGCTGCCATAAACCGTATCGGGCGCATCCTGCGTCAGCCGTGCGAAGGCGTGCGCGAGTGCCCGCAGGGGCAGGGCGTAATTGGGTGCGCTGCAGCCGTCGATGCCGCTGACCAGCTGTGGAACCGGCACGCCCGAGAAGTGACTCACGCTGGCTGCGATCTGTTGTTGCACCGGGTGATCCGGGTCGAGATAGTCGACCTGCGCAGCGCCCAGCACATGTGCCAGCATCAGCATGCCCGTGTGCTTGCCGGAGCAGTTGTGGTGCAACGCCGAGAATCGGGCCCCGGATTCGGGCGACGTGCCTGTGGCACCAAAGAAGAACGGCACGTGCGTGCCGCAGGCCAGCGCTGATTCAGAGGCGCCGATCTTGTGGAGCAGGGCGGCAACGCGCTGCACATGCATGGGCTCGCCACTGTGGCTGGCACAGAGCAGGGCCAGGTCGGCGTCGTCCAGTTGGTATCGCTCGCTTGCCTGGGCGATCAATGGCATGGCCTGGAAGGGCTTGAGGGAGGACCGGGTGAAGAGCGGCGTTTCGATATCGCCCAAGCTGGCCAGAAGCCGGCCGCTCGCATCCACCACGGCCACAGAACCGTGATGGATGTTCTCAGGGTGACCACCGCGGTGAGCGACGGTGATCGGGACATGGCGGGGAAGCAGTGTGGTGGTCATGTCAGGCAGCGAGGGGTTGAGGGTGGCGTGTGCGAACGGTTCCCGAAGGCTTGGGCATAATGAATTTGAATCGCTCGTTCATATGCAATGCCCTGGAGACTCACATGAAACAAATCACCGCCGTCATCAAACCGTTCAAGCTCGAAGAGGTGCGCGAGGCGCTGGCTGAGCAAGGTGTGACAGGTCTGACGGTGACAGAGGTCAAGGGCTTCGGGCGGCAAAAAGGCCACACCGAGCTCTATCGCGGAGCTGAGTATGTGGTCGATTTCCTGCCCAAGGTCAAGGTCGAAGTGGTGGTGAAGACCGCTGATGTGGACCGCTGTGTTGACGCCATCATTCGCGCCGCGCGCACCGGAAAAATCGGTGACGGCAAGATCTTCGTGACGTCGGTGGAGCGTGTGGTCCGAATCCGTACCGGCGAAGAAGACGAAACCGCCGTCTGAGAATCTGCCAGGCGCCGCTCAGATCGCCTCAATGCGCGGCTCGGGCGCCAGCCCAGCCGCTTGAACCAGTTCGGGCAACAGGGTTGCCGGCTCCCGCCCGATGCGGATCAACTCCATCTGCCAGGAGTTCATGAACTGTTGCTCAACACCTGTGCGGAGGAAGGTCTCCAGGCCGTCGTAGTACCCGGCGACGTTGAGCAGTCCCACCGGTTTGTCGTGATAGCCCAGTTGGCGCCACGTCCAGACCTCAAAGAACTCTTCGAAGGTGCCGATGCCGCCAGGCAGCGCCACAAATGCGTCAGCGCGTTCGGCCATCATGCGTTTGCGCTCGTGCATGGTGTCCACCACATGCAGTTCCGTGCAACCGTGATGCGCCCACTCCTTCTCCACGAGCGCTTTGGGGATGATGCCGACCACGCGCCCGCCCGCCTCCAGCGTGGCCTCGGCCACGATGCCCATCAGCCCGTTTCGGCCGCCGCCATACACCAGTTGCCCCCCGCGGCTGCCGATCCATTGGCCGACGGCGCGTGCGGTGTCGATGAAAGCCGGATGAGCGCCGGGACGTGAGCCACAGTAGACGCAGAGTGAAAAGGTGGGGGAGGTCATTGGCGTATTGCCTTCAAGTTCAAGCCCAGTGGGACCAGATGGCCGCCACCCAGATGCCAGCGCACACCAGCAAGCTGAGCAACACAGCCGCGCTGCCCATGTCTTTGGCGCGTTTGGACAGGTCGTGCCATTCGGGACCAATGCGGTCAATGGCCGTTTCAATCCCGGTGTTGAGCAACTCGACCACCATCACCAGCACGACCGAGGACGCCAGCAGCGCTGTTTCCACCCAGGTCCTTCCGATCCAGAAGGCCGCAGGGATCAGGACCATGGCCGCCAGCGCCTCTTGGCGAAACGCGGTTTCACCCCAGCCTGCCCGCAAGCCATCAAGCGAGTAGCCAAAGGCATGCGCCATGCGCGTCAGGCCCGTGCGTCGCTTTTGCGCGTCAACAGGTTCGTGCGGGTCTTGCGTACTCATCGCTGGGATGCATTCGATTTTTTGTTTCGGACGTGTTCGGCTGGGGCTGAATGGATCAGTCGTGTGCCGGCGATGGCGTCGTGGAGAAACTGGCGTTGTGGATGGAACCTCGAGAGGAGGGCCCAGACCAGAATCCAGCCGCACAAAAGTACAGTCATTTCGCCGCCGGGCAGTCCTGCGAGCCCGGACACCGCCAGCGGTGGCAGGAGCCACAGCCAGGCCACGAGGTACCTGAAAAGTGCGCGTGCCTGCGTCAGCGCCTGGCCATGGCGATCGACCACCCTGATGTGCCATGTCTTCATGGCCAGCGTCTGGCCTTTGGCCCAGAACCACGCGAAATAGATGCCAAAGACAACGAACAGAAAGGCTTGCTGCGCGTGTCTGTTGTCCAGGGCGTGTCGCGTCTGTGTGAGGGTGGAAAACAGATAGCCGGCGATGAAGACAACGCCAAACATGAGCATGCCTTCGTAGAGCCAGCAAGCCATGCGGCGGCGCAACGAAGGCGCCATGAGCGGGTCTGCGGTTCCTGAAGCAGGTGATGCAGGGGTGTGGAGTGCGGCAGACATTCGGCTTGAAAAGGTGCGTCGAGGAAGGCTCGAATTGTCTCATTGCGGCACGGCGCGCCAGCTTTTTGAGGGCAGTCGAAGGCGGCTGAAGGGAAAAGCGGTGCTGCAGTGCGATAATGCGCGCTGCAATTCAAAACAAGGCAAACGGATCAGGGTCCGGCGGGCTATGTGTCCGCTCATGGCCATTGGTCTCAAGTCTCGACATCGCTCCACAAGAGCTGGTCAAGAGGCACCCAAGGTTTTTCGTCAGAGAAATTCTCGAAAGGTTCATCATGGAAATCACCAAGGCCGAACTGGCCTCGGCTGCTGCCGCCTCCGGCACGGCCACACAAGAACTCCGCGGCGCAGAAATCCTCATCAAGGCCCTCCAGGCCGAAGGGGTGAAGTACATCTGGGGTTACCCAGGCGGCGCCGTTCTCCACATCTACGACGCGTTCTACAAGCAGGACACCATCCAGCACGTGCTGGTGCGCCACGAACAGGCGGCGGTGCATGCGGCAGACGGCTACGCCCGCGCGACGGGAGATGTGGGCGTGGCGCTGGTCACCTCCGGGCCTGGCGTGACCAATGCCATCACCGGCATTGCGACGGCCTACATGGACAGCATCCCGATGGTGATCGTCACCGGCCAGGTGCCTACTGCTGCCATCGGCCTTGACGCATTCCAGGAATGCGACACCGTCGGTATCACCCGTCCTATCGTCAAGCACAACTTCCTGGTGAAGGACGCGCGCGACATGGCCATGGTGATGAAGAAGGCCTTCCACATCGCGCGCAGCGGTCGGCCTGGCCCGGTTGTGGTCGACATTCCCAAGGACGTGTCCTTCAACAAGGTGCCCTACAGCGGGTACCCCGAATCCGTTGAGATGCGCTCCTACAACCCCGTGCGCAAAGGCCACGGCGGTCAGATTCGCAAGGCGCTGCAGTTGCTGTTGACGGCCAAGCGCCCTTACATCTACACCGGCGGCGGTGTGTTGCTTGGGAATGCAACCAACGAGTTGCGCACCCTGGTGGACATGCTGGGCTACCCGGTGACGAACACGCTCATGGGGCTGGGTGCCTACCCCGCGTCGGACCGCAAGTTCCTGGGCATGCTGGGCATGCACGGGACGATCGAAGCCAACAACGCCATGCAGAACTGCGATGTGCTGCTGGCGGTGGGTGCGCGTTTTGATGACCGCGTGATCGGCAATCCCAAGCACTTTGCGCAGAACGAACGCAAGATCATCCACATCGACATCGACCCGTCGAGCATTTCCAAGCGCGTCAAAGTGGACGTGCCCATCGTTGGCGATGTCAAGGACGTGCTCACCGAGCTCATCAGCATGGTGCGCGAGAGCGCGGTTCGCCCTGACGCAAAGGGACTTGCCGACTGGTGGAACACCATCGAAGGATGGCGCGCGAAAGACTGTTTGAAATACGACCGTGCGAACACGGACGTGATCAAACCGCAGTATGTGGTTGAAACGCTTTGGAACATGACCAAAGACGCAGACGCCTACATCACGTCGGACGTGGGTCAGCACCAGATGTGGGCCGCGCAGTACTACCGCTTTGATGAGCCGCGTCGCTGGATCAACTCGGGCGGACTCGGCACGATGGGTGTGGGCATTCCGTACGCCATGGGTATCAAGCTGGCCAAGCCTGACAGCGAGGTGTTCTGTGTTACCGGCGAAGGCTCTGTGCAAATGTGCATTCAGGAGCTTTCAACCTGCCTGCAATACAACACGCCGATCAAGGTCGTCGCCCTGAACAACCGGTATCTCGGCATGGTGCGGCAGTGGCAGGAAATCGACTACGAAGGTCGGTACAGCCACAGCTACATGGATGCGTTGCCCAACTTCGTCAAGCTTGCTGAGGCCTACGGTCACGTCGGCATGCTGATCGAGCGTCCCCAGGACGTTGAGCCTGCCCTGCGCGAGGCTCGCAAGCTCAAGGACCGTACCGTGTTCATGGACTTCCGAACCGACCCAACCGAGAACGTCTTCCCCATGGTTCAAGCCGGCAAGGGCATCACAGAGATGCTGCTGGGTTCCGAAGACCTCTGACCCTTCACGAATCGGCGAGACCTTCGCCGATTCTTCCCTTGGACGAATCTATTGTCCGCCAAGCCCGCGCATTACCGTGCGCGGGGGAGGGCGGCGAAAAGAGGAATCGCATATGAAACACATCATTGCTGTCTTGCTCGAAAACGAACCCGGCGCGCTGTCGCGTGTGGTGGGTTTGTTTTCCGCCCGTGGCTACAACATCGAGTCACTCACGGTAGCCCCCACCGAAGACCCCAGTCTCTCTCGCATGACGATCCAGACCACTGGATCTGATGACGTGATCGAGCAGATCACGAAGCACCTCAACCGACTGATTGAGGTGGTGAAAGTGGTCGATCTCACCGAAGGTGCCTACACCGAGCGCGAGCTCATGATGGTCAAGGTGCGGGCTGTCGGCAAGGAGCGCGAGGAAATGAAACGCATGGCAGACATCTTCCGTGGCCGCATCATCGACGTCACGGAGAAAAGCTACACCATCGAACTCACGGGTGACCAAAGCAAAAACGACGCCTTTCTGGAGGCGATTGATCGTTCAGCCATTCTGGAAACCGTGCGCACAGGCGCCAGCGGCATTGGCCGGGGTGAGAGAATCCTGCGCGTTTGAATTTTTCGGGGCTCAGCCTTTTGCCCGTTCGCGCTGAGCCTGTCGAAGCCCCTGTTGGCATTTACGGCGAGCAGAGGTACCGAGAGCCCTTCGACAGGCTCGAGAAGAACGGCACAACCCCTCAAATCCATTGGAGCAATGCATGAAAGTTTTCTACGACAAAGACTGTGATCTGTCCCTTATCAAAGGTAAGACCGTGGCCATCATTGGCTATGGCAGCCAGGGTCATGCTCACGCACAAAACCTCAATGACAGCGGCGTGAAGGTCGTGGTCGGCCTGCGCAAGGGTGGTGCCTCCTGGGACAAGGTCGGCAAGGCGGGGCTGACGGTGCAGGAAGTCAATGATGCGGTCAAAGCGGCCGATGTGGTCATGATCCTGTTGCCCGACGAGCAGATCGCTGAGGTCTACAAGAACAACGTCGAGCCGAACATCAAGCAGGGCGCTTCGCTCGCCTTCGCACATGGTTTCAATGTGCACTACAACCAGGTCGTGCCACGTGCAGACCTGGACGTGTGGATGGTCGCGCCGAAGGCCCCTGGCCACACCGTGCGCAACACCTACACCCAGGGCGGCGGTGTGCCTCACTTGATCGCTGTGCACCAGGACAAATCGGGCAAGGCCCGTGACCTGGCGCTGAGCTATGCCATGGCCAATGGTGGCGGCAAAGCCGGCATCATCGAAACCAACTTCAAGGAAGAAACCGAGACCGACTTGTTCGGCGAGCAGGCCGTGCTGTGCGGTGGCGCTGTCGAGCTGATCAAGATGGGCTACGAAACGCTGGTGGAAGCAGGCTACGCTCCAGAAATGGCTTACTTCGAGTGCCTGCACGAGCTCAAGCTCATCGTCGATCTGATCTATGAAGGCGGCATCGCCAACATGAACTACTCGATCTCCAACAATGCGGAGTTTGGCGAGTATGTGACTGGCCCGGAAGTCATCAATGAGCAGTCGCGTGTGGCCATGCGCAACGCCCTCAAGCGCATCCAGAATGGTGACTACGCCAAGATGTTCATTCAGGAAGGTCGCTTGAACTATCCAAGCATGACCGCGCGTCGTCGCAACACGGCAGACCACAGCATCGAGGTAGTGGGTGCGCAATTGCGCGCGATGATGCCCTGGATTGCCAAGAACAAGCTGGTCGACCAGACCCGCAACTGAGTTTTCCCGATAGCGCTGCGGTGCTAGCTTTCACAAGGGCCACTTCGGTGGCCTTTGTCGTTTTTCGCCGGAGGCTCGCTGCCTTACACTGCAACTTTCTGCGCAGGATGGCTGTCGCAGCGGGGCCTTGCCCATGTACCGACACTGAAGCAAAGAGACAGACCTCCATGCATGACGGATCCGATCCCCAGATGACGCAGAGCGAAGACCGGCCGCGACGGCCCAAGGGTATCTACATGGTGCCCAACATGATCACTCTGGCCGCGCTGTTTGGAGGGTTCTACTCTGTCGTGATGGCCATGAATGGCCGATACGACCTCGCCACGGTTGGTATCTTCGTGGCCATGGTGCTCGACAGCCTGGATGGCCGCGTTGCCCGAATGACAAACACCCAGAGCGCATTTGGAGAGCAGATGGATTCGCTCTCGGACATGGTTTCTTTCGGCGCTGCACCAGCGCTGATCGCCTATGAGTGGACCCTGCGGGACATCGGTCGCTGGGGCTGGATCGCAGCTTTCGTGTACTGCGCGTGCGCAGCTCTGCGCCTGGCCCGCTTCAACGTCAACACGGCCGTGGTAGACAAGCGTTACTTTCAGGGATTGCCTTCTCCCGCTGCTGCCGCGCTCGTGGCCGGGTTCATTTGGCTGATGACCGAACTGGCGATTCCGCCTCAGGATGTCACGTGGGCCATGTTTGTCATCACGCTCTACACAGGGCTGACCATGGTGACCAACGTCCCCTTTTACAGCTTCAAAGATCTGAGCCTGAAGAAGAGCGTGCCATTCGCGGCGATCGTGCTGGTCGCGCTGGGGATTGCGGTCATCAACATCCATCCCCCAACCGTGCTGTTCGCGCTCTTTGTCGTTTACGGTTTGTCTGGCTACGCGGTGTACTTTTGGCGCAAGGCAAAAGGGCGCCCCACGAGCGTTATCAGCACCTCGACGGATGAACCCGACGAACGCGGGCTTCACGATTGAAGACTCGCGTTCGTTTGATGGCCGCTTGTTGTGGTACATTTTTGCGTATGAATTCTTGCGCAATCGTCCTACTACTGGATGTCCGACACGGGCACGGTTGGTAGCGCGCGCGCATTCCATTCAAAACGGCCCGTTTGCACCTGCAGCGGGCCGTTTGTATTTGGGGCTGCAGGTTTCAGTAACATCGAAAGAGCACCATGTTGAAGCAGCCGTCCACGAAGTACCCCGCATTTCGACCGATCGGTCTTACCGATCGCAAGTGGCCTGATGCCGTCATCACCCGGCCTCCCGTTTGGTTGAGTACAGATCTGCGCGATGGGAATCAGGCGCTGATTGATCCCATGGATGTCGAGCGAAAGTTGCAGATGTTCAATCTGCTGGTCAAGATCGGATTCAAGGAGATCGAGGTGGGATTTCCTTCCGCCTCTCAAACCGAGTTCGACTTCGTGCGTCGCCTGATTGAGGAGGATCTCATTCCTGATGACGTCACGATCCAGGTGTTGACGCAAGCTCGCGAATCGTTGATTTTGCGAACCTTCGAGGCTTTGGACGGTGCTCCCCGTGCCATCGTGCACCTTTACAACGCAGTCGCTCCCGTGATGCGGCGCGTCGTGCTGGGGATGGATGAAAACCAGATCGTGGAGCTGGCGACGACCCACGCTCAACTGTTCAAGGAACTCGCTGCGAAGCAGCCTGGCACCCGTTGGACTTTCCAATATTCTCCTGAAATGTTTTCTGGCACTGAATTGGCGTTTTCCAAACGGGTGGTCGATGCGGTCACGAAGGTGTGGCAACCCACCGTCGACCATAAATGCATCATCAATCTGCCGTCGACAGTGGAGCACAGCACGCCCAACATCTTTGCAGACATGATTGAGTGGATGCATCGCCACCTCGAGCGCCGCGATGCCATCGTGCTGTCAGTTCACCCCCACAACGACCGAGGGACGGGTACAGCCGCCGGTGAGTTCGCCTTGATGGCTGGCGCTGATCGCCTTGAGGGTTGTCTTTTCGGAAGTGGCGAGCGCACAGGCAATCTTGACCTCGTCAATGTCGCCCTGAATCTCTACACGCAAGGCGTGTCGCCGGGACTTGATTTCTCCAACATCGATGAAATCCGACGTGTCGTGGAGCGGTGCAACCAGTTGCCGGTGCACTGTCGTCATCCTTACGTGGGGGAGCTGGTCTATACCTCGTTCTCCGGATCTCACCAGGATGCGATTCGCAAGGCCTTTGCCGTGCAACGCGATGACGCGGCCTGGAGCATCCCGTACCTTCCGATCGATCCGAAGGATCTTGGCCGCAGCTACGAGGCGGTGATCCGCGTCAACAGCCAGTCCGGCAAGGGTGGCATGGCCTATTTGCTGGAAAGTGAATACGGACTCGAGTTGCCTCGCCGATTGCAGATCGAGTTCAGCCAGGTGGTGCAGGCCGTGATGGATACCCATGGCAAAGAGCTGTCAGCGCCCGACCTCTGGAACATATTCGACCGTGAGTACGGTCTTTCCGAGGCGCGTGCCGTCCACCAGCCCGTGATGGAAGATGCCCAGCACCAGAAGGTCCGAGTCACGACCATGGTGCCAATGGCAGACAAGTGGGTGGCGGTGGACGGTGTGGGCAACGGTCCGATAGATGCTTTTGTCAACGGGCTCAATGCGGCGCTGGGCTGTCAGGTGCGCGTACTGGACTATCACGAGCACGCCATTGGCGAAGGGGCGACCGCCCGCGCTGTGGCATATGTCGAGGTCAGTGTGGATGGAAAGCAGGCGCGCTTTGGTGTTGGAATGGATGCCAATATCGTTTCCGCATCTTTCAAAGCGATCGTGTCCGGCCTCCAGCGTGCCTCGCGGTCTCGCCCCCATCAATCTGAAGCCCAGGCTGCCTGAGGGTTGCCAAGTCATCCCATATCCACCACGGAGTTCTCCATGAGCGACAAACTGATCATTTTTGACACCACCTTGCGCGACGGCGAACAGTCGCCCGGGGCATCCATGACCAAGGACGAAAAGCTGCGTATCGCTCGTCAGCTCGAGCGTCTCAAGGTCGACGTCATCGAAGCGGGGTTTGCTGCGAGTTCCAACGGTGATTTCGACTGCGTTCAAGCCATTGCAAACACCATCAAGGAATCGACTGTCTGTTCGCTGGCGCGAGCGAACGATCGGGACATTGCGAGGGCTGCGGAGGCGCTTAAAGGGGCTCAGCGTGCACGCATCCACACCTTCATTGCCACCAGCGCACTTCACATGGAGAAGAAGCTGCGCATGACGCCGGAACAAGTGCTTGAGCAGGCCGTGCAATCGGTGCGCTTTGCCCGAAACCTGGTCAGCGACATCGAGTTCAGCCCGGAAGATGGCTATCGCAGCGACCCCGACTTTCTTTGCCGGGTGCTGGAGGCGGTCATCAAGGAAGGCGCGACAACCTTGAACATCCCCGACACGGTGGGTTACGCGATTCCAGAGCTCTACGGCGAGTTCATCCGAAACCTGCGCGAACGCATTCCGAATGCCGACAAGGCCATCTGGTCAGTGCATTGCCACAACGATCTCGGTATGGCGGTGGCGAACTCGCTCGCTGGCGTCAAGATTGGTGGTGCACGTCAAGTCGAATGCACGATCAATGGTCTGGGTGAGCGCGCGGGCAATTGTTCACTTGAGGAAATCGTCATGGCTGTGCGCACGCGGCGAGACTATTTCGGCCTCGAGGTTGGGGTGGACGCCACGCAGATCGTGCCGGCCAGCCGCATGGTCAGCCAGACCACGGGGTTTGTCGTGCAGCCGAACAAGGCTGTGGTGGGCGCAAACGCATTTGCCCACGCCAGCGGCATTCACCAGGATGGGGTGCTCAAGGCGCGCGATACGTATGAAATCATGCGTGCAGAAGACGTGGGCTGGAGCGCCAACAAAATTGTGTTGGGCAAGCTCAGTGGCCGCAACGCTTTCAAGCAGCGCCTCCAGGACCTCGGCATCGAAATGGAATCCGAGAGCGAGATCAACACGGCCTTCGCGGCGTTCAAGGAGCTTGCAGACCGCAAGAGCGAGATATTTGACGAGGACATCCTTGCCCTTTGCAGCGACGAAAGTGTGACCGCAGAAAAGGAACAGTACGGATTGGTTTCACTCAAGCAGCGCAGTGAAACCGGTGAGCGCCCTCATGCGTGCGTGGTTTTCAGCGTCAACGGCAAGGAAATCCAGGGGGAAAGTGACGGGAACGGTCCGGTAGATGCTTCGCTGAAGGCGATCGAAAACCACGTCAAGAGCGGTGCCGAACTCGTGCTCTATTCCGTCAACGCCATCACCAGCGGTTCCACGGAGAGTCAAGGTGAGGTTACCGTGCGCTTGCAACATGGGGGCCGCGTCGTCAACGGTGTGGGTGCTGACCCGGACATCGTGGTTGCTTCTGCCAAGGCTTACCTCAGTGCCCTGAACAAGCTGCACAGCAAAGCAGACAGGGTTGCTGCTCAAGGATAAAAGCTATGAAAATCAACAGCTTATGATTTATTGTTTCGTGATCTGCAGAAATGACACCAAAAGTAGCATCTGTTCTACTGATCACTGAAGACAATATCCCAAGCTTTTGATATTGCTAGTTTTTTTCTCAATGCCTATACTCCACTCCTGCGCAATTCCTGTGGCTGGAGTGGACTTATGATCATCAGCGTCGATCGCTTTCGAAAAATCCTGGCGGGTGCCGCAGTCGCTGGCTGGGTGATCCTTGGCGCTTTGCCGTTGGCTGCCCAGGCCGCTACCACCACCAAATCGGCCAAAAAGGCGGTAGTAGCGAAGAGCGTTCCGCAGCGAGCAAGCGCGGCGGCAAAGAAGACCCAACCCAAAGTCGCGCAAAGTAAAGCCTCCAGGGCGACTGCCGTCGCAGCGAAGCAGCAGCGCCGCGTCAAGGTTCAGTTGACTGCTGGCAAGTCTGGAACCCTGCACAAAGTCGCCGTTCAGCGCAAAGCCTCTCCCGCACCACAAGCTGCCATTGCTCGTGCAGCGATTGCGCCAAGGTTGTCCGAGGGTGAGCGGTTGGGTTTGCGGTCCATGCTGGATCCGCTCGAACTCAATTCGAGCGTTGCGCTGGTCGTCGATCAGGAAACGAACGAAGTGCTGTTCAGCAAGAATCATTCGGCCGTGTTGCCGATTGCCTCGCTCACCAAGCTCATGACGGGTCTGGTGATCGCCGATGCCAATCTGAACATGCAGGAAATGATCACGATCACGCAGGAGGATGTGGACACGTACAAGGGCAGCAGTTCACGGCTCGCGGTCGGCAGCACACTCAGCCGCGGGGAGATGATGCATCTGGCGCTGATGTCTAGTGAAAACCGCGCTGCGCACGCGTTGGGCCGTACCTATCCTGGCGGACTTTCTGAGTTCGTTCGGCTGATGAACAAGAAGGCGAGCGAGCTCGGGATGAGCGACACCCGCTACGTTGAGCCGACGGGCCTGTCCAGTTCCAACCAGTCAAGCGCGCGTGATCTCGCGACGCTGGTGTCCGTCGCCTACGAGCGCCCCATTCTTCGCAGTCTGTCGACTTCACCCAGCTATGAGGTGGATTTGGGGCGCCGCACGCTCCACTACAACAACTCCAACGGCTTGATCAAAAACCCCGCTTGGGATATCGGTCTGCAAAAGACGGGCTACATCTCGGAGGCGGGACGTTGCCTGGTGATGCAGGCCAAGGTCGCGGGCCGTCAACTGATCATGGTTTTTCTCGATTCCACCGGGAAATTGAGCCGCATGCAGGATGCAGAGCGTGTGCGACGTTGGGTGGAGGTCCAGACAAATGTGCATCCCGTCGCTCATGCACGGCCGCAAGGTTGAACGCACGAATGCAATGAAGAAGGGCCCTCGTATGGGCCCTTTTTGTTTGTACGCCTGGTGCGCCTATTTCATCGGCTCACGGGTGGGATCGGAATACGCGGGCAGCCCAGTGCGCCAGAGATTTCTGCCGCAGTGGAGCGAAGCTTCGGTACCCAGCTTTCGTCAATGCGGTCTGCCGGGGCGGAAATGGAAAGGCCTGCCACCAGCTTGCTTTGATCGTCGTAGATGCCTGCCGCCATGCAGCGGACGCCCAACTCGAGCTCTTCGTTGTCTCGTGCCACGCCTGCTTGGCGGCACTGAGTCAGTTCCCGCTCCAACATGCTGAGGTGGGTAAGGCTGTTTCTTGTGTTGCCTGCCAAGCCGGTGCGGGTGGCATAGGCGCGAACGCGCTGTGGCTCGTCGTCGGCCAGGAAGAGCTTCCCTACCGATGTCAGGTGCAAGGGGGCCCGCCCGCCAATGGCACGTACCACTTGCATGCCGGAGCGCTCACTGTAGGCTCGCTCCACATAGACGATCTCGTCACCCTGACGCACGCTCAAGTTGACAGGTTGCTGAATCAACTTGTGCAGTTCACGCATGGGCAGCAATGCAGCATCGCGGACGCTCAATCGCGCCTTCACCAGATTGCCGAGTTCGAGGAGTCGCATCCCCAGCCGATAGCTCCCGGCTTCGGGTCGGTCTACAAAACGTCCGATCGTGAGGTCGTTGAGGATGCGGTGTGCAGTCGAGGGATGCAGACCGGTCTTCTCACTGATCTCCTTGAGAGACACCGGCTCTTCGCGCGACGCCAAAACCTCGAGCAGGTTGAACATGCGTTCGATCACCTGGACGGTGGGCGTGGTGGGGAGGGACTCGGAGCGTTTGGTCATGGCGTCATGAGGTAGTGCGCGATTTTACAAGATGAAATGCCCATCCCCAACCCACAGATTGACTGCTTTCACCGACCCCGTGAAAGCGCTATTCAGGCGCTGAGTTCGCCTTGATCCAGCGCCCGTCCAGCAGCAGTTCGTGTGGCGCGAAGCCTGCCTTGTAGCTCATCTTGCTGCTTTGACCAATCCAGTAGCCCAGGTACACGTGCGGCAGATCCAATGATCTCGCCTGATCGATTTGCCACAGCACGCTGTAGGTACCGTAGCTGGCTTTTTCTTCTGGCTCGTAGAACGTGTACACCGCCGAAAGTCCGTCGTTCAGCACATCGACGATCGACACCATCTTGAGTTTCGATGAGTTCCCATCCGCAGACGGTTCGTGGAACTCCACCAGCCGCGAGTTCACACGGCTCTGGAGCAGAAACTGTGTGTATTGGTCAATGCTGTCGTGATCCATGCCGCCGCCGGCATGTCGACTGTTCTGGTAGCGAAGGTAGAGCTGGTAGTGCTCCGGTATGAAACACAGCTTCAGCACCCTTGTGGTGAGGTTCTCGTGGAGCTTTCTGGCCCGCCTCTGGCTGCGGGTGGGCAGAAACGTGGCAACCGGCACACGCAGTGGTACGCAGGCTTGGCATCCGTCGCAGTAAGGGCGGTACGTGAACATCCCGCTGCGGCGAAAGCCGTGGGTGACCAAGTCGGAGTAGGCGTCGTTGTGGATCAGATGGCTGGGCGTAGCAACTTGTGAACGCGCCTGCCGATCGGGCAGATAGCTGCACGGGTACGGTGCAGTTGCGTAAAACTGCAGCGCCTGGAGCGGGAGTTCTTTGAGATGGGTCACGCGCGAGGACCGTCGTCAGAGAGGATGTGTTGCCAGTATACGGGTTGGAATTCCCAATGAGGTCGTGCTTGCATCACTGCAAGGCTGACGTGTTGACAGAACTCTCTGCGAGGCATGAGCTGGCCACCCAGTGAAGCCAAATGGGCCGTGTTCTGCTGGCAATCGATCAAGGGCAAGCCGTGTGCACGACAAAAGCCGATCAGGGCGCTCAGCGCTATTTTGGATGCATCGCTTTGGCGGCTGAACATGGACTCGCCAAACACCATGGAACCCAAATTGATGCAGTACAGCCCACCGACCAGCTCGCCGTTGATCCAGGTTTCGACGCTATGAGCCAGGCCGGCGTGGTGGAGCCTGACATAGGCTTCCTCCATGGCCGGCAAGATCCACGTGCCGAGCTGGCCGTCGCGTTTCGTGTGGGCACAGGCCTTGATGACTCGCTCGAAGTCGTGATCCATGCGAATTTCAAGGCGCTGCTCGCGCAGTAATCGCTGAATGGTTTTGCGCAGCGACCGGTGCAGTCGGAAGTTCGAGGTCTCGAGCACCATGCGTGGGTCTGTGCTCCACCACAGGATGGGTTGACCGGCGCTGTACCAAGGGAAGATGCCGCGCGCGTACGCGGCTGCCAGTGTGGGAACGTCGAGTACACCTCCTGCCGCAAGAAGGCCGGGTGCCGGGTCTGTTGCTCCCCAGGCAGATTCCACGGGAGGAAACGCTTGGCCCGGTTCGAGCCAGGGCAGTGCTCGGTTCGGCGGTGTGTGTGACATGCCCGCTATTGTGCGCGGCCGATGGGCATTTCAGCGTGCCACGCGTGCCGCATACCGAGCCGCCCACCAAGCCCCAGCGCCGATCATGATGCCGATACCGTCGGCAGCCAGATCCCACCATTCGCCATATCGCCAACCCGTGGCCGCCTGGGCGAGTTCGATGGCGCCTCCATAAACCAACAGATACCCGCACATCATGACGGGCTTGCGAGGGTAGGCAAGCAGCCCGACCAATGCCAACCACCCGAAGCCCATGGCATGCTGGGCCTTGTCCCAGACATTGACGCTCTGAGGGGGGAGTAGCGCCACGGGGAGGAGTGACGCCACAGTCAGCGCAACCATGCAGCACCAGAAGAACGCCTTGACGAGGATGCTGTTGCGCATGGTTGGGACGTTAAAACGACAAAGGCCTTCTGACGAAGGCCTTTGTGGTGTGTGTTGGGTGGCTCCCCGACCTGGACTCGAACCAGGGACCTGCGGATTAACAGTCAGTATAAACCAGATTTTCTGGGACGCTATGGGACGTCCTGGGACGAAATAAAAACCTTCTAAATCAATGGGTTACAAGAATTTGTTGTTTCATGAGGTCCCGCTCGGTAGCATCTGATCTCAGGATTTTTCGGACACCAGTCGGACACGGAACACGCAAATGCCGCTCCTCACTGTCAGAGCGATTGAAACCCACAAAGCCAAAGCGAAGCCCTACAAGCTCACGCTCGACCGGGGCTTGCAGCTGCGCATCGCGCCAGACGGTGTTCGCACCTTGCTGGTCCGCTACTCCGTCAAAGGGTCTGATGTAGAGCGCCAATATCGATTGCCACAGGAGTATGGGGAAGGTCCGGGCCAAATGAAGCTGGCCACGGCCTGTGCAGAGGCCGCTCGCATCCGGGCGCTTGCGCGGGACGGGGTGGACTGGCCAGCCCAAGAGGAGGCACGGTTGCGGGCCGAAGCAGCTGAGCGAGAACAAATGGACCGGCAGGAGGGCATGACAGTCGCCAAGGCACTCCGCGAGTACGTCGACAAGAAGCGGCGGGCAAAGGACGGTCTGCCATTGAAGGCCCGCACAAAGGCTGACTACCTGGCCATGGTCGAACCCGGGGAAACAACCAAGACGGGGAAGAAACTGGCAGACGGGTTGCTGTTTCAGCTCGCCGACAAGCTGTTGTTGAAGCTCACTTCCGATGACATTCGGGATCAGTATTCGTCGCTGCTCAAGCGTTCACAACGGCAAGCCGACTATGCGATGCAGGTGCTGCGTGCGGTGATGCGATGGCACGGGGTTGTGGTGCCGGGCAATCCGCTAGGGCGTGATACAGCTGGGCGCGATCGGATCGTGCTCGCGCCTGCGAAAGGGAATCCAGCTCCCATCCCACCGGAACGACTGGGTGCCTGGTGGCGTGCAAGTGGCAAAGCCCCCTCACAAGTCGCGGCCGACTACTACCGTTTCCAGTTGCTGACCGGGTGTCGCGGAGGAGAGATTCATGGCGACAAGCGATACAACTACCCGCCAATCAGGGTCGGCGACGTGGACTGTGATGTCGGGAAAGTTGTTCTGCGGGACACAAAGAACCGTAGCGACCACAAGCTGCTCCTGGCCCGACAGGCGCTGGAAATCGCAGCCAAGCACTGCGCTGGCCGGAAACCTGACGAAGTGTTATTCCCGATTACCGATGCACGAAAAACGCTGAAGTGGATCAATGCGAAGGCAAAGACCCATGTGCAGGGTCATGGCTTGCGCGATACCTTTGCCAGCATTGCTGAAGAGCTGGTCTCAGGTGGTTTGCTGAAGCGAATGCTCAACCATTCGGTTGCAGGTGACGTGACTTTGGGACATTACGTGGGCAAGAGTGAAGCGCAGCTGCGCTCTGGATGGCAGACGGTGGCTGACTTTATAGAGGCTGCTGCTCAACAGCCAACGCCGGAAGATACCCGCTCAGGAGAGGCGATGCCGAGGCCTGAGTGACGGAAGTGCAGCGGTTGCTGTCGGTCGCGGCCGTGACCTGAGTTCACGGTGCCTGGCACAAAGCTGTCATTGGCTCACCCAGCAGCGCGGCAGCATCGATGACCGGTATCGAGGGAGCTGCAGTCATGGTCTAGCACACGTCTCCCCATGAACGGGCACGACCCTACGCCTACCTGCGCGATGTCATGGCACGCCTGCCCATGCAGCCCGCCACCCAGATCGGCGAGCTGCTGCCATACCGCTGGCAGTCAGCCTGACAGCGCATATTCAGATACACGACCGCGCCCCGCAGTCAAGATGGGATCGCCGCGCGATTACGGGCGTCCTACAACCCTTAACTTAAGTCGGCCTACAGGCGAACAGTTGCCCCTCGGTCCCATGCCCCACGGCTGCATGGAATCCAAGTTCCATACCTAGGCAATTTTCTGACTTACGCTATGCGCCAAACCCAGGAAGGTCGAGATCAGAGGAGCTTGATGCCGCTCCTTTCTACAGATGAAGTGCACCTGTGTCGCCATGCTGGTGTCTGAAATAGTTAACTTAACAAGGCGAGGATCTGGCCTGTAGGCTGTTTCCGCCACGACGCCTAGGCCCAGCCCCTCCGCCACCGCCTCTCGAACGGACTCGCGGCTGCCCATCTCCAGAGCCACCTGCACCTCGACGCCTCGCTCCTTTAGTTCTTGTTCAAACACGCGTCTGGTCGTCGATCCTTCCTCTCGGATGACGAACCTCTGACCCTGCAGATCACGCAGTTTGAGAGTGGCCCGTTGCGCGAGTGAGTGTTGGGTGTTGCCGAATATCACCAATCGCTGGGTACGGTAAGCCGCGCCAAATAGATCTGGGTGAGCGACGTGATTGAGCACCATGCCCACGTCTCCCTGGTAGTCAAGAATCTTTTCGGTGATGGTTCGCGAGTCGCCTACGCCAACAGCCACGTTGACCTGGGGGAACTGTTTCATGAACAGCTTCAACACGGGCAGCACGTTGTGCGGCCCGATGGCATGGATGACCAGTCGCCCTACGTATTGATTTTTCGCAGCAGCGAGCAGTGCGTGCGCATCTTCCTCGCCACTGAAGGTACGCCGGGTGTAGTTCAACAGAGTGCGTCCAAAGGACGTGAGTTCAAGCCGCCGCCCGCGCCGATGAAAAAGCTCCACGCCGAAGTCGACCTCCAGGCGCTGTATGTGTGAAGAAACAGTCGGTTGTTGAATAGCGAGCACTCTCGCGGCAGCGGTCATGCTGCCGGCTCGGGCCGTTGCGTCAAAGGCCTTCAAGGCTGCGAGGAGGCTGAGTCCAGACATTGATGTGATCTATGGGTGCCCTCATTTTTAGGGATGAAAGTTTCATATTCATGACACCTTGGTCACCCAGACTTGAGCTGTGCTTCCACTGAAGCTGTTTCTTCCAGAACCTCCTCTTTCCCGAGAGATACCTCTGACCACTTGAGTCCTGGTGTGCGTCTAGCGCACCACAACAAATGAAACCGAGCTATGAAAACTGCAATTCGCGAGAGCCATCTGAGCTTGCGGGGTATCACGGTGACCTATGCCGATGGTCACACAGCGCTTGCGCCCACCTCGCTGGAGGTACAGCATGGCGGGTTCCTTGTGCTGCTGGGCGCGTCGGGCGCGGGAAAGTCAACGCTGCTGCGCAGCATCAATGGCTTGGTTAGCCCCACAGACGGAGAGGTGTCGGTGGCCGATCTGCCGGGCGGCACCGTCTCAAAACGCAACCTTCTTGAGCATCGGCGCCACTGCGGCATGGTGTTCCAGCAGCACCACCTGATCGGGCGGCAAAGCGTGCTGGCCAATGTGTTGATGGGCAAGCTCGCCACCCGCGGATCTCTGGCGTCGTTGTGGCCTTGGAGCAAGGCTGACAAGCTGGAGGCGCTGGCGGCCATTGACCGCGTAGGCCTGCTTGAGAAAGCCCTAGCACGGGCAGACACCTTGTCTGGTGGGCAACAACAACGCATTGGCATTGCGCGTGCCTTGGTGCAAAAGCCCCGCCTGCTGCTGGCCGATGAGCCGGTGGCCAGCCTCGACCCGGCGACCGCGCAGAGTGTGTTGACCCTGCTTCACGACATCTGCAAGAAAGACCGACTCACGGCCATCGTGAGTCTGCATCAAGTCAACCTCGCGCGCATGTTCGCCGACCGCATTGTGGGCCTTCGCCAGGGCCAGGTGGTGTTCGACGGGACAGCAGCGCAGTTGACGGAAGAAGCCCAGTCTGCCCTGTACGCGAAGTCGTCACCTGCCAACATGGGCAGTCAATTTGATTCCCCCTCTCAATCCAAGGAGTTTTTACCGTGCTGAATCGTCGCCGTTTCCAATTTATCGCTGCCGTCACTTTGGCCGCCCTGTTGCCACTTGGCGCCCATGCCGAGGGCAAAAATCCTTCCAAGCTTCGCGTTGCACTGTTGCCGGACGAAAACGCCGCCACCATCATTCAGAACGCACAGCCTCTGAAGCGGTACCTGGAACAGACCCTGAAGAAGGAAATAGAGATTACGGTGACCACGGACTACTCGTCGATGATTGAAGCCATGCGCTTTGGCCGCATCGAGGTCGCCTACTTTGGACCGTTCTCTTACGTGCTTGCCAAGTCCAAGGCGCCCAACATTGAGCCATTTGCCGTTGGCGTGGAGCGCGGCTCGCCGACCTACCAGTCGGTTCTCATCGCCACGGCAGGCGGCCCGGTCAAGACCCTGGCTGACGTTCGTGGAAAGCCTTTTGGCTTTGGCGATCAGGCTTCGACGTCCGGTCACCTTGCACCGCGCGCGCACTTGCTTAAAAACCACCAACTGAACGGCGAGACTGACTACCGCCCCGTTCACCTGGGCACGCACGATGCCGTGGCCCGAGCTGTTCAGGCAGGGCAGGTTCCCGCCGGCGCTCTGTCAAAAACCATTCTGGACAACCTCATCGCAAAGGGCATGGTGGATGCCAACAAGATTGTGCAACTTGAACTGTCGGCACCCATTCCGAACTATCCCATTGCGATGCAAGGTAATCTCACGCCGGAGCTCAAGGAAGCCATCCGAGCCGCCTTTCTTCAGATGAAGGACGCCGAGATTCTCAAATCATTCCGTATCGAGGCCTTTGCCGCTACCGATGACAAGGCCTACGACATTCTTCGCGACACAGCACAGATTCTCAAGCTTGATCTGGGACGCATGAAATGACATCGGTAGCCTTGGAATCCATCATTGCCATTGACGGACAGCGGCGACTCAGACGGCTGGGCGCAGCCTGCGTAGTCCTGCTCGTTTGCACGCTGGCATTGTTTGTCACCGGTTTCTTTGACGCGCAGCGTTTCATCGAAGGGGCTCCTGCCATTCAGCAGTTGGCCTCTGAGATGGTGCCGCCCAACTTCGCTCGCTGGGAGCAATGGGTCATTCCACTGCGCGACACCTTGGCCATGTCGATTGCGGGAACGGCCTTGACCGTTCTGGCGTCGTTGCCGCTGGCCCTGGTGGCGGCGCCCAACACCGCGCCGAATGCGGTGGTTGGGCGAATCGTCAGAACCATCTTGGCTGCATTTCGGTCTGTGCCTGAAATCATCCTGGGCATTCTGTTCGTCGCGGCCGTGGGCTTTGGGGCATTGCCTGGTGTGCTGGCGTTGGCCCTGCATTCCACGGGCATGGTGGCCAAGTTCTACGCCGAAGCCATAGAGCACGTGGACCCGAAACCTCTGGAGGCCGCTAAGGCCGCGGGCGCAAGCCGGTTTCAGGTCATCACCCATGCTGTGTTACCGCAGGTTTTGCCCCAGTTGGCGGACATCACCATCTACCGATGGGAATATCACTTTCGCGCATCGGCAGTGATGGGCATCGTGGGTGCGGGCGGCATTGGCTTTGAACTCATGGCGGCTCTGCGCCTGATCAAGTACGACGAAGTCTCCGCCATTTTGCTGTCCATCCTCATATGCGTGCTCGTGGTCGACGGCATTGGGTCGGCGCTTCGCAAACATCTGAAATAGAAAGAGAGAGGAAGGTAATGATGCCGAAAATTGTGGTGACGCAGCCCATTCATGAAGAGGTACTGGCGCGTCTTATGCAGGTTGGTGAAGTGGTGATGAATCCCGGTCCTGAGCCGTGGAGCGAGGCCGAGCTCCACCGTCATCTGAAGGATGCCGACGCAATGATGGCTTTCATGCCTGACCGGGTAGATCAGCGAACCCTGTTGCACGCTCCCAGGCTCAAGACCATCGCTTGCGCCCTGAAGGGGTATGACAACTTTGACCTCAAGGCATGTGCGCAAGCCGGTGTCAGCGTGAGCTTCGTTCCTGACCTGCTCACAGAACCCACGGCAGAACTCGCCATTGGGCTGGCCATCGCCGCCGCGCGCCATGTGCTGGCAGGTGACGTCAGTGTTCGCAAGAGCTACGCAGGATGGCGTCCCCAGCTGTACGGAATGGGGTTGCACGGCTCGATAGTGGCGGTCGTCGGACTTGGCGCCGTTGGGCGGGCCATTGTGGACCGTCTCTGTGGCTTCGGGTGCGCTCAACTGCTGGGCGTGGACCCGCATGGTGATGACGAACGCCTGACCATGGTGAGCCTGGGTGAGGCCCTGTCGCAATCCGACTATGTCATTCTGGCCGTTCCGCTGCTGGACGTAACGCGTCACCTCGTCAATGACACCATGCTTGAAGGTGTTCGGCGGGGGCAGATCCTGGTCAACATTGGGCGAGGCTCGGTTGTGGACGAGGCTGCCGTGGCACGGGCGCTCAAGGACGAGCGCCTGGGTGCCTACGCCGCCGATGTGTACGAGATGGAAGACTGGCTGCTGGCAGACCGTCCACGCCAGATTCATCCGGAACTCTTGCAACACCCCTCCACGGTTTTCACACCCCACATTGGTTCGGCGGTGAAGAAGGTTCGCCGAGCCATCGAGTTGCAGGCTGCTGAAAATTTGCTCGTTGCGTTAAATGGTAATGAGCCGCTTGCACACTACGAGGCATCGCACTGAGCGGCTCATGTGGCAGCTTCGCACTGCTCGGTGCAGCCATGAGGTCACCACACCAGAGAATGCTTTTGGACGTTCTATGGTTCTGGCCGATCTAATTCTTTGAGAAGACCTTGGCTACGTGTTTCGGACCCGCGGGCCAACTGCGGATGCTCTTCGCAATGGTTCCGATAAGCCGTGCCGCCAAGTATCCGGGGTGGGATTCCCCCGGTTTCTCGGACGGTTTTCTGGGATCGTTGCCTACATCAACACCGACCGCAGCGGGTCGGGAGAACCAATTCATCCTTGGTGTGATCAGTTGCTCCTGCTACCTTGCCCGGCTCGCATCAATAGAGTGACCGGTCTGAGCAACAAAGCGGTCGCTTGAGACCCTGCTCGGCCAATGACCAGTTGCGCAACACGCGAACTTTCAGGCGTTAGGTTCGAGTGTCGGAGATCAGCCTTGAACAGTCAATGGTAGTGAAATGGCGAGTGTTCCCGCTCGGGTGGAAACGCTCACCTGCTTGGAAAGCTACTTGATGGGAAGCCAACCGTCCCTTGCTGAGCAGGCTACCGCACGGTACCCAGCGATCGTTGCATCCAGGCAACCATGGGTCCATCGGATGCGAGCACTTGTTCGATGGACGTTCGGGCTTGTTGAGTCACCGCTGCGGCCTCGATGGCGAATCGGTGGGCCTCCAGCACGTCCAGGCCGGTCAGTTCGAAACCGTGGCCCATCGACATCCAGTGCAAAGAGGCGAGCGCACATTGCATCGCGAAGTCTGGCTGGGTCTTGAGGTGGTCGCGTGCGGCGCGGTTCAGGGTCTTGGGGTCGCACGGGGAAGCCCAAGCCAGGCGGGTCGCCTGCTCGTACAGCTTCAGGGTCTTAGCGGTGGCGAACCACTTGCCCGGCTCACCGGGTGTGGATGCGATCAGGTGGTTCAGCAAGTTGTCTTTGGCCAGCTCGGGGTACTTCTTGGCGACGGCCCGGAAGGTGGCGATGTGGGTGTTGGCCTGATTGGCGAGCAGCGCGTACTGGTTGAACGCTTCGGCGCGGCGACCGGCTTTGAGCAGTTCTTCTTCAGCAAAGCGGGCGATGGAAGTTTCGCTGGTGGTACTCCCTGCGCGTTCACGCAGGTAGGCGATGGCTTCATCGATCCGGCCGCGGGTCGCCAACACTTTGGCGCCCCAGACCAGGTAGGGCCAGATCGGTCGGGGATCCATGGCCAGCAGTTCCAGGATCTGATCGTGGCGGTTGGCCTTGAACAGGGCGCTGTAGCAGAGGGTGGTGCTGGAGAAGAAGGCGTAGGTGCCGCGCTTGCGCTCTCGCAAGACGTTCTTCAGGGTCGGCAGGAGCTGGTCGGCCCAGGCGGAGGCGAGTTCTTTTGTAGCGCACAGATCGCCCCAGTAATCACCGAGGGACTCGATATAGGGAGGGTCATCTTCCTGAATGGCATCAAACAGGCGGTCGAGCCATTTCTGGCGCACCTTGGTGCTCACGGGTGCTTGGCTGATCAGGGGCGCCAGTTCCTGGATCGCAGCGTAAGTTGCATTGCCCAGGGCGCCCGATGAGCTGTCGATCTGGCACAGGGCAGGCGAAAGCTTCTCAAGCAGCAGCACGGCACCTTCGGCGGCACAGGCGGTGTCGTGGCGGGCAACGGCACGGATCTCGGTCAGAGCTTCGTTGATGCGGCCTGTGGCCAGTTGAGTGCCTTTCCAGCCAAACGCGCCTCGGCGGAACCGGGTGCGAAAGGCCCAGGCGGTGATTTCGGCTCTGGCGGCGGTGGTCATGGGGCACGCAAATGGATCTGGGTGACTTGTCTTCGGTGCTGTTGGTGCAGCAGATGAAGAGTGCCGATTGTGATATAGCGTCCCGGCGTGCCGCCGTCGGGCTCTGCGGGCTGCGCCCCGCGCGCCGTGCCGGGTCGCGGCCATTCGGCTCCGATACCTGACGCCTCCGGCCGTCCCGGCCTGCGCGCTTC